>NZ_JCATZN010000006.1:0-202628 GCF_059694505.1 Leisingera sp. ANG49
TACGGCGCTTGGCATGCCTATTACGCGGCCCGTGGAATAAGTCTATCCGGGGAAAGGGGAGCTGCGTTCAGCTCCCGATTTGTGCAACAAGGCCTGCGGCATGCACTATGTCCTTTGCGATGTTTTCTCGGATGGCCCGTTCTCCGGCAACAGCCTGGCGGTTTTCCCCGAGGCTTGGGCGCTGGACGGCCGGCAGATGCTGAAGCTGACCCGGGAGCTCAAGCACTTTGAATCCGCCTTTCTGACGGGGCCTGCCCTCGCGGACGGCAGCCGCCCCCTGCGGGTTTTCGATCTGGAAGAGGAGCTGCTTTTTGCCGGCCACCCTTTGCTGGGCGCCGCGGCCGTGCTGCATCACCTGGAGCAGCCCGCAGAAACGGCTGAGGCCACCTTTGCCTTGGAAGACCGCCGGGTGACTCTACGTTCTGCCAACTGCGCAGCGGGGTTTGACGTGTGGATGGATCAGGGAAAGCCGCTGTACCTGGCAGAGCTGAACGGCGCCGCCGCCCGGGAGCTTGCCAGCTGTTTCTCGCTGGCGCCGGAGGATCTGACCCCGGGCCTGCCGCTGGAAGTCGTCTCGACCGGGTTGCGCTATCTGGTGGTGCCGGTCCGGCAGGGTTTGGACAGGGCGGCTATCCGTGTCCCGGACCTCGAGCAGCGGCTGGCGGACGTGGGCGCTCAGTTCGCTTACCTGTACGACGTCCACCAAACCGAAGGGCGCCATTGGACCAACGACGGGCGGATCGAGGACATCGCAACCGGCAGCGCCGCAGGCGTCATTGGCGCTTATGCCCATAAGCACGGTCTGCTGAACGCGGCCAACACGTTGGAACTAAAGCAGGGGCAGTATGCAGGCCGCCCCAGCCGGATTTCGGTGCAGGTCGACAGCGGGCCGGACGGGATCAGAGCTATCCAAGTCAGAGGTCAGGTTTCAATCCTGGGCACCGGCCGGTTCGAGGTGCTGCCATGACCCCTGCCCTGCGCCATATCACCCGCGAAGAAATCGCCGCCCGGCTGTCCCACGCAGCCCTGCTGTCACCAGTGCGCCAGGCGATGATTGCCTACAGCACGGGCAAAGCCACCGCGGCGGCTCAGGTGCTGTTCCCGGCGCCGGGCGCCGATGTGCATGTCAAAAGCGCAGTTCTGCCTGGCGCCCCCATTTTCACCGTCAAGCTCGCGGGCTGGTCGGAAAGCCTGAAAGCAGACACCGGCAGCGGCCATAGCGGGCTGATCCTTGCCTGCTGCTCCAAGACCTGCCAGCCGCTTGCGCTGCTGCACGACGGCCACCTGATTTCCGACTACCGGACCGGCGCTGCCGGCGCTTTGGCCGCGCACAGCTGCCTTTCCGCTGGCCCGGTGGACGCGGCGCTGCTGGGTGCCGGCACCCAGGCGCGCCATCAGATCCAGGCGCTGGCGCAATTGCGGGAAATCCGCAGCCTCTGCATCTGGGCCCGCCGGCCTGAGGCAGCCAGATCGCTATTAGCTTCCCTGCAGGCCGGATTTCCGGCAAGCCGGATCTCCACCGCCGGCAGCCCGGCCGAAGCGATGCTCGGAGCCCGGCTGGTTGTCTGCGCTACCGCCGCCACAGAACCCTTGTTCCAGGCCGAAGATATAGAGCCCGGACAGACGGTGATCAGCGCCGGTGCCGATGACGAAACCAAATGCGAATTGCCCCCTTCCCTGCTCGTCCAGGCCGGCAAGGTCTTTACCGACAGCCTCGGACAGGCCCGCGCCTATGGCAACGCAGCCCGCGCCCTGTCTTCTGGCCTGACGGAGGCAGAACTTGGGATGCAGGAATTGGGCGCTGCCTGGGCCAGCAATGACCGGCTGCGCAACAGCGGACGCCAAGTCATCGTTTGCAGCCTGACCGGGCTGGGCGTGCAGGACCTTGCTGCGGTTTCAACCCTGTTCAACTGGGAAACACCCCGGACGAACTCCGCACCCGCTCAAAAGACCGGATAAAGGCGGCGGCCTTGGGGAACCCGCTGTGGCGAGCGGGACCTGCTTCCGCCTTTTCATAATGATCGATGTGAAAACCTAAGGAGACATGAAAATGACCGACACTCTGGGCTGGAAAGTCGAAGGCCATTCGTTCCGGGACGGCAGCCTGCTGGCAGATTGGGAAAAGATCTACCAGGACAGCATCTGGCACTGGCAGTACGACACCCACGAGATGACCTTCGCCATCTACAGACACGACGGCCAGTACTGGAAACTGTATCATGCCCGCTTTGTACAGCCCGGCGCCGATGAATATTCTTATGGCTTTGGCGGCCAGTCATGCCGGATGGTGGAGGTGGAATACACACGCCGTGCGCGCTCGACCCATTCTCACATGCTGATGGAAAAGGGCGACCGCCAGTGGATCCGGACCTACGAGTACGACCCCGCGATCATGACCGTCATCACCGCCGGTGAGGAGAACGGAAAATACGGCGCGCCCTATACCGAAATCCGCAAGAAGCAGTGGGCCTGACCATGGCCGGGCCTCTCTGCATCATCACCGGCGTCGGCGACGCCACCGGCAGCGCCACGGTGCGCAAGTTCATCTCGCAAGGCTACCGGGTAGCCATGATCGCCCGCAACGCGGACCGCCTGCAGGCGCTGGCAGACCAGCACCCCGGTGCGCAAGCCTATGCCTGCGACCTTTCCGATCTGCAGGCCTTCGAGACCTGCCTGACCAGGATCGAGGCGGAAATGGGTGTGCCCCGGGTGCTGGTGCATAATGCGGTTTCGCACAGTTTTGGACGGTTCCGCGAGCTGGATCCGCTGGAGATCGAACGGAACTTCCGGGTCAACACCACCGCTTTTCTGGTCTTTGCCCGCTTCTTTGCGGACAAGATGGCCGCCAATGGCCGCGGGGCAATCCTGGCCACCGGCAATACCGCGTCGCACCGCGGCGTGCCGAACTACGCGCTATTTGCCCCGACAAAGGCCGCACAGCGCAACCTGTGCGAGGCGCTGGCGCGGGACTTGGGCCCGGAAGGCATCCATGTCTGCTACCTGTCGGTGGATGCCGCCATCGATGTGACCTGGCTAGGCGCCAGCGACGCAGAACGCCCCAGCTGGCTGGTGCCGCCGGCGGACTGGCCGCATGCGCGGGAGGATTTCTTCGCCCACCCCGACGGCATCGCCGCGGAGATCTATCACCTCACCCACCAGCACCGGACCACCTGGTCCTTTGAGACCACAATCCGCCCCTTTGCGGAAAAGTGGTGACCCCGCAGCCGCGGCAGGCGGCCTTAGCCTGCCGCGGCCTCAAGCAACAGGAAGAGCACCATGGGAAGGCACAAGGAGTTTGACCCGGACGACGCCGTGAATTCCGCGCTCAAGGTGTTCTGGCGCAAAGGCTACCATGATGCCTCGCTGAAGGATCTGATCGCCGGCACCGGTGTCAACAACTACGGGCTCTATTCGGTCTTCGGCTCCAAACACGGTTTATACCTGGCCGCCTTCGACCGCTACAACCGGGATGTGACTGGCCCGCTGGTCCGCGGTATTGCCCGAGCCGGCGCCAGTCCTGAAGGGCTGCGCGATGCCTTGCAAGGAGCAAGAGAGCGGCTGACCCCAGGCGGCGAGCCGCTGGGCTGCTTCGTTTGCAACAGCATGGTCGAAATGTCCGCTTCCGATGAGAAGGCTGCCGAACTGGCAGCCCGCAACCGTCAGATGCTGTCGCAGGAGTTTGCCAGGTTCTTGCAGCGGGCAGCGCCTGAGGACACGGAACCCGCGCGCCGCGCAAAGGCGGGGCTACTGGCCAATGGCATGTACACTTTCGGCCTGCTCATCCGGTCGCGCAGCCCGGAACCCCTCATCCTGGATCACCTCAGCGGCCTCTGCGCCCTGATCCGTCCCGCCGCACGCTGCCAGGCAGGCAGCAGCAGCCTGCATCTTAACGGTTGATGTGTTTAAGGAGGAAACCACAATGCGCTGGACACTGTTTCTGATCTTCCTGGGGCTGGCCTGGGGAGCAACCATACCTCTAAACAAGCTCGCCGTGGCGGGCGGGCATGCCACCGCTGCCCTGGTCTTTTGGCAGCAGCTGGCCGGGTTTGCCCTGCTGCTGGCCTGGCAGTCTTTCCGGCGGCTGAAAGGACGGCGCAGAGCGGCCAGGCCGCAATGGGGTCTCTATTTCATCGTTGCGTCGCTGGGTACGCTGCTGCCGCACGGGCTGAGCTTTGCGGCCGTCAGCATGGTGCAGGCGAACATGATGTCCGTCGGCATCGCCGTCACCCCGATGGCAGCCTACCTGATCGCCCTCGGCCTGGGCCGGGAAACGCTCAGTCTCCGGCGCGGCTCCGGTCTGCTCCTAGGCGCCACGTCCATCCTCCTGCTGCTGGGCATTTCGCTCACGCTGCTGGGTCAGCAGGCAGCCTGGGGCATAGCCATCGCCTTGCTGCCCGGGCTGTGCTACGCGGCCGAGAGCAACGTGATTGCCGCCCGCGCTCGCGACCGCTTCGACCCTGTCGAAACGCTGTTCTATGCGTCCGGCCTGTCTTGCCTTCTTGCTCTGCCCCTGGTCCTTGGCAGCGGCGCCGATTCGCTGGCCCTGGCCACTCAATCTCTGCCCTTTACGGCACTAATCCTCTCCGGCCTGCTGCATGTTCTATGCTACGCGGCCTATTTTGCAATCGTGGCCCGCACCGGCGCGGTCTTTGCCAGCCAGGTGGCCTATTTCGTGACAATTGGCGGTTTCTTGTCCGGCACTCTGTTCCTGAACGAGACGGCGCCGCCCGCCTTGATGATTTCCTTAGTACTGATGGTATTGGGGGTCGGGTTGGTGCAACCGCGGCAACAGCAGCGACAAGGGTTGGGCATCGCCGATAGTATCAACGGTTAGACTTCTGCATAAGCAGCTAATAGGTTCAATTCAAAAAGGTCTCCTTGCAGCCCGGTTTAGCGCCCCGCAACCAATGGTATTAGCGGCCCAATTCGGTCACTCGCCACAGTAACCGGGTGCTGCAGTGCGGCCCGTCAGGGGGGATGGGGTGGATGGCTCCTGCTCCACCGGCGTCGCAATGCGCCATAGTGCAGTTGTTATCGACTGCTAGGAAAGGAGCCATCCAATGCAGGTTGCAACAGTCGGGCTAGATCTGGCCAAGAACATCTTTCAGGTACAAGGGGTCACAGCGGATGGAACCGTTGCGTTCAATCGGTCGCTCAGGCGCGCGCAGCTCATACAGTTCTTCGAGAAACTTGAACCCTGCCTCATCGGCATGGAGGCTTGTGGATCTTCTCAACCGTCGAGCTGGTCAACGCCCTTGAACAGGAAAAGGCCGCAGGCAAGGCGGGCAAGATTGCCGAAAGCCTGGTGAGAGCCGATTTGGTCATCCTCGATGAGCTGGGCTACCTGCCATTCAGTGCATCCGGAGGCGCATTGCTTTTCCACCTGCTGAGCAAGCTGTACGAGCGCACCAGCGTGATCATCACGACAAACCTCAGCTTCAGCGAATGGGCCGCCGTCTTCGGGGATGCCAAGATGACCACGGCGTTCCTCGACCGGCTCACCCACCGCTGCCAAATCCTGGAAACCGGAAACGACAGCTACCGCTTCAAAGCCAGTTCCGCCGCCGCAAAATCAGAACAGGAGAGAAAGAGCCGTTGACCCAGACATAACCACCAGAACATAACTACCAGGCGGGTCAGATCTCGATGAAAATCCCGGGTCAGATCTCAGCGGAAATCAACAGCAAAGGTGCCTGGTTGCCTCCTCAGAGCGTCGCGCAGCTAACCTGTTTTGGCTAGGATCGCCTTCAGCGTTGATCTGCAGCGTTCCAATTGCACTTCGAGATCACGCTGCAACGGCGGTGCCTCTCCGAGACGCCGGTCACGTCCCACATTCTCCAGTCGTAGCGCGGCTTCGACCACTGGCAAGGCACTGACGGTCGCAGCCGACCCTTTGAGCGTATGAGCTGCGCGCCGAAGCTCTTCGGCGTTTCCGGTCCGGCACGCAGTTTCAATGTCCGCTGCCAGCCCCGGAGCCTGGGCCAGGAAAAGCTCTGCGATCTCTCGCAGCAAGCCTTCATCGCCCAGCTTCGCCAGGGCGCCCTGCCAGTCAACCGGCTCCGCCTGATTGCCGTCGCGTTTCGGACTGGCTGTGGCGGGTGTTGCAACCGACGGAACGGAATCGAGCCCAGTCTCCCCGGATCTGGCCTGCGCGGGCCCCTGCATTGCGCCGAAAACCGTCCGTTCGACGGCACGCAGCAAGCTATCAGCCCGGAAAGGCTTGCCGACGAAGTCGTCCATCCCGGCTTTGGCGCAGCGCTCCCGGTCCGCCGGCGTTACGCTGGCAGTGCAGGCAACGATCGGCAGACGACCACCTCCCGCCTGTTCGCTGGCCCGGATCGCTTTGGCGGCAGCCACCCCATCCATGACTGGCATGTGCATATCCATCAGCACCAGGTCGTATTTGCTGCGTTCTGTGGCTTCGACTGCCTCTTGGCCGTTCTCAGCGAGATCCACGCTGTGGCCGAGCCGGGTCAACAGATCGGTGGCGACCTTCTGATTGACCACACCATCCTCGGCCAGCAAGATTCTTAGCGGTGTGACACCCGCTGCGGCCGGCGTAGGGAGAGGCTCTGTCTCGCGAACGGCAGTACCAATTGCCGCGAGGACTGCGTTCAGCAGGTCGGACTGTTTCACCGGTTTGACCAGCATGCGGTGAATGTTGAGCTCACGCAGGGGTATTTCGGAGCCCGAGTAGCCGGCAGAGGACATTACCAGAATGCGCATTGCATCCAGCAGCGGTCGTTCGCGGATTTGCGCGGCCAGTGCGGTGCCGTCCATTTTGGGCATCATCAGGTCGAGCAGTGCTAGCCGAGGCGTTATACCACTGACGATCATCTCGTCCAAGCAGGCCAGCGCACTGGCCCCGCTGCCTGCCAGCACCGGTGTCATGCCCCAGTTCTCCAGGACCTCCGCGAGAATCCTCCGGTTGGTCTCGTTGTCGTCGGCAACCAGCACCGGCATCCCGATCAGCTCCTTGGGCACCGTCGCACGCGGCAGATCGTCCTCGCTAGCCAGCCCCAACTGGACAACAAAGGAAAAAACGCTGCCCCTGCCCGGAGCGCTGTCCAGCTTCATTTCCCCACCCATCTTGCGGGCAAGCTGTGCCGAGATTGCAAGGCCCAGACCGGTACCGCCGTATCGCCGGGTGGTCGAAGTATCGGCCTGTCCGAATGCCTCAAAGATCCGCTCCTGCTGTTTCGCGGGTATGCCGATGCCGGTGTCGCGCACTTCGAATTCCACCGTTACTTCCGTTTCGCAGCGCACGGCAAGCCGGGTATCGACCACCACTTCGCCCGCATCGGTGAACTTGATGGCATTGCCGACAAGGTTGACCAGAATCTGGCGCAACCGGGTCGGGTCACCGACAAGTCGGTCGGGCACTTCGGGCGGGATATGATGGGCTAGTTCAAGGCCTTTTTCGCCTGCGCGTGTGGCAAGTGTCTGCAACGTATCCCCCAGCAGATCGCGCAGACGGAATGGTGTAGACTCCAGTTCCAGCCGCCCGGCCTCTATTTTGGAAAAGTCGAGGATGTCGTTAATCAGAGCCAGCAGGGTGTCGCCGGATCGCACTATGATGCGGGCATACTCCCTCTGCTGCGAATTGAGATCAGTGCCACTGAGTAGTTCGGCCATGCCAATTACACCATTGAGCGGTGTTCGGATTTCATGGCTCATGTTGGCTAGAAACTGGCTTTTGGCAATGCTGGCTTGTCTGGCAAGGGCGAGCGCACGCTCGGTGTTCTTCTGCGATTTGTGCAGCTGTTCGGTCCGTTCCTCGAGCGTGGCAGTGCGCTTGGAGACCAGATCCTCCAGATGGTTCTTGTAGCACTCGATTTCGGTGATGTCGGAATAAACCCCGACCAGCCCGCCGTTGCGGGTGCGCACCTCTCGGATCCAAAGCACCCGGCCATCCATACGCTTACTACGGAAAGCGCCAGTGGGGTTGCGGTGTTTCTCCATCCGCCACGCCACCCATTCCTCGACACCCATCCCGGCGGCTTCGGCGTTGCCGGCCTCCGCCACCAACCGCGCTAGTGTCTCAAAACAGGTACCTACCGCGATGTGCCCCCCTTCGGAGCTCTTGAACATGTCCTCATAGGCTTGGTTGAACATCAGCAGCCGGTCGTCGGAATCGTAGATCGCAAACCCTTCGGAGGAGGAATCAATAGCGTTGACCAATTGACTGCGGGCGAGTTCCGCCGCTTCCTGGGCGCGCCGGGTTTCTTCCATTTGCCGGGCAAGCGCCTGTTCTGCACGGCGCTGTTCGGTGATGTCGGTAATGAAACCTTCCAGAAAAAGCAGGTCGCCCTTGTCATCGAAAATGCCGCAGCCCTGTTCCCAGACCCATTTCTCGGTACCGTCCCTGGTGCGTATGCGGTAGGTGATGCGGAAGCGGCGGCGGGCCTTCAGCGCTTGCTGCACGGTTTCCCAGACCCGAAGGGCGTCGTCAGGATGCATTAGGCTGCCAAAGCTGACCCGCCCGCCCGGCATCAGCTCGTCACGCGTGTAACCGGTAAGATCGAGACAGCCATCCGACAGAACGGTCATCGTCCAGTCGTTGTCGTTTTCCCCTCGGTAGGCAATTCCCGGGAGGTTGGACATTAAGGTTTGGAGTTGCCTCTGGCTGTCGCGGAGCGCTTCAAGTTCCTGATGCTGTTTGTTCCGGTTCATTGTTGCAGAACTCCTTGCTTGGCGGTCGCGGCTCTACGGGAAGACCCCGATCAGCAGTTTGGCCCGGGTCACCCGGGCAACGCCCTCGACCAGCGCGACAGTGCGCTCCAAAGCGTCGAGCATTATATCCCGGAGCCGACCGCTAATCTCTTCCAGCTCCATGATCTGCACCGCTTTCAGGAATTGCTGCTCGGCGAGCCGAAACATCGGGGAATCGTATTCTGCAGTCTGCTCCCGCGCACAGGCCGGCGAGTAACAGACCGTGCGGCCCAGTGAGACCAAGTTGAGATTGGACTTGAGCAGAAAGTCGCTGGCTTCGGCCTTTTACCGCATTTACGGCAAGCTTTAAGCCGTCCAATGCAGTCTGGATAACTGCCGACATATCCGGCGCCGCGCGGACCCAGAATAGCATCTCCAGGTCCTGGATGCCAGGCAGCACCAGGTCGATGCCTCCAGATGTCAGGCCGGCAAGGCCATCGGCCAGATTTCCGGCAGGATCGACGGAGCACTGCAGTTGAGGCTCACCTTTGATCAGCCGCTCGACCGGTTTCATATGAAAGGGGTTGTCATCGACAAGCAGGACACGGACGGGTTGGTCGGCCATGCTGTTTCCTTTCGGTACAGAAGAGGCGTTGGGCAGTCCCATGCTGATACAGAGTTCCGCCGCAGTCATCTCGTGGGCGGCTCAATCGCCAAGAAGTGATCGTCAGCCCCGTGCTCGCGCACCGGCGGAAACATAGACTTTCAAAGCGTACCATGTTTGCGCTCATGACGCCCGTCAGGCAAATTTTGGCATCCATCAAAATGAGTAAGAACCGGACCGTTTTTCAGTGTCTGCAGATATGCCTAACGTGAGAGACTGTGCGGTGATACCAGCCGCTTATCCGATCAAATTGACCATTTGAGGCCAGCTCTTACAAATGGTCCCTGTGCGTTGCTGCCGATTTCCTTCTCTGCGCTCAACTCGAGCTGCAGGTTGGAGGCAAATGCTTTCTCATAACCGGCTCGGAAGCTTGCTCCCGTAAAGTCTTCAGCCGAATAAGTGAGCGGGTTGGTGACCGAAAACACTGTTACATCAGCGGACGTATCACCCAGGTTTCGGCGCAAGACACCGGTTAAGCGGCCAGATAGTACCCCGCCTTTGGCAAGGGGCTTTTGCGCTTCGAACCCGAGCCTGGCTTCGGCCACTTCGGTTGTCACCTCGCTGACTGTGGCGTTGGGGGCTGAACCGCTTTCAGTGTAGCTGTCGTCATCCTGACGGGTATAGCGAAGGCTGCCAAAGCCAAGCAGCGTGTAGCTGTCCGTGGTATCAAATTCCCGTTCAACGCCAATACGTGCCGTCACCAAGGTGCTGTCATAATCCGCTGCCGCGTCGGCACTGCCGGAAACACTCCGGGTCAGAGCTCGTTGCTGCCCACGCTGACTACCGCAGCGAGGAGTCCAGAAACCGCCCGCACGAGCGACTGCTACGCGGAACTTTCCGGACTTTTACCCATGCGGCATTTGCTTGCGCAGAAAATGCTCGCGGACAGGGCATGGTTCTCGCTGCAAAGCAGCGTTGGTCGTCAGAACGGTCATTGAAAGGCAGTCTGAGGAGAGAAATTCAAACCGTCTCTTCCCCGCGACCGGGATTGACCATCGAGGAGCTGGACAAAGCGGCCCTACGCCAAAAGTACCCCAATGTCCGCTTACGGTTGATCGGAAGCTTGCAGGTCCTTTTTGTCAATCAAGATCACTTAGCGGGCGGATGAGGGCTTTGTCATGCCTCTCATCAAACCACATGGATTCGCGATGTGAATCCTTCAAAGCCAGAGTTCTGCAACAACACCCCCTCAGACGGTTTTCGTATCGGAGCCGAATACCCTGAGCACAAAAATTAACCTTTAGGTAACTGATTTGGAGCTAATAATTTTATTATTTGGCCGTCAGCTGAGTTCTCCATATGAGTGCAAAACACTACCTTGAAAAAGAGCTGGGTGAATTATTCCAGGCCGACGCCGAGATGTGGGAATTCCTGCAGAAGGGGTCTTTGGACGGGGTTTGGTACTGGGACCTGGAAAATCCTGACAATGAGTGGATCAGCCCAGAGTTCTGGCAGTTACTTGGTATCGATCCAGCATCAAAGAAGCACAGCCCAGAAGAGTGGCAGGATATCATCTTCCCTGAAGACCTGCAGGTCTCCCTTGAAAACTTCCAGAGGCACTGTGCCGATGAGGCTCATCCGTACGATCAAATCGTTCGGTACCGGCACGCTGACGGATCAACTGTTTGGGTGCGGTGTCGTGGATTGGCTATTCGCAACGTTGAGGGAAAGCCGATACGAATGCTGGGGGCGCACAATGATCTGACCCAGCTCAAAGTCCACGCTGAGAACGCGCGCGTGCATGAGCAGCAGAAGGCCGAACTCGCTCATGAAAAACAAGTTGTCGAGCAGGTTAATGAGGAACTCAGTGCATTTGCCTATGCAGTTTCGCACGACCTCAAAGCACCAGCCAACACCGCCCATATGCTGTTGAGTGAGCTCGTCAATCACAGCGACACCGTTTTTGATGATGAAGGTCGTGAGTTAGCTGAAACAGCGATGAAGACCATGGATCGCATGCGCAATCTGATCGAGGATCTTCTGCGTTATACACGGGTTATTGGCCAGGATTTGACTTTCGAGCCCGTTGACCTCAATGAGATCTTGCAGAATGTCGCAGACGATCTAACAGGCGACATCTATGATGCTCAGGCAGAGATCGCTATTGGTGACTTGCCATTAGTCTATGGCCACCCATTGCAGATGCGTGCCCTTCTACAAAACTTGATTACGAACGCCATTAAATTTAGGCGAGTCGGAGAAGCATGCAAAATAAGAGTTGAAAGCAGCGCGCACCACAACGCGTCTCGAGTTATGATCTCCGTCACTGACAACGGAATTGGAATTTCAGACGCGGACAAAAACCGGATATTCGGAATGTTCAAACGCCTGCATGGCCAGTCAGATCGGCCAGGTTTAGGTCTTGGGTTGGCGCTTTGCCGTCGTATTGCGATCAATCATGGCAGCGATATCACAGTGGATACTCCAGAAAATCACCCGGGTTCAGTCTTTAGTGTAAGTCTAGCAAAGCACGGTGAACAACATGTCTCATGAAAGAAAAAGCACAATTAGGAATCTAATGTTTGTCGATGACGATGAGGCCGATCAAATGCTTTATCGGAGAATTGTTAGAAGAAGCGAACTCGTCGAAAACACCCTTGAGTTTCACGCTGCCGATGATGCTCTGGAGTTTATACTGTCTGACGGCTGCCCGTTGCTTGATGCTATTATCCTGGATGTGAATATGCCTCGGATGGATGGCTTTGAATTCCTGGATGAACTTGCAAAGATAGGAAACGGTCATTCAAAGACCTGCGTCATTATTATGCTGACAACATCCCTTGACCCAAGAGACGAAGAGCGGGCAGAAAAAAATCCGCTCGTTAAAGGGTTTATGCACAAGCCGCTTACTATCGAACACCTAAACGAAATAGCAAGCTATATAAACCAGATGAACTCTGTTTCTTGACAATTCGATCGTCGGAATGGTTTTTTCCTCTAAACCTCCCCGTCTGAGAAAGCAGCGGAAGGCAAAATGCATGTAACCCACCTCTGGGAACCGTTCCCTACCAGCCTGATCTGGAATCCGATGCGCCGGATCGAGGATGGGCGGCAGCGATTGGGCTGGAACCCAGCGGATACAGCACCCATTCGCTGCGCAGGACCAAAGCAGCGGAGATTTACCGAAAACCGGAAATCTCAGAGACGTTCAACTGCTGCTAGGACACACAAAGGTTGACAGCTCTGTCAGATACCTTGGCGTCGATCTTGAAAATGCGCTAAGCGTCGCTGGGGAGCCTGATCTGACAGGTCCGGTTTGATTGTTAGTGCATGACTGGCCTTTGGTCCATCGGGACGATGGTTTCCGGCGCAGGCGGCCGGTAGCGCCCGGATGTCGGCCCTCACCTCATCCAGTGTCGAGGTCGGTGAAATCCTTGTGCCCGCCCGGTCAAGCAGGCGGCACTGATACTGCTGCTCCAGAGAATAAACGAGATTGGACACTGTCGGCTGCGACACGCCAAGCTCCTTGGCGGCCAAGGTGAAGCTGCCAAGCCTGGCCACCGCTTCCAGGGCCTGCAGCTGCTTTAAGCTGATCTTTGCTTTCATGCCTGTCTCCACCTGCCGCCTGGCTTTTCCTAGCAACAAAGGCAAACGCAATCCAAGAGACACGCGACGCGCAGCGGCCTGGATCGCCAGTCAGCTCAGTTCAGCATTTGGTTTCTTCCCGCCCCAGCTATGCCGCCCCGCCGCGCCACTGCCTCCGGCATTACACATCGCAGTTACCCCGTCACCAGATTTTCAGCGGTTGCAAAGGCGCATGTGAAGGTGAACGTAGAGCCCTTGCCAAGCAAAGACTGGACCTCAATACCGCCCCCCATTAGTTGCGCGAGACGGGAAGCGATCGCCAGACCCAGCCCGGTGCCGCCGTAACCCCGGGTAGCGGTACTGTTAACTTGTGAAAACGCAGTGAAGATCTTCTCGAGACTGTCTTCGGGAATGCCCACCCCGGTGTCTGTCACGGCGATCCGCATCTTCGCCATACCGCCAGCAGCCCGACCGGTGACTCTTACGGTCACCAATCCAGCCTCGGTGAATTTCAGCGCATTGCCGACAAGGTTCACAATGATCTGCCGAATCCGCCCTTCATCCCCCAGGATGTCCTTCGGCACCTCGGGATCATATTCCAGCCGCAGCGAGACCCGGCTTTCCGCCGGATTGGGTGCCAGCATACGGACCACCCCGCTCAGAAGCTCCTCCAGATCAAGCGGCGCGGTCCGCAGCTCCAGTTTCCCGGCCTCTACCTTGGAGAAATCGAGTAGCCCGTTGATGATGTCCAGCAGCGCTTCGCCGGATTCAGAGATTGTCCTGGCATAAAGCGCCTGCTCCTCATCCAGGCTGGTTTCCTCCAGCAACGAGGCCATGCCCAGCACCGCGTTCATCGGGGTCCTGATTTCATGGCTCATTGTGGCCAGAAACTCGGACTTCGCCTTGCTCCCTGCTTCAGCAGCCCGCGTCCTTTCCTTCACCTTATGCTCCAGCGAGTTCGCAAGCGCCTTCAGCTCGGCATTGCTGCGGTCCAGGTGGTTCAAAACCTCGGTGAAAGCATCTCCCAGGCGGCCGACTTCATCGTGGCCACACTCAGGGACTTCCCGCTTGGCACTGCCCAGGCGGATACTGGTGGCAAAGTCCGTCAGCCGCTTGATCGGCCGCGTTATCCGGTTGGCCACGATGACTGCGGCAATTGAGGCAAGACCGGCACAGACACCGGCCAGGAGCAGGGTCAGCCGGATATGCTTCATCCATTCCGCGTCAAGCCGCGCGGTGGAAAATTCCAGCACCACATACCCCAGCCGCCGGTCCGCCGTTGCCTGCACTGGGCCAGCAACCTGGATCACGCCGTCCTGCAGCCGGGTGACCCATTCAGCGGTTTCTCTGGCCTTCCGCAAATAGGGTTCATTGAACTCCTTTCCCCGCAGCGGATTTTCATCGGTCCCATCGGTCAGAACACGCGTGCCCGCATCCAGAATCATCACCTGCAAGGCACCTTCTCCGATCAGGACCGAGCTCACCTGCTGGCGCATCAGTTTGACATTCAGCTCATACAACGGTTCCAGAACTGCTTCGCCCAGGACCTTTGCGAGCACCGTTGCATGGCGTTCGAACGCAGCAACAGATGTCTGGTGGGCCAAGGTTATCGAAATGGCCGAAATCGCCCCTGCAACCGCAAAGACGATCAGAACCGTGTAGACCACCAGTTTTGTCCTGAGGCCCGACATAAGCAACTCAATTGCCGCCAATCAGGGCTGTCACCGGCTTCTCAAATTCTTCCAGCATGTCCAGCGTTTGATCCGGTATGGTATCAAATTTCGTGGTTCTTTCAAAATTTTCCAGAATCCAGCGGCCTTCATCGTTCTGATCCATGCTGATCAGCACGGCCTGCACCGCCGCGGTGAACTCAGCGGATGTCCCTGGCGACAAACTGACAACATGCCGCGGGATATTTTCCGTTTGGACAAGCACGTCGAGGCTCCCGAAATCATCTCCGGCGCGTTTTTTCAGCCCGATCAGCGACATGGCGCCGGCATCAACCAGCCCGCGCAGCACCCATTCGATGGTGTTTTCGTCATCCCCGGAAAACACATAGCCCGTGGCCTCCGCAGGCCGCGCCGCCCGAGGGCCGCTCATCGCGGCGAGCTGAACACCTTGCGTTGCAATCGTGTGGCGCGGCAGGATGTAACCGCTGGAGGAGAAGGCCTCTTCAAAGGCGATGACCCTGCCCTTGAGATCTTCCAGCGACTGGATGCCGCTGTCCCGGCGGACAAAGACGACAGACCGGTATTCGGCGACACCCTTTTTCCATCTTCGCGCCACCAAACGGCTGCCGCATTTTGCCCTGACCGCGAGCGAGACAAGTGGGCTGTCAACAAAGATATCGACCTCACCATTGCTCAACAGTTCCGCCATATGGGCAATGTTCCGGGCAATTCTGACTTCTCCCGCCGTGACCCCTTCATCCTGAAGCTGCGCTGCCAAATATTTGGCAAAGGGCAGAAAAACGCGGGTTTCCTTGACCGTCTCGTCACTGATTGTGCCGATGACGAGGCTACGGGCCCCGGCGGTATGACCGAAAAGCAGGCTGAGGCAAAGACAGGCTAAAGGGACTGCATTCTTGAGGTTCACGGGGCTATTCCTCTCATTTTCTGCAGACAGCGCGGGGCAAGGAACTGAATACCGCAAACTGCGCAGACAGGAAGGCAAAAGATAAAATTCTCAATTTGTCTCATGGGGACACCCAAGCACAGAGGTTACACTGCACAGGCAAAGCCTTCCTTAATTTTTTCCCACTGGCGGATTTTCCAGCTGCACTGACCGGAAAACAACGCCTTCCGGTCAGCCCGCGGGTCCATCAGATGTAGCCGGGAATACTGCGCCCTGACCGCTCCAACAGCCAGCGAGCCACTCGCTTGGCTATGGGCCGGGCATTTTCCAGCTGCTGTGCCGCAAAGCCATGCATCTTGCCCGGCAGGTATTTCCCGGGGAACGCCTCTACCAGCGTCTCTGATCGCAAGTCGCCCGAAATGAATGGTGCCGCCGCAAGCGAAACGCCGCTCCCGGCCCGGGCCAGCCGTATCGCGGCGGCCAGGGAATTGACCTCGACAACCCTTCCGTCGAGTGGGTCGGCTATTCCCAGTGCTGCACACCACTGGGGCCAGGCCACGCGCGGACCGGCACATTCAATCAACACACACTGCCCCCATTTGCCGCCATGCTGTTCCAGATAGGCCGGGGTGCAAACTGCCGTCACCGTTTCCTGCACTAAGGGCACAAAGCTCGCGGCATCGGGCGCGGCATTCGGGTGGCACCGAACCTTTCCTCACATGATGGGGATCGCTTTCGGGTTCGCCGTGATGATCAGCTCGGTCGTTCTGGGTCTCGGCGCCGTTCTTCAGCAGGAATCACAATTATGGATATTGTTGCGCATCGCTGGAACGGTTTGGCTCCTGTGGCTGGTATGGCAGCTTGCCGAACCGTTGCTGCGCACAAGCCGGCAGGAAAGCACATCTGTTTTCAGATCCCCGCCAGCCGTCCAATACGTTTCCACGAGGCCGCTATCTTTCAGTGGATTAAGCCCAAAGCGTGGACCATGGCTTTGGCGTCAAGCTCAGCCTATGCCGAAGTCGCATCCGATCCGATCACCCGTGCCGTCATCATAGCGGTGACGTTCCTGGTTCTGGCGCCGTTGTGCAACGGAACCTGGGTAGCCAACGGTCAAACCCTGCAACGCTTGATGAACTCGGGTCAGGGGTCCCAGTTCTTCAGTGCGATCATGGTGTGTTTGGTTGCTCTGAGTGCCGTGCTGATCAACTGGGGCTGAACAAGCGGCTGATCCCGGGATTTGGATAGCAGCAACATCGCGGGCTGAAGGAGCAGATGAAGATCAACCGAGAGTGGATCATCCTGCTTGGGCTCGCCCTTTGTGTCAGTGTCAGCAACACGTTCGCACGATTTGCCTATGGTCTGATCCTCTCTTCCTTGCAGGCTGGATCAACGCCGCCAATGCGCTCGGGTATCTCCGGACAGGGGGTCGCCAATCCGATGGGCGCTATCCTGTCGGTTGCGATGATGTTCGAGCACGGCTTTGGGCAGCCTCAGGCCGCGCGTGCCATCGAACAGGCCGTGGACAACGTATTGACTGCAGGTTTGCTGCCGCCGGACCTGGGCGGGTCGGCTGATACAGCCGCTATCACGCAGTCGGATTTGAACAGTCTTAGGCCGAACGCATAATGATCGGAGTGCCCCACTTGGACGCCTTCACCAGCCCGGGGACAGACTGATCCCGTCCAATCTGTGTTTTCATCCCGGTGATAGAAGGCTATGAGGCCATGCTTTCTTAGGCAGGCTCGCTTACTTGGTTACCCGATGTAGGGCAATGCCGCGCCACGCACCAATGACCGCTTCCGGGTGGCTGAATGCAAGCTGTGAAGGTTGGCTAAAGGTCGTAGCTTTCCAATAGATAATCCTCTTCCGGCTAAGTTGCCTAGAAGGTGGGGGTGCAATCCTAACAGTATTTCAATGCGCTGAACTGTGGCTTTCCTTGAAGGAGCCACGCGGGGACCGTGTTTTGACGTGGGAAACAGGGGAACTTCAAAGAGTTTGTAGTCCTAGGAAGCAGCCCGCTGCCATGGGGCCCGCAACACTCTCCTTCTAGCTGAGCCCTTTGCCTGCATTCTGGCTGCGAGGGGGTATAGAGCTATAATCTTTGGAGATTGGCAGAACTTGCGCCTTTCTGCACAGTGTGACCAGAAACTAGGACAGTAGGAAATTTGCGCATCCTAGAGATCAAAATTCCAATACTACTGATCGGTTACGCTGTGACCGTCCTGAACACGATGCCGGTCTGGCTGGCGGAACTTTCGGAAAAAAGCGGCAGCAGCACCAGCACGGCAGGATTGATTGCCAGCCTGCTTCTTCTGACATCAACGGCTGGCTGCCTGCTGGGGCCGGGATTGCCGCGGCCGTCCGGGCCCAGGGCCGCTGCCTGGATCGTCTTTGCCTGCGTGCTTTGCGCCGCAGCCGTCCCGGCATACGGTTTGGCCTATCTTGCTGCAGGGTCTGTTCTCGTCGGCATTTCTCTTGGCGTGGTGCTCTCCGTGCCTTTGTCCCACGGTCAGTACAGCGGGCAAGCGCTGCGGGTGTTCGGGTATGGCATGAGCCTGGGCTGTGTGGTCTCCTTTGTGCTTCTTGCCCTTCTGGCAATGGCGGGGTTGAATTCCTTGCCGTTCCTGGCTGCCTTGGCTGGTGTGCAGCTGGCCATCCTGTTGCTTGCGGTGCCGGAAGGCTGCAGCCTGGATTATAGATCTTTTGCCTGGTTGCGGGACCTCAGCCTGTTTCCCTTTTTTGTTTTTATGGGCGCTTACTGGGCCCTGCTGGAAATCTTTGCCTCCGAGCTGGGTATCGGCACATTGAGCGGTTGGCTGGCAGCAAGCCTGCTGTTTTCGGCACTTGGCTCTTACATTGCGGGTCTGGCCACCAGCCGCCTGAGGCAAGCGCTGCAGCTCGCCGGTCTGCTGATCGCGGCACTGGCGGGCGGACTCACCTATGTTGCCTTTTCTGGGGTCACTCTGGGGCTGGCGATCCTGTGCAATGCTTTCGGTCTGTTCCTTTTCTTTCCGCTGTATTTGGAGGCCACTGACGCACCGCCATTCGGAATGGCGAGATACCTGCTGGGATTTGCGCTTGGCGGTGGTGCGGGCAGTCTTCTGGTAACGGCCGGGGGGTTCCCGGCACTGGCTGCCGCCATCGCGGTCTCTGGGGCAGCTGCCGTTCCGGGTGTGCTTAGGTCGAGTCCCGGGACGAGCCGGTAAGGATGTTCAGCCCGGCCTTTCTCCAGCCATTGATTGCTGCTGCGCCGTGCTCTGCGCTGATGTTGGTCAGTTCCAGTTCCTGAAGCGCCACCTGCTCGAACTCGGGAAACATCTCCCGCATCAGGTCCACTGCCTGGGCCGCGGCCTGCATGTTGTCCAGTTCCGCGTGCAACCACGCCAGATGCGCCTGGTACCAGAAGAAGTCCGGCATCGGGACGCGTTCTACCTCGACCAAGGCGGCCTCGAAGAACCCCTGGCTGGCATAGAGCCAGCAGCGCGCGTAGTGGTACCAGCCGGGATGCACCGGGCTGAGGTCGATGGCCCGGTCCAGGAGTTCAACGGCACGGTCGTATTCGCCGAGGAACAGGTAGCAGGAGCCGATTTCCGCCAGCACATCGCAATGGCCGGCGTTCAGGGCCAGGGCGCGGTCCGCCGCGTCCCGGAAGCCGGCAATGTCCTTTTGATAGAAGATCGCCAGCGCCAGGGTCATCTGCGCAAAGGCATTCAGGCTGTCGCAGGCCACGGCCCGGCGCGCGGCCGCGGCACAGAGCGCCAGCGCGTCAGCATCCGGGCGCTGGTTGATGTGATAGCGGTGTTCTTCCAGCAGAAGCATGGCGTAAGCTGCCCAACCCTCGGCGGAGTCGGGGTCTGTTTCCAGCGCCTGGCACAGCCCGTCCCGGGCTTCCGCGTGGATGGCGGGGTCGTAGCAGCGGTAATACTCGTAAAAGCGGGAGATCAGGCGCAGGGTGTCCCAGGACTGGCTGCGTCCTGCGGGTGCGGTCCGGGCGATCTGATCCGCCATTTCGCCATGGCGGCTGCCAAGGCGGCCGGCAATCAGCCGTGCGATGTCCTCCAGAATGGCGAACAGGCCGCCGGTGCCGCCGCCGCGGTCGAACTGTTCGGTTGCGGCCAGATGGCCGCTGGCGGCCTCGGTCACCTGAACCGTCACCCGCAAGTGCTCTGCCGACCGCCGGACGCTGCCCTCGATGACATGCGAAACACCGTGCGCCTGGCTCATCTCCGCGTTTGAAATGCCGTCCGCTGCAAGCTGTTCCGTTGTGCGGTGCGACAGCAGGGTGAACTCGCGGAACCGGGACAGGCCGGCAATGGTGTCCTCGGTCAGGCATTCGCCGACAAAGGCATTGTCCGCGCTGCTGCCCAGGCAGCGGAAGGGCAGCACCGCCAGAACGGTCTGCCCAGTGCGCACGGCAGGATGGGCGGCCTTGGCGGGTTCCGTAACCGTTGCCACAAACCGGAACCCCTTGCCGTGAATGGTGCGGATCGTGTGCTGGTCGCGGCCGTTGTCGCCCACCACCTGGCGGGCTTCCTTGATCGCTGTCGACAGGGTCGCGTCGGTGATGAAGCGGCCGTCCCAGACCGCGACCACCAGATCCTCCTTCAGCACCACCCGGTCCCGGTTGCGGATCAGGTATTCCAGCAGCTGCATGGTCTGCGGCGTCAGGCTTTGCCTGACCCCGCCGCGCGAAATCTGGAACAGGCCGGTGTCAAGCTCGCAATCGTTGAAGGTGAATTTCATGCTG
The DNA here is from genome assembly GCF_059694505.1 of Leisingera sp. ANG49. Classification (NCBI taxonomy): domain Bacteria; kingdom Pseudomonadati; phylum Pseudomonadota; class Alphaproteobacteria; order Rhodobacterales; family Roseobacteraceae; genus Leisingera; species Leisingera sp. ANG49. The sequence goes on from NZ_JCATZN010000006.1 coordinate 20,163, forward strand.
TTTCCCGGTTCCGGACTGGCTTTGCAGGCAAGAACTTAGCGCGCGGGCTCAGGGTTTCTCAGGAAAAGCTCAGAACCCGCGCAAGTCTCAGGCTGCGCCGCCGCCTATCCAATTGCTGCACGACATTGCCCGCACCCGGGCTGCAGCACTGGAGAAAGCAGATGAAATACCGTGATGCGCTGCCGCAATTGAACGGACAGCAAATGATTGCCGATGGCGGCCTGGAAACCACGCTGGTGTTCCATGAAGGGCTCGAGCTGCCGCTGTTTGCCGCCTTCATGGCACTGGAAACCAGCGAAGGCCGGGCGGCCATCAACCGCTACATGCGCGGTTTTGCCGAACTGGCGGTCCGCAACCGCCGCGGCTTTGTGATGGACACGCCGACCTGGCGCGCCAGCCCGCGGTGGGCGGCGGAACTGGGGGTCAGCAGGGAGCAGCTGCGGCAGGTCCATGCCGAGGCGGTGGCCACTCTGCGCGGGTTGCGCGATGCGTTTGAGACGCCGCAGTCGCCCTTTGTTATCAACGGGGTGATCGGGCCGCACAGCGACGGCTATGCGCCCAGCGAAATCCTGACCGCGGAGGAGGCACGGGTGTACCACCAGACACAGGTCGAGTGGTTCGCCGGATTGGGCGCCGACATGGTCTCTGCCATCACCATGACCTACGCGGAGGAAGCCATCGGCGTCGTCCTGGCGGCCCGTAGTGCGGGAATTCCGGCGGTGATCTCATTTACCGTGGAAACCGACGGCCGTCTGCCCTCGGGCCAGAACCTGCGAGCGGCGGTTGAACAGGTCGATGCAGAGACCGGCGGGGCTGCTGCCTATTTCATGATCAACTGTGCACACCCCGACCACTTTGCCGGTGTGCTGGCCGAAGGCGGCGAATGGACTGACCGCATCCGTGGCCTGCGGGCCAATGCGTCGCGGCTGTCGCATGCCGAACTGGACGAGGCGGAGGAGCTGGATGACGGCGACCCGCAGGAGTTCGGCGCGCTGCACCGGGATCTGGCGCATCTGCTGCCCAATCTGACTGTCGTCGGCGGCTGCTGCGGCACCGATCACCGCCATGTCGAACACGTCTGCACAGACAGCCGTCACACCGCCGCTGCGGCGGGCTGAGATCTTTAGCGATCACGAAACTGACTGGAGCGGCTGACCGGTCCGGCCTTCAAGGGAGATGAGATATGAAGCTCTACCAGACCACTTACACGCAATCCGATTTCCTGCGGCATCCGGGCAGCTTTCCCGGAGGAATTTCAGGTGCTGGGACACCGCCGCAGCCTGGCTTTTGGACTCGTCTGCGCAATTGGATGAACCGAAAATGGAAGCTGCGCAGGGACATTGCGCATCTTGAACAGCTTGATGCCCGGCTGCTGAAGGACGTCGGGCTCGAGCGGCACGATTTCAGAGGCCAGCTGCGCCGCGGACGGGATGTTTACTGGGAGTTCCGGCCATGAGCACGCTGAAGAACGGATCCAAGGGATCCCAGGTCAAGGCGCTGCAGCGCGCCTTGAATACCGCAGGCGCCAAACCCGTGCTTAAAGCCGATGGTAAATTCGGCAGCAAGACCGAGGCCGCGGTCAAGGCATTCCAGAAGAAGGCCCGCTTGAAGGCCAGCGGCATTGCCGGCATCGATACGCTGGCCGCGCTGGGTCTGGGCCGCAAGGCAGTGAAATGGCCGCTGCCGGACCTGCTGCCGGAACGCCGCGAGGTCGACAAGCATTACATGAAGGCCCGCAAGACCGTGAAGGCCGGCATCTTGCTGGCGTCCCGGCACAAGGCCTATTCCATCCGCGTGCTGCACGACGAAATGCTGGCGGCGGGCGAGCGGCTGGACACGGTCTATGCCGGGGTGGTCGATCCGCTGTGCGATGCGGAATTCCTAGAGCACCGCTTTGACCAGCTGCCCGCGACCGAGATCAGAAAACGCCAGGCCCTGATCGCACAGGCCAAGAAGAAGATGGATCAGTTCAGCAAGCAGTCCGCGATTTTCTATGGCCACATCATCGAGATCGGCCGCATCGAATCCGAGACCAAGAGCGCGATCAGCAAGCGCGGTCGGGTCGTCTGGCCGGTTCCCGATTACCGCAAGGTCTTCAACCGGAACATTCAGAGGCTGAAGGCTGTGAAGGAGCGGATGCAGGAGATTTTCAGCGACTGCCACGGGCACGAGAACGCCGAGGTCCGCGAATTTGCACAGGTGGCGCTCAAAGTGCTTTCAAAAACAGACAAGGCCTATGTCGCCTATGAGGCGCAGTTCATGGTGCTCAACGACACCAAAGAGGTCTTTGAACGCAGCTTTACTAAGGTCAGGGACGCCGAGCTGCTGAAGATCTCAAAGAAGGCCAAGATGCAATACTCCAAGCTACTGCAGCTTGCCCGCATCTGCATTGCCCAGCTGAAGTCCTGCTGGGGTATTGAGAAGCGGCACCGGGAGCTGATCGGGTTTTCAGCCTGAAAACACGACATCATGCTATCACCGAGCGGCGATGGAAATGGTTTAGTCAGCCAAGGCAGGGTTCTGTGGAAACCGCAGGACGGATATCAATTATGGTTGCTCACATCGCTTCCGCCTCGTCACGTTCCAACCGTTTGTAAGCTGCAACAGTCAGTTTGTTCCCGAAATGCTGCATCTGATTGCGAATGGCCGCTCTGGGGAAGCTGCATCGCGGCGGTTGGGGCAGTGATGAATGTCTGAATTGGGCCGTCGGCTCGATGACACACAAAGAGTAATGCGACCGGAGCGCCTTCGTCCGGTCGCTTACCGCGACTGACCGGCGGCTATTGCATGGGTCGTTTATGCTCCGGTTGCCGGCTTCCTTTGGGGGCAGCTACGGAGAGCAGGAACCCGGCAAGTCCTAGGTCCGCTGCGATGCAAGCGATGATGTACCAGTCCGGGACATACTCGGTATTTCCAAAGTGGAGCGCGTCCCAAACCGCATGCATTCCAACGCCTATCCAGATGATGTCTGTGCGCCAGCGGGATAAGACCGCGAGCCCCATCCAGAAGACGAGCCCAAGGAGTTCGAGCCATAGGGCCTCGGCCGAGCCTCCCCAGCGAAGCCAGTTGGCGACGTAGATTACGGGCAGGCCAGCCAGGAAAAGCGTGAAAAGCCCCCGCAACAACGGGCTCTCCAGATCCCATGACTTTTGAACAGCGACGATGCCAGCGACGCCGAGAAATCCCAGCACACCCCAGTGACTGGGATCATCGAGATGGCGTGTCGGCAGGTCGGGAACAAAAAGCAGAGCTACAAATGCCACCAAGGCGAGGAAGACGACCTGAGGGGATCTCAGGAGGTGAGACAACTTGTTCATGAGAGCAGGCTCCCCCTTATGCCGCGAAGCGTGATGCTTCCGGAGACCAAGAAAAGTGTTACAATGTGAAACGCGACAAGTTGATTGAGGTATCCGGCCTGCTCTGGCGAGGGCAAGAATTCGGCCGGGACGTCAAGTACCCACGTGCGGAACACGCTGTAGAGGATGATCTGGCTAACAGCGGCAATTGCGAATGCGGCGAGACCGACCCTAGGAAACAAGAAGATGCCTGCCACTACGGCCAAGTCGAGGATCAGATAGGAAACGTCCAGGCTTTGCCACTTCAGCGGTGCCGCCGACCAACTGAACCCGTTCATACCCGTCATATTGGCCACATGCACCCACGCGCCATACAGGTAGGCAGTAGAAAGAAGATATTTGAGCGGCGGATGTAAAAGTTCCATTGCGGTAGTTCCTTGTGAGAAACGGCCAGTTGGCCGGTATGGAACCCGTGCTAGAAAGATTGAGGGTTGGCAGCTACGACAAAGGCCGACAAAATTCTGCCAATGCAGAGCCGCCGCGTGATATTCCTTGTCTTTCCGAAGTTCGAGATGCTCGACATGTCGGGACCAGGCAGTGTGTTTACGGCCGTCAACGGCCTGCTTGAAAAAGATGTGTACGAGGCTGTCGCTGTGTCGGCCAATGGCGGGCTCGTCCGTTCCTGGTCCGGCTTTGAAGTGAACACGGCTAGCTGTGCTGCCGTGACGCCGGCAATGCATGACACGGTTCTCGCCGTCGGCGGTGTCGAGGATGTGATTGCAGCTGCCTGCGGAAATGAAGTTCTCATGAGCTGGCTGCGCAAGGCTTCGGAGAACGCCGCGCGAGTTGGGTCGGTGTGTACGGGTGCATTCCTTCTTGGAAGCGCAGGGATTGTCGGGAAGAAGCGTGTGGCGACCCATTGGATGGCTGTGGATATGCTTGCGGACCTGTATAAGGACGCAGAAGTCGACAGCGGATCAATATACGTCAATGACGGCAACCTCTGGACTTCTGCAGGCGTGACCAGCGGAATCGACATGGCTCTGGCAATGGTCGAAGAAGACCACGGTCCCGACATCAAGGCACGGGTGGCCAAAATGCTCGTCGTCTACGCCCATAGGCCTGGAAATCAGAACCAGTTCAGCGATGTCTTGTCGGCACAAATAGCGTCAGCGGGCAGGTTCTCCGACCTGGTCGATTGGGTCTTGAGCAATTTGAACCGCCCGCTGCGGGTCGGCGATTTGGCGGGCCAGGCTGGAATGAGTGAGAGAACCTTCGTTCGGCAGTTTCGGGCGCATATGGGCCAGACGCCTGGCCGGTTTCTTGAACTCGCACGGATCGAACGCGCCAAGGCACTCCTTCAAGCCGGCGCACCGGTGAAAACTGTTGCATACGCGGTTGGCTTTCGATCCGAAGCGGGCTTCCGGACAGCTTTCGAAAACCGACTCGGAATTTCCCCTTCGCTCTATCGGGAGATGCACGCGCATTAGACTCGGTGCCGTCAGACGCTGCAAATCTCGGTTCTTTCAAACAGTTGAACACCTGATTACCATTCAAATCGTAGCTCCGCGCATTCCCGGATTGAAGTTGCTGCGCCACCGCGAATAGCTGTTCTGGGGAAGCTGAACTGCAGCGTGGGAACGCTGATCAATGACCACATTGGGCCGGCTTCGCCACTAGGGCCTGAAGGACGCTCACATGGCAGCCGCAGCGGGGAGATCGGCTGGTTTGAGCCCATTGCCGCCATCTCTACCTTGCCACGGTATTGCAGGCGCACGAGACCGCTCCCCAGCCCAGACTCCCCCAATAAACGAGGTAGGCAGCGCCAACGGTCTTGAGCAGGGTGAAAGCTGCGGGCATCACCGTGCACAGCACCACCCGGCCGTTGGGGCGCACCAGCCCGGCCGGGGCGGACGGCATATCCTGCGGCCACAGCAGCCCCGGACCAGAATGCAGAGAAGAAAGAGCACCATAAGCCTGGCAGTTACCTGCCTTGGCTCTCTCAGATTGCGGTTCCCAATCACAAGAAAGATGGGGAAAGCCTTTACACTCCAAATTCTCACGAAGCACTACTCTCCAAGTAACTCCCGGATGTTTGCATCCAATTGGGCGGTAAATCCTGCATCATTGCCTGGGTTGGCAGCGCAATGGCCCCAGGGAGAGTCATAGGGGCGGAAGACGGCGTTTAGCATATGGCGGGCTTCGATCTCGTTGTCTTCGGGCAGGAAGTAGAGATCCTGGGTGCAGGGCATCAGGATGGAGCGGGCCTTGATGCCGCCAAGTGCAGCCTGGAAATCGCCGTTGTAGAGCGGCCCTGCTGAGATGTCGCCGGCCTGCCAGGTGGCGAGTTTGGCCAGCAGATTGTTGGCGTCCCAGCCCAGCACGTGGTCCTGTTCCCAGTCCTGCAGCAGGTCCTCTATGGTCTCGAACCCCAGCTGGCGGTAGAGCCCCTCTCGGTAGAAAGTCTGCGAGAAGGCCCAGCCGGCATAGACCGTGCCAAAAGCCTTGAGCCCGGCCTCGGGCGGGCTCGAATAATTGCCGCCGTTCCAGCTCTGGTCGGCGCAAAGGGCAGCTTTGACGCCTTCGAGGAAGACGAAGTTGTGCGGCGAAGTCTTCGCAGAAGCGCAGAAGGGCAGGATCGCTTGCACCATATCCGGATATTGCGTCGCCCATTGGTAGGACTGGCAGCCGGCCATTGACCAGCCTGCGACCAGGGCAATCTGTCCGATGCCCAGGTGGTCGTGGATCAGCCGGTGCTGGGCGGCGACGTTGTCCCACATCTGCACCAGCGGGAAGCGCGGGCCGTCCTGCGGGACAGGCGCATTGGAAGGTGAGGAGGAGCGGCCGTTTCCGAACAAGTTGGGGCTGACGATGAAATGCCGCGCCGGGTCGATGGCACGCCCCGGGCCGAAGAAGCCTTCGTTACCGGAATTGGTGCCGGTGTAGAAAGTGGGCAGAACGATGACGTTGTCACGCGCCGGCGAAAGGCTTCCGTAGGTCTGATAGGCAAGTTTTGCGCCTTTCAACACCTCGCCTGACAGCAGCGGGAAGTCTCCGAGGTCAAAGATTTGATAGTCCTGCATATTGAAACCCTTTGAAAATCTATCGGTCCCGCCGGCGGAACCTGAATTGCTAGGCGTCTTCTTCCTGCTTGGCTTCGCCGCGCATCAGCTGCATGATCTCGCGCTCGCACTCTGGGTATCCCGATAGTTCCACCAGATCCTCCTTGCTGCGGATCTCCTTGCCCTTCTTGAAATCCAACTCGAGGATAGTCTTGTGTCCAGCCCCATTTCTATGTGCCAATTCGAAGTAGAGTCTCGGGGGCTGGCGGGCGCATGTTAAGTGCCTGATGCGGGAGGGTTTGATTGTATTGTCTGAGCCAGCAATTGATGACGACCTGGGCCTGTTTGGTTGTTGTGAACCATTCCGCATTGAGAACCTCGTGGCGGAGAGTGCCATTGAACCGCTCGTTGTACCCGTTCTCCCAAGGTGATCCCGGATAAATCCGGATCGGGTTCACGCCAACTTTCTCGAGCCAGCTCTGGGTCGCCTGAGACGCGAACTCCGGGCCGTTGTCGCTGCGGATGAACTCAGGCTTCCCGTGGCGAAGAAACAGGCTGTAGAGCACCTCCAGAACGTCTTCGGAACGCATCCGGGTTCGGACTGCCACCGCGAGCGCCTGGCGGGTGTATTCGTCCAGAACCGTCAGCATTTTGTAGCTTCGGCCATTGCTGAGCTTGTCGTGAACAAAGTCCACGCTCCAGACGTGATTAGGATGCTTCGGCCGGAGCCGGATGATTGAACTGTCTTTGTGGTAGAGGCGCCTCTTCCTCTTGTGCCGCCGCGGAAGCTGCAGCCCTTCTTCGCGCCAGAGGCGTTCAACCTTCTTGTGGTTCACCCACCAGCCCTCGATCCGCAGCAGCTCAGCTATCTTGCGGTAGCCATAGCGGCCATAGTTCTTGGCCAGACGGATCATGGCAAGCCGCAGACCGTCATCGTTTCTTTTCACCGGCTGATACTGCATGGAACTGCGCGCAAGGCCGACGGCCTGACAGGTCCGACGCTCCGATGTGGCGAGCTTCTGGCGCGTGTGAGTGACAGCCTGACGAAGCTGGCTTGTCGTCAGGCCTTCGGCTTAAGGTAACTCAGGCTTTCCTTGAGGATCAGCTTGTCCAGCTCAAGCTCTGCCACAATCTTCTTCAGCCGGGCATTCTCTTTCTCCAGGCTGCGCAGCTCCGACAGCTGAGACCTGCCCATGCCACCGAACCGGCGCCGCCAAGTGTAGTAGGTCGCATCGCTGACACCGACACCGCGGCAAGCACTGCGTACGTCGCTGCCATCCGCCAGCTTCAGTTCAATCTCACGCAAAAGCTTCAGGATGTCCTCGTCCGAATACCGTTTCCGAGCCATCTTCTATCCCCCTTCCTCGGCAAAAGTAGTGGCCCAGGTTTAGGGGGCAAAGACAGGCTCGGTACCGGATTTGGCTGGAAATCGTGGCATGACCGGTCTTAGAAACCGAACGGCCGAAACCGTCCCCCCTTGATGAGTTTCAATCTTCCCGGCAGCGCTCAGCGCCTCTTCAAGTCCGGCGCCCAGGTATGCCATGGGAAACACGTCGTATCCCATGGGGCTGTTAGGACAGTCCCGGAAGGACCTAACTCTCTCTATCCGCCCAAGACATGCTCCCCGGCCAACCGGCCGAAAACCGATCCGCTGATCAGGCCTGTTCCGCCCGGGTAGTTGAAATAGAAGATGCCGCCGACCAGCTCGCCTGCAGCGAACAGGCCGGGGATCGGCGCGAGGTCGTTGTCCAGGACCTGCGCGCTGTCCGGATCGATCCTGAGCCCGCCGAAGGTGAAGGTGATGCCGCAGCCCACCTGGTAGGCTTCGAACGGGCCGTCGCCGATGGTGTTGGCCCAGTTGGATTTCGGCACCGCCAGCCCCCGCGTTCCGCGGCCGTCCTTGACGTTCGGGTCAAACGGCGTGCCGGTGTCCACCGCGGCATTGTAGGCACGGATTTCATCGAGAAAACCCTGCGGGTCCACGCCTTCCAGCTTCTGGGCAAGCTCCTCCAGCGTCGGGGCGGTCACCTTGGTCACCCGCTTGATGCGGTATTCGTCGCGCAAGAGGTGGGTGACCTTGGCATCAAAGACCTGCCAGGCGAACTGATCCGGCTGGTTCAGGATCACCCGGCCGTATTTGGCATAGGTGTAATTGCGGAAATCCGCGCCCTCGTCGACAAAACGGCGCCCCGTTGCGTTGACCATCACCCCCCAGGGGTAGGAATGCTTCTGGAAGCCGTCGCCCACATCCAGGTCGCCGAACTCCGGTGCGTTGTAGTCCCAGCCGACCGCGTGGCAACCCGACCAGTTGCCATAGGTGGAGGCGCCGGCCGCCATCGCCATCTTGATTCCCTCACCGGTGTTGAAGCGGGAACCGCGCACCCGGGCCATCTCCCAGCCGGGGCCGAGGTAGCGGGTGCGCATTTCCGGGCTGGCCTGGAAGCCGCCCGAGGCAATCACCACGGACCTTGCCCGCAGGTCCTGGAGTTCGCCCCTGTGGCGGACCTTCACTCCGGTCACAGCATGGCCATCAGTCAGAAGCTCCAGTGCGCGGGTTTCATAGCGGATTTCCACGCCGCTGGCCCGGGCGATTTCGGTGTGGGCATCCACCAGGCCGGGACCGCCGCCCCAGGCCTCCAGCGTCAGCCCGCCCCAGAACTTGAACCGCCCATCGACCTTGAACGCCTGCCGCCCGTAGATCGGCATGAAACGGATGCCCTTGCCGCGCATCCAGTGCATGGTCTCGCGCGAGGTGGTCACCAGCCGTTCGCACAAGGCCGGATCGGTGCGGAAACGTGTGACGCGGAACATGTCGTCAAAGAACTGCTCCTGCGTGTAGGTGCCGAAATCGGTGATGGCGATCTGCTCTTCCGAAAGGTCCGGGCACAGCGCGCGGATGTCCTCGACCCCGTCATAGGCAAAGCGGATGGCGCCCGCGGTATAGCGCGAGTTGCCGCCGTTTTCCGCCTTGGGCGCGCATTCCAGCATCAGCACGCTTGCCCCCTTTTCCCGCGCTGCGTGGGCGGCGCAGAAGGCGGCATTGCCGGCCCCGATGATGATCGTGTCCCAGGTTTGCATGGCGCTCACTCCTTTGCCGGCGCTGTGAACAGGTCCTTGCGCAGCGTCATCAGCGCACCGGGGTCGATCCTGGCCTGGATGATGGTGGTCTCCGCACAGGCAATCGCCGCCTCCAGCGCCAGGCCTATTTCGCCGGGACCATCCACCCAGATGCCCCTGCCGCCGCACAGTTCCGCGAATTTGTCATAGCGCGGCGAGGTGATCTCCGCGCCCAGCAGACGCCCGCCATAGAATTCCTGCTGATAAGCCTTCTCTGCTCCCCACGCCTGGTTATCCAGCACCACGATCACAACCGGCAGCCGGTGCTGAATGGCGGTCTGTATCTCGATCATCGTGTAACCCACGGCGCCGTCACCCATCACCGCCACCACTGGGCGCTCCGGGCTGGCAGCCTTGGCGCCGATGGCCGCAGCCAGGCCAAAGCCGACCAACCCGAAGTCCAGCGGCGTGATCAGGCTCATCGGCTCGTAATGCGCCAGCCGGTCGGCGGCCTGCAGGCAGGTGTTGCCAGTGTCGAGCGTGACGATAGCGTTCTTTGGCAATACGGTGCGGATCTCACCCAGCGCCCGGCGCGGGTGCATCGGCAATGTCGCGATCTGCGCTTCTTCCGCGCGCTCGGCAGCAAGGCTTTCCATATCTGCCTTGAAGGCTGCCCGCCATTCGTCCGCAGCAGGTTTGGAGGCCGCTGCGGCCAGTGCCTCCGCCGTCAGCCGGGCATCGGCCTGCACCGCAATCTCCGCCGGGAAGTAGCGGCCCACGGCAGAGCCGTCGATGTCCACATGGGCGATGCGGGTCTCCGCGCCGACATAGTCGTTGCTGTGAAAGGTGGAGTTGAAGCCCAGCCGCGCGCCCAGCACCACCATCACGTCGGCTTCCTTGGTCAGGCGGCTGGCCACCCGGTTGCCCCGCGGCCCCGCCTGGCCTGCAAACCACGGATGGCCATGGCGCATCACGTCGGCATGGCCGGTCGAGGCGACCACCGGCACCTTCAGCGTTTCGGCCAGTGCAGTCAGCGCCTCGCGCCCCCTGCCCCATTTGAACCCGCCGCCCGCAAAGATCACCGGGCGTTTTGCCGTGGAGAGCATGGCCGCGATGGCGTTGATGTCTTCCGGCGCCGCAGGCCCCGGGCGGGCGATGTTAACTGGCTTGGGATCAATGGCCGGCACGCCGGCAGCAAACAGGTCGCGCGGCACATGCAGCACCACCGGCCCGCGGCGGCCCGAATTGGCCAGCCGGATCGCGTCCTCCAGCATCGGCGCCAGGCGCGACGGATCGGTGACCATGACCGAGCGTTTGGAGATCGGCGCAAACAGGGCCACCTGGTCGACCTCTTGAAAAGTGTCCTTGGCCTGGTCGGCGCGGGTGATGGCGCCTGCAATCACCACCAGCGGCGAATAGGCCAGTTGCGCCTCCGCCACCGCGGTCACGATGTTGACCACCCCCGGCCCGGCCTGCGCCCCCAGCACCACACCGGGCTTGCCGGTCATCCTTGCCCAGGCATCGGCCATATGGCCCGCCGCACGCTCGTCCCGGGCACCGACATAGGCGATTTCGCCGCCCTGATACATCGCGTCATAAAGCTCCAGCATCGACCCGCCCAGCAGGCCGAATACGGTGCCGATGCCATTGGCTTTCAATACGCGGTAGACGGCCTCGCCTCCGGTGATCTTGCTGTTGATCGTGGTCATGGTCTCAATCCTCGGATCGGGGCCGCAGGTTCTGCGGGTCAAAAATTGCTTCATCATGGATGGTCACAGTGAATTGCTGGTTCAGGATCTGCACGGTCAGCCCTTCACGCGGCGTGCCCTTTCGGACAAACAGCCAGCCTAGAGATTTGCCAACCGTGTAGCCGTAGCCGCCGGAGGTGGTGAGGCCGACGGGCTTTCCCTCCAGCAGCACCGGCTCGCCGCCGTGGATGTCGATCCCGTCGGAATGCAGTTCCGCGTAGAACAGCTCCCAGCCCGGATCACGCGCCAGCAAGGCCTCCTTGCCCTGGAAATCCCGGCCTTCTGCCGCCACAAACCGCTCCAGCCCCACGTCCAGCGGCCCCGCGTCGGTGGTCAGCTCGCCGGAGGCACGGTAAGCTTTCTCCATCCGCATCCCGTTGAAGGCATAGGAGCCCAGGTCGGCCAAACCGTGCTTCTCTCCGGCAACAAAAAGCGCGTCGTAGAGTTCCCCGATTTGATCCAGCGGCGCGTGCAGCTCCCAACCCAGTTCGCCCACGAAAGAGACCCGCAGCGCATAGCAAGGAATCCCCGCCACGGTGATCTCCTGCCCCGAAAGCCAGGGGAACGCCTGGTTCGAGAGATCCGCATCCGTCAGCTCCGCCAGGATCCGGCGCGAGGCCGGGCCGGAGAGCGCCAGCATGCCCCAGTCGTGGGTGCGGTTGATCATCCGCACGTCTTCGCCATCGCGGATGTGCGATTTGATCCAGTCGAAATCAGGATTGCAGCGGGCGATGGGCGAGCCGGTGAAATAGCGGTCCTCCGCGATGCGCCAGATGGTGATCTCTGTCTCGAACCGGCCTCTCTCCGTCAGCAGGTGGTTGAGGCTCATCCGCCCGTCCTTGGCCGGGATCTTGTTGGCCGAGAGCCTGTCCAGCAGTGCGCCTGCGTCCCTGCCTGTGATCTCAAACTGGGCAAAGGCGCAGAGGTCGATGACGCCGGCTGCTTCCCGTGTTGCCTTGGCCTCCGCCATCGCGTTGGCATGCCACGGCTGGTGGCCCCAGCCGATCTGCTCAGTCTCGCCAACCTCGCCAAAGTAACGCGGCCGCTCCCAGCCGGCGACCTCGCCGAAGACCGCGCCCTTGGCGGCCAGCCGGTCATAGAGCACATGGCGGTTCAGAGGGCGCAGGCTCTCAAACTGCTTGCCGGGGCACGGGGTGTCATGGCGGCGCATGAACTCATCCTTGGTGCGCTCAACAATGAAATGATCGGTCGAGAAATTGCCATAACGGCGCGGATCGAGACCGCGGGTGTTTATCGGGGTCTCGCCATGCACCATCCAGTCGGCCAGCACCTTGCCCGCGCCGCCGCCCCAGGCAAGCCCGATGGAGGAGCCGCAGGACAGCCAGACATTCGGCGCACCCGAGGGGCCCACCAGCATGCCGCCATCCGGCGTATGGGTGATTGCGCCGCGCACCACGCGCTTGATGCCCAGCTCAGCCAGCACCGGCATCTTCTCAAACGCCACCATCAGGAAATTGCCGATGGAGTCGTAATCCGCCTCAAACAGCTCATTCTCCGCCGCCCAGGGCGCGCCCTGCGGCATCTCCCAGACGGTGGGGCAGGTGTGGCCCTCGTAGATGCCGATGAGGCCCGATTTCTGCTCCTGCCGGATATAGCCGCCATAGGCGTTGTCGCGCATCACCGGCAGCTCCGGCCGGTCCAGAAACTCCGGCACGGTATCTGTCACCAGATAATGGTGCAGGCAGCTGACAGACGGGATTTTGAGCCCGAACCATTCGCCCACCTGATTGGCATAGGAGCCCGCGGCGATCACCACATGCTCGGCCAGCACATCGCCTTTTTCCGTGCGCAACAGCCACATACCCCCCTTGCGGGAGGCGCCCAGCACCTGGTTGCGCCGCTCGATCTTCGCACCGCGCGCGCGGGTGGCGGCGGCCAACGCCATGGTCACCGAAGACGGGTCGATATGCCCGTCCTCATAGGTGCGCACCGCCGCTTTGACGCCGTCCACCTTGTAGAACGGGTTCACGCGGGCGACCTCCTCCGGACCGACCAGCTCCATCGGCAGGTCCAGCAGCTTGCCGACGCCCATGATCGACTTCATCCAGTCGACCTCATCGTCGGTTGTGGCAATGCGGAAACCGCCGACTTCATGCCAGCCGATGCTCTGGCCGGTCTCCTTCTCAACCCTCTTGTAGGTCTCGATCGAGGTCTTGTTGATCCAGCCCATCAGCCGGCTGCCGACCGCGTGGGCAATCTGCCCCGCCGCGTGCCAGGTGGAGCCTGAAGTCAGCTCGGCCTTTTCAAACAGGATCGTGTCGGTCCAGCCGTTCTCGGCCAGCTGAAACTGGGCAGCCACGCCCATGATTCCGCCGCCGATAATGGCAACCTGTGTGGTGCGTATGGTGTCAGTCATGGGCAAAGGCCTCTTTGGCGGGTTTCAGCGATGCCTTGGCGGCGTAGCGGGTGCAGGCGATTTCGACTTCGAAACCGGAAACAACTGTGCCGCTGGCAAGCTGATCCAGCGGCGCATCAATCATCGCCAGCGCAACCGAGCGGCCATAGCGGTAGCTCCAGGCCGCGGAGGTGATCTGGCCCGCAACTTGGCCGCCGTAGTAAACCGGCTCATCATGGATCGGGACCGCCTCCGGGTCGTCGAACAGCATCGAGACGATCCGGCGTTCCGGGATGTGGGCCCTCAGCGCATCTTCCCCCACAAACCCGGTGCCAAAAGCGCAGAATGCCCCCAGCCCGGCCTCCTGCGGCGTGGTGCCGGGGCCCAGTTCGTGGCCAAAGGCACGGAAACCGCTTTCGATCCGCAGCGAGCCGCTGGCATAAAGCCCGGCGTGACTCGCCCCTGCTGCCACCAGCGCCTCATAGGCCGCCATCGCCATGTCGGCAGGGATATAGAGCTCATAGCCCTCCTCACCGGTGAAGCTCAGCCGCCCGGCCCAGCCGCGCGCCAGGCCGATCTCAACCGGGCCAAACTGGAAGCGTTTCAGGTCCGGCACCGGCGCGTTTGAAGTGGCGTGCAGCACCTCACGGGCTTTAGCTCCGGCCAGGCCGAGGACCGCATAGCCGCTGGTCACGTCGGTGAACTCCACGCGGAACGCGCCTTTGGTTTCGCGCATCCGTTTCAGATCGCGCACAACCTCGCCCGCGCCCACGATCATCAGGTAGGTCTCCGGCCCGTGCCGCTGCACGGTGATGTCGCTTTCGATACCGCCCTTGCGGTTCAGGATCTGGCTGTAGGCAATGCGGCCCTCGGCAATATCCATCTGTGCGGCGCACAGATGGTTGAGGAAGGCGCAGGCATCCGGCCCCTGAACCATGATCTTGCCAAAGGCGCTCTGGTCCAGGATGGCGGCCCCGTTGCGGCAGGCGTCCACCTCGCGCCCCACCTTTTCCCGCCAGGCAGGCACACCAAAGGTCAGCGGCAGATGCGCGGCCTCGCCGCCGAAATGCACCGCCCGCTCCCAGCCGCCGCGGCTTTCAAACCTTGCACCGGCGGCAACCAGACCCGCGTGGATTGGGGAGCGGCGCTGGCCGCGGGCGGTCTCCATCGAACGGCCCGGGAAGGGGTTGTCATAATGGCGGCCCAGCACCTCGGGGATGCGGGCCTCCAATGCGCCCAGCACGTTCATCTCCGGGCTGAAGCGGCGGATGTCGGCTTCGTTCAGCTCCATCGTCGGCTCGCCCGCGATGATCCATTCCGCCATCGCGCGCCCGGCACCGCCCGCCAGCGCGATGCCGGTGGAATTCATGCCGCCCATCAGGAACAATCCCGGCACCTCGGGGCTTTCGCCCAGCATGAACTGGCTGTCGAGGGTGAAGCTTTCGGGGCCATTGAGCAGCATCCGCACCTCGGCCTTCTCCAGTGCCGGGATGCGGCGCAGGGCGTTTTCCATCATCGGCATGAAATGGTCCCAGTCCTCGTCCAAGAGGTCGAAGGAGAAATCCCTGGGCAGCCGGTCCAGCGGCAGCCCTTTGGCGTGCGGCTCAAAACAGCCGACCAGAAGGCCCTCCACATCGTCACGGGCATATAGGAAGGCATCCTGATCATTGAGCGTCGGCAGATGCGCGCCTTTGCCCAGGGCCTGCACCTCTTCCAGCGGCTTGGTCAGGATGTAGAAATGCTCGCAGGCATAGAGCGGCATATGCGCGCCAGCCATCGCGGCCACCTCGCGGGACCAGAGACCGCAGGCGACCACCACCTCCTCCGCCTCGACCAGATGCTCACCCACCGCGACGCCGGAGATCCGCCCGCCCGTCTTCTGCAGGCCCGTAACAGCAGTATCCTCAAAGATCTGCACCCCCCGTGCGCGCGCGCCCTTGGACAGCGCCAGCGCCACGTCCGAAGGGTTCACCCGCCCGTCCGCTGGCGACCAGACAGCGCCGATCACGTCGTCCGTTTCAATCAGCGGCCACAGCTCCTTGGCACGGGCGGCATCCACCACCTCGGCCTCCAGCCCGAATGCGCGGCCCAGCGAGACCTGCCGCTTGATATTGGTAAGCCGGTCCGGGTTGGTAGCCAAAGTCAGCGAACCGGTCTGGGTCCAGCCGGTGGCCTGACCGGTTTCGACCTCCAGCTCGCCATAAAGGTCGATCGAGTAATTGATCAGCTTGGTCAGCGTCGCCGAAGGCCGCAGCCGGCGCACCAGCCCTGCCGCGTGCCAAGTGGTGCCGCTGGTCAGTTTGGAACGCTCCAGCACCACGATGTCCTTCCGGCCCTCGCGTGCCAGGTGATAGGCGATGGAACAGCCGATGACGCCGCCGCCGATGATGACGGTGCGGGCGCGGGAAGGCAGGGTCATTGCAGCACTCCGTCCTGGATAAGCGCGGCAAACACCGCATCGAAGGCGTCCAGCGCCTCGCCGATCAGCTCCGGTGAATGCGCCGCAGAGGTCACGCAGGATGTATGGCTCATCAAATCCACGCCGCGCGCCAGCAGGCCGCCGCGCAGGCCAGCCACCAAGGCAGGCGGCACGCTGCGGATTTCAGCCGGGCTCAACCCCGCCGGGTCTGTTGCGCCGAACAGCAGATGGCAAGTTGAGCTTTCGCCATAGGCGCACCCCGTGATGCCATGCTGTGCCATCAGCGCATTAAGGCCACCGCGCAGGTGCTCTGCCATGGCATCGGCCTGTGCCTGCGCCTCCCCGGTGGCCAGCAGCGGCATCGCCGCGCAGGCCGCGGCGGCAATCAGTGGGGAGCCGTTGAAAGTTCCCTTGTGGCTGACCGGCGGCGACAGCCCGTCCCGCGCGGCGACGTTGTTCATCAGCTCCATGATCTCCGCCCGCCCGCAAACGGCCCCGCCCGGCAGGCCGCCGGTCACAACCTTCGCCAGTGTGGTCAGGTCCGGCACGATGCCATCGCGCGCCTGCCGTCCCCCGGGCGACCATCGCAGGCCGGTGATAATTTCGTCAAAGATCAGCACCACGCCCGCGGCACGGGCCGCGTCCTGCAAAGCGCGCAAAGTTTCCACGGACAGCGGCACCGAACCGTAATTTGCCCCGGAGGCCTCAATAATCACCGTGCCGATGCTGCTGTCCTGCAGGGCCGCTTGCATCGCCTGCAGATCGGCGGCGCAGACCTCGACCAGGCCCGTCACCGCGTCGGGAACTCCCAGCGACGCGGCCTGCAGACTGCCCGCCTTGGCACCTTTGAGCGCATGATCGTGCCAGCCGTGGTAATGGCCGTCGACCCGCAGCACCTTGTCCTTGCCGGACCAGGCCCGGCCCAGCCGCATCGCCAGCATGGTCGCCTCGCTGCCCGAAGCGGTGAAGCGGGTGCGTTCCGCGCAGGGAAACAGCCGGTTGACCCATTCCGCCCATTCAATCTCGCTCTCGTGGCAATCGGCACTGAATACTGTGCGCTCCGCCTGCTTCTGCAGCGCTGCTACAATGGCGGGGTGGCCGTGGCCCAGCATCTGGCTGGCCGACCCCATCTTGAAATCGATATAGCGGCGCCCTTCGGCATCCCATTTCTCGGCGCCGGCAGCGCGTTCGACATAGATGGGGTGCGGCGCGCGGTAGCGCAGCTCGTGGCTGACCCCGCCCGGCAGCGCCGCACGGGCTCGGGTGCTGAGTTCAATGGTGTTCATGCGGGCCTGCCGATCTGTTCGCGGGTGAGCCGGATATCGAATGCCGCGCGCAGCGCGCGGTCGGTCTCATCGCTGACATGCTGCGGGAAATGCGCACCCAGAATCCCGCGGGCTGTGTCCCGCGCCGTGTCGCCCACCGGCCGGGCGCCATCCTCCTGCCATTCGCGCGGGCTGCGCCGGTCGCCGATATGCGGATAGAAGTAGTCTGATTTCATCCGCTCAAAAGTGTGCTGCTCGCCCAGATAGTGGCCTTCGCCGCGGCACACCTGGGCGATCACATCAGCGGCAATGTTTTCCGGCGTGGCCTCGACCCCGCGGATCGTGCGCAGAATGTTGCCCAGCAGATCATTGTCGCTGACATAGGCCGCATGGCTGACCCCCAGCAGGCTTGCCTGCATTCCGGCTGCCTGGGTGACGATGTTGGATCCCGCGTGGGCGGCCATCGCCACGGCCAGCGATTTCTCGGCGCCGTACTGCGCATCCAGGCATTTGGAATCGGTGATCCCCGCGATGGAGGAAACCGGCAGGCCGAAATGCCGCCCCATCTGCGCCGCGCCCGCCATCAGGATCGCCTGCTCGCCGCCGCCGCCGCACATCGACCCGGTGCGCAGATCGGCCACCAGCGGCTTGGGGGCAAAGATCGCCTTGGCCCCCGGATCGACCAGCCTGGCAAAGACCAGCCCGGCCAGGGTTTCGGCAACCGCCTGCACCAGCGACCCGGCAATTGTGGCGGGGCTGGTCGCCCCGGCCTGGCCTGCGCTGATCAGCTGCACCGGGAACCCTGCCCTGATCGCGGCCTCCAGCACCTCGCAGGCCTCCTCGGCAAAGCGCATCGGCGGCACCACATGGCAGACCATCACCGTCAGGAAGGGCCGCGCCCGGAATGCGGCCTCGCCGCCGGCGATCTGGTAGCAAAGATCCGCGATTGGCCCCACGTTCTCCGGCGCGCTGATCGAGATCGAAACATGCTTGGAGGTGCCCATCAGGCAGGCATAGGCGGTGTTCAGATCCATCACCGCGTTGTCCTCGATGTCGCGGGCCACCACCGAGCGGCTGAAGTGGTGGATATTCTCCATCCGGTTGACTATCCGCGCCGCGTCATACAGGTCCGCCAGCGTCGAGTCGCGGTAGGCCCCGGTGTCGAGGTCGAACACCCCCGGTGCCGCGCCGCCGGTCGACATGTGGACCCGGGCGCCGGAGATCTGCAAATCGTGTTCCGGCTGCTGGCCGCACAGCGTGAAACCTCTCTGCGCGCCCTCCACGGCCCATCGCACCAAGGCACGCGGGAACAGCAGCCTGCAGTGTTCGGTCAGCTGTCCGCCAGCGGTGCAGACCTTGTCGATCATGGACGGTACGGCCTGGCTCAGCCCCAGCGTTTCCAGAAGCGACAGTGCCGTCTCCTCCACCAGCGCAACCTCCTCAGGCGCAAGCGGTCTCAGCCGTCCGCCTTCGACCCCGGGCCACACCGGCCTGACGCTGCCGGCCTCGCTGGCCGCATTAAGCCGCTCCTTGCGCCCGCGCCTTCGATTTCCGGATACCGCCATATCATGAGTCCAGCTAATTTCTCTCAGACGGTGATGCCAAAAACCCTCGTTTACAAATGGTCTTTGCTCAGCAAATAATGAGTTTTGCTCATCTAAGGAAACAGCATGCTGCCGTCTCTCTCCGCATTACGCGCCTTCGAAGCCGCCGCCAGAACGGGCAGCTTCCGCGCTGCGGCTGAGCATCTGTCCGTGACCCCCACCGCAATCAGCCACCATATCCGCGGCCTCGAGGAGCAGCTTGGCACCAAGCTGTTCAAACGTTCCGGGCGCGAGGTGGTGCTGACGGAAGACGGGCAGCGGCTGGCTGAAACGGCGGTTCAGGCCTTCGGCATGCTGGAAGATGCCGTCCGCGCCCTGAGACGCACGTCCCGCAAGACCGTGCGCGTTGCCACCGGACCGATCTTCACTGCCCGCTGGCTGATGCCGCGGATCAGCGACCTCTGGGAGAAGCATCCCGAAATCGAGCTGGAAGTGGTGCCGTCTTATCAGCCCGGCACGCTGAATAGGGAAAACGTCGATATCGTGATCCGCTGGGAGCGCATGTCGGAGATGCCCGAAGGGGCTGTCAAACTGCTTGAACTCAGCCCGGTGGCTATTGCGTCAAAAGAGTTCCTCACCCGGTTCGGCCCTGTGAAATCGCCCGGAGACCTGTTGCAGCTGCCTCTGTTGCACCAGAGAAACCACTGGGGATGGCTGGACTGGTTCACGGCGATGAACGTGCGGGTTCCCGGTTCTCTGCGCGGTCCGGTATTTGAAGACGCCAATGTGCTTTTACGGGGTGCGGCCGAAGGCCAGGGGGTCATTGTCGGATGGCTGCCGCTGATTGACCAGGATCTGGCAGACCACCGGGTCGTCCGGCTCTTTGATGAGCAGATCGCCCCGACCCATGGCTATTACCTAGAAGACCGCCATGGCAGCCGGACGCGCCGCGAAACGCAGGTTGTGCTGAAGTGGCTGACGGACCAAAGCGGCCGGGCCGGCATTGGACACCACTGACCTTCGGCCGGACTGATTTGGCCCGGCCGAACCGGCTTGCCGGGAACGGTCTGGCGAACCTCCGGCAGCCGGTATCTTCCCTGATACACGAAACCGAACAGTCGGATTGCAGGCATTAGACCCCTGTCGGAGGAGGGCTGCTTCATCTGCGCGGCCCAGCCTTGGCCTTTGAAACACCACTGTGCCTGGTCTGAATGGCCGGGTTTTCTTCTGCCATGCAGCGGGAGCTTTTGCACATCGAAGGTCCTCCCGCCGTGTTGGTTCTCGGTAACGTTGCCTGCAAGGTGGGACAGGGCTATTTCCCGGTCTTCTTACGGCACTACAACGTGTCTGACATCAGCACCTGTGGGACTCTGATTGAGGGATTTGCATAATGGAAGGTTTCTGGCTCATCTGAACCGTCAAGGAGTGAAAATGAGACGGAAAGCTGAAACCGGGGACAAACCGACGGCTGATCGGGTCGTTAAAGACATTCGCCGCAAGACGCGCAAGCACCTTTCGGCTAAGGAGAAGATCCGCATTGTGCTGGAAGGTTTCCAAGCGCGGATCCTAATGGCTGCGGACCGCCCGCCTGTCAGCAGAGCCAAAAGTGATCCATATTAGGTGACAACTCCGGCGCATCCTCGCCGATCACCGCCGTTTTTTTCCAGTCTCTTCCAGTCATAGAGGATTTCTTCAACAGCACCACCCATGGCGGAGGATGCTGCAACATGACAGCGTAGGACAGGCTGCAGGTCCTAGTCGGCAGCCAAGCGGCCCCTGAGCCATCGGTTACGGCTAAGCGGCATCGAGAACAGCTAAACCTTGCGGACCACGCCGGGCGCGTCGATGAACTTGGAAAACCGACCGGGGACTTGCCCCGGCGGAGTTTCGAGCCGCCGTTCAAATTGGGTTTGCTTGGCCGGTCGGACCTCACACAGGAAATTGGTCAACATCGTGTACCTGGCAATTCTTGACATAAATTCACTTAGGCGGTTTCCGGGCCCGTAGCATTAAGCGCTACCGGAACTCGCTAGTACACCTGCTGAGAGAGCCACGGGCCCGATGGCTTGGAATGCTCCAAGGCGATTGAAACCTTGCCGTTAGCGCTGCTTGCGAAGGCGCCCTTTTGCAGCCGTCTAACAAATTTGCAATTGCGACCGTACTGCTTGCCCAAAACGGCCGTTGCCACTCAGTGCAGGACGTCAGATTTAAGATGCCGATTAGCGACTATCTTGCAATTCTTCCCCACGCCCCCAAATCCTGCATTATTCTGATCTTACCGTCCCTTTTCCATGTCTGCCAGGGCGCTTTGCAGCTTCACGATTTTCGCGTCGCGCTGGGCTGCCAGGTCTTCGACAGACATATCGCCCGTCGCTTCGGCAAGGCCGTTTGCAAGGATTTCGGAGACTTCAGGGGTGAGTTCCGGCGACCCCAGATCATCCCACCAGCCGTTGAAGGTATCAGAGAAATGCTCGCAGAAAGCCGCCAGCCCGCCCGATCCGGCCCCCAGGCTGAAAAGAGTTGTCGGCCCCATCACCGCCCATCGCAGCCCGGGACCCGCGAACATCGCCTTGTCGACATCGCCAACGCTGGCCACGCCGGACAGCACCAGGTGGATCGCCTCGCGCCAAACGGCGGCTTGAAGCCGGTTGGCAACATGGCCGGGGACATCCTTGTTCACCCGGATCGTGACTTTGCCGATGTCCTTGTAGAATTGCTCCGCCGCCGGCACCGCGTCCGGATCGGTCAGACCGTTTCCCATCACCTCGACCAGGGGGATCAGGTGCGGAGGATTGAAGGGGTGGCCCAGAATGAAACGGCCGGGGTTTTCCCACCCGGCCTGCATCTGGCCCAGCGTCAGCCCGGAGGCCGAGCTTGCCACGATGGCACCAGGTGCAATACCGGGTTCGATTTCCGCAAAGAGGGCATGTTTGACCGGCAGCCGTTCAGGCACGTTTTCCTGAATGAAACCAGCGCCTTCAACAGCCTCCCGCGCCGAGCGCACGAAGGTGACGCGGTCCGGGTTGCCCCGTGCGGTCAGCCCCAGCGCGCTCATGGTCTGCCAGGCCTGGTCAATATAGGCGCGCACCGTGTCCTGTGCGCCTTCGGCAGGGTCGTAGACCGCAACCGACCGGCCGGAGGCCAGGAACAGCGCGGTCCAGCTGGCGCCGATAGTGCCGGCGCCCAGCACCGCAGTATGTGTGATATCTGCCATCAGAACAGCCCCGTTTCGATCAGAACAACCCGGTGTTGATTGGTGACGCAGCGGTCATGCCGCCGTCAATGGTGAACAGCTGCCCGGTGGCGAAACCGGCCTCGTCCGAGGCCAGCCAGACCGCCATGGCGGCAATATCGGCAGGCTGGCCGAACCGGCGCGCCGCATGGCGGGCCAGCGCGTCCCGGCGCGCGGCCTGCGGATCATCCGCGAGCTCAAATCCTGCCTCCAGCATGCCGGTTTCGATCCAGCCAGGGCAGATCGCATTGCAGCGGACATCGGGGCCATGGTCCACTGCGATGGAGCGCGTCAGCCCGTGCACAAAGGCCTTGGACGCGTTGTAAAGCGCCATGGAAGGATCCGCGGAGTTGCCTGAGATGGAGCCGATGTTGATGATCGACGCGCTCTTGGACAGGACCGGAATGAACGCCCGGCACATGTTGAACACGCCCCGGCAGTTCACGCCCATGACCAGCTCCCAGTCGGCGTCGGTGCTGTCCACGACGGTTTTCTCGACCTGGACACCCGCGTTGTTGACCAGAACGTCTATGGTTCCGGCAGCCTGTGCCAGCTCTGCCACCTGCTGAACATCCGCGACATCGACGCTGTGCCAGGCAACGGCATCCGGCAGCCCCTCGGGCCGGCCGCCGCGGCCGCAGGTGATGACAGTTGCGCCCTCAGTCAGGAACGCGTCGGCAATGCCGCGGCCGATCCCCTGACGGCCGCCGGTGACCAGTGCCCTTTTCCCTGCAAGCCGCATCAGTGCGCCACCATCACATGCCGGACCGAGGTATACGCATCGAGCGCATAGACGCTCATGTCGCAGCCGGTGCCGGAGCCTTTCATCGCCGCCCAGGGCATCTCCGGTGTGGCGATGCCGTGGGTGTTGACCCAGGTAAAGCCATAGCGCAGGCGGCTGGTCATTTCCATCGCGCGCCCGACGTTGGCGGTCCAGACCGACGAGGCCAGCCCGTAGCGCCCGCTGTTGGCAATGCGCAGGGCATCTTCGGCCTCGCTGAAGCGGGAGATGGAAACGACGGGGCCGAAGACCTCGCTGGTTGCAACCTCGGCATCGTTGCTGACATTGGCCAGCACAGTGGGGCGGTAGAAAAAGCCTGCGCCTTCCTCTGCCGTGCCGCCGGCCACAACCTCGCAAGCCGCGCGGGCGCGGTCGACAAACCCGGCCACACGGTCGCGCTGACCGGCTGAGATAACCGGTCCCATTTCCGTGCCCTCGGCCTTTTGCGCGCCGGTGCGGATCCGGCTGACCTGCGCCGCTATCGCCGCGACCAGCTTGTCGTAGACACCCTCCTGCGCCAGCACCCGGCAGGGCTGGGCGCAGTCCTGGCCGGCATTGAAGAAACTGCCGTAGCGGATGGTTTCGACAACCGCCTTGATATCGGCATCGTCAAACACGATCACCGGCGCCTTGCCGCCCAGCTCCAGATGCACATGGCGGATCTGATTGCCGGCCGCACGCATCGCCGCCATGCCGGTGGCGGGGCTGCCGGTCACGGTGATGGCCTCCATCTGCGGGCTGTTGATCAGCTGATCGCCGACACCCGGCCCGGTGCCGTGGATCACGTTCAGCACGCCCTTCGGCAGGATCCCGTTCAGCAGCTCCGCCATGCGCAGGGTGGACAGCGGCGTCAGTTCCGAGGGTTTCAGGACCACGGTGCAGCCCGCCGCGATCGGCGCCGCCAGTTTCCAGGCCGCCATCATCAGCGGGTAGTTCCAGGGCGCAATGGCGGCCACCGGTCCTACTGGATCGCGGCGGATCATGCTGGTGTGGCCTGCCACATATTCCCCCGCGGCGGAACCGGTCATGGTGCGCGCCGCGCCGGCGAAGAAGCGGAACGTGTCGATGGTCAGCGGCATCTCGTCGTCGCGGGCAGAGGGCCAGGGCTTACCGGCATTCAGGCTTTCAAGCGCGGCCAGCTCATCCTGATGTGCCTCCAGGCAGTCCGCAATCGCCAGCAGCAGAGCCGACCGTTCCACCGGGGTGCTGCGCGAAAAGCTATCGAAGGCCTCCTCGGAGGACCGCACCGCGGCCTCCACCTGTTCCGGGCTGGCTTCACGCACTTGGGTGATCTCAGTCCCGGTGGCCGGATCGGTGACCTGCAGCGCCGCTCCGTCACCGGCAACCAGTTCGCCGTTGATCAGTATCTTAGTCTGCATGGTCTCTCCCCCTCAGAATGCGACCTGATCGCCGCCCTTCAGGCCCAGGCGTGCGCGCGCCTCTGCCAGGGTGGCAACCTTGTGGCCCAGGTTTTCGATGATGCTGCGGATCTTCCTGACCTGCTGCGCGCTGGACACGGCCTTTTCGCCCGGCCCGATGTACAGGCTGTCCTCCATCCCGACGCGGACATTGCCGCCCAGCAGGGCGCTTTGGGTGGTGAAGGGCATCTGGTGGCGCCCGGCTGCCAGAACCGACCATTCATAATCGTCGCCGAACAGCTTGTTGGCGATGGTGTGCATATGCATCAGGTTGTCCAGATCGGCCCCGACGCCGCCCAGGATGCCAAACACCATCTGCACAAAGATCGGACCATCAATCCAGCCCTGGTCGCGGATCCAGGCGAGGTTGTAGAGGTGGCCCAGGTCATAGCATTCGAACTCGAACCTGGTGCCGTGGCCCTGGCCCAGTTCCTTCAGGCAATACTCGATATCCGCAAATGTGTTGCGGAAGATGAAGTCGCGGGTCATCTCCAGGAATTCCGGCTCCCACGCGTGCTTCCAGTTCGAATACTTATCCTTCATCGGGAAGATGCCGAAGTTCATCGACCCGATGTTCATGCTGGCCATCTCGGGCGAGGCGCGGGTGGCGGCGCGCAGGCGCTCCTCGCGGGTCATACCCAGCCCGCCGCCGGTGGAGACATTCATCACCGCATCGGTCGCCTGCTTTATCCGCGGCAGGAAGTCCATGAACAGATCCGGGTCCGGATCGGGCTTGCCGGTTTCCGGGTCGCGCGCATGCAGGTGGATGATCGACGCTCCTGCCTCCGCCGCCTCGATCGAGGCGGCGGCGATCTCGCTGGGCGTGACGGGCAAATGCTCGGACATGGTCGGGGTGTGAATGCCGCCGGTCGGGGCGCAGGTGATGATGACGGATTTCTGCTTGGCCATGGTTGAGTCCTCAGAGCTTCATCTGCTGCACCTGGGCCGACAATCCGCCGTCCAGCACCCACAGCTGGCCAGAGGCATAGCGCGCCTCGTCTGAGGCCAGCCAATTGACCAGGTTGGCGATATCCTCCGACGTCCCGTAGGTGCGCATCGGATGGACATCGCGCACCGCCTGCTGCAGCTGGTCAATCGTCTTGCCGCCGCCGCCGGAGCCGTCGCCGGTGAAGAAGCTTTGCAGCATCGGCGTGTCGATATAGCCGGGGCAGATGGCGTTGACGCGGATGCCCTCGGGGCCGTGGTCGCAGGCCATCGCCCGGGTCAGCGCATGCACCGCGCCCTTGGTGGCGCAATAGGCGGCAAGACCGGGATCGGCGATGAACCCGTCGTAGGAGCCGAAGTTGATAATGCTGGCGCTGCTGCCCGACCGGGCCGCCGCGCGCAGCAATGGCAGCGCGTATTTCGAGGCCAGGAAGGTGCCGGTGCAGTTCACCGCAAAACTGCGGTTCCAGTCCTCCAGCGTGGTGTCCTCGATGGTCTTTTCAATCTCGATCCCGGCGGCGTTGACCAAAATGTCCAGCCTTCCGGAATCTGAATTCACCTGCTCCATCGCAGCGATGGCATCGGCCTCCTGGGTGACATCCAGCCTGACGAAGATGCTGCCGTCCTCGTCATGCGCCGCCAATGATCCCTGCGGGGTCAGGTCTGCCGCATAAACCCGCGCGCCTTCGCGCAGAAACCGCGCCACAATCGCGCGCCCGATGCCGCCGCGGCCGCCGGTGACCAATGCGGTCTTGCCTTCAAGTTTTCCTGTCATCTGTGTTCCCCGGGTTCAAACGGTAATGCTCAG
Source organism: Leisingera sp. ANG49 (assembly GCF_059694505.1). NCBI lineage: Bacteria > Pseudomonadati > Pseudomonadota > Alphaproteobacteria > Rhodobacterales > Roseobacteraceae > Leisingera > Leisingera sp. ANG49. The sequence continues at coordinate 46,094 of NZ_JCATZN010000006.1, forward strand.
CGGCCACGGTCCAGTCCATGTGGTTGCGCACATACTGCTGGCTGGCGTCGGAGGGCGGGTTGTAATCCCAATGCTCTCCGGCCCCTGCTTCCATTGCGGCATGCAGGATGCGGCGGGATTTCTGGGTGGCGATGATGTTGCGGCGCAGCTTCTCGCTGTTCCAGCGATTGCCGGCCTCCGCCGCAAAACCGGCGGCGGCCTCCGCATAGGCCGGATCGGTGGCAAGGTTTCTGGTCTCCAGCGGATCCTTGGCCAGATCATAAAGCTGCGGCGGATCGGCGTCGCAGTGGATGTACTTGAGGCTCCCGCGCCGGATCATGAAAACGGGGCAGGGGGTCATCTCGGCGCAGTATTCGCCGATCGCTTCATCCACCGGGTCCGCGTCACCGCGGGCCAGCGGCAGCAGCGACCGGCCGTCCACCGGTTCACCCAGGATCGCCGCATCGCCGCCAGCGATGTCCACGAACGTGGGCAGCAGGTCGATCAGCGAGCAGGCATTGGCGGCCGTGCCCTGCGCGATGCCCGGCCCTGCCATCACCAGCGGCACCCGGGCGGAGTGCTCAAAGAAGTTCATCTTGTACCACAGCCCGCGCTCACCCAGCATGTCGCCATGGTCGGCGGTGACGATGATGATTGTGTCCTCACCTGCACCGATGCCGTCGATGGCTTTGACGATTTCACCCACCTTGCTGTCGAAATAGCTGACATTGGCCAGATAGGCGCGGCGGGCGCGACGCACCTCCTCCTCGCTCAGGGGGACAACACTGGCTTCAATTCCGTCCATGACACGGCGCGAGAAAGGGTCCTGGTCCTCAAGGCCCGGCACATATTCGGGCATCGGGATCTCTTCACCCTCATAAAGATCCCACCACTCGGGTTTGGCGACATAGGGGTCGTGCGGATGGATGAAGCTGGCCACCAGGCAGAACGGCGTCTCCTCCCCCGCCGCCCGCGCGCGGCCCCGGTCGATCAGCCAGCGGCGTGCGGCAAATCCGACCTCGTCATCGTAATCGGTCTGGTAGGTGGCAACTGCGACACCGCTTTCCTTGACCGTTTCCATGTTGTGATACCACTTGCCTATGCGCTCATCCGGCGCCTCCCAATCCGGGGTCCAGGCAAAATCGGCGGGGTAGATGTCGGTGGTCACCCGGTCCTGAAACCCGTGTTTCTGGTCCGGGCCGACAAAATGCATCTTGCCGGACAGGCAGGTGCGGTATCCCAGCGCCTTGAGGTAATGGGCAAAGGTCGGCACCGAGGCGCGGAATTCGCTGGCGTTGTCATAGGCGGCAATGCGGCTGATCAGCTGCCCGGACATGAAGGCAAACCGCGACGGCGCGCACAGCGGCGAGTTGCAGTAGGCCGCATCAAACCGCATGCCGCGCGCCGCCAGCGCATCGATATGCGGGGTCTTCGCCACCGGGTGGCCATAGGCGCCGGTCCAATGCGGCGCCAGCTGGTCGGCCATGATGACAACGATATTGGGCTGCGTCATCCTGCGGCCCCGGCATAGGCCTCCAGCACCAGCCCGTGGAAGTGGTGCACCGCATGCTCCGACTTGCCCGAACCCGTGGGGTCGTTGACGATGCGCCCCTGGGTGAACGCAGGCGTGTTCATACCGCGCTGGACGCTTTCCACCAGATTGATGTCCTCGACCTGCAGCACCTCGTCCAGGTAGCGGATGGCATCCAGCTCGCCCGCGTCGGGTTCCGGCGTTTCCAGGAAGAAATCATAGGTCTCCAGCGTCCGGTCCGGTCCGACGGGAATGATGTTCAGGACAATCATGCTGGACCGCCCCGGATAGCGCATCAGGCAGGTAGTCGGCCACAGCCACCAGACCGCATGGGTGCGCACGGTGGCATTGGACACGTCATAGGCCGTGTTCGCGGATTTTCCCGCATCCGCCATATGGCTGGAGTAAATCCCGTGCGTGGTCACCTTGTAGGTGTCCATGTCCACCAGATCGCAGAAATCCTTGTGCGCGGTCGGGCAGTGGTAGCATTCCAGGAAGTTGTCGACGACGTTCTTCCAGTTCGACTTGATGTCATAGGTCAGGCGGTGGCCGAAGGTCAGCCGGTCGATATCCGGCGCCCAGTGGCGGATTTCGGTTTCCAGATTGCCGGACTGCTCTCTGAGCGGCGCGGCGGTTGGATCCAGGTTGACGTAAACAAAGCCCGCGAACTCCTCGGCCTGCACCTGATCCAGGCAGATGTCACCGGTGCTGAAATTCTCCAGATGTTCGGTTTCCGGCGCCCGCACCAGCTGGCCGTTCAGCTTGTAGACCCAGGCATGATAGGGGCACATGATGCGGGTGGTGCTGCCTTCGCCCTTCAGCAGCTCGTGCGCGCGGTGCTTGCAGACGTTGTAAAAAGCGCGCAGCACGCCCTCGCGGTCCCGGACCACGGCAACCGGCTGGCCCGCAATATCAACGGTGACATAGGACCCGGGGTCGCGGAGCTTCTCCACGTGGCAGACCCATTGCCAGGACTTGGCAATGATTTCGCGCTGATCGGCGGCAAACCATTCCCGCTGAACGTAGGCATCCGCCTTCAGCGATTGCGAATTGCCCGCGTCGGCGGAATAGCCGTCAGCGATGGTTGCGAACTGGGCCTTGGTCGGTAGGTCTGTCACGCCGAACACTCCTTTGCCTGCCTGTTGAGGGCGTCAAGGATATGTTCGGCGAAAAACCGGCCCCTGTGCGGAACTCAAATCGCCGTCAATTGAACTTCATTCGCCATTCTGCAGGGCTTTTGATGGCCGGTACATGGGCCAGGCCCGGAATTCAAAAGGCACTCTTCCCTCGATCCGGTCTTGCCTTGGCGGCAGACCGAACCGCTGCTTGTAAGCGCGCGCAAAGTGCACATGGCTGGGAAAGCCGCAGGCCTGGGCAATCTCGGAGATCGGCAGCTCCGTCTGGGTGACCAGCCCGCGCGACCGGTCCAGCCGGATGTCGCGGTAGTACAGCTGCGGGCTTGTCCGCACATATTCCTGGAACAGCCGGTTCAGCTGCCGCTGCGACACCCCGGCCAGCCTGCACAGGTCGGGAATGCTGATCAGCGTTTCCAGATGGCGTTCCATGATCGCGATGGCTTCCCGGACCTTGGGCGGGGCGGTATTCCCCAGGGGCTCAAGCTGGCCGTCGGTCTGATGCGCGCCGGGGCCGCGCAGATTCTGGTAGAACAGATATTTCGCACAGTCGTTTGTCAGCGCGCCGCCAACGATCCCGTGCAGAAGGAACAAGGCGAATTCTCCCGCGGCAGAGCCGCCGCAACAGGTTCCGATACTGCCTTCGTGCAGAAACAGGTCCTCGCTGACCTCGGTTTGCGGGTATTTTTCCCCGAAGGCATCGATGTGCTCATAATGAACGGTCGCCCGCCACCCCAGCAGCAGGCCTGCCTCGGCCAGGATGAAGGCCGCGGTATCGAGCCCGGCAATATAGCTGCCCGTCCGCGCATGTTTCCGGATCGCGGACAGCAAGGGTTCGCTGGAGAAGGCCTCGGGCGTCCAGCTGCTGGAAACGGCAACGATATCGGGCTGCATCTGCTTCAGCGCTTCCAGCGGCCTGGTGGCAATTTCCAGGCCATTGCTGGCCCGGCAGAGCGCCCCGGCCTCGCTGGCGATGTGCCATTGGAACAGCTGCTTCCCGGCCAGATAGTTCGCCGCCCGGAACGGGTCCAGAAACGCCATCGTCGCCGCAAGGTTGAAATGCGGTGTGACCAGGACCAGAATTTCTGTGGTTTCCCTGTTTTTCAGCATGGCCTCTACACAGCAGCTTCCAGGTTGCACGGCGGCACATGCAGCAAACCACCCCGGCCGCGGAAACACCAGCCTCTGCAGACGAGGCGGCTCCAGGCAGGGCAACGTTTTCCGGCCCGGGCGGCATCGAATTCGCCCAGCAGCTGAAATTGAAGTAGAAGTGAACAGCCGAGTTTTACTTGCGTACAGTTAAGCGCTGCGACTTGATGGCAGCCCGCTTCACCTCAAGAGATGACCACGGATGCAATGCAGCATAAGTACCAAGGCGGCAGTATCCTCCGGCCAGAACGGCCCGTACCTGACTTTGATCAGGGTTTCAGTTGTCCTTTTCCCTCAAAACTGTGCCGTTACTTAAGCAGAGAAAAGGGACGGAAGACGGCACTGAAACAGTATCCGGACCAAGACAATCTCAAGCTTTTGCGTGAGATTGAACCGAGGCTTGCGGATGGCGGTGACGTGCGCACGGCTTGCCGAGGCGCCGGTGGTAGCGATGCGACCTACTACAAATGGCGCCGCCGGTTCAACGGTATGGGCAAGTCTTATCTGCCGAAACTGCACAGGCTTGAGAGAGAATGCCGGGTTGAAGGTGGTAGTTGCGTAGCTTGAGTTGGACAGGTTGCCCCTCGTCTGCCTGCTCTCATGGGTGCAGGGCCCGTCAGCCTGCAATCAGATACAGGCCGCTAACGATGGCGAACAGCAGCACCGCAACTCTCAGGCCAGGACCGCCGATCCGGCTGTGTGTCATCCGAGAAAGCGCGCTGCCCAGCATGACGGCAGGAAACAGGTACACTGCGGCCAGTAGCTGCACGGTTTCCATCCGTCCGGCAAGGGCGAGGATGATCAGGGAAATCACTTCACCAGCGAGGAAGCAAATCGCCACGGTCGAGCGCAGCACCGGGGCCGCAGCGTGCTGGTAGAGCAGCGCCAGCGGCGGGCCACCGATCCCAGTGGAGGTTTCGGTAACCCCGGTAAAGAGACCAACGCCCAAAGCTGCCGGGCGGGTGGGGTCAAAGCGCGGCGCAAGAAGCGCGACGCCAGCGGCGACAATGGTGAACCAGCCGACCGCCAGGTCCAGCTGCCGGCCGCTCAGCACCACCAGCAGCCAGAGCCCCGCAAACGTCCCGGCGAACCGGCCCAGCGTGATCCAGCCGGCGCCGTTCCAGTCGACCTCTTCCCGCTCGCGCCAGGCCACGTGGCTGTTGAGCGGCAGCATCAGAATGAGCAGCGTGACCGGCAGCAGCGAGGGCTCCACCAGTCCCAGGACCGGCGCCACGATCAGCGCAAAGCCGATACCCAGCGCGCCCTGGATGAAGGCCGCAGCAAAAACCACGGCCGACAGGATCAGCATAACCTCGAAAGTCACTTTGGTTCTGCCTGTTGCTGCAGCGCACGCGCCCTGTGGCTGGAAGAGACCGGGTGGATGCGCTGGATGCCTGCACTGGCAATGGCAGCGTCAGACAGCGCGCGTACCTCGGCCATCAGCGCCTTGGCGTCCCAATCAACTGGCCAGCCTTGCCAGAGCCGCAGCGCGCCTTGCGTGAAGACCGCATCGATCTGGTCGCGGCTGCCATAGCGGACCAGTTCCCAGATCAGGTCGTGCGAGGGGGTGAACTCCGGCCGGTCGAGATCAACGAGGAGGAAATCGGCTGCCAGCCCCGGTGCGATATCGCCCGTGACCGCGCCCAGCCCCGCCGCATCTGCGGCGCGGGTGGTGGCGGCGTCGAGCCAGAGCCAGCCGCCGCCGCAAGAACTGTCGCCGGTGGCGAGACCGAACCCCGCCCGCTGCAGGCTCTCGCCCGCATCCATCAGGCGGAACCCGTCGGCGCGGGTGCCGTCGGTGCCCAGGCCAAAGCGGATGCCAAGCGCCTCCATCTGCAACGCGGGTGCAATTGCGTTGCCCTTCCAGACACTGGCGACGGGGTTGTAGGCCACCGCCGTGCCGCTGTCGCGCAACAGGTTCAGCTCCTGCGGGGTGACAAGGGTGGAATGGGCGATCAGGACATGCGGCCCCAATGCGCCGATGGACGCGAGATGCTCCAGCGGCCGCTGGCCGCGCGCCACAAGCGAGCGCTCCACGGCTGCCAGATGCTCGTTCACATGGGATTGGAACACCACGCCCGCTTCGGCGGACAGGCTTGAAACGCTGGCCAGCATGCCGTTGGTGGCGACTTCGGGAATGGAGACCGCCAGCGAGGGGTGGATCAGCGGATCGCTTTCCCAGGCGGCCAAGTGCTGCTCCGCACGGGCCAGGATGGTGGCCTGATCCGCCACCTTGGCGGTACCGCCGAGGTCGTTGCAGATATAGCCCACCACGCTGCGCAGGCCGGTCTCCCGGGCCGCGGACGCCAGCGCGCCGATGCAACCGTCCGATCGGGTGCCGGCATCCACCGCCGTGGTGAACCCGCCGCGGAGACACTCCAGCGCCGCCAGCTTGGCCGAAAGATAGACCAAGCGTTCATTCAGGCTGGCTTCCAGCGGCACCCATATGCGGCGGAAGATCTCCGAAGGCTCGCCAAACACCAGCGACTTGCCCAGCGACTGGGTCAGATGGGTGTGGCTGTCGATGAACCCCGGCATCATCAGGTGATCCCGCAGGCGCAGCGGGTCCAGCTCGGGATGCCGGGCGCAAAGCGCCTCGGCATTGTCGATGTCCTGGAACCGGCCGCCGCGGACCAAAACGCCCAGGCCGGTCCGGCACTCCCCCTGATGGAGGAGCTTTCCGGGCAGGAGGAGGAGGTCGCCGCTCGCGGCGAGGCGGTTCTTGAGAGCGGTCATTTGCTTGCCTCCGCTTCGACGGTGATGGCTTCGGGTTCACCGGGGCGGTCTGCGCGCCCCACGTGCACAAAAAGCGCATTCACCACCGCGGCCGTGATCGTGCCCATGGCCAGGCCATTGCCAAGGATCATCTGCGACCACTTCGGAAACTGGCTGTAGAGGTCCGGGATCAGGGTCGGCAGCAGCCCCATGGTGAGCGCGGCGGCCAGCGTGTACATGTTGCCGTGGTCCCGCAGATCGACGCGGCGCAGCATGTCGATGCCGATCACGCCGATGATGGCAAAGACGATGACGGCAGTGCCGCCCACGACCGGGCCGGGCAAAGCAGAAGCCAGGCGGCTGACCGGTGCGAAGATCGCGATCAGGATCAGGATCACGCCGGCAGCGGCGGTCACATAACGCGATTTCACGTTGGTGGCGCGCACAATACCGATGTTTTCGCCGGAGGTGATGATCAGCGAGGTGCCGAACAGGCCGCCGATCAACGAGGTGATGGCGTCGCCACGGATGGTGGCCGGCACGATATTCTGCGCATTGCCGCTGCGGCCCGCGATCTCGGCGGTGGCCAGCGTCTGGCCGGTGGCTTCGGCCATGGAGATGATCGAGAAGATGATCAGCGGCAGCGAGGCGAAGATGTCGAACTTGGGCATGCCGTAAGGCAGCAGCTGCGGCACCGCGATGACCGGGCCAGTGAACAGGCCGGTGATCTGCGCCTCACCGATGGTGAGCGCGATCAGCGTGCCGCCGACGAGGCCCAGCATGACAGCCAGCCGTTGCAGCGTACCGGAGAGAAAGCGGGCACAGAGAATGGTCAGCAGTATGGTCGCGCCTGCAAGTGCGATCTTGATCGGGTCGGCAAAGCCTTCCGTGCCCGGCTTGCCGGTGATGGTGCCGCCGAAGATCTTCACCAGCTTGACCGACACAAGCAGCAGCATGGTGCCGACCACGATCGGCGGGAAGAACACGATCAGCCGTCTGAAGACTGGCAGGGCGGCGAAGTAGAACAGCGCAGTCATTATCACCGCCCCCACCGCGGTCTGTACGTCCGTCTGCACGGCAATCGCCATGAAGATGAAAATCGGCGCCCCGCCAGGCACCATGATGAAGGGCAGCCGGGCGCCGAAGCCGCGCGGGCCGAAGCTCTGCAGCAGGGTGCCGAAGCCGCAGACCAGGAAAGTCGCGCTGATCAGTGCAACTGTCAGGGCCTCGTCGAAATTGAGGGCACGTGACACCAGGAACACCGCGGTGATCGGCGATGCTGCCATCACCAGCACATGTTGCAGCCCGTAAATGGCAAGACTGCGCGGCGGCAGCATTTCATCCGCGGGGTCGCGGGTATGCGTTTGCTTGTGTGTTGACATTGTTTTCCTCCCTTAGGGGCCCGCCATCCCACGGGCAAAACCGGAACAAACCGTAAGAAATGACATGCAAACCGATTTGCATGATTGTTTGGCTTAGCACGGAAATTGATTCGCGCAAACCGATTTGCTAAACAGTTTGCGCCGGCCTGGCCGGGCACAAGGATGAGGCAGCGATGAAGAAACCGACAATTAGCGATCTAGCGCAGGCGGCGGGTGTTTCGAAAACCACGGTTTCCCATGCCTTTAGCGGGCGCCGCCATGTAGACCCTGAAACCCGGGAACGCATCGAGAAAATCGCTCAGGAGATCGGCTACAGGCCGAACCGCGCAGCGCAGCATCTGCGCACCGGGCGGACCGGGATGATCGCGCTTGCGTCATCGATGCCCTTCTCGGTGGCGGCGGGCCCGTCGCGGCTCGGCTTTCTGATGGAGATAGCCGCCACAGCGGCAGTGGCATCATTGACGCGGAATATGGCGCTTTGCCTGATCCCGCCGTTTCAGTCCGGGGCACAGCTGGATGCCATCACTCCGGACGGGGTGATCCTGGTCGAACCTTTCCAGGATGATCCGCTGGTTCAGCATTTCACCGGCCTGGGTGTGCCGGTTGTTTCTGTCGGCCGCATTCCCGGACGTGAGGATATCCCGCATGTTGATTTAAATTCAGGCGCGACCGCCCGCATGGTGCTGGAGCACTTGCGCGCCTCCGGTGCGTCCCGCATTGGTCTTGTCACAGGCGCGCAGCGGCGCAATTCCTATATCGAGACAGAGGCCGCCTACTGGTCTTTCTGCGATGAAACCGGCGCTGAGCCCATCAGCCTGCGGCTGGATGAAACCGGAGGCGAGGATCTTGCCGCGGACGCCGTCGCCGGCTTGCTGTCCCGCTGCGGGGACCTTGATGCGCTGTATGTGCCTGTAGACGCCTTCGCCTCTGGCGCAGTCACGGCAGCGGCGGCCAACGGTCTGGAAATTCCGCAAAATATCCGGATCGCAACCCGCTACGACGGGCTGCGCGCCAAGCTCTCCCAGCCTCCCCTGACCGCCGTGGAATTGCACCTGGAGGCCATTGCTGACCAAGCCGTCGGGTTACTGATGTCTGCAATTGAAGGTGGAGTTGCTGAGCCTGTCAGTGCGCCGCGACCACAATTGGTGCAGCGCGAGTCCACGGCGGGCTGAGCAGGGCACTTCCATGGCAACTAAACAAGTTGCTGATGGCAGTCTGCCTTTCAAAGCGCCTTTGCAGCGTGACCCTCAGCGAAAGAACCTGCGTCCCTGCGGTCGGAAAAGTCATTCGTTGCCATCAGCCTTTCGCACTAAACATTAGGATCTTCTGGTAACAGCCCCGGATTGTCTCGCTTGAAAGCCGGGGTCCTTTTGAAAGCACTATGACGCTTTGGATTGGGTGCAGCATTCAGCAGATCGGACTCTGATCTGGCATTTGCCGCGCACCGTACCAATGGCTGGTCTAGTGGTAAGTCATGTTTCGCCGCACAAACACCATTTCGCGCGATGAGTAGCCAGTGCGGACTTTCACATGGGAAGGAAACCGACAACCACGGCATCCTGACAATTAAAGTCTGCATGGTTGAAATGGGAGTTCACATTGTGGCCCGGCTGGTCGGTACCCCTTTGTCGGAATGCTGTTCACGCGTACTGACCACTCTGATTGCCAGCCTCAGCCTCGCCCATTTGCACGAGGTTGTTATGTGTGGATAACGAGCCTCGTCTTCTCAATTTCTTGGAGGCTAACATGGCACAGAAAATCTTCAACAATCCCGATTTCGTTACTGGCTACAGCCACCTTCCTCGGCAGGTGCATGGGCTGAACGGTGCGCCTGAGTGGCCCGCAATCCAGGCCGTTCTGCTTGAACTGACCGGTAAATGCATTTTCGATCTTGGCTGCGGTTTCGGGTAGGAGTTACGCCGGTTTCGCGAACGCCGCACAGATTGGTTCGCCAAGGGTGTGCTAAAGCACCATCGGATCTTGGCAACCACAATCAACACACATATTATTGTGGGGTTCGAGCTGTACTGGGTGGAAGAGTTTGCGCCCACACCTGAACAGATTGCGGAGATACCGGACCTGGCTGAAGAACTGGAACGGCCGGTGATGTTGTTGGTTTCGGCACACAAGATCTGATTCCAGCCCAGTCTAGTCGTCGGGGCGGCGGGTTCCCCATTGACCCCAAAGGACATTTTTCGGGCATTCGCCAAGTCAAGCACGAGCGTCAGCTTGTGGAAAGGCCTCTTTCGCCGCAACTCCAACAAATGCATGCAGTGCAAGACCAAAGCTGACAGAGCCGCAAAGACCTTGTCGCCACCTGAGCGGTTGAGCGTTTCCTCCAGCTGTGCCGACACTGTGTCTAACCCGTTGTAATACCCCCATTTCTTCATGGCTCTGGCAAGGTTCACGCGAACGATGCCTCGCCGTTGCCGAGTATGTCGTGCTGCCCTTCCCATCGTCGGCAAGATCGATGATGGCAAGCTATCTAGGGCAGCAAGTGCAGTAAAGGGCGCCGATTTGAGGCTTGTAGTCCCCGCACTACATTGTGCGGTGGAGAAACCGCATGGGAATTGCGAAACGTTTGCTTCTGCTTCTTGGCCTGATCGTCCTGGCCTTGATTGCAGCGGAGCCCCTGAAAGCCCAGACCGAAAGCGAAGGCGCTGCCGGACATCATGTGCTGTTCACAGTGATTGAAGGCCCGATCGGCCCGGCAACCGTTCACCATGTTGAGCGGGTGCTCCAGCAGTCCCGGAATCCGCCTGCGGAGGCGGTTGTGCTGCAGCTGAACACGCCTGGCGGGCTTGCCGACGCGATGCGCGAGATCATTTCGCTGATACTGCAGTCGCAGGTGCCTGTGATCACTTATGTGGCCCCGCCCGGGGCCCATGCGGCCAGCGCCGGAACCTATATTCTCTATGCCAGCCATGTCGCGGCGATGGCGCCTGGAACCAACCTGGGCGCGGCGACACCTGTCGCTATCGGCGGGCTTCCCGACGGCCTGCCCGACCGGGACCCCGCAAGGGAGCGGGATGAGGAGAAAGACACAAACGGCAGCCCGGCCCGCAGCCCAACAGCGCCCAAGACCGCCTTGGAGGCCAAGGCAACCAACGACGCGGCTGCACTGATCCGAAGCCTGGCGGAGCTGCACGGCCGCAATGCGGACTGGGCCGAAAAAGCAGTGCGCCAGGCCGAGAGCCTGTCTGCAACCAGAGCGCTGGAGCTTAATGTCATCGATCTGGTTGCTGCCGACCTTGACGCTCTTTTGCGGGATGCCGACGGGCACAGCGTGGTGATGGGGGAAGCCCGGAAGCAAATCTTTACCGCCGGACTGCCGGTCGAGCGGGTCGAAATGGACATGGTCATCCGTATTCTCAGCGTTTTGTCGAACCCGAATGTGGCCCTGGTGCTGATGATGCTTGGGGTCTACGGGCTGATCTTCGAATTCTGGAATCCCGGTGCCTTGGTGCCCGGTGTTGTAGGGGCGATCTGCCTGACTCTGGGGCTCTTTGCCCTCAACCAGCTGCCGTTGAATTACGCAGCCCTGGCGCTCCTGGGGATCGGTGTGGCCTTCATGGTTGCCGAAGCATTTTCACCAAGTTTCGGCGTCTTGGGGCTTGGCGGGCTGATCGCCTTTTCGCTGGGCGCGGCGATGCTGGTGGATGCCGATACACCCGCCTTCCGCGTCTCCTGGTGGCTGATCGCCAGCATGGCATTGACCAGCGCCGCGGTGCTGGTTCTGCTGCTCGGCTACACGATCCGTGTCTACCGGCGGCAGCTGGTATCGGGGTCGGCACGCATGATCGGCGCCAAAGCCAGAGTGCTCGACTGGCAAGATGGCAGCGGTTTTGTCTGGGTTGAAGGCGAACGCTGGCAGGCGAAGGGGCTTTCCGGCCTGCAACCGGGCCAATACGTCCGCGTCAACGGGATCAAGGACCTCACACTGCACGTTGTGGCCGACACCGGATCAGGACCGGGAACAACCAGGGGAGAATGAGATGGAAGCACTTCCTTTCGATTGGGTCGCCTATCTGCTGGCAGTCGTCCTGCTGGTGCTTTTCCTGCAGGCGGCAGTCTACATCTTCCGCGAGTATGAACGCGGGGTGCTGTTCACGCTGGGCCGGTTCACCCGGGTTTCGGGGCCCGGCTTTGTGCTGATCATTCCGGTGGTCCAGCAGCTGGTGCGGACAGACCTGCGCATGTTTGTCGAGGATGTGCCCAGCCAGGATGTCATCAGCCGCGACAATGTCTCGGTCAAGGTCAACGCGGTGATCTACTTCAGGATCGTCGACCCGCAGCGCGCGATCATCAACGTCGCGGACTTCCGGGCTGCCGTCAGCCAGCTGGCACAAACCACCCTGCGTTCGGTTCTGGGCAAGCACGAGCTGGATGAAATGCTTTCCGAACGCGACAAGCTCAATGCAGACATCCAGGAAATCCTCGACCGCCAGACCGACGCCTGGGGCATCAAGGTGGCAAACGTCGAGATCAAGCACGTGGATATCGACGAAAGCATGGTCCGCGCCATCGCCAAGCAGGCGGAAGCAGAGCGGCTCCGCCGCGCCCGGGTCATCAACGCCGCCGGCGAATTCCAGGCCGCATCCAAGCTGGTCGAGGCGGGCAAGCTGCTGGCCACGCAGCCCAATTCCATGCAGCTGCGCTATTTCAATGCACTGACCGACATTGCAACGGGCCGGACCACGACAGTTGTCTTTCCATTGCCAGTCGATCTTCTTCCCAACGCGAAAAAGCCAAAAGAGTGATGCAAGTGCGCTGAAGCCGGGTCTGGACGTAGCCCGGACTGCGGCCGGACAGTGATCTGAGACACGGGGCCGGAGCGGTGAAATTGGGAGGGGCTCTAGCCAGTCGCGGGAGGAAAGCGGAAGTTCACGGGCCGCTTGCTAAATGCGTAAGTTTAACCCTGCAGTTTCTCAGCCTTAGTGCTCAAGGCTGAAGCTAGGCTTCCGAGTTAAGTCCGGCTGCTGGCAATGATCCGCGTGTCTATTTGTCCTTTACCAATTTTTTCGGCTGCAAAAATTAAACCCGATACCTGACCAGAAATTCTCCTGACATCCCAATATGCGATGAACATGGCGACGGCTGTGTGGAGAGCAGAAACGCCGATTACCTAGTTACTAGCAAAAGCTGCCTCACGGCTTGCGCTGATCGCTACTTGGTTCGCTTCCGAGCGCCAGTTTCCTGCCAGCTCTCCAGTCAGCGGTGAAAACGGCTCATCGAACAATTCCTCAAGGATATGGGATCGAGCCGATTTGAACTGTCTTGGCGATTGCCCCTTCCAAGTTTTCCGGGCACCTGGCGAAACGGGCTGATCCGGCCCGGTTGTCGGCCCGCTGCCGACGTGACGCAGCACTGCTGCCCGCAATCAGGCGGATTTTCGAAGAGAACTGGCGGTCTATGGCCTTAGGAAGGTCTGCCGGCAATTGCAGTGGGAAAGTTTCGCTGTCCGCAGCTGCGCGGTCGCTCGGCTGATGAGGGGCATGAGGTTTCAAGACATTATTCGAGGGAAGCCGCGCTGGAGCACGGTGCCCGACACTAAGGCACCATGCCCGCTGGACAAGGTGAACTGGCAATTTCGCGTGCTCGCACCTAGCACGCTCTGGGTCAGCGATTTCACTTGTGCCGCCATATGGAAAGGCTTCGCTTGTGCCGCCCTTTGTTATTGATGCTTAGGCCCGCATTGCAACCTACTCAGTTAATGCTACAGAGCCGCATTACGCACTCAGGCGTTGCGGTTCTGAAACGAAGTCATAGCCCGCGGCCGCGCTTCCGCTGCCCAGGTCGAAGCGGCCAACGATGTCCGTCAGGCTGTGCGACTCATTCTGCAGCAGCTGGCTCGCGGCGGCGGCTTCCTCGGACATGGCGGCGTTCTGCTGGGTCATGCTGTCCAGCTGATGCATGGCGCCGTCGATCTTCTCCAAGCCTTCCGACTGGGCGCGCACGCCGTCTGCGATCTCCGTCACCAGCCCCGACACCGCCGAGACCTGCTCGATGATGCTGGTCAGCGCGTCGCCCGCGCGGCCGACCATGGCAACGCCGTTGGCCACGTGCTCCTCGCTGGCGGAGGTCAGCCCCTTGATCTGCCCGGCGGCGTTGGAGGCGCGCTGCGCCAGCGCCCGCACCTCTGAGGCGACCACCGCAAAGCCAGCGCCCGCGGGGCCGGCGCGCGCCGCCTCGACGCCGGCGTTCAGCGCCAGCAGGTTGGTCTGGAAAGCGATGTCGTCAATCATGTTGATGATCTTGGAGATCTCCGCCGAGGCCTCCTGGATCTGATCCATTGCCGCCACGGCGGAAGTTACCACATCGGTGCTTTGCTCCGCCTCGCTGCGGGCGCCGCGCATGGTTTCGTCCATCCGGCCAGCCCGGTCAGCGGTGTCGCGGATGCCGCCGGTCAGTTCGCGGATGGCGCCTGCGGTTTCCTCCAACGTTGCCGCCTGGCTTTCGGTGCGGTGCGCCATTTCGGTGGCTGCGCCGCGCTGCTCTTCCGAGAAGCGGCCGACGTTTTCCGCCGCGCCGACGACCTCTGCCATGGAGCCGCGCAGCCGTTCCAGGCTGCGGTTGAAGTTCTCCCGCAGGGTTTCGTAATGCCCGTCGAATGGCGCTTGGATGTCGCAGGCAAGGTTGCCGTGCTGCAATTCTGACAAGGCCGCGCTCATGCTTTCGACCACAGCTGCCGTGTGGCGGGCGGCCTCCACCTCGCGGGCGGCGGCCTCATCCGCTTCTTGCAGCTTGCCGCGGAAGGTGTCGAGGCTGCGGGCCAGGTCGCCCAGCTCGTCACCGCGTGCGAGGCCCTCAATTTCCGAAGAGTAGTCGGCATCGGCCAGCGCATTGGTGGCCTCGCGCAGGGCGTGGATCGGGCGGGTGACGCTGCGCGCGGCCAGCCAGGAGACCCCGATCGCCGCCAGGAGCGCAGCACCGATCATGCCGGCGGCAATCAGGCGGATGCGCTCGACCACGGCAAAAGCGGTGTGCTCATCGGTTTCCAACACCAGCGACCAGTCAAAGCCAGGCAGGTTCAGAGGCATGACCTGGGCAATGGCGCGTTCCCCCAGCGAGGAGGGCGCGCTCTCGAACTGGGCCGCTTCCCGCGATGCCGCAGCTTGGATCTGCGGCGTGTCCGGCATTTGCTGCAGCACCGGAAACAGGCCCTCGACCGAGGACGGGCTGCGGGCCACGCCGTCGCTGCTGACCACGTAAATATTCTGATGGGTGCCGCCGGACAGGTTGCTGGTCAGAGCTTTGACGACGCCGGCAGTGCCCAGCTGGATGGCAATCACCCCAGCAATTTTACCGTTCTTGGCGAACACAGGCGCGGCCATGAAGGCCGCGGCATCCGGGCTATGGCCGTAGGCGGCAAAATCCGCGACAGCGACCGTCCCTGCCTCTGCTTCCAACGCCGCATGGAACACTTGCGACAGGCCGCTGTCCGGCGTCTCCTGGACACCGGTCATGAAATCGCCCCGCTTCTTCACCGAATAGACCACCTGCCCGGCGGGAGTGATCAGGTAGAGGTCCTGATAGCCGTTGAGGCGCAGGCTTTGCAGGAAAGTTGGGTGATAAGTGACATGCGACTGATTGTAATAGGAGCCGTCACCCGCGTCCGTCAGCTCCTCCCGCTGGTCTGTGGCGTTGGGGTTTCCGGCGGCATATGTCTGTTTCAGATAGGCAATGGGGTCGTCTTCCTCGACCATGCCGATTACCCGCTCGAAGTTGCTGATCGCCCTGAACACCGCGGGCTGGCCTGCCAGGCTCGAGACATCGGAGCGCGCCGCCTTGATCAGGAACCCCAGCGCCTGGGCGCCGGATTTGGCCTCGATTTTCTGGGCGGCAAAGGCGTTTTCGCGGATGCTGCGCTCTGCCATGGAGTAGACCAGAAGCGACACGGTGACCAAGAAGACACCGGTCAGCGCCACCATGATCAGCGGCAATTTCAGTTTCAGCGGCAGTTTCGTTAGTCGGGGCATTGGCCAGGGTCTCCTGCGGTCTGCGGCGCCCGGGCAGACCGGGGCCTTGAGCAGTCATAATCCGGAAAGTCCTGAAAAAGTGTGTACCGCAAGCGGGTCGCAAATGTAGTTTTCCTGAATTCCTGAGAAATGATGCCGCAAATTTGAAATGTGTGCGGGGCGGGTGCGAAACTTGCAGAATTGCCTTATTATTATTGTTCATCTGGCCCTCATCAGTCAGCAGGCGGTTTCCTGGATGACGCAAACCGTCAGGCCTGGACGCATTCACATTCGATGATCTTGCATCAGCGGGGCGCATTCCAGGGCAGGCATCAGACGGTGCCGGCAGCAGGTTTTCAAGTTGTCATTCCAGCCAAACCGGACCAAAAATCAGCCATGGACAAAAAAGATCATGAAATCCTTCGGCTGATACAGGCAAATGCCCAGCTCACCGCCGAGGCGATCAGCCAGGAAGTCGGCCTGTCCGCACCCGCGGTGCAGAAGCGGCTGAAGAAGCTGCGCGACACGGGCGTGATCGAAAGGGAGATTGCGATCCTCTCGCCGGCCAAGATGGGCCGGGAAATGACCGTGATCGTGCAGGTGGTTCTGGAGCGCGAAAGCCGGATGCATCTGGATGCCTTCAAACGCAAGATGCGCAAGGCGCCGCAGGTGCAGCAATGCTATTACACGACCGGCGAGGCGGATTTCATCCTGATGGTCATCGTCAAGGACATTAAGGAATACGAGGCCTTCACTCAGGAGTACTTCTTTGATGAATCCAATGTCAGCCGCTTCACCTCGTCGGTGGTGATGGACAGGGTCAAGGTTTCGCTGGACATCATCTGAGCCGGGCAGCGGCAATGCCCGTCACACATCCGGCTTCCGAGCGGCATGCGCCGTGGTCAATTGGTCGAGAAACAGTCTGGTGATGCGGTTCATCGCCGGTCGCTTGCGGGTAACGGCAGCGAATTGGGTCCGGTAGGAGATTTTTTCCGGCAACACTTTCTTCATCATACCGTCGCGGACAAATTTCTCTGCCATATGGTCGGGCAGGAAACCCAGGTAGCTGCCTGACATGATGAGGATTGCAAGCGCCTGTTCGTTCTGCACCTTGGCGGCGCGACGGAAGCCCAGGGTCTGGCCGACGTGCAGGTTGGGGGAGTTCACCCGGATGCCCGCATAATTGGCCGCCCGCACATCCGCCAGGCTGAGACCGGATTGGCCGCAGTCCATGAAGGGGTGCCCTTTGCCGCAGTACAGGAACATGTCCTCACCATAAAGCGGTGCGTAATCCAGACTGGGGGAAGGCCGGTGCAGTGCCAGGATCCCAACGTCGATCTTGCCGCCGATCACATTGGTTTCAATCACGTTGGGCGGCTCCAGAGACAGGTCGATCTCAACCGCGGGCGCAGCCTTGTTGAAGGTGCGGATAGCACCGGCGACATATGCCTCGGGGTTTGAGGCGCATTGATCGAACAGGGCAATGCGCAGGGTGCCGGCCAGCTGCTGCTTTATCTCGTTCACTTCGGCCCTGAAGTCCGCAACGGACACCAGAAGGCCTTCTGCCGATTTCAGCACCTTGATGCCGTCATCTGTCAGCGAAAATCCAGCTGGTCCGCGGTTGCACAGCTTCAGGTCCAGCCGTAGCTCCAGGTCGGCGATGTATTTGGAAATCGTCGATTTACCGATGTTTAACTCGGTTTCGGCTGCCGCCAGCCCGCCGCTTTCGGCCACTGCCTTGAACACCCGCAACAGTTTCAGGTCGGCATCGGCAATATGTTTGACCTGCGATTTCCGGTTCATTCCTAGGTTCGATATATGTGAAACTTTGATTTCAAAAGTTTACATTCTAGAAACATAAAACGCAATGTAGCTTCCCGCAGACCAAGGACGGATCGGACTGGCAGTGACGCTGTGGAGGGCGGGCCAGCGCGCGCCTTGGGACCCAAGATGACAATACGGGAGGAAGTTATGTCATTTCTCAAGAAGGTCTGCACGCTGACCGCAGCCGTTTCTGCCGCCGCGATGCTGACCGCCGGTGCGGTGTCCGCCAAGAATTTCAAGATCGCCGTGGGCGACAGCGCAGGCAGCCCCCAGGAAGCCACCGGCAAGTTCTTCATTGAGGCACTGGAGGAAAAATCCGGTGGCGAGCACACCGCAACCCTGTTCCTGAACGGCCAGCTGGGGTCGGAGCAGGACACTGTCAACGAAGCTGCCATCGGCACCCTGGACATGTCGCTGCTGGCGATCAACAACGTTACCCCGTTCTCCCCGACTGTGGGCGTGTTCACCCTGCCTTACGTGATCCTGTCGCTGGAAGACGCCGAAACCCTGACACAAGGCCCCATTGGCCAGGAACTGACCGAAAACACCCTGCGCGATGCTGGCGTCCGCATCATCGCCTGGACCTACACCGGCTTCCGCCGCCTGACCAACTCCAAGAAGCCGGTCACCTCGGTTGCTGACCTGCAGGATCTGGTGATCCGCGTGCCCAAGAACGAGATCATGATCGAGACCTACAAGTCCTGGGGCATCAACCCGACCCCGATGGCCTGGTCGGAGACCTTCACCGGCCTGCAAACCAAGGTGGTTGACGGTCAGGACAATCCCTACATGACCATCAACGCGATGAAGTTCTACGAGGTGCAGAACCACGTCACCAACCTGCGCTACATCTTCTCGATCGAGCCGCTGATCGTGTCCGAGGCCGTGTTCCAAGGGCTGAGCGAGGAAGATCAGCAGATCATCCTGGAGGCGGGCAAGGAAGCGACCCTGAATTCGGCCCAGTTCCTGCGCGACTCTGAAGCCGCGATCAAGGAAGAGCTGGTTACCAAGGGTATGGAAATCGTCGACCCCGAAAACGATGAAGCCGAGTTCATCGAGCTGGCCACCGGTGCCGTCTGGCCGCAGTTCTACGACTCCATCGGCGGTGTCGAAAAGCTGAACGCAGTGCTGACCGCCATCGGCCGCGACCCGGTCCAGTAAGCCTCTGGCCTGATAATCAAGACACAACGGAGCAGCGCTGCGGCGCTGCTTCGCTCAGGGGAGGAGTGCATCATGTTCTGGAAGTTCATGGACAATATCGAAAGTTATATATGCCGCCTATTGCTGTCCGGCTTTGTCATTCTGCTGTTTGTGCAAATCGTCTCGCGCGAGATGTTCGGCCATTCGTTTTCCTGGATCGAGGAACTGTCGGTCTACATGTTCGTCTGGTTCGTTTACTTCGGCGCCTCTTATGCCGCGCTGAAAGGCGCGCATAACCGGGTCACCTTCCAGTTCAAGTTCCTGCCTGCTGGCTGGATCAAGTATATCGAGGCCTTCGCTGACCTCTTCTGGCTATTCTTCAACTGCTATTTCCTGTGGCTGGCCACCGATTTCGTCTTCAACAAGATGAACAAGTTCTGGAAGTCGCAGACCTTGGGCATCGAGATGAAATACATCTACATGGTGCTCCCCATCGCTTTTGCTCTGATGACGATCCGCATCCTGCAGGTGAATTACCGCAAGCTGATCCTCGGTGAAGACATCCACGACCCCGACCAGATCGACCTTGATGAGATCAAGGGCGCCGCTGTCGCGGACAACCGCACGTAACCGCGAGGGACAGAACCATGGAAACCGAAATCGTCACGATCCTGTTCGGATCCTTTCTGCTGCTGCTGCTCCTGGGGGCGCCGATCACCGTTGCGCTGGGGGTGTCGTCGCTCTTGTCATTCCTCTATCTGGACGAAAACCCGATTAAATTCGTGCAGATCGCCTTTACCTCGGTTGGCTCCTTCCCGCTGATGGCGCTGCCTGCCTTTATCCTGGCCGGTGCACTGATGGAGGCTGCGGGGATATCGAAACGCCTGATCAACGTGGCTGAAAGCCTGGCCGGGCCGTTCACCGGCGGGATTTCCGCCGCCACTGTGATGGCCTGCCTGTTCTTTGGCGCGATCTCAGGATCCGGCCCGGCCACCACGGCGGCCGTCGGCATGCTGATGATCCCTGCGATGATCGACCGCGGCTATGAGCGCGGTTATGCCTCTGCTGTCACGGCTTCATCAGGCGGCTTGGGCATCATCATCCCGCCGTCCATCCCGATGGTGATCTTCGGCATCGCCGCCCTGGGCTTTACCGCACCGCCGGAAGCGGTCGAGAAATTCGGCACCTTCCAGTCGGTGTCGATTTCGAAACTGTTCATCGCTGGCTTTGTGCCCGCCTTTCTAATTGCCACCAGCCTGCTGATCCTGAATTTCTTCATGTCGAAAAAACGCGGCTACAAAGGCTCTGCCGATGGCTGGTCGGTCCGCAATGTCGGCTGTGAGATGTACCGCGGCTTCTGGTCGCTGATGGCGCCCTTGGTGATCCTGGGCGGTATCTACACTGGCTTCTTCACCCCGACCGAGGCCGCCATCGTGGCGATCTTCTATACCCTTGTGGTGGGTGTCTTCATCTACCGCGAACTGACCTGGTCGTCGCTGTTCCAGTCGCTGGAGGCCACTACATGGCTAACCGGCCGGGTGCTGCTGATCCTGTTCACCGCCACTGTGTTCGGCCGCCTGCTGGTGGAAAACCAGATCCCGGCGATCATCGCGGATAGCATGCTGAGCTTCACCCAAAACCTTTATGTGATCTGGGCGTTGATCATCTTCTTCCTGCTGTTTGTCGGCATGTTCATGGAGACCCTGGCCACCATCCTGATCCTGGTGCCGGTGATGCTGCCGGTGGCCTATTCGGTGGGCATCGACCCGATCCATTTCGGGGTGGTGATGGTCTGCACGCTGGGCATCGGTTTCCAGACGCCGCCCTTGGGGGAGAACCTGTTCATCGCTTCTGGCATCTCGAACATCTCGATTGAGCAGATCTCGCTGCGTGCGCTGCCCTTTGCGGCCGTGAACACGATTGCGATCTTCATCATCGCCTTCTTCCCGGAGCTGTCGCTGTGGCTGCCGCGGCTGTTCGGCTATTGACCTGAAGGGAGGCTGAGACATGAAACCGATGATCACAAACATCCTGTTTGCCACTGATCTGTCGCAGAACAACTCATATGCGCTGCGCCATGCGGCCAGCCTGGCACAGGCGACCGGGGCGGAAATACATGTACTGCATGTGAACGAGCCGATTTCCGAGGATGCGCGCATCACGTTTGAGATGTTCGTGCTGAATGACGAGACCCGCAAGACGGCGGCCAAGCGGCGGCATGAGATGGTCAAGCAGGTGCTGGCCGAGCGGCAGGCGCGGTTCTGGGCAGCGTTTGAGGGCGATGACGCGAAAATACGCGATCAGGTCACCTCGGTTGAGGTGACCGACGGCCACCCGGCAGAGGTGATACTGCGCCGCTCGGTGGAGCTCGGCTGCGACCTGATCGTGCTGGGCGCCCATGACCACGGGTTTTCACACACCTTCCTGGGCACGGTGGCCAAACGCGTTCTGCGCCGGTCGCAGATCCCAACGCTGGTGGTGCCTTACCAGAACAGCGATGACGAGGACTGATCCTCCCCGCGGGCGGCTCCGCATGGCCGCCTGCAAGGACCATCCCTGAAATAGGCGTCAGCCCTTAGCAGGGATGGTCCTGACCTCCGGTTGCAAGTTTTTGTAGGGAGTTGTTCCCAGATCGCAGGGAAATACACCCGGGGCAGCTACCGGATAGACCGCGCTGGCAATCGGCTCGAAGTCGGCGCGGAAATGGGCGGTGCTTTTCACGCAGATTGTTTTGAAGGCCGCGGGGTCCAGCCCGATATGGGTGAAATGCCCCAGATCGAGGCATTGGTTGCGGATGCTGGTGACGACCAGGGTAATATCTGCCTGGGTTTCCGCCAGCTGCAGCGCGGCTGACGGTCCAAGCGCCGCCACCCCGCCGCCGTACATCTCTCCAGTATAGCGGCAAGTGCCATCGCCAAGCGCCAGTACCTTGAACGTTGCCTCAAACGGTTTGTCTCCCGTAACACCGGAGCGCCCGCCGAGAGCTGTACGGAATATACCGCCCTGCCCTGCCTCGTGCGCCGCCACGGCTGCTTCCGGGTCATGAAACAGCCCCATCAGCACACCCTGCGCCTCTGCTTCAGCCAATGCAGCCAGGAGGCCTGTTGTGTCTGCGGTGCCGCCGGCACCGGGGTTGTCCTGGACATCGGCCAGCACCACGGGCCTGCCTGCGCGCGGCTGGCAGGCGATCTCTGCCGCCTGTTCCAGTGACAGCATCGGGTGTGCCGACTGCGCTTCCAGTTCGGCGAACACGCCAGCGATATGGTCTGCCGCCTGCGCCGCGGCCGCGGCGGTCCGGGCATAGGCCACGCAGGAGGGCCGGGTGTCCGGAAAATCCGCCGCAGTGAACCCTAGCGCGATGTCTGCCAGCACGCCCGCCTGCTCCAGCGGCGGCAGCGCGGCATACAGCTCCCGCCCCGGTGTGGCACCGGTGTATTGGGCATGCAGCGGGATCAGGTAGTCCATCTGCCGGAATGCCTTGTGCAGCCTGTCGCCCGCCAGAAGGTGCTGCAGCGCCGGCACGCAGCGGGCGCCGGTTTCCGCCATATCGAGATGCGGATAGGTGCGGTAGATCGCGATGTAATCGGCCAGTTCCACTGACGCCGCAGAGATATTGGCGTGCAGGTCGAGGCTGACCACGATGGGCAGGTCCGGCCCGGCCCAGGCGCGCACCCGGTCTAGCAGTTCTCCTTCGCCGTCGGGGTGGCTTTCTGTCACCATCGCACCGTGCAGTTCCAGGAAAACGCCATCAAGCGGCCCTGCGGCGCGCAGGCCGTCCAGAACTTTCGCACAGACGGTTTCAAAAGCTTCATCGGTGACATGCGCCGAAGGTTCAGCCGCACTCCACAGGATGGGGGCTAGCTCCATTCCGGCTGCCTCCGCCGCTTTGGCAAAGCCGGCGATTGGCAGGTTCATGCCGCGGGTCTCCTCGATCACCGCGGCCCCGTGCAGCATGGCGGGCCAGGAATCCGCCATTTCGAACTCCGTCAGCCCTGCCTTGGTGGTGCCGAAGCAATTGGTTTCATGCTGAAAGCCTGCAATGGCGATCCGCGGTTTAGCCTGCATTATCAATGCTCCTGCGCCCAAACGGTCTGCCCGCGGCGGATGGTGCGGGTGACCCTGGTGGTCTCGATCCGGTCCGGGTCCTCCAGCGGATTGCGGTTCAGCACTGCAATATCCGCCAGTTTGCCCGTTTCGATGGAGCCGCGGGTGTCTTCTTGGAAGACCTGCCAGGCGGCGTCGATGGTCTGGGCGCGCAGGGCTGACAAGGCGCTGATCCGCTGCGCCTCACCCAGACGACGGCCGCTGGCGGTCAGCCGGTTCACCGCGCAATGGGCCAGATGGATGGGCCGGGTCGGAGTGACGGAGGCATCGTTGTGGATGGTGTAGCGCACGCCATAGCGTTCGGCCGAGGCACAGGGGGAAATCCGCTCTGCCCGCTCCGGCCCCAGGAAGGTGTCATAATGGCGGTCGCCCCAGAAATGCACATGCGCCGGGAAGAAGCTGACGGTCATGCCCAGTTCAGCCATCTGCTGCAATTGGTCGTCGCGCAGGGCTTGGCCGTGGATGATGGTGTGGCGGTGATCGGCACGCGGGTTGGCCTCCAGCGCCGCGGCCACCGCGTCAATGAACATCTGCGCCCCGGCATCGCCGTTGCAGTGGCAATGGATCTGATAGCCCAGATCGTGCAGTTTTTGCACCTCGCGGCGGTGTTCGGCGGCATCAGCATAGGACATCCCGCAGGGGTGCGCCGGATCCACTGGCTTGTGATACGGCGCGCTGAGCAAGGCGGTCTGCAATTGGAACGCCCCGTCGGTGAACAGCTTGCGCGGGCCGAGGGTGAAATGCGGGTTGCCGGGCCAGTCGAGGGCCTCGGGGCCGCTGCTCAACTCCGGTTCCAGTTCCCCGATCGGCAGCAGCATCAGGTCGTAGCCGGGGTCCTGATCTGCGGGCAGCGAGGCGAAATGCCCTAGCATCTCCCGCGTGGCCCAGGCGTTCTGGGCGTAGGTGACGCCATGCGCAAGGTACTCATCGCGGCAGCTGTTGAACCCGGACCAAAAGCGTTCGCGGTCGATTAGGAAATCGGTATCGCCCATCTCCCCCATCGCTGACAGGCCTTCGATCAGCCCGGTCAGCGCGCCTGTTTCAGGGTCGCGGCCGTAGCGGCCGCCCAAGGGGTCGGGCGTGCCCCGGTTGACGCCGCGGCGTTCCAGCGCCAGCGAATTTGCAGACCCGTTGTGGCCGGAGGCGTGGATGACCCAGACGGGGTGTTCGGTGGAGACGCTATCCAATTCGGTGCGGGTCGGCATTCGGCCCTCGGCAATGGCGGTATTGTCAAACAGCACCCCCATCACCCATTCCCCGGCAGGTGTTTCGGCTGCCTTGGCCCGCAGCCGGTCCAGCGCGGTGGGGATGTCCGGGCAGTCGCCGCTGGGGGCAGAGGCCAGGTTGACCCGGAACAGCCGGATGAAGCCGGGATCGGGGAAATGCCCGTGCGGGTCAATAAAGGCGGGGATCAGGGTCTGGCCCTGCAAATCCACCTCAATAGTGCCCGCAGGCATCTGCGCGCGCAGGTCCGCCTCGGCACCAGCGGCGCGGATAGTCTCGCCTTCGGTCAGCACCGCCTGGGCGCAGGAATTGGCCGTGTCCATCGTCAGGACAACGCCGTTGAAATACAATGTGCTGGTCATGGTCTTTCAGATGTTGAGGGGTTTCGGGCAGAGGGCCGTCAGCTCAAGGGCGCTAGGCAGCGCAACCCGTGGCCGTTTTCGACCTCCCATTGCGGGGTTTGAGTGCAGATTTCCTGCGCGAAGGGACAGCGCTCGCGGAACTCGCAGCCCGTGGGGCGGCGCAGCAGGCTGGGCGGCTCGCCCTTCAGGGCGATGCGTTCCAGCCGGGCGTCGGGATCGGGCTCCGGGTTCGCGGACAGCAGGCAGCGGGTGTAAGGGTGGCGCGGCTCCTTGAAGATCGCCTCTGTGGTGCCCTCCTCGACCAGCCGGCCCAGGTACATGATGCCCATCCGGTCGGCGACATGGCGCACGACGTTGAGGTTGTGGGTGATGATCACCATCGCCAGCCCCAGCCGTTCGCGCAGGTCGTTCATCAGGTTCAGAAGCTCCCCCTGCACAGACACGTCCAGCCCCGCGGTGGGTTCATCCGCCAGGATCAGCTTGGGCTCCAGCGCCAGCGCGCGGGCGACGCCCACCCGCCGCGCCTGGCCGCCCGACAGCTGATAAGGATAGCGGTCGGCGAAATGCGCAGGCAGGTTTACCATCTCCAGAAGGCGCTTGGCCTCGGCGTCCAGATCGCGGTCCTTCATGCCCTGGATGCGGTAGGGTTCGGTGATCAGGCTGCGGATCGTCAGGCGCGGCGACAGCGAGCCGACCGGATCCTGAAACATCATCGAGATGTCCTTGCGCAAGGGGCGCAGCTCCCGTTCCGAGGCGCCGCGGATCTCCCTGCCCTCGAACTTGACGGAACCCTCCTGCGCCGGGGCCAGCCCGGCAATCGCGCGGATCACCGTAGTCTTGCCGGAGCCGCTTTCGCCCACCAGGGCATAGGTCTCGCCCGGCTCCACGGTGAAGCTGACACCGGCCAGCACATTGACCGGGCCGTAGCTGGTCTTGAGGTTCTTTACATCCAGCAGGCTCATTCTGCGGCCTCCTTGTGGTTCAGCCAGCAGGCGGCGTGGTGGCCCTCTTTCAGCTGTTTCAGCGGCGGCACCTCAGCGGCGCAGTGCGGCATCGCCTGGTCGCAGCGGTCGCGGAAGATGCAGCCGCCGGGCAGGTTGGCCAAGTCCGGCACCTCCCCGGGGATCGTTGGCAGCACGCGGGCGCGCTCTTTGATGTGGCCCGGGTCGCAGTCGATCAGGCGGCGGGTATAGGGGTGCTTGGGATCGTGGAAGATCTCGCGCACCTCGCCGCTTTCGACCACGGCGCCGGCATACATCACCACCACCCGGTCGCAGAGCTCTGCAATCACCCCCAGATGGTGCGAGATGAACAGGATGGCGCAGTCAAACTCCTGCTGCAATTCCTGCAGGCGCTCGATGATCTGCACCTCCAGCGTGGCGTCCAGCGCCGTGGTCGGCTCATCCGCTATCAGCAGGTCCGGCTCCGACATCAGCGCCATGGCGATGGCGATGCGCTGGCGCATACCGCCGGAGAACTCATGCGGGAACTGTGCCAGCCGCGCCTCAGGGTCCGGGATGCCGACGGCGCCCAGCATCTGCGCGGCGCGGGCGCGCTTGTCGGCCTTGGACGCCTTGGAGCGGTGCTGGATATCCAGCATCTGCTGGCCGATCGACAGCACCGGGTTGTGGGTCTGCATCGGGTCCTGAAACACAATGGAGATATCGGCGCCGCGCAGATCGCGCATCTTACGTTCTGACAGTTGCAGCAGATCCTGTCCCTTGAACCGCACCTCGCCCTGGCGAAACCGCGTGTTCGGCGCAGTCAGCCGCAAGATCGAAGAGATCAGGGTGGACTTGCCGCAGCCCGACTCGCCGACGATGCCGACAATCTCGCCCTTGCGCACATCAAAGGAGATATCGCGCAGGGCTTTCAGGTCGCCTCGGGCAGTTTCGTAATCGACGCTGAGGCGGTCGATTTCCAAAAGCGTATCGGTCATCGCTGTTTCCTCAGTTTCGGGTCAACCACGTCACGCAGGGACTCGCCCAGGAAGGTGAAGCCAAGCGTTGCCAGGATGATCGGCAACCCGCCGCCCACCACCAACCAGGGGGTCTGGCGGATCAGCGAATAGCCGTCCTTCAAGAGTGCGCCCCAGCTGGGTGTCGGCGGTTTCACCCCGAGGCCGAGGAAGGACAGCCCTGCCTCCAGCGCGATCACGGTGGGGATGTCCATCGCCGCCAGTACCGCCAGCACGCCGACGATATTGGGCAGCATGTGCACGCCCAGGATGCGCTTCATGCTGGCGCCCATTGAGCGTTCGGCCAGGATGAACTCGGAATTGCGCAGCGTGAGCGTCTGCGTCCGCGCCACCCGGCCATAGGTCGGGATTGAGGTTGCCATCACCACAAACACCACGGTTTGCAGGCTCGGCCCCACCAGCGCCACCACGGCCAGTGCGAACATCACGGTGGGAAAGGAGCGGATGGTGTCAAAGAACAGCATCAAGAGGTTGTCGAGCCATTTCGGCCCGTAACCGGCAATCATGCCCAGCGTCAGGCCAATGGCCATGGCGCCGAACACCGCGGGCAGGGCAACCTGCAGCGCCACCTGGCCGCCCGCAATCACGCGGGAAAACGTATCGCGGCCCAGTTGGTCGGTGCCCAGAAGATGGGTCCATGACGGCCCCTGCAGGCGGTCTTTGATGTTCATGCCAACCGGATCGAAGGGCACGATCCAATAGGCGAAGATGGCGCAGAACACGATGGTGCCGACGATGATCAATCCCATCAGCCCTAGCGGGTCGCGGGCGACGCCGGTGATGATCTGGCCCAGTTCGGAACGGGATTTTGCCATATCTCACGCCCTCCTTATGCTGCCGTGCGGGCGCGGGGATCGAGCCAGGCGTTGATCAGATCGGCCAGCGCGGTGGACACAACAAAGAGGCCGGTGGAGATCAGCACCGATCCCATCACGATCGGGTAGTTGCGGGTGGTGATGCTGTCGATCACCAGCTTGCCCAGGCCGGGGCGGGCAAAGACGATCTCGGCAAAGACGGCGG
Source organism: Leisingera sp. ANG49 (assembly GCF_059694505.1). NCBI lineage: Bacteria > Pseudomonadati > Pseudomonadota > Alphaproteobacteria > Rhodobacterales > Roseobacteraceae > Leisingera > Leisingera sp. ANG49. Next base: position 73,593 of record NZ_JCATZN010000006.1, read on the forward strand.
AGGACAGCAGGAACCCCATACCGACGCCGATCACCGTGACCACCGGCAGGATGGCGATGCGCAGCGCATAGACCATCACCACCCGGCGCTCATGGATGCCAAAGGCGCGGGCGGTGCGGATGTGGCTCTCGCCCATCACCTCCAGCATCGACGCGCGTACCAGGCGGGCGATATAGCCGACCCAGCTGAGGCCGATGGCAAAGGCGGGCAGCACCAGGTGATCGAGGCGGCCCCAGAAACCCTCGCCTGCGCCGATGGCCGGGAACCACTGCAGGTTCACCGCAAAGATCAGCAGCGACAGCAGCGCAACAACAAAGGCGGGCGCTGCCACAAAGCTCACGGAAATGGCTGCGGTAATCCTGTCGATCAGCGTATTGGGGTGCGCGGCAGCATAGGCGCCAAGAGCGATGCCCAGCGTGGCAGACCAGGCGATTGAGCCCAGGATCAGCCACAGGGTGTGCGGCAGCTGTTCAAAGACAATCGCCGTCACCGAGCGGCCCGAGAACACGTCGATCCCCAGATCGCCCTGTATAAGGTTGCCATAGAAGATAAGCAGCTGTTTCCAGACCGGCTGGTCCAGTGCCAGTTCCGCCGTCAGCCGTGCCTGCAGCTCTGGCGTGGCGCGCGGGCCCAGCATGATCTGAACCGGATCGCCGGGCACGGCGCGGATCATCAGGAACATGACGGTGACCGCCACGATCAGGATCAGCAGTGCCAGCCCGAACCGCCGGGTTGCATAAAGTAACATGGCCGCATGGCTCCCTTGTCTTCGCTGTGCGGATGAAAATGGCACGGCTGCGCCGCATATTGCAGCCGTGCCAGGTCAGGCCCGGGGGGAGGACCGGGCCTGCGGGGAGTGTCAGGCCTTGCCAAAGTAGCGCAAGAGCGCCAGCCCGTCGGGCCGCAGCGCCGGCACAACACCCGCGGAGTGGATCACCGGCGTCGCCTCATGGGTCAGGAACCGGTAGGCGCCGCTTTCCTCCATCAAGTCCTGCGCCCGCCGGTACATTTCGTCCCGTTTGGCCAGGTCGGTCAGCTGCGACGCCTCGGCGTGGATCTTGTCGAACTCCTCGTTGCTGAACTGCTCCCAGTTCCAGTGGCCGACTTGCTCAGTGGTGAACCAGGAGGTCGCGTAGTACGGGTCCGGAGTCATCGAGTAGCGGTTCAGCACTAGCTGCAGATCCTCGTTATCAGCGCTGGCCCAGAAGGCACCGGATTCCAGCACGTTGACCTCTACCGTGATACCGATCTGCGCCAGCGTCGCCTGGATCACCTGCGCGGCAGTGGTGAAGGTGGTCTTGTTCAGCGTGTCGAGCTTTAGCGTCACATTGGTTTCACCGGATTCGGCCAGCAGTTCCGCGGCCTTGGCGAAATCCGCCTGCGGCGGCACCAGGGATTGCGGGCGGTGGCCCGCCAGGCCCGGGGCGATGATGCCGGTCGACGGCTCCACAGCACCGAAATAGGCGGCCTCAAGCACCGAAGGCACGTCGATGGCGTGCTGGATCGCCTGCCGCAGTTTCTTGTTTTGCAGCTTGGGGTGGTCCAGGTTCATGCCGAGCCATGCATAGTACAGCGACGGGTATTCCAGCAGCGTGCCGCCGTTCGGCACACCAGCACGGTAACGCTCGACGGAGCCGAGCGAGACACGGGTGAAATCCAGTTCCCCGGCCTCAAATGCGATTTCGGCGGTGTTTTCATCGTCGATCGGTAGAATCTCGATGGTGTCCCAGGCGGGGGCTTCGCCCTTCCAGTCCGGGTTGCGCCTCAAGACGGTCTTTTCCTTCGGCGACCAGCTGTCGCGCAGGTAGGGGCCGGATTCCGCCAGCGGATCGGTGGTTGCCTTGCCGCCCGCAGCCTCCCAGGCCTTTTTCGAAACGATATTGCCGGTGATATAGGGCAGCGCGATGGACCACAGCGGCGCAAAGGGTTCCTTCAGCACGATGGTGCCTTCCCGCTCGCCGGTGACCTCAACATGGCTCAGCGGCCCCATGTCGGGCTTGTTGGGGCTGTCGGTGACCTCATCCACGATCCGCTCAAAGCTGAACTTTACGTCTTCGGCGGTCATCGCACCGAACCCGTTGGTGAACCCGATGTCGTCGCGCAGCGCGAACTTGATGTGGGTGTCGTCGCCCTGTTCGATCATCGCGGCGGCGTCCATCTGCCAGTCCCATTCGCGGCCCGGTTTGTACTGGATCAGCTTGTTGTAGATCGAGGCATGGATTTCCTCGTCGATCACGCCTTTAGAAAACGCCGGGTCGATGCTTTGCATGTCGCCGTAGGAGCGCACCCGCAGGGTACCGCCCTCTGCCGCCATGGCACGGCCGCCCAGCCCCATCGGCAGCGCCGCCGCCGCCCCCAGCGCCGTGGCGCCCTTCAGAAATCCGCGGCGTCCCAGCGCCGTCTTGGTCCATTCGATCTTCATGGTGTCCTCCCTTGGATCAGATCATCTCCGCCCGTGCTCCTCCGGTCTGCCAGCGCCTTGCGGCGCAGCCCTGTCAGGTCATTCAGCAGGTTCCGGGTTCCCCAAGTCCAAGCGGCTTGCGTACAGAAAACGCCAGTTTCGCAGATAGCGGAACTGTGCAAACATGCGCGAACCAGCGCGGGATGCATCACTACCGCGTCACATTGCGAAGGATTCCTGGACGTGTCTGAAAATTTTTCCGAAAACCTGCGGTCACTGTGCGCCGAACACGGCAGCATTGCGCAGATCTGCCGCGAGGTCGGAATCAACCGCCAGCAATTCAACCGCTACCTCAACGGCTCCAGCCTGCCCGCAGCGCACAACCTGCGCCGGATTGCCCGCTATTTCGACATCCCGGAAGCCAAATTGTTCACTCCCCAGGCTGAATTCGAGGCCCAGCTCAGCGATGCTGCCCGCACGACGCCGCCTGGCCCCAGCGATAGTTTTCTGGAGCCGTTCCGGTGTCAGCAGCGCAATTTGAAGCGCTATCTGGGCTTTTACCATGCCTACTTCCGGACGCCCTCCTGGGGTGAGGGGATCTTCTGCTCCCTGACCCGGTTCATCGAAAAGGACGGGTTTATCCTGTCGCGCAACCTGGAGATTGCGCATGACCCGGAGCAGAGCATCCGGCAGATCTCGCGCTATGAAGGCATGGTGACCCAGCGCGGTAACCGGCTGTTCATCACCGAGCATGAGCACGCCCATGAGGGCAGCGTGGCGCAGACCATCCTGTTCTCAGCGCACCGGCAGCAGCTGAAGTATTTGCGCGGCATGACCATGGGGGTGGCCTGGCGCCCCTTCCCGCGGCCCTATGCGGCGCGGGCGATCTGGAAACGGCTCGATGAGCGGGTGTCGGCGCGCGAGGCGATTGCCGCCTGCGGCGTCTACCCGGTGCGCAGCACGCGGATCGACCCGACCGTCAGGAATTACCTGGAATCCGCGGCCAAAGAGGATCTTCCCGACATGGCTGGAGGCGTCCTGCTCTGAACCGCGGCGGCCAAAACTTCTCCGCAAAAGTTTTGGCATATTCCTTGGTCAAGGAATTTGGCCCGGGTGCGGTCAGCGGCCAGTTCCCTCCAGAGCGTCCTCGTCCCCTTCGGGCATCTCCTCGATCAGCCGTGTCTCCAGCAGCTGTCCGTTGCGGTAGAGCACCGGGTAGGCGACGGCGGCGATGTGGCTGTTGAACTCGCGCAGGGCGCGCAGCGTCTCCAGGTGGATGTCGGAGGTATCGAAACTCTCCCGCCCGCCGCTTTGCAGCCGCCGCAGGTGCCGCTTGCGGCTGTCGTGCTCCATCCGCTTCAGCTCGGTTTTTTCCAGGCTCAGCAGCCGGGCGCTCTCCAGATCGTCGGAGATCAGCACATTGGAGGCCAGCTGCAAGTTCGCCTGGATCGCCTCATGCATGCGGGTGATTTCCAGCCAGCCGTCGCGGGAGAAGCTGAGGTTCTTCTTGTTCATTTCCCCCGCCAGCACCGTCAGGCGGCGCGCCACCACATCGCCCGCGGTCTCCAGCCGGATCGCATATTCCATCAGGCTGCGGGCGGTCTTCAGCTCGGCCTTGCTGAACGCCTCCTCCGGGATCGCGGCCACGTACCGGCGGATGCCGGAGAGACAGGCGTTCACCTCGTCATCCATCCGCTGCACCGCCTTGATCTGTTCCTTGCTGCCGCCCTGATAGAGCTCCAGCACCGGGCGGAACATGGCGCCGGTCTGGTCGGCCATCCGCAGCAATTCGCGCTTGAGATTGGCCACCGCCTGGGCAGGCGAGCCGTAGCTGCCCTGTTCCAGCGCGCTGACAGGTTGCCCCGGCGCTGCGGTCCCGGCCTGTGCGGGCTCGGGAAAACTGCGGGTGAACAGCCCCTCCAGCGGGGTGCAGACCGGCAGCGCCAGCAGCAGGAGCGCGGCATTGAAGGCGAGATGCGCGGTGACCAGCATCTGGCCGCCCTGGGGATCGCCGAGCCAGCCCTGGCGCAGCGCCAGGTTGGCGGCGAACAGGCAGAGCACCGCCCAAGTGCCGCGCAGGGCCAGATTGGCATAGGGAATGCGCCGCGCCTTCAGCGCCATGCCGCGGCTGAGCCAGACCGGGATGAAGGCGGAGCCGAAATTCGCCCCCAGGACCAGCGACAGCCCGGCGGCAAAGGGGATGGCGCCGATCTGCACCAGGGTGACGCACATCAGGATCGCCGCAACGCTGGAATGCATCACAAAGGCCAGCGCGCCGCCGACCAGGAAGGCGGTGATGTAGTCGCGCGCCAGGTAGCCCGCGACGGCGGGCAGAAAGGCGCTGTCGCGGATCGGGTCCATCGCCTCGCGCAGAAAACGCAGCGAAATCAGGATGAAGGCAATGCCCATCAGGATCCGGCCCAGCTGGCGCGCCTTCTTGGCCTCGGTCTTGACGAACAGGTAGCCGCCCGCCGCCAAAAGCACCGGCACCAGCCAGTCGAGCTTGAACGACAGGATCTGGATGATCAGCGCCGAGCCGAGATCGCCGCCGAGCACGATCGCCAGCCCGGTGGGGAAGGCGAGGTAGCCGCTGGCGGCAAAACCGGAGGTCAAGAGCGCCACCGCAGCCGAGCTTTGCAGCACGATGGCCAGGATCAGCCCCATCAGCCCCGCCTGCAGATGGTTTTGGCGTGCGGTCAGCAGCCGCTGGAACGAAGCGCCGTAGCTGCGCTCAATCCCGGTCCGCACCATCCGCACCGCATACAAAAGCAGCATGGTCGCGCCTGCGAGGCTCATCAGAAAGGTCAGTATGGCCATATGGTTATCCCTTGATCAGCGCCAGCATCTCGGCATGCAGCGCAGACGTTGCCGCGGCAACCACCCGGCCATCGGACGCCAGCCCGAGCGGCTGGCCGTCCCAATCCGTGATCACGCCGCCCGCGGCTTCGATAACGGCGGATACCGGCAGATAGTCATAGGGCTGCAGATCAAAATCGATCACCGCATCCACATGGCCCGCCGCCAGCAGCGCATGCGGATAGCAGTCATAGGAAAACCGGCGCGTCTGCCCGGCCTGCATCAGCCGGTTGAACAGCTCCGGATAATCGCGGTGGATCTTGTCGCCTTCATTCACATACAGGACCGCCTGATCCAGCCGGGTCTGATCCGACACACGGATGGGCTGCCCGTTCAAAGTGGCGCCCTGGCCGCGCAGGCCGAGAAAGGTCTCCCCCAGCGCGGGCATGCCGATCACCCCCAGCTCCGGAATGCCGCCCTGCAGGAACCCCAGCAGGAAACCGAACAGCGGATGCCCCGACAGGAAGGAGCGGGTGCCGTCGATCGGGTCGATGATCCAGACCTCCGCGCGGCCCGCCCCGGCAAAGCCGTGTTCCTCGCCAAAGATGCCGTGGTCCGGGAAATGCTGCTCAAGATAGGCGCGCACCTCGCTCTCGACCGCCTTGTCGGCCTGGGTGACAGGGCTTTCATCTGCCTTGAACTCAATCCCCAGGCGGCTGCGGAAGTAGCCGCGCGCGGCCTCGGCGGCGATCCCGGCGATCCGTATCGCGTGGTCAGCGTGGGTTTCTGTCGTGGGCATCGTTGCGGCCTTCATTCCTGAGGTCGGAGACGGTGGCTATCCGACCGGATTGACCGCTAGAATTTGTAAAAAATGTGGATTTCGTCAACAGAAAAGCCCGCAAAGTGACCGAAAAGCCAAAATTCCGCCCCGAACAATTGCGTTTTTGGCGCAATTTTTAGGATTTTGCGGGTTTGATGGGCCTGGGCCAGGCTACCCTGCGCCCGCCAGGTGCCGGGTGGCCATCGAAAACAATTCCGCCTGCGAAGCAATACCAAGCTTGGAATAGGCGTGGTGGCGGTGGACCTTCACGGTGCCTTCGGCAATGCCCAGATAGGCGGCAGCGGAGGGGGTGGAATGGCCCTGCAGGATCAGCTGCACCACCTCCCGTTCCCGCGGGCTGAGGACGCCGGTGCCAAAGGTCTGCATCCGGTCCTCCCAGTCTGCGGGCTGATTAGCCGCCGCGGTGTCTTCCGCCTGTCCCCACTGGCGCCGGATGGCGGCGGCGATCACCGCGAACACCACATTCAGCCGTTCCGTGTCTGCCGCCTCAAACCTTTGCTGGCGGGCAAACCGGGCCAGGGACACGATAAACCAGCGCTCTGCCCCGTCCTGCACCAGGATGCCGATCTCGTCGCTGATGCTGATCTTTCGGTAGAAGGCGCGGTAGTATTCCGAGCGGTAGAACGCCTCCGGCGCCAGGTCCATCAGCCGGTAGGCGCCGGGCGTGCAGCCGTTGCGGCAGGCCTGATAAAGCGGGTCCAGCAGGTAGGGGCCGCTGGCGTAGAACTCCACCGTGATCGCCGCCTGAAGCTCATCCAGATCCTGATAGAGCGGCACCGGCGGCTGCGCGCCCGCGTAGTGCGAGATGACCATGGAATCAAAGCTGCAGCATTGCGACAGGATCTGCCGCAGCGCGCCGGGAAAACGCTCTGTCGCGATGGTGTCCGCCAGCGCCGTCATCGCCTTGGCCCAGCCAGCGGGCAGCGGAGGGAAGATCGGGTTACCCATCGTCTATACCAAAAGATATATATCTATAGCCAAGTTTACCGGCATAACCGGGAAAATCAAACTGGATCCGAGCGAAATTCCAACGATACGGAGCCCCAGATGACCGATTCTTCCAGCGTGAACCCCGTGCAGGGCGACCTGGCCTTTACCCGCAGCAGCGACCGCGGCGTGGTGGCAGAGGCCAGCTATGCCGGCGCGCTCAGCTTCATGCGCCGCCGCTATGCCCGCGACCTCAGCGGAGTTGACGTGGCTGTGATGGGGGTGCCCTTCGATTTGTCGGTGTCCAGCCGGTCCGGCACCCGGTTGGGGCCGCGGGCGGTGCGCTCAGGCTCCAGCCACATTGCCTGGTCCAAGCCCTGGCCGTGGGAAGCTGACCCCTATGAGGCGCTGCGGGTTGTCGATTACGGCGACTGCGAGTTTGACTATGGCTATCCGCACAAGGTGCCCGGCGAAATCGCCCAGGCGGCGCGCGATGTGCTGGCCACTGACACGGCGCTCTTGTCGATCGGAGGCGACCACTTCATCACCTATCCGCTGCTGCAGGCGCATGTGGAGAAGCACGGGCCGCTGAGCCTGATCCAGTTCGATGCCCATTCCGACACCTGGGCGGATGAGGAAGGCCGCATCGACCACGGAACCATGCTGTGGCACGCCATCCGCGAAGGACTCGTGGACCCGGCCCGGTCTGTTCAGGTCGGCATCCGCACCCACAACCCGGACACGATGGGGATGAACATCATCGACGCCATTGAGGTGCAGAAAACCGGTCCCGAGGCCGTGGCGGTGAAAATCCGCGGCATCGTCGGCGATCACAAGACGTATGTGACCTTCGACATCGACGCGCTGGAGCCGGCCTCTGCCCCCGGCACAGGAACGCCTGTCGTTGGCGGCCTGTCGCCCTATCAGGCGCAGGAGATCATTCGCGGCCTGGCAGGCACCGATGTGGTGGGCATGGACGTGGTCGAGGTCGCCCCGGCCTATGACATCTCCGAAATCACCGCAATCGCGGCGGCCACCATCGCCAACGATCTGCTCTGCCTTTACGCTGCCGGGCCCTCCGGCCAGCGCTGAGGCAGCGCGCAACAGGGAGGAAAAAATGATCAATAACAATATCATGACTGCAACCTTGCTGGCCGCCGCCTTGGCGGCGCCAGCCTCTGCCAGCGATCTGGCGATCTATAACTGGGCGGACTATTTCAGCGAAACCACTATTTCCGGTTATGAGGAGGCAACCGGCACCAGGGTCACGCTGGACTACTTCGACAGCAACGAGGTGCTAGAAACCAAGATGCTGGCGGGCGGCTCGGGCTATGACGTGGTGTTTCCCGCCGCCTCCAACGCCGAACGGCAGCTGCAGGCGGGCGCGCTGCATCCGGTCGACACAGCGCGGCTGAAGAACTACGGCAACCTGCGGCCGGAAATCCTGGCCTCGCTCGACAAGGTGCCGGGCGGGCGGCAGCTGGGGGTACCCTATACCTGGGGCACCATCGGCATCGCCTATAACCCGGCACTGGTGGCTGAGCGGCTGGGGGACGCGCCTGTCGACAGCTGGGACCTGCTGTTCGACCCAGCCAATGCCGCCAAGCTGAAGGACTGCGGCATCGGCGCGCTGGATTCGCCGGTGGAAATGCTGTCGATAGCCCTGAACTACCTAGGTGCGGATCCCTATTCCGAGGACAAGGCGGACATCGCCAAGGCACAGGAGTTGCTGGCCGCCGCAGCGGAAAACGTCAGCTATTTCAACAATCAGAAGCCCTCCACCGACTTGCCCGCTGGCAATGTCTGCCTGGCGGTGATGTATTCCGGTGACGCAGGCATCGCCCAGGCCCGGGCCAAGGATGCGAATAACGGCGTTGAAATCCTCTATTCCATACCCAAGGAAGGCACCCTGATGTGGATCGACCTGATGGCGATCCCGGAAGATGCGCCCAACGTGGATGCGGCTTATGCCTTTATCGACTACATGCTGTTGCCGGAGGTGATTGCCGGGGTTTCCAATGCCGTGTTCTTTGCCAATGCAAATGCGGCGGCGGATGCCCATGTTCTGCCAGAGGTGCTGTCCGATCCGGGGATCTATCCGGATGCTGCCATCCTTGCCCGCCTGTTCCCGGACAAGAGCTTGGGCGCCAAAGCGCTGCGCCAGCGCACCCGGGCCTGGACCAAGGTGAAGTCAGGAATCTGACGCCGCGGAGGCTACGGGTGCGGCCACCTTCTCCTGCTGGGGCCGGATCGCCCCCAAAAGCGCGAAATGCGCCGGGAACATCGCCGCCAGGAAGCGGAAGATGATCCGCGCCGCCTCCTCCCGGTCGAACCGGTCGGGGTGCAGCAGAAAGTCGGTCCACATGCCTTCAAGCAGCGCCAGCGTGCCATGAGTGGCATCGCGCGCCGCGCCGGAGGCATCCGGCGTTCCGGCCTCCCGCACGATCCGGGAGAAGGCGTTGTGGATCATGCCGCGCAGGCGTCCGTCGCGGGTGTCAGAATGCTCGGCAATGGCCTTGCGGTTGCGGGATTCGCCGCGGAAGGCGTACCAGATGTTGACATTGCGCCTGTTCAGCACCCGCTCGCTGAGGTCGCCGCGCACGATCATCTCGATCCGCTCCTGCGGGCTGTCGCCAGCGGTCTGCAAAAGCTCTTCCAGCCCGTCGTAATACTCTTCCGAGGAATGGTGCGCGGCTGCCTGAACCAAATTGTCCTTGCCGCCGAAATGCAGGTGGATCATGCCGCGTGACAAGCCTGCGCGCTGGATGATCTCGCTGACGGAGGTTTCGGAGATCCCCTTCTCCGCCACCGAATCCAGCACCGCCCCGATCAGGGCGAGGCGGTTCTGCTCGCGATTCTGTTCCCGTTTTCCGGCCATCTTTCCTTGAGTCCTGGTCGTTTCCACCGCTGTTACGCGGATCATTCCTGTGCGGCAAGCAGTGCCGCCTGTCCAGTTTAGACACAGGCAGCCAAGTTTCACCAGGAAAAATGGACGTTTGTACATTTTTTACAAAATTCTGTTGACAGGACCCCCTGCCAGCCGTCAGATCTTGATGGACGATTGTCCATTTTTAATGGCAGCACCCCGACCGCACACCTTGCAAGCTACGGAGACACATGGCCGGATTTCTCAGAACCGAGGCTGGAAAAGGCCTGGCGCTCAGCGCCCCTGCTTCGCTTTATGTGGGGCTTTTGGTGGCTGCGCCGCTGGGTATTCTGGTGGCCTACAGCTTCTGGACCCAGACCTATGTCGAGATCGACAAGACGCTGACCTGGGCCAACTACCTGGAGGCGGCGACCGATCCGCTGGTGCGGCATCTGATGCTGCGCTCGATCCTGATTGCCGGGGCGGTGACCATGGCGACGGTGGCGCTGGCCTATCCGATCGCCTATTTCATCGCCTTCCGCACCCATAAGAAAACCCTGTGGCTGCTGCTGATCACCATCCCGTTCTGGTCCAGTTACCTGCTGCGGGTGTTCAGCTGGAAGCTGATCCTGGGCTTTAACGGGGTGATGAACTCGGCGCTGATCTCGCTGGGGCTGATCGAGGAACCGCTGACCTTTCTGCTCTATAACGAGTTTGCGGTGGTGCTGACCCTGGCCCACGCCTGGGCGCCCTTTGCGATCCTGCCGATCTATGTGTCGCTGCAGAAGATTGACCGCGCGCTGCTGGAGGCGGCCACCGATCTCGGCTGCTCCAAGCTGGAGCGCTTTGCCCGCGTCACCCTGCCCCTGACGGTGCCCGGCATCATCGCCGCCAGCCTGATCATCTTCATCCCCACCGTCGGCGATTATGTGACCCCGTCGCTGGTCGGCGGCTCGCAGGGCAAGATGGTGGCGAACCTCATTCAGGTGCAGTTCGGCCCGGCCAACAACTGGCCGCTGGGGGCAACCCTGTCGCTGGCGGCGATGGCCTCCGTTGGCTTTGTCGCCATCCTGTTTGTCATCCTGGCCACCGCATTGGGGAGGAGGATCCGTTGAGCACTCCGGTAAGCGATCCGCTGAGCAAACCGCTGGCTTCCTCATTGAGCAAGCCCCGTCGCAGACCCCTCCGCTTCCCCTGGCTGCTGGCTTATGCCATCGGCTACCTGATCTTCCTGTATCTGCCGGTGCTGCTGCTGCCGCTGTTCTCCTTCAACGATGGCACCATCGTGGCCTTCCCGATGAAGGGCTTCACCCTCAAATGGTATGCCCAGCTCAGTGAACAGGACACGCTCCTGCAGGCGATGGCGAACTCGCTGATCGTCGGCGCGGTGACCGCGCTGGTCGCCACCTCGCTGGGGCTGTTCGCCGCCCGCGCCTATGTGCGCTACCGGTTCAAGGGGCGCGAACTGTCGGAGGGGCTGGTGATGCTGCCGCTGGTCATCCCCGGCATCATCGTGGCGTCCTCGATGCTGGTGCTGTTCATCTCGCTGGGGCTGAGGCCGTCGCTGACCACGGTGATCCTGGGTCATGTGTTTGTGGCGCTGCCCTTTGCGGTTTCGATCATGAAATCCGCCTTTGACGACTTCGACCAGTCGCTGGAGGAAGCGGCCTTCGATCTTGGCGAAAGCGTGATCGGCACCTTCCGCCGGGTGACCCTGCCGATTGTGGCGCCGGGGATTGTCGCCAGCCTCTTGGTCACCTTCACCGTCTCGTTTGACGAGTTTGTGCTGGCCTTTTTCCTGTCCGGCAACCAGCCCACGCTGCCGGTCTATATCTGGAGCCAGATCCGCTTCCCCGCCAAGCTGCCGAACACGCTGGCGCTCGGCTCGCTGCTGCTGCTTGCCTCGGTGCTGCTGTTGCTGGCCGCCGAATACTTCCGCCGCCGTTCCGCCAAATCCGCCTGATGAAGGATACGCAAATGACCAGCCAGAACATCATCGAAATCTCCGGCGTGGAGAAACGGTTCGGCACCTTCACCGCGGTGCGCGACCTGAACCTGACGCTGCGGGAAGGCGAGTTTTTCTCTCTGCTGGGCCCCTCCGGCTGCGGCAAGACCACGGCGCTGAGGATGATTGCGGGCTTCCAGGACCACGATGCCGGCAGCATCCGCATCGGCGGCCAGGACATGGCGCATATCCCGGCGAACAAACGGCCCGCCAACATGGTGTTCCAGTCTTATGCGATCTTCCCGCATCTGAATGTCGGCGATAACGTCGCCTTTGGACTGCGCAAGCTGAAGCTGGGCAAGGCCGAAACAGAGGCCCGCGTCGCCGAGGCGCTGGAGATGGTGGAGCTGGGCGGGTTGCAATCGCGCAAGGCCACGGAACTGTCCGGCGGCCAGCGCCAGCGGGTGGCGCTGGCCCGGGCGCTGGTGATGCGGCCCAAGGTTCTGCTGCTGGACGAGCCGCTGTCGGCGCTCGACAAGAACCTGCGTGAGGCGATGCAGTTCGAAATGCGCCGCCTGCAGCAGAAGCTCGGGATCACCTTTGTCATGGTCACCCACGACCAGTACGAGGCGATGACCATGTCCGACCGCATCGGGGTGATGTTCAAGGGCCAGCTCAAGCAGGTGGACAAGCCCGAGGTGCTCTATGCCCGCCCCTGCAGCCAGGAGGTCGCCGCCTTCATCGGCGGCATGAACTTCCTGGATGCGGCTGTCACCGGAGAGGCGGACGGTAAGCTGCACGCCGATGTGCAGGGCTTCGGCCCGCTGTCCATCGACGTGAACCCCAATGTGGCGCGGCGCGGGCCGCAGCTGCTGGCAGGCATCCGCCCGGAGCAGCTGGAGATCTCGGCGCAAAAGCCCGGCGGCTACGACGGCTATCTGCAGGGCACTGTCACCAACGCCGCCTTCTACGGCGAGAACGTGCATTACCACGTCACCGCCGAGGGGCTTTCGCAGCCCATCGCGGTGTCGGTGCCGAACTACTTCCACACGGTGGATCACAAGCAGGGCGACCCGGTCTGGCTGGGGGTGCAGAACGCCTCCGTGATCGACCTCGGCGCCCGCGAGGCATGAGAATAAAGGGAGGACAACACATGAAACACTTCAAAACGGTACTGGCCGCGGCCACGGCCCTGACCGCCTCGGCGGGCATCGCAGCCGCCGACGCCGCCAGCCTGTCGGTCTTTGACTGGTCCGGCTATGAGGACCAGGGGTTTTACGGCGACTACGTCGAAAAATACGGCGGCGCCCCCAGCTACACCTATTTCGGCAGCGTCGAGGAGGCTTTCACCAAGCTGCAATCGGGTTTTGCCGCAGACCTCGCCCACCCTTGCACCGACGGGCTGCGCAAATGGGTGGCAGCGGGGCTCTTGAAGCCGATCGACACTTCGAAAATCAGCAACTGGGACAGCCTGCTGCCGCAGATCAAGGATGTGGACGGCGTCACCATCGACGGCCAGACCTATATGGTGCCGTTTGAATGGGGCAACACCGGGCTGATCTACCGCACCGACCAGATCGATGAGCGCGCGGTCTCGCTGCAGCTGCTGGGCGACCCCGCCTACCAGGGTAAAATCGCCATTCCCGATGCGGCCTCTTCGGCATATGCGATGGCGGCGCTGGCGACCGGCGCCTCCAGCTACACCGATATGTCGGACGAGGAGTTCCAGAAGGCGTCTGATTTCCTGCGCCAGATCCACCCCAATGTGCGCTTCTACTGGTCCGACGCGGGCCAGCTGGACCAGGCCATCGCCTCGGGCGAGGTGCTGATGGGCTGGGGCTGGAACCAGTCGGAGCTGAACCTGATCTGGAACGAGACCCCGGCCCGGATGATGCGCGACGTGGACAAGGGCATCGCCACCTGGGTCTGCGGCTATGTGCATCTGAACGCCTCGACCCAGAGCGACGAGCAGGTTTACGACATGCTGAACGCGCTGAGTTCCGAGCCCAGCGGCAAATACATCATCGAGAACTGGGGCTATGCCCATGCCAATGCCGAGGCCTTCAAATCCGCCGATCAAAGCCTGATCGAGACCTACGGCTTTGCCGATGTCGACAAGTTCTTCGAAGGCAGCCTGTTCTTCGACGCGGTCAACCCGGAGCTGGAAGGCCGCATGCTGAAGGAATTCGAGCGCATCAAGGCCGGCTTCTGATCCCAGAAAGCGGCGGGCGCCAAAGCCCGCCGCCCCGCCCAGACCAAAAACCAAGACATAAAAGGATGTGCCAGCATGCCAGGCGCAAATGGGTATTCCATTCTGTTCGAGCCGGTGAAGATCGGCCCCGTCACGACCCGCAACCGCTTTTTCCAGGTACCGCATTGCACTGGGCTGGGCCACGTCCGCCCGCAGGCCGAGGCCGCGGTGCGCGCGATGAAGGCGGAGGGCGGCTGGTCCGTGGTCTCGACCCAGGAGACCGAGATTCATCCGACCTCGGACCTTGGCCCCTATGCAGAGCACCGGTTGTGGGACAAGCATGACGTCCCGGCGCTGCAGCTGATGACGGAACAAGTCCACGCCAAGGGGTCGCTGGCAGCGATTCAGCTGGCCCATAACGGCCATCACGCCACCAACCACCTGACCCGCGCCCCGGCGCTGGGGGTCAGCGACCGCCCGATTGATGCGGTCTACCCGAAACAGGCGCGTGCCATGGACAAGCAGGACATCCGCGACCTGCGACGCTGGCACCGCGACGCGGCATTGCGCGCAAAGGAGGCCGGGTTCGACATCGTCTATGTCTACGCGGGCCATCAGATGACGCTGCCGCATCATTTCCTGCTGCCCCAATACAACACGCGCAGCGATGAATACGGCGGCTCGCTGGAAAACCGCGTCCGGCTGACCCGCGAACTGCTGGAGGATACCCGCGAGGTGCTGGACGGCCACTGTGCCGTTGCCTTCCGCTTTGCCGTTGATCAGATGATAGGCGCCGACGGCATGCAGGCCAGTGAGGAAGGCCGCGCCGTGGTGGAAATGCTGGCGGACCTGCCCGACCTCTGGGACGTGAATGTTGCCGACTGGAGCAACGACAGCCAGACCACCCGGTTCCAGCCTGAGGACGGCTATCAGATCCCCTACACCGATTTCGTGAAGCAGGTGACGAACAAGCCGGTGGTGGGCGTCGGCCGCTTCACCTCGCCCGACCTGATGGCCTCGCTGGTCTCCAAGGGCGTGCTGGACCTCATTGGCGCTGCCCGCCCCTCGATCGCCGACCCCTTCCTGCCTAAGAAGATTGAGGAAGGCCGGATCGAGGAAATCCGCGAATGCATCGGCTGCAACATCTGTGTCTCTGCGGACAACCTGGGCGTCCCGATCCGCTGCACCCAGAACCCGACAATGGGCGAGGAATGGCGGCGCAAATGGCACCCGGAGGTGATCGCCCCGAGGCAGCAGGAAGAGGCGGCGCTGGTGGTCGGCTCCGGCCCTGCGGGCCTGGAATGCGCCATGCAACTGGCCAAGCGCGGCTATCAGGTGACGCTGGCCGAAGCCGCAGAGGAATTCGGCGGCCGGGTGCTGAAAGAAAGCAAGCTCAAGGGCCTGTCCGCCTGGAAACGGGTCGCCGACAACCGCCTGTGGGACCTGCAGCAGCGCGGCAATGTGCAGATGTTCACCGGCAGCAAGCTCGGCGCGGCGGAAGTTGCTGAACTTGGCATCCCCAATGTCTTCCTCGCCACCGGCAGCACCTGGCACCGCGACGGGCGCGGGCGCACGTCACCGCTGCCCTTGGAGATCAAGGACATCCCCGTGTTCACCCCTGACGACGTGATGGAAGGCACCCTGCCACCGGACAATGGCCCGGTGCTGCTTTATGACGACGATCAGGGCTACATCGGCGGAGTGCTGGCCAGCCATCTGGCCGCCGCAGGCCGCAAGGTGGTGCTGGTGACGCCGGGCGCCATCGCTTCGGCCTTCACCGAGCTGACCCTGGAACAGCACCGGGTGCAGGCGGAACTTCTGCAGGCGGGTGTCGAGATCATTCCGCTGCATTCCCTGCAATCGGCGGATGCCACCGGAGCAGATCTATCTTGCGTCTACACCGGCCGCTCCCGCCGCGTGGACTGCGCCAGCCTGCTGATGGTCACCTCCCGCCAGCGTGAAACCGCGCTCTTTGATGAGCTGAAAGCAAACCACGCAGACAGCCTGACCACGCTGGAGCTGATCGGCGACGCCGCCTCCCCCGGCCTGATTGCCGATGCGGTCTTTGCCGGCCACCTGGCGGCCCGCAATTTCGAACGCGACCCGGCGGCGGCAGATGCCGACTGGTTCCGCCGCGAACTGATTTCCCTCGAAGACATGGGAGGCGCATGATGCCTAAAGATGACCTGCAAGTGATGCGCGAGCTGATGGAGAGCCACCGCGAGGGTTTTGCGCTGGACCGGCATTTCTACACCTCGGAAGCGGTCTATGACCACGACATCAAGATGTTCTGGAACCGCAACTGGATCTGGGTCGGCCACGTCAGCCAGATCAAGGAGCCCGGCGATTACTTCCTGTTCGACTACGGCCCGGAATCGGTCATTGTCGTGCGCGACCGCGAAGGCGAGGTCCGCGCCCATATGAATATCTGCCGCCACCGGGGCTCCCGCGTGTGTTTGGAAAAGGAGGGCACCGCGCGGGTGTTCTCCTGCCCCTATCACGCATGGACCTTTGGGCTTGACGGGCGGCTGCGCGGCGGCCGTGCCATGGGGCCGGATTTCGACCCGTCCGAATACGGACTGTTCCCGGTGCAGGTGCAGATTTTCCAAGGGCTGATTTTCATCTGCGCCGATGAAAACCCGCCGCCGCTGGCCGAAAGCCTCGACCGTCTCGCACCGCTTTCGGCGCCGATGGGCTTGGAAAACCTGAAACTGGCGCATGAAGCATCCTACCCGGTGCCTGCGAATTGGAAGCTGGCGCTGGAAAACTACCTGGAATGCTACCACTGCGCCCCCTCGCATCAGGATTACTCCCGCAGCCACTCGCTCAAGGATCCGGCGGATGTGGAGAAATACGGCGCGGATCTGCGCGCCCGTTCTGCCGCCGTCGGGCTGCCGGTCGAAGAGCTGGACCAGACCGGTCCTAATGCGCAGGCGCCCGGCGCCGACGTCTACTGGCGCCGTTACCCGCTGTTCCCCGGCTACCAGACCGGCAGCAGGGACGGTGAGCCGCTGGCGCCGCCGCTCGGGCAGCTCAGCGGTCATGACGGCGGTGCCACCGATCTGGCCATCGGCACGCTGAACTATTTCCTTATCTATGCCGACCACCTGGTGGGCTACCGCTTTGTTCCCCGCGGACTGCAGGAAACCGACATCCAGATCGCCTGGTACGTGCGCGGCGATGCCGAGGAAGGGCGCGACTTTGACAAGGAAGCCCTCACCTGGCTTTGGCATGTCACCTCGCTCGATGACGAGCGCATCATCCGCCACAACCAGGAAGGCGTGAATTCGCACCGTTTCGCGCCCGGCCCGCTGTCCGAGATGGAATGGAGCCTGCCCGGCTTCTACCGCAGCTATTTCAGCATGCTCTGACCGGATCTGCCCTACACTTTGCCGCAGGCCCGCATGGGGCTTGCCCTGACCCAACCCCGGAGACCGCTATATGGTTGACGTTACCAAGACCCGTTCCCGCCGCCGCAGCGGCGGCCGCGATGCCCGCGCCGCGGCCCGCACCCAACCCTCCGCCAGCCAGGCGATCTGGCCCGGCCTTTCCGGCGGTCGCTACCGGCCGCTGTCGGATGTGGACATGCAGAAGATCCACAACGCCGCGCTGACCATTCTGGAGCGCACCGGCATCGGTGATCCGACAGAGGAATTGCTGGATCTGGTGCTGCCCAAGGGCGCCATCCTCAACGAACACGGCCGCCTCTGCTTTCCCCGCGCGCTGATGGAGGACCTGCTGGCCGGCGCGGCCAATGAATTCTATGTCCACGCCCGCGGCAGCCGCGCCGGCAAGGACGACATGCACTGCACCAAGGACAAGGTCTATTACGCCAATTCAGGCACCGCGGTGACGACCTTTGACGCGGCCAGCCGCAGCTACCGCCCCTCCACCATCCGCGACGTCTATGACTTCACCCGGCTGGTGGACCGGCTCGACAATATCCACATGACCGGCGACACCGTGCTGGGCACCGACGTGCCGCAGGATTTCGAGCATGACATGTCGATGCTCTATTCCATTCTGGCTGGCAGCGAGAAGCCGTCTTGCCTCACTTTCCGCGACCGCTCCCACATCAAGCCGGCCATTGAGATGTTCGACATCGCCTCGGGCGGTGAGGGCAAGTTCCTGCAAAAACCCTCAGTGATCTTCGGCGGCTGCCCGATCGTGTCGCCGCTGCGGCTGGGGCGCGAGAACCTGGAGATCATGATCGACACCGCCAAGCTGGGCCTGACCTGCGATCTGGCGGTGCCGCCGCAGGCCGGTGCAACCTCCCCTGCCCCGCTGGCGGGCACCCTGGCGCAGGCGGTGGCGGAGACGCTCTCCTGCGTCGCCATCGTCAACCTGATCAACCCCGGCACGCCGGTTGTGTTCGCCGCCTGGCCCTTCATCACCGACCTGCGCACCGGCTCCTTCACAGGCGGCTCCGGCGAGCAGGCGCTGATTGGCGCGGCTGCGATCCAGATGGGTAATTTCTACAACCTGCCCACGTCCGTAGGCTGCGGCATGACTGATTCCAAGATCCCCGATGCCCAGTACGGGCTGGAAAAGGCGCTGACCTTCTCCCTTGCCGCCCATGCCGGTGCCAACCGCCTGTGCGAGTTCGGCGGCATGGTCGGCTCGCTGATGGGATGCTCCTTCGAGTCGATGGTAATCGATAACGAGGCCGCCGGCATGATCTCCCGCACCCTGCGCGGGATCGAGGTCAGCGACGACACCCTCTCGGTCGATGTGATCCACGACTGCGCCACCGGGCCAGGCCATTTCCTCGGCAACACCCAGACGCTGCAGTATATGGAAACCGAGTACGTCTATCCGGATCTGATGGACCGGGAACTGACGGATACCTGGGAAAAGGCGGGCAAGCAGACCATGTTCGACCGTGCCCGCGAGGTGTCGGACCGGATCCTGGGTGAGCATTACCCGAATTACTTTGGCAGCAAGCTCGACGCGGAGATCCGCGCCAAGTTTCCGGTCAAACTGCCGCCAGAGGCAATGCGCCCCGGCAGATGATGCCGGGGGCCGCGCTTACTGAACCACCGGCTCCTGCGCCAGTTCCAGGTGCAGCTCTGTGCCGGTATAGGGGCTGGCGGCGATTGCCTCGTCGTCCAGCTCCACCCCCAGGCCCGGTTCCTTGGAGGGGATCACATAGCCGTCTTCCCAGGTGATCGCGGATTTGAGGCAGGACATATAGGGGCCTTCAAAGGTGCCGATGCTTTCCAGGATCAGGAAATTCGGGCTGCAGGTTGAAATCTGGATGTTCGCCGCCGCCACCACCGGCCCGCAATAAAGATGCGGCGCAATCTGCGCCTGCCGGGTCTCGGCCATGGAGGCGATCTTTTTGGCTTCCAATAGGCCCCCGACCCGCCCCAGGTCCATCTGCAGGATCGAGGCCGCGCCGGCCTCCAGCACGCGGGCGAACTCATGCTTGGTGCAGAGCCGCTCGCCGGTTGAAATCGGCACCGAGGTGAAGCGTGCTACCTCTGCCATATTGGCGGGGTTTTCCGGCGGCACCGGCTCCTCGAACCACAAGGGCTCATAGGGTTCCAGCCGCCGCGCCATTCGTTTGGCACCGGAGACGGTGAACTGCCCGTGGGTGCCGAACAGCAGGTCCGCGCGGGTGCCGACCGCCTCGCGGATGCGCTTCACGAACATCTCGCTGCGCTCCAGGTCCTCCAGCCGCGGCTGGTGCCCGTCATAGATTGTGTAAGGCCCGGCGGGGTCGAATTTCACCGCGGTAAATCCTTGCTCCACCCGCTGCAGCGCCACCTCCGCCGCGATGTCAGGATCGTTGTAGACATTGGGTGTGTCCGGGTCCGGGTACACATCGCCCTCTGGCGGATAGAGGTAAGTGTAGCTGCGCAGCCGCTCATGCACCTGGCCGCCCATCAGCTCGTAAACCGGATTGCCCGCTGCTTTGCCGATGATATCCCAGCAGGCCATTTCCAGCCCGCTCAGCACCCCCATCACTGTCACGTCGGGCCGCAGTGTGTAGCCGGCGCCATATGACTTGCGCCACAGCTTCTCGATATGGTGCGGGTCGCAGCCTGCGAACTGGCGGGCAAACATCTCTTCCGCCATCGCGCAGCACAGATCCGGGCCGAAAGTGGCGTTGTAGATCTCTCCCACGCCGTTGATGCCGCAAGCGGTGGTCAGGCGCACAAAGATGAAGTAGCGGCCGCCGTGGCGCGGCGGCGGGTTGCCGAACACAAAGGTTTCAATCTTGTCGAGCTTCATCTGAATTTCCCTGTCATTCAGCCGCCAAGGGCCTGTTTTCATTATCTTCCAGAACCATTTCCGCGCCGCGGGCGGCCAGCATCATGGTGGGGGCATTGGTATTGCCTGAGGTCACATTCGGGAAAGACGAGGCGTCGATTACCCGCAGGCCCGCCACCCCATGCACCCTGAGCCGCGCATCCAACACCGAGTCGGCTGCATTATGCCCCATCCGGCACGTGCAGCTTGCATGAAACACGCTGCCCGCGCGTTCACGGAAGTTCTCCAGCAGCGCCGCATCGTCCATCCCGGCGATATCCGGCATCCGCCTCTCCCGTGTGACCCGTTTCATGGCGGGGGTGGCGGCCAGCGCCTGCAGCAGATGGCTGGCGCGGATGGCGGTTATCTTGTCTTCCTCTGCCGACAGCGAGTTCGGCTCGATCAGCGGTGCTTGGCCCGAGTCGGCAGATTGGATAGTGATCTGCCCGCGGCTGGCTGGGCGGCTCGGCTGCACGCAGAGCAGGAAACCATTGTCCTTATCGATCTGCGGCTTGCCGTTCGCCTGCGTCGAATAAGACGCCGGGTTGCAGTAAACCTGCACATCCGGCAGCGCTGCGCCCGCTGTGCGGACAAAACCGCTGCACTGATTGACCGGCACGCTTAGCGGCCCCTTGCGGGTCAGCACATATTGCAGCCCGGCCTTCATTTGCCCGGCGAAACTGCCCAGCCGGTCGTTCAGCGTTGCGGTGTTGGCCCAGAAAAAGTGCGAGACAGCCAGATGGTCCTGCAGCCCTTGCCCCACCTGCGGCAGATCGTGGGCGACTTCGATGCCATGGCTTTGCAGAAGTGCCGCCGGGCCGATGCCGGACAGTTGCAGCAGCTGGGGCGAGTTCACCGCGCCGGCGCTCAGGATCACTTCGCGCGCCGCCATGGCGGTTTGCGCTTGGCCGTTCACCCGGAAGGCCACGCCAGTGGCCCGCCTGCCCGCCGTCAGCACCTTCTCCACCAGCGCGCCTCTGATCACCGTCAGGTTTCTGCGCTTCATAGCGGGTCGCAAAAACGCATCCGCCGAGGACCATCGCCGCCCATCCTTCACCGTGCTGCGGACATAGCCCATGCCCACGCTGGGCAGGGTATTTGCACCGTCTTCAACCGCGGCGTTCATGTCTGGCAGAAAGGGCCAGCCCATGTCCTGCCCTGCTGCCAGAAAGTTCTTGGCAAAGGGATGCATCCGCTCGCTGAGATCGGTGACCCGCACCGGCCCCGACCCGCGCAAACGGCGGCGGCCCTGATGCCATTCGTCGTTGCTCTCCAGAGCCTCATAGCTGCGGCGCACATTCTCCCAGCCCCAGCCAATGGCTCCCGCCGCCTCCCAATCATCGAAATCATGCGGCAGCCCGCGCACATAAGCCATCGCGTTTATTGAGCTGGAGCCGCCCAGCACCTTTCCCCGCGGCCAGTAGACCTCGCGCCCGCTCAGCCCCGGATCTGCCGCGGCAGAGTAACGCCAGTTCACCTTGGGGTCCGAGAAGGTAAAGCCATAGCCGACCGGGATCCTGATCCAGAACCGCCGGTCAGTGCCGCCGGCCTCGATCATCAGCACTTTGTAGCGGCCATTGGCCGTCAGCCGCTCGGCCAGCACACAGCCCGCCGATCCGGCGCCCACGATGATGAAGTCAAATGTCTGCGCCATGGCTTGCCGAGTCCGTTTATTCCCGGCGACCTTGCACAGTGCGCTTGGTGCAAATCAAACAATGTGTTTTGCCCCTATGACCTAACTGTGCTTAAAGCTAAGCCATGACCGATCTGCCCCATGTCACCTGGCTCAAAGCCTTCGAAGCCGCTGCGCGGCTGAACAGCTTTTCTGCCGCCGCGGAGGAGCTGGGCCTGACCCCTGCCGCGATCAGCCAGCAGATCCGGCTGCTGGAAACGCACCTGAACACGCAGCTGTTCAAACGGCTTCCCCGCGGGGTGGCGCTGACCGACACCGGCCAGGCCTATGCTCAGCCGATCCGCAAATCCTTTGACGACATGCAACGGGCCACCAACGGGCTGTTCAGCAAGAAACGCCAGCGGGTGGTGCACCTGCGCGCGACGATTTCCTGCGCGGCGCTGGTGATCGCGCCGCAGCTGGCGCGGTTCAGGGCCGAGCATCCGGATATCTTTGTGCAGCTCTCCTCCACCGTCTGGTCCAGCCGGTTCGACGAGGAGGCGCTGGACATCGACATCCGCTATGGCGGCGGCGACTGGCAGGAGGCGCAGATCCTGCACCTGGGTCACGAAAGCGCCATCCCGGTTTGCAGCCCCGCCTATGCCAAAGCCCTTGGCGGGAGCCCTTCTATTGAGGATCTGGCCAGTTCCGACGTGGTGCAGATCATCGGCTCGGAGACCGACTGGGGCCGTTTGGCCGATCTGCATGGGCTGACCCTGCAAGTGACCACCGACTGGCTCAAGGCGGACTCATCGTTGCTGGCGCTGCAAACAGTGGCGGCGGGCCATGGGGTGACGATGGTGCTGGAAAGCTTTGCCCGGCAATACATTGAGCAGGGGCTGGTGATTGCCCCCACCGCATTCAAACTGCCAAAGCGCCGCTCGCACTACATGGTGATCAACGACCGCGCGGGTCAGCGGGAGGAAGTTAAAACCGTCGCCGCCTGGCTGACGTCGCTGTATCAGGCTCTGACTTGACATGGTTTCCGCGCCTGTCCCGGCGGGGTAAGTGCAGAAAACGTTTTGTCCTAGCCTTGCAGCCGGTCCAGCGAAGCCGCCATCGCGCTCCACAGCTCCTCTGCCGGTTCGGTGCCGACCGAGATGCGGATGAACCCCGGCGCCACGGCATCGCCCCAGCGGGCGCGGCGTTCAGCCGAGGTATGCACCCCGCCAAATGACGTCGCGGAGCGGATAAGCGGGCAGCTGTTGATGAAGGCATCGGCCAGTTCGGCACTGTCGAGGGTAATCGAGATCAGGAAGCCGAACCGGGCCATTTGTTGCTTGGCCAGTTCATGCGAGGGGTCTGACTCCAGCCCCGGAAAGCGGATCCCCCGTACTAGCGGATGCGCCGCCAGCTGTTCGGCCAGCACCTCCGCGGTGCTGCACATCCGGTCAAAGCGCACTTCCAGCGTTTCCAGCCCCCGGTGCGCCAGCCAGGCCTCCTGCGGACCGGGGATGCCGCCGCCGAACTGGCGCCATTCACGCGCGGCCAGCAGCACATCCGAATTACGGGTGGCCAGATGCCCCATCAAAACATCGGAATGCCCGCCCGGCGCCTTGGTGTCAGAGGCCACCACGACATCCGCACCCAGTTCCAGCGGGCGCTGGCCCAGCGGGGTCATGGTGGTGTTGTCGACAAGCAGCAGCCCGCCAGCGGCGTGAACCGCCTCAGCAACGGCGCGGAGGTCGCACAGGTCCAATCCGGGGTTTGAAGGGGTTTCCGCAAAAACAACGTCAAAGCCATCGAAGCCGCCCTCGGCAAAACTGGTGGTGGGGCGCTGGTGAACTTCCACGCCGAGGCTCTGCAGGAACCGCTCGCTCAGGCGCCGGGTCACATAGTAGCCGTCCGACGGGATCAGCAGTTTCGACCCTGCTTTCACGGTGGCAAACAGCGCCGCAGAGATCGCTGCCATGCCCGACGGAAATGCCAGCGCGGGTGCGTCTTCCAGATACCCCAGCACATGCTCCAGATGCTCCCAGGTGGCATTGTCCACCCGGCCATAGCTGGGACCGCCGGTCCAGTCGCCCGGCAAATGGTACATCGAGCTTTGTGTCAGCGGCAGGGCTACAGGGTCGCCTTCGGACAGCGTGTTGCCGCGCAAGTGCAGCATGGCGCCGGATTTGGGAGCGGTGGGTTTGTCCATTGGCGGCGCCTTTCCTGAATGCGGGTTCGGCAAATTCATAGCGGGCGCCCCGCAAAGGAGACAAGGCCGGAAACGCAATGTTCCCGGCCTTCGGCTTTGTCCGGCTTTTGGGGGTTCAGCCCATCCAGCGCCGGACCGGGGCTGCGGATTCCTCCAGCGCCTGGCAGACCACGTCGATCAGGGTCGGGCCATCATGGGCAAAGGCCTCTTTGATCGCCTGATCCAGATCTTCCGGACGTTCCACCCGCCAGGTCTTGACCCCGAACGCCTCAGCCACTGCGGCGTGGTTGGTGCGGTTGAAGTCCACATTGTAATAGCGCTTATCGCAGTCGTCGCGCTGGCTGGCCTTGATCCAGCCGAAGTTCGCGTTGGAGAACACCACATAGGTGATCGGCGCGTTGCAGCGGACCACGGTCTCCAGCTCGCCGCAGGTGAAGTTGAAGGAGCCATCGCCCATCATGCCGACAACTTTGCTGGACGGCCGCCCGAACCAAGCGCCAAGCGATGCCGACAGCGAATACCCCAGCGCGCCGTGGGCGCGGTTGGTGATGTACTGTCGGCCGGGATGCTTCTGCTGCGAATAGGCGTTGTAGTAGGGGCAGCTGGTACCCGGGTCGGAGACCACGATGGCGTCATCGGGCAGGTTCTGGTTCAGCGCATGAATGATCTGCTCCGGCAGAACCTGATCGGTCTTGCTGTTGGCCAGTTCCTCGAACTTGGCGAACTTGCGCTGCTTGATGTCAGCGATCTTTGCGGCACCGCCGAAGGACGGCAGGTCGCCCTCGCGGGTGTCCAGGTGGGCGTTCACCGCCTGCAGCGCCAGCTTCAGGTCTGCTACCACGCCCACCTCGGTCGGGTAATTGGCTCCGATGGTCATCGGATCGTTGTCGAAGTGCACAATACGCTGGCCCGGCTTCGGCGCCTCCCAGCGCGAGGTGGTGGTAGAGCCCGCACGGCAGCCCATGAAGATCACCAGATCGGCCGCTTCCATCAACTCCCAGGTCTCGTTGGTGCCGCCGTTGGAGCCGACAACCCCCAGCGACTGTGGATGGGTGTCGGCCAGCGACCCCTTGCCGGAGATCGAGGTTCCGACAGCGATATCGAGACGGGAAGCGAGCTTGCCTAGCTCCTCCATCGCGCCGGAAATCACCACGCCGCCGCCGCAGACGACCAGCGGTGACTTGGCGGTGAGGATGGCCTCCACGGCAGCCTCCGCCGCGCCCGGTTCCGGCGCCGCGCGGTAGGCGGGGTAGCTCTGATGCTTGGGATCGCCCCAGATGTCGTCCGCCGGAACGGCGTCGTACTGAATGTCATAAGGCAGCCCCAGATGCGCGGAGCCGGAGCGGCCTGTGGTCATCGCCCGGAACGCCTGGCGCACCATGCGCGGGATGTGATCGGCGCGCTTGATCACTGTGTTGAACTTGGTCAGCGGTCCCATCAGGACCTCTTGATTGACCTCGGTCAGCGGGTACTTCCCATAAGACCCAACCGAAATGTCAGTGGTGATCGCCAATACGGCATAGGAGCTTTCGTTGGCCTCGATCAGCCCCGGCAGGATGTAGGTGGCGCCGCCGCCAGACGGCCCCTCGCACACCCCTACCCGGCCGGTCACGCGGGAGAAACCGTCGGCCATATAAGCCGCACTGCGCTCGTCGCGGGTAAGGACATGGGTGATGCCATGCTCCAGCCGGTTCATCGCGTCATAGAAAGGCAGCGTGGTGTCGCCGCAAAGACCAAAGATGTGGGTGACGCCGTGCGCCTCCAAAGAGCGCACCATCGCCTCAGCGCCGTTCATCGTGTTTTTCATGGGTGCCCCCTGAAGCCGTCTTGAAACCTCTCCCGGAAGACGCCCGGGATTCGCGCTCTAAATTGTATACAATTCTGTAGATAGAAGTGAAGACCAAATTTCAGTTTTCTGAAAAGACCCGCCCAAAGCACTTCTACCTTGCAGATTCCGTGAGGATTTCAGTCACATACTTTCGCCAGGCCTCAGCAAAACTGGCGGCCAGCTGCGATAGCGGACGCTCGCTGGGGGTGAGAATCGAATAGCCAAAAGGGATCTGCGGCTCAAACGGCAGGAACCGGATCCGCTGGTCGCCCGCGTTGCTGCGGCGGTAGCTTTCGGCGCTGAGCACATCAACCACGGCACAGGCCTGGCCCGCGGCGATGAAGTGGAACAGCGGCAGAAAGTACTGCGCGTCATAGCGCAGGTTGAACTCGGCGCCCGCGGCCAGAAACACCTGCGAAGTGGCCTGATAGGTATTGTGATCCGGCTGCAGCGCGCCCATCGGCTGGCCGTCCAGATCGGCCGCCGTGATCACCTCGCGCTCCGCCAGGGGGTGGCTGGCCGGCATGGCGCAGAGGCAATTGCTGGGAAGCTCTTCCGCCGCGTACAGCTTGCGGTCGCCGCGGAACCGGGTCATGTCGCAGAAGCCGATGTCAAAGCTGTTGGCCGCCACCAGGCTGCGCACCTGCGGCGACGACCGGGTGGCCAGCGTCACCCGCACCTCGGGCTTGCCGGCGACAAACCGGCTGATGAATTCCGGCAGCAGAAAGGTCGATGGCCCCGGCATCGCCACGATGCGGATCGAGCCTTGCACCCGGTCGCGCATATTGGCCAGGTTCTGCTGCGCGGTCTCCATCCGCGACAGGATCTCGGTCGCCTCCTCCATCAGATACTGCGCCTCGGGCACCGGCACCAGGCGGCGACCCTCACGCAGGAACAGCGGCAGGCCCAGCTCTTCCTCCAGCGTCTTGATGGCGGCACTGATCGCGGGCTGGGTGCGGTGCAGGTTGCGGGCCGCTTGGCTGACCGATCCGGTCTTCATGACCTCGTGAAAGACAGCGAGCTGGTGAGAGTTCATCAAAGGTCCCCTGGCGCAAAACAAACATAAATCTGATCTATATATACAGTATAATTTTAAATTTGTACTTATGCTTTTCCTTTATCATGATGCAAAAATCGGAGGAGAGAGCTGCCGGGCGAGGCGGCAGCCAAAACCAAGGGAAGAGACAATGGGAATTTTCAAGAAACTGACCGGGGCCGCACTGGCCTGCACCATGCTGACCGGCGCCGCGGCGGCGCAGGACATGACCTTTTTCCGCATCGGCACCGGCGGCGCGGGCGGCACCTATTTCCCGATCGGCGGCATCATCGCCAATGCGATTTCCAACCCGCCGGGCTCGCGCTCCTGTGACGAGGGCGGCAACTGCGGCGTGCCGGGCCTGGTGGCGATGGCGCAGTCGACCAACGCCTCGGCGCACAACGTGAACGCGATCCAGGCAGGCCAGATGGAAGCGGGCCTCTCTGGGGCCGCAACCCTGCATTTCGCCTATCACGGCAAGGGCAAGTTCGAGGGCAACGCCAAGCCCGACCTGCGGGTGATTGCGAACCTGTTCCCGGAAGACCTGCACCTGGTGCTGCCCGAGGGCCACGAACTGGGGAGCCTTGCAGACCTCAAGGGCAAGCGCGTCGGGATCGCGCAGGCCGGTTCCGGCACCCAGATCGCGGTGGAGCTGATCCTGGGCGACCACGGCGTGAACCGCGGCAACATCGACGAGGCTGAACTGAACAACGCACAATCCGCCGAGCGCATCGCCGACGGCCAGCTGGACGCCTATTTCTATGCCGCGGGCACGCCCGTCGCGGCGATGATCCAGCTCGACAACACTAAGGGCATGGAGCTGCACAACTGGTCGGCGGAAGAGGTCAAGATGGCCAACACCACTGTGCCCTACTACATCCCCTCGACCATTCCGGCAGGCACCTACCCGGGTGTGGACTATGACGTGAACACCGTGGCGGTCTCCGGCATGCTGGTCACCAATGCCAACATGGATGAGGAGCTGATCTATCAGATCACCAAGGCGATGTGGTCCGATACAGCCCGCAAGCTCTTGGACAACGGCCACCCGAAAGGCAAGGCGATCACCCTGGAAACCGCGCTGGACGGCGTCGAGGGCATCGGCGTGCCGCTGCACCCGGGTGCTGAACGCTTCTACCGCGAAATCGGCATGCTGAAGTAATTCCTCCCCTGAACTGCGGCAGCAGGGTACGCTCTGCTGCTGCTTTTGTTTCCCGGCGCCCCTGTCCGCAGCGCGGATGAACGGCGCGCGCCGGCAAGGCCCCGGACTGGAGACCCCCGATGTCCCTGGACACCCATCTCGACAACAAGGCGCTTGAGGAGCTGGAGAAGCAGTATGACTCCGCTTTGAACACGCGCGACAACGGCCCCACGCTGACCGGCGTCATCTATTGGGCCAGCATCGCCTTTGCACTTTACCACCTGTGGACGGCCGGTTTCGGCACGCCGGTGGACCATGTGCATATGGGCATTCACCTGGCGGGCCTGTTCCTGTTCATCTTTGTGGGCTTCCCAATGATCCGGACCGCGCACAGCCTGGACTGGCGCGGGCCCAGCCTGCTGCGCCCTGGCAACGTGCCGCTGTATGACTGGGCGCTGACCGGCCTCAGCATGGCGGCGGCGCTGTTCCTCTGGGTCAGCTGGCGGGGCTTCGACATGTTCAGCTTTGACATCGCCGAGCAGGCGCTGCGGCAGGGCAATCCGTCGGGCCTCGATGTGTTCTTCGGCTCGGTGCTGATCCTGACGGTGCTAGAGATCGCGCGCCGCACCATCGGCTTCGTGCTGCCTCTGATCATCCTGGTGTTCATGGTTTATGCGCTATTCGGCCCCTACATGCCCGCGCAGATCCTCAAGCATCCGGGCGTCAACTGGCAGCAGTTCGTCAACAACATGTATTTCCCGTCCGAAGGCATCTTTGGCGTGACGCTGTGGGTGGTCTCCACCGTGGTGTTCCACTTTGTGCTGTTCGGCGTGGTGGCGCAGCGGATGGGGCTGGGGCAGTTCTTTGTCGACAACGCCATGCTGCTCGCTGGCCGCTACACCGGCGGTCCGGCCAAAGTGTCGGTGGTGTCCTCGGCCTTCTTCGGCACGATTTCCGGGTCTTCCATCGCCAACACGGTCTCCACTGGCTCGCTGACCATCCCCAACATGAAGAAACTGGGCTACCCCGGCCATTTCGCAGGCGGGGTTGAGGCGGCGGCTTCGGCAGGCGGCCAGATTACCCCGCCGATCATGGGGGCTGCGTCCTTCCTGATGGCGGAATATCTGGAGGTGCCCTACACCACCATCGTGATTGCGGCGATCGTGCCCGCGCTGATGCACTATATCGGTGTGATCTCGATCGTGCATTTCACCGCCAAGAAGCTGGGCCTCACCGCCTACCCCAAGGATCAGCTGCCCAAGTTCCTGCAGGTCTGGAAGGACGGCTGGTACACCATCATTCCGCTGATCGCGCTGCTGCTGGTGCTGTTCTCGGGCTATTCGCCCAACATGGCGGCCTTCATCGGCCTCAGCCTGTGCATCGTCGTCGGCTTCTGCGCCTTCGACAAGCCTGCCACCCTGCTGATCCCATTTGCCCTGCTCGGCTTCATCCTGTGGAAGGCGTCGCCTTACTCCGGCGAAGGCTACACACCGGTCATGGCCGGGATGCTGGCGGCGCTGACCATCATCGGCTGCCTGCACCGTAATGAGCGGCAGAACTTCCGCGACCTGTTCGACAGCTTCCACGTCGGCGTGCAATACGCACTGGCAGTGGGTGCCGCTTCGGCCGCTGTGGGCATTGTGGTGGGTGTGATCAACACCACCGGCGTCGGCTTCCGCCTCGGCTTCATGGTCACCGGCGGCGCCGCGGATATGGCATCAGCAATCGCGCCGCTCCTGGACTGGACCACGATCGAGGCCTTCAGCCAGCCGTCGATCCAGCAGTTCCTGTCGCTGGTGCTGATCGCCATGGCCTGTATCCTGATGGGCGCCGGCCTGCCGACCACCGCGCTCTATATCATGCTGGTCGCGGTTGCGACGCCGGCCCTCAGCCAGCTGGGCGTGCCGCCGCTCGCCACCCATATGTTCGTGCTCTACTACGGTGTGATTTCCGAGATCACCCCGCCGGTCTGCGCCTCGGCCTATGCGGCAGCAGGGATTGCGGGCTCCAACCCGTTCCGCACCGGCCTCAATGCCTTCACCCTGGGTCTGGGCAAGCTGATGGTGCCGATGGTGTTCGTCTACGCGCCCACCATGCTGATCGTGCTGCCAGAGCATTTCACGCTGCTGAGCTTCACTCAGGTCACCCTGACCTGCGCGGCAGGCGTCTTTGCCATCGCCACGGCTGTCTCCGCCTACTTCCTGGCCCCGCTCAGCGGCATCTGGCGGCTGCTGATGGCCATCGGAGGCCTGCTGCTGGTGGCGCCCTCCGGCGGTTCTGACATCGCAGCGCTGGTGGTGATGGCACCGGTGCTGGTGCAGCAGTTGGGCCAGCAGCGCAAACTTCAGGCCGAGGCCGCGCAATGAGCGGCCCCGCCTCCCCCGATGTCACGGTCCTGGGGGCCGGAATCGTCGGCATCTGCTCGGCCCTCTCCCTGGCCGAGCGGGGCCTTCGGGTCCGGCTCATCGACCGGGATGCTCCAGGCCAGGCGACGTCTTATGGCAATGCCGGCATCATCTCCCCCTGGTCGGTGGTGCCGCAATCCATGCCGGGACTGTGGAAGAAGGTGCCGGGCTGGCTGCTGGACCCTCTGGGGCCGGTGACGGTCAAACCTGCCTACCTGCCCAAAGTCGCCCCTTGGGGCTTGCGGTTCCTGTCGGAAGGGCGCGAAGGGCGGATCCGGCAGATCTCCGACGCGATGGACACGCTGAACCGCAACTGCGTTGAGCTGTACCGCCAGCATCTGGCGGGCACCGGGCATGAGGATCTGGTGCAGGACAGCTTTTACGTCCACGCCTTCCGCAACGCGGACGCCGCCGATCTGGATTCGGTGGATTACCGGATGCGCGGCGATCGCGGCGCCGACATGGAGCGGATCGGCGCGGCAGAGCTGCGCGATCTGGAACCGGCGCTGTCTCCGGAATTCCAGGCTGCGATCCTGATCAAGGGCCAGGCCCGGGCGCTGTCGCCGGGACGCATCGGCACCGTTCTGGCGGAGAAGTTCCAGTCGATGGGCGGCGAAATCCTGACCCGGACGGTGCGGGGCATCCTGCCTGCACAAAGCGGTGGCTGGACCTATACCACCGAGGCGGGCCAGGAATGGACGCCCAAGCTGGTGCTGGCGATGGGGGTCTGGTCCGGTGAACTGCTGAAGCCCTTGGGCATCAGGATCCCGATGGAATCCGAACGCGGCTACCATGTGTCATTCCCGGCCCCGGGCGTCGTGCTCAACAACTCGATCATGGATATGGACATGAAATTCGTGGCCTCCTCGATGGAGGAAGGGTTGCGGGTGGCGGGCACTGCCGAGTTTGCTGGTCTCGACCAGCCCCTGAACCGGAAACGGCTCGACGGGCTGGTAAAACTGGCCAAGGCGCTGCTGCCGGACCTGCGGGCAGACGACATGGACACCTGGTCCGGTCAGCGCCCCAGCCTGCCCGACAGCCTGCCCTGCATTGGCGAGGTCGAGGGCTTCCGGGATCTGATCGCCGCCTTTGGCCACAGCCACTACGGCCTGATGATGGCGCCGAAAACCGGGCGGCTGGTGGCGGATATCGTGAGCAAAACCCCTCTGAACGAAGACCTCTCGCCGTTCCGGGCGCGGCGTTACGAAAGGATCAAGGCATGACCATCCACCCCGGCGGGCAGAATATCTGCGGCGTCTCCATCGGCGTTCTGGCGCTGGAAAGCTATTTCCCCAAGCCGCCCGGCCATATCAAGAACCCCTCCAGCCTGCATTTCACCACGCTCTATGAAATGCTGGACGGGATCACCGTGCCGAAACTGCTGGCGAACCCCACCGGCGAGATGAAGGACCGGCTGATCGACGCCGCCAAGCAGCTGGAGGCCAAGGGCGTGCGGGCGATCACCGGCTCCTGCGGGTTCCTAGCGATTTTCCAGAAGGAGATCGCGGCGGCGGTGAATGTGCCGGTGTTTGTCTCCTCGCTGATCCAGGTGCCGCTGGCGCATCAGATGACCGGGCGCACTGTGGGGGTGATCACCGCCTCCGCCGGCAGCCTGACCGATGCGCATCTGCAAGGTGTTGGCGCGGAGAACACACCCATCGCGGTGCAGGGGCTGGACGATGCCGAGGAGTTCTCTACCGTCATCCTGCGTAATGAGCGCACCGCTATGGATCTGGCCAAGGTGGAGGCGGAGCTGCTGGCCGCGGCCAAGGGCATGATCGCGCGCAACCCCGGGATCGGGCCGATCGTTCTGGAATGCACCGACCTGCCGCCCTATGCCCATGCGCTGCAGGCCGAGTTGAAGCGGCCCGTGTTTGACATCATCACCCTGTCGGAGATGGTGCATAGGGCCGCGCTGCGTACTCCTTTCCACGGCTTCATCACCTGACAAACACGCTGAAGGCTGGTACAGAGATTTCCAGCCCTCAGCCCCGGATTTTTTTGTATCTCCCAGCCGGGCATCCACCCTACTGTGACGGCAAATCAAACGCCCTTCTGTTGGACTTGCCATGCCCCAGATCACTGACATCCTCCTTGACCAGATCCGTGCCCGCTTTGCCCAAGTGGACAACTGCCCCGAACGGGGCAGCCGCATCTTCTTCGAAAACGCCGGCGGCGCGCTGACGCTGAACGCGGTGGTGGAGACCTCTGCCCGCTACGCCGCAATCCCCGACAACCAGGGCCGCGACAACCCCGGCAGCCATGAGCTGGTGCGGGTGATCACCAAGGCCAAGGACGACATACGCGTCTTCATGAACGCGCCCGGCGGCCAGTTTTTCGTTGGCGAAAGCGGTACCGAACTGCTGTTCCGGCTGATCATGAACGCCTGCCTTGGCACCTCCGAAGGCGGAACTGTGCTGGGCTCAACGCTGGAGCATCCGGCGACCCGTTCCGCCTGCGCCCGCTGGGCCGGGGTGGCGCGGCAGACACATGTGCTGATCCCGCATGACGACGCCAGTGGCACGATCACCGCCGAGGCTTACGCCAAGGCAGTCACGCCGGACACGGGTGTGGCCACCATCGTGCATACCTCGCCTGTCACAGGCATGGGCGTGGATGTGGCGGCCTGCGCTTTCGCCATCCGCGAGGTTGCGCCGGAATGCTTCATCATCGTTGACGGCATCCAGCACGCCGCCCACGGGAGCATCGACCTGACCGCCTATGGCGTGGATGGCTATGTGATCTCGCCCTACAAGATGTTTTCGCGTCATGGCTACGGGCTCGCCTGGATCTCGGACCGGCTGACCGCGCTGCCGCATGACAGCCTGATCGACGGGCCTGCGGACAACTGGGAAATGGGCACCCGCGACACCGGCAGCTATGCGACGCTGTCGGATGTGGCCGCCTACCTGGAATGGCTCGGCGGCGAGGTCAGCGATGCCACGGACCGGCGCGCGAAATTCGTGGCGGCGGGAGAGGCGATCCATGCCCACGAGAAAGCCCTGACCGATGCGATGATCCATGGCACCGGCAACCTGCCCGGCCTGGCAGAGATGGCGGGCGTCACCATCCTGGGCGGTCCGGACAACCCGGCACGCGAAGGGCTGGTCTCGCTGACCGTGGACGGCGTGCCTTCGGTGGATGTGGTCAAACGCTTGAACGAACAGGGCATCCGCACCCATCTGCGCAAGGCGGACCATTATTCTGGCAACATTCTGGCGCCCCTGGGCATGGACAGCTGCGTGCGCGTTTCCATGTGCCACTACAACAGCGTGGGCGAAGTGGCGAAGTTCCTGGGTGTGATGAAAGAGATCACCGGATGACCCATCGAATCCGGGGCCATTGGGTTTGAATTCTTCACGGGTCATCACCCGCCCCCGCCGCTAGGGTCGCCAGGAAGGAATTGGCGGCCCGCCCCGGCCTGCAGGGCGCGCTGTTTCAGGCACGCAGGCAAGGGAACATGACGCATGAAAACCCATGCACAGGCAGTTGTCATCGGCGGCGGGCTGGTCGGCTGCTCGATCCTCTACCACCTGGCGAAACTCGGCTGGAAAGACGTGGTACTGCTGGAACGCGATGAGCTTACCGCAGGCTCCACCTGGCACGCGGCGGCCAACATCCACGGGCTGCACGACAACAACAACGTGACCCGCATCCAGCACTACACCATGAATCTCTATAAGGAGCTGGAGAAGGAAACCGGCCAGGGCTGCGGTGTGTTCCAGCCGGGGTCCCTGTACCTTGCCAAGACCGAAGAGCGCGAGCACCAGCTGCGCCTGCAGGAGGCCAAGGCGAAATACTACGGCCTGAACTTCTACGAGGTCAGCCGTGAGCAGGCCAAGGAACTGCACCCGCTGGCGCAGTTCGACGACATCCGCTGCATCATGTTCGAACCCGATGGCGGCAATGTGGATCCCTCGGGCGTGACCATGGCCTATGCCGCCGGAGCCCGTGCCATGGGCGCCCAGATCGAACGCTTCTGCCCGGTGATCGGCACCGAACAGCAGCCGGACGGCAGCTGGATCGTGAAATCCGAAAAGGGCGACATCCACACCCAGTGGGTGGTCAACGCAGGCGGCCTCTGGGGCCGTGAAGTCGCCGCCATGGCGGGCCTCACCCTGCCGCTGCAGCCGACCGAGCACCAGTATTTCGTGACCGAATCCATCGACGAGGTCGCCAAGCTTGGCCGCCGCCTGCCCTCGATCGCGGACCGCGACGGCGAATATTATTTCCGCCAGGAGGGCAACGGTTTCCTGATCGGCGCCTATGAAAAGGACATGCGCTTCTGGGCCGAGGACGGCACCCCACTGGACTTCGCGCATGAGCTGTTCCCCGACGATCTGGACCGGATCATGGAAAACGTGATCCGCGCCACCGAACGCGTGCCCTGCGCCGAGACCGCCGGCGTCAAGCGGGTGATTAACGGCCCGATGATCTGGTCGCCGGATTCCAACGCCATCTGGGGCCCGGTGCCGGAGCTGAAGAACTACTTCTGCTGCACCGGCATCATCCCCGGCTTCTCGCAATCCGGCGGCCTCGGCCTGCTGGCGGCGCAATGGATGATCGAGGGCGAGCCGCAGTACGACATGTTCGCCTGGGACCTCGCCCGCTTTGGCGACTGGGCCGACAAGAAATTCACCAAGGCTCGTGTCGAGGACCAATACGCGCACCGCTTCGCCATCCATTTCCCGAACGAGGAACGCAGCGCCGGCCGCCCGGCCCGTGTGCGCCCCGCGTATGAGATGCAAAAGGAAATGGGCTGCGTATTCGGCCTCAACTGCGGCTGGGAGCATCCCCTGTGGTTCTCCGGCGTGCCCGGCACCACCGACACCAACAGCTTCACCCGCCAGAACTGGTGGGAGCCGGTTGGCCGCGAAGTGAACATGCTGCGCGAGAACGTCGGCGTCATCGACATCTCGAACTTCGCCAACTACGTGGTCAAGGGCCCGGGCGCCTATGACTGGCTGGACAAGCTGGTCGCCAACAAGGTGCCTACTGAGGTCGGCCGTTCCTGCCTGACCCCGCTGATTTCGGTCCGCGGCGGCGTGGCCGGCGACTTCACCATCACCAAGGTGGCGGATGATGAGTACATGATGGTCGGCTCCGGCATGGCGGAACGCTATCACCAGCGCTTCTTCAACATGGTCGAGCTGCCGGAAGGCACCACATTTGAGGTCGCCACCAACCGCATCGCAGGCTTCAACGTTGCTGGTCCGAAATCGCGCGACATGCTGCAGCGGATGACCAATGCGGACCTGGCGAACGAGAACTTCCGATTCATGCGCTCCTGCACCATTGACGTGGCAGGTGTCGAGTGCCTGGCGATCCGCGTGTCCTTCACCGGCGATCTGGGCTGGGAACTGCACTGCGCTGAGGAAGATCAGGTCAAGCTGTACGCCGCCCTGCTGGCAGCTGCCGCAGAGTTCGACGGCGGCCCGGTGGGCGGCCGTGCGCTGGGGAGCTTGCGGATCGAAAAGGGCTACGGCTCCTGGGGCCGCGAATACAGCCAGGAATACTGGCCGCAAGAGGTTGGCCTGGCCGGACTCATCAAGCTCGACAAGGACTTCCTCAACAAGGACGCCTATCTCAAGGTCAAGGATAACGCCCCGCGCGAAATGCTGTCCGCCTTTGAAATCGACGCGGTGAACGATGCCGACGCTTCCGGCGGCGAGCCCATCTTCACCCCCGATGGCAAGCCGGTTGGGCGGGTGACATCCGGCGCCTTTGGCTACTCCGTCGGCAAGTCTCTGGCGCTGGGATATGCCAACCCGGCTGTTGCCAAGCCGGGAGATGAGGTTGAGGTCTATATCCTCGGCAAGCCGCACAAGGCACGCATCCTGGAAGCGGCTGCCTTCGACCCCTTAG
Organism: Leisingera sp. ANG49; assembly: GCF_059694505.1. Lineage (NCBI taxonomy): Bacteria > Pseudomonadati > Pseudomonadota > Alphaproteobacteria > Rhodobacterales > Roseobacteraceae > Leisingera > Leisingera sp. ANG49. Next base: position 109,905 of record NZ_JCATZN010000006.1, read on the forward strand.
GTGCGCGGCTGCGGGCCTGACCGAAAACAGCAAAAGCCGCCCTCCCGGGCGGCTTTTCTTTGGCGGCAGCGGCTGAGGGTCAGAGCGGTTTCATCCCGGCCTTCAGCCATTCAGCAAAGGCCGCCTCATCCACATCGCCGGTGGCCAGATCCTCCATCATCCGCACACCCTCCACCGGGTCCGGGCGGAACTGGTAGCCGTTGAGGCGCAGGAAGGTGACAGCGGTCACAAAGGCCGTGCGCTTGTTGCCATCGACAAAAGCATGCGCCTTGGCGATGCCGAACGCATAGGCCGCCGCAACCTCCGCCACGCCGGCATCGGCATACGCCGCCAGGTTCATCGCCCGGGCGCAGCCCATCTCCAGCAATGCTTTGTCACGCATCCCCGCCGCGCCGCCATGGCGTGAAATCTGCCGGTCGTGGAAGATGGTCACCGCCGCCAGCGGCACCCAGGTGTATGTGCTCACGCCAGCGCCTGAAGCAGGTCGCGATTTTCATCCATCACGACCTCAGCCGCCGCCAATGCCTCGGCCACCGTGGGGTCATGCGCCATCACCTTGAGGCTGCCGTCATCGCCGCGTACTACAAACAGCGTGTCGCCTTCCTTGGCGTCCAGCATCGTCAGCATCTCCGTCGTCAGTGTAATGACGGCGGAGTTTCCGACTTTCCTGATCTTGGTCTCAATCATCAGCAGGTTCCGTGTATATATGTGTGTATATACGCGAAACGCCGCCAGAATTCAATGCTGCCCGCGGCCAGCCGTGAAGGCCTACAGTTCCATCTCTGCTGCCGCCTTCAGCAGCCAGGCCTTGAAATGCTTGACCGAGGGCGTCGCCGCCTTGTCCTTGAAAGTGGCGAAATAGGTCCAGGGGCAATCAAGGTCGAAATCAAACGGCTCCACCAGCCGCCCGTCCGCTACATGGGACCGGACGAGTGTTTTCGGCAGAACAGCACAGCCCAGCCCGTTTGCAGCAAACTCCAGCCCCATGTTGGAGGAATTGGTCTGCAAGCCTCCCTTCAGCTCGATGCCCGTCAGCCCGAAATGCTTGGCGATCTTCTCCCAATAGATCGGCCGTCCCAGGATATGGATCAGCTTTGCCTGCACCAGCTGTTCCGGCTGTGTCAGCGCCTCACCCGCCACATTGAAATCCGGGGCGCAGACCAGCGCCAGCTTTTCGTCCCACAGCTTGACCGCAGGCCCCATCACGTCATCGACATGGTTGATGGTGATCGAAATGTCGGAGACATTGGTCTCCACGTCGACCCAGATTGTGCTGTGGATAGTCAGATCGATATCCGAGTGCGCCGCCGAGAACCCCTCGATCACCTTCAACAGCCAGCGCTCCGCCAGGCTCACCGGGCAGGAGATCACCACCTCCCGCTTGTGGCTTTGCGAAATCAAGAGCTGGGTGGCACTGTCGATTTCCTGCAGCGCATGCCGGACCGAGGGCAGATAGGCCTCGCCCACGTCAGTCAGCGACAGCGACCTAGGATGGCGCACGAACAGCGGGCGGCCGATGAATTCCTCCAGGCTGCGCACATGGTTCGACACCGCTGACTGGGTGCAGTTCAGCTCATCCGCCGCCGAGGTGAAGCTCAGATAACGCGCGGCGGCCTCGAAAGAGCGCAGGAAAGTCAGGTGGGGGAGATTCTTCATCAATCAGTCCGCTGGCGGTTTCGGGGCCATGTTCCCATGCAATGGTTTGGGCTGCAATTCCAAAGGGATCGCGCCCCAGCCAGGTCAAAAAGCGACGTCTAGCACGCATTTCGCGAAATATAACGGCCCTATGACCCCGGTTTATTTGCGGGTCACTTGCGGCGGCTGCCCCTACGCTTTGGCCAACGCCCCCATATGGACCGCCTGATATGACAGCCACATTTGACCGCGCCGCCGACTTCACCTTCGGCCTATCCCCCAGTGATATGCCGGAGACCACCCGCAAAGCTGCCGCGCTGATGTTCCTGGACACGCTGGGCATCACCATCGGCGCCACCCCGATGGAGGCCGGGCGCATCGCCCGAGACACCGCCGCGGCGCTTTATGGCTGCGGCGAGGACGGGCTGGCCGCGCGCATGATGTTCGACGGCCGCCGGGTAAGCGTCGCGGGCGCCGCCTATGCCGCCGCCACCGCCACCGACAATCTGGACGGCCACGACGGCTATTACCCGACCAAGGGCCATATCGGCGTGGTGGTGATCCCGGCAATCGCCGCACTTGCGGAAACCGTGCCGGACTTTTCGGGCCCCGAGGCGCTGGCGATCACCACCCTGGGCTATGAACTGGCAGGCCGCGCGGCGCTGTCGCTGCATGCAACCGTCAGCGACTACCACACCTCCGGCGCCTGGAATGCGCTGGGGGTGGCCGCGATGGCGGCCCGCATGCGCGGCCTTAGCCGTGACCAGCTGCGCCAAGCGCTGGGGATCGCCGAATTCCACGGCCCCCGCAGCCAGATGATGCGCGAAATCGCCAACCCCTCGATGCTGCATGACGGCTCCGGCTGGGGCGCGATGGTCGGCATGTCGTCGGCCATCCTGGCGGAAAAGGGCTTCACCGGCGCCCCCGCCATCACCATTGAGGAGGACCGGGTGGCGGACCACTGGGAGGATCTCGGCAGCTTCTGGCAAATGGAACACCAGTATGTGAAGCCTTACCCGATCTGCCGCTGGGCTCATGCCCCGATCGACGCCTTGCGCCAGGTGATGCTGGAACACGGGCTGAGCCACGAGCAGATCGCCAAGATCCACATCAACACTTTCCACGAAAGCGCCTGCCTCTACCCGGGCCTCCCCGCGACCACCAGCCAGGCGCAGTATTCGCTGGGCTTTGCCGTTGCCATCCAGGCCGCATACGGGCGGATCGGAGTGGAGCATATCTCCGGCGCGGGCCTCGCGGATCCGCTGGTTGCCTCAATCCACGAGCGGATCTCGGTTGCGGAGGCCGCGCGCCATTCGGCCCGCTTCCCGGCCTGCCGGGTGGCCGATGTGGTGGTGACGCTGACCGACGGGCGCGTGTTTGAGACCGGCGACGTCCACGCCCGCGGCGGCCCCGAGGCGCCGTTTTCGCAGGACGACATCGTGCGGAAGTTCATGGAATTCGCATCCCCGTCACTGGGCGAGGCCCGGGCCGGCGCCATCCGCGACGCGGTGCTGGGCTTCACCAACGAGGGCAGCAAATTCTCCGATTTGGGGCGGCTGATCTACGACGCCCCGGAAGCTTAAGCCACCAACCTGACCAGAAAGACAGACACATGGCACGCGACAGACGCGGTGGCGGGCGCCGCGGAAAATCCTCCCGTTCCGGCGGCAGTATCGAACAACTGCCCTGGCAACAGGTGAAAAACACCTATCCGGCGTTTGAACTGCTGAACCCGGAGCAGATGGACCAGCTGCACGCCACCTCGATGCGGATCCTGTCGGAGGCCGGCATCCGGGTGATGGGCGAGAACGTGATGCGCATCTTCGAGGCCGCCGGCGCCATCGTCGACCGGGATACCAAGACCATCCGCATCGACGAAAGCATCGTCGCCGCGGCGCTGGAAACGGTGCCGTCTGAATTTACCCTAACCGCCCGCAACCGCGCCAAGCGGATCACCCTGGGCGGCAACAACCTGACCTTCGGCCTAGTGGCCGGTCCGCCCAACGTGCACGACTGCATCAACGGGCGGCGGCAGGGCAACCTGACCGACTACCAGAACTTCATCAAGCTGGCGCATCACTTCAACGCCATCCACCTCATCGGCAACCAGGTGACAGCACCGCTGGAGCTGCCCGCCAACAACCGCCATCTGGACACCTACCAGGCCAACCTGACCTATTCGGACCTGTCCTTCCACTGCTCCGCCATCGGCCGCGGCCGGGCGCTGGACGGGATCAACATGATGGCGATCACCCGCAGCCAGACACCCGAAGAGATGAAGGGCGATCCGGGTGTTATCACCATCATCTCGGTGAACTCGCCGCGGCTGTTCGACGACGCGATGGGCGACGGGCTGATCGCGATGGCGGAATACGGCCAGCCGGTAACGGTGACGCCCTTTACCCTGATGGGCGCAATGACCCCGGTGACCCTGCCCGCAGCCCTTGCCCAGCAGAACGCCGAGGCGCTGTTCGGCGTGGTGCTGACCCAGCTGGTCAACCCCGGCACGCCGGTGATGTACGGCTCCTTCACCTCCAACGTCGACATGCGCTCCGGCGCGCCGGCCTTCGGGACGCCGGAAAACGCCAAGGCCAATATCGTCGGCGGCCAGCTAGCGCGGCGCTATGGCTTCCCCTACCGGACCTCGAACGCCAACGCCTCCAACGCGGTGGACCTGCAGGCGGCGTATGAGACCATGATGGCGACCTGGGGCGCGGTGCTAGGCGGCGCCAATATCGTCTATCACGCGGCCGGCTGGCTGGAGGGCGGGCTGACCGCGTCCTACGAGAAGTTCATTCTGGATGTGGAGATCATCCAGAACATGATCGAATTCCTGAAGCCGATGAAATTCGATACCGATGAGCTGGGCTTTGACGCCATCCAGTCGGTGCCCACCGGCGGCCATTTCTTTGGCGCCGAACACACGATGGCGCGTTATGAGGCCGCGTTTTACCGCCCGATGCTGTCGGACTGGCAGAACTACGAGAACTGGGAAGCGGCTGGCGCCAAGGACGCCTTGCAGCGGGCCACCGGAATCTGGCAGCAGGCGCTGCGGGATTATGAGGAACCGGCGATGGATCCGGCGGTCAAGGAGGAGCTTACGGCCTATGTGGCCAGGCGGAAGGAAGAAATTGGTTCCGGCGAGCCTTGATGGGACGGGTGCGAGGGGTCGGGCCCTCGCGCTCCCCGGAGTATTTTCGCAAAAAAGAAGGAACCAGGGCGCATTTGGACGCCCTGGTTCATCACCTTAAAGACAGTGGAACAACCGGCCCGGCAGCGCGTCATGGCGCGGCAGGCCAAGCGCCCGCATCAGGCAGAACATCATCGCCTGGTTGGAGGTGATCACCGGTTTGCCCAGATGCGCCTCGATCCGCTCAACCGCCTCAACTGCGCGCATGTCGGTGCAGCTGAGCACGATGGCCTCGGCCTCCGGGTGGTCGGCCTGGCAGGCGAGATCAAAGACCTCCTGCGGCGTCAGCTCCCCCTGCCCGTAATTGCCCAGCTCGCGGCCGATATCCGCGCATCTGACGGTTTCGATGCCGTTGGCGGCCAGAAACTCCACCGCCTGCCTGTTGATCTCGCCAAGATAGGGCGAGGAAAACCCAACCTTCACCGCCCCCAGCGCTTGAATGCCCGCCACAAGCGACCCCGCCGCGGTCAGGGAAACCGCGCTGGACCCTGCCTTGATCCGCGCCGCCAGATCCGCGTCAAAGCCTGGCCCGTGGGTCAACGTGGCCGAGGTGCAGCCGTAAAGCACCGCATCGGGGCGCACGCCCGAGATCATCCTCAGGTCATGGCTGATATCTGAGGCGCCAAGCCCCGCCATCTGGTCGGAACCGGGGATCTCGTCCATGTCATAGCCGCCCATGCGCTGGAAATGCACCGTGGTGTCCGGGCAGCGCATCAGCATCATGTCCGCTTCGAGATTGGTGTTGGTGAAGGGCACCAGCACGCCGATTTTCGCGCGGGTGCGGGTTTCATGCGTCATGTTAGTGCTCCCTCCAGAACCGCCAGCGCGCGGTCCATTACGTCCTGGCTGCAGATGGTGGCGCGCAGGCAGTCGTCCAGGCCATAGCCGCCCATGCCGCGCATCAGCAGTTTTTCTGCCCGCAGCGCCGCATCCGCCGCCTTCGCCTGATCGGGCGAGGCAAAACGGATCAGCACAAAGTTGGTATGGCTCTGCGGCACTGTGAACCCCAGCGCGCGGCAGTCTTCGGCAAACGTGTCCCGGATGGCAGCGGTTTGGGCCACCACACCCTGCATATGAGCCTGGTCCCGCATCGCCGCCGCCGCCATGGCTTGCGAGGGAATGGAGATATTGTTGGGGTTCAAGAGCTTGCGCACTTCCCCGGCGATCTCCGGCGGGAAGTACCCCCACCCTGCCCGCGCGCCCGCAAGGCCATAGGCCTTGGACAGGGTGCGCATCACCACCGTATCGCCGCGCTCCGCCAGCGCGAAGATTTCTGCCGGATCGTTGTCCGCATCGGCAAACTCGGCATAGGCCTGATCCACCACCAGCAGCACATCCGCAGGCAAGCCCGCGCGCAGCCGCAGGATTTCCGTGTTCGGGATCAGCGTCCCCGTCGGGTTGCCCGGGTTACAGACGAAAACGATGCGGGTCTCAGGTGTGACGGCAGCGAGGATATCATCCGCCGAAACCGTCAGTTCCCGCTCCCGCGCCTTGACGTAGTCCGTCTGCACCTGGGCCGCGGCCGAGGCCACAAAGGCATAGCCGTAATCGGTGCCCAAGACCTGGTCGCCCGGTCCGGCGAAGGCGCGGACCAGGCAGCCGATCAGCTCCATCGAGCCTGCCCCGCACAGCACCTTGGCCGGGTTCAGCCCATGCACTTCCGCCACCGCGGCGCGCAGCTCCGGCCATTCCGGGTCCGGGTACAGCGGCATCTGATCCAGCACCGCCCGGCCCGCCTCGATGGCAGCAGGGCTGGCTGGGAAGGCACTTTCGTTCTGGGCCAGCGAGATGGTTCCCCCGCCGCCCAGATCCGCCAGCGCATAAGGCGCCATGGCGGCTACATGCGGAACCGCGCGGATCATTCTCCACCTCCGTAGGCAGCAGCGCCTTCTTCAGTGACAAGACCGCGTTTCAGGTCCAGTGCCAGCACCTGCCTGTCACGCTCTGACGGGTCGCCAAAGCCGCCCCCGCCGGGGGTTTCAAAGATCAGGTAATCCCCAGCCTCCACCCGCAACTCGCCCTTGCCCGGGATGTCCTGGCCGCCATCGCGGAACCGGATGCGGCCCGGGGCGCCGGGTAAACCGCCCATGCGGCCAAGCGCCGGGAACTTCAGCCGCTCCACCGACAGGAACACGATGAAGGGCGCGCCGTTCGAGGCCGTCATCTCGATCCGCTGGCCCAGCCCGCCGCGGTATTTGCCCGCGCCGCCGCTGTCGGGCCGCAGCTCTCGGCGCCACATGATCACAGGCGCCACCGCCTCGGTAATCTCCACTTGCGAGCCATAGACTCCCGAGGGGTAAGCCGTCGCCGACAGCCCGTCGGCATGGGGCCGCGCGCCGGTGCCGCCGTTGTGGACCGGCTCAATGGCAAATTCGCGGCCGCCGTCGCGAGCCACCTCCGGCGCGTGGCGCATCGGCAGATCGAACATGCAGGACGCGCCTTCGGCCGGAACCTGGTCCGGCAGCGCCTGATGCAGGCAGCCCAGCACAAGGTCCGGCGTCACCTGCCCCAGCGTGTGCCGCATCGCCACCGGTACCGGGCGCTGCGCGTTCAGGATGCAGCCCTTGGGACCATCCACGGTGAACGGCTCCAAACTCCCGGCATTGTTCGGAATGTCCGGCCCGACAATGCAGCGCAGGGCAAAGACGGTATAGGCGGTGGCATAGTTCAGCGGCACGTTGATGCCTTTGCTGGAACAGCCCGAGGTGCCGGTGAAATCCACATGCATGCCCCCTTGGGAAACAGTCAGCGTGGCGTGCAGCTCCAGCTCGTTCTCGTAGCCGTCCATCTTGAGGACATTCTTGTAAACGCCCTCCGGCACCTCGGCGATCGCCTCCAGCGTGCCGCGGCGGGAGGTGTCGATGATATAGGCGCCCAGAGCATCCAGATCGTCGATGCCGAACTCCTCCATCATGCCAATCAGACGCTTCACCCCCGCTTCGCAGCAGGCGATCAGCGCATAGATGTCTCCCTCATTGGCGATGGGCTCACGGCTGTTGGCGCGGATGATATCCATCAGCAGCGCATTGGGCTCGCCTTCGTCCACCAGCTTGCAGGGCGGGATCAGCAGCCCCTCATCATAGATGTCAGAGCCTTCCGGCCCCATGCCAAGGCCGCCCAGATCCACCAGATGCGAGGTGCAGGAGGTGAAGCCAATCACCTTGCCGTTCTTGAAGGCGGGCATCATCAGCAGGAAATCATTCAGATGCCCCGAAGCCAGCCAGGGGTCGTTGGTCATGTAGATGTCGCCGGGCTTCATGACCTCAACCGGGAACCGCTCGCGCAGATGCATCACCGCTTCGGCCATGGTGTTGATATGGCCCGGCGTACCGGTCACCGCCTGCGCCAGCATCCGGCCCTGCACGTCGAAGATGCCGGCCGAGATGTCGCCGCATTCGCGCACGATGGGCGAAAACGCTGCGCGGATCAGGGTCTGGCCCTGTTCCTCGACCACCGCCAGCAGGCGGTTCCACATGACTTGCAGGCGTGCGGGAGAGAGGTCAGCCATCATGCGCCTCCTTTCTGATCGTGCTTCTGATCCTGGATCAGGACAATGTTGCCAATTGCGTCCACATGGGCCGAGAAATCCGCCGAGACCAGCGTGGTGGTCTGCGGCTCGGTGATCAGCGCCGGGCCTGAAACCCGGTCGCCGGGTTTCAGGCTGCCACGCGGGACAAAAGCCGCCTCTTTCGGCGTGCCGTCCACGTCGCAGGTGATTACGCGGAAGGCAGCGGGAGTGATGGTCTTCAGCTCAGGTGTCTCTGGCACCGCAGCCGCCTCGGCATCAGGCGTTGCCACCCGCACCGCCCAGTTCAGGATCTCGATCTTCATGCCCGGCACGGGCCGCGAAAACTGCCTGGCGTATTCCGCCTCGAACGCCGCGGTCAGCGGACCAAGATCCTCCGCCGTCAAATCTCGGTCCGGCAGGGAGATTTCGATCTCATGCCCCTGCCCGCTGTAGCGCATGAAAGCGCTGCGCTGGACCTGCGTTTCAGCCTCGCCTGCACCCTGCGCGACCACCGATTGCGCTTCATCGATCATCTGGGCGAACAGGGCGTTGATGCTGCCGATGCCCATGGTTTCCAACAGCGAATAGCGCGAGCGCACGATTTCAAAGGACACCGGCGCAAACAGGAAGCCCACAGCCGAGCCAACACCCGGATTGGGCGGGATCACGATGCGCGACACCCCGGCGGAGCGCGCCACCCGGGTCGCATGCAGAGGGCCGTTGCCGCCAAAGGCGATCATCGTGCGCGGGCCCAGGTCTTTGCCGGACTCCACAGCGTGCATCCGCCCGGCGCTGGCCATGCTCTCATCGACAATCCGGCTGACGCCATCCGCCGCGCCAATCGCGTCCAGTTCCAGCCTGCTGCCGATCACCCGCGCCAGAGCCTCCTCCGACGCCTCCGGGTCAATCCGGATATGCCCCTCTGCAAAGGTATCGGGCACGATGTAGCCCAGCGTGATGTCGCTGTCGGTCACCGTCGGCTCGGTGCCGCCGCGCCCGAATGCCACCGGTCCCGGCTCGGAGCCCGCGGACTTTGGCCCCACGGTCAGCCGCCCCAGCCGGTCCACCCCGGCGATGGAGCCGCCACCCGCGCCGATCTCGATCATCTCGATCACCGGGATCCGCACCGGCATCCCCGACCCCTTGATGAACCGCGCCGCACGAGCGATCTCGAACTGGCGCGAGGCCTGCGGCCGGGTGTTGTCAATCAGGCAGAGCTTGGCGGTGGTGCCGCCGACGTCAAAGGACAGCACCTGCGCGAGTCCCGCCCGCGCCGCAATCCGCGCCGCCAGAATGGCGCCGCCCGCAGGACCCGACTCCACCAGCCGGATCGGGAACCGCTCCGCGGTCTGGACCGTGCACATGCCGCCGCCCGCGGTCATCATCAGGATCGGGCAGGTCACGCCCTCCGCCGCGAACCGCTCGGCAAAGCGCGCCAGATAAGTTTCCATCAAAGGCTGGATATAGGCGTTGGCCACCGTGGTGCAGAGCCGGTCGAACTCCCGCGCCTCGGGGCTGACTTCGGAGGAAATCGAGACCGTCAGCCCGGGACGGCGCGATGCCAGAATATCCCTCAGCCGCCGCTCGTGATCCGGGTTGGCATAGGCGTGCATCAGGCAGACCGCCACCGCATCGGCACCGCTGGCGTCCAGTTCTGCGATCAGCGCCTCAACCGCGCTGTCCTCCATCGGAATCAGCACAGCGCCTTCCGCAGACATCCGTTCCCGGATGGTCAGCGACCGCTCGCGCGGCACCAGCAGGTCGGGCTTTTCCAGATTGATGTCATACTGGGAATAGCGCCGTTCATATGCGATCTCGAGGATATCGCGGAACCCCTCGGTCGTGACCGTCGCCACCGTTGCCCCGCGCCGCTCGATCAGCGCGTTGGTGGCCAGCGTGGTGCCGTGGATGAAACCCGTGACCTCGCTTAGGGAGCGCCCGGCTTGCGCCATCACCCGCGCGGCGCCCTCCATCGCGCCATCTGCCGGATTCCGGTGGGTGGTCAGGGTTTTGGTAGAGGCCAGAATAGTGTCTTGCCCGATCACCAGAACGGTGTCGGTGAATGTGCCGCCAATATCAATGGCGAGGCGCAGCGCCTGTGATGCTGTCATATGTCATTCCAAAGTCTGCCGTTGAGAAACCGTCAAAGCCCGTAAAGGGCGGCGGATCTCAGGCAGCGACCAGATCGCACCCGGTTGCGCGGCGGTCCATGCGTTTTGGAATGAATTCGTGTGTCATGTCCCCATCCTGAGCCGCTGCGGGGAGGCACGCTTGGCGGATTGCGACACACGCAAAGTCAGATAGCGGCATCACGCAGGCCGCAGGCGGCATCCCTCCCGGCAGTTCCCCGCCGGGAGGAAGGGCTTCTCAACCGAAATGCAGGGTTTTGACTTCCTGGTAATCCTCCAGCCCCAACATGCCGCCTTCGCGGCCATTGCCGGACTGCTTGTATCCGCCGAAGGGGGAGCCGTAGTTGAAGCCGCCCCCGTTGATATGCACCGCGCCTGCGCGCAGGCGGGCGGCGACACGCTCGGCCCGTTCAGGGTCGCCGGTCTGCAGATAGGCCGCCAGGCCGTACGGCGTGTCATTGGCGATGCGGATGGCGTCTTCCTCATTCTCAAACGGGATGATCACCAGCACCGGGCCAAAGATCTCCTGCTGGGCGATCGCCATATCATTGGTCACATCGGAAAACACCGTCGGGCGCACATACCAGCCCTTGTCCAGCCCCTCGGGCCGGCCCAAACCGCCCGCTAGCAGGGTGGCACCCTCGCCGATGCCGTTCTGGATCATGCTCTGCACCCGGTCGAACTGGATACGGTCAAACATCGGGCCGATGTGATCGCCTTCCTGCGACGGATCGCCCACCGCCTGACCCTCGGCTGCCGCCTTGGCGATCTGCAGCACCTGATCATAGCAGCTACGCTCAACCAGCATCCGGGTCGGCGCGTCGCAGCTCTGGCCGGTGTTGTACATGCATTCCAGCACCGAGGCGGTGACCTTATCTTCAAGGTCGGCATCGGCAAACACCAGGTTCGGGGACTTTCCGCCCAGCTCCAGCGTCACCCGCTTGACGGTATCCGCAGCGTCCTTGGAGACCGCGATGCCCGCCCGGGTCGAGCCGGTGAAGGACATCATGTCCACGTCCGGATGCCGCGACAGCCCCGCGCCCACCGTCGGGCCGTCGCCGTGGATCAGATTGAACACACCCGCCGGATAGCCCGCATCATGGATCATCTGAGCGTAAACCGCAGCGGACATCGGCGTGTGCTCCGACGGTTTCAGCACGCAGGTGGAGCCGGTCGCCAGGGCCGGCAGCACCTTGAGCGCGATCTGGTTCACCGGCCAGTTCCACGGCGTGATCAGGCCGCAGACCCCGATCGGCTCGCGCACCAGGATGTCGCCGTTCGGCAGGGTTTCGCGCAGCTCCTGGGTTTTCAGCGCCTCCAGGATGCCCTCCAGATGCCCGATCCCCGAATCGGCCTGGGCATCGCGCGCCATCGAAATCGGCGCCCCCATTTCGGCAGACATTGCCCGCGCCAGCTCCTCGCGCCGGTCTTTGCTGATTTCCAGAAGCCGCTCCAGCAAAACAATCCGCTCAGCGCGGGAGGTCTGCGAAAAACTCTCAAAAGCCGCACGGGCCGCTGCAACCGCAGCGTTCACGTCATGCTCATCTCCCAGGATGATGGTCCCGATCCGCTCCTCCGTGGCCGGGTTCAGCACCGGGAATTCGCGGCTGGAATGCGGCGTCACCCAGGCGCCGCCGATATAGAATTTTTGCAGGTCCATCAGGTTGTTCTCGCTGTAGCACCGCATTTGCGGCTTGGGTTTAGGCAAAAGCGCAGCGCATCTTGAATGCATCTGCCGTTGCCAGTGGATTGGAAGGGCGGGTTTGATCCGGCAGCCTGCCCGCCTTTTTGCGCACAGGATAGGCCAAAACCGCCACCTCGCGGGTCATTTTTCGACAAACCCCTGCTGTGGGATGGACGCATCAGTAGCCCGGAAAGACACTGTTAACCGCCGGAACCGCTTCGCGGCCCGCTGCCGCGCTGGCTATGCTGCCCGAAAGCCCGCCAAAAAGGGCGCCCAGAGGCAGAACATGAGCAAACCCCATTGGACAGCACGGTCCGTGCTGCTGGCAGGCACGTTCCTGTGCGGCTGTACCGTTGTCGGCATCGACTACCACCGCCCCGATTTCGCGGTGCCGGTCAGCTATTACCAGTCCCGCAGCTATGCCACCGCCAAAGGCGCCTCCGAGAGCTGGTGGCAAGGGCTGAACGACCCCGCGCTGAACCGGCTGGTTGCCGCAGGCCTGCAGCAGAACCTCGGGCTCAAGGCGGCCAAGGAACGGCTGATCGCAGCCGAGGCGTTGCGCCGCGGATCCGGCCGTCCGCAGCAGGCCAGCGGCGATCTGGAGGCCAGCTCGATCTTCTCGCGCCGCGAATCGCAGGATGGCTCCACCAGCACCGACACCGCCGCCGTTGGCGCCACCTATGTCTTTGACCTGTTCGGCGAGTTCCAGCGCCGCTCCGAACGGGCCGTGGCGGACCGCGACGCGCAATTCTACCAGCTGGCCACCACCCGGCTGGCGGTGATCGACGCGATCACCCGCACCTATATCCAGGCGCGCTTCTTCCAGCGCGGCGCCGCCGTCACCCGCAAGACCATCCAGCTGCGCCAGCAGATCCTGCAAACAGTGAAGGAGCTGGAGGCGGCCCGCGCAGTGCTGGCGCTGGACCTGGAGCGCACCAAGCTGCAGGTCGCCAGCGCCAAGGCGGATCTGCCAAACTTCATCGCCAGCTACGAATCCTCGGTCTATGCCCTGGCCACGCTCTTGGACCGCGATGCCTCCGAGGTCTTCGCGATGATGCAGGGCAGTTACGGCCAGCCCTCCCCCGCCACCCAGCCGGAACTGGGCGTGCCCGCCACCCTGCTGCGCAACCGCCCCGACGTGCTGCTGGCCGAGGCCCAGCTGCGCGGCGCCACCGCGAACATCGGCGTCACCGAGGCAGAGCTGTATCCCTCGCTGGAAATCACCGGGTCGGTTCAGGCCACACGCGGTGTGGATAACCTTTATTCCATCGGCCCGGCGCTTAACCTGCCGCTGTTCAACCGGCCGGTGCTGCGCGCCTTCCACCAGAGCGCAATTGCCGAGGCCAAGGCCACGGAATACGACTACCGCGCTGCGGTGCGCACTGCGGTTGAAGAGGTCCAGTCGCAGCAAAGCAACCTGCGCGCCGCCCGCGAACGCGCCGCCGCCCAGGCGCGGGCGGTCAATCTGGGAACCAAGGTCGCCGATCTGGCGCGCGAAACCTTCAAGGCCAATGAAATCACCCTGTTCGACCTCTTGAACACCGAAGAAGCCCTGCGCGACAACGAGCTGAACCTGATCACGGCCCGGCGCGACCTGGCGCTGGCCTGGGCGCGCCTGCAGATTTCACTGGGCAAGGGCTGGGCGCCGCATCAGGATCCGGACAGCGCGGTGGTTCTGGTCAAGAAACCGGACTAGGAAAATCCTGCGGCGCGAATGCAGCAGGCCGCGATCAGGCCTGCTGCGCCTCGCGCTCCATCTGCTCGACCATCTTGCGGGCGCGCTTGCACTGCAGCTTGTCGCGCAGCGGGCTGTCGGGGTTGATGTCCTTGGAGCAGACCACGCATTTGTCGGCACCGGAAATCGCGTTCAGGCCACCGCAGCTGCCCTTGATCTTCTTGCCCATCAGAATGACCCCCAGCGACATGCCCAGGGTCACGATCAGCAGCAGGATGAAGGCCAGAAGAAAGGTGCTCATGGGTGGTCCCTCGCAGGATGGCTTGGTGTGCGGCTTCAGTTTTCGGTCAGCGCCTCGAAGGCGCTGCTTGCCGCTGTCATATAGGCATCCGCGCCGGCTTGCACGTCCCGATCAATGAAAAACACGGCAAGTTTATGCTCTTCCGCAAGCTTCAGCCCGGTTTCGCGGCCCAGAACCAGCATTGCGGTGGCCCAGGCGTCCGCCAGCATCGCGTTTTCCGCAATCACCGTGACCGATGTGGTGGCATGGGTCACCGGCCGCCCGGCCACCGGATCAAGGATATGGGAATAGCGCTTGCCCTCATGCTCGAAGTAATTGCGGTAATCGCCCGAGGTCGCCAGCCCATGGTTGCTGACTGGCACGATCAGCTGCACCGTTTGCGCCGCCGCGTCGGGTTTCTCGATGCCGATGCGCCAGGCCTCGCCCTTGGCGTTTTCGCCCTTGGTGACCAGATCGCCGCCGATCTCAACCATGTAATTCTCGATGCCGAACCCCTGCAGCGCCTCCGCCACTGCATCGACGCCGTAGCCCTTGGCAATGGCCGAGAGGTTGATGCCGGTTTCCGGCGCGGACTTCTTCAGGGTTCCGGCCTCAGCATCCAGCACCAGCAGCCGCGCCTGCCCAACGCCCTCCAGCGCGGCATCGATAGCCTCTTCCGACGGCACCGGGTCCTCGGGTTCACGCGGTCCAAAGCCCCACAGCTCGATCAGCGGGCCCAGGGTCACGTCAAACTTGCCGCCGGTCTTGGCGTGCACATCATTGGCCGCCGCCAGCACATGGGCGAATTCCGGCGTCACCCGCACCGGCGCAGTGCTGCGCTCGGCTGAGAAGGTGGAGACCTCCGACGCCGGGTCCCAGTTCGACATCTTGGCATTGACCGCCGCCAGGGTGCCTTCCACCGCGGAACCCAGCGCCTCCTGGTCCAGATCCTTGCCAATGGCGATCACGCTGTAGGTGGTGCCCATGGTTTCGCCCGACAGCCGCACCTCTTCCGGCGCGCTTCCGAACCAGCAGCCGGACACCGCCAGCACCGCGGGCAGGGTCAGGGCAAGCAGGAACTTTCTCGGCATCTGGCTGGGCATTCGGCAACCTCCGGCGGCAAAACTGGCGCAGCTATGCCCCTGCACCGCGCCAGAGTCAAACTGCGCCAAACCGCGCGCGGTGTCAGGCCTCAGAACTTCAGCGGAAGAAAGGCCAGCGCCAGAAGGCCAACCGCGGCGGGCACTCCGTAAAGCCAGGCCCTGAGCCGCGCATTCGGCGCTTCATTTTTCCAGTTCTGGCGGTAGAGATGGCCGCAGACCACCACCAGGAACACGGTCAGGGCGCCGGTCACGGGGGTCAGGTAGAGGGTTTCGAACATGTTGTTTTTCCGCCGTTGTTAGCGCTCGCGTCATTTCGCCCCTTCCCGGATCATATTCCGCCGCTAAGATGGGGGTATGACCTGATGCAGGATACAGGAGGAAACCCCGCGCATGGCACCGTTCTCATACCAGCCTCCCACCCGGGGCGACAAGGCCGGGCAGGAAAGCCACAGCCAGTCGGCCGAGTCGAATTTGTCGCATGAACAGTCCACTGTCGCCAAGCTGCTGGAGGCCAAGGGCGATGCGATCTTCTCGATCCGGCCGAATGATACGGTCGGCCACGCGGTGGAGGCGCTGAAGGAGAAGCGCATCGGCGCGCTGGTGGTGACCGACCAGAACGGCGCGCTGCAGGGCATCCTCTCGGAACGCGACATCGTGCGCCGCCTGGCGGAAACGCCGGGCCACACCCTGCCGCAGCTGGTCGAGGACATCATGACCCGCGAGGTGCAGACCTGCGCGCCTGACGACCTGCTGATCGATGTCGCCAAGGTGATGAACGAAGGCCGCTTCCGTCACCTGCCGGTGGAAAAGGACGGCCACCTCTGCGGCATGATCACCGTCGGCGACGTGGTGAACTTCCGGTTGAAGGAGCTGGAATACGAAGCCCTGCGCATGAAGCAGATGATCGTCGGCTGACTTAAGGTTTGCGGCAGCGGCGGATCAGGGAAATGGGCCGCCGCCCGTCTCCTGCAGGTGTTCCAGAAACGCCTGCAGGTCTCCGGCCCCGGCCAGCGCCTCCATCTTGCGCTTGATCGCGGGGCCATAGATCGCCCACATCTTCAGGCGCAGCGCCGCACCCTCAGCGGTGATGTGCAGTAATTTACCGCGCCGGTCCTGCTCAAAAACCGTTTCGCGCACCAGCCCTTGTTTGATCATCTGCGCCAGAATGCGCGACAGGTTGGACTGTTCGAACAGCAGGTTTCTGGTCAGCTCAAAGGCGCGCACTCCGCCCTCCCCCGCCATTTCGATCCCCCACAGCACATCATACCACCGAAGCGCCGGCAGACCGGCCTCCCGCAGCTCCGCTTCCATCTCACGGTGCGCCTGGCGGTGGGCCCGGTTCAAAAGGATCCAGATTTCGGTTTCCCGTTTGCTTGGTGTCATTTGCCTTCACGAGTTGGTGAGCGAACTGGCTGCCGGGCCAGTTGCCTGTGGATACACTCCAATAGATGCCATAGCATCTATACAGGGTTCAATGCATACAATGCCGCCCGAAGTTCAAAATTGCACCAAGACTGAAATCAGACAGGGATACCGTCATGATGATCAAGATTGCTCCCCTCGCAGCCGCCGCATTGCTGGCAGCCCCCGCCGCCTTGGCCGCAACCTACAAAACCGACCAGGGTCATACTGAAGTCCACTTCAGCTGGAGCCATGCAGGGGTATCTGTCCAAAGCGGCGAATTCACCCAAGTAGACGGCACCTTGGAACTCGATCCGGAAAACCCGGAAGCGGCGTCCCTGAACGTGACAATCCAAACGGACAGTCTTGCTACCGGTTTCGAACCGCTGGACGATGACCTTGCCAGTGCGAATTTCCTTGAAACAGCCACTTACCCGGAAATCACCTTTGTCAGCACCAGCGTGGAAAAAACCGGCGAAAACACGGCCAACGTCACCGGCGACCTGACCATTCACGGCACGACGCAGCCGGTTGTGCTGGAAACAACAATGACGCATTTCGGCGACCATCCGCTGGCTGGGGTTTTTGACTACTACAAGGGCGACTGGGCTGCGTTTGAGGCCACCACCACCATCGACCATCAGGCCTTTGGCGTGGGCGCGTTCTCAACCGGTCCGATCAGTATCCGGATCGTCACCGAGATGAAGGCGCAGTAAGCGCCCGCCGTCTGCTGCACAGCCGGTGCACAGGGGGTGTACGGATGGCACCCTCTACCCTGCGCCGGCCGGAAGACACAAGAAAGCCCCGGATGTTTCCATCCGGGGCTTTTGATTTTCCCCTCTGCGCTCCGGCTCAGCCGCCGAAATCGTCCAGCATGATGTCCTCGCGGTCCACGCCCAGATCCAGCAGCATGTTGATCACCGACTGGTTCATGATCGGCGGGCCGCACATGTAGAATTCGCAGTCTTCCGGCGCCGGGTGGTTCTTGAGGTATTCCTCGTACAGAACGTTGTGGATGAAGCCGGTGTAGCCTTTCCAGTCGTCCTCCGGCTGCGCGTCGGACAGGGCGACGTGCCATTCGAAGTTGTCGAACTCCTCGGCCAGCTGATCGAAGTCCTCGACAAAGAACATCTCCTTCTTCGAGCGCGCACCGTACCAGAAGCTGATCTTGCGGTTGCGGTTCTCCAGCCGTTTCAGCTGGTCGAAGATGTGGGAGCGCATCGGCGCCATGCCGGCACCGCCGCCGATGAACACCATTTCCTTCTCGGTCTCACGGGCGAAGAACTCGCCGAACGGACCGGAGATGGTGACTTCGTCGCCCGGCTTCAGGTTGAAGATGTAGGACGACATCTTGCCTGCCGGAATGTCGCTGCTGCCCGGAGGCGGCGAGGCGACGCGGACGTTCAGCATGATGATGCCCTTCTCGTCCGGGTAGTTCGCCATCGAATAGGCGCGCTCGACCGGCTCATCCACGACGGATTTGTACTGCCACAGGTTAAAGCGGTCCCAGTCCTCGCGGTATTCTTCCTGCACATCGAAATCGGTGTATGAGAGCTGGTGCGCTGGCGCCTCGATCTGGATGTAGCCGCCGGCGCGGAAATTCACGTCCTCGCCTTCGGGCAGCTCCAGAACCAGCGCCTTGATGAAGGTCGCCACGTTGTCGTTGGAGCGCACCTTGCAGCGCCACTTCTTGACGCCGAAGACCTCCTCGGGGACCTCGACTTCCATGTCCTGCTTAACCGCAACCTGGCAGGACAGGCGGTCGCCGCAGGCAGCTTCGCGCTTGGTGATGTGGCTTTCTTCGGTCGGCAGGATCGAACCGCCGCCGGAATGCACTTTCACCCGGCATTGGGCACAGGTGCCGCCGCCGCCGCAGGCGGAAGGGACGAACAGTTTCTCTGCCGCCAGCGTTTGCAGCAGCTTGCCGCCAGCCGGGACTGAGATGGTTTTTTCACCGTTGATGGTGATGTTGACGTTGCCGGACGCGACCAGGCGGGAACGGGCGGCCAGGATGATGGCCACTAGCGCCAGCACAATCAACGTGAACAGGACAACGCCGAGCGAGAAAGTTTCCATAACTTCAGACGCTCCCTTACAGTTTGACGCCGCTGAAGGACATGAAGGCCATCGCCATCAGACCCGCGGTGATAAAGGTGATGCCCAGGCCCTGCAGGCCGTCCGGCACGTCGGAATACTTCAGCTTCTCGCGCACGCCCGCCATCGCGGTGATCGCCAGCGCCCAGCCAAAGCCGGAGGAGAGGCCGTAAGTGGTTGCTTCCGCGAAGTTGTAGTCGCGTTCCACCATGAACAGCGAACCGCCCAGGATGGCGCAGTTCACCGTGATCAGCGGCAGGAACACCCCCAGCGCGTTGTAAAGCGGCGGGAAATACTTATCGAGGATCATCTCCAGGATCTGCACCATTGCCGCAATCACCCCGATATAGGAGATCAGGCCGAGGAAGGTCAGATCCACATCCGGGAAACCCGCCCAGGCCAGGGCGCCCGGCTTCAAGAGGTAGGTCAGCAGCAGGTTGTTGGTCGGCACGGTGATCGCCTGAACCAGCATCACCGAAATCCCCAGACCCAGCGCAGTGGAAATCTTCTTGGACACCGCGATGAAGGTGCACATGCCCAGGAAGAAGGAGAGCGCGAGGTTCTCGACAAAGATGGCCTTAACGGCGAGTGAAATCAGCCCTTCCATCAGTGCGCCTCCACATTCTGGATTTTATATTCACGCTCTTCGACCTGGTTCGGCTTCCAGGTGCGGAAACCCCAGATCAGCAGGCCGATCACGAAGAACGCCGAGGGCGGCAGCAGCAGCATGCCGTTCGGGACATACCAGCCGCCGTTGTTCACGGTTTCCAGGATGGTGATGCCGAACAGGGAGCCGGAGCCGAACAGTTCGCGGATGATGCCGACCAGCATCAGGATCAGGCCATAGCCCATGCCGTTGCCAAGGCCGTCGATGAAGGAGGCCACCGGCGGGTTGCTCATGGCAAACGCTTCGGCGCGGCCCATCACGATACAGTTGGTGATGATCAGGCCCACGAAGACCGATAGGGTCTTGGAGATCTCAAAGGCATAGGCCTTCAGCACCTGATCCACCAGGATCACCAGCGAGGCGATAATCACCATCTGCACGATGATCCGGATCGAGCTGGGGATCTGGTTCCGCAGGATCGAGATGAACATCGACGAGAACGCGGTCACGAAGGTCACCGCCAGGGTCATCACAAACGCCACCTGCAGAGAGGAGGTCACCGCCAGCGCCGAGCAGATGCCAAGAACCTGCAGCGTGATCGGGTTGTTGTCGACCAATGGGTCGACCAGCATGTCTTTCTTGGTCTGCGCCATCAGAGCTCTCCCGCTTTAAGGGCGGCCAGGAAGGGTGCGTAGCCCTCTTCGCCCATCCAGAATTTCACCAGGTTGTCCACGCCGACAGAGGTCAGCGTCGCACCGGCCAGCGCATCAATGTGATGCTCCGGCCCGGCCGGACCCTGCGCCTTGGCAACGCTGATCTGCAATTCGCCGCTGTCGTCATGCAGCTTCTTGCCGCTCCACAGGGACTTCCAGCGCGGGTTGTCCACCTCGGCGCCGAGACCCGGGGTTTCGCCGTGCTGATAGAACTGCAGGCCAAAGATGTCGTTGCCGTTTTCCTCAACCGCGATGAAGCCGTAGAGGGTGGACCACAGACCGTAGCCGTGGACCGGCAGGATCACCTTGTCCAGATCGCCGTTATCCTCCCGCAGCAGGTAAACGGTCTTGTAGCGCGACTGGCGGCCGATGCCCGCCGGATCGTTTTCCAGCGCGCGGCTCAGCTCCGGGTCCTGCGCGGCGGCCAGATCATCAAAGCTGGCGGCGTCGAACTGGTCGGTGAACTGGCCGGTTTCCAGGTCCAGCACCTGCGGTTCGAAGGCGGCGAACGCCTCAGCCACCTTGATGCCGGGCTCATAGAGCCCCGCCACCTGCAGAACGTTCAGCTGCTTGTCGCGTTTCTTGTTGATCTCCTGCACCGGGCGCAGGGACACCGCGGCGGTGGACACGATCATCGAAGCCACCAGGCAGACGGCAACAGCGATGAAGATGGTCTTGCCGACGGAATCCGGCGATGCGGCGAGGAAGCGGCCAATCAGGCCCTTGCTTTGGGTATCAGCCATGGCGGCGCGCCCTCCGTTTGATGTTGGCCTGCACGACGAAGTAATCGATCAGCGGTGCAAAGACGTTGCCGAACAGGATCGCCAGCATCATGCCTTCGGGGAAGGCCGGGTTCAGCACCCGGATCAGCACTACCATCACCCCGATGAGGGCACCGTAGATGTAGCGGCCCGCGTTGGTGTGGGATGCGGACACGGGTTCGGTAACCATGAACACCAGGCCAAAGGCATAGCCGCCCAGCACCAGGTGCCAGTACCACGGCATCGCAAACATCGGGTTGGTATCGGAGCCGATGAGGTTCAGCAACACTGAGAAGGCGATCATGCCCGCCAGGCAGCCGACGATCAGGCGCCAGTTGGCGATTCTGGTGAACAGCAGGAAACCCAAGCCGATGGCGCAGGCCAGCGTCGAGGTCTCGCCGAAGCTGCCCTGGATGGTGCCAAAGAACGCGTCCGACCATTCGATGCCCTTGGCGGCCAGCGCCTGCATGCCGTCGGCGGCGGTGACACCCAGCGCGGTCGCACCGGAGAAGCCGTCAACCGGTGTCCAGACAGCGTCGCCCGACATGTTGGCAGGATAGGCGAAATACAGGAACGCACGGCCCACCAGTGCCGGGTTCAGGAAGTTCTTGCCGGTGCCGCCAAAGACTTCCTTGCCGATCACCACGCCGAAGATGATGCCAAGCGCCACCTGCCACAGCGGCGTCGATGCCGGCAGGATCAGGGTGTAAAGCATCGAGGTCACAAGGAAGCCCTCGTTGACCTCGTGGCCGCGGACGGTGGCAAAGATCACCTCGAAGATACCGCCCGCAACCAGCGTCACGACGTAGATCGGCAGGAAATACAGGAAGCCGTGCGCGATATTGGCCATCGGGTTCGCCGCATCCAGCGAGATGCCGAACATCTGCAAGAGCGCAATCCGCCAGCCGGTGGCCGCGTCGGCGCCAAGCGCGGCAATTGCCGAGTTCGCCTGATAGCCGGTGTTCCACATGCCCCACAGGATGCAGGGGATGGTGGCGATCACCACATAGGTCATGATCCGCTTCATATCGACGTATGAGCGGGCATGCGGCGCCACCGAGGTGACGGTTTTCGGGGTGTAAAGGAAGGACTCCACCATCTCGTAGACGGGGAAGAGCTTTTCGTACTTGCCCCCCTTCTCGAAATGCGGCTCGATCCTGTCAAAGAAGCTGCGCAATCCCATCCGGCTCAGCCCTCCTTTTCAATCTTGGTCAGGCAGTCGCGCAGCGCCAGCCCGTATTCGTACTTGGCCGGGCAGGCAAAGCCGACGAGGCCCATGTCCTCTTCGTCGAGCTCCAGCGCACCCAGCGCCTGTGCGGTGTCGGTGTCCATCACCAGCAGCGCGCGCAGCAGCTGTGTCGGCAGGTAGTCCTGCGGCATCAGCCGCTCAAAGGTGCCGGTGGGCACCATCGCCCGGCGGCCGCCGTTGAGGTTGCTGGTGAGGGCAAACAGCTTGCGGCTGAGCGCCGAGCCCAGCACCGGCTGCACCGCGTATTTGCCGCCCATCGGACGGATCCAGCCCAGCGGGATCTGCTTGCGGTCTTCCTCGATGATCGCCACCTGGCGGGCGAAGCGGCCAAGAAAGGCCAGCGCACCAGCCGCCTGCCGGCCCGACAGGATCGAGCCGGAGATCACCCGGACCGGATCGTCCGAGGCGATTTCGCCGCGGGTCAGCTCATCGGTGGAGGCGCCCATAACGGTGCGGACCAGACGCGGCGACCGTGCAGCGGGACCGGCAATGGCAACCACGGTGGAGGGGTCCAGGTGGCCGGTCAGCAGCAGGCGGCCGATGGCGATCACGTCCTGATAGGAAACGGTCCAGACCTGATCGTCAGCGCGCACGGGGTGCAGGAAGTGGATGTGGGTCCCGGCCAGGCCCGACGGATGCGGGCCGGAGAACGCGGCGGCCTCGACACCGGCAATGCCAGTGCCCGGAATGCTGTCACCCGCTTTCTGGCACAGATAGGTGGTGCCGTCTGTCAGCACGGTCAGCGCCTTCAGGCCCGCCTCAAACGCCTCAGCCGCATCGTTGATGATCACGGCGGCGTCCGCGGCCAGCGGCTCGCTGTCCATTGCGGTCACAAAAATCGCCGCGGGCTTGGAGCCCGGCTGCGGCATCTTGGAATAGGGACGGGTGCGGAAGGATGTCCAAAGGCCAGCAGCGCAGAGCTTCTCGGTCAGGCCTTCGGCGGTATCGGCATTGCCGGTGGCAGAGAAATCCACACCGGTGTCTCCGGCGTCGGAAATCGCGATCACCACGCTCTCCAGCACCCGGCGGGCGCCGCGGTTGATTGCCACGACCTTGCCGGTCATCGGCGCCACCATCATCGCGGCCTCTGCATCCTTGTGGCAGAACAGCGGGGTGCCGCGGCGGACCTCCTCGCCTTCCTGCACCAACATGCGGGGCTTGAGGCCCACATAGTCGGGGCCCAGCACGGCCACCGAGGTGATGGCGGGGCCGTCGTGGATCACCTGCTCCGGTGCGCCTGTCACCGGCAGATCCAGCCCCTTTCTCAAGTTAAATGTCTTCATATTTGCGCTACGTCCCTCCAAGGCCGAATCCCGAGGCGGTTCTTACCCCGTTCCGGCAGCGGCGGCAAAGAAAACGCACAAAACGCCGTTTTCCGCACATCCGCACAGCCTGTCCTGATTTCCGGCGCACTCGAATCAAATTCGGCACCGATTGGCAAGGCTGTGGCCCCGCCTGTTCCCCAATTTCCTGTGCACTGCGCGCTTTTATCAGACTGTTGGCGCTCACGGCCTCCGGGAAACCGTCAAAGCGGACAGGCGGAAACGGCACCGCCGTTCCCGCAGGCGCCGCCTAGGCGGGCCAGTCTGCCTGTCAGTCTCAACAGGCCGTTGAAACTGATTCTACCAAATACTGCTTAGTCAGGCGTCCCAGACGGCCAGCGGTTCGCCCATCAGATCCCGGTCAACGGTGATGCCCAGCCCCGGCGCATCCGGAACCAGCACACCCCCGTCCTTGACCGGCGCATCGAATTCCGCCGTTTTCAGCGTCACCATATCGCGGCAGTCCAGAATGCAGCGCAAGGAGCGCTCAGGCACCGTCGCACCCAGATGGGCGATGGCGGAGAACGCGACCACAGACCCAACGGTATCCTGCACGCTGACGGTCGCGCCCGCGGCCACGCACATGTCCCGGTGCCGCCGCCCATGGGTCAGCCCGCCGGCCTTGGAGATCTTGAGGCCGATGCCGTCGGCCACATCTTCCGCCAGCATCAGGACGATGTCCTCATCCTGCTGCACCAGCTCATCCAGGATGATCGGCACGTTGCAGCGCTTGCGCAGCGACATGGTCTCGCGCCAGGTTTTGCAGGGCGCCTCCAGCACGAAGTCCAGCCCCTCCGGCAGCATCCGCAGCATGCGCAGCGCGGTTTCCGGCGTCAGCCCGCCATTGGCATCAACCAGAAAGAACTCGCCCGGCTGCCGGTCGGCCAGCGACGCACGGATGCGCGCGGCGTCCAGCGCCGGGCCGCCTTCGGCATCAAGCGCGCCGATCTTCACCGAATGGCCCAGATACCCCATCTCGCGGTGCTGCGCGACGCGGGCGCGCATGCCCTCCGGTGTTCCGGCATAGATTGAGGAGATCACCGGCAGGCGCTTGCCCGTCGAACCGCCCAGCAGCTCGCAAACCGGCATGTTCACCGACTTTCCGAACAGGTCCCAGCAGGCCAGATCAATTGCAGACTTGGCATGGTTATGGCCCAAGAGCGCCTCGTCCATCGCCTCATTGATCCGGTCCATCTGCCGAAGATCGCGGCCCAGCAGATAGGGCGCAATCTCGGCAATACCCGCCCGCGCCCCCATCGCGTGCGACGCGATATAGGTGGAGCCGAACGGCGTGCTTTCACCCCAGCCCTCGAGGCCCGTGTCAGTGGTGATGCGCACGAAGGATGCATCAAAGCTGCGGTACTCCCGCCCGCCCGACAGCATGTAGACGCCGCCGGAATAGGGCAGATCCAGCTGGTACAGCTCGATTTTCCTGATCTTCATTCGGAAACCTCCGGGATCATCAGCACCAGCTTGCCGGTGTGCTTCTTGCTCAGGAAATCCTCCTGCGCGGCGGCAATTTCATTCAGCGGATAGGTCTTGGCCACCAGCGGGCGGATTTCGCCGGCTTCGATGTAGGAGATCAGATTGGCGAACACTTCGTCCTCCTGGAAGGTGCAGCCCATCAGCGTCAGGTCCTTGAGGTAGAGCGTGCGCACGTCGATCTCGCTGATCGGCCCGGCGATGGCACCGGCGGTGGCGTAACGCCCGCCGCGCCGTAAAACGTCCAGAAATGACGGCCACTGCGGCCCGGCAACCAGATCGACCACCACGTCGGTGGAGCCTTCACCCAGTTCCTCGACCAGATCCGCGTTGCGGTCGACAACCTTGTCAGCGCCAAGTGCCAGAACCTCCTCGGCTTTGGCGGCAGAGGACAGCGCGATCACAGTAGCGCCGCGGCGTTTTGCCAATTGCACAGCGGCAGAGCCGACGCCGCCAGACGCACCGGAGATCAGCACGGTTTCTGCGCCCAGGCCAACGCGGTGCAGCATGTTTTCCGCCGTGGAATAGGCGCAGGGGATCGAGGCCAGCTCGGCATCGGACCAGTCGCAGCTCACCGAATGGGTTTCGCGCGCAGGGGCCACCGCAAACTGGGCGAAGCCGCCATCGCATTCGCTGCCGAAAGTCCAGCATTCATAGGGCCGGTAGTCGACATAGGTCCGCAGCATGTTGCGGACCAGCACCCGCTCGCCGATGCGGGAGGCATCGACGCCCTCCCCCACTGACGCGATATGCCCGCAGGCATCCGCGCCTTGAATGCGGGGGAACTCCAGCGGCTTGCCGGACCAGCTGGCGTCATCGTCGTTCACACTGTCAAAGCCGCTGGCGCCGCCCGCATTGGTGTCGGCGTCGACCGCCTTTGAGTACCAGCCGATGCGGGTATTGATATCGGTGTTGTTGATGCCCGCCGCCGCAACGCGGATCAGCACCTCACCCGATCCGGGCTGCGGCACCGGCACATCGGTGCGGTATTCCAGTTTGTCGATGCCGCCGTGGCCGGTCAGCAGGACCGCCGCCATTTTGCTGGGGATCATGAGTCTTTCTCCCTCCAAGCATGCTGCCCGCAAACGGATTCCGGTTTTGGGCTCCCTGAACATGCGAAATCAAAAATTCTGGCACATGCCGCGTGAACGGTAGCGAACGCGGCATGTGCCGGTAATCAGATTGGCCGGCCCTCCCCTGCCGGCCAAAACAGACCATTGCCCCCGCGGGGACAACAGCCTGAAACTTGTGTCAGAGCTCCAGCGGATGCGCCCGGCCCCGCTCTGCCAGACGGCGGTTCAGCTCTTTCGCTTCCGGCAGCCCGGCCTCCAGCGCAAATACGAATGCGTGGGTCAGGTAGAAGCAGGCGGCATCAATACTGCCCGCCTCTTCGGCCATGTCACCGGCCAGCGTGTAAAGCCGGACCAGCTCTGCGCTGTCCTTGTCCTCATGCGCCTTAAGGAGCGCCCGGTCGAGATCTGCACGCTCCATTCCTCAGCCCTTCAGCGAGATCGCGATGTTCTTGGTGCGCACGTAGTTATAGAGCGCCTCCAGTCCCTTTTCGCGGCCAAAGCCGGATTTGCCGACCCCGCCGAACGGGGTGGAGATGCCGCCCGCGAACCATTCGTTCACAAACACCTGCCCGGCGCGCAGACGGTTCGCCACCCGGTGCGCCCGCGCCAGATCGCGGGTGAAGACGCCCGCGACCAGCCCGAACTCGGTGCCGTTTGCCATTGCGATTGCCTCGACTTCCGTGTCAAACGGCGTGAAGCAGGTGACGGGGCCAAAGATCTCCTCCTGAGCCACGCGGGCCGCCGGGTCCACATCCGCGAGGATGGTCGGCGCCATGAAGTAGCCTTCCCGCTCCAGCCGGGCACCGCCGGATGCCGCGCGGGCGCCGCTTTGGCGGGCAGTGGCGGTCAGGGTTTCGATGCCATCCAGCTGCCGGGCAGAGATCACCGGGGTCAGGCCAGGGTTTTCCAGCCCGTGCCCGACGCTGAGGCCGTTTGCCAGCGCAGCGGCGCGTTCGACCGCCTCGTCATAAATCGAGCGGTGCACCAGCACCCGCGACATGGCCGAGCAGACCTGGCCGGCGTTGTAGAAGATGCCGCTTTGCAGGGAGGACATCAGCGTGTCCAGATTGGCATCCTCAAAGGCCACAGCAGCGGATTTGCCGCCCAGCTCCATCAGCGCAGGTGTCACCGGGTTGGCGGCGGCGCGCAGGATGGCCTGGCCGGTCGGCACCGAGCCAGTGAAGACGATCTGATCCACGGCGGAGCTTTCGACCAGCCGTGCGCCCAGTTCAGAGCCGATACCGTTCAGGATCGAGACCGTCCCCGCGGGGACCTCGGCGCGTTCCAGCGCCACGCCCAGCATCGCCAGCGCCATCGGGTCCAGCTCTGGCGACTTGATGATCACCGAGTTGCCCGCCGCCATCGCAGGGGCCAAGGAGCGTGCGGCGATCGACACCGGGAAGTTCCACGGCACGATCTGGGCAGAAACCCCGTAGGGCTCATAGACCGTGTAATCGGCGTAGTCGGGGCCGAGCGGGATCGACTTGCCTTCGATCTTGTCGGCCATGCCGCCGTAGTATTCGAAATACTGCGCGGCCTCCTCAAACTCGTCATGCGCGGCGCTGAGGCTCTTGCCGCTTTCGAGGCACAGAAGTTCAGCACCCTCGTCGGCAATGCCCCGGATCTCTGCCGCGATGCGCTGCATCAGCTGGCCGCGCTTGGCGGGTTTCATCGCGGCTAGGTCGCCACGCTCGAAACTCGCCCGCGCCGCGTCCAGCGCTTTGGCGAGGGTTTTCTCGCCCGCCAGCGCACAGTCGGCCACATGGCTGCCGTTGCCCGGATCCTCGACCGCCATGCGCGCACCGCCGTCGCCTTCGACCCAGGCACCGGCCAGGAAATTCCTGGCCAGCCCGTCTTTCAGGAGAGAACTCATGCCTCGCGGCCTTTGGTCACCTGATCTGCCACCCAGGCGTGGAAATTGTGGGTCGGCCCGTCCATCGCAGGCGAGAAACGGCCGCCGTCAAACAGCTCGCCGTGGCGGCCCTTCTGCATGCCCTCGACGACAAACACGTCTTCCTCGAACACGGTCTTCCACAGTTTGGCGTTCTCGGTGCGCAGGTCTTCCAGCTCCGGGGTCTCTTCCGGGGATTTGGAATAGTAGAGCTCGATATGCTCAACAGTGTTTTCGGTGTCGACCGGCTCCAGGATGATCGCAAAGGCATGATCGCGCTGCACGCCCAGCAGGACGTTGGGATAGACGGCGGTGTATTCGCCGCCCTCATCCCACTTGCTACTGAGCCCCTCGAAGTCCGGGAACAGCTCGCCGTTTGCGCCCTTCAGCTGGCGGTAGACCAGGGTTCCCTGGCCGGAATACTTGCCCGGCACTTCGATGTTGTAGTGGTCTTCCAGCCGGGAATAGCTGTTCAGGCCCGGATGCACCCACGGCAGGTGGTAGCTTTCGCAGTAGTTCTCTACCGCCAGCTTCCAGTTGGTTTTCACCTCCAGCTTGAAGCCGGAGCCTTCGCCGCCGTGATGCACCGGGGTGTTGAATTCCTTCCAACGTTCCAGCAGGCCGGCGTGGGCCTCCTCGAACTCCGGCGCGGTGCCGTCGACGTTCACGAACACCACGTCGCGCCAGACATAGGAGCGGATGCGCACCAGGCCCAGCTCATCCAGCTTGATGTCTTCATGCTTGTTGTTGCCGGGGCCGCCGACGTGCGGGGTGGAGACCAGGCGGCCGTCCAGGCCATAGCACCAGCTGTGATAAGCGCAGCGGATGGCGCCGCGAATCTTGCCGGCCTTCTCGACCAGGATCATGCCGCGGTGGCGGCAGGTGTTCTGAAAGACGCCGATCTCGCCGTCCTTGTCGCGCACGATCAGCAGCGGCATGCCCAGGAAATCCACCGGCTTGGCATAGCCCGGCTCCGGCACGTCCTTGCCAAAACCGATGCCCGACCAGTTCTTGAACAGAACCGAGCGTTTTTCTTCGGCAAAGACGGCGGGGTCGATGTAATGGGCGTTCGGCAGGCCGTTGGCCACGTTGACCGGAGCCATCACCGGGGCAAGCGTGTCATGCTTGTTCATCTGGGGTCTCTCCAAGGCAGAAAAAAGATGTGCGTGTTTTGCGCCATTGAAAGGAGAGAGGGGATTCACTCAATATCAGGAATTTTCGCGTTGGGATTAGCTGGATTCACCCGAGCTTCGATTGACCTCGTCAATCACCCAATTGCGAAGCAAACGGGCGGATTCCGACAGATCCGCATCCGGCCGGCCCACCAGGTGAAACCCGTGCGGCGCCGCCAGCACATGCGGACCGATCGGCACCAGCTGGCCTGTTGTCAGCAACGGATTCAGCAGCCGCTGCCAGCCCAGAGCCAGCCCTGCCCCGTCCTGCGCCGCCTGCAGCGCCACCGAATAGTTGTTCACCCGCACGCCGGGCGCAATGGGGCCGTCATAGCCCAGCTGCTGGAACCAGTCGGTCCAGGTGGTCCAGCTCCTGTCGTCGGACTCAAGATGCAACAGCCGCTGCTGGGCCAATTCCTCCAAGGGGCAGCCGGTGAGTTTCTCCGCCAGATCCGCATTGCCGACCGGCACCAGGTGGTCGCGGTACAGCTCTGTCTGCTCCAGACGGGTATCCCGCTCGCGCCCGTAACGGATGTAGAAATCCACATCCGGCATGCTGCGCAGCGGCCGGTCGTTGACGATCTGGTTGACGTTCACATCCGGGTGCTGCCGCCAGAAGCGCACCACCGAGGGCGACAGCCAAAGCGAGGCAACCGCGGAGGTGGAGCCGATGGTCACGGTGTCGCCGGTCTGGCGGTCGCGAATGGTCTTGAGGCTGAGGGAAATCTTGGAGAACGAGGACGCCAGGGTTTCAAACAGCGCCTCTCCTTCCTCCGTCAGCTCCACGCCGCGGTGCTTGCGCTGGAACAGCGGCGCCTGCAGCTCCGCCTCCAGCGCCTTCACCTGATGGCTGACGGCGCCGGGGGTCACGGACAATTCCTGCGCCGCGTTCTTGAAGCTCAGGTGCCGGGCCGCGGCCTCGAACGCGGCCAGGGTGGTGAGCGGCGGCAGGTTGTAGTAGCGGCGGGACATCTGCGGCTCCTGGCTGGCGGCTCGGATGAGCGATTCTCATTTCAATATGGGAAATGCGCCTTTGATGGCCAGAGCGAAATTTTCAGGTATCCGCCGTCTGCTCGGCCGGAATCCGCACCAGTTTCCGGCTGCCTCAATCAATCCGGCCGCGCTGCAGCATCGGGGTCACGTTGAAGGCCGCCTTGTAGACCCGCGAAAAATGGCCGGGGCTGTCAAAGCCGCAGGACAGCGCCACGTCTGTCACCGAAGCCTCGGTCTGGATCAGCAGATTGCGGGCGCGCTCCAGCCGCATCTCCATCGAATATTTCTTGGGTGAGGTGTTGAGGTATTTGCCGAACAGCCGCTCCAACTGGCGGGTGGAGATGCCGATTTCCTCGGCGATCACCGAGGGCGACACCGGGTCGCTGATATGGTCGTGCATCATCTGGATGGCGCGGGCCAGGTGGGCGTTGCGCATACCGTTGCGCGATTGCAGCGACACGCGCTGCTCTGCGGTGGCGTTGCGCACCGCGTTATAGACCATCTGGTCGGCCACCGCGACGGCCAGATCATAGCCGTGCTCGCGCTCGATCAGGTGCAGCATCAGGTCCGCCGTGGCGGTGCCGCCGGAGGCGGTCACATGCTTTTCATCCGCCACAAACACGCTGCGCACCAGGTTCACCTCCGGAAACGCCTCCATGAAGCTGTCGTGGTACTCCCAGTGGATCGCCGCCTGCATGCCATTGAGAAACCCGGCCTCTGCCAGCACCCAGGCGCCGGAGCACAGCGCGCCGACGGAAATCCCCCGCGCCTTCTCCCGGCGCAGCGCCGCCAACAGCGGCTTGGTCACGTGGTTGCGCATATGGATACCCGACAGGGCAAACAGCCGGTCGCATTTCGGGATCGCGTCAAACCCGTAGTGCACCAGCGTCACCGAGCCGTTGGAGCAGGTCGCGGTCTCGCCGTTCTCCGATCCGAACGACCAGTCATAGAGATCCTTGCCGCTGACGAGATTGGCGATCCGCAGCGGTTCCACCGCGCAGGAAAACGCCAGATGTGAGAACTCCTCCACCAGGAGAAAGGCAAAATGCTGTGTCTTGGTCATGGCTTGCCCTCAAAATGGATTGGGCTGCGCGAGGGGTTTGCCCCGCGCAGCCCGGTGGCACGGGTATTGCTGCTATTATTCCGCCGCCGCGCGGGCCGCGTCCAGCCAGCTGTCGTATGTTTCGCGGTTTGCCTCGATCCAGGCATCGACATGGCGGTCGATATCGTCCGAGCTGTCCTCGCCGTCGGCGATCAGCTTGTTCTGGGCCGAGATGTCGTTGATGTCGATCTTGGCAAGTTCGAACAGCTTGGCCGCAGCCGGGTTGGCGGTCAGGAACTCATCCGTGGCAACAATCCGGATGCTGTCGACCGCAAAGCCCAGGTCCTTGCCGTTAAAAGTAGTGTCGGCGGTGGCGCCATCAGGCAGCGACGAGTAGGGCACCGCCAGGAACTCCACGTCTTTGCCCGGCACCAGCGCGCCGGAGACCCAGTAAGGCGTCCAGGTGTAGTAGAGCACGTTTTCGCCGGCCGCGTTGCGGGCGATGGTGTCGGCGATGATGGCGTTATAGGCGCCCTGGTTGTGGTTCACGGTGTCGCGCAGACCGAACTCGGACAGCTGATGCTCGATCACCCGCTCGCAGCCCCATCCCGGCACGCAGCCGGCCAGATCCGCCTTGCCGTCGCCATCGGCGTCGAACAGCTTGGCGTTTTCCGGGTCGGTCAGGTCGCCCAGGTTCTGAATACCCGCGTCATAGGCGGATTTGTTGATCAGATAGCCCTGCAGCGCGCCCTCGATCAGGGTGCCGACCTTTTGAAGAACCGCGTCGCCGCCGGATTCCTCGAAGAAGGTGTGGTGCAGGGTGTTCCAATGCACCGCGGTGAAATCGGCATCGCCGGTTCCCAGCGCCAGGTGCACGGTCTGCGCCTCGACTTCCTGCGGCTCGGCGACCTCATAGCCCAGATCCTCCAGCGCGCGGAACAGGATGCGGTGCTGGAAGAACTCCTCCAGATAGGACTGGATCACCGGGCGGACGGTGACGCCTTCGCCGGGTTTTTCGCTGGCAAACGCAGTGCCCGCCAGCATGGTAGAGGCTGCCAGCGCAGCCAGAGCGGTTTTCCTGAACATAAGTAAGTCCTCCCTTGGGTGTTCAGATGAAAGAGAAAGTCAGTTTTTCCCGGCCAGGCGCATCACCGCGCCAACGGGGCCGCCCTGCCACCAGTGGCGGTGGCCGCGGTCACGGCCCGACTGGCCCATGCCCTGGGTGATGCGGTCCAGCACGATGGCCAGGATCACGATGCCGAGGCCGCCGACCAGCGCCTTGCCCGCATCGAGCCGGCCCATGGCGCGCAGCACCTCGTTGCCCAGCCCCTTGACCGAGATCATCGAGGCGATCACCACCATCGACAGCGACAGCATGATGGTCTGGTTGACCCCGGCCAGGATGGTTGGCGTGGCCAGCGGCAGCTCGACCTTGAACAGGATCTGGCGCGGGCTGGCGCCAAAGGCGCGCGCGGCCTCCACCACAGAGGCATTGACGCCGCGGATGCCCAAGCTGGTGAGGCGGATCAGCGGCGGCAGCGCAAAGATGATCGTCACGATCACGCCCGACACATTGCCGATGCCGATCAGCATGACCACGGGCACCAGGTACACAAAAGCCGGGATCGTCTGCATGGTGTCCAGCACCGGCCGCATCGCCGCCTCGAACCGGTCGTTCTTGCCAGCCAGCACCCCCAGCGGCAGGCCGATGATGAAGCACAGGATCACCGCCGAGACCACAATCGCCAGGGTGGTCATCGCCAGCCCCCAGGCGTTGGGCGACAGGAAGCCGAGCGCAAACATCGAAACGCCGACCAGGATCGCCACCCGGCGGCCCGCTGCCTGCCAGGCGATCAGGATCAGGATCGCCAGCATCACCAGCGGCGGCACCGCATTCAGCGCGGTGTCGATGCCGACGATCATCTCGTTGAAGAACTTCTTCACCGGCTGGATCAGCGCGCGGTTGGCAATCGCCCACTGCTTGACCCCGTCCGCCGATTCCGCGAGCCCCAGATCAACCGCGGAAAACGGGTCGAGGATGCTGTAGGTGTTCTCTGCCATGGTCTTGCCTCCTCAGTGCTTCAGGCTGGCCGCGTCGTCGGCATGGCCCTGGATGCCGCGCAGCAGGGCGTTCTTGGTGACAATGCCGATGGGCCTGCCGTCGGCCTTGACCACCACCGGGTGCTGGGTGGCGATGGACAGGTTGACCAGATCGTCGAGCGAATGATCGGGATGCGCCTCCGGCCAGCTGCCCAGGTCGATCGGCCCCTGCCGCTGCTCGAAGGAAGCGACCGGCTCCATGATCTTGCCCGCGGAAATCAGCTCCAGCTTGGAAATGCCCGCGACGAAATCGGCGACATAGTCGTCCGCCGGGTTGGTCACGATGTCCTCAGGCGAGCCGACCTGCACCAGGGCGCCGTCCTTCATGATGGCGATGCGGTCGCCGATGCGGATCGCCTCGTCCAGGTCGTGGGTGATGAACAGGGTGGTCTTCTTCATCTTCGCCGACAGCGACATGAACTTGTCCTGCAGCTGGCGGCGGATCAGCGGGTCGAGCGCCGAGAAGGGTTCATCCATCAGCAGGATCGAAGGATCGGCGGCAATGGCGCGGGCGAGGCCTACCCGCTGCTGCATCCCGCCCGACAACTCGTCCGGGTATTTCTGGTCCCAGCCGTTGAGGTCGACCGCGTCGATGGCGCGCATCGCGTTCTCGCGGCGTTCGCGCGCATCATGGCCGCGCACCTCCTGGCTGAAGGAAACGTTCTCCAGCACTGTGCGGTGCGGCATCAGCGCCATGTTCTGGAACACCATGCCGATTTTCTCGGCGCGCACCTCGCGCAGATCCTTCGCGGACAGCTGGTTCACGTCCTGGCCTTCGATGAACAGCTGGCCTGAGGTCGGTTCGATCAGCCGGTTCACATGGCGAATCAAGGTCGATTTGCCAGAGCCGGACAGCCCCATGATGCAGAAGATCTCACCCCGTCCGACGGTAAAGGTCGCATCCTGAACCCCCACCACACAGTCGAACTGGTCGCGGACCTCAAGCTTGCCAAGCCCCTGTTCCTGAACGGCTTTCATCGCCTCATCCGCGCGGCGGCCAAAGATCTTCCACAGATTGCGGCAGTCGATCACGGCTTCGTCAGGTTGCGTCGTCACCCGGTTCCCTCCTCCGAAAACATTTCGTGCATACTGCATATTTTTTCTCTGTACACAAATTGTATTTTCTTCTAACACAAAATGAGCAATCAGGTTGCACAGGCCTGTGCCGCCGGGCCATCCTGCCCGCACAGGTTCAGATGCAACGATGGAGACTGAGATGAAGGACGCGTCCAAAAACAGGAAAGCAGCGCTTTATGGCCACCTGAAAGCGGCCATCATGACGCTTGCCCTGCGGCCGGGCGCCGATCTCGACGAATCGAAGCTGTCGGAGGAGTTCGAGCTGTCCCGCACCCCGCTGCGGGAGGTGCTGCGCCAGCTGGCCGGCGAGGGCTATGTCGATCTGCGGGAAAACCGCGGTGCGCGGGTCAGCGAGATGTCGCATATGACTTTGCGCGATTTCTTCCTGGCGGCGCCGATGATCTATGGCGCGGTGCTGCAGCTGGCGGCCAAGAACGCCACCGAAACCCAGATCGCGGAGCTGAAAGCGGCGCAGGAGGACTTCAAGGCGGCGCTGCGCTCCGGCTCCGGCGCCGACCGGGCGATGGCCAACAACCGCTTTCACGAGATCACCGGCGAGATGGCCGACAACATCTATCTCGCCCCCTCCTTTCAGCGTCTGCTGATCGACCATGCCCGCATCGGCATGACCTTCTACCGCCCCCAGGACCGCCAGATGGCGGAAAACCTGGGCGAGGCCAGCGCCCAGCACGACGCCATCATCGCCGCCATCGAGGCCGGTGACGAGGCGGCGGCAGGCCAGCTGGCGATCGACCATTGGAACCTGTCGCGCGACCAGATCGAGCTGTTCGTCATGCCCGCCGGGCTTGACGTGCCGCTGGGGACGGTGGCGCGCAAAACCCCTGCATGAGGACCCAGATGACCCCAATTTTCCGGTTTGAGGGGATATATACCCCCATCGTGACGCCCCATTTCGAGGACGGCAGCGTCAATTGGGACGCGCTGGCCGATGTCATCGAATACCTGATTGACGCCGGCGTTCACGGGCTGATCTCCGGCGGCTCCACCGGCGAGAACTATGCCCAGACTGTGGAAGAGCGCATCGCCCTGGCCCGCTTCACCCATGAACGGCTGAAGGGCCGCCTGCCGCTGGTGGTGGGCACCGGTGCCATGCTGACCAGCGACTCCATTGCGCTGGCCGAGGGCGCCAGGGACATTGGGGCCGACAGCATCCTGCTGGCCTCGCCCCCCTACTCGGTCCCGACCGACCGCGAAAACGCGCTGAATGCGCTGGCGATCGACAAGGCCGCCGACCTGCCGGTGATGCTCTACAACTACCCGCACCGCACCGGCACCATGATGGGCGAGGAGTTCCTCGACCGCGTTGGGCGCTCCCGCAATTTCTGCGGCATCAAGGAAAGCTCCGGCGACATCAACCGGGTGCACCTGCTGGCGCGGGATTATCCGCATATCCAGCTGGGCTGCGGCATGGACGACCAGGCGCTGGAATTCTTTGCCTGGGGCGCGCCCTTCTGGGTCTGCGGCGGCTCGAACTTCCTGCCGAAGGAGCACGTCGCGCTCTATAATGCCTGCGTGATCGAGGGCAACTTTGCCAAGGGCCGCCGCATCATGTCGGCGATGATGCCCTTGATGCGCGTCCTGGAGCAGGGCGGCAAGTTCATCCAGACCATCAAACACGGCGTCACCATGAACGGTATCGAAGCCGGTGCCATGCGGGCGCCGCTGAAGGGGCTGAACAAGGACGACAAACGCGCGCTGGAACAGGTCGTGCGGGTGCTGAAACAGAAAATCGCAGATATCGAGGCGGAGGGCTGATCCATGTCGCTGCTTACTCAGGACGAATACAAATCCATCGCCGCCAATTTGGACCTGCCCACGGGCGCGTTCATCGACGGCAAATTCTGCCCGGCCGCGTCCGGCAAGACGTTCGAGACCTTGAACCCGGCCACCGGCGAGAAGCTGGCCGATATCGCGGCCTGCGGCGCTGCGGACGTTGATGTCGCAGTCGAAAAAGCCCGCGAGGCCTTCGACGACGGCCGCTGGTCCCGCCTGCACCCCTCCGAGCGCAAGGACGTGCTGATCCGGCTCTGCAAGCTGATGACCCGCAACGCCCATGAACTGGCGGTGATGGAAAGCCTCGACAGCGGCAAGACCATCTATGACTGCGAGACCGTGGACGTGCCGGAGACCATCCACTGCCTGAAATGGCACGCTGAGGCGATCGACAAGATCTATGACCAGGTGTCGCCGGCGTCAGACGATCACATCGCCATGGTGGTGCGCGAACCCATCGGTGTGGTCGGCCTAGTGCTGCCCTGGAACTTCCCGCTGCTGATGCTCGCATGGAAAATCGGCCCGGCGCTGGCCGCAGGCTGCTCCGTGGTGGTGAAACCGGCGGCGGAAACCACCCTCACCGCGCTGCGCGTTGCGGAACTGGCAATGGAAGCTGGCCTGCCCCGCGGTGTGCTGAATATCGTGCCCGGCGGCGGCGCCGAGGTGGGCGAGCCCATCGGCCGCCACATGGATATCGACATGGTCTCCTTCACCGGCTCCACTGTGACCGGCAAGCGCTTCCTGACCTATTCGGCGGAAAGCAACGCCAAGGAAGTGGTGCTGGAGATGGGCGGCAAGAACCCCGCCATCGTCATGGACGACGCCGAGAACCTGGACCGTGTGGCCTCCTACGTGGTGAACGGCGCCTTCTGGAACATGGGCGAGAACTGCTCCGCCTCCTCCCGCCTGATCGTGCACAAGGATGTCAAGGCAGAGCTGCTGGAGCGCATCGCGCATCACGCCAAGGCTTGGAATGTCGGCGATCCGCTGGACCCGGAAACCCGCATGGGCGCGCTGGTCAGCAAGGCGCATTTCGACAAGGTCTGCGGCTATCTGGAACAGGCCGAAAGCGTGGTGCTGGGCGGCAAGGCGCATGACGGCGCATTTGTCGAGGCCACCGTCGTCGAGGTGCCGGGCAATGACGCAGTGCTGGCGCGCGAGGAAATCTTCGGTCCTGTTCTGTCGGTCATCGAGGTCACCGGCTTTGACGAGGCGATTCGCATCGCCAATGACACCCAGTACGGCCTCTGCGCTTCGATCTTCACCGCAAACGCCAAGCGCGCGATCCGCGGCGCCCGCGCCATCCGCGCAGGAACAGTGACGGTGAACAGCTTCGGCGAGGGCGATATCACCACGCCCTTCGGCGGCTACAAGCAGTCCGGTTTCGGCGGCCGCGACAACTCGGTTCACGCCCACGACCAGTACACCCAGCTGAAAACCATCTGGATCGACCTGGCCGACGACGCAGACGAGGCCGTGGATTGACCGCCTACACTGCCAAACGCTTGCCCCGGCAGACCGGCGCGGCGGGATGGAATGCCATCCTGCCGCCGCAGGCCCCGCTGCCGGTGCTGGACCACGACCTGACCGCCGATGTGACCATCATCGGCGGCGGATTTGCGGGCCTGTCCGCCGCCCGCCGCCTGCACCAGCTGGACCCCTCGCTGAAGGTGGCCCTGCTGGAGGCCGGCCGATTTGCGGAAAGCTCTGCGGGCCGCAATTCCGGGTTCATGATCGACCTGCCGCATGATCTGGCCTCCGACAACTACGCAGGCTCCGGGCTGGAGGCTGACAAGGCCGCGATTGCCTTCAACCGCAAGGCCATAGATTTCGCCAAGGATGTGGCCGGGGACTGCGCCCTGCCCCAGGAGATGTTCGACCCCGCAGGCAAGATCAACGCCGCCGCCACCAAGGCCGGCGACCGGCACAACCGCGACTTCGCCGCCCATCTGGAGCGGCTGGGCGAACCGCATCAGCTGCTCGGCCGGCAGGAAATGCAGGAGCGCACCGGCAGCCCGCACTACACCTCCGGTCTCTATGCGCCGGGCACGGTGATGATCCAGCCCGCCGCCTATATCCGCGCCTTGTCGGCGCATCTGGCCGGGCAGATCGGCGTTTTCGAAAACTCCCCTGCCACCGGGTTCGAGAAACAGGGTAACGGCTGGGTTGTCAGCACCCCAAAGGGCCGCATCAGCACCGGCAGCGTCATCCTGGCCAACAACGGCCATCTGGAAAGCTTCGGCTTCTACCAGCGCCGCCTGATGCACATCTGTCTCTATGCCTCGATGACCGAGCGGCTGACGCCGGAGCAGATCAAACGCCTGGGCGGAGAGCCGCGCTGGTCGGTCACCCCCGCAGACCCGATGGGCACCTCCGTGCGGCGGATCTCCGGCTCCTACGGTGACCGGATCCTGGTCCGGACCTGTTCCAGCTTCCACCCGGCAATCGAGACCAGCGATATGCGCCTGCGCAACGCCGGCTGGGTGCATGACCGCAAGTTCAAGGAGCGGTTTCCGCATCTGGCCGATGTGCGGATGGAACACCGCTGGGCCGGCATGCTCTGCCTCAGCCGCAACGGATCTGCGGCTTTCGGGGAGCTGGACCAAGGTGTTTATTCCGCCTGCTGCCAGAACGGCCTCGGCATTGCCCGCGGCACTTTGCAGGGTATGGGCATTGCCGAATTGGTTCTACAGGGCGGATCCGAGATCGCCAGCCATTTCCTGGCCCAGCCGATGCCGCCCAAACTGCCGCCGGAACCCTTTGCCTCGCTGGGCGCCAATACCTACCTGATGTGGAAGGAATGGCGGTCCGGCAAGGAGTAACGGGTAAAGGGGGCGCTGCCCCCGCCGCCTGCGGCGGCTCCCCCGGAGTATTTTACCAAGGTGAACGGGGGAGCTTCGAGGTCCAGCTCCCCTCTTTTCTAAGGCAAACTCAGCTTGGCCATCCGCCCGCCATCGGCAGTATAGACCTGGCCGGTGATAAACCCGGCATCCTCTGACGCCAGGAAGGCCACCAGCGCCGCCACCTCCTCCGGCTTGCCGGTGCGTGCAACCGGGTGGATGCGCCCGATATCGCGGCGGAAGCCGTCCGGGTCAGGCATCGCTTCGATGAAGTCCAGGTTCAGCTCGGTGTCGATCCAGCCGGGCGCCACCGCGTTGCAGCGGATGCCCTCGTGCCCGTGATCCACCGCCACCGCACGGGTGAGGCCATGCAGACCGGCCTTGGAGGCGCAATAGGCGGCGTGGCCGGGATTGCTGCCCAACCCCTCGATAGACCCTGTGTTGACGATGCTGCCGCGGGACCTGCGCAATTGCGGCAGCGCCGCCTGAATCATCAGGAACGGCGCGGTCAGGTTCACGGTCAGGTTGCGCTGCCAGTCGGCGAGGCTCATCTCCTCGACGCCCGCTTCCTGCATCATGCCGGCATTGTTGACCAGCACGTCGAGGCCCCCTGCCCGGCTGACCGCTTCTGCCACCGCCTGTGCGGGGCTGTCCGGGTCGGTGAAATCCGCCGCTATCGCTTCAAACTCCGCATCCGCACCGCGCTGCGCGGTGAACACCCGCGCGCCCTCGTCACGCAGACGGCGGGCTATCGCCTGACCGATGCCGCTGCGGCCGCCTGTGACCAGCGCTACCTTGCCCTCAAACCGCATCATGACACCGGTTTCCCGCCGTTCACCTCCACCAGCGCACCGCACATGTAGCGGGAGGCGTCAGAGGCCAGGAACATCACCACGTCGGCGATGTCCTCCGGCTCGGCGATGCGGCCGAGCGGCACGGTTTTACCCAGTTCCGCCACCGCGCTGTCCGGGTCAAAGCCGCGCTTTTCGAACCCGGTGCGCAGCATCGGGGTGTTCACCTCATTCGGGCAGACCGCGTTGATGCGGATGCCCTGATGCGCGTGATCCATCCCCATGCACTGCGTCAGCGAGGCAACCGCCGCCTTAGTCATGCAGTAAAGCGCATGGTTCGGCCCCGGGTTCCTGCCGCCCCAACAGGACGAGGTGTTGACGATGGCACCGCCTCCCGAGCGCGCCATGATCGGGATCGCGGCGCGGCAGATGCGGAAGGGCGCCTCCACGTTCACCCCAATCGACAGGTGCCAGTCGGCGTCCGAGGTCTCGGTCACCGGGCCGCGGGTGATGACACCGGCGTTGTTGATGACGATGTCCAGCCCGCCAAGTGCCAGCTGCGCGGCCTGCGGCAGCGCGTTGGCATAGTCCGGTTCCAGCAGATCGCCCGGCAGATGCGCCTCCGCCTCGATCGCGCTGGTGTCGCGGTCGGCCACGGCGACCCGGGCGCCCGCCGCCCGAAGACGCTCAACGATGGTGGCGCCAATGCCGCCCGCGGCGCCGGTGATCAGCGCGCATTTTCCCTGAAATTCCATGGTGTTCTCTCTCCCTTAGAACGAGGCCGCCGGGGCACCGAACAGAGTCTCATCCGGCGTGACGCCCAGACCCGGCCTTTGCGGCACGCTAATGTGGCCGCCCTCGATGCGGATGCCGTTCTCGGCGTCGTAGTTGCCTTCGATATACGGCGCAGCCAGCCAGACGCCCTCCAGCAGGCCCGGTTTCACCGTAGCGCCGATGTGGGTGCAGGCGGCAGCGATGATGTCGCCGCCCCAGCTGTCATCGCAGGTGTGCGGCAGGTTGCGGGCCTCGCAGATGTCGCGGAAGGCGCGCATCGGATGCAGCCCGCCGATGCGGGTGACCTTCATGCCGAAGCCATCCACCAGCCCGGTGCCGGCCGCGGTAATCACCGTGTTCAGGCTGGTGCTGTTTTCATCCATGTACAGGCCGTGGCTGATCTGCGGACGGATTTTCTGCAGGTCTTCCAGCGTGTTGCAGGGCTGCTCCATGATGAAGGGGATCTGGGGGCATTCGCGGCTCACGCGCAGGGCGTCCCGCGTGGTCCAGCCGCGGTTCCCATCGACGGCCAGCCGCATCCCCGAACCGCCGATCTTTTCCCACACCTTGCGGATAGTCTCGATATCCAGCTCCACCGGGCGGCCACCGACCTTGATCTGTAGGCGGGGATAGCCCTCCGCCAGCTTCTCGGCGGCCAGCCGGGCGATGTCGTCCGGGGCGCCGACGCCGGTGGCGTAATATGACGGCACCCGGTCCGTCGCCGCGCCGCCCAGCAGGGTTGAAACGCTGACGCCCAGATGCTTGCCCAGCAGGTCATGCGCGGCGATGTCGATGGCCGCCTTGGCGTAGTTGTGGCCGTTCAGCAGCCCGTCCATCCGCCGGTGCAGGGTCACCGGTGCCACCTCGGCCCCGATCAGCCCTTCAGCCATCGCAATCAGCGCCGCGCGGGCACCGCCTGCGTGGGCCTCGGCGTAGGTCGGCCCTACCGGACAGGTCTCGCCCCAGCCGGTCTGGCCGTTGTCGGCCACCAGTTTCACCAGTGTCGTGTCCAGCGCCCAGACCTCGGCATTGGCCATTGTATAGGGGCCGTTCTTCACCGGCAGATCATGCTGGTAGATGTGGATTTCCGCGATTTTCATGTTTTACACCCTGTCAGAAAAAAGGCCCGCCCATTTTGGTTGGGGCGGGCCAGTCGGGGAGGAAGCTTAGTAATCCTGGTTCAGCTCATCCGCGGCGGGGATTTCACGCTCGCGGCGGGCGATATAGTCGAGCAGTTCTTCGTTCTTGGCCTCGTCCAGCTTCGGTTCCTGGTATTCCGCCAGCAGTTTCTTGGCGCGGGTCAAGGCGCGTTCGGTGATCTCGACGCTGCCCTCGGCCTGCCACTGCTCGATCGAGTTGTTGTCGAACAGCTCCGGCATGAAGAACGCCTGCTGGAAGTTCTCCTGGGTGTGCGGATGGCCCAGGTAGTGGCCGCCAGGGCCGACATCCGGCACCGCGGCAACGGCCTGTTCAAAGTCGTCCCATTTCGGGCCTTCCGCCATCCGGTAGGCCATCGCGCATTGCTCTGCATCAACGATGAACTTGGCGACCGAGCAGTGCATGCCGGCCTCGTTCCAGCCCGCCGAGTGCCAGATGTAGTTGGCGCCGGCGTGGATCACAGCCGACAGGGTGGTGGCGGATTCATACCCCGCCTGCGCGTCAAAGGTCTTGGCGCCGCCCAGGGTGTTCGAGGTCCGCCACGGCACATCGTAATAGCGCGCCATCTGGCCGATCATGAAGTTCATCAGACTGATTTCCGGAGTGCCCGCCATCGGCGCGCCGGACTTCATGCTGACGGTCGACAGGTAATGGCCGTAGATCGCCGGGGTGCCCGGGTTGCAGACCTGGGTATAGGCCAGCGCCGACAACGCCTCGGCATTCAGCTGCGCAACCGAGGCTGCGACCGAGGCCGGGGTGTTGGCGCCGCCCAGAACGAAGGGCGAGCAGAGCACCGGCTGGCGGCGCTTACCGAAAGCGCGCATGGCGCCCAGCATGGTTTCATCCCAGACCAGCGGCGAGTTGCCGTTGCAGTTGCCTGTGGTGACCGGGTTGTTCATAATGAACTCTTCGCCGAACAGGATGGCGCACATATCCATCACGTCCTCGGCGTTCTTGGGGCTGGTGGTCATGCCCATGAACGTCTTGTCCGAATATTTCATCGACGAATAGGTGATGCGCAGGTGGCGCTGGCTGATCGGGTGATCGTAAGGCTCAACGATGTGGTGCGCCGAAGAATGCAGCGCCGGCATCATATGCGCCAGCTTGTGGAACATCGCCAGATCTTCCAGCATCGGGTTGCGACGCACATCCTCCAGGTCGCGCAGGAACGGCGCGCCGGTCATCGGCACGAAGATCGAGTTCTTGCCGCCCAGGCGCACGTTTTTCTGCGGGTCGCGCGCGTGATAGGTGAAATCGCTGGGGATGGTCTTGATCAGCTCGCGCACCAGGCCGCGGTCGAGATAGACAAGCTCGCCATCAACCTTGGCGCCCGCGCGCTTCCAGTCTTCCAGCGCGATGGGATCGCGGAACTGGACGCCGACGTTTTCCAGGATGTTCATCGACGCGTTGTCGATACGCTCGACCTGGCTGCCATCCATCACCTCGCACAGGGGGATATTGCGGGTCAGGCCCGGCAGCATGTCGAACTTGGGGGCGGTGCGCAGGGCGCGGCGGGCGTTGCGGCCGCCGGAGCGTGCGCGGGATGTGGTGGCTTGCTCAGTCATGGCAGGGGTCTCCTTTGACCGGCAGTTTCACCAAATGAATCGGGATTCACCTGCAGGATTGCGAAATCCGGTTGCAGAAACCGACACTCCATCCCATGGAACCGGCCCGGGCCTGTCCACCCCTGCCTGGTGTGGGCCAGACGGCACGCACCTTCCCCCTGCCTCCGGCCCTGTTTAGAGCCTGATTTCGCTGCAAACACAGGATTTTCCGAATTTCGCGCGACTCAGCCGCGGTCGAATGCTGCGCAATATGCAAAGTCGCACCGGGTTTTGCCCCTCCCCTGCCCTGTGTTGCGCCTAGTGAAGGTTTTTCATACATTTCAGCACGTTATCCGAGATATTGCCATGCAGGCGGGAATCCGGCACACCACGGCCAAGGCCCGATGCAACCTTTAAATGAAGGAATCTATTGCAAAACGCTGCTCGCATTGCGTATAGAAACGATAAATAAAGCGCTGACGCAAAACAGCGTTACTATCGAGAGGGCAGCAGGTGGCAATAGCACTCCACATCAATCAGCGTATCCGCGAGAACGCGGAAAATCTCAGTGCGGCCCTCAACAGCCACATGCTGGCCAGTTTCGCGCCGGATGCAAGGAAGGAATTGCGCCTGTTCAGCGCCGGCGAGGCGGCAGAGATGCTGGGGATCTCTCCCAGTTTCCTGCGCAAGCTGCATTTTGACGGCAAATTCCCCGAGGTTCACACCACGCCGGGCGGCCGCCGCCACTATTCCGCCGCTGACCTGATGGAGATGCGCAAGGTCCTGGATGCCGCGGCCAAGACACCCGGCACCTACCTGCGCGGCCGCCGCGAGGGCGACAAGGTTCAGGTGCTGTCGTTCCTGAACTTCAAGGGCGGCTCGGGCAAGACCACATCGTCGATCCACACCGCGCAGCGGCTGGCGCTCAAGGGCTACCGGGTGCTGGCGGTGGATATCGACCCGCAGGCGTCCCTGACGACGCTTTTCGGCTACCAGCCGGAGGTCGATTTCCTCGAGACAGGGACTATTTATGACGCAATCCGCTATGAAGACCCCCTGCCCCTGCGAGACATCATCCAGGAAACCTATTTCGCCAATCTGGACCTGGCGCCGGGCGGGCTGATCCTGCAGGAATTCGAGCATGAGACCCCGC
The DNA here is from genome assembly GCF_059694505.1 of Leisingera sp. ANG49. Taxonomy (NCBI): domain Bacteria; kingdom Pseudomonadati; phylum Pseudomonadota; class Alphaproteobacteria; order Rhodobacterales; family Roseobacteraceae; genus Leisingera; species Leisingera sp. ANG49. The sequence continues at coordinate 154,140 of NZ_JCATZN010000006.1, forward strand.
AGGCGCTGATCAACAACGTGCAGCCCGCGTTCTTCTCGCGCATGGCCGCGGCGCTGGAGGAGGTTGAGGCCGATTACGATGTGATCATCTTCGACTGCCCGCCGCAGCTGGGCTATCTCACCATGTCGGCGCTCTGCGCCTCGACGGGCGTGATCATCACCGTGGTGCCGAACATGCTCGACATCGCCTCAATGTCGCAGTTCCTGCAGATGTCAGCCGAGCTGCTGGATGTGGTCTCCAACGCGGGCGCCACGCTGGAATTCGATTTTCTGCGCTTTCTGATCAACCGTTACGAGCCGAATGACGGTCCGCAGCAACAGGTGGTTGCATTCCTGCGGCAATTGTTCGGCGAGGAGGTCATGGTCGCCCCGATGCTGAAATCCACCGCGATTTCCGATGCGGGGCTGACCCAGCAGACGGTCTACGAGGTCGAAAGATCCCAGTTTCACAGGTCAACCTATGACCGTGCGGTCGATTCACTGAATCAAGTTAACGATGAAATAGAATCGCTCCTTCAACAAGCATGGAGGCGTTGATGGCACGCAAAGGCATTCTCAGCACGGCACTCAGCAGCCCGGCAGCAACCGCTGGCGGGCCGAAACCCAAGATGATGCCCCGCGGCGCGGTCGGCGCGCTGCAATCCTCGCTCAGCAAGCTGCAGGAAAGCGCGGTGCAGGAGATCGACGCCGCGCTGATCGACGACGCCGGTTACGAGGACCGGCTGGGCCTGGACGGTGCCGCGCTTAACCAGCTGAAGGAGAGCCTGCGGACCTATGGCCAGCAGGTGCCGGTGCTGCTGCGCCCGCATCCCAAGGCGCCGGGCCGGTTCGAGATCGTCTATGGCCGCCGCCGCCTGATGGCGCTGCGGGAGCTTGGCCTGCCGGTCAAGGCGATGGTGCGGCAGCTGGACGACCACGCGCTGGTAATGGCGCAGGGGCAGGAAAACACCTCGCGCCTGGACCTCAGCTTCATCGAAAAGGCGTCATTTGCGGCGCAGCTGCAGGACGACGGCTATGACCGGCCGACAATTGCCGCGGCGCTATCGATCGACCTGCCGATGGTGTCGCGGATGCTGAAGGTCGGTACGGCCTTTGAGCTGCCGTTCTTGCGGGCCATCGGCTCTGCCCCCGGCATCGGCCGCGACCGCTGGATGCAGATGGTCAAGCTGTTTGACGATCCCGCCGCGCGGGCCCGGGCAGTCACCCGGACTAACCGGCCCGATTTCACCACTTTTGACTCCGACGGGCGGTTCGAGGCGGTTCTGACCCATGCCCAGGGCGTGAGCCAGGAGGTGAAAGCACCCCCTGCCCCGCCGAAATCCCGCGCCCTGCCGGGCAGCAACGGCGCTGAGGTCGCAGGCATCAAGACAACCGCCAAGGGCATCACCCTGACGATCTCCGGCAAGCACGCGCCCGGCTTTGACGCCTGGTTCGACGAAAACGCGGAAGAGATCATGGCAGAGCTTCACGGCCGCTGGCAGCAAGACCAGCCCGAGCAGCCGGAAGACTGAGCAAGAGCAGAGAAAACAGGACAGGAGGCACGTAAACAGGCAAAAGAAAAGCCCCCCAGGACATTACATCCCAGAAGGCCGTTCTCAGATTTAGCACCTTTGGAATAGCCTCTCAGACTCGTCAGTGTCAACTCTGTGCGTCGCACAGGGGCGGGTATTTTTTGTCTTTCGTGAAAAAATCATGGAACAGGCGTCCCAAATCGCATTTGGGCGGCAGGATCCGTGCGGCCGGCTGGCGGGTACTCACGACAAGTGGGACCTTCTGGCTGCGCTGACGCACGCCGCCGCGGAATTTGAACTGAGCCACCGCACCCTGGGCGTCTTGAAGGCACTGCTGACCTTCTTCCCGGACCGCGCCCTGCCTGCGGAACCGGGCAGCGCCATCGTGTTCCCCTCGAACCGCAAGCTGATGGAGCGCCTCAACGGAATGCCCGAAAGCACCCTGCGCCGCCATCTGGCTGCGTTGACCCGCCTCGGGATTGTCAGCCGGAAGAACAGCCCCAACCGCAAACGCTACGCGCGCCGGGTTGGCGAGGACACCGCGATGGCCTTCGGCTTCGACCTCTCTCCCCTCGCCCGCAACGCCGCTCAGGTCTTTGACGCCGCGCTGCATGCCAAGGCCCGCACCGAGCGTCTGGCTGTACTGCGCGACACCGTGGCCGTCCTGCGGCAGCGACTGCTGGAAGTGGCGTATGACACGGCTGACGCACTGCTGGACTCCGCCCGCAAACTGCTGCGCCGCAAACCCTGCGAACCCGAACTGACCGGAATGGCCGAGGCCCTGCGCGCAGAAATTGCCCGCCGTGCGCCCCAAGAAGAAACCCAGGAGTCCAAGCTGGCAGCACCCGAAATGAGCGGCCACGACAGCCGGAATGAGCGGCACATACAGGATTCAGTAAAAAAAGATTCTGACTCTGAAGGGCCGCAAGCTTGCGCACCCTCCCCCCAGCCGCAGTGCTCAGGCGCAAATGACAGCGCTACTGAGAAAGCCAGTGATCTCTCCACCGTCCTGCGCGCCTGCCCCGAGGTGCAGAGTTATTACCCCGGCTCGTTGCGCAGCTGGCAGGATGCCGACCGGATTGCCGAAACCCTGTCACCGATGATGGGCATCGAGATGCCGGTTCTGAGCGACGCGCGCGCTGCCATGGGTCGCAAGGAAGCGGCAACCGCAGTGATGTGCATGCTGGAGAAACTGGGAACCATCCGCAGTCCCGGCGCCTATCTGCGGCGGCTGGCGCAGAAAGCACGGGCAGGCCAATTCTCCACCGCGCCGATGCTGAATGCGCTGCTGCAATCGCCTCGCCCGGCGGAAGTTGTCAGCTGACAATTTTTGCTAAGCGGGGTTTCCCGGAGGAGTTACAAAACGCCGGCAAACCCGCTTCCGCACCTTTGATGCATCAGCTTGCCCACTCCCAGTGCTATGGCATCACAGCGCAGCGCCCAGAATTGTCAGCTAGCAATTCCTCAGAGGGCCTGGTTTCCAGGCGGGGTTGCAATGGTCCAAAATGCTCACTCTGCAGCAAACAGGTTTCGGTCCGGCCGAACAGAAATTGTCAGCTGACAATTTTCACCTCTGCTGCGGTCTTCCGGCAATTTGAAGCATTGCCTTCTGCGCCATCTGGTAGTCACAGTGACGGGAAACTACCCAGCCTAAGGACCCCGCCGCTCATACTTTCGATCCTGCGTAACCGGACGTACCGGCATCTGTTTTTGGCCCAGATCGTGGCGCTGTCCGGCACCGGTCTCGCCACCGTGGCGCTTGGCCTTCTGGCCTTTGACCTGGCCGGGGAGCGCGCCGGTGTGGTGCTGGGCACTGCGCTGACGATCAAGATGGTGGCCTATGTCACCGTAGCCCCGATCGCTGCCGCCTGGGCGGAGCAGGTTGACCGGCGCAGGATGCTGATCACCCTGGACATGGTGCGGATGGCGGTGGCTGTTTGCCTGCCGTTCGTAACGGAGGTTTGGCAGGTCTATATTCTGATCTTCGTGCTGCAGTCCGCGTCCGCGGGTTTCACGCCTGCCTTCCAGGCTTCGATCCCCGATGTGCTGACGGAGGAGAAAGACTACACCCAGGCGCTGTCGCTGTCGCGGCTGGCCTATGAGCTTGAAAGCCTTGTCTGCCCGATGCTTGCAGCGGCGCTGCTGGTGCTGGTAAGCTCCTCGACGCTGTTCTGGGGGACTGCGGCGGGGTTTGCCGCCTCTGCGCTGCTGCTGCTCTCCATCGCTTTGCCGTCGCCGGAGCCCAAGGCGCCCCGGCCAGTCTGGGACCGCACCACCCGCGGCATCCGCAACTATCTGCGGACACCGCGGCTGCGCGGGCTGCTGGCGCTGAACTGGGTGGTGTCGGCTATGGCGACGATGGTGCTGGTCAACACGGTGGTGCTGGTGCGCGCAGGCATGGGTCAGGGGGAAAGCGCGGTGGCCCTGGCCCTGGCTTGCTTTGGCGGCGGCTCGATGCTGTCGGCGATGCTGCTGCCGCGGCTGCTGGAGCGCTTGCCGGACCGCAGCGTGATGCTGGCGGGCGGCGCCCTTGGGAGTGCTGCACTGGGTCTGCTGGCGCTGACTTCCCTGGCTTGGCCACTGGGGTTTGCACGGCTGGCAATTGCCTGGTTCGTGATCGGCCTCGGCTACTCCGCGGTGCTGACGCCTTCAGGGCGGCTGCTGGCGCGCTCCGCCCATGCGGCGGACCGGCCTGCGATCTTTGCCGCGCAGTTCACCCTGTCGCACGCCTGCTGGCTGGTCTTTTATCCGCTGTCGGCCTGGCTGATGGCGGCCTGGGGGGCGGGTGCGGCGATGCTGGTCCTAGCGCTCTTGGCCGCCGCGGGTCTGATCGCGGCGGGGTATCTGTGGCCCCGCGACAGCGCGTCCCCGGTTGCGCATAGCCACCCGGACCTGCCCCCGGATCACCCGCATCTGCAGGGCGGCCATCCGCACGCGCATCCGATCATCATCGATGAACTGCACCCGCGGATACCTCAGAAAGGGCGCATCTGAGGGCGTCCGGGGCAGGGAACGGCTTAATCATTTTATGACTAGACATAATCCTCTAAATGAGTAGCTTATTGCCAAACCGGCAACTGAGCGACTCGGGGGGATTCCGTGACAGGAAACTACGTTCTGACAGGCGCCCGGCTGGTCACGATGGCCAGTTCAGGCACGCCCTACGGGCTGATTGAAGACGGCGCGGTGGCGGTGTCGGACGGGCAGATCGTCTGGGCCGGGCCGCGGCAGGAATTGTCAGCTGACAATTTCCCCTGGAAGCATGTTGATCTGGCCGGGCGGCTGGTGACGCCGGGTCTGATCGACTGCCACACCCATATCGTCTTTGGCGGCAACCGGGCGATGGAGTTCGAGATGCGCCTGAACGGGGCGTCTTACGAGGAAGTCGCAAGGGCAGGGGGCGGCATCGTCTCCACTGTCTCCGCCACCCGCGAGGCCTCGCTGGAGGCGCTGGTGCAGGACGCGCTGCCGCGTCTGGATGCGCTGATCGCCGAAGGCGCCACGGTGGTGGAGGTGAAATCCGGCTACGGGCTGGACCTGAAGACCGAGCTGAACATGCTGCGCGCTGCCCGCCGCCTGGGGGAACTGCGCCCGGTGACGGTGAAAACCACCTTCCTCGGCGCTCATGCGACGCCCGGCGAATACAAGGGCCGCGACGATGACTACATCGACGCGGTCTGCATTTCCGCCCTGCGCGCCGCCCATGCCGAGGGGCTGGTGGATGCGGTCGACGGCTTCTGCGAAAACATCGCCTTTGCGCCTGCGCAGATCGAGCGGGTGTTCAAGGCGGCGCAAGAGCTGGGGCTGCCGGTGAAACTGCACGCCGAGCAGCTGAGCCACCAGGGCGGCACCGCGCTGGCGGCGAAGTACGGCGCATTGTCAGTCGATCACGTGGAATACGCCACCGAGGACGATGCCAGGGCGATGGCTGCGTCCGGTTCTGTCGCGGTGATCCTGCCGGGCGCCTTCTATACCATCCGGGAAACGCAGGCGCCGCCGATCGAACACTTCCGCGCCCACGGAGTGCCGATGGTGCTGGCGACGGACTGCAACCCCGGCTCCTCGCCGCTGACCTCGCTGCTCTTGACGATGAACATGGGCTGCACCCTGTTCCGGATGACGCCGGAGGAGGCGCTGGCAGGCGTCACTCGCAACGCTGCCCGTGCGCTGGGGCTAACGGACCGCGGCCAGATCACCGCCGGTATGCGCGCCGATCTGGCGATCTGGGACGTGGAAACGCCCGGCGAGCTCGCCTACCGCATCGGCTTCAACCCGCTTTACACCCGTATCTATGAGGGAAAACGATGATCGAGATGATCCCCGGCAAGGTAACGCTGTCCACGCTGGAAGATATCTACCGCAACCTGACCCCGGCCAAGCTGGCGTCTTCGGCGCGCAAGCCGGTGGAGGCTGCGGCGCAGATGGTGGCAGATGCCGCTGGCGGACAAGAGGCGGTCTATGGCATCAACACGGGTTTCGGCAAATTGGCCTCGACCAAGATCGCTCCGGCTGACACTGCCACTCTTCAACGCAACCTGATCCTCAGCCATTGCTGCGGGGTAGGGGAGGCGCTGCCGGAGGACAAGACCCGGCTGATGATGACGCTGAAGCTCTTGTCGATGGGCCGCGGCGCTTCAGGCGTGCGCTGGCTGGTGATCGAACAGATCGAGCAGATGCTGGCGCGCGGCGTGGTGCCGGTGATCCCGTCGCAGGGCTCCGTGGGTGCATCGGGCGACTTGGCGCCGCTGGCGCATATGGCGGCGGCGATGATCGGGGCAGGGGAGGCCACGTTCGATGGCACCCGCATGTCCAGCGCGGAAGCGCTGAAAAAGGCCGGGTTAGAGCCGATTGTGCTGGGTCCCAAGGAAGGCCTGGGGCTGATCAACGGCACCCAGTTTTCCACCGCCTGCGCCTTGGCCGGTTTGTTTGACGCCTGGCGCATGGCTGAGGCCTCGATGGCGATTGCCTCGCTCACCACCGACGCGATCATGGGCTCCACCGCGCCGCTGGTTGCCGACATCCATAGCTTGCGCGGCCATGCCGGGCAGATCGATGTGGCGCGGGAAATGCGCGATATCATGGACGGTTCCGAGATCCGCGAGAGCCACCGCGAGGGCGACACCCGGGTGCAGGACCCGTACTGCATCCGCTGCCAGCCGCAGGTGGTGGGCGCGGCGTTGGACGTGCTGCGGATGGCCGCCAAGACGCTGGAGATCGAAGCCAACGCCGTCACCGACAACCCGCTGGTGCTGGTGAACGAAGGGCGCATTGTCTCGGGCGGCAACTTCCATGCCGAATACGTAGGCTTTGCTGCCGATCAGATCGCGCTGGCGGTGGCCGAAATCGGCGCCATCGCACAGCGCCGGGTGGCGCTGATGGTGGACCCGACTCTGAGCCACGACTTGCCGCCGTTCCTGACGCCTGATCCCGGTTTGAACTCCGGCTTCATGATCGCCGAGGTGACCACCGCCGCGCTGATGAGCGAGAACAAGCATTTAGCGAACCCTTGTGTCACCGACTCAACCCCAACGTCAGCTAATCAGGAGGACCACGTGTCGATGGCCGCCCACGGCGCGCTGCGGCTGGGACGGATGAACGCCAACCTGTCGGTGATCCTTGGCGTCGAAATGCTCTGTGCCGCGCAAGGGGTGGAGGCGCGTGCGCCGCTGCAAACCTCGGCCCGGCTGCAGGACGTGCTGGCAATGCTGCGCTCTGACATCCCCGCACTGGCAGAGGACCGCTACCTGGCGCCGGATATTGAATCCGCAAGCGCCATGGTCCGCGCGGGCCGGGTTGCGGATGCCGCAGGCGTGAAGGTGGCGGCATGATCGAAGTGACCCAAGGCACCTCGCCGCTGGTGCTGGGGCTGCCCCACACCGGCACCGATGTGCCGCCGGACATCTGGGACTGCCTGAACGAGACGGGCAGGGCGCTGGCGGACACAGACTGGCATATCCATGACCTGTATTCCGGGCTGGTAGAAGACATCACTACCGTCCGCACGCCGGTCCACCGCTATGTGATCGACGTGAACCGTGATCCGGGTGGTATCAGTCTCTATCCCGGGCAAAACACCACTACTCTGGTGCCGCTCACGGATTTTGACGGGCTGCCGATCTGGCAGGAGGGCAAGGAGCCGGATGAGGCGGAGATCACCCGCCGCCGTGACGCCTATCACGCGCCCTATCACGCGGCGCTGATGGCGGAGCTGGAGCGGGTGAAGGCCATTCACGGTTTCGCCATCCTCTACGATTGCCACTCGATCCGCGGCGACATTCCGTTCCTGTTCGAAGGCCGTCTGCCGGATTTCAGCGTCGGCACCAACATGGGCGAAACCTGCGACGCGGCCATCGAGGCGCTGACCGTGGCCCATTGCGAGGCGGCGGAGGGCTATACCTCCACCCTCAACGGGCGCTTCAAGGGCGGCTGGACCACCCGCCACTACGGGCGCCCCGCTGACGGCCTGCACGCGATCCAGATGGAGCTGGCACAGGCCACCTACTGCCAGGAAAGCCCGCCCTGGACCTACCTGCCGGAGCGCGCCGAACAGCTGCGCGTCCATCTCACCAACATTCTGACTGATCTCAAAACCTGGAGGCCCTCGGCATGAGCGATCCCCGCAAGAACACCCGCGACATCTTCCCGCCCACCGGCCCGGAAATCACCGCCAAGTCCTGGCTGACCGAGGCGCCGATGCGGATGATGATGAACAACCTGCATCCCGACGTTGCGGAAAACCCGCATGAGCTGGTGGTCTACGGTGGCATCGGCCGCGCCGCGCGGACCTGGAAGGATTTCGATCTGATCGTCGAGAACCTGAAAAACCTCGAGGAAGACCAGACCCTGATGGTGCAGTCCGGTAAGCCGGTCGGCGTGTTCCAGACCCACAAGGACGCGCCGCGGGTGCTGATCGCCAACTCCAACCTGGTGCCGCATTGGGCCAACTGGGACCACTTCAACGAGCTCGATAAGAAGGGTCTGATGATGTACGGCCAGATGACGGCTGGTTCGTGGATCTATATCGGCACGCAAGGCATCGTGCAGGGCACCTATGAGACCTTTGCCGAGGCCGGCCGCCAGCATTACGGCGGCGACCTCAAGGGCAAGTGGATCCTGACCGGCGGCCTGGGCGGCATGGGCGGCGCGCAGCCGCTGGCCGCTGTATTCGCCGGTGCCTGCTGCCTGGCGGTGGAGTGCAACCCCGACTCGATCGACTTCCGCCTGCGCACCAAATACCTGGACGAGAAGGCCGAAACCCTGGACGAGGCGCTGGAGATGATCGAGCGCTGGACCAAAGCGGGCGAGGCGAAATCTGTGGGCCTTCTGGGCAACGCGGCTGAGATCTTCCCGGAGCTGGTGAAGCGCGCCGAAGCAGGCGGCATCCGCCCCGACATCGTGACCGACCAGACCTCGGCCCACGATCCGGTCAACGGCTACCTGCCGCTGGGCTGGACCATGGGCGAGTGGAAAGAGCGCCGTGAGAGCGACAAGAAAGCGGTTGAGAAGGCCGCCCGCGCCTCAATGAAAGTGCAGGTCAAGGCGATGTGCGACTTCCACGCGATGGGCGTTCCGACCGTCGACTATGGCAACAACATCCGCCAGATGGCGCTGGAGGAAGGGCTGGAGAACGCCTTTGACTTCCCGGGCTTCGTGCCCGCCTATATCCGCCCGCTGTTCTGCCGCGGGATAGGCCCGTTCCGCTGGTGCGCGCTGTCGGGCGACCCGGAGGACATCCGCAAGACCGACGCCAAGATGAAAGAGCTGTTCCCGGAGAACGAAGGCCTGCACCGCTGGCTGGACATGGCGCAGGAGCGTATCGCCTTCCAGGGCCTGCCCGCGCGGATTTGCTGGATCGGCCTCGGCGACCGCCACAAGGCAGGCCTCGCCTTCAACGAGATGGTCCGCAACGGCGAGCTGTCGGCGCCGGTCGTCATTGGCCGCGACCATTTGGATAGCGGCTCTGTGGCCTCGCCCAACCGCGAGACCGAGGCGATGATGGACGGCTCCGACGCGGTCTCCGACTGGCCGCTGCTGAACGCGCTCTTGAACACTGCTTCCGGCGCAACCTGGGTGTCGTTGCACCACGGCGGCGGTGTCGGCATGGGCTTCTCGCAGCATTCCGGCGTGGTGATCTGCTGCGACGGCACCGAGGACGCAGACCGCCGCATCGGCCGCGTGCTGTGGAACGACCCGGCCACCGGCGTCATGCGCCATGCGGATGCAGGCTATGACATCGCCAAGGATTGTGCGCGCGAGCACGGGCTGAACCTGCCCGGCATCCTGGGCTGATAAATCAGCCCGCCAAACAAACCTGGGTAGCCGGTTTCTAGTGAGGAGACCGGCTATTTTTCTTGCAACAGGCGCTCTGCGGTGTGTTTGGCATCGCTCAGGTGCTGCTCGATGGCGGACTGCGCAGCCTTTGCATCCCCTGACACAATCGCCTCGCAGATGTCCTGCATATGGGCGGGGCCGGGTTTCTGCCGCTCTGCGGTCGACAGGGTCACCGCCCGCAGCCGGCTGATCCGGCCGTTCAGACGCTGGGCTATTTCCCAAGCGACGTTGTGGCCGGCGCCGTCAAAGATGATCCGGTAAAACTCCGTCGTGGCGCGCAGCATCGGGGTGGGCACGCCTGCCGCCACAGCCTCCTGCAGGCTCTGCAGCGCTGCCCTTAGCTGTTCCGCCAGTTCCGGAGTGATGTTCTGCGCGCAGGCGGTGGCGGCGGCGGTCTCCAGCATCTGGCGGATGTCGTAGATCTGCCGCGCGTCCTGCCAGGTAAGCTGCGCCACAATCGGGCCTTTGCCGGGCAGGATCTCCACCAGGCCTTCGGCCTCCAGATACCGGATGGTCTCGCGCACCACGGTACGGCTGACGCCAAGCTGGTCGCACAGGGGCCGCTCCACCAGCCGTTCGCCGGGCGCAAACTGGCCGGAGATGATCGCCTCGCGCATCCGTTCCTGCACGATGTCGCGCAGGGTCTGCGGCTGGTGGTCGATTTTGCTCATGATGGGGCTGGTCATGGTTCTTCCGATAGCAACCGGGGCAGGGCGGAACAAGTCTGCATTGACATACTGTATGATGGTATACCATATTACGGCAACTGGAATCAGACAGGAAAGATCCGCCCATGCCCGCCGAAATCCGCAAGACGCTGCTGCATGTCGAAGAAACCCTGATCGAGGGCGGCAAGGCAGCGGAAACCCCGCTCAAGATGATTGCCGCGGTGGCGGTGATCAAAAACCCCTGGGCAGGGCAGGGGTTCGTCGACGACCTGCGCCCGGCAATCCATGACTGCGCGCCGGGTCTGGGCGAGAAGCTGACTGCGATGATCCTGGAGGCCGCCGGCGGCGGCAACAAGGTCGAGGGCTACGGCAAATCCGCCATCGTCGGCGTCAATGGGGAGGTGGAGCATGCCTCCGCCCTCATCCACACGCTGCGCTTTGGCAACCATTTCCGCGAGGCAGTGGGGGCGAAATCCTACCTGGCCTTCACCAACACCCGCGGGCCGGCCAATGCCTCGCTGCAGATCCCGCTGATGGACAAGAACGACGGTGGGCGGCGCAGCCATTACCTGACCATCCAGCTGTCGGTCGCGGATGCGCCGGGCCCGGATGAGATCGTGATCGCGCTTGGCGCCTCGATCGGCGGGCGGCCGCATCACCGCATCGGCGACCGCTATCAGGACCTGAAGGAACTGGGCCATGACGTCGACAACCCCGCCGCTGTCTGAGCCTTACGGTGCCGTCACCTGCCAGAGGGCAGGGGAGGGGAGGCCGCTGGTGCTGATCCATGGGGTCGGCATGCAATCGGCAGCCTGGGGGCCGCAGGTTGAGGCTTTTGCCCAGATCCATGAGGTCATTGCGCTGGACATGCCCGGCCACGGCGGCAGCGCGCCGCTGCCGGAAGGGGCGGAGCTGCCGGATTACGTGGCTTGGCTGCACGCTGTGCTGCAGGCGCTGGACCTTGGCCCCGTTTCACTGGCGGGCCATTCTATGGGCGCACTGATTGCCGGCGGTTATGCTGTCAGCCATCCGGAAAACGTCGCCCGCGTGGCGCTGCTGAACGGGGTGTTCCGCCGCTCTGCCGAAGCACGGGCTGCGGTTGAGGCGCGTGCCGCCGAAATCCGTGCCGGCAGCTTTGATCTGGAAACACCGCTGGCGCGGTGGTTCGGGGAGAGTGAGGCTGATCAAGCCGCGCGGGCGCAGGTGGCCGGATGGCTGTCGGGTGTGAACATGGCGGGCTACGCCGCCGCCTACAGCGCCTTTGCCCGTGGCGATAGCACCTATGCGGACGGGTTTGCGGGCATCCGCTGCCCGCTGCTGGCGCTGACCGGCGATGGCGATCCGAATTCGACACCCGATATGGCGCATGCGATGGCCGCCACCGCGCCGCAGGGCAGGGCAGTTGTCATCGAGGACCACCGGCATATGGTCAACCTGACCGCCCCCGCAGCGGTCAACGCCGCCCTGCGGGACTGGCTGAACACCGAAGGAGCAACGTCATGAGCGAGATCGACCCGCGTGCCCTGCGAAACGCATTCGGCACCTTCATGACCGGCGTCACCGTGGTGACAACGCATGATGCGGACGGAAACCCCATCGGTTTTACCGCCAACTCCTTCACCTCCGTGTCGCTGGATCCGCCGCTAGTGCTGGTCTGCATCGCCAATTCCTCCAGCAACTACGCTGCGTTCGAACAGACGGCAGGCTTTGCCATCAACGTGCTGGCGGAGGACCAGAAGGACGTCTCCAACACTTTCGCCCGGCCCGTTGAGGACCGCTTTGCCGCCGTCAGCTGGCAGCAGGGGCCGCAGGGCAGTCCGGTGTTCGAAGGCGTTTCTGCCTGGTTCGATTGTTCCATGCACAACCGGGTCGAAGCCGGTGATCACCTGATCCTGATCGGCAGGGTCGAAGCATTTGAAACCTCGCCCGCGCCGGGGCTGGGATACGCCCGCGGCGCCTATGTGACCGCTGCGGCAGAGGCCGAGGCCCTTAGCCAGGGCGCCAAGCTGATTGTCTCGGCATTGATCGAGCATGAGGGCAAGGTGCTGCTCATGGGCAACGATCAGGGCAAGCTGACGCTGCCGGAAATCCGCGTCGGCAAGGAGGGCGCCTCTGCCGCCCTGGCCAAGCTGATCGCGGACACCGGCGTCGAGGCGGAGCCGGGGTTCATCTATTCCGTTTACGAAGACAAGACGCGCGAACATCAGCACATCTCGTTCCTGTGCCAATCGGCCGGCGGCACACCGGCCAAGGGTGTTTTCACACCGCTGACCCAATCCACGCTGATGGACATTGCCGATGCGGCGATGTGCACCATGCTGGAGCGGTTCGCCAGTGAAGCCCGGATGGGAAATTTCGGGGTGTATTATGGCAATCAGACCACCGGGCAGGTCCGCCCCGTGGCGACAGGGAGCAAGGGCGCATGAAATTTTCCCTCTTTGCGCATATGGAGCGGATTTCCGCGGCAGATGATCAGAAGCGGCTTTATGACGAGTTCATCCAGCTGTGCAAAATCGCCGATGACGGCGGTATGCATGCGGTCTGGACGGGTGAGCATCACGGGATGAACTTCACCATCTCGCCGAACCCGTTCCTGAACCTGATTGACGTGGCGCGGCACACCAAGAACGTGCGCCTGGGTACGGGGACGGTGATTGCGCCGTTCTGGCATCCGATCCGGCTGGCGGGCGAGGCGGCGATGACCGACATCATCACCAATGGCCGCCTGGATCTGGGCATCGCGCGTGGTGCCTATTCGTTTGAATATGAGCGGATGATGCCCGGCATGGATGCCTGGGAGGCGGGCCAGCGGATGCGGGAGCTGATCCCGGCGGTGCAGGGCCTGTGGCAGGGAGACTATGCGCAGGAGGGGGAGTTCCATTCCTTCCCCAAGACGACTTCTTCGCCCAAGCCGCTGCAGGAAAACGGCCCGCCGATCTGGGTGGCAGCGCGGGACCCGAACAGCCATGAATTCGCGGTGGCCAATGGCTGCAATGTGCAGGTGACGCCGCTGTGGAAAGGCGACGAGGAAATCGCCGACCTGATGGGCAAGTTCAACGATGCCTGCGCCAAGCACAGCGATGTGCCGCGGCCCAAGATCATGCTGCTGCAGCACACCTATGTGGCCGACAGCGCCGAGGATGTGAAACGCGGGGCGGAGGAGCTCAATCTCTTCTACTGCTACTTCGGGGCCTGGTTCATGAACAAGCGGGACGTCAGCCAGGGCCTGATCGACCCGCTGAGCGACGAGGAGATTGCCGAGCATCCCTTCTACAGCCCCGAAGCGATGGAGCGCGATCTGGTGATTGGCGAACCGGCGGCGGTGATCGAGCGGCTGAAAAAGTATGAGGCGCTGGGGTATGATGAATACTCGTTCTGGATCGACAGCAGCATGAGTTTCGAGCGAAAGAAAGCCTCGCTTGAGCGGTTCATCACCGAAGTCATGCCCGCGTTTCAGTAAAGGAACCTGAGAATGCAGACCTTCCAGCAGTATATCAGCGGTGCGTTTGAAGATGCGGGCGCAACGTTTGAGAGCCTCGATCCAGCCACCGGAAAACCCTGGGCGCAGATGCCGGCCGCTTCGGCGGAGGATGTGGACCGGGCGGTGCGGGCTGCGGATGCTGCGTTCTTCTCCCCTGAATGGGCTGGGATGAGTGCCACCCAGCGCGGCAAGCTGTTGATGCGGCTCGCCGATCTGGTGGCGGAGAACGCGCCGCGTCTGGCGGAGCTGGAGACCCTCGACACTGGCAAGATCATCCGCGAAACTTCGGCGCAGATCGCCTATGTGGCGGAATACTACCGCTACTACGCAGGCCTCGCCGACAAGATCGAAGGCGCGCATCTGCCGATTGATAAACCGGACATGGAGGTCTGGCTGCGGCGCGAGCCGGTGGGTGTGGTCGCCGCCATCGTGCCGTGGAATTCGCAGCTGTTCCTGTCTGCTGTCAAAATCGGCCCGGCGCTGGCGGCGGGTTGCACCGTGGTTCTGAAGGCGTCGGAGGAAGGCCCGGCGCCGATGCTGGAATTTGCCCGGATTTTTGATCAGGCGGGTTTCCCACCCGGCGTGCTGAACGTGATCACCGGCGGGCCGGAGGCGGGTGCGGCGCTGACCAGCCACGCGGGCGTTGCCCATGTGGCCTTTACCGGCGGGCCGGAAACCGCGCGTCATATCGTGCGCAATTCGGCGGAAAACCTCGCCTCCACCTCGCTGGAGCTGGGCGGCAAGTCGCCCTTCATCGTGTTTGACGATGCCGATCTGGAAAGCGCGGTGAATGCGCAGGTTTCTGGCATCTTCGCCGCCACCGGGCAAAGCTGCGTCGCCGGATCGCGGCTGGTGATCCAGAAGGGGATCAAGGACGCCTTCCTGAAGCGGCTGAAGGAAAAGGCCGAAGCGGTGGTTATCGGCGCGCCGGATGACATGGCGACCGAAGTGGGGCCGCTCTGCACCCTGAAACAGCGCGACCATGCGGTGCAGCTGATCGAGGCGTCTGTTGCGGCCGGAGCGAAGCTGGTTACAGGCGGCACGGTACCGGAAGGGGAGGGGTTCTATTTCCCGCCCACGGTTCTGGAGTGCTCCGATGCACCGGAGGCGCCCTGCCTGTCGAACGAATTCTTCGGCCCCGTGCTGTCGGTGGTGGCGTTCGAGACCGAAGCCGAGGCCATGGAGATTGCCAACAACACGGCCTTCGGCCTGGCCTCGGGCGTGTTTACGCAGAACCTCACCCGCGCGCACCGGATGATCCGTGGCATCCGGGCCGGTATCGTCTGGGTCAACACATACCGCGCCGTCAGCCCGATTGCGCCGTTCGGCGGCCATGAGCTGTCCGGGCATGGGCGCGAGGGCGGGCTGCAGGCGGCGCTCGATTACACCAAGGTCAAGGCGGTCTGGCTGCGCACCAGCGATGATCCGATCCCCGATCCCTTTGTGATGCGCTGAATTGGTTCGGGCGGAAACGAGGGGGCTGCCTGCCTCCTCGCGCTCCCCCGCGGATATTTCCAGCCAGATGAAGATGCGATCCGCGTCTTGGGGACGCGGAATCTCTGGACGCGGGCGCTGATCCGGTCACACTGGGTGCATACTGCGGCCGCAGTGGCCGCTGCGTAAGGAGATTTGTGATGAGTGACGCGGTTTACAAGACGGTGGATGTGGTGGGCAGCTCGCAGTCCAGCATCGAGGATGCCATCAGCGGGGCGATTGGCCGGGCGTCCAAGACCATAGACCATATCAGCTGGTTTGAAGTCGGGGAGATCCGCGGCCATGTCGAGGACGGCAAGGTCGCCCACTATCAGGTCGGGCTCAAGATCGGGTTCCGGCTGGACTGATCCGGCAGTGCCGCCCGCCAGTGGCGCGGCGGGCACGATGCGCTATCTGGTGGCGCAGACCCGG
This sequence comes from Leisingera sp. ANG49, assembly GCF_059694505.1. Taxonomy (NCBI): domain Bacteria; kingdom Pseudomonadati; phylum Pseudomonadota; class Alphaproteobacteria; order Rhodobacterales; family Roseobacteraceae; genus Leisingera; species Leisingera sp. ANG49. The sequence continues at coordinate 170,035 of NZ_JCATZN010000006.1, forward strand.
ATGGGGAGCGTTTCCAGATGCAGATCAGCCCCGGCAAAGTGATTGTGCTGGGCGGCACGGGTTTTCTCGGCCGCCGGGTGGTGCGGCGGCTGCAGCAGCAGGGCTGCAGCGTCAGCGCAGGCACCCGCGCGCCCGGAACGCCGCCGCCGGAGGAATGGGAGCCCGGGGTGCAGCAAGTGCAGGTGGATCTGGCGGAGCAGAGCGTCATGGCCCGCGCTCTCAGCGGGGCCGGATGGGTGGTCAACTGCATTGGGTTTTATGCTGAAACACAGCAGCAGAGTTTTCAGGACGTGCATCTGGCCGGCGCCCGCAGGATTGCCCGGTTGGTGCAGGAAACGCCTGGCCAGCGGCTGATCCACATCTCCGGGATCGGCACCAGCCTGCATTCGTCTTCGGCCTATGTGCGGGCGAGGGCAGAGGGCGAGGTGGCAGTGCGCAGCGACTGCCCCGATGCGGTGATCCTGCGGCCCAGCGTCATGTTCTGCCAAGGCGGCGTGTTCTTCGGCGACCTGCAGAAAATCGCCGCGCGGCTTCCGGTCATCCCCTTGTTCGGCACAGGCCGCACCCGGCTGCAGCCGGTGTGGGTGGAGGATGTGGCAGAGGCGGTCGCCTGTGTGCTGGAAGGTCCGCGGGCAAAGCGGAAAGTCTATGAACTGGGCGGCCCGGATGTGTTTGCCTACCGCGATATCCTGCGGCGGCTGGCAGCCCGCACCGGCCGCCGCCGCCTGCTGCTGCCGGTGCCCTTTGCGTTGTGGCGGCTGGCGGCGGCACTTCTGGCGCCGCTGCCGAAGCCGCCGGTCACCCAGGCGCAGATCGCGCTGATGCGGCGCGACAATACCGTGGGCGCGGCAGTTGCGGGGTTCAGCGATCTCGGGATCGAGCCGCATTCACCCGCGGAAATGGGTCTGGTGTAGGGCTGGCGGTTTTTTTCACCCAAGGTTTTTCCTGCACTCGTGCCTCGCGGATGGTCCGGCCGAAATGCCCGCAGAACGACCGCCCCAGCGAGGAGGCAGAGGAAAATCCGCAGCGCATCGCAATCTGCTCCAGGCTCAGATAGGTTTCCTCCGACAGGTAGCGGGCGTGCTGCAGCCGCAGCATCTTGTAGTATTTGCCCGGTGTCATGCCGAGTTCGCGCTGGAACGCCCGCGCTAGAGTGCGCTCCGACAGCGACACCCGTTTGGCCAGCGCTGCCGTGCTCAGCGGGGTTTCGATGGTTTCTGCCATCAGGTTCGCCGCCCTAAGGATCTTGGGTGAGCCCTTTTGCTCCAACCGCGCGGCGCCGCGGTTCAGCTCCGACTGGCGCGAGGGGTCGTAGACGAACATGGTCGAGGCGCCGAAGGCGGCGGCAGAGCCGTAGAGGTCCTGGATCAGGCTCAGCATCATGTCGAGCGCGGTACTGGCGCCGCCGCAGGTCATGAAAGGGCCGGAGCGCACAAACCGCGCAGTGGAGACCTCAACCTTGGGGAAGGTCTCGGCAAAGGCGTCCAGTTCCTGCCAGTGGATCGTTGCTGTATGGCCGTCCAGCACTCCCGCGGCGGCCAGCAGCCAGGCGGCGGTATCCAGCGCCAGCACCCGCTCCGCCCGCCGGGTGGCGGCTCTGAGTTTGGTCAGCAGCTCGGGCGTCACCTGTTCGCGCACGTGATAACCCGCAACCAGCACCAGGGTGCGGTTGCCCAGATCCTCGCTGAACGCCCCGTCCGGGGTGATCTGCAAGCCGCTGGAGCTGGTCACCGGTGCGCCATCAAGGGTGCTGACCCGCCAGCCCGCGGCGTCCTGGCCGGAGTTCATCCGCACGTCGCGCAGCGGTTCCATGGCGCTGGCCAGCACCATGTTGGAAAACCCGCCGAACAGCAGGAATTCGAATATCGGCGGCGGTTTTGACGGCATCTGTATAGTATTTGGCTGAAACTGTATAAACGTAACGTCATTTCCTGCGCTAATCACGCTGCAAGTCAAGTCTTTTGACCCGATCCGAACCGACGCGCAGACGACCTCCAAGCCCGCTCTCTAGCCACTGAGACTTCCATGACCACCGCTTCCCTTCTCTGGCAGCCGGATCTTTCGGCGCGCCGCAAACCTCTGATGTCCGGTTTCATTGCGCAGGCCTCTGCCGCTGCCGGAACCGCCCTGGGCAGCTTCGCCGATTTGTACGTCTGGTCGGTCGCCCGGCCGGAAGAGTTCTGGCCGCTGGCCTGGGACTTTTGCGGGCTGGCGGGGGACAAGGGCGCGGTGCCGCTGCTGACGGATGCCGACCCGATGCAGGTGCGCTTTTTCCCCGAGGCACGGCTGAACGTTGCCGAAACCTTCCTGAAGAACGCCGACGGGCGTGAAGCCATTGTTTTCATTGGCGAGGATGGCCGCCGCATGGTCTGGACCCGCGCTGAGCTGAAGCGCGAGGTTGAAATGCTCGCAGCCGCCCTGCGGGATGCGGGGATCGGGGCGGGCGATCACGTCGCGGGCTATGTGCCGAACATGCCGCAGACCGTCGCAGCCATGCTGGCCACAGCCTCGCTGGGCGCGGTCTGGTCTTCCTGCGCGCCGGAGAGCGGGCCGGATGTGGTGGTCGACCGCTTCGGCCAGATCGCGCCCAAGCTGATGTTTGCCGCCGACGGTTATTTTTACAACGGCAAGATGTTTGAAACCCGCGCCGCCATTGCCGAGGTCGCCGCCCGGGTGCCGTCGATCCAGCAGATCGTGGTCTGGCCTTATGCAGGCGGGGCTGACGGTCTGCCGGAGGGCATGACCGCCTATGAGACTTTCAAGCAGGCAGACGCCCCGGCGCTGGGCTGTCGCGTGATGGGCTTCCGTGACCCTCTCTATGTGATGTTCTCCTCAGGCACCACCGGCAAGCCCAAGTGCATCGAGCATTCCGGCGGCGGCACCCTGCTGCGGATGCTGGTGGAGCAGCAGCTGCATTGCGACCTGCGCCCGGGCGACCGGATGTTCTATTACACCACCTGCAACTGGATGATGTGGAACTGGCAGGTGGCGGCGCTGGCCTCTGAGGCGGTGATCGTGCTGTTTGACGGCAACCCGATGTATCCCGGCATCCGCCGCCTATTTGACCTGGCAGAGGCCGAGAAGGTCACGCATTTTGGTATTTCCGCCAAATACATAGACGCCTCGCAAAAACGCCGGAACCGGCCAGTGGAGAGCCACGATCTGGGCGCTTTGCGCGTGGTTTTGTCCACCGGCTCGCCGCTGTCGCCCGAGGGCTTTGCCCATGTTTATGCCGACTGGAAGGCGGATGTGCAGCTGGCCTCGATCTGCGGCGGCACCGATATTCTGGGCTGCTTCATTGGCGGCTGCCCGCTGCTGCCGGTGCACCAGGGCGAGATTCAGGCGCCGATGCTGGGGCTGGACGTGGCGACCCTGAACGACCAGGGCGAACAGGTGGAGGGCGTTGCGGGCGAACTCGTTTGCCGTAACGCGCATCCGTCGATGCCGACCCGGTTCTTGAACGACCCCGGCAATGCCCGCTACCGGGCCAGCTACTATGAGACCTATCCGGACATCTGGCGGCAGGGTGATTTTACCATCCGCACGGAACATGGCGGCTACGTGGTGCTGGGCCGCTCGGATGCGACCCTGAACCCTGGCGGCGTGCGGATCGGCACGGCGGAGATTTACCGTCAGCTCGACAAGATCGACGAGGTCGCGGATGCGGTGGTTGTCGGCCAGAGCTTCGACAACGACGTGCGGGTGGTTCTGTTTGTACAGACCGCAGACGGAACCGTGCTGGATGATGCACTAACCGCCCGTGTCAAAACGGAAATCCGCAAGAACGCCTCGCCGCGCCATGTGCCCGCGAAAATCATCTCTGTTGCCGATATCCCGCGCACCAAATCCGGCAAGACCGCCGAGCTGGCGGTGCGTGATGTGGTGAACAAACACCCCGTCCGCAACCTCTCCGGCCTCGCCAATCCGCAGGCGCTGGAGCTGTTTGCGGATCACCCTGAATTGCAAGCTTAACCCCAAAGGAGCGAGACCATGCCCCTGAACATGAACCGTGAAGTCTTCATCACCGCCGCCGTGACCGGCTCTGGCGGCACCCAGGACAAATCCCCCCATGTGCCGCGCTCGCCCAAGCAGATCGCCGAGTCCGCGATTGCTGCTGCCAAGGCTGGCGCAGCTGTTGTTCACTGCCATGTGCGCGACCCGGAAACCGGTGCGCCGTCCCGGAAACTTGAGTATTACCGGGAGCTTACCGACCGGATCCGCGATTCCGAGGTGGATGTGGTGCTGAACCTGACCGCGGGCATGGGCGGCGACATCGTGTTCGGCTCGACCGAGGCGCCGCTGCCGGTCAACGAGGCGGCGACCGACATGATCGGCGCATCCGAGCGGATGGCCCATATTGCCGAATGCCTGCCGGAAATCTGCACGCTGGACTGCGGCACCATGAACTTTGCCGAGGCCGATTACGTCATGACCAACACCCCCGGCATGCTGCGGGCAATGGGGCAGATGATGACCGATCTGGGCGTGAAGCCGGAGATCGAGGCGTTTGACACCGGCCATCTGTGGTTTGCCAAGCAACTGGTAAAAGAGGGAATTCTGGAACCGAACGCCTTGGTACAGCTGTGTATGGGGGTGCCGTGGGGCGCACCGAACGACCTCAACACCTTTATGGCGATGGTCAACAATGTGCCGTCGGACTGGACCTGGTCGGCGTTCTCCCTTGGCCGGGATCAGATGCCCTATGCGGCGCAGTCGGTGCTGGCGGGCGGCAACGTGCGGGTCGGCCTTGAGGACAACCTGTTCCTGGACAAGGGCGTGCTGGCCACAAACGCGCAGCTGGTGGAGCGCGCGGCGGGCGTGATCGAGGGCATGGGCGCCAAGATCATCGGCCCGGATGCGGTCCGCGAGAAGCTGGGCCTGACCAAGCGCGCGCCGGTGGCGAAGTAAGCCGAAATCCGGGGGTGCCCTGCGTGCACCCCCTGTACACCCCCTGTGCACCGGCGGGCGCGCAGGGAGGGCGATCAGAGGATAGATCATGAAAACAGCAGCAATCATCGGCGGCGGGGTTATCGGCGGCGGCTGGGCCGCGCGGTTCCTTTTGAACGGCTGGAACGTGCGGGTGTTCGACCCGGACCCGGAAGCAGAGCGCAAGATCAACGAAGTGCTGGCCAATGCCCGCCGCTCGCTGCCGTCGCTGTATGACAAGGCGCTGCCGGCCGTAGGCGAACTGACCTTCCACGCCGACATGGCGGAAGCGGTGGCGGAGGCATCCTGGATCCAGGAGAGCGTGCCGGAGCGGCTGGATCTGAAGCACAAGATCCATGCGCAGATCCAGGAGCACGCGCCCGCAAATGCGGTGATCGGCTCGTCTACCAGCGGTTTCAAACCGTCGGAGCTGAACGCCGAGGGCGCCCGCGTTGTTGTCGCGCATCCTTTCAACCCGGTTTACCTCTTGCCGCTGGTCGAGCTGGTGGGCGATGCGGAGACCTGCGCGCAGGCCTCGGACCTGCTGCGCGAGGTGGGGATGTATCCGCTGACCGTGCGCAAGGAGATCGACGCGCATATCGCCGACCGCCTGCTGGAAGCGGTCTGGCGCGAGGGGCTGTGGCTGATCAAGGACGGCATCTGCACCACCGAGGAGCTGGACGAGTCGATCCGCATGGGCTTTGGCTTGCGGTGGGCGCAGATGGGCCTGTTCGAGACCTACCGGATTGCCGGCGGCGAAGCGGGCATGAAGCATTTCATGGCGCAGTTCGGACCGGCGCTGGAATGGCCCTGGACCAAGCTGATGGATGTGCCGGAGTTCACCGAGGAACTGGTCGACCTGATCGCGGGCCAGTCCGATGCGCAGTCCGGCCACATGTCGATCCGGGAGCTGGAACGGCTGCGGGATGACAACCTGGTTGGCATGATGCGGGCGCTGAAGAAATCCGGCAGCGGTGCTGGGGGGGTCATCAACACCCATGAGGAAACGCTGCCCGTGCCGGAAGCCGTCGTTCTGCCGGTCACCGTCAGCCGCCCGGTGCCGCAGAGCTGGACCGACTACAACGGCCACATGAACGAGGCGCATTACACCGAAGCCTCGGCCCAGGCGACTGACCGGTTCATGGAGATGATCGGCTGTGATGCCGGGTACATCGCCGCGGGCGGCAGTTATTTCACCGTCGAGAACCACGTGCGCTTCCTGGATGAACTGCACGAGGGCGATGCGCTGACCGTGACCACCCAGGTTCTGAAGGGCGAGGGCAAGAAAATGCACCTGTTCCACCGCCTGCACGGCCCCGAGGGCAAGCTGGCGGCAACGGTGGAGACGCTGCTCTTGCACATGGACCTGAACGCGCGCGGCACCTCGCTGCCGTCGCCGGAGGTCGCGGACAAGCTGGCGTCCTATGCCGCCGCCCACGCGGGGCTGGCGCTGCCAGAAGGCGCCGGGCGCCACGTCGGCCAGCGCGGATGACTTGGAAACCCGGCGGCTCGCGCGCTGCCGGGTTTCTTTTTGCGGGCCGGGTCTCCTCCCCGATCCGGTCCGCTTTTTTCAAATGTGCTGCCGCAGCCGCGGCGGCCGGGGGAGGTGCAAGCCGGAGCGCCGGGCAATCGGGAAGACTTAATCCTGCCGGGCGGTCCGCTCAGTGATCCGCGGGTGGAGGGCTCCGGGAGCTGACGAATTTGAAACAAATGGGAGGACCAAATGTCTGAAAGCAATTCCAACAGCCACCTGGTGGCGAAGTCCGGTTTCTTTACCGGTCTTCACCCGGGGATGGGCATGGCATCAAAGGCGATGATCGCCGCCTTTGTGATTTTCACCGTTCTGAACGTCGAATTCGCAGGCGGCCTGTACAAATCCATCCGCGGCTGGATCGAAGGCGGCCTCAGCTGGTATTACATCTCGGTTCTGGCCGGGATCATGTTCTTCTGCTTCTTCCTGATGTTCTCGAAGTTCGGCAGCCTGCGGCTGGGGGACGATGATGCGCGCCCCGAGTTCAGCAACTTCAGCTGGTTTGCGATGCTGTTTTCCGCCGGTATCGGCATCGGCATCCTGTTCTTTGGCGTGGCTGAGCCGATCTTCTACTTCGACAACTCGGCGGTCTGGGGCTATCCGAACAACCCGCATGCAGAGCTGGCAGGCCATTCGGAAATGAACATGCAGCGCGCGATCGACGCGATGCGGGTGACCTATTTCCACTGGGGTTTCCACGGCTGGGCGCTCTATGTGATCGTCGGGTTGTGCCTGGCCTATTTCGGCTTCCGCAAGAAGCTGCCGCTGACCATGCGGTCGGCGCTGTATCCGCTGATCGGCGAGAAGATCTATGGCCCCTGGGGGCATTGCGTCGACCTGTTGGCTGTGTTCGGCTCGGTCTTTGGCATCGCAACCTCGCTGGGGCTGGGCACCAGCCAGATGGCGACCGGCCTGAATGTGCTGTTCGGCATGGAGCCGACCCTGACGCTGAAGATTGCGCTGATCGTGATTGTGACCATCATCGCCACCGCCTCCACCGTGTCGGGCGTGGGCAAGGGCATCCGGCTGATTTCCGAGTGGAACATCTGGCTGTCGATGTTCCTGCTGGCCGCCTTTGTGGTGATCGGGCCGGTCAAATGGCTGCTGGGGTTCTATGTGACCACGCTGGGCGATTACATCTGGAACTTCATCCCGATGGGATTCTGGACCGCAAGCTCCGACGAGAATATCGCCTGGCAGGGCGGCTGGACCATCTTCTACTGGGGCTGGTGGATTGCCTGGGCGCCGATGGTGGGCATGTTCATCGCCCGCATCTCGCGCGGGCGCACCATCCGGGAGTTCATGATCGGTGTGCTGTTCGTGCCGACCGCAATTGCGTTCTTCTGGCTGTGCATGTTCGGTGGCAACGCCATCTGGCAGGAACTGAACATGGCGGGCGGCCCGGCGGCCGAAGGCGGCGCGGGGGTGATCCAGACCGTGCGCAACTGGGACCTGCCTGCGGCGCTTTATGGCACCATCGGCAACCTGGGCGCGACCTCCTGGCTGGGGGATCTGAGCTGGACCGCTTGGCCGCTGTCGGCGCTGGCGACGCTGCTCTTGTTCTCGTGGTTCGTGACCTCGGCAGATTCCGGCACGCTGGTGATCACCACCATGCTGTCGATGGGTGATGACAACCCGCCGAAGAAGTTCCGCATCATCTGGGGCGCGGGCATCGGTGCCACCGCGATTGTGCTGCTGATGGCGGGCGGCCTGGGCGCCCTGCAGACCGCGTCGATTGCGGCGGCCTTCCCGATTTCCTTTGTGATCATCGCGATGACCGTGGGGCTGTACAAATCGCTGAAGAGCGATCCCTCGGCTGCGCCGATCAGTGAAGGCGCTGCCGCGCCGGACGGCACAAGGATTGCGCAGGATCTGCACGCCTGATGCGGGTCCAGAAGCTGAAAATGAGAGCGCCGGGCTGGAACAGCCCGGCGCTTTTTCTGCCTGACAGGTATCAGTCGCAGGCGGCGGTGACGATGATTTCCACCTTCAGGATTTCGCGGGCCAGCTTGGCCTCGCCGCAGGCGCGCGCCGGGGCGTGGCCTTCGGGAACCCAGGCGTTCCAGACCTCGTTCAGTTCCGCGAAATAGGACATGTCGGAGAGCCAGATCACGGTCTGCAGCAGGCGGGTCTTGTCGCTGCCGGCTTCTTCCAGCAGGGCGTCGACCTTGGCCAGGATCTCGCGGGTCTGGTCTGCGGCGGTATCGGCCTCGGAGACTTGGCCGCTGAGATACACAACGCCGTTGTGCTTGACGATCTTGCTGGAGCGGGCGGTGGTGCCGATACGGGTGATTGTCATGGGGTTTGCCTTTCCTAGGGTAAGCTGCCGCGGTCATAGCGGCCGCGGCAGCCGGGGGAAAGGGCGGGCAGATCATCCGGTCAGGTCAGGCCACCTAGATCAGGCAGGTCTTGGCGGCCAGCTCATCAATCAGGACGCGCTGGTTTTCGCTGTAGTCCACCGGCACGTCGATCAGATGCACGCCGCCCGCGGCAAAGGCCGCCTCAAACGTTGGAACCAGGTCCTCGGTCCGGGTGATCCGGTGGCCGGTGGCGCCGTAGCTGGCGGCGTATTGCACGAAATCCGGGTTGTTGAACTCCAGCCCCCAGTCGGCAAAGCCGACGTGCGCCTGTTTCCAGCGGATCATGCCGTAGGCGCTGTCGTTCAGCACCGTGACCACCAGGTTCAGGCCCAGCCGCACCGCGGTTTCCAGCTCCTGGCTGTTCATCATGAAGCCACCGTCGCCGCAGATCGCCATCACCCGGCGGTCCGGGTTCAGAAGCGCCGCCATCATCGCCGAGGGCAGGCCCGCGCCCATGGTTGCCAGCGCGTTGTCCAGAAGCACGGTGTTGGGCTGATAGGCCCTGTAGTTGCGGGCGTACCAGATCTTGTAGATGCCATTGTCCAGCGCGATGATGTCGTTTTCGCCCATCACCTTGCGGGTGTCTGCAACCAGCCGCTGCGGGATCACCGGAAAGCGCGGGTCGTCGGCGCCTTCGGCGATGTGCGTGTCGGTGTCCGCCTTCATGTGCCCGAAGAAGCTGCGGTCGAAATCCAGCGGGCCGCCAAGGGCCTCGCCCAGCCGGGTGATGGTTTGAGCCAGATCGCCGACCACCTCCATCTGCGGGAAATAGACCTGGTCGACCTGCGCCGCCTTGTAGTTCACGTGGATGACCTTGGTGCCGCCGTGCTCCATGAAGAAGGGCGGTTTTTCGACCACGTCGTGGCCCACGTTGAGGATCAGGTCGGCGCGTTCGATGGCGCAGTGCAGGTAGTCGCCGTCCGACAGCGCCGCAGTGCCCAGGAACAGACCGGAGCGTTCGTCGACCACCCCTTTGCCCATCTGGGTGTTGAAGAAAGGGATCTGCACCTGCTCTGCGAAATCACAGAGCGCCGCGCGCGCCTTGCGGCGGTTGGCGCCGGCCCCGACCAGCATCAACGGCATCCTGGCGCTGCGGATCATCGCGGCCGCCTCCTGAAGCACGCTGCCGCTTGCCACCGCGTAGTTGCGCGGGGTGGGGGAGAGCACCGGGGCATCGGTCGCCTCTGCCGCGATGTCCTCCGGCAGCTCCAGCAGCACCGCGCCCGGCCGTTCCTCCTCTGCGGTGCGGAAGGCCTCGCGGATCAGGGCCGGGATTGTGTTGCCGTGCACGATCTGGCGCGACATCTTGCAGACCGGATCAAACAGGTTGACCACGTCGATGATCTGGAACCGGCCCTGTTTCGATTTCTTGATCGGTTTTTGCCCGGTGATCATGATCAGCGGCATCGCCCCCAGGTGGGCATAGGCCGCGGGCGTTGCCAGGTTGGTGGCGCCGGGGCCGAGGGTGGCCATGCAGACGCCCGGCTTGCCGGTGAGGCGGCCATAGGTCGCCGCCATGAACCCCGCGCCCTGTTCGTGGCGGGTCAGGACCAGCTTGATCTTTGAAGTGCGCAGCGATTCCAGCAGGTCGAGGTTCTCCTCGCCCGGAACGCCAAAGACATACTCGACGCCTTCGGCTTCCAGCGCGGCCACGAGGAGATCGGAGGCTTTGGTGGGGCGGGACGTGTCTGGCATGGGGGCTCCTTTGCTGCCCGGATCGGGGCGGGTCATTGCGCTGCGTACTGCTGGGCCTGTTCCGGGTACAGCTCAGCCATCGAGGCCGACCGGCCGTTATCGAGCACGATCCGCGCGTGGTAGCGCCGCAGCAGCCGCGGTTCCGTGACGCCGCAGCTATGGGCGATGATGGTGGCCTCCTTGACCATGTTTTTGGCGTAGGAGGCGACGCGGTTGGCCTTGCTCATGGGGTCGAGGCCGAATTGCAGCTTGGGGTCATGGGTGGTGATGCCGGTGGGGCAGGTGTTCTTGTTGCACTGCAGGGCCTGGATGCAGCCGAGCGCAAACATGAAGCCGCGGGCGGAGACCACGAAATCGGCGCCGGCGCAGAAGGCCCAGGCGGCCTCTGACGGGTTGATCAGCTTGCCGCTGACGCAGACCTTGATGCGCTGGCGCAGCCCGTAGCGGGTGAGGACATCCACCGCCAGCGGCAGGCTTTCGCGCAAGGGCATGCCCATGTTGTCAATCAGGCTCATCGGGGCGGCGCCGGTGCCGCCGTCGGCGCTGTCGATGGTGATGAAATCGGGGGCGCTGGCCTCGCCGCGGGCGAGGATCTCCTGGCAGAGCCCGTCGAGGAAGCCATAGGCGCCCAGCACCGCCTTGAAGCCCACCGGCTTGCCCGTCACCTCGCGGACATAGGCGATCATGTCCAGCAGCTCGCCCACGGTGGCGGCCTCCGGGTGCCGGTTGGGGCTGATCGCGTCTTCGCCGGGCGTCAGGCCGCGGATGGCGGCGATTTCTTCGGTCACCTTGGCGCCGGGCAGGATGCCGCCCTTGCCGGGCTTGGCGCCCTGGCTGAGCTTCAGCTCGAACATGCGGACGGTTTCATGGGCGGCGACGGCGCGGAGCTTCTCTTCGTCAAAGCCGCCTTCGGGCTTGCGCACGCCGAACTTGCCGGTGCCGATCTGGAACACGATGTCGCAGCCGCCCTCCAAGTGGTAGGGCGACAGCCCGCCCTCGCCGGTGTTGAGCCAGATGCCCGCCTTCTTGGCGCCGCGCGACAAGGCGCGGACGGCCGGAACCGAAATGGCGCCGAAGCTCATGCCGGAGATGTTAAAGATCGACGATGTGGTGTAGGGCGTGCGCGCATTGGGGCCGATGGTGACGGCGGCGGGCGGGGCAGCGCCGTGTTCCAGGTCCGGGAAGGGGGCGTTGGCGAAATAGACGGTTCCGGCCGGGCGCAGGTCGCGGGTGGAGCCGAAGGCGACGGTGGAATCCACGTTCTTGGCGGCGCGGTAGACCCAGGAGCGTTCGGCGCGGTTGAACGGCATTTCCTCGCGGTCCAGCGCAAAGAAATACTGCCGGAAGAATTCGCCCAGATGCTCGAACAGGTAGCGGAAGCGGGCGATCACCGGGTAGTTGCGCCGCAGGGTGCTGGCGGTCTGGGTCTTGTCGCGGATGTAGATCGCAATCAGCCACAGGAGGCCGGCGCCGATGGCAAAGATGAAGGCGTAGGACAGGATTTCGAGCAGCGCCAGGACGGTGCTGGATATCTGGTACATGTTTTCCTTCGCTCCTCTGAGGCCGGGCGGTGCGGGCCTGGTTTTTTGCCACTCAAGACTGCGCCATTGCGGCGGAACTTGCAGCCGTGGGGCGGTCACATCCTCGGGAGCCGCAGTGCGGATTGCAGTGAGCTGTCCCAAGAGGCAACGTGCCGCCGCCCGGAACGGTTCCGCGCGGCGCAGGTTAATTGTTCCCGGATAGTGCGGCAGAGGCGCAGAAGTTGTCCAGCCTCGGGTGCGAAGGGCAAGGCTGGAGCGGCCGGCGGCGTGCCGCGGTTCGCAAAGAGACGCCGGGGGAGCCGGCACACGGTCCGGAAACCCGTCCCGGCGCCTGATGCGTTGACGGTCAGTCCAGTGGAAGCTGTTGCAAAATCCGGTCCACGCCTGCGCTGACGGCCCTGGCATCTTCCGCGGGGTACAGCGGTGCAAGATGTCCGGCGTCATTGTCATAGTAGCGCCCGGAGACGTCTGCGAAGTCTTCGGAGAGGGCGGCCCGGGTCAGGATATCAACGCCGATGTTGAGGTCATTGCCGGAGGTGCCAAAGCCCTCGCGCACCATCCGCGTGGCCAGCAGCGAGCCGGGATTGACGGCGATGGAGACCGGGCCTTGGGGGCGCTCGGACGCGAAATGCTGGCTCCAGAGGGTGACGGCAAGCTTGCTTTGGGCGTAGGCCTCCATCGCTTGCAGGTGGCTGCCGCTTGCCATCGCGTCCAGGTCGACAGGCGCCTGCGCGGCAGAGGACAGGTGGATGATGCGGCCATTCCCGGGAATGACGGGAAGAAGCCTCTGCGTCAGCAGCGCAGGGGCGAAGGTGTTGACGGCAAACCGCACGTCGAAGCCGCCGGGGGAGACGGTCTGCGCGGTTTTGAACACGCCGGCGTTGTTGATCAGCACGTCGATGGCGGGGTGGTTTGCAATGACCTGCCGGGCCATTGCCGCCGCTTGGTCCAGGGCGGACAGATCGGCCTGCACGGTTGCCACCGTTGGGTTTGTCTCGCGCAGCTCCTGCGCGGCGGCCTCCAGCTTGCTTTTGTTGCGGCCGTGAAGGATGAGGCTGTGGCCCTGTCCGGCCAGCGCCTCAGCCGTGGCGCGGCCCAGGCCATCGGTTGCGCCGGTGATGAGAATGGTCTTGGTCATGGAATGTCCCCTGTCAATGGCGGGCAGCACATTGTATGCCCGCCGCTCCAATGTAGCGGCGTGAGGTCAGGCAGACAGGCCCGGCAGCACCTGCTTGCCGATGACGCGGCCGCTTTCCTGCCGTTTGTGGGCCTCGGCGAGGGTCTCAGGGGTGAGCGCATCGGCGCATTCTGTCACGGTCGGGATGAGCTCGCCCGCGTCCAGCATGGCGGAGACGCGGTTCAGCAGATCGCGCTGCGCGCCGATATCGGACGTGGCGAACATGGAGTGGGTGAACATGAACTCCCACGAGATGCTGAGCGCCTTGGGTTTGGCGGGTGTGATGTCGAGATCCTGCGGGTCGTCGATCAGGGCGATGTGGCCGCGCGGGGCAATCAGCTCGACGATGGCGGGCCAGTGCTGGCCAGTGGCGGTCAGGGCAGCTACATACTCCGGCGCCAGTCCCAGGCCGCGCAGCTGTTCTGCCAGATTTCCCCGGTGATCGACGACGTGATCGGCGCCCATCTTGCGGACCCAGTCCCGGGTTTCGGGGCGGGAGGCGGTGGCGATCACCGTCAGACCGGTCAGCCGTTTGGCCAGCTGGATCAGGATCGAACCGACGCCGCCGGCCCCGCCGATGACCAGCAGGCTCTGCCCTGCGCCGCCGCCTTCGGTCAGGCGGAAGCTGTCGAACAGCATTTCCCAGGCGGTGATCGACGTCAGCGGCATTCCCGCGGCCCCGGTGAAGTCCAGCGAGGCGGGCTTGCGGCCAACGATACGTTCATCAACGGCCTGGAACGCCGCATTGCTGCCGGGGCGGGTCACGTCGCCGGCATAGAACACCTCGTCCCCGACCTTGTAGCCGGTGACGTCAGTCCCGGTGGCGGTCACCACCCCGGCGGCGTCAAAGCCGAGGATGCCCGGGCCGCCCTCTGGTGCACGGGCGGCGCGCAGTTTCACGTCCACCGGGTTGACCGAGATGCCCTTGACCGCGACCACAAGGTCACGCGGGCCGGGCTGGGGCTGGTCCAGCTCCACCTCCTGCAGGGCGCCGCTGCCATCCACCGGGCCGGTCCGGGTGTATCCGATTGCTTTCATCTGTGCATTCCTTTGATTTGTCGCTTGGCAGCAGAGATACGCCTTTGAATTTCAGAATAAACGGGTCATATCAGAGTTCAGAATTCGTGATTTCGACATAATGAGGGACGAATGGATACCGATTGCCTGCGCCTGTTCATCGCCGCCGCCGAGCGGTTGAATATCTCTGCCGCCGGGCGCAGCCTGGGGCTGGCACCGGCGATGGCCAGCGCCCGGCTGGCGAAGCTGGAGCATGAACTGGGTGCAGAGCTGCTGCACCGCACGACGCGCAAGGTGTCGCTGTCGCAGGAGGGCGAGGCCTTTCTGCCCTATGCGCGGGAGATTGTTGCCCAGTCGGAGGCGGCGCGCGCGGCGCTCGGGCTGAACGCGGCGGAGCCGTCCGGCACCCTGCGGTTTGCGGCACCGAGCAGCTTTGCCCAGCTGCACATCATGCCGCTGCTGCCCGCGTTTCATGCGCTATACCCGCAGATCACGCTGGATCTGCGCCTGTCGGACACGCGGTTCGACCTGATCGAAGGCAGCTTTGACCTGGCGCTGCGCAATGCGCCGTTGCAGGACAGCAGCCTGCGCGGCCGCAAACTGGCCAATGACACGCGGATCCTGTGTGCCGCGCCGGAGTATCTGGCACGCCGCGGAACACCGCAGACACCGGACGAACTGCAAGGCCACGACTTCCTGTCTTGGGCCAATACCGCCCCGAGGCAGTTGATCCATAGCGGCAGAGAGCGGGCGGTGCTGGACCCCGCCCGGATGATGTGCCGCACGATCCTGGACGACGGAGCATCGCAGCGGGCGGCCACGCTTGCCGGCTGCGGCCTGTCGGTGAACTCGCTGTGGAGCGTTGCGCATGAGATCACGGCGGGCCGCCTGGTGCAGGTGCTGCCCGGCTGGCAGCAGGATGATGCCTCTGTCCTGTGGCTGATCTATCCCCGCTCCAACGTGCTGACGCCCAAGGTGCGGTGCCTGATGGACTTCCTGCTGCAGAGGCTGGCACCCACCCTTCCGTGAAGCCCCGCGGCGAGCAACTCCTGCCCCGCGGATTCAGCGCCAGCGGCGGATTTCCACTAATATCTTGCCATCGCGGGTTTTCCCGGCCTATCGACGGGAATGCGCCTGATCCCGTTTCTGATATCCGCCGTGGTGACTCTTGCCGTTGCGGCCGGCGTGTTCAGGGTGTCCAGCGCCTATTTTCAGTCAGAAGAGGTTTCACAGGCCGAAGGGCCGCTGTCGCTTTACCAAAGCTCCGTCGTTGCTGAGCTTGAGCGGTTCTCCCACCTGACCCATGTGCTGGCGCGGGATGCCGCGGTCATTGACGCGGCCAGCGGCAAGGACACCGGCGCGTTGAACCTGCGGCTGGAGGATTTTGCCGCCAGGGCGGGGCTGGATGCGATCTATCTGATGGATATGAGCGGGGTTGCCATCGCCGCCTCCAACTTCCGCGAGCCTGGCAGCTTTGTCGGGCAGAACTACGCATTCCGCCCCTATTTTCAGCAGGCTTTGCGGGGCGAACAGGGACGGTTCTATGCCATTGGCGCGACCACCGGCCTGCCGGGGTATTTCATCGCCGATGCCGTGCGCGGCAGGGATGGCGCGCTTGCCGGCGTCATTGCGATCAAGATCGGCTTCCAGCCGCTGGAGCGGAGCTGGAACAGTTCGGGCGAGCAGGTTTTGCTGGCCAATGAGGACGGTGTCGTGCTGCTGGCCTCCGACCCTGCGTGGCGGTACCGGGTACTGGCGCCGCTGTCGGAAGACCAGCGGCAGCGGATCAAGGCGGCGCGGCAGTTTCCGGGCCAGCCGCTGGAGGCGCTGGTGTGGCAGACGGGCGAGGGGCCGCGCGCCGAGATCGCCGGCCGGGAGCAAATTCACCTGACGGCAAAGATCCCGCCGCACGGCTGGACGCTGCATTATTTCGCCAGCGACGGCCGGGCGGTGGCGCGCAGCTGGCTGGTCACCTCGCTGGTTGGGTTTGCAGCGGGTCTGGCGCTGATCCTGTTTCAGGTCCAGCGGGCGCGCCGGATCAGCGCCGCGCTGGCGCGGTCCGAACGTGAGGAAGCGCAGCTGCGCCGCGCAAACGAGATGCTGGCGAGCGAGATCGAAGACCGCCGCACCGCGGAGCGGCGGCTGAAACGCACCCAGGACGAGCTGGAGCGCGCCAGCCGTCTGGCAGCCCTGGGCAGGCTGGCCGCATCGGTGACGCATGAGCTGGGCCAGCCGATTGCGGCCATGAAGAACCATCTGGTTGCCGCCGAAATCGCTCCGGACAACTCCGCTGCGCTGCCAGACAGGATCGGCGCGCTGGTGGACCGGATGGAGGGGATCACCCGGCAGCTCAAGTTTTTCGCGACGCCTGATGCGGAGGCGCAGACCGCGGTTGACCTGAACGCGGCGATGCGGGCCTCTGCCGCGCTGGTTGCCCCCAATCTGGAGGAAGCGGGCGCGGAGCTGCGGCTGGATCTGTGCCTCGGCCTGGTCAGCGTGCTGGGCAGCCGCCTGAGGATCGAGCAGGTGATGACCAACCTGTTGCGGAATGCCATCGATGCCAGCGAGGACAGCTCGGCGCCGCTGATCGAGGCCCGCACCGGCGCCGCTGACGGGGAGGTCTGGTTCGACATCAAGGACAACGGCCATGGCCTGGGCGAAGCCACGCTGGCTGATTTGCAGGAACCTTTTGTCACTACCCGCGAAAGCGGCCGCGGCATGGGCTTGGGCTTGGGCTTGGCGATCTCCGCCGGTATCGTGCAGGATCACGGCGGGACCATGATTGCCCGCAACAGGGACGCGGGCGGCGCCGTGTTCCGGGTCGCGTTTCCGGTCCTGCCAGCGGAGGAAAAACGGCCATGAGCAGCGCCAGGCCCTTCAGCATCCTGGTCATTGACGATGACAAGGCGATGCGCCAGTCGGTGGCGGAACTGCTGGAGGCCGCGGGCTGGCAGGTTACCGCGGCGGCAAGGGCGGCGGCGGGGCTGGAGCGGCTGGCGGAGCTTCAGCCCGATGTCATCCTGTCGGACGTGCGGATGCCCGGCATGTCCGGGCTGGATCTGCTGGCCGCGCTGGATCCCGCCGCGCCGCCGCTGGTGCTGATTTCCGCCCATGGCGACATTCCGATGGCAGTGAAGGCGATGCAGGACGGGGCCTACAGCTTTGTCGAGAAACCTTATGAGCCGCGCCGTCTGCTGGCGATCCTGCGCCACGCGGCCGAACAGCACCGGATGCAGCAAAGCAACGCGCGGCTGAAGGCGCGGCTGTTTGCGCTTTCGGGGCTGGACCGGGTGCTGCTGGGACAGTCGGCGCCGGTGGTGCAGCTGCGGCAGGATATCCTGGATCTTGCGGAGACCGGCACCACGGTTCTGATCGAAGGCGAGACCGGCACCGGCAAGGAGCTGGTCGCCCGCGCATTGCATGATCTGGGGCCGAACGCCGATGCGCCGTTTCTGGCGCTGAACTGCGCTGCGCTGTCGCCCGCCACCTTTGAGGCGGAGATGTTCGGAACCGAGGATGGAACCGGCGGGCGGCTGCTGGCGGCTTCAGGGGGCACGCTGTTTCTGGATGAGGTCTGTTCCTGTCCGCTGGAAGTGCAGGCCAAGCTGCTGCGGGTAATCGAAGACAAGCAGATCCTGCCCGCAGGCGGCCAGTTGCCGGTGCCGGTCAGCTTCCGCGTGGTCTCCGCCACCAATGAGGATGTTGAATTGGCGGTGCAGGAGAACCGCCTGCGCAAAGACCTGCTGTTCCGCCTGAATACCATGGTGCTGACCCTGCCGCCGCTGCGCCAGCGCCGCGATGACCTGATGCTGCTGGCGGCGCATTTCCTTGAAGAATTCTCGCGGCTTTACGAAACTGCCGTGCCCGATATCTCTCAGGACGACCTGACCGCGCTGCTGGCGCATGATTGGCCGGGAAATGTGCGCGAGCTGCGCAGCGTGTGCGAACGCCGGGTGCTGGCGGCGCGCCGCGGCGGCGGTACCATGGCTGAGGCGATCCGCCTGGACCAGCACCCGGACGACGTTCCGGACACTCTGCGTGAAGCGGTGGCTGCGTTTGAGCGCGAACTGATCGGCAAGGCGGTGAAGGCCCACGAAGGCCGCATGGATGCCGCCGCCGAGGCGCTGGGGATCGGCCGCCGTACGCTGAACGAAAAGATTGTCAAACTGGGCCTCGACAAGGACGCCCTTCTCTAGGGTCCCGGTCCGTGTCCGCGTGCCCTGCGGAAATCCGCAGGGCCGCTCGCAGATGCCGCGCGGTTTCCTTCATAGGCAGGCCGCCCGCCGTCCCGGATACTCCCCCAATCATTTCCGCATGCATCTGGGAGGAGCACTGATGCGCACTTATCTTAAGGGGGCCGCGCTGGCCGCCCTCACCGCCGCCTTTGGCACCGAAGCCCTGGCCACCGAATGGAATGTCTCGCTGTGGGGCAAGCGCCGGGCCTTTACCGAACACGTCGAGAAACTGGCTGATCTGGTCTCCGAGAAGACCGGTGGCGAATTTACCCTGAACATCAGCTATGGCGGCCTCAGCAAGAACAAGGAAAACCTCGACGGCATCTCCATCGGCGCCTTCGAGATGGCGCAGTTCTGCGCTGGCTACCACCGCGACAAGAACCCCACGATCACCGTGCTGGAGCTGCCGTTTCTGGGCGTGACCTCGCTGCAGCAGGAAATTGCCGTTTCGCAAGCCGTCTACCAGCATCCGGCGGTGCAGAAGGATCTGGCCCGCTGGAACGCGACCCTGCTGATGCCCTCGCCGCTGCCGCAGTACAACCTGGTCGGCACCGGTGATGTGCCTGGCACGCTGAAGGACTTTGAGGGGCTGACCGTGCGCGCAACCGGCGGTATCGGCAAGGCAATGGAAGCTGTCGGTGCGGTGCCCACCTCGATGTCGGCCACCGAGGTGCGCCAGGCGATGGACAGCGGTATCGTCAAGGCGGTGGCCTTTGCGCCGCACGCGCATATGTCCTTTGGCACCATCGAAAACGGCACCTGGTGGACCACCAACCTGAACCCCGGCACGGTGAACTGCCCTGTGGTGGTGAACGCCGATGCGCTGGACAGCCTGTCCGATGAACACCGCGCAGCGCTGCTGGGCTCGGTAGATGAGGCGCTAGCCCATTACGTGGACTTCTACAAGTTCAACTCTCTGGACACCTGGGAGCCTACGCTGGATGCGGCCCGCATTGAGCTGGTAACCTTTTCGGATGCGGAAATCGCCGCGTTCAAGGAGGCCGCCGCCGCACCTGCGGCCCAGGCCTGGATCGAGGAAAACGCCGCCCGCGGCCTGCCTGCGCAGGAACTTTACGACCTGGTGACAGGCCTGATCGCCGAAGGCAATTGACCCTGCCGCGCCCCGCAGCCGCACGCTGCGGGGCGTCTTTTTTCTCCCGTAAAACTGATGGAGTCCCGCTATGGCCGGCTCATCCCTCGTGCTGACAGACGGCAGCCGTCTCAGCGCGCTTGACCAGAAAATTTACCGCCTGGAAAAGCCCCTTGCCCTGCTCAGCGGCCTGGCGGTTTTTTCCCTGATGCTGCTTGCCGTCGGCTCAGTCGGCGGGCGCAATTTGTTCAACAGCCCGCTGCCGGGTTACGTGGACTGGATCGAGCAGGCAATGCCGCTGATTGCTTTCATGGGCATTTCCTTTACCCAGCGCGACGGCGGCCATATCCGCATGGACATGCTGGTGGGCGCCCTCAGAGGCCGGGCGCTGTATCTGGCCGAGTTTCTGACCACTGCAACCGTGCTGATCCTGATGCTGCTGATGGTTTGGGGCAGCTGGGCGCATTTCCAGCGCAGTTTCGACTTTGCCGCGCCCTGGTGGAGCGCCGACAGTTCGATGGACATCTCACTGCCGCTCTGGCCTGCGAAACTGCTGGCGCCGGTGGCGTTCAGCGTGCTGTGCCTGCGCCTTTTGCTGCAGCTCTGGGCCTATGGCCGTGCCCTGCGCAGCGGCACGGATACCCCCGTCGCTGTCCCGATGATCGCCGATGCCGCCACCCAGGCCGCGATGGAGGCGGGTCACGTCTCCGGCCACGACAGCTGAGGAATTTCGACATGGAACCGATTGAAATTGGGCTGATCGTCTCAGCCGGGCTGCTGGTGATGGTAATCCTGGGCATGCGGGTGGCCTTTGCTGCCGCCGCCGCGGGGATGATCGGCCTCATCTGGATCTTCTGGGCCAAGTTCGGCTATGACCCTGCGCGTTTTGGCAAGGCGCTGACCATTGCCGTCAAGACCGCAGGGCAAGTGCCGCATTCCAAAGTGTCCAGCCAGGCGCTGAGCCTCATACCGACCTTCATCCTGATTGGTTACCTTGCCTATTATGCGGGCCTCACCCGGGCGCTGTTCGAGGCTGCCAAGCGCTGGATGGCCTGGGTTCCGGGCGGGCTGGCGGTGTCCACTGTCTTTGCCACCGCAGGGTTTGCTGCGGTGTCCGGCGCCTCGGTGGCCACCTCCGCCGTCTTTGCCCGCATCGCCATCCCCGAGATGCTCAAGATCGGCTATAACAAGCGCTTTGCCGCCGGGGTGGTGGCGGCGGGCGGCACGCTGGCGTCTCTGATCCCGCCCTCGGCCATTCTGGTGATCTATGCGATCATCGTTGAACAGGATGTGGGTAAGCTGCTGCTGGCAGGATTCATCCCCGGTGCGTTCTCCGCAGTGATCTATGGCCTGCTGATCATCGGCATGGCGATGGTGATCAAGGACTTCGGGCCCCGCGTCACCGGCTTCACCTGGCGCCAGCGGTTTGCGGCCCTGCCGCCTGCATTGCCCATTGTGTTTGTCGTCGTGACCATCATCTTCTTTGTCTACAACCCCTTTGGCGGCGACGCCTGGGGCACCCCGACCGAGGGCGGGGCCATCGGGGCGTTTGTGGTGTTCCTGATGGCGCTGCGCCACGGCATGCGCTGGAGGGAATTGAAGGATGCGCTGCTGGAGACCGCCAAGCTGAGCGTGATGATCTTCACAATCATCTGGGGGGTGCTGATCTATGTGCGGTTCCTGGGGTTCGCAGACCTGCCGGGTGCCTTTGCCGATTGGATCACCTCGCTGACCATGAGCCCGATGCTGATCCTGATCTGTATTCTGCTGGCTTATGCGGTCTTGGGCATGTTCATGGATGCAATCGGGATGCTGCTTTTGACGCTGCCGGTGGTTTACCCAGCGGTGATGGCGCTGAACGGCGGTGAGGCGGTTTCGGCAGCGGACAGCACCTTTGGCATGTCCGGCCCGATGTGCGCGATCTGGTTCGGTATCCTAGTGGTCAAGATGGCTGAGTTCTGCCTGATCACCCCGCCAATCGGCCTCAACTGCTTTGTGGTTGCGGGCGTGCGCGATGACCTGAGCGTGCAGGACGTGTTCAAAGGGGTGACGCCGTTCTTCATCGCCGATGCGGTGACAATCGCGCTGCTGGTGGCCTTCCCGGCGATTGTGCTGTGGCTGCCGGGGCAGGTCTGACACGTCTTTGATGCGCTGAACCGGGCCGCCTGCTGCTGGGCGGCCCGGCTGTTTTCAGCGGAAGGTCAGCCGGAAACAGGCGCCGAGGCCGGAGGGGACTACATTCAGGGTGCCGCCAAGGGCCTCTGCCGTTGCCTTGACGATGTTGAGGCCCATGCCGGTGCCGCCGCTGTCCCGCCGGGTGGTGAAGAAGGGCTGCAGGATCTTGTCTGCATTGCCTGCGCTGATGCCGGGGCCGTCGTCTGCGATCTGAAGACAGGTGGCGGTGCCGTCCTGACAGGCGGTCAGCACGACCCCGGTTGCGCCATGCTGCTGCGCGTTTTCCAGCAGGTGGGTCAGGATAATCTGAAGGGTGCGCGTTTCCAGCGGCAGCGGCAGGGTGCCGTTCTCTACTTTGACGGCAAGGGCCGGGAAGGCCTGTGACATCTGCGGATGGATTTCGTTCAGGCAGCAGCTTCCTGCCATCGCGCTTTGATCGGCCAGGCTGAAGGCGCGCATGTTGGCCAGCAGGTCCTCCATGCGTTTGCCGCCCTTGTCCACGGTATCCAGCAGCCGGTGTTTCTGTGCCGGGGGCAGATCGTCGTCGCGCAGCAGCTCTGCCGCGCCTTTCAGGGCGGTGAGAGGCGATTTCAGCTCATGCGTGACATGGGCGGTGTAGGTCTTCAGCGCGTCCTGCTTGTTTTGCAGGCGGCCGGTCAGCGACTGGAAGCTGTGGCTCAGATCCTCGATCTCGCGGGTGCCAAGCTGGTCCGGCGGCTCCCACGTTTGGTTGCCGTGGCCTGCCAGTTGGCTGCGCTGGATCAGCAGTTGGATCGGGCGGGTGATGAAACGCCAGAACACGTAGCCGATGAGCATGGTGGACAGGGCAACAAAACCCGCGGCTTTGGCGAGGTTGAAGCGCTCGCCATAGAGAAAGCGGAAGATGTGGTTCGGGGTGCGGCTGAGGTAGACCGCCCCGATCAGGGTCTGGTCAACAAAAACCGGCATCGCCACGAACACGCGCACCCGGGCGCCGCGGCTGAGTGTGTAGAGCGCGGGCGGCGCATCCGCGCGCAGGCGGGTGCGCGCAACTGAGACGGTTTCGCCTGCCAGTGCGTCCTGCACCTCTTCAACATGGCCCAGGAACGTGCCGGTTTCGGCGGTGCCTGCAAAGACGTTGCCGCGGGCATCCAGGAACCGGTAGCCGGCCAGCGTCTGCGCCTGCGCCGCATTGGCGATGCGGGTCAGCGGAGTAGCGATTTTGCGGTAGGGGGCGCCCGCAGGACCAGAGAGCGGTTTTGCGTCGGGGCGGGGCGGCAGCACGGTTTCGCTGTTGACCGACAGCGACGGAAACACCGCGTGTTCGCCGGAGACGGCGCGCACGCGGGGCGGTTCGGTGCCAGCCGCGCCTGCATAAAGCTCAGCATAGGCCGCTGACATCACCGCGGCCTGGGTCAGCAGGCTTTCCTCGGTCTGCTGCACCAGCTGGCTGTCGTAGAAGCGGAACAGGATCAGCCCGGCAAAGGGCAGGCACAGGACCAGCGCCAGCACCAGGAGCACCACCGCCCAGAGCCGCGGCCGCCATTTGCGGGTCATCCCGTTGCGGTTCAGGCTGGGGTGCATGCGCCCATCCTGAGGCCGACGCCGTGGACGGTCACGATCCCCTCGGCGCAGCCTACCTGCGCGAGCTTGGCGCGGATGTTGCGGATATGGCTGTCGATGGTGCGGTCGGAGACATGGATGTTGTAGCCGTAAAGAGCATCCACCAGCTGCGCCCGCGACAACACGCGGTCAGGGCGGGCCATCAGGGTTGCCAGCAGCCGGAACTCCGACCCGGTCAGGGGCACCGGCGCGGCGGCGAAGCGGCACAGGTGGCGGTCCGCATCCAGATGAAGGCTGCCCTGCGTCAGCACCAGTTCGGGCTGCGCCGGGGCAGCAGGGGCGCTGCGTTTCAGGATCGCCTTGATCCGGGCCACCAGTTCGCGCGGGGAGAAGGGTTTGGTCAGATAGTCGTCGGCGCCCAGCTCCAGCCCGACGATGCGGTCGATCTCGTCATCGCGGGCAGTGAGGAACAGGATCGGCACGTCGGAGGATTTGCGGATCTCGCGGCAGACCTCCAGCCCGTCTTTTTCCGGCAGGCCGATGTCCAGCACGATCAGGTCGGGGTTTGCCTCCCGGCTTGCGTTCAGCGCGGCGAGGCCGTCGCTGGCAAATACGGTCTCATACCCAGCCTTTTCCACCGCGAAGCCGGTCACCTCAAGGATATCGGGATCGTCATCGACAACTAGAATGCGGGCTGGCATCAAATGGGGTCCTTCAATTCTGCTGCTGATAATAGGCTTGGATCCGCCACCTCCGAAAGCCCCATTCGCGCCAGTTGGTGATGGTGTTCTTGTACAGGTCATAGTGCATTGCGCTGCCGCAGACCTGCTGTCCGGTTTCGGTTTCAAAGGCATGGACAGCGGGGTAGGCACCGGCGCCGAGGCTGCAGATGTAATAGCTGTCCTGTTTCACCAGCGTGCTGCCATGGGTCAGGTTGTAGCGGGCGATGACTTCGGCGAAGTTCACGAAGCCGCAGATGTAGAGGGTTCCTGCAAGGGCGGCAAAGCAGCGGCGCAGCAGCCAGGCATTTCCGTGGCCGCGATGGATCTGGACCACGGTCAGCACCAGCCCCGCCAGCACCAGCGCCATCCAGATGAAGGCAGCAATCCGCAGGTAAGTCAGCGCATAGGCCCCGATATAATGGTGCAGCCGGATGGCGGCGGTCAGCACCAGGAACATGTTCTGCGCCAGCCAGAGGTAGACCAGGGCGCGCAAGCTGCGGTCGGCGCCGGTCATGTTGCGCGTCACCAGCGTGAATACACCGGCCAGCAGCGCCGTCACCACCAGCGGGTAGGAACCGCGGTGGGCGTAGGAGGCATAACTCATCCCTTCAGGCAAGGACACGCCGCCGGTCAGGATGCCAAGGTCCATCACTGTCTGGACCAGAAACAGCAGGTTAAACAGCACCAGCGAATTGCGCACCGAGACCGGGTTGATCAGAAAGGCGGCCCGGCTGGGGGCTGCCTTCTGCGCGGAGACGGGCGGTGTTGAACTGCCCAGCCATGTCCCGCTGAGGTTGAGGCAGGGCCACAGCAGCGCCGCCGTCACGGTCCAGAACAGGAGCCGCAGCCAGAATTCCAGCTCGAACAGGCGGCCCGGGTCCAGCTCTGCCAGAAGCTCCTCCAGCACCGGGTTGGCGGCAGCCAGAAGCATCAGGAAGACCGCGCCCATGAGCAGCGGCAGCGCCATCGCTGTCACCTGGCGGCGGGCGCCTGAGCCGAGGTCCGTGGCAGGCATGGCGCGGACGGCATCGCGCAGCAGCAGCACGGCGCCGATGGTTGGCAGCCGCAGGGCGGTGCGCAGCGCCACTCGCTCGCTGACGGCTGGGCCGTAGACCGCCCAGGCCGTCAGGCAGATCAGGCCGCCGAGGCTGAGCAGAACCGACAGGAACTGCAGCTCAATGGCGGCAGGCAGGTTACTGAGCACAGCAAAACCTGCCGCCCCGGCCCATTCCCGGGCCGTTGGCCGCCGCGGTTTCATCGCCATGACGGCAGCAGAGAGTATCAGCGCAAAGACCGCGATCGAGATGCCCGCAGGCTGTTCCCAGAACAGCCAGTCGGCAATTGCGACCAGCGATGCCAGAAGCGGTATTGCGTGACGTGCCCGCAGTGAGGCAAACAATGGCCCGCCGCCTTCGTGGCGGCGGGGCTGAGCCTGCGGCGGCCCGCCAGCCGCTTCCAGCCACCACGCGTCCAGCCTGATGCTGTCGGGCACACCGTGAATAATCAGTTCCTGCCTCATGTCCTGTCTCCTGCCTGCAAGTTTCTTTGCCTGGCAGGATGACTGCAGCACTTGCAGCTTTGGCGTGCCGTGTCCGCAGATTTCAGGAGGCTTTTGTGCAGAAATTGTGCATGGAAGCAGCGTCAGCCTGATGACGTTTTCCGGGTATGCTGCCGTCTGCGTCCCCTCGGCGTGCATCTGGCGTTTGCGGCCGCGAGCGCGGCGGGCCGGCCCCTTGCTCCGGCCTACGCCGTAAGCATATCAGGGGGTCATCTTGCTTTCGGCAAAGGCACGGGCAGCGGCCACCGCCTTTTGGTCCGGCTCAACGCCGGTGAAGCCCAGCAGATAGCCCTCCAGCCGGGCGGTGCGGGCCTGCATCGGCTCGCGCACCTCCAGTGCGTGGTAACCGCACTGCATGAAGTAGAGGATCCGGGCGCGGGCCTCCGCCTCGTAGGCGGAGTAGCCGTGGCGCTCGAACATCGCCGTCACCGCCTGCAGCCTTTGCGCATCCGCCGCGTCGAACCGGTTGCGCACCTTGCCGTCGCGGCGCGACCATTCGCGGACCGCGAAGTCCAGGGATGCGTCGAACAGGTCCGGGTCGACAAAACAGCGGAAGAAATTGCAGACCGCCCAGGAGATATTGGCGGCGGGCAGTTCGCAGTGGTCGAGTATGGGCGCGGTATTGCGCGCCTCCCAATCGTCTAGCAGCGCCTCCAGCAGATGTTTGCGGCTTTTGAAGTACCAGTAGAAGCTGGAGCGCGAGACGCCGAGCCGTTCGCCGATCGCCAGCACCTTGACCCCGGCCACCCCTTCGCTCACCAGCAGGTCGCGGGCCACGTTCAGCCAGTCCTCCGGCGTGACCTTCACATGGCCGCTGAGGGGTTCCTTCTCGGGGTTGTCCCGGTGCAGCACCGGGGCGGCGCGTCTGGCCATGTCAGCTCTCCGGCGGGGCGCCGCCTTCTGCGGTGCGCTTGGCGATGAAGGCTTGCAACGCTTCAGCGCAGGTTTCATCCGTTGCCGGGCGGTTATCATGTGCCAGGATATCCTTCCAGACCCGGGTGGCGCGCTGGTTGGCGTCCAGGGCACCGCGTTCGGTCCAGGTGCCGAAATTGGCGTAGTCATGCACCACCGGCTCATAGAACTCGGTGCTGTAGCGTTCCATGGTCTGGGGGGCGGCAAAGAAATGACCCTGCGGCTCCACCTGTGCCAGCGCGCTGGCGTAGCCGATTTCGTCCGTTCCGGCTTGGGCGCCTGCGCAAAGCTCGGCAATCATGTTCAGGATTTCGGCGTCGGTGACCAGTTTCTCGTATGAAACCGAAAGCCCGCCTTCCAGCCAGCCGGCCGAGTGGATGATCACGGTGGCGCCGGCCATCAGGCAGCCCCAGAGGCCCATCTGGTTCTCATTGGCTGCTTGTACGTCGTTGGTGTTCGAGGCTGACCCCGCCGCTGACCTCCAGGGCAGGCCGAGGAAGCGTGCCAGCTGGCCTGCCGCCAGCGACGCCTGGAAATGCGCAGGCGTGCCGAAGGCCGGGGCGCCGGACTTCATGTCGACATTGGAGGTGAAAGTCCCATAACACACCGGCGCGCCGGGGTTTGTCAGCTGAGTCAGGGTCAGCGCCGCCAGCACCTCGGCATGGCTGAGGGTGATGGCGCCGGCCACGGTGATTGGCGCCATCGCCCCCATCAGGGTGAACGGCGTGATGATCGAGACCTGGCCGTGCCGTGCAAAGTCGATCAGACCTTGCGCCATCGGAATGTCCAGCGTGCGGGGGCTGTTGGTGTTGATGATGGTGTAGCAGCGCGGCTCAGACCGGAAATCAGCGTCCGACAACCCGCGAAAATCGCGGATCATCTCGAAGCAGTCCATCACCTGCGGCGTGCCGCGCGAAAAGATGAAGGGGAACTTGTCGGTCCGGGTCATCTGCGCCTCGGTGGTGAAATAATGGCGCAGGTGGATGGGGACGTCCTGCGGCTCCACCTGGGGGGAGATCATGTGGAAGATGTCGAAGTGATGGGTGAGCTGCAGGTATTCCAGGTAATCCCGGGCTGAGCCGGGGCGGCGGCCGCGTTCCAGATCGGTGGCATTGGGGGCGCCAGCGCCGGCCTGGAACACCAGGCTGCCCAGCTCCAGCGTGATATCGCGGTCCCGTGCCCCGGCGCGGCAAGTGATCGAGCGGGGGGCAGAGGCCAGCGCCGCCTCCACCACGTCGCGGCCGATATAGACCATTTCGCTGTCTTCATCGACGCGGGCGCCGCCCTTGGCGTAGATCTTGCGGGCCTCCGGCAGCAGCACCTTCATGCCCAGTTCCTCGAGCATCTTCAGCGCGGTTTCATGCATGTCCGCGATCTGATACGCCGGGAAGACCTCCATCAGCGGGAAGGGGTTCTTTAGCTGACGGTAGTTCGCCTTGCGCTGCGGGGCCGGGGCGGCCTCGGCCCCGCGGCTGCGCCGCCGGCGTCCGCGGGCATTGCCTTCGTTTTCGATGGTCATCGTGTCAGCCTCTCATCGCTTTGCCGGACGGGTCGTAGTGGGAGGGCGCAATCACGCGGGCGGCGCGTTCCTGGCCCACGATGTGGACGGTCAGGTCTGTGCCTTCGGCAGCGGCATTGCGGTCCACCATCGCCATGGCGAGCGACTTGCCCGTGGTGTGGCCATAGCCGCCGGAAGTGACAAAGCCGACACGGGTTTCGCCCTGCCAGACCGGTTCGTAGCCGCTGGCGTCGGCATCCGTGGCGTCCACCTCCAATGTCACCACGGCTTGTTCCGGGCCGCCTGCGTCACGTTCCTTCAGCGCTGCGCCGCGGCCGATGAAGTCCTTGTCCCAGTCGATCCAGCGGTCCATGCCGGTTTGCGCTGCGGTGTAGCCTTGGGTGAATTCCGCGCTCCAGATGCCGAAGCTTTTCTCCAGCCGCAGCGAT
Organism: Leisingera sp. ANG49; assembly: GCF_059694505.1. NCBI lineage: Bacteria > Pseudomonadati > Pseudomonadota > Alphaproteobacteria > Rhodobacterales > Roseobacteraceae > Leisingera > Leisingera sp. ANG49. Next base: position 198,463 of record NZ_JCATZN010000006.1, read on the forward strand.
AGCAGCGCGTTGAAACCGTATTCGCGGATGCCGAGGTCGGCGCCTGCCTCCAGCAGGGTCTCGCGCAGGGTGATGTGCTCGGCGGCGGAGCAATGGAGCTCAAAGCCCAGTTCACCGGCGACCGAGAGGCGGCCGACCTTGAGGCGCAGCATCCCGATGTCGAAGGTGCCGCAGCCCATGAAGGAGAGGTCCGCGATGGGGCCGTCTGTCAGCTTTTCCAGTACCTTGCGGCTGTTCGGGCCGGAGAGGCTGAAGCCGGTGATGGCGTCGGTCACGTCGCGCACCTCGACGCCGTCGCCCATGTGGTCCTGGAACCAGCGCATGTGCCATTCGCGCAGGTAATAGCTGCCCATGATCCACCAGGTGCCATCCCCCCAGTTGAACACGGTTAGATCGCCCTTGAGACGGCCTTCGGGCGACAGCATCGGCGCCAGTTTGGCACGGCCCGGGGCGGGGAGTTTCGAGGCCATGACGCGGTTGAGCCAGGCTTCGGCGCCGGCGCCTGAGACCTCAAACCGGGAGAAGGCGGAGATGTCCAGGAGGCCCACGGCCTCGCGCACGGCCTTGCATTCCTCTGCGACGATTTCAAAGGCGTTGGAGCGTTTCAGGGTCGGGGTTTCGGTGAAGTCTTCCGACGGGGCAAAATAGAGCGGGACTTCCAGCCCGTAGCTGGCGCCCCAGCGGCAGCCTGCGCGGGTCATGTCCGAGTAGGCGGGGGCTTTCTTCAGTGGGCGGCCTGCGGGCAGCTGCTCGTTCGGGTAGGTCATCACGAAGCGGCGGGTGTAGAACTGGCCGGTGGTTTCCTTGATGAAGCGCTTGTTCTGGGCGTAGTCGCCGAAACGGGCCACGTCCATGCCGAATACATCGGCCTCCGGCTCGCCGTGGATCATCCATTCGGCCAGAGATTTGCCGACGCCGCCGCCCTGCAGGAAGCCCGCCATCACACCGCAGGCGCACCAGTAGCCGGGCTTGCCGCGCACCGGGCCGACCAGCGGGTTGCCGTCGGGGGCAAAGGTGAAGGCGCCGTTGACCCAGGTTTTCACACCGGTGGTCTGCAGCGCCGGGTAGCGTTCGAAGCCGAGGGTCAGTTCGCGCTCGATCCGGTCGGGGTCCTCCTGCTGCAGCTCGAACCCGTATTCCCAGGGCGCGCCGTCCATCATCCAGTGCTCGTGGTCGATCTCGTAGATGCCCAAGAGGATGCCCTTCTGGTCCTGGCGCATATAGGTGAAGCCTTCGAGGTCCACGGTCATCGGCACCTCGAAGTCGAGCTGTTCCAGCTCGGGGATGGTGTCGGAGATCAGGTAGTGGTGGTTCAAGGGCGAGACGGGCAGTTCAATGCCCGCCATGCGGCCCACCTGTTTGGCCCAGAGGCCTGCGGCGTTGACCACATGTTCGGCGTGGATGGTTCCCTTCTCAGTGACGACCTGCCAGCCGCCCTCCACCTGGTGCAGCTCCAGCACGCGGTTGTGCTCGATCACCTCGGCGCCGCGTTTCTTGGCGGCGCCGGCATAGGCGTGGACGGTGCCGGTGGTGTCGACATAGCCCTCGCGGTCGGCCCACATGCCGCCGAGGATGCCCTCGGTGGACATGATCGGGCAGAGCTCTCCTGCCTCCTGCGGTGTGATCAGGCGGCAGTCGTCGATGCCGATCGACTGGAAGGTGCGATAGGCTGACTGCAGCCATTCCCAGCGGTCCGGGGTGCCCGCCAGCGTCATGCCGCCGGTCATGTGCATGCCGACGGATTGGCCGGATTCCTGTTCGATTTCGGACAGTAGGTCGATGGTATAGGCCTGCAAGCTGGCGATGTTGGGATCCGCGTTCAGCGCGTGAAAGCCGCCCGCGGCGTGCCAGCTGGATCCGGCGGTCAGAACCGAACGCTCGATCAGGCAGACGTCGGTCCAGCCGAACTTGGCCAGGTGATAGAGAACGGAGGTGCCGACAACGCCGCCCCCGATGACAACTGCACGATAGTGCGACTTCATGGCTTTGCTCCCTGTCTGACACCGCCGGGCCAGCGGGGAGGCCCCCGAATCTGCCCTTTGGACATTGCTGTCCAATTCATCGGCGATCCTGGACACACTTGTCCAGAGTAAACTTGCGCGGTGGTATCAGGAGCAGGGCAGGGTCAGAGATCCAGCTCGATCGTGTCTGTTGCCGGGACCGCACAGCAGATGAGCGCGTCTCCGTCCTCGGGCGCGGCGGAGGGCGGGGTGCGGTAGGCGAGTTTACCTGCAAGAAGCCGGGTGGCGCAGCTGCCGCAATTGCCACTGCGGCAGCTGAATTCCGGCGTCAGCCCGTGGCTTTCGGCCAGCTCCAGCAGGGTGCCGCCCGCCGGGGTCCAGGGCTGCTCAAACCCGGATTTCCTGAAGCGGACGATGGCGGAGTCTGCTTCGGGTACCGCGTCCCGGAGGCTCGGTGCGTCTGTGGCGCGTTGTAGTGCGGAAGGCCCGAAGGCCTCGGCATGGATATCTGTGTCCTTGACCCCAAGGCCCAGCAGGCCGTTATAGGCCGCCTGCATGAAACCGCCCGGGCCGCAGAGGTAGATATCGGCGTCCTCCTGCGGCAGCACCTGCTGCAGGACGCCGGCGCTGAGGCGGCCAGCGTGGTCGAAGTCCCGGCCTTCCGCCTCTCCCGCGGCAGGGGTGCTGATCAGCGAGACATAGCGGATCTGCCCGCCGCAGGTTTGCTCCAGATTGCGGAATTCGCGGGCAAAGGCGCGTTCCTGAGTGGTGCGGGCCGCGTGCAGGATGGTCAGCGGGCGCATCTGCCGGGTGCGGACCCCCTCGCGTAGCGCGTGGCGCGCCATGGCGATCATCGGGGTGATGCCGACGCCGCCGGCGATCAGAACCGCCGGGCGGTCCGCTGTGGTGTCCAGGAAGAACCCGCCGCGCGGCGCCTTGGCCTCGATTACCGCGCCGGTTTGCAGGTGGGCGTGCAAGTGGCGGGATACGGTGCCGGCCTCCTCGCGCTTGACCGAGATGCGGTAATGGCCCTCGCCGGGGGCGGAGGACACGGTGTAGGTCCGCACCAGCGGCTTTGCCGCGCCAGGCGGCGTGATGCGGATGGTCAGGAACTGGCCAGCCTCGGAGGGTAGCAGCGGGCCGCTATCCTCCGGCTCCAGGTAGAAGGAGCGGATCACGGTGCTTTCCATCTCCGTCCGTACAACCCGGTAGGGGCGCCAGGCATTGCGCTGTTCCTCCAGCTTGGCGCGGGCCTCGGCCTCTGCCCAGGTGTCGGTCATCAGCGTATTGGGCGAAAAGGCACCGCGTTCGGCGCGCAGGGGCAGGATGCCTTCCAGCCAGGTGCCCTTGTGCAGGGTGAACCGCCAGCCGCGCTCAGCGCCGTGGAAGGCGGTGACCTCCGGGTGTGTTTCATCCAGCAGCTCGACGGTGCCGGTCAGTAGCAGCAGGCTGCCGGTGGTGAAGTCCGGGAACACCAGGCCCGCGCGCGGGTTCAGCAGGAAATTCCCCAGCGTGTTGAAGTGGTTGTTGCCCGGGAAGTCTGGGATCGTCAGGCTGTTGCCGTCGATGCGGACAAAGCCGGGCCGCCCGCCGCGGTGCGAGACATCGACGCCTTCGCGTTCCGGGCGGCTGGCGGCGGGGATGTGGCTGGCGACAAAGAACATGTCGGCCCCGGCGATCAGCGCGGTATGGCTGCTGTCGAAGCCGGTGAAGTGCTGAGGCTGCGCGGGGGCGTGCTGTTTGGCGGGTTCAAGCCCGCGCAACTGGATGTACTGCGGGCAATTGCCGAAGGACTGGTCGACGCGCAGGATAAAGCCATTGGGGCCGGCCGCAGACACCCGCCCGTTGACCCGGTTTCGGCGGCGGCTGTGCAGTTCGATACCAAGCATCCCAAGCGCGGCGCCCTCGCGGATCGCGGCCTGCACCGGATCGCGGGTGTCAGGCTGCAGCGCGATATCCAAGTGCTGCGAGTCCGGTGAGGCGGCAAAACCGGGCGGGCCGCTCAGCAGGCTTGCCCAGGGCCAGCCTTCGCTGTCCACGGCGCCAACTGCCAGGAAAGGCAGCTGGGCATAGAACAGCCGGTGCTGGTCCGGCATGAATGAGCGGATCACCCTGCGGCCGAAGGTCTCCATCATCTCGCGCTTGCCGGTGCGGCGCTGCATTTCCTTTTCGCCATCATGGAAGGGGGAGGGGGTGTTTGCGTCG
>NZ_JCATZN010000007.1:0-186431 GCF_059694505.1 Leisingera sp. ANG49
CGTCTCCCTGCTGCCATCCGTTCCGGTTCACACCCCGCGGCAAAGTTCGATGCGAGGCAAGATATATTCCTATTACTCAATTATTTTTCCTGGCCGTCAACACCCTCCCGCCCGGTTTTCAGTGCAAAACCGGGCATTTTCCGCATTTCCGCCGCCGATAGGAAACAGGCGGAATTTCACCCCGGGTGAACACGGCGCATATGCGGCAGGCGCCGCCGCAAACAAAAAGGGCCCGGGCAGAACCCGGGCCGCGCAGGGTCCGGCCCGCAGGCCGGACAGGGGGAATCAGTGCTTAGATATCCAGCGTGTTGTCCTTCTCCCAGCGGGAGAAGTGGTTGACGAAGGAGTTCCATTCCTGCTGCTTCATCTTCAGATAGGCGCTGGAGAACTCCTCGCCCATCATCGACTTCAGCCCGTCGTCCTTGTCGTAGAAACGCAGCGCATCCAGCATGTTGAGCGGCAGCTTCGGCGCGTCGGTGATCTTGTGGCCCTCGGCATACATGTCGATGTCATGGCGCGGGCCGGGATCCGCCTTAGAGCGGACGCCCGACAGGCCTGCAGCGATGATAACCGCCTGCAGCAGGTAGGGGTTCACTGCCCCGTCGGGCAGCCGCAGCTCAAACCGGCCCGGGCCGGGGACACGCACCATGTGGGTGCGGTTGTTGCCGGTCCAGGTCACGGTGTTCGGCGCCCAGGTCGCCCCGGACATGGTGCGCGGCGCATTGATGCGCTTGTAGGAATTCACCGTCGGGTTGGTGATCGCAGCCAGGGCAGAGGCATGTTTCATGATGCCGCCCAGGAAGTAGCCGCCCTGCTGGGACAGGCCCAGCTCGGCGATCTGCCCCTCGCCCTTTTCCGCCGCAAAGACGTTGGTGCGGGCATCTTTGCCCGGCGCGTCCCAGACCGAGATATGCGCATGGCAGCCGTTACCGGTGAGCCCCTCGACGGGCTTGGGCATGAAGGTGGCGCGGAAGCCATGCTTCTCTGCCACCGATTTCGCCATGAACTTGAAGAAGCTGTGCTTGTCGGCGGTCGCCAGGGCGTCGTCGAAATTCCAGTTCATCTCCCACTGGCCGTTGGCGTCCTCGTGGTCGTTCTGGTAAGGCCCCCAGCCCAGCTCCAGCATGAAATCGCAGATCTCGCGGATCACATCGTAGCGGCGCATCATTGCCTGCTGGTCGTAGCACGGCTTCTCCGCAGTGTCGTAAGCGTCGGAGATTTCCTCTCCGTCCGGGGTCAGCAGGAAGAACTCGGCCTCGATGCCGGTCTTCACATGCAGGCCCTCGTCCGCGGCCTCCTTGATCAGGCGGCGCAGCACGTTGCGCGGCGCCTGGGCCACGTCTTCGCCCTCCATCACGCAGTTGGCTGCCACCCAGGCGACTTCCGGCTTCCATGGCAGCTGGATCACCGAGGACGGATCCGGCACCGCCAGCATGTCCGGGTGCGCCGGGGTGAGGTCGAGCCACGTGGCGAAACCGGCAAAGCCCGCCCCGTCTTCCTGCATATCCGCGATCGCCTCTGCCGGCACCAGTTTGGCGCGCTGGCCACCGAACAAGTCGGTGAAGGAGATCATGAAGTACTTGACGCCTTTTTCTTTTGCGAAAGCAGCCAGATCAGTCGTCATGGTCCTACTTCCTTTCCCTGTTGAACGTATTTCGAGAATGGGGCGCGGACCGTTGCCGGCCGCGCCCCGCCAATCATCAGAACCCTGCTTTGCCCGGGTACCAGTCGGTCCCGGCCAGCGGCACCCGCGCCATGGCGGCGGCCTCCATGGTCAGGGCGCACAGATCCTCGGGCTCGAGGTTGTGCAGGTGGTTGTGGCCGCAGGCACGGGCAATGGTCTGCGCCTCCAGCGTCATCACCTTGAGATAGTTGCGCAGGCGGCGGCCGGCATCGACCGGATCCAGGCGCTTCATCAGCTCGGCGTCCTGAGTGGTAATGCCGGCCGGGTCCTTGCCCTCGTGCCAGTCGTCATAGGCGCCGGTGGTGGTGCCCAGCTTCTGGTACTCGCTTTCCCATTTCGGGTCGTTGTCGCCCAGCGCAACCAGCGCCGCGGTGCCGATCGCAACCGCATCGGCGCCCAGCGCCATTGCCTTGGCCACATCGGCGCCGGTGCGGATGCCGCCGGAGACGACCAGCTGCACCTCGCGGTGAACGCCCAGGTCCTGCAGCGCCTGCACGGCGGGGCGGATACAGGCCAGGGTCGGCAGGCCGACATGTTCGATGAACACGTCCTGGGTCGCGGCGGTGCCGCCCTGCATGCCGTCCAGCACCACAACATCCGCGCCGGCCTTCACCGCCAGCGCGGTGTCGTAGTAGGGGCGGGTGCCGCCGACCTTGATGTAGATCGGCACCTGCCAATCGGTGATCTCGCGCAGCTCCAGGATCTTGATTTCCAGGTCATCCGGGCCGGTCCAGTCCGGGTGGCGGCAGGCGGAGCGCTGGTCGATGCCCTTGGGCAGGCAGCGCATCTCTGCAACCCGGTCCGAGATCTTCTGGCCCAGCAGCATGCCGCCGCCGCCGGGCTTGGCGCCCTGGCCGACCACGACTTCGATCGCGTCCGCTTTGCGCAGGTCATCCGGATTCATGCCGTAGCGGGACGGCAGGTACTGGTAGACCAGCTTGGTGGAATGGCCGCGCTCTTCCGGGGTCATGCCGCCGTCGCCGGTAGTGGTCGAGGTGCCGGCAGCGGAGGCGCCGCGGCCCAGGGCCTCCTTCGCCGGGCCCGACAGCGCGCCAAAGCTCATGCCGGCGATGGTGATCGGGATGTCCAGCTCAATCGGCTTCTTGGCAAAGCGGGTGCCCAGCGTCACCTTGGTGTCGCATTTCTCGCGGTAGCCTTCCAGCGGGTAGCGCGAGATCGAGGCACCAAGGAACAGCAGGTCATCGAAATGCGGGACCCGGCGCTTGGCGCCGCCGCCGCGGATGTCATAAATCCCGGAGGCCGCCGCGCGGCGGATTTCCGCGTTGATCGGGTTCGAGAAAGTCGCCGACTGGATCGGGACCGTACCGGGGATGTTCGTGTTGTCCATGTCTTAGATCCCTGTCCTTAGTACGCTTGCGCGTTGTCGACGTCGAAGTTGTAGAGCTTGCGGGCGGAGCCGTAGCGCTTGAACTCTTCCGGCTTGGCATCGGCACCGGCGCGGGCCAGCAGATCCTTCAGGATCTCGATGTGCTCCGGGCGCATTTCCTTTTCGATGCAGTCGGCGCCCAGGCTCTTGACCGAACCGCGCACGAAGAAGCGCGCCTCGTAGCAGCTGTCACCCAGCGCATCGCCGGCATCGCCCAGCACCACCAGGTTGCCGGCCTGCCCCATGAAGGCGCACATGTGGCCGATGTTGCCGTGCACGACGATGTCGATGCCCTTCATCGAGATGCCGCAGCGGGACGAGGCGTTGCCCTTGATCACCAGCAGCCCGCCCTGGCCGGTGGCCCCGGCGTACTGGCTGGCGTCGCCTTCGACGATCACCTGGCCGGACATCATGTTTTCCGCCACGCCCGGCCCGACCGAGCCTTCGACACGCACGGTCGCCTGCTGGTTCATGCCGGCGCAATAGTATCCGGTGGAGCCTTTGATGGTCACATCGGCGGGCGAATTCAAACCCACGGCGATGGCATGGCTGCCCTTCGGGTTGACGATTTCCCAGGCAGTCTTGTTGGAGCTGCCGTTCAGTTCCTGCAGGGCCGAGTTCAGACCGCGCAGGCCATTTGCTTCAAGGTCGTATGTCTGCATCTTAGTGGTTCCAGAAGTAAACAGTTGCGGGTTCGGGCTCCCAGACGCGGGCGTCTTCGATGCCCGGCAGGTTCACCAGCGCGCGGTATTCGCTGCCGAAGGCCACATACTGGTCGGTTTCCGCCATCACGGCCGGCTTGCAGGCGATCGGGTCGCGGACCACGCCAAAGCCGTCCTTGGTGCCCACAACGAAGTTGAAGAAGCCGTCCAGGTCCTCGAGGGTGCCCTCCAGCGCCTCGCCCAGGCTGGCGCCGTTCTGCATCTTCCAGGTCAGATAGGCCGCGCCGACTTCGGTGTCGTTCTGGCTTTCGATCCGCACGCCCTCGCGCTGCAGCTTGCGGCGCAGCGCGTTGTGGTTGGACAGCGAGCCGTTATGCACCAGGCACTGGTCCAGACCGGTGGAGAACGGGTGCGCGCCTTCGGTGGTCACGGCGGATTCGGTGGCCATGCGGGTGTGGCCGATGCCGTGGCTGCCGCTCATGCCGCGCAGGTTGAAACGCTCGGCGACCTTCTCGGGCAGACCCACTTCCTTGTAGATCTCGATGGTGTCGCCCGCGCTCATGACACGCATGCCGGGGCGCAGTTCAGCCAGCGCGCTGCGGGCTTCTTCCGCCTTGCCCGCAGGCAGGTCCAGAACCGCGTGGGTGTCGATCACCCGGATCGACACATCACTGCTCAGCGCTTCTGCCAGCGCGCCGTCCAGCCCGTCAAAGGCCGCCTCCGGCGCATCCGACTGAACGGTGAGTTTGGTGCGCCCTTCCGCTTCCGATCCATAGATCGCAATACCGGCGCTGTCCGGACCGCGGTCCGTCATGGTGATGAGCATATCGGTGAGCATATCGCCCAGCTTCGGCTCAAGTGATTTGTCTTTTATAAAAAGACCGACAATCCCGCACATGGGTGTGCCTCCTGGTTTTCATCTCGAATCAACGCTAGCAGTTTGCGTGAAGGCGTTCAACTGTTATGAAACTTATTTTCCCCTGAAGGAAGAAAGACGCGCCGGTCTGGCGCGCCTCTGGTGGGGTCCGGGTCAGTATTTCTCCAGCAAGGAGTTTATTTTCTCCTTGTCTCCCATATTCTTAGCCTTTTCCAGATGGGCGCCTTCGCGGACAAACTGGATCCGGTGCCAGCCAATCCAGAAGATCACTCCCAGGACAACCATCAGCCCTTCTGATCCCTGGAAGGGGTAGATCGCCCCCACCTCCGCCAGGTCCACTGCCCAGCTGTCGTAACCGATCGTAGACATTTCAATTCTCCTTATTCAGCTGGCACGCCTGCACCGTTCACCGCAGCCTTGTCGGCGGCAATGATTTCGGCCTTGGCGTCTTCGTAGGCATGGTGTTCAGCGTAATCGAGACCTTGCAGCTCGACCTCGACCGGGATCCGCAGCACGCCGGCTGCAGCCTGGATTTTGGCGATCACAAAGCCCGGCAGCCAGCCCAGCACCCCGAACATGATCACCGCGCCAACGGTCTGACCAACCGGGTTCACGGCGGCAAAGCCTTCATACGGCGAACTCGGTGCGCCCCACAGCAGGAAGCCGGCGATGATCAGGCCCACGATGCCGGAGTACCCGTGCACTGCAACCGCGCCCACCGCATCGTCGATCTTGAAGGTGCGCTCGACCCAGTAGTGCAGTTTGTAGACGATCACGACACCAACCGCGCCGACCAGCATCGCCTGGATCGGGTGATACAGATCGTTGCCCGCAGAGGCGGTAATGATGCCCGCCAGACCACCGGAGAAGGTCCAGAACGCATCGCCCTTGGACACCACATAGGCTGCCATCAGGCCGCCGGACAGCGACATCAGGAAGTTGAAGGTGATCGCGGACAGCGAGGTCGGCGCCAGATAGATATTGGTGGCGGTCCAGGTCTCGCCGGTGATCAGGCCGCCGATGCCTTCGGGCGAGATCGCCGGGATGTTGCAGGCGGCGTAGAAGCCCCAGAAGCCCGAGTAGATCAGGAAAATCCCGATGGTCAGCATCCAGGGGTTATGCGGCGGGATATCGCGCGGGGTGCCGTCGGCGGCAAACTTGCCCAGGCGCGGCCCAAGCACCATGATCACGCCCAGCGCGTAACCGCCGGCAATCGCGTGGATGACGCCGGACGCATAGGCGTCGTGATAGCCCAGGTATTTGACCATCCAGCCTTCGGCATGCCAGCCCCAGGCCGCGTCGATGATCCAGAACACCGAACCAATCATCACCGCGTGCACCCACAGAGCGGATGAGCGGATCCGTTCAATGACTGCACCGGACACGATCGAGGCCGCGGTCCAGGAAAACAGCAGGAACGCTGCCCAGAACACACCGGTGATCCGGTCCGAAAGGTTGGTGCCCATGTTTTGCGACCACGGCAGGTTCGCGGCACCCGCATCGTGGTTCAGCCCGCCGAAGAACGGGAAGCTGGGGAAGGACCAGTAGATCCACCAGCCGAAAAAGAAGAACGTCACCGTGACCAGCGGAATGATCATGATGTTCTTCATCAATGTGTGCATGTGGTTGCGGTGGCGGCTGGCGCCGACCTCGTACATGCAGAACCCCACGTGAATGAGGAACATGAAGACAACGGTCACCCAGTAGTAGAACTCGGTGAACACCGTTGTTAACGCGTTCAGATTACCATCCAATGTTTTGCCCTCCTGTTGGCAGTATCCCGGGCATTTTTTGCCTCTTGGGAATATTATTTTCCCTAAATACTGTGTCTCATGAGGGCGGCCTGTCAATAATCATGTGAAAATTTGTTACCTTCAGGGAAATGCGGCATGCCAGTGCCGCCGTCCTGCCAAACCGCCCAGCTCCCCTTAAGCCTCAAACATCCAAGGGCTTAGCCCGCGCTCTGCCGCCCAATTCCAGGTGCCGCTTCCCCTGGCCCACCACGGCCCGGCACCGGCCGGACCTGCCGAAATGCGGCAGAATCACCCAATCTTCCGCCACAAACGCTGCCGATTCTCCCTCTAAGCGGATCATTTTGCCGTTGCCGCAACCAACAGCAGCCTGCGTGAAAGACCGTTTCAGGCCAATTCATGCCGCAAACACCTTCGAAATCTGCCTTTTAAGAGAAATCTTTTTCCTGATAGGAATATTCATTGACATGACACCCCCTCTCTTGGCTAACTGGACCAGACCAAAGGAACCAAATCAAGAATTTTGGTCCGCACCAATAGGGAGAAATGCAAAATGGCCATTATCTGGCGGACTTCAGCACTGGCACAGCGCCACAAGGAAATCGGCGGCGAGCTGGAAGACTGGAACGGCATGGGAACCGCCTGGTTCTATGACCACACCCCCGAACGCGCCAAAGCCGACTACGAGGCGGTCCGCACCAAGGCCGGCCTCATGGACGTGTCCGGCCTCAAGAAAGTCCACGTGGTGGGCGAGCATGCGGCACAGGTCATCGACCGGGTCACCACCCGCAACGTCGAAAAGATCATGCCGGGCCGCTCCACCTATGCCTCGATCCTGAACGAGCAGGGCAAGTTCGTGGACGATTGCATCATCTACCGCCTGTCGGTGAACAGCTGGATGGTTGTCCACGGCACCGGCACCGGCATGGAGCAGCTCAGCTCCGTTGCCGCCGGCAAGAACTGCTCGGTGATCTTCGACGACAACCTGCACGACATGTCGCTGCAGGGCCCGGTCGCCGTCGATTTCCTGGCCGAATATGTTCCCGGCATCCGCGATCTGGCCTATTTCGGGATCATCCAGACCAAGCTGTTCGGCTGCCCGGTGATGATCTCGCGCACCGGCTACACCGGCGAGCGCGGCTATGAGATCTTCTGCCAGGCCAAGGACGCCGTGCATCTCTGGGACAGCATCCTGGACAAGGGCGCGGGCCTGGGCATCGTCCCGGTCCAGTTCTCCACCCTCGACCTGCTGCGCACCGAAAGCTACCTGCTGTTCTATCCGGGCGACAACTCCGAGACCTACCCGTTCGACAACGAGACCTGCGGCGACACGCTGTGGGAGCTGGGCCTCGAATTCACCGTCTCCCCCGGCAAGACCGGCTTCATCGGCGCCGAAAACCACTATGCCGCCGAAGGCAAGGAGCGGTTCAAGATCTACGGCGTCATGCTGGAAGGCAAGATCCCCGCGGACGAAGGCGCGGACCTGCTGCAGAACGGCGAGAAGGTCGGCGTGGTCACCTACGGCATGTACTCCGAGGTGAACAACCACAATGTGGGCATCGCCCGGATGCCGGTCGCCTGCGCCAAGCCGGGCACCAAGCTGACCGTCCGCAACGGCGACGGCACCGAGATTGCCGCCACCGCCGAAGAGATGCCCTTCTACGACAAGGACAAATCGATCCGCACCGCAAAAGGCTGATCCGGATCCCGGGCGTCCCCATCCCGGGGGCGCCCGCTTTCGTTCACCCGACTGCAGGAAAAGCGACCCACATGTCTAAGACCGAATTCCCCCCTTCCATCACCAGCCGCCCTGTCTACGGCGAGCTTGAGGCCCGCTCCGGCAGCGGCCACCTGATGATCGCCGATGCCGAAGGCGCCGAGGCGATCCTTGACCTGGCCAAATCCACGGACAAGGATTTCTGGGCCAAGGCCCATATCATCTACATCCCCAAGAAGACCGGCACCAAATACAGCAGCCAGCTGGAAGAGCTGGGTGCCGGCCAGTTCTACGCAGGCCCTTCCTATGAAGCCTCGCAAAGCCGGATCCGCCGCGCCCTGCTGGACTGCCACATGGGCACCCAGGTCTATCTGACCGGCACCGAAAGCCTGATGGGCCAGGCCATGGCCGAGGCCACCGCGGCGGGCATCCCCCATACCGCGATCCAGACCGAACACCGCGGCTCCACCGCGCGGCGCATGCAGTGCGTGCACTGCAAGGGCATCACCGAGGACGTCACCACCGACCCGTTCGAATGCAGCCATTGCGGCCTCAGCCTGTTCGTGCGCGATCACTATTCGCGCCGCCTCGCGGCCTTCCAGGGCGTGCGGGTGGATGCCGAGGATCCGGGCAACATCCCCGAGAAAGTGGAGCTGTTCAAATGAGTGCTGGCACCGCAAAACTGAATGTCACCGTGGCCGAGGTCAAACCGATCAACGACCTGGTCACCCGTTTCAAATTCGTCCGCACCGGCGGCGGCAGCCTGCCCACCTTCTCGGGCGGGGCGCATACCGTGGTCGAAATGCAGGACGGCGATATCACCCGGCTCAACGCCTATTCGCTGATGTCCAACCCGGCCGACCGCGGCGCCTATACCATCTCGGTGCGGCGCGACGACCAGGGCCGCGGCGGCTCCAGGTTCATGCACACCCAGGTGAAAGAGGGCATGGAGATGGTGATCTCCAACCCGGTGAACCTGTTCTCGCTGGACCTGCGCGCCAAGAAGCACCTGATGCTGGCCGGCGGCATCGGCATCACCCCCTTCATGGCGCAGATGCATCAGCTCACCATGACGGGCGGGCATTTCGAGCTGCACTACTCGGTCCGCACCGCCTCGCTCGGCACCTACGCCAAGGAGCTGACAGAGCGTTACCCGGGCAAGGTGCACGTCTACCATGACGACCAGAAAGAGGCGATCGACCTCAAAACCCTGCTCGCCAACCAGCCGCTGGGCACCCACGTCTACGTCTGCGGCCCCAAGGGCATGATCGAATGGGTGCACGGCACCGCCGAGGACATGGGCTGGCCGCGCGAGGCCGTGCATTCCGAGGAATTCCTGGCGCCCGCCTCCGGCAAGCCGTTCGAGGTGAAATGCGCGGTCTCGAACAAGATCATTCAGGTCGGCGAGCATCAGTCGCTGCTGGAAGCGCTGGAAGCGGCCGGCATCGACGCCCCCTACCTCTGCCGCGGCGGCGCCTGCGGCCAGTGCGAGACCAATGTCATCGGCTATGACGGCAAGTTCCTGCACCACGACCACTGGCTGACGGATGAGCAGAAGGCCGGCGGCAAACACATCATGCCCTGCGTGTCGCGCTTTGAAGGCAAGACACTGGTTCTGGACCGCTGAGGGAGAGAAAGATGACCATTCAATTCAACGACGAAACCTTCTACGGCGACTTCACCTTCAAGAACTCGGACTGGGCAATCAAACGCTTCCCCTTCCCGTTCCACGAAGACAGCTACATGTATTCGGTGAACATGGAGCCGCATAAGTCCTACCGGCCCGGCTCGGTGTTCGAACGCACCTTCGACGTGGACGAGCACTATGTCTCGGAAATGAAGGACCGCGCCCGGGTGCTGGCGAATGACCCGCTGCGCTGCCAGTCGCTGCCGCACATGACGCTGGCGGGCTGGGACCTGGTCGAGTTGATCATGGAGGCCAAGGCGGCCGAATACCCGGACCTGTTCGAACTGCACAAGGACGGCAACCGCTGGCGCTGGATCAACAAGCCGCTGGGCATCGACGACACCTTCACCTTCCTCGACGAAAGCACCCTGCCCTACGGCCCGATGGAATACATCACCCGTCAGACCCAGGGCGACTTTGCGGTGCTGGACCAGCGCGACGACAACCTGTGGATGGACGCCGGCATGGTCACCACCCAGGCCGACTGGTCGCTGGATTTCGACATCGGCATGAACTTCTTCGAATGGCACGCCCCGGTGCCGAAGGCGCATGAGATGGGCATCTTCGTGCGCGCCCTGAAGTTCCTGCTGAACATCCAGCAGGGCCAGCCCGCCCGCCGCCTGAACTGGACGATGACGGTCAACCCGCTGCTCGATACCTCCCCCGAGAACTACCACAAATGGGGCGTGATGAAGCAGGGGCTGACGATGGAGAACATCGGCGACAAGCAGCACCTGCGGGTCGAACTGCAGACATTCTTCCGCCTGCCGCGCTCCAACGCGCTGGTGTTCCCGATCCGCTGCTACCTGATCAGCTTCAACGATCTGGTGACAGTGCCGAAATGGGCGCGCCGCCTGCACCGGGTGATCCGCGACCTGCCGGAGGAACTTGCGACCTACAAGGGCTTCATCGACAACCGCCCGCTGATGGTGGAGTGGCTGTCGCAGTATGACGATGGCAGCCCGACCTCGGACGGCATCTGGGCCGACGACGACTGATCCCGAGCGGACTCGCGGGCCGTCCCTACCCCCTGTCACTTAGGCCCGCTTCACTGACTGCCGTTGCCCCTGGCTCCGGCAGTTTCTTTTTTGCGCCAGTTGCAAACCGGGGCCTCCCGCCCCGCTTCAGGCCGCAGGCGCTGCCTGCCGCCAGCGCGGCGTTGGGCCGGGCAGCGCGCCGTGCGCGCTGCGGGTGCCTGGCCGAAGCCCTGCCGCAGAACGCAACAGCGCCGCGCATTGCGCGGCGCCTGGCCGGGCGGTGCAGGGGCGTTTTCAGATGCCGCGGAACCGGCGGAAGCGCCGCCGCTGCACGTCAGCTCGATTGCGGATAAGAAATGATCGACAGGTAGCGCGCCGGCAGTTTGACCAGGCTTTCCGGCCCATGCGGCGCGTCCGCGTCGAAGAACAGCGTATCGCCCGGCTTCAGCGGGAACACCTTGTCGCCATGGCGGTAGTCCACCTCGCCTTCCAGCATGTAAAGCATTTCCACCCCGTCGTGCTGGAAGGTCGGAAACACATCTGACTCCTCGGTCAGGGTGATCATGTAAGGCTCCACCATCACCCCTGAGGCATTGGCGCCAAGATGCCCCAGCAGCTGGTACTGATGCCCGGCCCGCGTGCCCGCGCGCTCGGTCTCCGCACCTTCGCCGGACTTGGTGTGCACCGCCTCCCGGCTTTCCTCGAACCGCCGGAAGAAGGAGGTGATCGGCACGCTCAGCGCATTGGCCAGCAGCTGCAGCGTGGTCAGCGACGGCGAGGTGTTGCCGTTCTCGATCTTCGACAGCATCCCGATCGACAGCCCGGTCAGATTGGCCAGATCCGCCACCGTGATCCCCTGCTGCCGCCGGAACGACCGCACCTCGCGGCCGATCGCCACTTCCAGAACTTTTTCTGCACCATCGCGGACCCGGTGCGGGTCTTGGGAAAGGTTATTTGCCACTGCGTCACTATCATCTTTGAGTTTAGCCACTGTGTTATCTTCCTTATGGATGGCCTCTGACAAGCGCGCAGCAGCCGATATGTGAAACTTTCCCGGGCGTAAGGAATGGTGCGAATATTATTTTACTGTCATTACTCATTTTTCCCAACCCCTTACCGCCTGAGGAAAGAAAAATGTTGCCGCCGCGCTGCGCCCCGCCCGCCTGCAGGCGGCAGCCCGCCCGGCGGCCGTTTCCTGCTCCGGCGCTGCCCGCAAATCAGCCCAGCCGGAACACGCCGGCACCGCCGCCGGACGCTTGGTCCGGGCACACGCTTGCCGCCTCTGGACCAAAAAGGCACCAATTTCAGGAACCGCTAGGGAAAGCACCGGCAAGAGAGCTTAAAATGGCGCAAAAACAGGGGGCTACGGCGAACCTCCAGAACACGCGGATTCACCGCAGTATAGAACCAATTTGCGCGCCCGTCCTTGCTGACCGGCACTAGAACCGCTAGTCTGAGGGTCAATCACCGCTGTGAAGGGCACCTGCAAAGCCGCCGCCAGAACCGGCAAATGCAGCCTTGCCACAGCACTCAGGAGCAGGGTTTCCCGCTCATACGGCCCGGAAAAAGACAGACCATGAGCTCAGCGGAAGAAACCACCTCGCAGATCCTGACCACCCACTCCGTCGGCGCCACCGTGCAGGTGGTGATCGACACGCTGTTTGCCCGGATCAAGTCCGGCACCTACCCGGTGGACACCCGTCTGCCCTCGGAACGCACGCTGGCGTCCGAGCTCGGGGTCGCCCGCAACACCGTGCGCGAAGCGCTGGACGTGCTGGCCGGCCAGAACGTGATCCAGCGCCGCGCCGGGTCCGGCAGCTTTGTGAAATTCCGCTCCGGCCCCAAGCCGGAAACCTCCTCCTACAGCTCGCTGGCCAATGAGGTTTCTCCGCTCGACCACCTGGTGGTGCGCGGCATCCTGGAGCCGGAACTGGTGCGCCTGGCGGTGATCAACATGACCCCGCGCCAGATCGAGGAGCTGGACCAGATCCTGTCCCGGGTGGAGGCCGTTCGCACCGACCCCGTCGAATTCATCGAGGCCGAGGAGGATCTCTACCGCAAGATCGCCGAGGGCACCGGCAACCCGCTGCTGCACTCCTGCTACGAGCTGACGATCGAGGCCTGCCGCCTGTCCTACCGCACTGCGCTGCGCCGCCGCCACCTGACGCCGCAGCGGATTCAGGACTACCAGAAACGCTACAACACGCTGTTCAACGCCATCGCCTCGCGCGATGTGGAATCCGCGGTCGAGTTCATCAAGCTGCATCTGATCGACGAGCAGAAACTGCTGCTGCAGGAGATCTGAACCGCCTCAGCCCTCCACGGCGCGCGAGCTGACCTCGCTGCCCGGCGCGCCGCTCTCCAGCCGCTGATGCCACAGCTGCCCCAGCGTTTCCATTTCCGATTTCAGCAGGCCGGAATGCTGCGCCAGCCAGGCCGGAATCGACTTGAACGCAGCGATCCGCGCCTTGCCTTCCCGGATCGTCACTACCGGCCAGTCGCCGACCAAGGCATTGGAAATGCCGAAGATATCTTCGCCCCACCATTCCGCGTGACCGAAGGCATGGGTGACATGGCCCAGCTGCTTCATCGCCGCCAGCACCGATGGCGGCGCAACCGACCCCGCCTTCTCCACCGCGCTGTGCCAGATGTCCAGGATCGCCACATACTCCCAGCTCACCGCCGACCAGCTGCCCGGGAAACGGCGGTTGTATTCCTCGTAGAACTCGTGCGGGCGGTTGAAGAAAAACGCCTTCTCCCGCAGCAGCGGGTCATCGAAATCAGGGAACTGGAACACCACCCCTTCCATGAATTCGGGGGACGTCCGCTCCACCAGCCGGTCATAGCCGTCCATGGTGCAGCTGATGATCTGACCCTTGAAGCCCTTGGCATGGGCATATTCGGTCATCGCATGCACCATCGGCGCATAAGACGAGCACCAGCACAGGATACCGGCGCCGCTTTCCAGCATCGGATCCACCACCGGCGCCGGGTCGCTGGCGCCGGGATCATACTGCACTTCGCGCAGGATCTGCTTGTCCGCCGCCTTGAACGCCGCCCGGTAGACCGCCTGCGCGGGCAGCCCCAGCAGATCGGCCTGGCTGCACAGGGCGACGGTTTTCAGCTCCGGCCGGGTTTCCGCCAGCCAGGCCACCCCGGTCACGTTCTGGATCGGGTGCGCCTCGCTGGGCGCGATCAGATAGGGCGTGTCCGGCGACAGGTCGGTCGGCAGCAGGGTCGACGTCAGCACCTTGTTGCGCATCAGGAAATCGCGCACCGGCGCAAACGTGTCCCCGCCCAGCATCAGCATCAGCTTGACGTTGTGCTGCTGAACCAGTTCAACTGCGCCCTCCAGCGCGCGTTCCGGGTCGTAGCCGCAATCGTAAGAGTGGATCCGGATCGGGTAGCGGCGGCCGCCGATCAGCACCCCGCCGGCCTGGTTCAGCCCGTCCTCCCAGATCCGGCAGCCGTTCAATCCGGGCAGCCCCCAGCTCTCCACCCGGCCCGAAAGCGGGCCGAGGAATCCGATATTCACTGATTCTGCCATCCCCACGGACAGCCGGGGCAACGCCGCGCGGGCGGTCAACTGGTGCACAAAACTGGTCGTCTTCATGTTTGGAATCCTACCAGTAAAACAACGCGCTTCCAGTCCAATTGCGTCCAAAAACATTCCAGATGTGAAAAAATGTTGACTTATTGGCGCAAGTTTGGACCTAATTGGACCAGACCAAAAGAGCCAAATTAAGATATTGGTCCAAACCAACGGGAGAACCAGATGACCAAGAAACGTATTGCCATCATCGGCGCCGGCCCCTCCGGCCTGGCCCAGCTGCGCGCCTTCCAGTCCGCGGCCAAGAAAGGCGAGGAGATCCCGGAGATCGTCTGCTTTGAAAAGCAGGACGACTGGGGCGGCCTGTGGAATTACACCTGGCGCACCGGCCTGGACGAGAACGGCGAGCCGGTGCACTGCTCGATGTACCGCTACCTGTGGTCCAACGGCCCCAAGGAGGGCCTGGAGTTCGCCGACTATTCGTTTGAGGAGCACTTCGGCAAGCAGATCGCCTCCTACCCGCCGCGCGCCGTGCTGTTCGACTACATCGAAGGCCGGGTGAAAAAGGCGGACGTGCGCAAGTGGATCCGCTTCAACTCCCCGATCCGCTGGGTCGAATACAACGAGGACCAGGGCAACTTCACCGTCACCGTGCACGACCACAAGAAGGACAGCACCTACAAGGAAGACTTCGACCACGTGATCTGCGCCTCGGGCCACTTCTCGACCCCGAACGTGCCGTTCTACCCCGGTTTCGACACCTTCAACGGCCGCGTGCTGCACGCCCATGACTTCCGCGACGCCCGCGAGTTCAAGGACAAGGACATCCTGATCCTCGGCGCCTCCTACTCCGCCGAAGACATCGGCTCGCAGTGCTGGAAATACGGCTGCAAATCCATCACCTCCTCCTACCGCTCGGCGCCGATGGGCTTCAAATGGCCGGACAACTGGGAAGAAAAACCGGCGCTGGAAAGCGTCGAGGGCAACACCGCCACTTTCGTTGACGGCTCCAAGAAAGAGGTCGACGCGATCATCCTCTGCACCGGCTACAAGCACTTCTTCAACTTCCTGCCGGACGACCTGCGCCTGAAGACCGCCAACCGCCTGGCCACCGCCGACCTCTACAAGGGCGTGGTCTATGCCCATAACCCCAAGATGTTCTACCTGGGCATGCAGGATCAGTGGTTCACCTTCAACATGTTCGACGCCCAGGCCTGGTGGGTCCGAGACGCGATCATGGGCAAGATCGAGATCCCGGCGGACAAGGAGACCCTGCTGGCCGACGTCAAGGAGCGCGAAGCGCGCGAGGAAGCCTCGCCGGACGTCAAATACGCGATCAAGTACCAGGGCGACTACGTGCTGGAGCTGATCGAGGAGACCGACTACCCGACCTTCGATGTGGCCGGCGCCTGCCAGGCCTTCTATGAATGGAAGGGGCACAAGGCCCAGGACATCATGGCCTTCCGCAACAACTCCTACAAATCGGTCATCACCGGCACCATGGCGCCCGTGCACCACACCCCGTGGAAAGACGCCCTGGACGACTCGCTGGAGGCATATCTGCAGAACTAGGGGCACGTCCCTGCAGATCGCCTGCGCCGTTTTCCCCTTCCTGTACGGCGCAGGCACCCCTTCGCCGCTGTGCGAATCCTTCTTCGCAAGCTATAATTCACCCCATGCAGCGCGATAACACCATGACACTCGGATTTCTGATTTTCCCCGGCTTTCCAATGGCCTGCCTGACCTCGGCCATCGAACCCCTGCGCGCGGCAAATGAAATTGCCGGCTCTGAAACCTTCCGATGGAAACTGGTGTCCGAAACCGGCAACAGCGTGAACGCCTCCGCCAATGTGGCGTTCCAGCCCGATTGCGCCCTGGATGAGGCCGACGGCATCGACACCCTGTTCCTGCTGTCCAGCCCGCAGGGCAAATTCGACGACCCCAAGGCCTCCAACGGCAAGCTGCGCCATCTGGCCCGGCACGGCACCACCATGGGCGCGGTCTCCGGCGGCGTGTTCCCGCTGGCCCGCTCCGGCCTGCTGGACGGGCACAGCTGCTCGGTCCACTGGTGCTACAAGGCTGCCTTCACTGCAGAATTCCCGTCCCTCGCCACCGTCGACGATGTGATCGTGCTGGACCGCCGCCGCTTCACCGCCAGCGGCGCCGCGGCGATGTTCGACCTGTCGCTGAAGCTGATCGAGCGCGCCATGGGCGACGCCGTGATGACAGAGGTCGCCTGCTGGTTCCAGCACCCGATGGTCCGCGCCGAGGGCGTGCGCCAGAAGATCCCCGCCTTCAAGACCGACAGCACCGCCGACAGCCTGCCGCCGCCGGTGGCCAAGGCGGTTGAGCTGTTTGCCGACAACCTGGAGCACCCGGTCTCGATCCGCGACGCCGCCAGCGAGATCGGCGTCTCGCCGCGCCAGCTGGAACGCAGCTTCAAGGCCGCCACCGGCCAGAGCCCGGCCATCTATTACCGCACCCTGCGGATGAACGCGGCACGGCAGCTGGTGATGTATTCCCGCGACTCGATCACCTCGATCGCCAATGCGGTGGGCTACGCCACCTCCTCCACACTGTCGCAGCACTACCGTGAAAGCTTCGGCGTCACCCCGCAGGAAGAACGCCGCAAAGTGAACCTGTTCAGGGTCCAGGACAACCGGCCCATCCCCTCAGCCTGACCGGAGACACCATGCGCATACTCGTTTTCCAACACCTGGACTGTGAACACCCAGGCGCTTTCCGGGAACTGATGCGCGCGCATGGCATTGACTGGCACGTTGCCGAACTCGACCAGGGCGATCCGATCCCGGAGATGGAGCCCTTTGACGCGCTTTGGGTCATGGGCGGCCCCATGGACGTCTGGGACGTTGCGGAACACCCTTGGCTTATCGACGAAAAGCGGGCCATCCGGCACTGGATCAAACATATCGGCAAACCCTATCTGGGCCTGTGCCTGGGCCACCAGCTGCTGGCCGATGCCCTGAACGGAACCTGCGGCCCGCAACGCCCCGCAGAGGTCGGCATCCGGCAGGTGTCCCTGACCGAGGCCGGACAAAGCGATGCCCTGTTCGCAGGGCTGCCGGCGCAAATGAATGTCCTGCAATGGCACGGCGTTCAGGTCGCACAAGCCCCCGAAGGGGCCGAGGTTCTGGCAAGCTCAGCCAATTGCCCGATTGAAGCGATGCGCGTGGGCAGCAATGCCTGGTCCATGCAGTTCCATGTCGAGGCCGAAGAAGACACCGTTGCCAACTGGGCCGGGATCCCCGCCTATCATGCGGCGCTGGTGGAAACCCTGGGCGCGGATGGCCTGGGCGCCTTTCAGGCCGAAAGCGATGCCTGCATGGACGAGTTCAGGACCTGCTCCCGCACCATCTTTGCCAATTTCCTGAAGCAGATGCAGTGATGCTCCAAACAAGTCCGGCTCCGGGGACACCCCCCCGGAGCCGGTTTTGCAGGCCGCCTTGGCGCGGCGCGTCAGATCACCGACTTCGCCGCCGCCACCAGCGCATGATGCAGCGATGCCGCCGACGACCGCGGGCCGATAATCGAATAGCCCTGCCCGGGGGTCTGGCACAGCAGGAACACGCCCAGATGCTCCATCGAGGTGCGGGTGGCATCGCCCGCTTTGCCCGCGCGGACATTGGCGTTGCACAGCCGCTCAAGCACGTCAAAGCAGCGCGGCCCTTCCATGTCGAAACGGCACCAGCCGTCGGTCTGCTCCACCACGGAACCGGTATCGCCGACCGCCTGTTTCAGCTCGCCCGCCATCAGCTCGTGGCTGTCATGCGGGGCAGAGACCATCCACAGGTCCGGCCCCATCCACCAGGCGGCAAACACACCGTGCTCAGTCCAGCTTGCAGCCTCCGGCAACGCCCCGCCCAGATAAGGCGCAGCCGCGGATTTCACCGCATCTTCCTGCCCCTGGCGCGCCGCCAAGGAGGCCAGCGCCCGGTCGGTGGCTTCCCGGATCTGGAGACCAGTGAAGACGTCCACCCGCGGTTCATGCCCGCCCAGCGGAGAGATGGCTTTCAGCCCATGATTATCAAACTTACCCACGGAGACGCTCCCCTTCCGGATCCACAAAATGCGCGCTGACAACTTCGACCTGGATTTCCTTGCCTTCCAGCGGGTTGACCGCGCGGATCACCTCGCCCTTGCGCGCGTCGCCGCGCTTCAGGAAGCCGATCCCGATCGAGCAGCCCAACACC
This sequence comes from Leisingera sp. ANG49, assembly GCF_059694505.1. Taxonomy (NCBI): domain Bacteria; kingdom Pseudomonadati; phylum Pseudomonadota; class Alphaproteobacteria; order Rhodobacterales; family Roseobacteraceae; genus Leisingera; species Leisingera sp. ANG49. The sequence continues at coordinate 18,504 of NZ_JCATZN010000007.1, forward strand.
GGCGAATAGGCGGCCGAGGTGATATAGCCCTGATCGGTGGCGGCGCTGACTTCACCCGAAGCATTCATCAGATGCGCCCCGGCCTGCACCGGATCGGCGGCATTCACCGGCTTGAAGCCCACCAGCTTCAGTGCATCCTCCTGGTTCATGCCCTCGCGCTCGCTCAGAACGTTGCCGATGCAGTCCTTCTTCTTGCTGACCATCTTGCCCATGCCGAGGTTCAGCGCCGAGGTGGTGCCGTTCAGCTCATTGCCCGCGGCATGGCCCTTCTCGATCCGCATGACGCCCAGCGCCTCGGTGCCGTAAGGCACCGCGCCGAACTCCTCGCCCGCCTCCATCAGCTTGCGGATCATCGCATCGCCGTACCGGGTCGGCACCGCGATCTCATAGGCCAGCTCGCCCGAGAAGGAGATCCGGAACAGCCGCGCCCGGCAGCCGCCCGCGACGGTCACTTCACCGCAGGCCATGAAGGGGAACGCCTCGTTCGAGATGTCGAACTCGGGGTCCACGACCTTCTGCAGCAGCTTGCGGGCATTCGGACCCGCCACCGCGAACTGTGCCCAGGCCTCGGTGGTCGAGATCAGCTGCACATCCATGTCAGGAAACAGGCACTGGCGCGCAAATTCCATGTTGCGGTAAACCAGAACTGCGTTGGCGGTGGTGGTGGTCACCACGAAATGATCCTCGGCAAAACGCGCCGCGGTGCCGTCGTCATAGGCAATGCCATCCTCGCGCAGCATCAGCCCGTAGCGGACCTTGCCCACCGGCAGCTTGGCAAAGGCATTGGCATACATCTTGTTCAGGAACTCGGCGGCATCCTTGCCCTGCACGTCGATCTTGCCCAGCGTGGTCACGTCGCAGACGCCGACAGAGTTACGGGTCTGCAGCACCTCGCGGTCCACCGACTGGCGCCAATGGGTTTCGCCCGCCTTGGGGAACCACTGGGCCCGCAGCCACTGGCCGACCTCGACAAACACCGCACCCTGCTCCTCAGCCCATTTGTGGCTGGGGGTCTTGCGGGTGGGGCGGAACTCCTCGCCCACCGACCGGCCCGCCATCACCCCGAAGGACACCGGCGTGTAGGGCGGGCGGAACATCGTGGTGCCGACCTCGGGGATCTGCTTGCCCGCCAGTTCGGCCATGATCGCCAGACCGCCCATGTTAGAGGTCTTGCCCTGATCGGTCGCCATGCCCAACGTGGTGTAGCGCTTCAGGTGCTCGACCGAGCGGAAGTTCTCCTGATGCGCCAGCTTCACGTCCTTGACGGTGACGTCGTTCTGCTGGTCCAGCCAGGCGCGGCCCTTGCCTTCCTTCACGTACCAGAAGGGGGTCACGTTGACAGGCGCATCCTCGGCCTCGGGCAGATCACCCGCCTTGGCCTCGATCCCCAGCTCCAACAGCGCGGCCACCGCGCCCTCGGCACCGGCCCGCAATGCAGCGGCGGTGGAGAAATCGCCATTGGCGGCACCAGCCACAGACATGTTCTGCGGCAGCTCGCCTGCAGGGACAAAGGCGGCAATGTCCTCACGCCAGGCCGGACGGCCGCGCTGGTGGCAGGTCAGATGCACATTCGGGTTCCAGCCGCCGGACACCGCCAGCGCGCCGCAGGGCACGTCGCGGGTGGTGCCGTTGGCCAGGCGCACGCGCGCCCACTCCAGACCCAGCCGCCCCTTGGTGTCGATCACCTGGGCACCGGCAAACAGCTCGGCGCCTTCGACCTTGGGCGCATCCGGGCGGGTGTCGATCACCGCGGTGACTTTCACCCCCTTGGCGATCAGGTCCGCCGCAGTGCGGTGGCCGTCGTCGTTGTTGGTGAACACCGCAACTGTCTGATCCGGCGTCACCGCCCAGCGGTTGGCATAGGCGCGCACCGCACCCGCCAGCATCACGCCGGGACGGTCGTTGTTCTCAAACGCGATGGGCCGCTCGGTGGCACCCGCCGCCAGCATCGCCCGCTTGGAATAGATCCGCCACAGGATCTGCCGCGGCTTGCCCGCTTCCGGCGCCAGCACGTGGTCCGAAACCCGCTCCACCGCGCCATAAATCCCGTGGTCAAAGGCGCCGATGATGGTGGTGCGCGGCATCACCCGCACGTTCGGCATCGCCGCCAGTTCCGCCTGCGTCTGCTCAACCCAGGCTGCCCCGGTTAGATCACCGATGCCGAAGGTTTCCGCATTCAGACGCCCGCCCAGCAAAAAATCCTCATCGGCAATGATCACCTGCGCCCCGGCCCGGCCAGCCGTCAGCGCCGCCATCAGGCCGGTGGGACCGGCCCCGATCACCAAGAGATCGCAATGCAGGAACCCCTTGTCATAGGCATCCGGATCGGCCTCAAAGCTGATGCTGCCCAGACCCGCCGCCTTGCGGATGATCGGCTCGTACAGTTTCTCCCAGAACGCGGCAGGCCACATGAAGGTCTTGTAGTAGAACCCGGCGGTCAGAAAGTTCGAGAACCGGTCGTTGATCGCCATGAAGTCATGCTGCAGCGACGGCCAGCGGTTCTGCGAATTCGCTTCCAGCCCGTCATAGAGCTCTGCCACGGTGGCGCGGGTGTTCGGCTCCTGCCGCCCGCCGCTGCGCAGCTCAACCAGCGCGTTGGGCTCTTCCGAGCCGGAGGTCAGCACGCCCCGCGGGCGGTGGTATTTGAACGAACGGCCCATCAGCCGCACGCCGTTTGCCAGCAGGGCCGAGGCCAGCGTGTCGCCCTCGAACCCCTTGTAGCGCTTGCCGTCAAAGGAGAAGGTCAGCGCCTTGCTGCCCTTGATCAGCCCGCCGTCCAGGCGGTTCACCTGCACCCCTTTGCGGGCACCGGTGCTGCCGTCGGCCTGAAAGGCCACGCGGCCGGCATTCATCACTGCATCAGTCATTTGCTGCGCCCCCTTGCCCGGGCCACATCACGGGCCAGTTCGACATTCAGGATTTCATGGGTCACGGTGTTGCGGGTCACCACTAGCCAGGACCGGTCGCCCTGCTCGTGGAACCACAGCTCGCGGTGCTCGCCCGCCGGGTTGTCGCGCAGGTACAGGTAGTCGTGAAACTGATCCGCCGCGCCTTCGGCCTGCCAGTCCGGCCGGTCGATCAGCGCCGCATCCCCCAGGTAGGTGAACTCCTGGCTGTCCCGCGGCCCGAGGATCGGATGGTTGATAATCATCGCTGCTGTCCTTTCCTCAGTGCAGGTTCGGCTGGGCGCCCTGGCCCTTTTCGTCGATCATGCAGCCGCGGCGGAACCGGTCGAGCCGGTAGGCCGTGGCCACCTTGTGCGGCGTGTCCGTCGCCAGCAGATGCGCATAGCACCACCCCGAGGCCGGGGTTGCCTTGAACCCGCCGTAGCACCAGCCGCCGTTGAAATAGAGGCCGTCGATATGGGTCTTGTCGATGAAGGGGGAGCCGTCCATCGACATATCCATGATGCCGCCCCAGCTGCGCAGCATCCGCACCCGGCCCAGCGCCGGGATCAGCGCCATACCGCCTTCCATCACATCCTCGACAACCGGCAGGTTGCCGCGCTGCGCATAGGAGTTGTACATGTCCAGGTCGCCGCCAAAGACCAGCCCGCCCTTGTCCGACTGGCTGCAGTAGAAGTGGCCCGCGCCAAAGGTGATGACCCCGTCCAGCACTGGCTTCAGCCCTTCGGACACAAACGCCTGCAGCACGTGGCTTTCGATCGGCAGGCGCATCCCCGCCTTCTCCATCACCCGGCTCGACGAACCGGCGACGCAGCTCGCCACCTTATTGGCCCCGATAAAGCCCTTGGTGGTCTCCACGCCCAGGCATTTGCCGTTCTCGATCCTGAAGCCGGTGACTTCGCAGTTCTGGATGATGTCCACACCGCGCAGGTCGGCGCCGCGGGCATACCCCCAGGCCACCGCGTCATGGCGCACGGTGCCGCCGCGGCGGTGCAGGAGGCCGCCCTTGATCGGGAAACGCGCGTCATTGAAATTCAGGAACGGGTACATCGCGCGGACGCCATCGGTGTCCAGCAGCTCCGCGTCCGACCCGTTCAGGATCATCGCATTGCCCCGGCGCCGCGCCGCATCGCGCTGCGCATCGGTGTGCACCAGGTTCAGAATGCCGCGCTGGCTGACCATGGCGTTGTAGTTGAAGTCCTGCTCCAGTCCTTCCCACAGCTTCAGCGACAGCTCGTAAAACGGCTCGTTGCCGTCCAGCAGGTAGTTGGAGCGGATGATGGTGGTGTTGCGGCCCACGTTGCCGCCGCCGATCCAGCCCTTCTCGATCACCGCGACATTGGTGATGCCATGGTTCTTGGCCAGGTAATAGGCCGTCGCCAGCCCGTGCCCGCCGCCGCCGATGATCACCACATCGTAGCTTTTCTTGGGTTCCGGATCGCGCCAGGTCGGGCGCCATCCCTTGTGGCCCGTCAGGGCCTCCTTGATCACTTTCAGGCCGGAGTACCGCATGATGTCCTCATCAACTGTCCCCGACAGGTTTGTTGAGAAATGCGGCAATTCACAGTGTGATTTCGGACATAGACCGCGCCATATGCGTCACAGGCAGGAATTCACCGATGCAGGCACGGCAAGGAGCATTGCAGCCCTTCGGTCGCAACATCAGATTAAGAAATTGTTTTTAAATCATAAAATCAGGAAATTCGGACAAAATGGTCAAAATCGGCAAACAGGGCCGTTTGCGTCACGCACCCCGCCATCCGCGCCAAATGCGGCATATCCGGCAGCCCCGACTCAGTCGGACAGCTCGATCTGGTCCAGCTCGTTCAGCAGATCCAACAGCGCCTCATAGCGCTCCGCGCCCATCTTCCGGCGGGTCCGCTCCATCAGCTCCAGGCTGGCCTCCAGGTTGTCGGTGATGACCTTCTCCCCCGCCGCAGAGATCTGCACCACCTGGCGGCGGCGGTCCTCCTGGTCGCGCTCCCGGCTGATCAGCTGCTTTTCCTCCAGCTTCTGCAGGATCCGCGTCAGGCTGGGCAGCAGCAGGCAGGCCTTTTCGGCGATCTGGGTCGGGTCAATCGGCCCGCTCTCCTGCACCACCCGCAGCACGCGCCATTGCTGCTCTGTCAGGCCGGCGCCGCTCAGCAGCGAACGGATCGGACCCATCACACGCTCCCGCGCCCTCAGCAGGGCAATCGGCAGCGAACGGTCGGTGGAGGGCATCATCCTAGTCATGCCCGATTATCACCCCGCTTCCGGCTAAACGCAATTGCCGCTTGGGTTTCTTCTGCTTGACTCGAGGGCCCTCAATTGCTAAACATGTTAAGTAATTCAGGAGAGGTACCGCACATGCCGCACATCACGCTGGACTACTCGGCCAATATGGAGGCGCGCACTGACATCGCCGCCCTATGCCGCCATCTGCGGCAGGCGGCAGCAGCCACAGGCGTGTTTCCCCTGGCGGGCATCCGGGTGCGCGCCTTTGCCGCCAATCACGTCTCGATTGCCGATGGCGATCCGCAGCACGGCTATATCGACATCTCCATCCGGCTGCGCGCGGGCCGCGATCTGGACACCCGCAAACGCGCCGCGCAGGCGGTGTTCAAGGTAGCGCAATCCTTCCTTGAGCCGGCCATGCAGCAGCACTCCATCGCCCTGTCGCTGGAGATGCGCGACATCGACCCGGAGCTTTCCCCGAAATGCGGCACCATCCGCGACCACATGCAAAAGGCGGACCAGTGATGAGCGATCTGACCACCAACATCGAAACGCTGAACAGCCACCTGACCCGTTTCCGCGAGGGTGGCATTTTGAACCTGATCGGCGGCGAAAGCCGTCCCGCCGCCTCCGGCAACACCTTCGAAACATCCTCGCCCGTCGATGAAAGCGTGATCTGCTCCGTCGCCAAGGGCGGCAGCGAAGATATCGATGCTGCTGCCCAAGCGGCCAAGGCCGCCTTCCCCGCCTGGCGCGACATGCCGGCGCTGGAGCGCAAGAAGATTCTGCACCGCATTGCCGACCTGATCGTCGAACGCGCCGAGGAAATCGCGCTCTGCGAATGCTGGGACACCGGCCAGGCCCTGCGCTTCATGTCCAAGGCGGCCCTGCGCGGTGCTGAGAACTTCCGCTTCTTTGCCGACAAGGCCACCTCCGCCCGCGACGGCCAGCAGCTGCAATCCCCGACGCTGATGAACGTGACCACCCGGGTGCCGATAGGCCCGGTCGGCGTGATCACCCCGTGGAACACCCCCTTCATGCTGTCCACCTGGAAGATCGCACCCGCGCTCGCGGCCGGCTGCACCGTGGTTCACAAGCCGGCCGAGTTCTCTCCGCTCACCGCCCGCATCCTGGCCGAGATCGCCCATGAGGCCGGCCTGCCGCCGGGCGTCTGGAACCTGGTCAATGGCTTTGGCGAGGATGCGGGCAAGGCGCTCACCGAACATCCCGACATCAAGGCCATCGCCTTTGTCGGCGAAAGCAAGACCGGCTCGATGATCATGAAACAGGGCGCCGACACCCTGAAGCGCGTGCATTTCGAGCTGGGCGGCAAGAACCCGGTGGTGGTCTTCGACGACGCCAACCTCGACCGCGCGCTCGATGCCGCGATCTTCATGATCTACTCGCTGAACGGCGAACGCTGCACCTCCTCCTCGCGCCTGCTGGTGCAGGAGAGCATTGCCGACGGCTTCGAGGCCAAGCTGATCGAGCGCGTGAACAACATCAAGGTCGGCCACCCGCTGGACCCGGCCACCGAAGTCGGCCCGCTGATCCACAAGGTGCATTTCGACAAGGTGACCTCCTACTTCGAGACTGCCAAACAGGACGGCGCCACCATCGCCGCCGGCGGCACCCGCGCAGGCGATCAGGGCTGGTTCGTCCGCCCGACGCTGTTCACCAATGCCACCAACGGCATGACCATCGCGCAGGAGGAAATCTTCGGCCCGGTCCTTACCGCGATCCGTTTCAAGGACGAGGATGAGGCCCTGACACTGGCCAATGACACGCAATACGGCCTCACCGGCTATGTCTGGACCAACGACCTCACCCGCGCCCTGCGCTTCACAAACGCGCTGGAGGCCGGGATGATCTGGGTGAACTCGGAAAACGTCCGCCACCTGCCCACCCCCTTTGGCGGGGTCAAGGCCAGCGGCATCGGCCGCGACGGCGGCGACTGGTCGTTCGAGTTCTACATGGAACAGAAACACGTCGGCTTTGCCCTGGGCCAGCACAAGATCCCGCGCCTCGGCGCCTGACCTCAAGGAAACGCGCAACCAGTCTTTGAGGAGAAGACCATGGGAGAAATCGTTCTCGCTGCCAAATGCACCCATGTGCCCACCATGCTGATGTCGGAACAGCCCGGCCGGCTGGAGGGCGCCCGCAAGCCCGCCATCGACGGCCACCGGGAAATCGCCCGCCGTGCCAAGGCGCTCGGTGCCGATACCATCGTGATCTGCGACACCCACTGGGTGATCAACGCGGGCTACCATATCAACGCCAACAGCCGGTTCAAGGGGCTGTTCACCTCCAACGAATTCCCGCAGTTCATCCAGAACCTGCCCTATGAGTATGAGGGCAACCCGGACCTGGGCGATGCCATCGCGGCGGCAGCCTCGGACAAGGGTGTCTACACCCTGTCGCACCAGCTCGACTCGCTGGAACTGGAATACGGCACCCTGGTGCCGATGCGGTTCATGAGCCGCGAGGGCGATTTCAAAGTGGTCTCCATCGCCGCCTGGTGCACCGTCCACGATCACGAAGAAAGCCGGGTGATCGGCGAGGCCATCCGCGCGGCGGTCGAGGCCTCGGACAGCAAGGTTCTGCTGGTCGCCTCCGGCTCGCTCAGCCACAGGATCTGGGCAAACAAGGACTATGCCGCCAACAACGGCACTTTCACCATCAGTTCCGAGTTCAACCACCAGATGGACCTGCGGGTGCTGGAGCTGTGGCAAAAGGGCGACCATGCCACCTTCCTCAAAATGCTGGGCGAATACGCTGAGTTCTGCTGCGGCGAAGGCTCCATGCACGACACCGCCATGCTCTACGGCGCGCTTGGCTGGGACAGCTACACCGCCCCTTGCGAAGTGATCACCGAGTATTTTCCCAGTTCCGGCACCGGCCAGACCAACGTGATTTTCCCGGTTCAGTAAAAGGAGACCCCCAATGCCCGTCCCCGCCCCGAACCTTTATCCGCCCTTCAACATCGTGCGGCTCAGCCACGTCGAATACGCCGTCACCGATCTCGCCGCCTCCCGCGCCTTCTACGTGGACACCCTCGGCCTGCAGGTGACGCATGAGGACTCCGAACACATATATCTCCGCGCGATGGAGGAACGCGGCCACCACTGCATCGTGCTGGTACAAGCGGATGAGGCCTCGGTCGGCGTTCTGGGCTTCAAGCTTTATGACGCGCCTGACCTGGACAAGGCGGCGGAGTTCTTCGCCTCCAAGGACCTGCCCGTCGAGTGGGTCGAGCGCCCGCACATGGGTAAAACCTTGCGCACCCGCGACCCCTGGGGCATCCCGCTGGAGTTCTATGTGAAAATGGACCGGCTGGAGCCGATCCACCAGAAATACAGGCTCTATAACGGGGTTAAACCGCTTCGCATCGACCATTTCAACATGTTCAGCGCGGATGTGGACGGCGCAGTTGCCTTCTACAACGAGATGGGTTTCCGGACCACCGAGTTCACCGAGGATGACGAGAGCGGCAAGGTCTGGGCCGCCTGGATGCACCGCAAGGGCGGCGTGCATGACGTGGCCTTCACCAACGGGCTCGGCCCGCGCCTGCACCACACTGCCTTCTGGGTGCCGAACCCGATGAACATCATCGACCTGCTCGATCTGATGTCGACCACCGGCTACGTCAGCAACATCGAACGCGGCCCCGGCCGCCACGGCATCTCCAACGCCTTCTTCCTCTATGTGCGCGACCCGGACGGCCACCGGATCGAGATCTACTGTTCCGATTACCAGACCGTCGACCCGGATCTGGAGCCGATCAAGTGGTCGCTCACCGATCCCCAGCGCCAGACCCTTTGGGGCGCCCCGGCGCCGCGCAGCTGGTTCGAGGAAGGCTCCGTCTTCGAAGGCACCACTCCGAAACCCAGCGCCTTGAACGCGCAGCCGATTATTGCACCCTAGCGAAACACAAGGACGGCGCCCGGACCGAGGGGTGGGCGTGAAGCGCCCTCCCCGTTTTGCCGAAGGCAAACTTTCAGTTTGACGGGTCGGTCCGGGCGCTGTCCGTGCCTCTGGCACAGACTTAAGGAATACGAGATGAAATGGGATGATTTCTCCGAATGGGGCCGCAGGGTCGCGGATTGGACCCAGGACTACCACCTGACCGTCGGCGACCGCCCGGTGCGCGCCAGAACCGAACCCGGCGAGGTGCTGAACGCCCTGCCCCGAACCCCGCCTGAGGATGGCGAGGGAATGGAGGCCATCTTCCGCGATTTTGAGGACATCGTGATGCCCGGGATCACCCATTGGCAGCACCCGCGCTTCTTTGCCTATTTCACCTCCAACGCCGCCGCGCCTTCGGTGCTGGCAGAATTCCTGACCGCCGCCATCGCGCCGCAATGCATGCTGTGGCAGACCTCGCCGGCGGCGACCGAGATGGAAACCCGGATGATGGACTGGCTGCGCCAGGCGCTGGACCTGCCGGACCAGTTCCAGGGCGTCATTCAGGATAGCGCCTCTTCCGCCACCCTCGCTGCCGTCCTGACCATGCGGGAAAAGGCACTGAACTGGCAGGGCAATCAACAGGGCCTGTTCGGCCAAAAGGCCCTGCGGATCTACTGTTCGTCCGAGGTCCACACCTCCATTGACCGTGCCATCTGGGTTGCGGGCATCGGCCAGCAGAACCTGATCCGCATTCCAATCAAGGGCGACTGGCGCGGCATGGACCCCGACGCGCTGGAGGCCGCAATCCAGGCCGACCTCGCCGCAGGCCACCAGCCCGCGGGCGTCATCCTTTGCGTCGGCGGCACCGGCGTCGGCGCCACCGACCCGGTGGACCGGGTGCTGGACGTGGCAGAAAAATACGGCCTCTACACCCATGTGGACGCCGCCTGGGCCGGCTCCGCGATGATCTGCCCCGAGTACCGCCACTACTGGCCCGGCGTCGAACGCGCCGACAGCATCGTCTTCAACCCGCACAAATGGCTGGGCGTGCAGTTCGACTGCTCCGCCCATTTCCTGAAGAACCCGGACGATCTGGTGCAAACCCTGGCGATCAGCCCGGAATACCTCAAGACCCACGGCCATGACGGCATCATCAACTATTCCGAATGGTCGGTGCCGCTGGGCCGCCGCTTCCGCGCGCTCAAGATCTGGTTCCTGATCCGCACCTACGGCCTCGAAGGCCTGCGCCAGCGGCTGCGCAACCACATCAATTGGTCGAACCAGCTGCACGAAAAGCTCAAGTTAGAGCCAGATTTCCAGATCACCACCCCGCCAATGTGGTCGCTCTGGTCGTTCCGCTATGTGCCCGAGGGCGCGGCGGACCTCGACGATCTGAACTTAGCGTTGGTCAATGCGATCAACGGCGACGGCCGCATCTACCTGACCCAGACCCGCCTCGACGGCGACTTGGTGATCCGCTTCCAGGCGGGCCAGTTCGAGACCACGGAAGCAGACGTGATGATGGCCTTCGACGTCATCACCGAAATCGCAAGGAGCCTGTAATGACGCGCTTTGCCACCTACTCCGCCAACGGCGAAACCTTCTATGGCGCGGTGACCGATGCGGGCATGATCGCCCTGTCGCCGCAGTTCCCGGACTGGCCCACCCTGCGCGAGGTGATCGCGGCGGACGGCCTGGCCGCGCTGGCACAGGCCGCCGAAGGCAAACCCGTCACCCACGCGGATTTCACCTATGAGATCCCCATCCCCAACCCGGAAAAGATCCTCTGCGTCGGCGTCAACTTCCCGGACCGCAACGCGGAATACAAGGACGGCTCCACCCAGCCCAAGCACATGTCGCTGTTCCCCCGCTTCCCGCGCTCCTTCACCGGGGCCGAACGCCCTCTGATCCGCCCGCCGGAAAACCACACGCTGGATTACGAGGGCGAGGTCGCCGTGGTGATCGGCAAGGCAGGCCGCCGGATAAAACCGGAGGACGCCTACGGGCACATCGCGGCGCTGACTCTTTGTAACGAGGGTACCATCCGCGACTGGGTTCGCCACGCGAAGTTCAACGTCACGCAAGGCAAGAACTGGGACAACTCCGGCTCGATCGGCCCGTGGCTGGTGCCCTTCACCGACGCTGCCCAGCTGGATGACGCCCGCATCGTGACCCGCGTGAACGGAGAAATCCGCCAGGACGACACCCTGGCCCGCATGATGTTCCCGATCCGCGAGGAGATCGCCTATATCTCCACCTTCACCACCCTCCAGCCCGGCGACGTGATCATCACAGGCACGCCGACAGGCGCAGGCGCGCGGTTTGATCCGCCGAAATATTTGGTTCCCGGCGACGTGGTCGAGGTTGAGGTCGAGGGTATCGGCACCCTGCGCAATACTGTCGAGGACGAGGCATGAACCCGGAACAGCACCAGGAGGCCGCAGGCCGGCTGTTCAAGGCCGAACAAAGCGGCCAGCAATGCGGCCTGCTCTCCCTCGCCTATCCCGGCATGACGCTGGACGATGCCTATGCGGTGCAACAGGCTCTAATCAGGCAAAAACTGGCCACCGGGCGCAGGAAAATCGGCTGGAAAATCGGCCTCACCAGCCGCGCCATGCAGCAGGCGCTGAACATCACCACCCCCGACAGCGGCGTGCTTCTGGACGATATGGCGTTCGAAAACGGCAGCATCGTCCCCACAGGCCGCTTCATCCAGCCGCGGGTGGAGGCCGAAATCGCCTTCGTGATGAAATCCCCCCTCTCAGGCGCCGAGTGCACCCGCGCGGACGTGCTGGCCGCAACGGGTTCTGTGGCGCCGTCGCTGGAAATCCTCGACACCCGCATCCTGCGGGCCGACCCGGCAACCGGCCAGGCCCGCATCATCACCGACACCATCAGCGACAACGCCGCCAATGCCGGCGTGGTGCTGGGGGCGGAACGCCACGCGGTAGAGGCCCACGACCTGCGCTGGGTGGGCGCCATCGCCGCCCGCGACGGCACGGTGGAGGAAACCGGCCTCGGCGCGGGCGTGCTCAACGATCCCGTCACCTCGGTCCTGTGGCTGGCCCGGCGGATGGCGGAATATGGACAACAGATCGAGGCCGGGGATATCGTGCTCTCAGGCTCTTTCATCCGCCCCATCGAATGCCCGCCGGGCACGGAGATCGCCGCAGATTTCGGCCCCTTCGGTTCCGTATCCATCACCTTCGCCTGACAGGAGGCCCGCCAATGCCCGCACCCAGGAACACCTTCAAACAGGCTCTAACACAGGGCAAACGCCAGATCGGCTGCTGGATGAGCTTTGCCGACGGCCAGATTGCTGAGATCATGGGCACCTGCGGTTTCGACTGGCTGGTGATCGACGGCGAGCATGCGCCCAACGACATCCGCTCGATCCGCGACCAGCTGATCGCGCTGGCGGCGTCGCCCAGCCACCCGGTGGTGCGGGTGCCGGTGGGGGAAACCTGGATGATCAAGCAGGTGCTTGATGCCGGCGCCCAGACGGTGCTGGTGCCGATCGTGGAAAGCGCCGATCAAGCCCGTGAACTGGTCCGCGCCTGCCGCTACCCGCCCAAAGGCGTGCGGGGCGTCGGCGCCACGGCGGCACGTGCCACCATGTTCGGCACCGTCTCTGAGTATATCCAGACCGCCGATCAGGAGGTCTGCCTGCTGGTGCAGGTGGAAAACCGCGCCGGGATGGCGGCGCTCGATGAGATCCTGCAGGTCGAGGGCATCGACGGCGTCTTCATCGGCCCGGCGGACCTGTCCACCGACATGGGCCATCAGGGCAACTCCGCTCACCCGGAGGTGCGCGCGGCCATTGCCGATGCCATCACCCGCATCAAGGCCGCAGGTATCGCCCCCGGCATCCTCGGCACCACCGATGAGGCCACCCAGGCCTATGCCGACATGGGCGCGCAGTTCCTGGCGGTCGGCATCGACGTCATGGTGCTGGCCAAAAACGCCCGCGATCTCGCCGCCAAGTGGAAAGCTGACTAGGCGCCGCACCGCAATCCGGAAAGAAAACACTCCCGCACCCGCCCGGAGCCCTGGCTTTGCCGGAGCAACGGCAGCGGGCTTGGGGGGGGGGGGGGGCACCCCCCCCCCCCACGCCCAACGGGAGGAAGGTATTTTCAATACCTGACGACGGGCGGGAGAACTCCGTCCGCTATCAGACACCAAGCCGGCATCAGCGCAGCACCATGCCCTCGGGCCAGCTCAGCGTGGTGTCCAGCTGGATGGTCTCGCTCTCGCCCGCTGCCAGCTCCAGGTCCCAGGCCAGGATACCGCGCTGCTTCTCCACGTTCTCTTCCGCGGGCCGCGGGCTGGCGCTCCATTCGATCTCCAGGTCGTCCTGCTGCGAATAGGGCACCCGGTCCAGCACCCGCACCGCCCAGTCCTGCGCGCTCAGGTTCTCCACCGTGATCTCGACCTTCTGCACCTGCGCGTTGCTGCGCGAGATCAGCCCCTGCTCGCCCTCGCTCTGCCCCAGCACGTCGCGGCGCAGCTGCAAGCCTTCGATGGGGCCGAAACCGGCGTCCATTTCCGCCCCCGGCGCCAGCCCGGCGAAGTCCTCCACCGTGACCAGCTTGCCATCGACGAACCGCGGCACCTCGTCCGAGGCCAGCAGCTGCTCGCCGAAGCTGTTGGTGAAAGAGGCCACCCTATAGGCAGTCCCGTCCTGCAACGGCACCGCCACCGCGCGCACCTCTGCCTTGGCGGTAAGGCTGTCCATTTCCAGCCGCAGAAGATCAGCACCGGAGGCAATCGACACCGGCAGGCCGAACCGGTAAGTCGCCGCCGCACCGCCCAGATCCGCGCCCCAGCCGCTCCGGGCCTCCTCCGCAAAAACAGGCGCAGCGGCCGGTTCCGCCAGCGCAGACAGTTCCGCCAGGTCCTGCCCCATGGACTTCAGCGCCCGCGGCGGCTGCGGTTCTTCGATCCGCCTCAGCCACGGGCGCAGTACTGACGGGCTGCCCTGCTCACCGGGCACCGCCGTCGACAGCGTCAGCGCCACATCCTGCCAGTTCTCGCCGGTGTCCTGCACCAGCATCACCGCCCGCTTCAGGATCACCTGCTGCTCGGTCACGGTGCTAAGGTGCATCTCGTAGGACGGCTGCCAGCCGATATTGCCCTCACCCGCAGTGTAATAGCTCACCTTGACGGCACCCTCGCCCGCCTGCTCCGCGTCAATGTCCACCGCGATGTACAGCCGGTCCTCATCCTCCAGCGTGATTGCCGCCAGCGCCGCTTGCGCCGCTGCCAGCTCTTCCTCCAGGGCCTCCAGCTGCAGCTCGATCCGCCGCGCCTCAGCCTCTGCTGCCACCGCTGCCTGGCTGGCGCCCGCGGCCTCCTCGGAAATCATCCGGGCAATGGCGCTCAGTGCGGCGGCATCCGCCTCTGCCAGACCCTCGTTTGCACCCAGCTGCTGCAGGAAGGTGATCGAGGCCTCCGCCGCCCGCACCCCGGCCCGGGCGCGCGCAGCTTCATCGCGCACCGCGGCAATCCGTGTCTCCACCTCGCGCACCCGCGCCTCGGCGGCCTCCGCCTCGGGATCATCCGCATCGCGCGGCGGCACGTAGTCCTCGCGCAGCAGGGTGGCGACGCGGCGGGCGCCTGCGATCTCCACTTGAAGGGTCTCCAGCGCGGCGGTTCTGGGCACGTTCTGCAGGATCAGCCGGTGCCGCCCTTCCGGCAGCGCCAGCGCGGCGCTGCGGGTGACTTCCGCCAGCCCGGGATACAGCGTCACTTCCGACACCGTGCTGCTGACGGGGATCGTGTCTGCGCCTGCGGCTGCCGCGGCAAATGAGGATAAGGCAAAAGCCATCAAGGAAAATCGCATTGGCATCTCTCGAACAAATATCCGCGGGGCAAACCTGCCCGCCCGCTGCCAAGCCTAGCCGCCGCCCCGCCCCGAAGCCACGCAAAAGAAAAGGGCCGCTTCCTGCGAAGCGGCCCCCTGATCAGATGAGCGAAAGGCTCAGCCCTTCTTCAGGACTTCCCGGCCCAGCAGCTCGGCAATCTGCACCGCGTTCAGCGCCGCGCCCTTGCGCAGGTTGTCGCTGACGCACCACAGGTTCAGGCCGTTCTCGATGGTCGAATCCTGGCGGATGCGGCTGATGAAGGTGGCGAAATCGCCGACGCATTCCACCGGGGTCACGTAGCCGCCGGCCTCGCGCTTGTCGATCACCATGATGCCGGGCGCCTCGCGCAGGATGTCGCGGGCCTCGTCCTCGTCCAGGAAGTCCTCGAACTCGATGTTCACGGATTCGGAGTGGCCGACAAACACCGGCACCCGGACGCAGGTCGCGGTGACCTTGATCGACGGGTCGACGATCTTCTTGGTCTCGGCAACCATCTTCCACTCTTCCTTGGTCGAGCCGTCCTCCATGAAGACGTCGATGTGCGGAATGACGTTGAAGGCGATCTGCTTGGGGTACACCTTCGGCGGCACGTCTTGCGTGGGGTTGTAGACCGCCTTGGTCTGATCCCACAGCTCATCGATCGCGTCCTTGCCGGAGCCGGACACCGACTGGTAGGTCGAAACCACGACGCGCTTGATCTTGGCGCGGTCGTGCAGCGGTTTCAGCGCCACAACCATCTGCGCGGTGGAGCAGTTGGGGTTGGCGATGATGTTCTTGTTCTTGTAGCCGTGGACCGCCTGCGGGTTCACTTCCGGCACGATCAGCGGGATGTCCGGGTCGTAGCGGTAGAGCGACGAGTTGTCGATCACCACGCAGCCGGCCTCGGCCGCCTTGGGCGCGTATTTCTTGGTCGCGTCAGAGCCGATGGCAAACAGCGCCATGTCCCAGCCGGCAAAATCGAAGGTGTCCAGATCCTTGGTAGTGAGTGTCTTATCGCCAAAGCTGACTTCGGTGCCGAGAGATTTGCGGCTTGCCAGCGCAGCGATCTCCTCCACAGGAAACTGGCGCTCGGCCAGGATGTTCAGCATTTCGCGGCCCACGTTGCCAGTGGCGCCAACGACGACGATGCGGTAACCCATTTATCTGTTTCTCCAGTTTTGCCCGGCCCCATGGCCGGCGCGGGTGTGATACTGCCTCTGGGGACAAGTTTAAAGGGGCCGATCAGTCCATGCTGTCGCGGCTGAGCAGATAAATTGCGCAGCCGAGCCCAAGAAGCACCAAAAAGAAGGCGAAAATGCCCGTATAGGGCAAGGATGGGTCCGCTCCGGCCAGATTTGCGTGGAGGCGCCCGGTGGCGAACTGCATGATTCCCACCCCGCCGATGCCAAAGAGATTGAGCAGCGTGACCCCCCGCCCGGCCAGATGCGGCGGCACGAAGGCGCGCCCGTGCGCCATGATCACCGGAAAGGACGCGCCGAAGAACCCCACTGCCGCCATCATCGCCACCGGCATCCAGACCGGCGCGCCGGCGGCCAGGATCAGCCCGCCCAGCGCCGCGCAGCCCAGCAGGTTGCCGCCCAGGATCACCCATTTGCGGGTGCCCAGCATCCGGTCCAGCGGCCCGTAAGAAAACGTGCCGGCAATCATCGCCGCCCCCATCACCAGCGTCGCCAGGCCCACCTGCTGGGTGCTGAGCCCGTAAACATCGTTCAGAAAGGGCCCGATCCACAGCCCCCGCAGCGCGCCGGAGGGCGCATAGGCCACCAGCATCAGCGGGAAGATCGCCCACATCGCCGGCATCTTCAGCAGATCAAAGACCGACCCCTTGTGTTCACCCGCCGGCTTGTCCGGGTCGCTGACGGTCAGAAAGATCCCCGCCGCCACGATGGCCGACACAACAGCCAGCCCCGCCAGCGTGCCGCGCCAGCCGAACAGATCCACCGCCAGCGCTGTCGGGTAGGAGGCCACCAGATTGCCGGCCGATCCCACCCCCAGCATCAGCGCTGCCAGGGTGGCGAACCGCGCGGGCGGGTACTGGCGGGCAAAGATATAGTAGGACGCCATCAGCACCGGCGAACAGCCGATGCCGATCAGGAACATGGCTGCCCCCACATGCCAGGGCGCCGTGGCGGCGGCGAACACCGCGGCGCCGCCGCCGCCGCCAATCAGCAGCAAGAGCGGCGCACTGCGCCGCGGCCCGATATGGTCCAGCGCCCAGCCCACCGGCAGCTGCATCGCCGCAAAGGACAGGAACCACATGCCCGACGCAAACGCCAGATCATCCGGCGCCGCCCCGATGTCCTGCCCCAGCACCCCCGACAGCACCGCCAGGAAGGCGCGGAAAAACTGGCTCAGCACATAGGCCAGGCACAATAAGATCAACCCTGCCTGCATTTTCCCTCCCCCGCGTTTTTCGTTGCTGCCGCACAGCTTGCATGTTTGGCGCGGGCGCACAATTTGTTTAGACAGAAACGGCAGGTCACGGGATCACGCCACAGGGGGAAGATGCATATGACAACGGATAGCTTCTATGCCGCCCTCCCCAAGGTCCGCGAGTTCGGCGATCTCTCCGACCCGTCCGTCTTTTCGCCACTGCCCGCGGACTGGCACCTGTGCTGCACCGACATCGTGAATTCCACCGGGCTGGTGAAGGCGGGCCGCTACAAGACCGTGAACATGGTCGGCGCCGCGGTGATCGCCGCAATGCGCAACGCGCTGGAGGGCGAGGCTTTTCCCTATGTCTTCGGCGGCGACGGCGCCTCCTTCGCGGTGCCGCCCCGCCACCAGGCCACGGCGCAGCGCGTTCTGGGATCCTTGCGCAGCTGGACCGAGGCGGAATACGGCATCTCCCTGCGCGCCGCGGTACTGCCGGCCGCCGCGATCCGGGCCGAGGGGCTGGACGTGCAGGTCGCCCGCTACGCGGTGTCGGACCACGCCGATTTCGCCATGTTCAGCGGCGGCGGCCTGGCTTGGGCCGAAGCGCAGATGAAATCCGGCGCCTTTGCGGTTGCCCCTGCGCCGCAGGCCGCTCCGCCCGACCTCGCCGGCCTCTCCTGCCGCTGGAGCAACACGCCTGCCCGCCACGGCATCATCCTGTCGGTGGTCGCGCAGCCCGCCCCCGGCGCCGGCCCGCAGGCCTTTGCCCGGCTCGCCGCCGAAGTGCTGGATCTGGCGGCAGAACTGGAGGACAACGGCCACCCGGTCCCCAAAGCCGGCCCCAAGCTGCGCTTCCCGCCTGCCGGGCTGACGCTCGAAGCCCAGGCCTCCCGCGGCCGGGCGCCGCTGGTTCTGAGGAAACTTGCGCTGTTCTTCCACAGCGCTTTGGCCGGGCTGATCTTTGTCACCAAACGCCGCTTCGGCAGCTTCGACCCGGTGCACTACCTGTCAATGCTCCGGGCGCATTCGGATTTCCGCAAATTCGACGACGGGCTGAAGATGACGCTGGATTGCACGCCCGCCATCCGCGACCGCATCCGCCAGCATCTGCAGCAGGCGGCTGAGGCCGGGCTGGCGCAGTTCGGCCTGCATGAGCAGGACGCCGCCATGGTCACCTGCATCGTGCCCTCCCCGGTTGAGGACGACCACATCCACTTCGTCGACGGCGCCGCGGGGGGCTATACGCAAGCAGCCGCCAATCTGGCGGCTGCGTTTGGCTCCGGCAAGAAAACGGCCTGACCTCAGACCGGGGCGAAGGTGCCCGCCTTCGGGTCATAGCATTCCAGCCCGCCCTCGCCGATATCGGTCCACAGCCCGTGCAGGCTCAGCTCGCCCGCCTTCACTGCCGATTCGATGAACGGGAAAGTCATCAGGTTCTCCAGCGAGGCGACAACCGCCTGCCGCTCGAACTGGCGCGCCTGCTCCACCGGATCCTCGATATTCTCGACACCGCCGAACTTTGGCTTCAGGATGTCCATCCAGCGGCCGACAAAGCTGGTCTTTTCCTCCAGCTGCGGCGCGTTGCCCTTGCACATGTCGATGCAGCCCTGCACGCCGCCGCACTGCGAATGGCCCAGCACGATCAGATGCGACACCTTCAGCGCGGTGACCGCATATTCCACCGCCGCCGAGGTGCCGTGGTGGTCGCCGTCGGGCGCAAAGGGCGGCACCAGATTGGCGATATTGCGGTGAATGAAGAACTCGCCCTGGTCGGCGCCGAAGATCGAGGTCACATGCACCCGGCTGTCGCAGCAGGAGATCACCATCGCCCGCGGCCGCTGGCCCTCGGTTGCCAGACGGCGGTACCAGCCCTGGTTCTCCTCATAGGATGTGGCCTTCCAGCCGTGGTATCGGGTCACCAGATAACTCGGGAGAGGTTTGGCAAATTCCATTGTCGAATCCTCGGTTCATTTCGCGTTGCCGGCCGTATTACCCTGCATTGTCTCAAAATTCGAGGAATTTGATCCGCCCGCGGAAACCTTTTGAAAACTTATGGATCCCAAATTGGGCAGCGTGCCGTGGGGGCATGAAGAATTGGGTGAATGTGGTGGCTAACATACTGACAGTGATGCACTCCGAGACAGTGCGCTTAGATCCTGACAAACTTTCCGCGCTCTATGAACAGCTCGGCGAAGCCGGTGCCGAGGACGTCGTGTGCCGGGCGATTGAGGAAATGGCAGTCCGCCTGACGCATTGCGAGCGTCTGTGGCGGCAGAACGATATGATGAACCTGCGCAAGAGCGCCCGGTCGCTGATTGCGATGGCCGAACAGATCGGCATGACGGCGCTGGCGTCCATCGCCAATGACGTGACCCGGGCCATTGATGCCGAGGACGCGCCGGCCGTTGCCGCCATCCTGTTCCGGCTGATGCGGGTGGGCGAACGCTCGCTGACCGCGGTCTGGGACCAGCAGGACATGACGATCTGACATTTCCGAAGCCCGCGGGGCTTGCAGGCCGCGCAGCGGCGGCTACTCTGGCGCATCAGAAATGATTGCAACCGGAGTTTTTTCGATGCCGCCAGTCTTTGCCGCGCCCGGCCCGGACGCCTGTCCCGTGCATGTCATCGCAAGCGATGCTTTCGACAGCTGGCTCTCGGGCCAGCCGCAGCGCGTTCAGGCTTGGGCCAAGGCACAGGGTTTCACCGGCGCCTGCGGCCAGGCCCTGACGGTGCCGGACGCCGATGGCGGGATCACAATGGCCCTGGCGGGCTTCGGCAGCGCCTCCCAGCGCGCGCGCCGCCGCTTCGTACTGGCCGAAGCGGCACAGAAACTGCCCGCGGGCACCTACCGCATCGCGTCCGGCCTGCCCGCTGAGGCCGCCGCCAGCGAGTCGCTCGGCTGGCTGCTAACCGCCTACCGCTTCGACCGCTACAAGGACGCCAAGGGCGAAGCCGCCGCGCTGCAAGCGCCCGAAGGCGTGGAGGCCGCCGCCGTGGAATCGCTGGCCGCTGCCGAATGCCTGACCCGCGACCTGATCAACACGCCCGCCGCCGACATGGGCCCGGCAGAGCTTCAGGCCGCAGCCGAATCCCTGGCGCAGGAGTTCGGCGCAGAAACCTCCGTCACCCTGGGCGAAGACCTCTTGGCCCGGAACTTCCCGCTGATCCACACCGTCGGCCGCGCCTCGGACCGGGCGCCGCGGCTCATTGACCTGCGCTGGGGCAGCAGCGGCCCGAAACTCACCCTGGTGGGCAAGGGTGTCTGTTTCGACACCGGCGGGCTGAACCTGAAGCCCGGCAACAGCATGGCGCTGATGAAAAAGGACATGGGCGGTGCCGCCAATGTGCTGGGGCTGGCCCGCATGATCATGGCTGCCGGGCTGAAGCTGCAGCTGCGGGTGCTGATCCCCGCGGTGGAAAATGCCGTCTCCGGCTCTGCCTTCCGCCCCGGCGATGTGCTGATGTCGCGCAAGGGGCTGACGGTGGAGAACAACAACACCGACGCCGAGGGCCGCCTGGTGCTGGCCGACGCACTGGCGCTGGCGGCGGAGGACGCGCCGGACCTGCTGATCTCCATGGCCACCCTCACCGGCGCAGCGCGGGTCGCCGTCGGCCCCGACCTGTCGCCCTTCTATACCGATCACGACGGCGACGCCGCCGCGCTTGCAACCAGCGCCGCCCGCACCGCCGACCCGGTCTGGCGGATGCCCTTCCACGATCCTTACGAGACGATGATCGAACCCGGCATCGCCGATCTGGACAACGCGCCCTCAGGCGGCTTTGCCGGCTCGATCACCGCCGCCCTGTTCCTGCGCCGCTTTGCCGGCGGTGCCCGCTACATGCATTTCGACATCTACGGCTGGACCCCCAGCGCAGCGCCCGGCCGCTCCAAGGGCGGCGCCATGCAGGGCGCCCGCGCGCTGTTTGCCGCGCTGCCGGACATGCTGGAGCTCTGAGCCTCATGGCCGACTACCGCCGCTTGCCCGTGAATGACCGTATCGCCGCCGCGCATCTGACGGACGCGCCCGAAGGGCTGGCGCGGGCCGACGGCAGCGCCGCCCGCATCGGTGCCGCCGTCGCCGACCTCCTGCGCGCGCCGGACGGCCCCCGCGACCGCCAGCTGGTCTACGGCGAACCGGTCACGGTCTACGAGGACCGCGGCGGCTGGTCCTTCCTGCAGGCGGCCAAGGATTCCTACGTGGGT
This sequence comes from Leisingera sp. ANG49, assembly GCF_059694505.1. Taxonomy (NCBI): domain Bacteria; kingdom Pseudomonadati; phylum Pseudomonadota; class Alphaproteobacteria; order Rhodobacterales; family Roseobacteraceae; genus Leisingera; species Leisingera sp. ANG49. Next base: position 39,977 of record NZ_JCATZN010000007.1, read on the forward strand.
TATGTACCCAGCACCGCCCTGACCGCGCCGTTCGAGGCCAGCCATTGGGTCAGCGCCCCGGCCACCCACGCCTATTCCGAAGATGATTTCAAATCGCCGGAAACCCATGCCCTCAGCCACGGCAGCCGGGTGCAGGTTCTGGGCGGCGCGGGACGGTTCCTTGAAACCACCCTCGGCTTCATCCCCGCCCGCCACCTGTCGCCGCTGGGCGCCCATGCGGAGGATCCGGTGGCTGTGGCGGAGCTGTTCCTCGGCACCCCTTACCTGTGGGGCGGCAACAGCCGCTTCGGCATCGACTGCTCAGGCCTGGTGCAGGCTGCGCTGCTGGCCTGCGGCATCGCCTGCCCCGGCGACAGCGACATGCAGGAGGCAGAGCTGGGCGATCCAGCCCCTGCCGGGGACTACCAGCGCGGCGACCTGCTGTTCTGGAAGGGCCATGTCGCCATGGCGCGGGACGCACAGACCCTGATCCATGCCAATGCCCACGATATGGCAGTGGCGATCGAGCCCATCGGCGCGGCAATCGAGCGGATCACAGCGCAGGGCGACGGCCCGGTCACCGCCCACAAGCGGCTGGCGTAACGCGGCCCCGTTGCCGCGGCCAAAAATCTTCATAAGATTTTTGACCGGAATTTTGTGAAAATTCCGGTCGCCGCTCCGCCGCGATCCTCGCGGCTACTCCACGGAGCGGATCAGCTTGCGCTCCAGCACCCTCAGCACGGTCTTCAGATCCGCCCCGCGCTTCAGGATATGCCCGTCCATGCCGACCACCGAATACTGCCCCTGCCGCAGCCGCAGCTTGGGGCGCTTTTCGATCCGGTAGAGCGGATGCTCTGCCGTGCGCCGGAAGACGGAGAAAACTGCCAGATCACGCAAGGAAGAAATCCCGTAATCGCGCCATTCCCCGGCGGCCACCATCCGTCCGTACAACGAAAGAATGACCGACAGTTCCCGCCGGTCAAATGCGACTTGCTGAGGGTAGGGAGATCCGGGAAAAGGCTGCACCTGATCAAAGCTCATAGTTAAAAGGTTGCGCCGTTTCCGGGGCAAATCAAGGCTTTTAACGTTCGATTTTTCGTGTGGTGCAGGATGCGCACAGGCGCAACAGGCCGGTTTTTGCCAGCTTTCGCGCCGCTCAGGCTGCCGCCAGCGCGCCGCACTGCACCCCCAGAATCTGCTCCAGCGCCGCCCGTCCGGGCGCGCTCAGCAGCAGCCCGCGCTTGTGCCGGTGCCGCTTGACCCAGCCGCTGTCCAGCGCGTGATCCAGGATCTGCCGCCCCATCGGTCCGGCCACATGCAGCTTGCGCTCGGTCCAGTCCAGGCAAGGCCGGGCAAAGGGCTGGCGGCCTGTCTTCTCCGGCAGCACCACCCCCAGTTTCAGCCATTCCCCGGCCGGAACCGCGCGGAAGGCGCCCTGTTCCTCGACCAGCATGCCGCGGTCCAGGAAGGCGCGGGTCATCGCCACCGCCAGCGGGCCCGCCAGGTGGTCGTAACAGCTGCGCAGCTGCGCCAGCCCGCCCGCCTTGCGCTGCTGGGCACGGTGCAGGCTGTCGGCCGGCGCAATTGCCGCCAGCTGCTCCAGCGCATGGGCCACCTCCGCGCCGGCCAGCCGGTGGTAGACGCAGCGGCCGCGCTTTTCCGCCACCACCAGCCCTGCGTCCTGCAGCAGCCGCAAATGGGCCGAGGCGGTCTGCGGCGTCACCCCGGCCGCCGCCGCCAGCTCCTTGTTGGTATAGGCGCGGCCCTCCATCAGCTCGCACAGCATCTGCGTGCGGCTGGCGTCGCTGATGGCCTGGCCCAGAATGTCGAAACGCGGCGTGATCATGCCCCTACCCTATGCGGTTTGCGCAGGGACACCCAAGCAAAACCCTTCGCCGCGCGCCGAACTGTCGGCTCCGCCCGGTCATGCAAACGAGCCATGGCAGAACCAGCCCGGCGACAGCGCGCCGCCATGGGCAAAGAACAGCCACAGCCGCGTGCCGCACTCCGTCACCACCACCCAGTAATCGCGCACGCCGCTGCGCCACTCGGGATCTTCCAGCCACCACTCGGGCGCAATCCGCTCCGGCCCCTCCGCCTCTGCCAGCGCCCAATCCCGCCCGCGCCAGCGGAAGCGTTCCGGCACCTGCGGCACATCCGGCGCATGCACCAGCTCGGGCCGCCACAGCAGCAGCGGCCGCGGGCGCGGCGGCAAAGGCCAGTCGCCGGAGGCAGGCTCCGACCAGGCCGCCGCCTGCACGTTGAAGGTTTTCTCCGGGATATGGCTCTCTGCCGGGTGACAGCGGGTGATCGCCTCCAGCCCCAGCCGCGCGCCCAGGCGGCCGATCAGATCCTCCAGCGCGGCGCCATCCTCCTGCCGCGCCCGCGCCGCGGCGCCCGCCTGCAGGTGGCCCGCCGGGCTGCGGGCGTGCATGGCTTCTGCCTGCAAGACCTCCAGCCGCAGCATGTCGATGCCGTAACCCGCGTCGATCTGCTCCAGCTTCATCTCCAAGAGCGGCCGGATGCGGGCGGGATCGCGGCTGGCACGGGCCAGGCCCAGGGTCACGGCCTCCATCTCCTGATCGCAGCGGTGCGCCTCCAGCCGCAGCACACGGGCGCCCTTGCCGCGCGCCTCCAGCCGGGCGCACAGCCGCGGCAGCATCCGATCAATGCCCGCCAGCAGGTCCTCCATCAGCCCGATCGGCTCCGGCAGGGTCAGCCGCACCGCAAAACGGTCCGGGCTGCGCGCGGGCGAGACCGGCTCAGGCGCGCTGCCCATCGCCTGATCCAGCCGCAGCACCAGCCCCTGGCCGAACCGGCGCGCCAGGCTGGCCCGCGGCTGACCCAAGAGATCGCCGATCCGCCTGAGCCCCAGCCGGTTCAGCTGCGCCACCGTGGCGCTGTCCAGCCGCAAGGCCGCCACCGGCAGCGGGGCCAGCGCGCCATAGGCCTGGCCGGTTTCCGCAATCCGGCCCAGCTGCGGCACCACCGCCTGCAGCTGCGGCGCCGCGCCGCCCCGGGTCCAATGGCGCCGCTTGACGCTCTGGCGTTTCTGCGCCCGGGCGCGGGTCGCGCGCGCCTCCTGATCGATGGCATCGCCCGACCGTTCCGGCGCGGCGTCCTCGCCTGCGTAGCGCGCCAGCGCCCAGGCCGCGCCCAGGGTGTCGGCCAGCCCCATCCGCACGCTCAGGCCCATCTCCGCACAGTCCTGCCCCGCCGTCTCCATCAGCGCCGCCTCGCTGCCGAACAGATGCGCGCAGCCAGTGAGGTCGATGGTCAGCCCGTCCTCTCCGGCCTCCGCCACCCAGGGGCTGAACTTGCCCGCCCAGCGCCTGAGCGCCGCCAGGAACGCCGCCTCCGCCGCGCGGTTGCGCGGCCGCACCACCAGGCCCGCGCACATCGCATGGGCATCGCGCAAGGGCTGGCCAGCCTGCAGCCCTTCCGCCGAGGCGGCCCTGTTTAACGCGGAAATAACCTGGGTGTTGGAGACTTCCTCGGCAACGGCCAGCGGCCCGGCAATACCGCCGCGCTCCGCCCGCAAAATGCGTTCGGCGCCAAGGCGCGGAAACCACAGCGACAGAATGCGGCGATGGGGCATGGGCAGATCGGGCAGCAGGGGCCGCCAGGCGGCAGGTTACAGGAGCTCAATGACAGATGTTCTTATTTTGTTCTCAAAATGCGATTCGGTCAATCCGCAGGGGCGCTGCGCAATGACCCTGCGCCGGCTCAAGGGTTTCGCCTTCCTCGTGACCCTCGCCGCTCTGGCCGCAGGCCTGACCGCCCCGGTCACAGCGGATAGCGGCCTCAGCAAGCATGTAACCCGCCGCATCGCCCTGATGACCGGGCAGAAGGCGGCGATGGACGTGCTCACCGGCATGATGGCCGGGCGCGTCATCTTCGACCGGGACAAGGCCCGCAGCGCCCGGCGGCAGCTGATCAAATCCACCGGCAGCATCCGCAAGCACTTCAAGAAACCGCAGCTGGATCCGCGCTCCAACGCCCGGCCGCTGATCTGGCACGCCTGGGATGATTTCAAGGCCCGCGCCGGGACCGCCCAAGCCGCGGCCAGGAACCTCAACACCCGCTCCCTGCCCGCCCTGCGCCGCACCCTGCCCGGCCTGATGCAAAGCTGTCTCAGCTGCCACGAGACCTACCGCAGCACCCCCAACAGCTTCACCACACACTGAGAGGAAAGTGACGCGGCACCGCTCCCGCAGGCCGCAGGTTCAGGCGTCGAACCGCGCCATGAAGGTGTCGATCGCACCGCTGATCACCCGCTCGCGCTCGGCCTCGGTGAACTCGGTGTCGATCTTGAACAGGAACCGCAGGAACACATCGGCCTTGCACAGCTCGATGAACTGCGCGGCGGCCAGATCGGCATCTTCGATCTTCAATTCTCCCCGCGCCGCCGCGGCCTCCATATAGGCCTGGATCTCCCCGTGCAGCACCATCGGCCCGCTTTCATAGAACATCGGTCCCAGCTCCGGGAACCGGTCGGCCTCGGCCACGAAGATGCGGAACAGCTGCAGGCTGAAGCCGCCCAGCAGCACCCCGTGCACCCGCTCCGCCGCCGCCCGCAGCACATCCCGCGGCCCGCAGCTGCCAGGTGTCAGGTCCAGTGATTCATCCGCCTGCTGCACGCAGGCCGAGCGCACCACCTCCATGAACAAGACCCGCTTGTCGGGGAAATAGCTGTAGAGCGTCGCTTTGGAGACCCCCGCCGCTTTGGCAATCTTGTCGACGCTGGCGCCCTCGAAGCCGTCCGCCAGGAACACCTCGCGCGCGCCTTCCAGGACCTGGTCGAATTTCCGGCCGGTGCGCAGGACGCTGGCTTGCTGGTTCATGCGGGCTCCGTTGGCTGCGTGGGGGTCTGGGCCTAATGTAGCCTGCGCCGTCCCATTGCAACAGGTTAAGCCGCATCATCTTGCGCTCCCTCGCGGAACCGTTATGTTTAGAATTATTCTAAACTGAGGGGCGGCAGATGCGATTTTTCACCCAGCGCAAGCACTTTGCGGATTTGACCGGCCAGGAAATCCTCGCCCTCGCGATCTCGTCGGAAGAGGACGATGCGCGCATCTACCGCGGCTACGCCGAGCGGCTGCGCGCCGAATATCCCGCCTCCGCAGCGATGTTTGACGGCATGGCGGCGGAGGAAGACGGCCACCGCGCCCAGCTGATTGCTCTGCACGAGACGCGGTTCGGTCCGGCGATCCCGCTGATCCGGCGCGAGCATGTGGCAGGTTATTATGCCCGCCGCCCCATCTGGCTGATGGAGAACCTGAGCCTGGACCGCATCCGCGACGAGGCCCGCGCGATGGAGCGCGACGCCGAACGCTTCTACACTGCCGCCGCCGCCCGCACCCGGGACGCGGCGACCCGCAAACTGCTGGGCGATCTGGCCGCCGCCGAGGCCGGGCACCAGGCCCGCGTCGGCGAGCTGCAGGAGGCGCATCTGGACGACGGCACCCGCGCGGACGAGGACCGCGCCGCCCACCGCCAGTTCGTGCTGACCTGGGTGCAGCCGGGTCTGGCCGGGCTGATGGACGGCTCGGTCTCCACCCTGGCGCCGATCTTTGCCACCGCCTTTGCCACCCAGGACACCTGGACCACCTTCCTGGTCGGTATGGCGGCTTCTGTCGGGGCCGGCATCTCGATGGGCTTCACCGAGGCCGCCTCCGACGACGGCGAACTGTCAGGCCGCGGCTCCCCCGTCAAACGCGGGCTGGCCTCCGGCATCATGACCACCGTCGGCGGCCTCGGCCACGCCCTGCCCTACCTGATCCCGGATTTCTGGACCGCCACCACGCTGGCGCTGCTGATCGTCTTCGTGGAGCTCTGGGCCATCGCCTGGATCCAGAACAAGTTCATGGAGACCCCGTTCTGGCGCGCCACCATGCAGGTGGTGCTGGGCGGCGCCCTGGTGCTGGGCGCCGGCGCGCTGATCGGCAGCGGCTAGGCAAGGGGGGCAAAGGAAGCCCTCCCGCCCGTTCCGGAGCAGCCAAAGGCTGCCCCTCCCCGGTTGGGCCCGGCAGCGCTGAAGCGCTGCGGTTGCGCCCGGGCCCCATAGGGCTTCTCTGGGTCAAGGGCGGCAAAGCCGCCGCGCCGTGGCGCGGTTTACCCTTGAGGCGGAGAAGTCCGGTCACACAATCGGCATGGTGCTCTCAGGGCACACCTGCCCTTAGGGCGCGTCTCAGCAAACCCCCTGCCCCGTGCGCAGCACGGGGCCACGCCCAACTGCGAAGGGCATTCTTCGAATGACCCTGCGCAGGCGGGAGCCCCCCCTGCCCGTTCAACGCCTGCCCAAAAAACAGCCTTTGCCAATTGGTCAGCTCTTGTTACCAATTCCCCATGGCCGAGATCTTCTTCCGCACCCTGCCCTTCTTCGCTATCATCGGCCTCGGCTACTGGGCCGGGCGCAGCCGCTTCTTCACCGAGGAAGCCACCGCCTATCTCACCCGTTTCGTGTTCTACTTCCCGCTGTCGGCGATGATCTTCGGCTTTGCTGCCAACCTGTCCTTTGCCGAGGTCTTCGATCCCACCCTGATCCTCGGCTACCTGGCCGGTACCCTGGCGGTCTATCTGCTGGTGACAGCTGTCGCCATGATCCGCGGCCTGGACGTGCCCACCGCAGCGGTGGAGGCGCAATGCGCCGCGATCGGCAACGTGGGTTTCCTGGGGCTGCCGATGATGGCGATCCTGTTCGGCCCGGCCTCCGCGGCGCCGATGATGGTGGTGCTCAGCGTCGATCTGGTGGTGTTTTCCTCGCTGATCGTCATCCTGATCAACGCAGGCCGCGGCCAGGGGCTTGGGCTGGCAACGCTGAAACTTGTTGGCCTGGGCCTGCTGAAGAACCCGATGATCCTGTCCATTGTCGCGGGCCTCGCCTGGTCGGCCTCCGCCCTGCCGATCCCGGAGCCCGCAAATGATTTCCTTACCATCCTCGGCGGCGCCGCCACCCCCGGCGCGCTGTTTGCCATCGGCGCCTCGCTGGCCTCGAAATCGGCGGAACGGGTGCAGGTCGCGGGCTGGCTCAGCTTTGCCAAGCTGGTGCTGCACCCGGCCTGCGTCGCCGTTGCGGTGCTGTGGCTGATCCCGGCGGCGCCGTTCTCCGCCGCGGTTGCCATCGCCGCCGCATCGCTGCCGGTGGCGGGCAATGTCTACATGCTGGCGCAGCACTACGGCGTGGCCCCGCACCGGGCCTCCGCCGCCATCTTCATCTCCACCGTGGTGTCGATCGTCACCGTGCCGGCGGTGATCGCCTGGGTTTCCTAAAGCCGGATCACGTAATCCTTGCGGGTGGTCTCGATCACCTCCCAGGTGCCGCTGAAGCCGGGCCGAAGGATGAAGCTGTCGCCCGCCGCCAGCGGATATTCGGTACCGTCATCGCTGGTGATCACCGAACGCCCCTCCAGGATCCGGCAGTATTCCCACTCGTCATAGGAAATCCGCCACTTGCCCGGCGTCGACTGCCAGATGCCGCAATAAAGCCCGTCCCGCTCCTCCGCGTTCCAGGTGGTGAAGACCGGATCGCCTGCCAGCACCTTCTCCGGTGCCGGGCGCTCCACCTCCGCCTCCGCGGCCTCCGGTGTCAGTCTTAGAAAATCGCTCATGGCCCTGTGCCTCCCGCTTGCCTTGGCGGCGGACTGTCCCGGTTTTCACCGCCGCTGTCCAGCAGCCTCCTGCGCAAATGCGGCAGCCGCCGCCCGTCCAAAGCCCCGGATGTTTGCGAAATCGCAAGCCTTGTGCCGCAAAAACCGGCATTGCTGCCGCCCATCCGCTGGACCCTGAGGCCAACTGCGGATAGCGATAGGGCTAACAGATTTTGAGGAGCCTCACCCATGGAAACCGTTTCCGAGAACCGCGCCTTTGGCGGCACCCAGGGCGTCTACAAACACGCCAGCTCCGCCACCGGCGGCGACATGACTTTCGGCCTGTTCCTGCCGGAGGAGGCCAAGGACGGCCCGGTGCCGGTGCTGTGGTACCTGTCGGGCCTCACCTGCACCCATGAAAACGCCATGACCAAGGCCGGCGCCCAGGCCTGGTGCGCCGAGCAGGGCATCGCCATCGTCTTCCCCGACACCTCGCCCCGCGGCGAAGGCGTGGCCGACGATGACGCCTATGACCTCGGCCAAGGCGCGGGCTTCTACGTGAACGCCGCGCAAGCCCCCTGGGCGCCGCATTTCCGCATGTGGGATTACGTGGCCGAGGAACTGCCCGCGCTGCTGGGAGACAAGTTCGCCATCGACCTGGACCGCCAGGCGATCACCGGCCACTCCATGGGCGGCCACGGCGCGCTGACGCTGGCGATGAACCTGCCGGGCCGCTACAAGTCGGTCTCCGCCTTTGCGCCGATCTCCAACCCGACCCAGTCCGACTGGGGCCGCAAGCAGCTGAGCGCCTACCTGGGCGACGATGAATCCGCCTGGGCCAAGCACGACGCCACCCTGCTGATGCGCGAGAAAGGCTTCGACGGCCCGATCCTGATCGACACCGGCACCTCCGATCAGTTCATCGACCTCTTGAAACCCGAGGCGCTGGCCCATGCAGTGGCCGAACGCCGCCAGCAGGCCACCCTGCGGATGCAGCCGGGCTATGACCACAGCTATTTCTTCGTGTCGACCTTCATGGAGGAGCATGTCTCCTTCCACGCCGACGCGCTGTACCAGAACTAAGAAACGAAGGACGCGGCCATGAGTGAAGACTTTGATTATGACCTGATCATCATCGGCTCCGGCCCCTCGGGCCGCGCCGCCGCCATCCAGGCAGGCAAGCTGCACCGCCGGGTGCTGGTGATCGACCGCAAGGACCGGCTGGGCGGCGTGTCGGTGCACACCGGCACCATCCCGTCGAAGACCCTGCGCGAAACCGTGCTGAACCTCTCCGGCTGGCGCGAGCGCTCCTTCTACGGCCGCTCCTACCGGGTCAAGGATGATATCCTCGCCGAAGACTTGAAAGCGCGCCTGCACAAAACCCTCGACCACGAGGTCGACGTGCTGGAGCACCAGTTCAACCGCAACCATGTGGACACCCTGCTGGGGCTGGCAAAATTCATCGGCCCGAATGAGGTCGAGGTCGCCACTGAAGCCGGTGAAACCACCCGGCTGACGGCTGAGAAATTCCTGATCTCCACCGGCACCCGCACCTACCGGCCCGATTACGTGCCCTTCAACGGCAGGACCGTGGTGGACGGCGACGAGTTCCTGGAAATGGCTGAAATCCCGCGCTCTCTGGTGGTGATCGGCGCCGGCGTGATCGGGGTGGAATACGCCACCATGTTCTCTGCTCTGGATGTGCGCGTCACCCTGATCGAGCCGCGCGAGACCTTCCTTGATTTCATCGACAAGACCCTGATCCAGGAGTTCACTCACCAGATCCGCGAAAACGGCGTCGACCTGCGGCTGGGCTCTGCAGTCGAAAGCATAGAAGACGCAGGCGAGCATGTCGAAGTGACCCTGGAAAACGGCCGTCACGTGCGCGCCGAAATGCTGTTGTTTGCAGCCGGCCGGATGGGCGCCACCTCCGCCCTGAATCTCGAGGCCACGGGCCTCAAGACCGACCACCGCGGCCGCCTCAGCGTCGACCGCAAGACCTACCAGACCGAGGTGCCGCATATCTATGCCGCGGGCGATGTGATCGGCCACCCGTCGCTGGCCTCCACCTCGCTGCAGCAGGGCCGCGTCGCCGCCTGCCATGCGCTGGAAACCCCGACCCTGCCGGAAAGCCCCTGGTACCCCTACGGCATCTACTCGGTGCCGGAGATGTCCACCTGCGGCATGTCCGAGGAAGAGCTGAAAGAGCGCGGCATTCCCTACGAGGTCGGCGTCGCCCGCTTCCGCGAAACCTCCCGCGGCCACATCATGGGGCTGGAGCACGGCATGCTGAAGATGCTGTTCTCACTGAAAACCCGCCGGGTGCTGGGCGTGCAGATCGTCGGCGAAGGCGCAACCGAGCTCATCCACATCGCCCAAGCGGTGCTGAACCTCAAGGGCACGGTGGACTACTTCGTGCAGAACACCTTCAACTACCCGACCCTGGCCGAGGCCTATAAAATCGCCGGTCTCGACGCCTTCAACCGGATGCCGATCCCGGAAGAATTCAAGGTGAAGAAGCCCGCCCGCAAGGCAAAAGCTGCGCCCAAACCTGAGGCCAAGGCGGAAAAAGCCCCCGAGGCAGAGAAGAAGGCGGCAGAGTGACCGCCCTTTACATCGACGCCGACGCCTGCCCGGTCAAGCAGGAGGCCGAGCGGGTCGCCACCCGCCACGGGCTGCGCATGTTCGTGGTCTCCAACGGCGGCCTGCGCCCCTCGCAGAACCCGCTGGTGGAAACCGTGATCGTGGCCGAAGGCGCCGATGTGGCCGACATGTGGATCGCAGACCGCTGCGGCCCCGGTGATGTGGTGGTGACGGGCGACATCCCGCTCGCCGCCAAATGCATCGAAGCCGGCGCCCGCGTGCTGCGCCACAACGGCGAGCGCTTCACCCAAGCCAACATCGGCCAGCAGCTGGCGATGCGCGACCTGATGGCCGACCTGCGCGCCGCCAACCCGCTGGGGGTTCAGGGCGGCGGCAAGGGTTTCACCAAGGCCGACCGCTCGCGGTTCCTGGATGCGTTGGAGCGCGAACTGCGCGCGGCCAAGACGGGCCGCTAAGCCATCGCTGCCTTCAGCGGCGCCAGATCCCCCTCCAGAACCGGGCGCAGAAAGGTCCGGTCATAGCGTCGGACAATGCCGTTCTCCCGGGCGAACCGGAACGCGGCGAGGCAATCGGCATCCTCAAAGCTTTTCGCGCGGTAGTCCTCATAGGCGGCAAGCGAGGGGAAGGAAAACAGCGCCACCGCCAGATCATTGGCGCTTTCATGCGGCAGGAAATAGCCGTGGTGGGTGCCGCCGAAGCGTTCCACCAGCGGGATCCAGGCCTTGGCGTAGACCTCAAAGGCCTCAACCTTGTCCGGGTGAATTTCGTAAGTGATGTAACAGGTGATCATGGCCGCCTCATGTGCTGGTTTACGGCCAAACCTAAGCGCCCGCACCCGCCCTGCCCAATGACTTTGCGTGATCCCCCTGTTCGCAAACGCAAATGCTCGCCCCCGCAGGCCTGCTCCCGGGTCAAGGCTCCGCGCCAGCGGACCGCGCGGCAGCGCGGCCTGGCCTTGACGCGGGATCAGGCCGCCCCACACTTGGACAGGCGCGTTCAGGGGCAGACCTGCCCCTGAACCGCTTCTCAGCAGGAATCCAGATCTTACCCCAAACCCCGAACCTCACGTTCTGCACCCCAAAATTCCGCCCCGGAATTTTGCCCGGAAAAATAGCATTTTCCGCCCCCCGCCCCATTGCCCGATTGGAGCAAATCCGCCACTGATCAAGGGCAGGAGACGGGAGGGCAACGGCATGAGCGCAGAGGTGAAGATCAGCGTCCCCGGCCTGTTCGCAGCCGCCGGCGCGGGCATCGCCTTCTCCGTCATCGACATGATCTTCAAGTTCCTGTCGGGCGACTACCCGCTCTATGAAATGGTTCTGTTCCGCTCGGTCATCGCGGTGGCGGTGATGCTTGCGATCATCATGCCGCTGGAGGGCGGCTACCACCTCTTGCGCACCCACCAGCCCAAGCTGCACCTGCTGCGCTGCCTGGTGGTGTTCTTTGCCAACATCTTCTTCTTCACCGGCCTCACCCTGCTGCCGCTGGCCGAGGCGGTGGCGATCGCCTTTGCCACGCCCCTCATCGTCACCACCCTGTCAGCGCTGTTTCTCGGCGAACGCCCCGGCCCGTGGCGCTGGGGCGCGGTGGTGGCCGGGTTCCTCGGCGTGCTGATCATCATGCGCCCCGGTGCCGGCACGTTCCAGCCCGCCGCCATCCTGCCCTTCCTCGGCGCCTGCGGCTATGCCACTCTGCACGTGCTGACCCGCCGCGCCGGCGGGTCCGAGGCCGGCGCGACCCTGGCCTTCTACCCGATGCTGGGATTTCTGGTGCTCAGCGCGCTGGCCGGGCTGATCTTTGGCGACGGCCGCTTTGCCACCGGCGACAGCCCCGCCTTCGACTTCATCCTGCGCGCCTGGATCTGGCCCGCGCCGCAGGACTGGCCCTATCTGATCGGCGTCGGCATCGCGGGCTCCGCGGGCGGCTATCTGGTCAGCCAGGCCTACCGTATGAACGAGGCCGCGCTGGCGGCGCCTTTTGAGTACATCGCCATGCCGATGTCGGTCCTGTGGGGCGTGCTGATCTTCAACGAATGGCCCGACCTCGCCGTCTGGGCCGGCAGCGCCCTGATCATTGCCTCCGGCCTGGTCTCGGTCTGGCGCGAAACCCGCAAGAACCGCCCCGCCCCGCGGCCCCGCCCGCGCGCAGAAGGATGAACCCTATGACCATTGACGCCGTCGTCTTCGATATCGGCCGCGTGCTGATCGAGTGGGAGCCGGAACGCTTCTACGACAGCCGCATCGGCGCGGCCCGCCGCCGGCAGCTGTTCGAACAGGTGCCGCTGCACGAGATGAACCTGAACGTCGACCGCGGCCACCCCTTCCGCGACAGCGTCTATGCCCTAGCAGAGCAGCACCCGGAGTGGCGCGAGGAAATCCGCTGGTGGCACGACTGCTGGCTGCAGATGGTGCCGCAGGCCATCCCCCGTTCCGTCCGGCTGATGCAGATGCTGCAGGCCAAAGGCACACCCGTTTTCGCCCTCAGCAACTTCGGAGCCGAGACGTTCGAGCTCGCCTGCGGCGCCTATCCGGCCTTGCGTGGCTTTGACCGCACATTTGTCTCGGCGCATCTGAAATGCATCAAGCCAGAGCCGGAGATCTATGCCATTCTCGAACGCGAAACCGGGGTGGCGCCGCAGCACCTGCTGTTCACCGACGACCGGCCCGAAAACATCGAAGCCGCCGATGCGCGCGGCTGGCAGACCCATCTGTTCACCGCCCCCGCGCCATTCGCCGCGCGGCTGGTGCAGGCGGGGCTGCTGACCGAACAAGAAGCCGCCTGAGACGGCCCGCAGAAAGAAGGACAACAGGCCCATGACCATCCCATTCATCAGCTTTGAAGAAGGTGAAGCCCTGCTGGACTGGGTCAGCTTCGCGGAGGCGCTGGCCGCCAGCCACGACCTGCCCAAGGCAGAGATCGGCGACACTTTCCTCTACCGCGATCCCGACACGCTGCTGAGCCGCTCCGCCTGGATCGACGGGCTGGGCATCGCGGTGAAAACCGCCAACATCTTCCCGCGCAACCCGGACGCGGGCAAGCCGATGATCAACGGCTCCGTCTGCCTCTACTCGGACAAGGACGGCACGCTTGAGGCGCTGGTGGATTTCCACCTGGTCACCAAGTGGAAGACCGCAGGCGACAGCCTGCTCGGCGCCCTGCGGCTGGCCAATCCGCAAGCGCAGGAAGTGCTGATCGTCGGCGCCGGCACCGTCGGCGCCTCCCTGATCGAGGCCTTCGGGGCCGGCTTCCCGCAGGCGCAGATCCGCGTCTGGAACCGCACCGGGTCCAAGGCCGAAGAGCTCTGCGCCCAATACCCCGGCACCCTGCACGCAGCAGATCTGGAACCGGCGGTGCGCGCCGCTGACATCATCGTCACCTGCACCATGTCCTCCGACCCGGTGATCAAGGGCGAGTGGCTCCGCCCCGGCCAGCACCTCAACCTGATCGGCGCCTACCGCCCCGACATGCGCGAGGCCGATGACGAAGCGCTCAGGCGCGCGCAGATCTACTGCGACAGCTTTGACACCACCCTGGACCACATCGGCGAATTCAAGATCCCGCTGGCCGAAGGCACCATCCAGCGCAGCGACGTGCTGGCGGATTACTACGGCCTCGGCAAATTCCCCGCCTTCGATCCTGCACCAATCACCCTGTTCAAGAACGGCGGCGGCGCCCATCTGGACCTGATGACCAGCCATCACATCCTGCAAAAGTGGAAGGCCCGGGCATGATCTGGCTGCTGGCCCTCGCCGTTCTGGCAATCGCCCTTGCGCCCTTCCTGCGCGAGCGTCTGCGCAAACCGATGGATGCCAAGGCCCGCCAGACCGCCCCCGGGGCGCTGGCGCAGCTGCCCGGCGGCTGCACCCACTACCGCTGGACCGGCCCCCTGCGCGGCCCCGTCGCGGTCTGCGTCCACGGGCTCACCACGCCGTCTTTCGTCTGGAACGGCATCGCCAAGGGGCTGGGCGCGATGGGCTACCGGGTGCTGACCTACGATCTCTACGGGCGCGGCTACTCGGACCGCCCCTCCGGCCCGCAGGACCGCGCCTTCTTCCTCACCCAGCTGGATGAGCTGCTGGCGGATCAGGAGGTCGGCGATGATGTCACCCTGATCGGCTATTCCATGGGCGGCGCCATCGCCACCGCCTTTGCCGCCGCCCGCCCCACCCGCCTGCGCGAGCTGATCCTGCTGGCACCGGCCGGCTTCGGCCGCAGCCCGGACCGGGTGACCCGTATCATCCGCCATGTTCCCCTGATCGGCGACTGGCTGATGCACACGATCTACCCCGCCCTGCACCGCCGCGGCACCGAGGCGGAGCGCGATCTGCCCTCCTCCGTCCCCGGCATCACCGACCTGCAGCAGCAGGAGCTGGGCTACCGCGGCTTCATCCCCGCCGTGCTCGCCTCGCTGCGCGGCATCCTGAACGGGGATTTCACCGAAGAGCTGCACAGCCTGCACAAGAAGGGCGTGCCCACGCTGGCCATCTGGGGCCGGGAGGACGCGGTGATCCCGCCGAACTCAGCCGGCCGCCTCGCCGAACGCGCCCGTTCCGTCCGGCAGGAGGAAATCGCCGGTGCCGGCCACGGGCTGCCCTATACCCACACCGAGGAGGTGCTGGAGATCATCGCCCAAAACCACCGCCGCGGGTTGCTCTGACACCCGCGCTGGTGGCTGCTTGCTTCTTCTTTGAAAAATACTCCGGGGTCCGGGGCTGGCCCCGGCTCCTCAGCCCGCCACGCAGCGCACCGCCGGCGTTACGCCGCCACCGGGGCCGCTGCCTGCCCCAGCGGGCGTTCCTTCACCGGCAGATGAACGATGGCGCTGAACGCGCCGACGCCGACCCCGATCCACCAGACCAGGGTGTAATCGCCATAGGCGTCATACATCCGCCCGCCCAGCCACACGCCCAGGAAGCTGCCCAGCTGGTGGCTGAAGAACACGATGCCGTAAAGCGTGCCCATGTAGCGCAAGCCATAGATATGCGCGACCAGTCCCGAGGTCAGCGGCACCGTTGCCAGCCACAGCGACCCCATGGCGACCGAGAAGATGATGACGCTGAGGGGCGTGATCGGGAACAGGATAAAGGCCGCCGCTGCAATCGTCCGCCCGGTATAGATCGCCGCCAGCAGGTATTTCTTGGAATAGCGCTTGCCCAGGTAGCCTGCCAGCAGCGTGCCGCCCACATTGGCGGCGCCAATCAGCGAAATCGCCGCCGCGCCCAGCGCAGAGGTGGTGGTGATGCCGATCGAATGCAGCGCCCCGCCCGGCAGGATCGGCCCGCACATCTCGGTCACAAAGGCCGGGAAATGCGCGGTGACAAAGGCCAGCTGATAGCCGCAGCTGAAAAAGCCTAAGAAGATCAGCGTATAAGAGGGGTCCTTGAAAGCCTTCTTCAGGATCGCCCCCATGCTCTCTTCCAGTTCCATCTTCGACGCCGCCTCCGGCGCCCGCATCAGCGGCAGCAGCGCAATCAGCACCAGCACCACGCCTGCAAACAGCAGGAAAATCGTTTGCCAGGGCAGGAAGCCCAGCAGCCACTCTGCCGTCGGCGCGCCGAAAATCTGCCCGGCGGATCCGGCCGCGGTGACAATCGCCAGCGACATCGAGCGGTTTTCGTCGGAACTGGCGCGCCCGACCACCGCCAGCACCACGCCGAATCCGGTGCCGGCAATGCCGAAGCCCACCAGCCATTCATAGGCCTGCATCTCGAACGGCGTGGTGGACGCCGCGCTCAGCACCAGGCCCGCAGCATAGACGATGGCGCCCATGATGATCGCCTTGCGGTCGCCGATCTTCTCGGCAATGGCGCCGAAAACCGGCTGCCCGATGCCCCAGGCCAGGTTCTGGATCGCAATCGCCAGCGAGAACTCCGACCGCAGCCAGCCGAACTCATCCGCAATCGGGATCTGAAAGACGCCAAAGGAGGCGCGCACCGCAAAGCTCACCATGATGATGATGCAGCCGACGATTAGAACGGGGGTAAACAGCGGCGCGGAACGGTCCATTGGGTCTCTCCTGGCAGGCTGGGCAACCCTCAAGCAAATCGGCCAACCGGTCAAATCAGGAATTTTGCGCGCATCATTAAGAAATTTTGATGTGAGGCGGTACGGCTCCCCGGCCAGGGCCGCCGGCGCGCCTGAAACGCAGCAGCCAGCCGCCTGTCCTTACAGGCCCCCGCACCCGGTTCCCTTGCGGCTTGCGGCAAAGCCAATATAAAGGTCGGCGAAGATCAAACGAGGCGGGCTGGCACATGGCCACAGCGAGAATCCCTTTCAACAAACCCTCGATGATCGGCGGGGAGCTGGCGCATATCCAGGAAGCGCTGGAGTTCGGGCAGCTGTCCGGCGACGGTCGGTTCACCCATCTGTGCAACGCCCAGATCGCGGACAAGACCGGGGCCGATGCGGCGCTCCTGACCCATTCCTGCACCGCGGCGCTGGAAATGGCGGCGCTGCTCTGCGATCTGCAGCCGGGCGACGAGGTGATCATGCCTTCGTTCACCTTTGTCTCCACCGCCAATGCCGTGGCTCTGCGCGGCGCGGTGCCGGTATTTGTCGATATCGACCCCGAGACCCTCAATATTGATCCGGAGAAAGTCTCCGCGGCCATCAGCACCCGCACCCGCGCCATCTTTGCGGTGCATTACGCGGGCTTCCCCGCCGACATGGACCGGCTGGCAGAGATCGCCCGCGCCCATGATCTGGTGCTGGTGGAGGATGCAGCGCAGGCCTTCGGGTCCACCTACAAGGGCCGCCCGGCGGGGTCGCTGGGGGATATGGCGGCGTTCAGCTTCCATGAGACCAAGAACATCATCAGCGGCGAGGGCGGCGCGCTGACCCTGACCCGCCCCGACCTGGTGGAACGCGCCGAGATCATCCGCGAGAAGGGCACCAACCGCTCCCGCTTCCTGCGCGGCCAGGTGGACAAATACACCTGGGTCGACATCGGCTCCTCCTTCCTGCCGGGGGAGCTGATCGCCGCCTTCCTCTATGGCCAGCTGGAGCAATCTGACGCGATCCTGGAAACCCGGCTGGCGCTCTACGACCGCTACTGCGCGGCCTTTGCCGGTCTCGAGGCCGCAGGCCGCGTCACCCTGCCCAAGACGCCGCCGGACACCACCGGTAATGGCCATATGTTCTATCTGCTGATGCGCGATCTGGACGACCGCGATGCCTTCATCGGCGGCATGCGGGATGCGGGCATCATCGCCCCGTTCCACTATGTGCCGCTGCATTCGGCGCCCGCGGGCCTGCGCTACGGGCGCAGCGCCGGCGACCTGCCGGTGACCAACGATATCTCCGCCCGGCTGGTGCGCCTGCCGATGTTCTTCGCGCTCGGCAGCAGCATCGAAACCGTCATCGAGACAGCCCGCAGCTGGCTGCAGCAGAACCCCTGATGGCCTATTACACGCAGGACACCCTGGCGCAGATGGGCTTTGCCTCCCTCGGCCGCAACGTCAGGATCAGCGACAAGGCATCGCTTTACGAGGTGCACAAGATGCACATCGGCGACAACTGCCGGATCGACGATTTCTGCGTGGTCTCGGGCAAAATCAGCCTGGGGCGCAATGTCTATATCGGCCCCTTCTGCCTGCTGGCTGGCGGCACCCCCGGCATCACGATGGAGGATTTCGCAACCCTGGCCTACCGGGTTTCGGTGTTTTCCCAGTCCGACGATTACAGCGGCGCCACCATGACCAACCCCACGGTTCCTGCCGCCTACAAGACGGAAATCAAGGAACCCGTGCACATCGGCCGCCATTGCATCGTCGGCGCAGGCTCGCTGGTGTCGCCCGGCGTGACACTGGCAGAGGGCTGCTCGGTCGGCTCGGCCTCGCTGGTGCTGAAATCCACCAGCCCCTGGACCATTTACGCAGGCAGCCCGGCGCGGCGGCTGAAAGACCGCAAGCGCGATCTGCTGGAGCTGGAACAGCAGTATCTCGCCGCCGAGGCGGACTAAGCTGCCACACGCCAAGCCATTGACAGGACCTCAGATGACAGAGCGGCCGAACTACATCGTTTACGCCCCCGCCTTCGACCCCGACAGCGGCGGCAGCATTTTCCTGCATGAACTGGTCAACACGCTGAACGGTCTGGGCGAGCAGGCCTTCCTGTGGCCGTGGCGGCGCCTGCCGGCCGCCGGCCTTCGGGCAGAGGTGATGTCGCGGCTGCGCCTGCCCGGCTCCCGCTGGGCGCGCCCCTACGGCACCAATCCCGGCCTCAACACCCCGGTGGCCCGGCTGGCGGACTTCAAACCCTCCAGCATCATTGTCTACCCCGAGGTCACCCTGGGCAATCCGATGCGGGCCCGGAACGTGGCCCGCTGGCTGCTCTATAAACCCGGCGTAGAGAACCCGTATGAGTTCACCGAGGGGGAGATGTTCTTCCGCGCCGGCAGCATCTGCGACATCCCCGAAATCACTGGTGGCGCCACCGACCTGTTCATGTGGCGCCGCAACCCGGTCTACCGGAACCAGAACCGGCCGGACCGCAGCGGCGCCTGCTACATCGTGCGCAAGGGCGCGCATAAGGACCGCATCCCGGAGACGGAAAACGCGATCCAGATCGACGGGCTTTCGCATGAGGAGATCGCAGAGATCTTCAACCGCTGCGACACTTTCTATTCCTATGACGAGGCGACCTTCTATTCCCAGTATGCCGCCATCTGCGGCTGCCAGAGCGTGGTGATCCCGGGGATTTACGCCAGCCGCGCGGAATGGAATGAAAACCACGCGCCGGGGCGCTACGGCATTGCCTATGGCACCAGCCCGGCTGAGCTGGAGCACGCAGCGGCGACCCGGCATCTGGTCGCGGACCTCTTGCAGGAACAGGAAGACCGCGGGCGGCGCACGGTGGAGAATTTCGTGAAGCTGACGCAGGAGCGCTTCGGCTGAGCCTTCGGGCTGCTGCCGCCAATCCCCCGCTTCCCATCCCCCGCGCCCCGCGCTATCCCTGTCCCATGACCCATTTGAGTGCGCTTTACCGGCAGAAGATCGACGCGGGCGAATTGAAGCCCGATCCGGCCCAGGTAGCCGTGCTTCCGCATTTCGACCGCATCGCCCAAGGTTTGATGGCACCGCCGGTGAAACGCGGCTTTTTCCGCAAGGCGGAATATGAACCGGTCCAGGGGCTCTACCTCTGGGGCGGGGTCGGGCGCGGCAAGTCGATGCTGATGGACCTGTTCGTCGACAGCCTCGACGGCATCCCCTCGCGGCGGGTGCATTTCCATGCCTTCATGCAGGAAATCCACGCCAAAATGCATGAGGCCCGCCAGAACGGTGTCGAAGATGCGCTGGCCCCGGTGGCGACCGAGGTGGCGGAGTCGGTGCGGCTGCTGGCCTTTGACGAGATGCAGATCACCGACATCACCGACGCGATGATCGTAGGGCGTTTGTTCGAGGCGCTGTTTGCCGCCGGCGTCACCGTGATCACCACCTCCAACCGGGTGCCGGACGACCTCTACAAGAACGGCCTCAACCGGCAGCTGTTCCTGCCCTTCATCGATCTGATCAAGGCCCACATGGCGGTGCATGAAATGGCCAGCGCCACCGATTACCGGCAGGACCGGCTGACCGGCGCGCAGGTCTATTTCGCCCCCATTGATTCCGAGGCCCGCGCCCAGATCCGGGCGATCTGGCAGGATCTGTCGGGCGGCGGCGCGGCGCAGCCGCTGACGCTGGAGGTGAAGGGCCGCGAAGTCACCCTGCCCGCCTTCCGCAACGGGGTGGCGCGCGCCACCTTCTATGACCTTTGCGGCAAGATGCTGGGGCCGGGCGACTACCTCGCCATCGCCGGTGAGGTGAAGGTGCTGATCATGGAGGATATTCCCCGCCTCAGCCGCAACAACTTCAACGAGGCCAGGCGCTTCGTCACCCTGATCGACGCTTTGTATGAGGCCCGGGTGCGGCTGATCTGCTCCGCCGCGGCCCAGCCCGAAATGCTCTATGTCGAGGGCGAAGGCACCTTTGAGTTCGAACGCACCGCCTCCCGCCTGCGCGAGATGCAGGACAAGGACTGGGGAAGCGAAGCCCAATGATCGTCCGCGATACGCCCCGGCGGCGGGAGATCTTCCTGATCCTGAGCGGATCGGTGGTGCCGCGCATCCTGCCCAACATCATCGGCGCCGCGCTCTGGGCGCTCTTGGTGCTTGTGCTGGACCGCTATATCATTGCAATGCCCCAGATTTCCATCGCCGCGATGGGGGTGTTCGGCCTGTCGCTGTCGCTGTTCCTCAGCTTCCGCAACAACGCCGCCTATGACCGCTGGTGGGAGGCGCGGCGGATCTGGGGCCGCATGGTCTCCGACGTGCGCAGCCTGGCGCAGGAGCTCAGGATCTTTGCGGGCAAGGGCCCGGACGAGGAGTTCATCCTGACCCGCATTCTCGCCTTTCACCACCTGCACCGTGCCCAGCTGCGCGGCGATGAGGTGGCGGAGACGGTGCGCCACTGGGTCGGGCCCGAGGCGGCAGAAACATTGATGCAGACGGAAAACAGCCCCAACGCCGCCCTGCGCGACATCGCCGCCCGCCTGCGCGAGATGGCCGAGGACGGCCGCATCGACGGTTTCGGCCAGCGCGCCCTGGCCGAGCGGCTGGCCGCCTTCCCCACCGCCCAGGCCGGGAACGAGCGGCTGCTGACCACGCCGCTGCCCTTCGTCTACTCATTGCTGGTCTGGCGCACCACGTATCTTTACTGCCTGCTGCTGCCCTTTGCCCTCCTGGACAGCGCCGGCTGGTTCGAGCCGCTGGTCGCTGCGGTGGTGGCCTATGTGTTCTTCGGCCTGGCTGAGGTGACGCATGAGCTGGAGCACCCGTTCCGCAAACAGGCCAACGCGGTGCCGCTCAGCGCCATGTGCCGGGTGATGGAAATCTCGGTCTGCAACGCGCTGGGGCGCGAGGTGCCGCCCAAGCTGGAGCCGGTGAACTACGTTCTGGATTAGGGGCTGAACAAGTCAGGGGGCGCTGCCCCCTCGGCCTCACGGCCTCACCCCCGGAGTATTTCCGGAAAGATGAAAAGCGGCCGCGCCGCGTCAGCGGCGCCAGGCCCAACGGGATGAGACCGGCAGGTCGAAGCCGGGCGGGAGAACCTCCCCCGCCGCTGCCAATCTCAGCCGTTTTCGCGCAGGATATGGCCCGCCAGATAAAGCGAACCGCAGATCAGCACCCGCGCCTGCGGGTCCTTGGCGGTGATCGCCTGCAGCGCCGCCAGGGTGCTGACCGCCGTGCCTGCCTCGATGCCCACCGACTTGGCCGCGGTTTCGGTGTCTTCAGCGCTCAGCGTGTTGATCTCATCCGGGATCGAAATCGCGGTCAGGCTTGAAACATGCGGCGCCAGCGGCGCCATGTAACCGCTCACGTCCTTGGTGTTCAGCATGCCGCAGATCAGATGGGTGGGGCGTTCCGGCAGCTTGGCCAGCACATCCGCCAGCGCCACCCCGGCCGCGGCGTTGTGGCCGCCGTCCAGCCACAGCTCTGCCTCCGGCGCCGCCTCGATCAGCGGGCCGGTTTTCAGCTTCTGCATCCGGGCGGGCCATTCGGCGTTCAGCATGGCGGCCTCGCAGGCGGCTTCATCAGCGCCCAGATGGCGCAGCGCCGCCAGCGCCGCACCGGCGTTCTGGATCTGATGCGCGCCCAGCAGTGCCGGCAGCGGCAGATCCAGCAGGCCGATTTCGTCCTGGAACACCAGCCGGCCGCGCTCCTCGTAGACGTGCCAGTGCTGCCCGTAGGCGATCAGCGGCGCGCCAAGGCGGGCGGCGGTGGCCTCAATGACCTCCATCGCCTCGTCCGGCTGCGGGCCGGCCACAACCGGCACGCCGCGCTTGATGATGCCGGCCTTTTCCGCGGCGATCTTGGCCAGCGTGTTGCCCAGGAACTGCTCATGATCGATCGAGATCGGGGTGATCACCGAAACCTCGGGGGTGATCACGTTGGTGGCGTCCAGACGCCCGCCCAGGCCGACCTCCAGCAGGGTGTAATCCGCGGGTGTGCGCGAAAACGCCAGGAGACCCGCCACCGTGGTGATCTCGAAATAGGTGATGTTCTCGCCGCCGTTCTTGGCGTAGCACTCGTCCAGCACTTCGGTCAGATGCGGCTCGGAGATCAGCGCGCCCGCCAGCCGGATCCGCTCGTGAAAGCGCGCCAGATGCGGCGAGGTGTAGGCGTGAACGCTCTTGCCCATGCCCTCAAGCCCCGCCCGGATCATCGCTTGGGTCGAGCCCTTGCCGTTTGTGCCCGCCAGATGGATCACCGGCGGCAGCTTGTCCTGCGGGTTGTCCAGCGCCGCCAGCAGCCGCCAGACCCGGTCCAGCGTCAGGTCGATGATCTTGGGGTGCAGCGCCATCATGCGGGCGAGGATCGCGTCGGAGGTCTGAGTCATCAGCCTGGTCCTGTTCAGCCGGATTGCCTCAAACGCAAAGGGCAGCGCCCGTCCCGGCGGGGTGGAAGCGAAGCGCCCGCCCCGGTTGGGGCGGGACGGGCGCTGCCCGGCCTTACGGCCAGGCGGGTCAATTTAAACCGGTTTACTCGGCAGCTTCTTCGCTGGGAGCGCCATCGGCCGGCGCATTTGCGGCTTTGGCGGCGTCTTCCTTCTCCGGCACCGGCAGATCGCCCACCACCTGCGGCGGCAGGCCCATTAGCATGCGGATGATGGTGATCAGCTCTTCGCGCATCTCGGTGCGCGGGGTCACCCGGTCCAGCATGCCGTGATCCAGCAGGTATTCGGCGCGCTGGAAGCCGTCGGGCAGCTTCTCGCGGATGGTCTGTTCGATCACCCGCGGCCCGGCAAAGCAAATCAGCGCGTTGGGCTCGGCGATATGCACATCGCCCAGCATCGCATAGGAGGCGGTCACACCGCCGGTGGTCGGATGGGTCAGCACCACGATATAGGGCAGGCCCGCCTCTTTCAGCATCTCCACCGCAACAGTGGTGCGCGGCATCTGCATCAGCGACAGGATGCCTTCCTGCATCCGGGCGCCGCCGGCCGCAGAGAACAGCACCAGCGGGCGCTTCAGCTTCACCGCTTCCTCGGCAGCCGCAATGATGGCATTGCCCACATACATGCCCATCGAGCCGCCCATGTAGGAAAAGTCCTGCGCAGCAGCGATGATCGGGGTGCGGCCAATTTCGCCGGCCGCCACCAGCATCGCGTCTTTCTCGCCGGTCTTCTTCTGCGCCGCCTTGATCCGCTCGGGGTATTTCTTCTGATCCTTGAACTTCAAGGGGTCGGCCAGCGGTTCCGGCACCGCCACCTCGGTGAAGACACCGCCGTCAAACAGCGCGGTGAAACGGTCGCGCGGGGTGATATGCATGTGATGGCCGCAGCTGGTGCAGACGTTCTGATTGTCGCTCAGCTCGCGGTGAAACAGCATGGTGCCGCATTCATCGCATTTCTGCCAAAGGTTCTCGGGCACTTCGCGGCGCGAAAAGATCGAGTTGATCTTGGGCCGGACGTAGTTGGTGATCCAGTTCATATTGCTTGCCTCTCCGGGGGCGCGGTTTGCCCCCCAGATAAGGCGCATTTGCCGCAATTGCAATCAGCGGCGTATGGCAAGCCGCGCGCAAAGCCAGCTGACCAGCATCAGGACAAAGTCGACGGCCATCCAGGGCCGCAGCGCCTGCACGTCCGCCAGGTCGAAGGGGATCAGGTACAGCGCCAGCCCGTTCAGGCTGGTGGGGGAGCCGAACAGCAGCAAGGCGGTCACGTTGTTGAAGCAATGCACCGCGATGGCCGGCCCCAGGGTGCCGGCCCGGGCGGTCAGGTCCGCCATCAAGACTCCGAACAGCCCGGCCCAGGCGGTGATCACCAGCGCGTTGTCCCCGGCCTCGGCCGGCAGGTAGTGGCCCAGCGCAAACAGCGCCGAGGGCACCAGCAGCCAGACCGCCGGGTGCCGGAACCGCGCCGCCAGCGCCTGCTGGATGTAGCCGCGGAACAGGATTTCCTCCGATCCGGTCTGCACCAGCACCGCGGCGATGGACAGCGGCAGGATGCCCAGCCAGGTCCAAAACGGCAGGTTCTGGGTCATCGGCGGCCCCATGTCATAGGGCGGCAGCGCCATCAGCAGCAGGCTGAGGCCCAGCAGGTACAGACTGACCCGCCCGAACTGATGCGCCAGCGGGCGCAGATGCCCGGTCACGGTGGCAAAACCGCGCTGGTGGAACAGCCGCGCCGCCATCGCCACCCCCAGCGACAGAAAGGCGAAACTGCCCAACAGCACCAGCATCGCACCGGGGGTGCTGCCATCCGCAAGCCCCTGCAGCCAATCGCCCGGGAACAGCCCCGCCAGGATCACCTGCAGCGCCGCTGTCATCGCAAAGCTGACCGATGCCACCAGCACCAGCCCCAGCATCAGGCGCCACAGCGCCGGCTGTTGCCGGGCAAAGCGCACCAGCGCCTCATGCGCCCTGTAGCTGTGCAAGTCGAGCATGTGTCCTCCCCGGGCCGCAGCGGGCGGCAATCCGGCCCACGTTAGGCATTGCTGCAACGCCAAGGCAAGGGATGCGCGCGCCCTGGCGGTTCAGGGTTGCCGCCCTGGCGCCCGCTCCGTAATGATTCCCGCAAAAAACAAGACCGGCAGGAACAGCAGTGATCAGAACAAGCAACGGGAAACCCGTGCCTTTTGCCGCGCCCGGCGGAAAGGCGCCCATGCGGCGCGGCGCAGCAGCGGCGGTTGTGCTGGCGGCACTGGCCCTGGCGGGTTGCAGCCCGGCGCCCCGAAGCATGCCGTTTGCCGCCCGCACCGCCAGCCAGGCGCCGCAGGCCGGCGTTCAGGTGATGTCCTTCGGCGGCGGCGATGTGCTGCTGGCCGCACCCGGGGCCTATTGCTTTGACCGCCGCAGCAGCCAGCCGGACAAGGACGGCGGCTTTGCCCTTTTGGCCCATTGCAGCCGCATGGGCCGCCAGAACTGGTTCGGCGCCCGCAAATCGGCCGTGCTCACCGCCTCCATCGGCCCCGCCAAAGCAGCCGCTGCCGCGCCGCAGGCCGCCGACATCGCCGCCATGTTCCCGGACGCCAGGGTGCTGGAAACCAGCGAGGACCAGCTCTTGCCGCTGGTCAAGCTGGAGTTCCCCGGCGCCGTTGCCGACAGCGCCAGCCCGGTGCACTGGCGCGGTGCCTTTGTGCTCGACCGCCACCTCGTCGCGCTGGCGCTTTACGCGCCTGAGGGCAGCCGGGCGCTTGGCAGCCACGGCGCGGCGCTCCTGAACGAGATGACCCACCGCACGCTGGAGGCCTCCACCCTGCCTGCGCTGGACGCCGCCGAAAGTGCCGCGCCAGCCCTCTCCGCAGCCGCAGCAGAGGGTCTGCGTCCGCAGCCCCGCCCGGCGCAGTTGCAGGCTCAGGCTGAGAGCGCGCAACAGGAGCCGCGCAAAAAACGCGGGCTCCGCCAGCGGATTGCCGGTTTATTTCAATAGCCGCCCCCGGTTACACTGCCGCCAGCCCCGCGGCGGCCCGCACAGGGGCCGGCCGGAGGCCGGACAGGCACGCAAGACCTTAAACCAGGCAAGAGAGAGCACGATGGGCAGGATCATGGACCGGTTGCTTCACCTGCGCAGCCTGCGCCGCTGGCGCGCCGCGGCAGAGGAATCCTCGCGCGCGCCGCTCTCCGAACTGCGCCGCCAGCGCAACCAGGCCCGCCAGCTGCGCACCCATCTGGACCGGCTGATCCACACCGCCGACGGCCGCCTGGCGCTGCCGCAGATCGGCTCCTCCTTCTTTCCGCGCCCGCATGGCACCGACTGGTCCTGGCGCCCGGAAATGTGGCGCGGCCCGCTGCCGGAGCGCGGGCTGTCCTCGGTTCCCACCAAGGCCCGGCTGGGCAATGAGGTGCAGCTGTTCCACGACTGCGCCTTTTCCGAACTGACCCTGCGCCAGCTCAGGAACACCCGGGAAGAGGACCTTGCCCCCTTCGGCCTGCGCATGGACGTGTTCAAGTTCGACGGTTCCTTCCTGTCGCTGGTGATCGACCTGCCGCGCGAGGCCGCCGAGGGCATCACCCGCCAGCACCTCCTGCGCATCGACAGCATCATCGAATCCGAAAAACCGATCGAGATCTTTGCCCGCCTCAACATCCAGCACGGCCCCAACACCGAACAGCTGGTGCGCGAGCTGCCGCAGGAGGAAAAGAACATCGTGGTGGAGTTCGACCTGGCCTATTCCAAGCTGAACGAAAAGCGGATCGAGAAGATCTGGCTCGACCTGATCTTCGAGGCGCCGGACCTGAACCAGGTGGTCCTGCGCGACCTGACCTTCTCGCGCCACCGCCGCGCGGCGATCTGAGGAGCCCAGCCCCATGAGTAACCTGACATGAGCGACCTGACACTGACCAAAATCCGCTTCCGCAACGGGGTCTGGGAGGGCAAGATCAGCAATGCCGCCGCCAGCGGCGCGCGGCCGGATGTCACGGTGATGTTCCAGGATCAGCCGCTCAAGGACGTGATCCTGACCGAGGGCCAGACAGAGGGCGACTGGCTGGTCGCCGTGCCGGTGCCGCCGGAGGCCGTGGCCGACGGGGTGCAGACCTTCGTGATCTTCGACTCCGCCAGCAGCACCCGGCTGGGCGATTTCACCATGATCGCAGGCGAAGCGGTGGCGGACGATTTGCGCGCCGAGGTCGAACTGCTGCGCGCCGAGCTCGACATGCTCAAACGCGCCTTCCGCCGCCACTGCCTGGAAACCATGTAAGCGGCGGCTTACTCCAGCGCCTGGAAATGCTCCGCCAGCACCTGCATCAGCTTTGCGTGCGGGATCGGGCCATAGCTGCAGCGCGCCACGCCTGCCTGCCGCGCGGTCTCCAGCGTGATGCCGCGCATCATCGTGTTGACCGGCAGCGAACAGCCCTCGCAGACCCGCGCAATCAGGTCAGGGTCCGTCAGGCCCGGCACAAAGAACCCGTTGCCGCCGGCCTCCGCATAGGCCGCCGCGCGCTCCAGCGCCTCCGGCAGCAGCGCGGCGTGTTTAGCGGCGTCTTTTTCTTTCAGAAACAGATCAGTGCGCGCGTTCACGAACAGATCCGCATGGGCCGCCCGCACCGCAGCCACCCGCCGGGCCTGCTCTTCGATGCTGTAGAACGCCGCGGTGCCGACCACCTGATCCTCAAAATTGAGGCCCACCGCGCCGGTCTCTGCCAGCCGCTTCACATTGGCGGTCAGCTGCTCCGTCTCGCGGGCATAGCCGCCCTCGAAATCAATGGTCACCGGCAGCTCCGTGGCGGCCACGATACGCGCCGCATTGCCCAGCACGAAGTCCAGCGGCACCTGCTCGCCATCCGGGAACCCCTGCGCCGCTGCCACCGGGAAACTGCCGGTCGCCAAGGCCGATGCCCCTGCCCCGGCAATCGCCCTGGCACTGCCCGCGTCCCAGATGTTGTAGAGAACAACCGGGTTGCCCGGCTGGTGCAGCGCCGCAAAAGCCTTGGCGCGGTCGGAATATGTCATGCTGAAATCCTCTGTCTGTAGCCTGTTTCAATCTCGATGAGCCGCTGCTTGCGCCAGAGGCCGCCGCCGTAGCCGGTCAGCGATCCGTCCGCCGCCAGCACCCGGTGGCAGGGCACCACCAGCGCCAGCTGGTTGGCGCCATTGGCGCGCGCCACCGCGCGGGTGGCCGAGGCCCGGCCCAGCTCCCGCGCGATCTGCGAATAGCTGCGGGTCTCGCCCGCCGGAATGGTCAGCAGATAACGCCAGACTTCGCGCTCGAACCCGGTGCCATGCAGCGCCAGCGGGGTCCGGAAATCCGCGCCTTCGCCTGCAAAGAACCGGCGCAGCTCCTCTGCAATCTGTTCTGTCGGTGCCGGGCGGCCAAAGCCCAGGCCGCCCGGCTGCGCCTTTTGCAGCTTGGCCACCTCCCGCGGCAGCGCCTTGCGGTCGGCAAACTCCAGCAGATGCAACTGGTGCTGGCAGCTGATCGCGATCATCGCGCCCAGCGGCGTATCGATCCAATCGGCCAGCAACAGAGCATCCTTGCGGAACGCGCCGGGCGCAATCCCCACCAGTTTGGCGAATGCCGCGCGGAAGGCGCTGGCGCTTTCGAAACCGGCATCGATCTGCGCCGCGATCACCGGCTCGCCGGCTTTGAGCGCGGTGAAGCCCTCGCGCAGCCGGCGCTGCCGCGCCATCTCCAGGAAGGTCATGCCGAAATGCCGCTTGAAGGCGCGCCGCACGGTCGACGCATCCAGCCCCAGCCGCACCAGGTCGCCCTCGCCCCAGCGGTAGGCAGGCCGCGCCTCCAGCCGCGCCAGCAGGCCCTGCACCATCGGGTCATCCCCCGCGGCGGCGGCCAGCGGCTTGCAGCGCTTGCAGGCGCGGAACCCCGCCTCGATGCACTCGCCCGGCGTGGCATGGAACCGGCAGTTCTCGAACTTGGGTTTGCGCGCCGGGCAGGTCAGGCGGCAGAAGATGCCGGTGGAGGTCACGCCGACATAGGCGCGCCCCTCGTATGCGGCATCACGGTCTAGCAGCG
Organism: Leisingera sp. ANG49; assembly: GCF_059694505.1. Lineage (NCBI taxonomy): Bacteria > Pseudomonadati > Pseudomonadota > Alphaproteobacteria > Rhodobacterales > Roseobacteraceae > Leisingera > Leisingera sp. ANG49. The sequence goes on from NZ_JCATZN010000007.1 coordinate 68,599, forward strand.
CCTGGTAGAGCGTGCGGGAATCAGGCAGGTCAAACATCATGGGCGGAGCATAGACCAGCCTGCCCGTTCAGTACGCCGGATATCGGGCGTTGATTTTCAAATCCCGTTGATCTGCCCGGACGTCACGCCCGGCGAACGACCGCCGTTGCCGCCTGGCCAAGGATGAAGACCCCGGCACCGCCGATGATGGCGCCGGCCAGCCGGTTCAGCCTTTGCAGGGCGTCCGCCCGCGTCATCATTGTCCGCGCGCCCGAGGCCAGCAGCGCATAGGGCAGCAGTGTCACGAACAGCACCGCAACGGTCAGCACGCTCAGCGCGGCCCATTGCGACAGCCCCACCGCCTCCAGATCAATGACGGTGGGCAGCAGCGCGAGGTAAAAGATGATCGTCTTGGGGTTGCCCAGCGTCAGCGCAAAGCCCGACAGGAACGTCTTCAGCCCGCGGCGGCTGCCGGCCTTGCGCACATGGGTGAGCCCGGCCTCGTTGCGCCAGAACTTGCTGGCGAGATAGATCAGATACAGGCCGCCCAGCACCTTGATCGCCAGCAGCGCGCCGGAGAACAGCTGCGCGATCGCGGCCAGGCCTGCAATCGCGATGGTCAGGTAGACCACATCGCCCAGCGCAATGCCCGCCAGAAAGAACAGCGACACCTGCAGGCCATTGCCAAGGGATTGCCCGACCAGACCCGCCACCCCCGGACCGGGAATGACAGCCGCGATTGACAGGGCGACTGAATAGGCGATGAGCGGGGCCAATAGGTCCATTGGTTCAATCCTGAATGCAGTTTCCGCGCGACCCTACCAAGGCTTTTGCAGCTTGCAAGCCGGATATCGCGTCCCGGCGGAAGAGACCGGTGGAGGCCATGCCTCCGCAGGCGGCTTCACGGATCAGCAGCATCTGGCGAAACCAGGCGGGCCGGAGACCGGGCGTTCTTTCACGAAGGCCCAACAGACGCAGGGCTGGCGAACACCCTTAAGCCCGGTGTCAGTTGACGTACTCGACACCGCTGCAGGACTGCGGTCCCTGGTTGCCCGTTTTGCGGTCCGCGATCCCTGCCAGCAGGTCCGCCTCGTTGGCGAATTTCAGGTCAAACGCCACCAGGGGCGCACCGTTGTCATCAACCGGCATGGCGACAGACAGGTTGCGCACAACAGTCTCCATCGCATGTTTCACCACCTCTTCCCGGTACAGGATCATGTCCCGGCTGCAGGTGTCGGCAGCGCCCCTGCGCGCATTGGCTGCGCCGCCCAGGACCGTTTCCTCGTCAAAATTGACGATCCGGCTGGCGACTTCGTTCTTCTCGCTGCCTTTGACAACGTATTCATGCAGCACCTTCAGTTCCGGAATGGTCCCGCTGACGATATTGCCGCCCTGTTTCAGCTTGTCCCCGATGCCGCTGACTGTTTTCCAGTCGAACCCGGTGAAATCCACACCGATGACCACCTTCTGCTGCCATTGAGAGACATAGACCGCGTTGTTTTCCTTGCCCAGCAGCTTGCGCTCCTTGACCAGGACCAAGGCATTGGCGGAATAGGCCTCAGTTGTTTCCAGCGCATTGATCAGCCGCGGCTCGGAAATGACCGGCGTCGTCTCGACAACGACCGGCTGCTGGCTTTGCAGGTAATAATACACCCCCGCGGCGCCGGCAAAGGCGCACACGATCATCAGCAGAATTCTGTCCATGATTTTCTCCGTCCCTTCGGGCAGGAATGGCCGGCAGCCTGTTCCCGCGAAATGCCTTGTTCTTAATCCGGCCGCAGGTTGGGTCGGCGCAGGGTCCGCAGTCAACAGGTTTGCGGCGGGCGCAGGGATCACGGGCCGCAGGGTGTTGCGCACCCACCGTACGGTGCCTTCACCTGATCCTCATCCGTTTATGCCAGACTGTCCCCGGATCGATCCCCCGCCATGGCTCAGCGCACGGGCCATGATACAAGGCGCAGGCATCTGTGGAGCTGCCTGCGTATCCCCCGGAGACCGGCCCTGATAAAAAGGGGGTCGTCCAAGCGAGCTTGTCCGAGCAGGCCCCCGGCGGGGTCTGTCCACCTCCACCCGGCGGCGCCGCCCCTTAACCGGGACACCGCGCTTAAACGGCACAGCAACCACCACCCGCCAGACCCGGCGGCACAGCAAAAATGAAAAAGGCCGCCCAACCGGACGGCCCCTTCCTGATGCGTGTTTGCGCGGGCCTTACTTCGGCCCCAGCGCCACCATCCCCTTCAGGATGTCGATGGCATAGGCCAGCTGGTAATCCTGCTCGCGCAGTTCCGCGGCTTTCTCGGCCTTCTCGCGCTCTTCCTCGATCTGGCGGATTTCATCCTCGGACAGGGAGTCGTTGTTCAGGCTGCCGCGCAGGTCGGCTTCCGAACGCGACCGGCGGGACGGGCTGTCCTCGTCCTCAGCCGCCGCGGTCCGGCGCGGCTGCGCCACCACGATATCCGGCGAAACGCCCAGCGCCTGGATCGAGCGGCCCGACGGCGTGTAATAGCGCGCGGTGGTCAGGCGCATGGCGCCCTCGCCCTTCAGCGGCATCACGGTCTGGACCGAGCCCTTGCCGAAGGATTTGGTGCCGACCACGATGGCGCGGCGGTGGTCCTGCAGCGCGCCCGCGACGATTTCCGAGGCTGAGGCCGAACCGCCGTTGATCAGCACCACGATCGGCTTGCCCTCGGCCAGGTCGCCCGGGGTCGCGTTGAAGCGCTCGCCGTCTTCCGGATCGCGGCCGCGGGTGGACACGATCTCACCCGACTCCAGGAAGCTGTCGGCCACCTTGATCGCCTGGGTCAGCAGGCCGCCCGGGTTGTTGCGCAGGTCCAGCACGATGCCGTTCACCTTGTCCATGCCGCCGGCTTCTTCGATCTGCTTCTTCAGGCCGGATTCCAGGTTCGGCGTGGTCTGGTCGTTGAAGGTGGTGATCCGCATCACCACGGTGTCGCCCTCGGTACGGCCGCGCACCGCGGTCAGCTTGATGGTGTCGCGGATGATCGACACGTCGAACGGCTCCGGCTCGCCCTCGCGCACCACGGTGATCACGATCTCGGAGCCGACCGGTCCGCGCATCAGCTCCACCGCCTCGTCCAGCGACAGGCCCAGCACGCTTTCGCCGTCCACATGGGTGATGAAATCGCCGGCTTCCACTCCGGCCTCATCCGCCGGGGTGCCGTCGATCGGGGAGACGACTTTGACAAAGCCCTCTTCCTGGGTGACCTCGATCCCCAGGCCGCCGAATTCGCCGCGGGTCTGCACCCGCATCTTGTCGGCGTCATCGGGCGACAGGTAGCTGGAATGCGGGTCCAGGGACGCCAGCATGCCGCCGATGGCCGCCTCGATCAGTTCCTTCTCGTCGACTTCCTCGACATATTGCGCACGGATGCGCTCGAAGATGTCGCCGAACAGGTCCAGCTGCTCATAGACGTTTGCCTCGCGCGCGCCTTCCTGCGCCAGCAAGGGGGCCGCCACGTAAGATGTTGCAACGATCCCTGCCAGCGTGCCGCCAATGGCGGCCATCGCAAATTTTTTCATCAAGCCTTCATCCACCTTTTCCAGTGCGGAACCATGTTTCCGGGTCCACCGGGCTGTTGTCCATTCTCACTTCTATATAGAGCGTTTCTGTCCGGTCAGTTCCACCCCCTTCACCGCTTGTTGACAGGATTGCGTCCGGTTTCGGGTTTTCTCCGCTCATCAATCCGACAGGGGTGCCCTCGGGGATCACCTGCCCCGCCTCGCCGAACACCTCGGCCAGGCCCGACAGCACAAACAGCGTGTCCGGCTGCGGTTCCAGAATCACCACGTTACCGAGGTCCAGCAGCGGCCCGCGGTAGCGGATGGTGGCCGCCGCGGGCGATGTCACCAGCGCGCGGGGACGGGCGGCAACCAGCCAGCCGGGCCGCGCAATGCCCGCGGCATCGCGCTCGCCGTAGCCGCGCAGCAGCAGCCCCTCGACCGGCAATGGCAGGCTGCCGCGCAGGGCGCTGATGTCGGCCTCGCTGGCGGTGATCTCGCCGCCGGCGATTTCCGCCAGTCCATCGGCAAACCCCGACAAGGTTTCGGTCGAGGAGATCAGGATCGCGGTGCGCACCGGGTCCTCGGTAAAGCGTTTCGGCAGGGTGGTGCGGTCGGCAATGGCGGTGGACAGCTGCACCCGGGCACTCTGCACGCCCGCCAGCCCCTCCTCCAGCGTCTTGGCGGCGTTCTGCTGCAAGAGGCGCAGGCTCTGCACCTCGTCCAGATCCGCCTTCAGCCCCTGCGCCCGCGCCTGCAGCGCCGGCGTCACCTCTGCCAGCATCATGGCGGAGCGCGCCGCGCCCAATGGCCCGGAGGGATGCACCATCAGCACCGGTGGCGGCGAGGTTTCGATGGTCTGGATGATGCCCAGAAGGCCCGACACCTCCTCCTGCCGCGCTGCCAGCTGGGCGCTCAGCTGCCCTTCGCGCCGCGCCACCCGGCGCAACCCGGCGCGCATCGCGGCAAGACCGGCTTCATAGGCCTGCACGGTGGTGGTCAGCGCCTTCACCCGGTCGCGGGAGCTGTCGGCCTCCTGCAGCTTGACAGAGGCCGTCTCCAGCTGCTCCGCCGCCTGCCGCGCAGCATCCGCCGGGTCCGCCGCCGCCGGCAGCGGCGTAGCCAGCAGCGCCAGCAGCATCAGGCCCGCGCGCCGGATCATGACAGCAGGCTCTCCCCGGTCATCTCGGCCGGTTTCTCCAGCCCCATCAGCTCCAGGATGGTCGGCGCCAGATCTGCCAGGCGCCCGTCGCGCAGTGCCGCACCCTCCGGCCCGCCGACCAGCGCTACCGGCACCAGGTTCAGCGTATGGGCGGTGTGGGCGCCGCCGGACACCGGGTCCACCATCACCTCGCAGTTGCCGTGATCGGCGGTGACGATCATCGCGCCGCCCGCCTTCTCCAGCGCCGCCACCACCCGGGCCAGCCCCTGGTCCACCGCCTCGCAGGCGCGCATCGCCGCCTTCAGGTCACCGGTGTGGCCGACCATGTCCGGGTTGGCGTAATTGGTCACGATCAGGTCATAACCCGCCTCGATCGCCTCGACGAATTTCTCCGTCACCTCCGGCGCGCTCATCTCCGGCTGCAGATCATAGGTCGCCACGTTCGGCGACTTCGGCATATAGCGGTCCTCGCCCTCCTCCGGCTCTTCCTTGCCGCCGTTGAGGAAGAAGGTCACATGCGGGTATTTCTCGGTCTCGGCCAGGCGGAACTGGGTCTTGCCGTGCTTGGCAACCCAGGCCCCCAGGGTGTTGACGATCTCCGCCTTGGGATAGGCGGTGGTCATGTAGTTATTGTGGCTGTCGGAATATTCCACCATGCCGAGGAGCGCCGCCAGTTTCGGGCGGGCGCCGGTGTCGAACTCAGCAAAGCCCGGCTCGCCGATGGCGCGCAGGATCTCCCGCGCCCGGTCGGCGCGGAAATTGAGGCAGAAGAACCCGTCGCCGTCCTTCACGCCCTCATAGCCTTCCAGCACGGTGGCGCCGATGAACTCGTCGGTTTCCGACTGGTTATAGGCATGGTCCACCGCGCCATGGGCGGTCTGCCCGGGGCGGCCCTTGGCATGGATCATCGCGTCATAGGCCTCGCTGACCCGGCCCCAGCGGTTGTCGCGGTCCATCGCGAAATAGCGGCCGGTGACGGTGGCAATCCGCACGCCTTCGGGCAGCCGCTCCTCCAGCCGCCGGAAGTGGCGGAAGGCCGATTTCGGCGCCACGTCGCGGCCGTCGGTGATTGCATGCAGCCAGACCGGCACGCCGGCCTCATGGATCGCCTTCACCGCCGCCAGGATATGGTTGATATGCCCGTGCACGCCGCCGTCCGAGACCAGCCCCATCAGATGCGCCGCGCCGCCGGTTTCCTTCAGCCGCCTGATGAAATCCAGAAGCGCCGCGTTTTCGAAGAACGATCCCTCCTCGATCGCCAGGTCGATCTGGCCCAGGTCCATCGCCACCACCCGGCCCGCTCCGATGTTGGTGTGGCCGACCTCGGAGTTGCCCATCTGCCCGGTCGGCAGCCCTACATCGGGCCCGTGGGTGATGAGCTTTGCCGCGGGTCCCTTGGCCATGATCGCATCGAAGGTTGGGGTCTGCGCCAGATAGGGCGCGTTGGCCTTGCCAGGCTCGCCGCTGCCCCAGCCGTCAAGAATGCACAGGACAACGGGTTTGGGTGCGGGCATGGATCATCTCCGGGGCAAGGAAAGCTTCGCAAGCCTTCTAACGCCTTGCCGCGCCGGGGTGAACCGGCTTTCCTGCCACAGTTGGCGTTATCACGGCGCGGCACCCCGGCAACGCCGCTTCATCTTTCCCGAAATACTCAATTCCGGGCCGGCGCGGCATCCTTGCTGCCGGCGTTCTGCGGCACCAGCACCGGCACCCGCCGCGCCAGATCGCTGGCCAGCGTGTCCGCCGGAAAGTAGCGGCCCAGGACTCCGGGCCGCAGCAGGTCGGCATTGCCGTCCAGAAAGGCATCCGTGTCCTGGTAATCGCCCTGCACCATCCGCTCCGCCGTCAGGCTCAGGAAGGCCAGCGTCACCGTGGCGTTGAATTTCTCCGGCACCCCCGCGGCCTCTGTCAGCCGGCGCAAGCCGCGGGCATAGATAGCCATGCCCTCGAACACTTCGTGGCGGGAAAGGATTTCATAGGCCACCCCCAGATGCGCGCGGTGGCTGAAGCCCTGCGGCTGCAGGGTGCCCGCGGCCAGTTCCGCTGCCATCACGGCATAATCGGTGCGTTCGCTCATTGCGGATCCTCCGTCAGGCTGTGGCTGTCGGCGGCAGTCAGGTCCAGCCCGTAGACGGCCCGCAGCGCCTCGATCTTGCCAAGGGTCTCGTCAGAGAACGGCGCTTTGCCCTCAAAGGCGTGCAGCGCCATGCCCTCAACCAGCTCCGCCACCGAGATATCCAGGTATTCCGCCAGCGCCTTCATGGTTTTCAGCAGCCGCGCCTCCAGGCGCAGGCCGGTTTGAACACGGGTTACAGATGTCATCGCACCCTCCTTTCAGAGGGTGATATAGAGTGATTCAACTTTGGTATCAAGGTACCAAGATAACATTCACCGGCCTGCGCTTCTTCTTTGCCCAAATACTCAAATCCCCGGCCCGCCCGCCGCGCCGCCGCCGGGGTTCTGCGGCGTCAGCAGATGCCGGATCAGCGCCACCGGATGGGCGCGCAAGCTCAGCCGCATGGCGACGTAGTCCTCCACCACCTCCTCGCCCAGGCCCATCTGCGGCAGGTCGGCTTCCGGCTCGTAAATCCCCTCGCCCTCCAGCTCGCGGGCAAACAGCGGCAGGGACTTGCGGGCGGTGATCGCCTTGGCGGCCCATAAGGCCTCGCGCCGGTTGAGGCCGAGGGCGGCAAAGGCATCGGCTTCGGCCAGCCGCTCGATCACCGGCGGTGAGATGCCGGCCTTGCGCCAGACGTCCTCCACCTCGTGGTAGCCGTTGCCGCGGGCGGCGGTCAGCCAGGCGGCCTCCTCGTCGCGCAAGCCTTTCACCTGCCGGAACCCCAGCCGCAGCGCCAGGCCGCCGTGGCCATCGGGCTCCATCACGTTGTCCCAGTAGGAGTTGTTGATGCAGACCGGGCGCACCGCCACGCCATGCTCGCGCGCGTCGCGGACGATCTGGGCGGGGGCGTAGAAGCCCATCGGCTGGGAGTTCAGCAGCGCGCAGGCGAAGATGCCCGGGTGGTGGCACTTGATCCAGGCCGACGCATAGACCAGCAGCGCGAAACTGGCAGCATGGCTTTCCGGGAAGCCGTAGGAGCCGAACCCCTCGATCTGGGAAAAGCAGCGTTCGGAGAACTCCGCATCATAACCGTTTGCCGCCATGCCGCGCAGGAACAGGCTGCGGAACTCGCTGACGTTGCCGTGTTTCTTGAAGGTCGCGAGCGAGCGGCGCAGCCGGTCGGCCTGTTCCGGCGTGAAACCGGCGCCGACGATGGCGATCTGCATCGCCTGCTCCTGAAACAGCGGCACGCCGAGGGTCTTGCCCAGCACCTCGCCCAGCGCATCCGACGGGAAATGCACCGGCTCCTCGCCATTGCGGCGGCGGATATAGGGGTGCACCATGTCGCCCTGGATCGGACCGGGGCGGACGATGGCGACCTCGATCACCAGGTCATAGAAATTGCGCGGCCGCATCCGGGGCAGGAAGTTCATCTGCGCCCGGCTTTCGACCTGGAAAACCCCGATGCTGTCGGCGCGGCACAGCATGTTGTAGACCGCCGGGTCCTCTGGCGGCAGGGTCGCAAGGCTGTAGTCCAGCTGGTGGTGCTGCTGCATCAGATCAAACGCCTTGCGGATGCAGGTGAGCATGCCCAAGGACAGCACATCGACCTTGAGGATGCCCAGCGTGTCGATGTCGTCCTTGTCCCAGCAGATGACCGTGCGCCCCTCCATGGTGGCATTTTCAATGGGCACCAGCTCATCGAGCCGCCCTTGAGTGATGATGAAGCCGCCCACATGCTGGCTGAGGTGGCGGGGGAAGCCGATGATCTGCTCCACCAGCTGCAGGGTCAGCTGCAGGCGGCGGCTCGCGGGGTCCAGCCCGATCTCGCGCATCCGCTCGGCCTCCACCCCCTTGGCACTGAAGAAGCCCCAGAGCTGCGAGGACATGGCCGAGATGGTGTCCTCGGTCAGGCCCATGGCGCGGCCGACCTCGCGGATGGCGCGCTTGCCGCGGTAGTGGATCACCGTGGCGCAGAGGCCCGCGCGGTGGCGGCCGTAGCGTTCATAGATCCACTGGATCACCTCCTCGCGCCGCTCGTGCTCGAAATCGACGTCGATGTCGGGCGGCTCGTCGCGGGCCTCGGAGACGAAACGCTCGAACACCATGGTGCCCAGTTCCGGGCTGACGGAGGTGACGCCCAGGCAGTAGCAGACCACCGAGTTTGCAGCCGAGCCGCGGCCCTGGCAGAGGATCCCGCGGGAGCGGGCAAAGGCGACGATGTCGCGCACGGTGAGGAAATAGGGGTCGTATTTCAGCTTGGCGATCAGGGCGAGCTCATGTTCCAAGAGCGCCCGCACCCGCTGTGGCGCGCCGCCGGGGTAGCGCCAGCTGAGGCCCTCTTCGGCCAGCCGCCGCAGCCGCTGCGGCGGGGTTTCCTGCGCGCTGCCCTCGTCCGGGTAGTCATAGCGCAGCTCATCCAGCGAGAAGCTGAGCTGGTCCGCCAGCCGGGCAGCATTGTCCACCGCCTGTTCATGATCGCGGAACAGGCGGCGCATTTCGCGTTCCGAGCGCAGCCGCTGCTCGCCGTTGGCCATGGCGGCGCGGCCCAGGGTTTCGACCTTGCGGCGCAGGCGGATCGCAGTCAGCACATCGCCCAGGCGGCGGCGGCTGCCGTGGTGCATCCTTGGCGCGGCGCTGGCCAAGGGGGGCAGGTTCAGCTGTTTTGCCAACTCCGCCAGCTGCGCAAAGCGCGCCCGGTCGCCGCCGTCATAGGCCGGCGCCATCAGCAGGTGCATGCGGGGGCCAAAGCGGCGCGTCAGCGCGTCCATATGCGGTGCCCACCCATCCGCGCCGCGCGGGTCCTGTCCCGCCTGCGGCAGCAAGAGCAGATGGAGGCCGTCCGCAAACTCCAGAAGGTCGGCGAGATGCAGAATGCAGCTGCCCTTTTCCGCCCTCAGCCGCCCGGTGGACAGCAGCCGGGTCAGGCTGCCCCAGCCGGTGCGGTTTACGGGCAGCGCGATCACCTCCGGCGCGTCGGTGAATATGAGCTTTGCCGCCGGGATCAGCCGCACGGTGTCATAGACCGGGAAAGAGTCGGGTTGCGGAATGCCCGCGGGGCGCGGCGGGCCGATCGGCGTGTGCGTGCGGTCCCAGGCCAGCCGCTCGCGCACCCGGCGGGCAATGTCGCGGCATTCCGCATGGGCGCGCGCAATGCCCGCCACCGAGTTTTCATCGGCAATGGCGACCGCCGCGATCCCCAGCTCCAGCGCACGGGCCGCATACTCCTCGGGGTGAGAGGCCCCGGTGAGGAAGGTGAAGTTCGAGAGGCAGGCGAATTCGGCGAACATGAGTCGCATGATATTCCCGTTTTGTTCTCATGTGGAGTCGAACCGGACGGGCCTTCCGCGAGCTGCCCCTGCGCCGCGCGCCAGCGCGGCGCTTGGCCCAACCGCCGCAGGGCATTTCCAATGCCTGCACGGCGGGCGGGAGGGTTTTGCTTCCAGCCTTGCCCGCCCCTGCTGCGGGATGCGCAAGATCCGGGTCGATTGCGGCGGCGCGGTTCGGGCAGGGTGCAGGCAGCAAAGGAGAAACGCCATGACCAAGATCACCGCCCTGCCCACAGATATTGTCCGCGCCCTGCAGGATGGCGGCGCCGACGCCCACGGCCAGATGCCGGAGCGCACGGTGTCGGACGGCGGCAAGAACCCCTGCCGCCACTGCCTGCAGTACATCCCCGAAGGCAAGGGCATGCTGATCCTGGCCCACCGCCCCTTCCCCGAGGCGCAGCCCTATGCCGAGACCGGGCCGATCTTCCTGTGCGCCGATCATTGCGCGCGGCATGACGGCGAGGCGGTGCCGGAGGCTCTGGAAGGCTCCCCCGATTACCTGATCAAGGGCTACAGCGCCGATCACCGGATCGTTTACGGCACCGGCATCGTGATCCCGCAGGCGGAGATGATGGGGCAGGCGGAAACGGTTTTCGGCGATGAGCGGGTCAGCTACATCCACATCCGGTCGTCGCGCAACAACTGCTACCAGGCGCGGATCGACCGGGGGTGAGGGCATGAGAGGGCGGGCGGTGGCTGCGATGTCTCACTCCGTCAGCCAATGGCAGGACTGAGCCCAAAGTGACTGTTGCTGCACGTCACGCGAACGGCAGGTTTGAGCCCATAACTGCCGCTGCCGTTTAGCAAGGATACCCCAGGTGCAGTCGATTGCTGGCGGCTTGAAGCGGACTTTCGCTCAGCGTGCAACGCTGAGCCGGGCCGGGCATCCTATGCCCGGGAGATCACCCGGCTCGACGGTGTTTACTGAAATAGGTCTATTTCGATACCCGCCTGCTGAAACAGGTAGTCACGGCTTGTGGTGATTTCCTGTTGCAGTCTTGGCAGATCGTGACCCAATAGCGCGCCCTTCCATTTTCGAACGCGGCCGCCAACGATCACGGTATCCACATTGCTGCGTTCCATGAGCGTCACGACAGCTCCGGTTACATTGTTCAAGGGGGCGACGTTTACGGCCTCAGCATCCAGCAGGATGATATCCGCTTCCTTCCCGGGCGAGAGAGAGCCGATCTTATGGTCAAGTTTAAGCCCTTCCGCTCCACCCAGAGTCGCGTGCTTGACGGCCTCAGAAGTGGTCATCAAAGCCGGGTAATCGAGACCGGCCAAGGCCTTTTCATTTGCCTTCATACGCTGGAGCGTGATCAAAGATCGCATCTGTGAAAAGAAGTCTGCTGTCATCGTGCATTCCACGTCGGACGACAGAGACATGGACATGCCAAGATCGATGCATTCCTGAATGGGCGGGTTCCCGTGCCGCATGAGCATTTCGATCGGCACGGACAGTGACACGTGTGCGCCTGCATCGGAGGCATATTTCCAACCCTGTTCGGACATGCCGGTCATGTGAATAAAGATCAGGTCGTCCGCGAACTGCCCTGAAGCGCCAATCGTGTCGAACAAGGGCTGCATGCCAAACGCGCCGACAATGTGCATGGCGATGGGGATGCCGAGATCTCGTCCGATCCGCCAGGCTTCCTCATAGCCGTCAAGTACGATCTCGCCGCCCATGATCATCGAGAGAAGCTGGTCGTCCGAACTGAAATACTGTTCGTGAACGCGATAGGCGTCACTGGGATAAAGCGCTTTCTCGCCCCACCCCTCAAAGTACCCCAATACTCCACGTCGGCCGGCGTCGCGCAAGCCACTAACCGCCGCATCGGTGTGTTCGGGCGAATGATGGATCTGGCTGATGTCAAGTACGGTGGTTACGCCGGCATCGAGTTGTGAAAGCCCTCCGTACAGTTCGCTGATATAGACATCTTCGGGCCGGTAGTGAGCCGAGAAGTTTTGCAGGATTGTGTCATAGTAGTTTGCCTTGGCGTTGGCGGGCCGACCATCGTTGAACAGGATTCCGTCTGCCAGCTGACTACGCAGCGCTGTTTCGAATTGATGGTGATGGGTGTCGACAAAACCAGGCATCACGATCTTGCCGGATGCGTCGATAATCTCTGCTTCCGGCGCTTCAATGTTGGCCGAAACTTCGACGATATGCGATCCTTCGATCAGCACATCCCCCAAGGGAAAGTTGCCGACTTCATCGTCAATCGACAAAATGATCCCCCCCTTTAGAAGGATCTGCCGGCCAGCTTCTCCTGACCTAACCGGAGGCTCCGACATAGGCTGTGCTTGTGTGCGGCTGCCAGAAAACAACCCTGTGGCCAAAGTAGTGGCCCCGAGCGCTGACGCAGCTAAAACATCACGTCGAGATAGCCCGTTTTTTGCTTCATCCGCCTTGCGCCGGACCGTCCGTAGTTTCCTTTCACAAAATTCGCACATCTTAGTCTCCTATAGTGATTTGGGTATCAGCGAGCGCTGCCTCACTTGAGAAATGGCTACTTTGGAGCCCCACACCGCTGCGTCAGGAGCGCGGATTTCGGCAGGTTCCGTCGTACGGACTTCTTTGTTTCTCAATAGCCCGCCAAGCACCTCCATGTTTCGCCGGTGTTAGCCTGGCGTTCTGGAAGCGGCGCATTCACTTCTTTTGAGTGTCGTCGATCTGGAAACCGAACGATGGTACGGCTCTAAGCCCAGAACCTCGAACGGTGGTCTGCAGTTTCGAACGTGCCTGTCATGCCGCTTTTGCCAGCGCCTGAAAACACCCGTCCTTCGCTGCCTTCCGGCCAATGGGAGTGAGGAGCCATTTCTCGCGTTTGCTTTTTCTTTGCATGCGGTTTCCTTGGTCTGTGTGCCATCGTGGATCCTCCAGTTGCGTACAAGGCTACTGTCTTTCCACGGTGAAACAGCGGTGGTAGGAAGTAGTACAGTTTTGTCCTACTTCACATGCCTGGATATAGGACTCCAAATGAGGAAATGCAACAAAAATGTCCGATAAGTCTAGATCAACCCCAAACCTGAACGATCCGCGGATTGCGAGGACACGGAATGCGGCGATGGATGCCATGCTTGAAATCCTGGCTGAAGGAGGCATTCAGTCCTGTAGTTTCGAAAGTGTCTCAGAGCGTTCAGGTATCTCGCGGAGCACGCTTTATCGGCATTGGGACGGCAAAACACAGCTGCTAAAGGATGCGCTGCGGAGCCAGGTCGCGGAAAAGCCTGCACCCGATACAGGCAATCTGCGGGACGACATGCTGGCTGTGATGCTCGACCTTGGCCGCGCCCTTAGCGAGACTCCTTGGGGTGCTATGGTGGCACAACTGATGGCGGCTGCCACAGTAGATCAAGATGTTGCAGAGATTCAGCAGGCCACGGCGGAACACCACGAAGCCGTTGAGACCGAGATTATTAAGCGGGCGATTGGGCGAGGTGAACTGCCTGCAAACGCAGATCCCGCCTACACAGTATTGCTATTCGCCTCTCCAATTTTCTATCGCCACCTGTTTTATCGCAAATCTGTAACGGCCAAATGGATCACAAGCCACGTCGACAATACCGTTCGCCTCCTGGTACGAAAGCAAATTTAGCGCTTCTATTCGCGCGCGGTGTCAACGACTGGAAGCGGCTAGAGGCATCTGCTGCGGCCGGATCCGCATTTTGCTGGAGGGTTTGCACGGTGAGGAGGGCATCGCCGCACCCCGCCGTTTTCGAAGGAATTGCCACGAGCTTGTTCTATTCCTCGCTGAAAGAGTTCCTGGAGGCGGTAAAGATGAGGCACGCAAGCGACAAGCCACGAAGTTAGGGAACGGGAAAACTGCAGTCGAGGACAGCTTTGAGCCCTTTTCTCCGAGCGAGCAGTTGCAGCATTTCGCAGCCGTAGCGAAATCGCGCGAGAAAGATCGGCGCTAAGCGGCCATAGTAGAGTTTGCCAAGAAATAAAGTTTGAGCAGGGCGGAACCGACTTTAACTGCAGACCAGCAGGGATAACTTCGATTGGCAGTATTGGGCGAACATAAAACTTACCAAGGCAACCTTCAGCCGAAGCAGGTCTTTAGCAACCCTGATTTTGATTGCAGTGTAAATCGTCAAAGGAGACCCTCAGCTCGGGAAGAAATTGCTTTTCTGGACGCCACCAGCCCGCTCATAAAGGGTGCGCAACTAGGACCTTGGGAGACAAAAGCGACTTTTAGCGCTCCGAAGTCTGCTTTGCATAGTTAGCAATTCTCTTTGCTTTTCTCTGCCAGTTCAACAAATGCCAATGCCGCGGGAGATGGTGTTGCATGGAGGTGCATGGCAAGGCCAATTGTGCGTGTCCTGATCGGTTTCAGAGGTTTTCTGACCCATTTTTCCTTGCCGGTTTCTGGCGGCAAGGCCATCTCGGCCACGACTGACACACCCTGACTGCGAGCAACCATAGTCAGGGTACTCAGAACCTGTGAAGTCCGGTAGCGCACACGGGGGCTAAGTCGGGATTGAGTGAACAGTCGGCGGATGATCCCAGCGGAGCCCGATTCCGGCATGATGAAAGGCGCGTCACACAGTTCATCTAAGCTAACGGCGGACTGTTTGGCCTGGGGGCTGCCAGCAGGAACCAAGGCCACAAACTGATCTTGGGCAAGAGGCCAAGTCTGGAAGCGATCATCCGGCAGAACTACAAAACCGAGGTCAATCCGACGGTCTTCGATCCATCTCACGACCTCTTCGTCGGCGGCTTCTTCAATTAGCACCTCTATGCCGGGGTGAGCTTCGTGAAACTTTTCGAGAAGGCGCGGCAGGATCTGCAACGAGGAAGTCGCGCCAAAGGAGCCAATACGCAGGCTCCCGGTTTGAACGCCGCGGTATTGCGAAGCCTCTTGCCGCATCGCATCTGCGAGACCAAGAACTTCGCGGGCACGGGCCAAAAGGCGCTCTCCCAGCGGGGTCAGTTCAATCGGAGATACAGTGCGATCGAACAGCTTGACGCCAATCTCTTCCTCCAGACCCTTGAGAGCATTGGACACGGCAGGCTGGCTGATGCCCAGTCGTAGGGCCGCGGCGGTGAAGCCACGGGTTTCAGCAAGCGCGGCGAATATTTCAAGCTGCCCGAAGGTCATAAGCAAATCCTTATTTGACTATAACTTTGTATAACTGAAATCAGATGTGGGCAATCGAACTCAGCAGGCGCATCCCCATGTCCAACAGCCTTTCGCATCCCGCCCCTTCGCAGGCCGCAACGCACTATGTCCGGCTAACTCTGGTAGCCCTGCTTTGGGGTGGCACATTTGTCGCTGGGCGTGTCGTCGCCGGCGAATTTTCCCCTCTTGCCGCAGCGACAATGCGGTTTGGCCTGGCTGCAATTGGTTTGCTCTATCTTTTGCACAGAACCGAGGGCGGTTTACCAAGACTTGGCTGGCAGCAGGGCGTGCTGATGGCGCTGCTCGGACTGTCCGGAGTTTGCTTGTACAACCTGTTCTTCTTTGCGGCTCTGGCCGAAATGCCGGCATCAAGAACAGCGCTTTTTGTTGCGTTCAATCCAATTGCAGTGGCCCTGGCCGGAGGCGTGATCGCGCGCCGGTTCCTGCCGATTCGCCAGTGTCTCGGGATAGGTGCAGCGCTTCTCGGGGCATTGATTGTCATTGCCCGGGGCGACGTTTTTGCCGTGGTGGAGGACATCGGACAAAGCTTTGGGCACGGTGAGCTCTGCATGCTGGCCGCGGTGGCCAGCTGGGCGGGCTATACGCTGTTGGGACGCAGGGCGCTTGGGTGGGTTTCTCCGCTGGCGGCAACCACCTGGGCTGCACTGATCGGATTTCTGTTGCTGACCACTTGTCTATTGATTGCCGGTCCGGTGCAGGTGCCACAGGTGCCGTCACCATACAGCATCGTCGCAATAGTCTATCTGGCCATCGGCGGAACAGTGGTTCCCTTTGTCTGGTACTATCAAGGCGTCCGTGCGCTTGGACCCGAACGCACGGCAGTGTTTACCAATCTCGTGCCCGTATTCGGGGTTCTACTTGGCGCGGCCGTGTTGCAGGAGCCAGTTGGTGTAGCAATGCTGGCAGGCGGCGCCCTGGTGATAGCCGGAGTATCGCTCACCAACCGGTGCTGACGCAGCGGATTTTGCCACTGGCTGGCCGATTTGAACCAGGCAATCCCCGGGTTCAACACGTGGCAGGGCGCGCAGGCACAAAACGGTTCCGTAGACATTGCTGCGGACGGTCAGGGGTGGAAGGGACAAATCCAACAAATCGTAGATTTGTCCTAGAACGCCATTCTCCTCAATTGTCTGCCCGATCTTTGCTTCTGCAACAAAGATTCCCGAACACTCGGAGAAAACGTAAGCTTCTGGACAGTCCTCGCTATAAAACTGCGTTTGATGTTCGTTCGAAACTCCTCGAGAGCCCAATATCAGCCCGGTGTGGGCGAGAAATTTCTGAAGGCTTTGTTCGCAAAACAACTTCCAAGCTGGTGAAAGGCTTCCACCGCCGCCGAACTCGACGCTTACGCCAATGACACCTTGGCGCAACATGGCGCCGTCTAGTGAGCGATCTAGGCCCATACTGCCATTGGCTGACAACAATAGACCTTTGTCGAGACCAAGCGCATTCAGCAAGCTGAGGCGCGCCTCATCATCGGCTTCGCAACCAGTAGCGGTGGTGATGGCCACGGCCTCATAGAACAGCGACGTTCCACCACTGTGAATATCATATGCGTAGTCGCAATCGGCCAGCAGCAAGGTTTCTATCGCATGTGCAATCGCCTCGGTGGGGCGACCCAGAGCATTGCCCGGAAACACCCTGTTCAGGTTCAGCTGGTCCAGCGGAGAGACACGTGAAGAGACCGAAACCGCGGGGGCATTAGCCATGGGCAGGATCAGCAGGCTGCCCCGGATATCCTCTGCGGAAAGCTCCAGCGCCAGCTTGCGCAGCGCTATCTGGCCTTCAAACTCATCCCCATGTACGCCGGCACTGAGCAAGGCCCTGGGACCCTGGCCATTCTGAAGGTACGTCACCGGGACCAAAATCTGCCCATAGGCCGAACGGTGCGTGGAATGAGGAATCGCAAGATAACCGTGCTGTTTCCCATCCAGATCAAGGTCAATTCCAACCAGGGCCGACATGTGTTTCTCCTTGCCGAAAAATGAAAAAGGGACAGCATTTCGGCCGTCCCTTCAGAGTTCAGTTACGGGTGGTTACAGGGCCGCTTTAATCGCTTCGAGCCCCTGATCGATATCGTCGATATTGTTGTAGTAGTGAGGAGAGAAGCGGATGAAATCGCGCCGCAGCGAGGCGATCACATTCGCCTCCTTCAATGTCTTGGCGAAGTCACGGCTATTCTTGCCCGGGAAGCGGGCGGCCACTGTCGCGGAGCGGTCACCCTCATTCACCGGGCCCAGTACATCTGCCCGCAGTTCCTTCAAGCCCGCGATCAGGTGATTGGAGACTTTGCGGTTGTGTTCCACGATTTTGTCCAAGCCTGTCTCCAGGATGTGGCGAACGGATTCGGTTGCGCCATAGGCCGTGCCATAGGCCATGGTCCCGAACTCATACCGTTTGGCGTTATCGGCCAGCTCCAGTCGGTTGGCCTGAAAGTCCCACATGTCCTTGTGGCTGCGCCAGCCCAGGATGCCTGGGTTCAGTTTTTGCAGCTCGGGCGAGATGTACATCATGCCTGTCCCAAAAGGGCCGCAGAGCCATTTGTAAGTCGAGGTTGCAACCGCGTCGATGCCGGTTGCCGCCACATCAATCGGAACCTGACCTGCTGACTGGGTCGCGTCCACCACAAGGATCGCGCCATGTTTATGGGCCTTGTCGGCAAAGCGCTTCATGTCGAACAATTGCCCGCTGCCCCATTCCACCTGACTTAGCACCACGACCGACGTCTGATCGTCAATCGCGGCTTCCAGGGCGTCGGTGTCGATGGACATGGTCGCGTCAGAACGGACCCAGCTGATCTCTGCACCGGTGTGGTCGCAGATGCGTTTCCAGGGGTAGATACTGGAGGGGTGCGTCGTGTCCGTGGTGACAATCTTCGTCCCCTTTTCGGGCATCACGGCCCAGGCCAGGGATTGCATCAGCGTGGTTTCACTCGACGCTATTGCGATATCATCTGTGGTTGCGTTGAACAGCCGTGCTGTGGCGTCATTCAGATTGTCCAGGCATTCGACCTCAGCCTGTTCGTCAAAGGCGATAGTTCCTTCTTCGGCCAGGGCATTCTGCCATTTCGAAATCGCCGCGGCCCCGCCTTTGTGGCTCAGCCCTACGGATGCGGCGTCGAGATAGACATGGCGTTCCGCCGGCGGAAAGACATCGGGGCTGCCGAGACGGAAGGAGTTGCTGATAGACATTGGCCAATCCTTTGCATTGCAAAACAGAGTTTGGCCCGACTCTCGTCAATATCAGCGCCTCGATCGTTACCCGGCTGAGAAAGCAAACATGACGAACGGGAAACTGGGTGGAGCTTCGCACCAGTTTCCAATTCGGAAATCCAACTTCAGACCTTCGGCAACGTATGGCGCAAGCAAATCCCTATCCTGATCGGCGAACGCTTTTCGGGAGATCCTGCCAATGGCGCAGACACAGGTAAAAGACACGGGCGCCCCTCAACTGTCCGCCCGGAACATTCACAAGTCTTTTGGGAACATTGAAGTTCTGAAGGGCATTTCCGTGGATGCCTATAACCACGACGTCATTTCCATCCTTGGCGCCAGCGGGTCCGGCAAAAGCACATTTTTGCGCTGCCTGAACTTCCTGGAAAGTCCAACCGAAGGCGAGGTGGCCCTTGACGGAGAGGCCGTGCGCACGCGCCGCAACCGGGCGCATCAACTCGAACCGGCGGACAGGCGGCAGATCGAACGGTTCCGCACACGGGTATCCATGGTCTTCCAAGGCTTCAATCTCTGGTCGCACCTCACAGTCCTTGAGAATGTCATGGAAGCCTCGGTGCATGTTTTGGGCGTTCCCAAACAGGAAGCGCGGGACACTGCCGAGGCTCTGCTGGAAAGGGTCGGGCTGGAAGAGCGGATGCAATACTATCCCTCGCATCTGTCTGGCGGCCAGCAGCAGCGCGCCGCCATTGCCCGCGCACTGGCCGTTGATCCCGAAGTCATCCTTTTTGACGAACCTACTTCCGCGCTCGACCCAGAACTGGTCGGTGAGGTCCTGAACGTCATGAAGGGACTCGCCGAAGAGGGCCGGACCATGATCGTCGTCACCCACGAAATGGGCTTTGCACGCGATGTGTCGAACCGGGTGATCTTCCTTGAGCAGGGAAAGATCGAAGAAGACGGTGCGCCGGGCGACGTGATGATCAACCCGCAATCAGACCGTTTTCGCCAGTTTCTCGCCCGTTCGCGTGACTGAGCGGCCTTCAACCAATTTTGAACACACCAGGGAGGAAACCATGTTCAATACACTCAGGAAAATGACAGCCATCAGCCTGATGGCGGCAGTTTCGGCCGGAGCGGCCAATGCCCAGGGCGTCATCCGTTTCGCCACCGAAGCCGCCTACCCGCCGTTCAATGAACGGGCGGCAGACGGATCGATTGTCGGTTGGGAAATCGACCTCGGTCAAGCGATGTGCGCCAAAATGGAGCGCAAATGCGAATTCGTAGCGCAGGATTGGGACGGCATGATCCCCGGTCTCCTGAGCAACCGGTTCGACGGGATTTTTGCGTCGATGACTATCACTGAAGAGCGCAAACAGCGGATCGATTTCACCGACAAATACTACCAGTCCCCCGCGCGCTTCGTGTCCAAAGACGGCGTCGGAATCGACCGGTCGGCGGCCGATCTAGGCGGGCTCAAAGTCGGGGCCATCGCAGGGGTGACGGAGTGCTACCTGAACAAATTCCACCCCGACGCCGATATCGCCATCTACCGGTCTTCCGAGGATATGTTCCTGGATCTGCAGTCCGGGCGCCTTGACGCCATCCTCAGCGAATCCGTGCAAGCCGACTTTGGCCTGATCCGTGAAGATACCGATGCGGGGTTTGCATTCCGCGGTGAACCAGCGCTGGATGCCGGTTGCTTTGGCGCCGGCATCGGAATCGGGGTGCGGAAAGAGGACGGCGAACTGCGCGCCGCACTGAATAATGCCATTGCTGCCGTGCGCGCAGACGGCACCTATGATCGTCTGGTCAAACAGTATTTCGGCTACGACATCTACGGCGAATAACACTCCCCTGAACCTTGGGAGAGCATCGTTGCATGCTCTCCTCTTTTTCTGTCCATAAGGGTTTGCGCCAATGGAAAACGTGATCGCTTACAGCCCGTTCCTGATTAAGGGCATCAGCGTTACAATCGCGCTCAGCGTCTGCTCGATCCTGATCGCCGTCGCCCTAGGGTTGCTTGGGGCAGCGGCGAAACTGTCCGAAGCAGCATGGGCGCGGAGGGCTGCGGGCATCTATACGACCGTTGTTAGGGGCATCCCTGACCTGGTTGTCATGCTGCTTCTGTATTTTGGCGGACAGGTTTTCCTGAACCAGATCGGCGCGTTAACTGGCCTTTGGAACTATGTCGAACTCAATCAATTCCTCGCTGGTGTGATCGCCATCGGGTTTATCTTTGGCGCGTACATGAGCGAAACGTTTCGAGGCGCGTACATGTCCATTCCGAACGGGATGATCGAGGCGGGCATTTCCGTCGGAATGACGCGGCCCACACTGTTCCGGCGGGTGATCTGGCCGCAGCTGGTGCGTTATGCGCTGCCTGGGTTCACCAACAACTGGCTAACTCTGATGAAAACCACGGCGCTGGTGTCGGTGATCGGACTGGAGGATATCGTCTATAACGGATTTGCCGCCGGCCGGGCGACGCGGGAACCCTTTACCTTCATGCTGATCGCCCTTCTGGTCTATCTCGTCCTCACTATCCTATCCGACACGGGCCTGCGCGCGCTGGAGCGCCGCTATACCCGTGGCGTTGTTCGCGGAGTGTAACCTTATGGAAAACCTGCTCGATTCAATTCGCGTTTTTTCATCCGAAACATCACCGCTGGATTTCTATCTCGTTCTGCAGAACTGGTCGCTGTTTTGGAAGGGATTGCTGAACACCCTGCTGCTGCTGGTCCTGTCGCTGATAGTCGGCAGCCTGATGGCCATTCCGATGGCTATCATCCGGGCTACCCGTGTGCCGTTCCTGAATCCCATCGCCTATGGATTTATCTACTTTGTCAGGGGCACGCCCCTGCTGGTGCAGCTTTATGTGATTTACTACGGCCTGTCCCAGTTCGAGGCGATCCGCGACTCGGCTGCTTGGGTTATCCTGCGGGAACCTTGGTGGTGTGCGCTGATTTCCTTTTCCATCGGGACTGCCGCCTACACGGCCGAGATTTTTCGCGGCGCCATCGAGGACACCCCACGGGGCGAAGTCGAGGCCACCATCGCTGCAGGCATGTCCCGCGTGCTGGCCTTTCGCCGGATCATTCTACCCAGCGCCTTTCGCCGGGCCTTGCCCGCCTATGGCAACGAGGTGATCTTCAACCTGCACACCACGGTCATTGCCAGCACTGTGACAGTGATAGACGTGCTGGGCGCCGCCCGGACCTTCAACAATAAGTACTACCTAGCCTATGAGGGCTTTATCACCGCAGCGCTGATTTTCATCGCTATCGTGTTCGTCATTACCCGGGTGTTCAATCTGATGGAACGTCGGATGCTACGGCACCTGGTGCGGGCATAGGGCAGTTTCGAGTCAGCGAAAGCTCGTCAAGCACGGCTTTCGCTGACGGATCGTGCAGTTTTTACGAATGCCGAAACCAGCGGCGATACTGGAGATTCGGCGAAATAGAGCAGCCGGATATTTGTTACCTTGCGAATGTTGGCTGGCATTAGAGCACGCATCTGCCCCGCTTCCATCCAGGATCTTGCGTAATGGCGCGGAAGGAAACCTATGAAATTTCCGGTCAGGATCAGCATGGCGATCTCTTCGGTGAATTGCCCACTGGCGCTGGGACTCAAGCTTGCTTTGTGTTCGTCCCGCAGTTCCATTTCGGAATACGCGTGCTGAGCAAACCGCTGTTTATTCAACATTTCCAGTGTCAGGTCGGCTTCGTCGACATCAAATAGCGGATGCCGGTTGCTGCAGAAAAGATAGCCCAGTTCAGAAAACAGCGGCAGGGCACTGGCTCCCCTTATCTTTCCGCGGTCGGTCGAAAACCCGATCTGGATACGGCGGTCTGCTATGGACTGATCAATCTCGGCAGCCGATGCCGTCATCATTTTCAGCTCCACTTCGGGGTACTCCGAGGAGAACTGGGTCAGGATCTCCAGAATTGGTGATCTGCGGCTTGTGATCAGCGTGTCGATGCTGCCAATGAACAACGTGCCCGATGGTTTTTTCTGTAGGCTGTTCAACTCTGCCCGGAACCCTTCCAACGCGCTGAGCATCCTGGTGCTGGCCTCGTAAACCAGCTGCCCCTCGGTTGTCAGGGCAAAGCCCGATCGCCCCCTGTGACACAGCTGAACACTCAGCCGGGTCTCAAGATCAGCGATCTGTTTGCTGATCGCCGACTTCGTCATGTTGAGCTCAACTTCAGCTAGGGCAAATCCGCTGCAGTCAGCGACGGCCCGGAAGGTACGGATAAGCTTAAGATCAAAGTCAGAGATCTGGCCGGAAAACAGACGTGTCGCGAGAGACATTTTAACCCCCACAGTGCGGAAACAAACCAGCACTAACTTATCGTTATTGGAAACCGAAAACAATCAAACCAGGGTTTCCAAACCGTCAAGTCAGCTTTCCAAGGTCGAGCACGAACAAGCCCCGCCAACTCACTAATCATGCCTTCAGAAACCGGCACTTTGGAGGCATTTGAAAATGACGGGCATTTACACACGAAGCCAGATCGACTCGGTTCTGCCCAGGGTGGATGTCGTCGGCGAAGTTGCACAAGGCTTCGTTGCCTTCTCTCGCGGAGAAGTCGAAGTCCCGCCGGTTGGGGAGCTTTTGTTTCCGGAAAACAAAGGCGAACTGCACATCAAATACGGCGCCATTCGTGGCGATGAGGTCTGTGTCATCAAGGTTGCGACCGGGTTCTTCAACAACCCAAAAGTCGGCCTGCCCCCCTTCGGCGGCTGCATGATCGTTGTCAGCCAGGAGACCGGTATGATTGACGCCATTCTTCTGGAAGAAGGCGAACTGACCAATCATCGCACAGCAGCAGCCGGCGCGGTCGCTGCCAGGGCGCTGGCCCCTGCAGATCTGAAGATGATCGGAATTGTTGGAACAGGCGCTCAAGCCCGGCTGCAGGCGGACTACCTGCGGCGGATTACGAAGTGTCGTGATCTCACGGTCTGGGGCCGCAATCCAGCACAGGCAGAACAGGCGGCTGCCGATATTGCTGCCATGGGATACCAGGCAACCGTGTCGCAATCTCTTGCGGATTTGTGTGACCAATCCCGCCTGATTGTCACCACTACACCCGCAGAACAGCCGCTGTTGACCGCTGATATGATCCGGCCCGGCAGCCACATCACTGCCATGGGATCTGACACCCCAGAAAAGAACGAAGTCGCCCCTGAGATTCTCTCTCTTGCCGACGTGGTTGTCGCCGACAGTCTCGCGCAAAGTGAGTTGCGCGGGGAAATTTATCAGGCGCGCCGCGTCGGGGCACTGCCAGATGGCAAGGCGGTCGAGCTTGGAAAGATCATTTCCGGTGAGGTTAAGGGGCGCGAGACTAGTCAACAGATCACGCTTGCAGATCTCACAGGCGTCGCGGTTCAGGATATTGCAATCGCCA
Source organism: Leisingera sp. ANG49 (assembly GCF_059694505.1). Classification (NCBI taxonomy): domain Bacteria; kingdom Pseudomonadati; phylum Pseudomonadota; class Alphaproteobacteria; order Rhodobacterales; family Roseobacteraceae; genus Leisingera; species Leisingera sp. ANG49. Next base: position 92,375 of record NZ_JCATZN010000007.1, read on the forward strand.
AGGCCGTTCTAGGTCGGCTTAAGGCGGAATAACTGGCCTCCCCGAAAAAATCCTGCAACTGACCTGCAACTGAAATGAGTACCTGCCATGACGGATAAGACAATTTACCCTATGGCGCACCGATGGATGGCGGGAAACGGCGCCAGGGCTGCCGGATGGGTTCAGATGCCTATCGTGTTGCCGGATTGCCTGAAGCTCTGACTGAACTCGGGATCCCTTACACTCGGACTGGACGATCGGTTGTCTGTCCGCTTCTGCGGGCAGCCAAGGGCATTTCCCACAACCGTGGCGGACGTCCGTTTCCCGCCCATTCTTCAGGTCGCCTTCGCTGATGCAGCGCAGATCGAGCACTTGCAGCGAACGGCGGCAAAGTCCGCAACTTGGTCACCAGGCTGAGGCCGGCCCCTCACCCCGCCTTGGTCAGCGACAGGAAGACATCCTCCAGATCCGCCTCTTCGGTCTTCACGTCGCGGATCGAGATCCCCGCCGCATGCACCGCGGCCAGCACCTCCTCGGCGCTGGTGGCCTGGCTGCGGTAGCGCAGGGCGACGGCGCCGTCTTCGCGCAGGTCGGCCTCGATGCCCGCGCCCTGCGGCAGCGCCGTCACCGGCACCGCGGGATGCACCACCATGGTCTTGGCATCGAGCCGGCCCAGCAGGCTGGCCTTGCTGTCCCGCGCCACTACCTCGCCCTGGTTGATGATGGCGATCTCGTCGCACATCTCCTCGGCCTCCTCCAGGTAATGGGTGGTGAGGATGATGGTCATGCCCTGGGCATTCAGTTTGCGGATGTTCTCCCACAGCATCTGGCGCAGTTCGATGTCGACGCCCGCGGTGGGTTCGTCCAGCACCAGGACGCTTGGGCGGTGGACCAGCGCCTTGCCCAGCAGCAGCCGCCGCCGCATGCCGCCGCTCAGCGTCCGCGCATAGGCCTCCGCCTTGTCCGTGAGCCCGATCATCCGCAGGATCTCGTGGCTGTGGCGTTCGTGCTTGGGCACGCCGTAGAGGCCCGCCTGCACCTCCAGCGCGCCGCGCGGGGTGAAGAAGGGATCCAGGTTCAGCTCCTGCGGCATCACCCCGATGGCGGCGCGGCTCTGGCGCGGGTTTTCGTCCTGGTCAAAGCCCCAGATCGACACCTTGCCGGAGGTCTTGCGCACCAGCCCTGCCAGGATGTTGATCATCGTCGACTTGCCCGCGCCGTTCGGCCCCAAGAGGCCGAAGACGGAGCCGCGCGGCACCGTCAGGTCGACACCCTTCAGCGCGTGTTTCTCCGGCTGGCCCCTGTGGCCGCCATAGATTTTCCGCAAAGCCTCGATACGGATTGCATCGCCTGTCATCGCCGCTCTTGCCCCCGGTTTTTCCTTGGCTCATAAAAGCGCCTAGCCGAAAAGTGAAAGGACTGCCAGCCATGACCATCGAAGCGCCGGAAACCAGGACCGTGAACAGCCGCAAGGTGGCCTGCGACGGCAGCGAAGGCGCGCTGGGGCATCCGCGGGTCTATCTGCAGATCCCGGAAGGGCAGGATTGGGTCGAATGCCCATATTGCGACTGCAAGTTCATCTACGAGGACGCGGCCAAGGCGGCGGAGTGATCCGGGCTTTTGGCCTCTGTGCCGGCGGCATAGGCTGCGGCTGATGGCACAGCTTCTGATCGTCTATCACTCACGCACCGGCGGCAGCCGCCGGATGGCGGAGGCCGCGTTTGACGCCGCGCGGGCTGAGACGGAAACCATTCTGAAACGCGCCGAGGACACCGGGCCGGAGGATCTGCTGGCGGCGGACGGCTATGTCTTCTGCGCGCCGGAAAACCTGGCGGCGCTGTCCGGCCAGATGAAGGAATTCTTCGACCGCTGCTATTACCCGGTTCTGGGGCGCCTCAACGGGCGGCCTTATGCGCAGATGGTCTGCGCCGGGTCGGACGGCGAAAACGCGGCGCGGCAGTGCGCCCGGATTGCCACCGGCTGGCGGCTGAAAGAGGTGCAGCCGCCGCTGATCCTCTGCACCCATGCGCAGACGCCGGAGGCCATTCTGGCGGAGAAGGTGATCCCGGAGGAGGAGCTGGAGGCCTGCCGCGAGCTGGGGCAAGCCCTGGGCGCGGGGCTGGCGATGGGGGTGTTTTGAGGGGTTTGATGTTGCGGAGGGCCGCGCCCGAGCCTGGGAGGGCGTTCGCAAGAAATCTGGCTGCTGATGCCTTTCCCAGAAAGACCGCGTTGCGTGTGCTGAAACGGTGCAATGCGCCCTCCCGGCGGGAGGGTCGGGCGCGGCCCGGGCTTGCAGCTCGTGCCAACAATGGCCGCTAACCGCCCCCGCCCCAAACTCCAATTGCCCTTCCCTGCCGGATCACCGATAACCGGGAAACAGAACACGAACGGATTTCCAACGGGAGCGCGGCGCACAATGAGCGGGACACAATTCGGCAAGGGCTGCCATCTGCATCTGATCGACGGCTCGGCCTTCATCTTCCGCGCCTATCACGCGCTGCCGCCCTTGACGCGTAAGTCTGACGGGCTGCCAATCGGTGCCGTGGCGGGGTTCTGCAACATGCTGTTCAAGCAGGTGGAGGATAACAAGGGCCCGGATGCGCCGACCCATGTGGCGGTGATTTTCGACTATTCCGGCAAGTCCTTCCGCAACGAGATGTACGATCTCTACAAGGCCAACCGGCCGCCCGCGCCGGAGGATCTGGTGCCGCAGTTCCCGCTGACCCGCGACGCCACCCGCGCCTTCAACATCGCCTGCAAGGAGATCGAGGGGTTCGAGGCCGACGACATCATCGCAACCCTGGCGCATCAGGCGCGCGATGCAGGCGGGCGGGTGACGATCATTTCGTCGGACAAGGACCTGATGCAGCTGGTTGGCGGCGGTGTCGAGATGCTGGACGCGATGAAGAACAAGCGCATCGACAGCGACGGCGTGGTAGAGAAGTTCGGCGTCGGCCCGGACCGGGTGGTGGATGTGCAGGCACTGGCGGGCGACTCGGTCGACAACGTGCCGGGCGCGCCGGGGATCGGGATCAAGACCGCCGCTTTGCTGATCAACGAATACGGTTCGCTTGAGGAGCTGCTGGACCGCGCCGAAGAGATCAAGCAGCCGAAGCGGCGCCAGACCCTGATCGAGAAGCGGGACCAGATCGAACTCAGCAAGAAGCTGGTGCAGCTCGATTGCAACATGGAGCTGGACTTCACCCTGGACGATCTGGAGGTGATGGAGCCGGATGCGGAGACCCTGCTGACGTTCCTGAGCGAAATGGAGTTCCGCACCCTGTCCAAGCGCATGGCCGACCGGCTGGGCATGGAGGCGCCTGAAATCCCGGAAGCGCCGGCAGCGGCAGCAGTATCCGCAGCGGAGGCGCCGGAAGCGGTGCCCTTCGACAAGGACAATTACGAATGCGTCCGCGATGCGGCGGCGCTGCAGGTCTGGGTGGACCGCATCCGCCAGCGCGGCTGGGTGGCGGTGGATACCGAGACCACCGGCCTGGATGAGATGGTGGCGGATCTGGTCGGCATCTCGCTGTGCGTGGAGGCGGGCGAGGCCTGCTATATCCCGCTGGCGCATAAGGCCGGCGGAGATGATCTGTTCGGCGGCGACGGGCTGTCGGAGGGGCAGATGCCGCTGGAGGAAGCGGTCGCCCTGCTGAAGCCGGTGCTGGAAGACCCGGCGATCATGAAAATCGGCCAGAACATGAAATACGACGCCAAGATCCTGCACCGTTACGGGGTGGATGTGGCGCCGGTCGACGACACCATGCTGATGTCCTATGCGCTGCACGCAGGCATGCACGGGCATGGCATGGACACGCTGTCGGAACGCTACCTGGACCACACGCCGATCCCGATCAAGCCGCTGCTGGGCAGCGGCAAATCGGCGATCACCTTTGACCGGGTGCCGATTGACGACGCGGTGCCTTATGCTGCCGAAGACGCCGACATCACCCTGCGCCTGTGGCAGCTGTTCAAGCCGCAGCTGCATCAGGAGCAGGTGACGACAGTTTACGAGACGCTGGAACGGCCGCTGGTGCCGGTGCTGGCGGATATGGAGCGCAACGGCATCAAGGTGGACCGCGATACGCTGAGCCGCATGTCAAATGCCTTTGCCCAGAAGATGGCGGCGCTGGAGGCGGAGATCCACGAGCTGGCGGGCGAGACGTTCAATGTCGGCTCGCCCAAGCAGCTGGGCGAGATCCTGTTCGACAAGATGGCATTGCCGGGCGGCAAGAAGGGCAAGACCGGGGCCTATGCCACCGGCGCGGATATTCTCGAGGATCTGGCGACCGAGCATGACCTGCCTGCCCGGGTGCTGGACTGGCGGCAACTGTCAAAACTGAAATCGACCTACACCGATGCGCTGCAGGATCACATCAACCCGGACACCGGCCGGGTGCATACCTCTTATGCCCAGACCGGAGCGAGCACCGGGCGCATGGCCTCGACCGATCCGAACCTGCAGAACATTCCCGTCCGCACCGAGGAAGGCCGCCGCATCCGCGAGGCGTTTGTGGCGGAAGAGGGCAATGTCTTGCTGTCGCTCGACTACAGCCAGATCGAGCTGCGGATCCTGGCCCACATGGCCGGGATCGACACGCTGAAGCAGGCCTTTGCCGAAGGGCAGGACATCCACGCGATGACCGCCTCGGAGATGTTCGAGGTGCCGCTGGAGGAGATGACGCCGGAGATCCGCCGCCAGGCCAAGGCGATCAACTTCGGTGTGATCTACGGCATTTCCGGCTTTGGCCTGGCACGCAACCTGCGCATTCCGCGCAAGGACGCGCAGGGCTTCATCGACCGGTATTTCGAGCGCTTCCCGGGCATCCGAAAGTACATGGACAGCACGGTGGAGTTCGCCAAGGAGCACGGCTATGTGCAGACCCTTTTCGGGCGCAAGATCCACACCGCGGAGATCAACGCCAAGGGGCCGAAGGCGGGCTTTGCCAAACGCGCCGCGATCAACGCGCCGATCCAGGGCACAGCCGCCGACGTGATCCGCCGGGCGATGATCCGGATGCCGGAGGCCATCGCCCATCTGCCCGCGCGGATGCTGCTGCAGGTGCACGACGAACTGCTGTTCGAAGTGCCGGAAGCCGCGGTGGAAGAGACCATTGCCGCCGCCCGCCAGGTGATGGAGAACGCCGCCGACCCGGCGGTGCATCTGGACGTGAAACTGGTGGTGGACGCAGGCCGCGGTTTGAACTGGGCCGAGGCGCACTAAGGCGCGCTCAGCGAGGCCGGCAGGGGTACTCTCCCGCCCGGCTTCGATCTGACGATCTCATCCCGTTGGGCCTGGCGCCGCTGGCGCGGCGCGGAAATTGCCGCGCCCTCCCCTCATCGGGTCAAGGGAGGCGCCAGCCTCCGCGCGTCCCGCGCGGCTTGCCCTTGACGCGGCCCGCCCTGAAAACAATCGGCAACGCCCCTCAAGGGCAGTCCTGCCCTTAGGGGCTTCTCAGCAAAACCCTTGCGCCGCGCCAGCGGCGCCACGCCCAACGGCTGCTGCTGCATCTTTGATGCAGCTTGCAGCGGGCGGGAGCACCCCCCTGCCTGAATTGCGCCCCTCCTCAGCCGCCTTCCGGCTGCTTGACCAGTTTCGCAACCAGCCTGCGCACCAGCGGCGCGGCGGTGAAGGCGACGGCAAAAGCGATCGGCCAGCTGAGCGTCCAGGCCTGCATCCAGGCGCCGCCGAACCCCGTGCCGAAACCAAGCGCCTTCCAGGTTGCGACGCCGGTCACGATGAAGGACATCAGGCCCGACAGGATCAGGCTGAACAGAACCGGGGCAAAACGGGCGGGGATCATGGCTGTCTCCTTGGCGGCGGCGGTGGCCGGGGGCTGCAGGAGATATGCGGTGCCTGGAATGCGGAACAATCTGCGCCGCTGCACAGGTATCTGCGCAGAGCGGCCTGGCGGTCAGCCCATCCAGCCGAGGCTGTCCTCGGTGCGCCGGGTCGAGGGGGTGTATTCGGCGCTGACCCAGCCGTCATAGCCGCTGGCGTCGATGGCGGCGAACAGCCTTTGGAAATCCACCGGCCCGGTGCCCGGCTCGCAGCGGCCGGGGGCGGCGCCGATCTGCACATGCACGGCGCGGGGGCCGAAGGTCTCCCACACCTTGAGCGCGTCGCCGTGGATCATCTGCGCGTGGTAGGCATCGTACTGCAGGCCGACATTGGGGCGGTCCACCGCGTCCAGTACCTCAACCGCAAGATTGTAGTCGTCGAGGAAATAGCCGGGCTGGTCGCCGCTGTTCAGCGGTTCGATGGTGAACTGCTGCTCCGGTGCGCGGTCGGCGGCCCATTGCAGGTTTTCTATGAAAGTCTGCTGCGCCGCATCGCCCTTGGCGTAGCCGGCCATCACGTGGATCTTGCCCGCTTTCAGCGCCTCGGCGTAGCGCAGCACCCGGCGGATGTCGCGCTGGAAGCGGTCGATGCCTTCCGGAACCGCCGCATAGCCGGGCATGCCGCCGGTGTAATTCGGGGGCGGCGCGTTGATCAGCAAGAGCTGCAGCCCGTTGGCCATCAGCGCACGCTGGGTTTCCTTGGCCGCCAGTTCGTAGGGATAGAGGATCTCCACCGCGTCGAACCCCGCCGCGGCGGCGGCCTGGAAGCGGTCAAGATAGGGCAGCTCAGCGAACAGCAGCGAGATATTGGCCGCGAAGCGGGGCATAGGATTCTCCTTGTTGACTGATGGTCTAGCGCCGCGCGGCGGGGCAGCCAAGGCGTCAAAAGTGCAGAATTTTCCTATTAAACTTTCGTTAACCGCAGGCAGGCCGGTTTCTGCCGTCTGCCGGCTGGTTTGACCCGTTCTCGACATGACAAAGAGGGCAGCGCCGGTCCCGGCGGGGCAGGAAGCGAAGCGCCCGCCCCGTGGGGGGCGGGACGGGCGCTGCCCGGCCTGCGGCCAGGCGGAAGTCTTGCAGGACGCCCTGGAGCTACTCCTCGTCCAGCTCTGCCGAAGGGATTAGCGGGAAGAACTTGCCGCCGGACCAGACTCCGAACCAATCTTCGTAGTGTTCGCCCAGCTCCGCCAGCCGGTAGAAGCTCTTGCGGTCGATCAGCGCCTCCAGCCCGGCGCGGATCATGACGTAGGGGGATGGCTCGCCGGTTTCCGCGTCGCGCTCTGCCCGGATCATATGGTCCGGGCCGGCCGCGGCGGTGTCGCCGATGCTGGTGGTGAAGGTGATCACCTGGTCGCGTCCCTGCCCGGCCACGTCGAAATCCACCGCCACGAACGGCGCGTCCTCGACGGTGATGCCGACCTTTTCGACCGGGGTCACCAGGTAGTATTTGCCGTCCTCAAGCTTGAGGATCGAGGCAAACAGCTTGACCAGCTCGAAGCGGGTGAACGGCGTACCGAGGTAATACCAGCTGCCGTCGCGGGCGATGCGGATATCCAGGTCGCCGCAGAACGGCGGGTTCCACAGGTGGACGGGCGGCAATCCCTTGCCTTTCCCGGCCGCTTTGGCGGCGGCGGCGATGCCTTCGGCATCGGGGGTCACGGGTTTTTGTCCGCTCATTGCTTTTGCCATTTCCTGTCAGCACGATAGAGTAACAGCATATATCCCGGGAACGAGGAATGTCATGCCTGAAACGGACGATCTGCTGGCCGGCATCGAAGCGCTGGAAGCCAAGCTGCAAGAGGCGCGCGCGTCGATCACCAAACGGTTCATCGGCCAGGAACGGGTGGTGGACCTCACCCTCTCGGTGCTGCTGTGCGGCGGCCACGGGCTGCTGATCGGTCTGCCGGGGCTGGGCAAAACCCGGCTGGTGGAGACCCTCAGCACGGTGATGGGGCTGGACGGCAACCGGATCCAGTTCACCCCGGACCTGATGCCCGCCGATATCCTGGGCTCCGAGGTGCTGGACACCGCCGCCGACGGGCACCGCTCGTTCCGGTTTGTGCCGGGGCCGGTGTTCTGCCAGCTGTTGATGGCGGATGAGATCAACCGCGCCAGCCCGCGCACCCAGTCGGCGCTGCTGCAGGCGATGCAGGAGCGGATGGTGACGGTGGCGGGTGAGGACCGCTCCCTTGGCGCGCCGTTCCATGTGCTGGCAACCCAGAACCCGATTGAGCAGGAGGGCACCTATCCCCTGCCGGAGGCGCAGCTGGACCGGTTCCTGTTGCAGATCGACGTGAACTATCCCGACCGCGCAACCGAGCGGGACATCCTGCTGGCCACCACCGGCGCCGAGGAGGCACAGGCCTATCAGGTGTTTACCCCGGCTGAGCTGATCGCGGCGCAGACCCTGCTGCGGCGGATGCCGGTGGGCGAATCGGTGGTGGAGATGATCCTGGACCTGGTGCGCGCCTTCCGCCCGGAGGAGCCGGGCGTGTCCGATCACGTGGCGCAGACCGTGGCCTGGGGGCCGGGTCCGCGGGCGGCGCAGGCGCTGATGCTGGCGGTCCGGGCGCGGGCGCTGCTGGAGGGGCGGCTGGCGCCCAATGCAGAGGACGTGCTGGACATGGCCAAGCCGGTTCTCAGCCACCGGATGCAGCTGAACTTTGCCGCGCGGGCGCGCGGTGAGAGCCTGGCGGCGCTGATCGAGGAAACCGCAGCGGATCTGGCCCGGACCGGGGCCGCCGCGTGACCAGGCCTGCCGCCTCTCAGGCTGCGGTTGGACTGCGGCACCGGGCAGAGGCCGAGGCCAGCACCCTGCCGCCCTTGTTGGTGCAGGCGCGGCATCTGGCCGGGTCGGTGCTGATGGGCGAGCATGGCCGCCGCCGGGCCGGCACGGGGGATGATTTCTGGCAGTACCGCCCGGCCCAGGCCGGCGACAGCCGCCGGATGATCGACCACCGGCGGTCTGCCATGGGCGACATCCAGTATGTGCGCGAGCGGGAGTGGCATATCTCGCAGACGGTGCATCTGTGGGTCGATACCGGTGCGTCGATGCGGTTTGCGTCCTCTGCGAAGCTGCCGCAGAAGATTGATCAGGCCCGGCTCCTGGGCCTCGCCGCGTCGGTGCTAATGGTGCACGGCGGCGAGCGGGTGGGCCTCACTGGCGGCAGCCTGCCGCCCCGGCGCGGCAATGTGCAGATCCTGCGGCTGGCCGAGGCGCTGTCGGACGACGAAGAGGAAGATTACGCTCCGCCCAATGGCCGCGCGCTGATCCCGCACGCGCGCGCCCTGTTCATCTCGGATTTCCTGGGCCCCTATGAGCCGGTGGAGCAGGCGCTGTCAAAGGCCGCCGCGCGCGGCGTCCGGGGCGTGCTGCTGCAGGTGCTGGACCCGGCGGAGGAGGCGTTTCCGTTTTCCGGGCGCACCTTGTTCGAGAGCATTGCGGGCGGTGTCACACATGAAACACTGAAGGCCTCTGCCCTGCAGGAGCGCTATCTGGACCGGCTGGCGGAGCGGCGCACGGCTCTGGAGCGGCTGTGCCGCGAGGCGGGATGGCGGTTCGGACAGCATCACACTGGCGACTCAGCGCAGAACGCGCTGATGTGGCTTTATCACGCACTGGAGCGGACCGCGCCATGACGATGATTGCAGGCATCGGCTTTACCGCGCCCTGGCTTTTGCTGGGGCTGCTGGCATTGCCGGTGCTGTGGCTGCTGCTGCGGGCGATTCCGCCCGCGCCGAAGCGCCAGCCGTTCCCGGCGGTGACGCTGCTGCTGGGCCTGAAGGATGACGAGAGCCTGTCGGACCGCACGCCCTGGTGGCTCTTGCTGCTGCGGCTCTTGGCAGTGGCGGCGGCAATTGTCGGGTTGGCCGGGCCGGTGCTGAATCCCTCCACCGAGGAGACCGGCGGCAGCGGGCCGCTGCTGATTGTGATGGACGCCAGCTGGGGCGGCGCCGAGGGCTGGAAACAGACCAGCGCCCAGGCCGCGGTGCAGCTGGAGGAAGCCGGGCGGGCGGAGCGCCCGGTGGCAGTGCTGCGCCTGAGCGCTCCGGAAGCCTTGCAGTTCCGCGCCGCCAGCGACTGGCAGCGGCAATTGGCCGGGCTGGCGCCCCTGCCCTGGCAGCCGGGGCCGGAGCAATTGCAGCAGGCCTTGGCAGCGATTGGCGGCGCCGAGGGTGGATTTGACACCGTGTGGTTCAGCGACGGGCTGGAATACCCGGGCCGCGAAGGGCTGATCGAGGCGCTGGGGCAGCGCGGCGAGATCGAGGTTTTTGAACAGCCCCTGCCGGTGCTGGGGCTGATGCCCGCGCGCTATACCGGCGGGACGATCGAACTGACGGTGCAGCGCAGCCGTGCGGGGCCGGCGCAGGAGGTCTCGGTGGTGGCGCAGGGCAAGGACCCGGGCGGCACCGAGCGCAGCCTGGCGTCGCTGCCGCTGCGGTTTGCGGATGGGGCGCGGGTGGCTTCGGCTGAACTGTCGCTGCCTGCCGAACTGCGGGCGCGGCTGTCGCGGTTTGAAATCCGCGGCGTAATGTCTGCGGGCGCGGTGGCGCTGACCGATGACAGCCTGCGCCGCCGCGAGGTGGCGCTGGTCACTTCCCAAAGCGCCGACGAGGGGCTGGCGCTGCTGTCGCCGCTGCACTACCTGCGCCAGGCGCTGGCGCCCTCGGCAGAACTGCTGGAAGGGGCGCTGCGGGATCTGCTGCCGGCCAACCCGGATGTGATCGTGCTGGCCGACGTGGCGCGGCTGGCGCCGGCGCAGGAAGAGGCGGTGATCGAATGGGTGGAAAACGGCGGGCTGCTCTTGCGCTTTGCCGGGCCGCGGCTGGCGGCCAGCGATACCGCGCGCGCGGGTGAAGAACCGCTGATGCCGGTGCGCCTGCGCATTGGCGGTCGCAGCATCGGCGGCGCGATGAGCTGGGGCGAGCCGAAGACGCTGGCGCCCTTCGCCGAGAGCTCACCCTTCTACGGGCTGGCGGTGCCCAATGAGGTCTCGATCAGCTCCCAGGTGGTGGCGCAGCCCGACCCGGAGCTGGCGCAGCGGGTGATTGCCGAGCTGGCAGACGGCACGCCCCTGGTGACGCGCAAGACGCTGGGCCAGGGCCAGGTGGTATTGTTTCACGTGACCGCCAATGCGGAGTGGAGCAGCCTGCCGCTGTCGGGGCTGTTCGTGTCGATGCTGGAGCGGCTGGCGGTGTCGTCCTCCGCCGCGGCGCCCAAGGCCGGCGACCTGGAGGGCACCACCTGGACACCGGTGGAGGTGCTGGACGGCTTTGGCCGGCTGGAGGCGGCAGAGACGCTGCCCGGCGTGGCAGGCCCGGATCTGGTGGCGGCGCCCGCGGGGCCGGAGCTGCGGCCCGGTGTCTATGACGGCGGGCGGCGGATGCTGGCGCGCAATGTGCTGCGCCCGGGCGATGAATTGATGGCGGCGCGCTGGCCGGCTTCGGTGGCGGTGAGCGGTTACGGCGCGCCGCAGGAGCTGCCGCTGGGCGGCGCGCTGCTGACGCTGGCGCTGGGGCTCTTGGCGCTGGATGTGCTGGGCACGCTCTTGGTTTCAGGCCTGCTGGGTCCCGCCCGCACCGCGGCGCTGGCGGCGGCGCTGGGGCTGGCAGCGCTGGCCGCGCCGCAGGAGCTGCGGGCGCAGGAGGCCCTTTCCCGGGAGCAGGCGCAGGCGGATCTGCGCGCGGCGGCACTGGCCTCTGAACTGGTGCTGGCGCATGTGCTGACCGGCGATCCCCAGGTGGACCGGGTCGCCGCGGCGGGGTTGCGCGGGCTGACGGACACGCTGTTTTTCCGCACCTCTGTCGAGCCTGCCGCGCCCGCCGGTGTCGATCTGGAGCGCGATGAGCTGGCGTTTTATCCGCTGCTTTACTGGCCCGTCACACGCGACCAGCCGCTGCCCTCGCCGGAGGCTTACGGCAAGCTCAACACCTATCTGCGGGCGGGTGGGATGATCCTGTTTGACACCCGCGATGCGGATCTGGCCGCCTCCGGCGCCACCAGCCCGGCGGCGCGGCGGCTGCAGCAGATTGCGCTGCCGCTGGACATTCCGCCGCTGGAGGTGGTGCCGCAGGACCACGTGCTGACCCGCGCCTTTTACCTGCTGCAGGATTTCCCCGGCCGCCACAGCCGCGGCCCGGTCTGGGTCGAGGCAGCACCGCCGGATGCGGAACAGGCCGAGGGCATCCCCTTCCGCAATCTGAACGACGGGGTGACGCCGGTGGTGATCGGCGGCAACGACTGGGCCGCGGCCTGGGCGATGGATGAAAACGGCCGGCCCTTGCTGCCGGTGGGGCGCGGCTATGCCGGCGAGCGGCAGCGGGAGCTGGCGTTCCGCTTTGGCGTCAACCTGGTGATGCATGTGCTGACCGGCAATTACAAATCCGACCAGGTGCATGTGCCGGCCCTGCTGGACCGGCTGGGGCAATAGGGGTGGTGTCATGACACAGACGATCCTGTTCGACCCGCTGGTGCCCTGGCCCGTGATCTGGGCCGCGGGGGCGGTGACCCTGGCCGCGCTGCTGCTGGGGCTGTGGAAGGGCCTGTCGGGCTGGGCCTTGCGGGCGCTGGCTGCGCTGGTGCTGCTGGCCGCTCTGTCAGGTCCGGTGCATCAGAGCGAGGACCGCGCGCCGCTCAGCGACATCGTGATCGTGGCCGAGGACCAGACCGCCAGCCAGCAGCTGCGGGACCGCCCCGAGCAGATGGCGCGCGCCCGCACCCAGCTGAAGGCGGCGCTGGCGGACCGGCCCGGCACCGATGTGCGCTGGGTCACGGTGCCGGATGGCGAAGGCGACGAAGGCACAAGGCTGATGGCGGCGGTGGCCCAGGCGCTGGCGGATGAGCCGCGGGCGCGGGTGGCCGGGATCATTGCCCTGAGCGACGGGCAGGTGCATGACGCCGATCAGCCCGTGAACCTACCCGCGCCGATGCATCTGCTGCTGACGGGGCGCGAGGACGACTGGGACCGGCGCCTGATTGTGAAGAACGCGCCCGGCTTTGCCATCATCGGCGAGCCGGTGAAGCTGACGCTCAGGATCGAGGATCAGGGCGCGGTGCCGGTGCAGGGCGGTTTTGCCGATCTGGATATCTCCGTGGGGGGCGATGCACCGCAGCGCTTTACCCTGCCCGTGGGCGTCGATTTCGAGCTGCCGATCGTGCTGCAGCACGGCGGCCGCAACGTGATCCAGTTCAGCGTGCCGGAAGAGCCGGGTGAGCTGACCGCGCGCAACAACCAGGCGCTGGTGCAGATCAACGGCGTGCGCGACCGGCTGCGGGTGCTCCTGGTCTCGGGCGAGCCGCATGCGGGCGGGCGCACCTGGCGCAACCTTTTGAAATCCGACAGCGCGGTGGACCTGGTGCATTTCACCATCCTGCGGCCGCCGGAGAAGCAGGACGGGGTGCCGGTGGAGGAGCTGTCGCTGATCGCCTTCCCGACCCGCGAGCTGTTCCTGGAGAAGATCGAGGATTTCGACCTGATCATCTTTGACCGCTACAAGCGGCGCGGCATCCTGCCGGCGGTCTATCTGGACAATGTGGCGAACTACGCGATGGGCGGCGGCGCGGTGCTGGTGGCGGCCGGCCCCGATTTTGCCAGCGCCGACAGTATCTACCGCTCGCCGCTGTCGCTGATCCTGCCTGCGGAACCCTCGGCGCGGGTGCTGGAGGAGGCCTACCGCCCGGAAGTCACCGATCTGGGCAAGCAGCATCCCGTGACCTCGGGGCTGGAGGGGGCCGCGGACTGGGGCCGCTGGCTGCGCCAGATCGAGCTCAGGACGCCGGAGGGCCATGTGCTGATGAGCGGCGCGGGCGAGCGGCCTTTGCTGGTGCTGAACCGGGTCGGCGAGGGCCGGGTCGCGCTGCTGGCCTCGGACCACGCGTGGCTGTGGAGCCGCGGATACGAGGGCGGCGGCCCGCAGCTGGAGCTGCTGCGCCGCCTGGCGCATTGGATGATGAAGGAGCCGGAGCTGGAGGAGGAGGCGCTGTGGGCCGAAGTGACGGGCCAGCGGATGCGCATCCTGCGCCGCACACTGGCGGGTCAGGCCGGGCCGGTGACGGTGACCGCGCCGGATGGCTCGGCGGTGGCGCTGGAGCTGCGCCGGACCGCGCCGGGCCAGTGGGAAACCCGCTATGAGGGGCCGGAGCCGGGATTGTACCGGCTGGAAGAAGGCGGCGAGACCACAGTGGTGGGGCTTGGCCCTGCCGCGCCGAAGGAGTTCGAGGAAACCATCGCCACCGGATCAGTGCTTGCACCCGTGCTGGAGCCCCTGCGCGGCGGCGTCTTGCGGCTGGAGGACGGGATGCCTGCCTTGCGCAGCGTGCGGGCCGGGCGGCCTGCGGCGGGGCGCGGCTGGATCGGCCTGACCCCGCGGGAGGCCTATGAGACGCTGTCGGTCAGCCAGGGCCCGCTGCTGCCCGGCTGGCTGGCTTTGCTGCTGGCGTCTTTCTTCATCGTTGCGGGCTGGCTGCGCGAGGGGCGGCGGTAGGCAGTTCAGCAAAAAACGGGGCGCTCCCGCCCATTCCTGGCTTCCTGGCGGAATCCATTCTGGTTGGGCCCCGGGGCCGAAGGCGCGGCGCGGGCGCTCCGGGCACAGCCCGAAGCGAATTGCCTCTTAAAGGCGGTAGCGAATTATTCTTTGAACTGCACCCGCACCACCGGGTCGCCCGGCAGCCCCTGATAGGTGACGCTGAACCCGCCCTTGCCCGCGCGCGGCGGGAACAGCGGGCCGAAAGAACCAACGGAAATCAGGTCGCCTGCCTTGAATTCCACGCCCTTGGAGCGCAGCCACAGGGCCGCGTTGACCGGGTTGCCCAGCACCGCCCGGCCCGGTGCCTGCACCAGCACCCCGCCGGCCGCGTCGCGCATCGTGACAGACATCTCCTCCAGCATCCGGGCCATCTCTGCCGGGTTGTCCACCGTGATTGGCGCGCCGAGGACACCCAGGCGGGTGCCCACACCCATCGCGGTGATGGTTTCCGGGGTAAAGGGCTGGCCCTTGGCAAGCGTCAGGTCCGGCAGTTCGATGAAGGGGCGGATGGCGGAGATATGGGATAAGGCCTCCTCTGGCGTTTGGGCGCTGTTGATGCCCGCATCCGCGACCACCAGCACCAGGTCTGCCTCTGCCATCGGGATGGCGCCCCAAGGGGTGTCCAGCGTGGTGCCGTCCTCCAGCATCATGCGTTCATAGAGCAAACCCTGCACAGGTTCGGAGGCGCCGAAGCGCTCCTGCGCAGGTTTGCTGGTGAGACCGGCCTTGTAGCCGATCACCGGACCCATATGCGGCTCCAGCGCGGCGGCGAGTTTGGCCTGGGAGCAGAGCGCGTCCTGCATGCTGCCGCCGGGGGAGAGCGCTTCGGCCGGGGTTTTGGCCCTGTAGCTTTCGACAAAGGCAGCAATTGCAGCGTCCGTGGCGCAGGCGGCCATGGCGGCGGGGGCAGTCAGGCAAAGGGTGCAGGCGGCAAGGAAAGGTTTCAGCATAAAAGGGGCCTTGGGATAAATCAGGGGTCAATCGATCCGCAGGTTAACCCGGTCCGAGCGGCCGGCGCCATCGACAATCACCAGCGAGGAGAAGCCGGGGCCGGGGCTGGGCAGAGAGAACTCGCGGTGGCGCTGGCCGGAGAGCACCGGCTGGCCGTTTGCCATCACCAGGAAGGGCGCGGTGCCGCCACGGAGTTTGAGCGTGAGATCTGCGCCCTCCAGCGCCAGCCGGGCGCCTTCGGGCGGGAAGATCAGCTCCGGTGCGTCTGCGGGGTCTGAAAACGCCGCATCGCGCGGGCGGAAGCGCTGCAGCGGCTGGGGCAGTTCGGCGGAGCTGACGATCAGCGTCGCGGGCGGGGGCGGCGGCAGGGGGGCAAGCGCGGGTTTCAGGCGGCCGAAGGCCTCAAACAGCACCGGGGCGGCGAGATCGCCGCCGAAGATGCCCGGCACCGGCGTGCCATCGGCGCGGCCCATCCAGACGCCGATCACATGGCGCCCGTCCCAGCCGATCGCCCAGGCGTCGCGGTGGCCATAAGACGTGCCGGTCTTGTAGGCGAGGGTTCCGGCGCGCGCGCCCGCGGGCACCGGCAGCCCGCGCAGGATGTCCGCGACCTGCCAGGCGGCCTCGCGTGAGGTAAGGCGGCCTGCGGGCTGCGGCGCGTCGCCTTGCATCATGCGCAGGCGCGGCCCCCGCCCGCCTGCGGCCAGCCCGGCATAAAGCTGCACCAGGTCCTGCAGGCTGATGCCGAGGCCGCCGAGAGACAGCGCCAGCCCCGGCGCGCCGCCGGGCAGTTGCGGTCTGGCGCCGCTGGCGCGCAGGGCGGCCATCACCCGCGCCGGGCCAAGTTCTTGCGTCAGTTTCACGACGGGGATGTTGAGAGACAGTTGCAGCGCCTCGCGCAGGCGGATGTCGCCGCGGAATGCGCCGTCGAAGTTCTGCGGCGCGTAGCCTGCGAAGTTGACCGGCCCGTCGTGGATCAGGGTTTCCGGGTGGGCCAGCCCCTGATCGAAGGCGAGGCCATAGATCAGCGGTTTCAGCGTGGAACCCGGTGAGCGGATGGCTTGGGTCATGTCGACGAAACCGCGGCGGGTAGCGTCAGAGTAGCCGGGAGAGCCGACCAGCGCCAGAATCTCACCGGTCTGATGGTCGGCGGCGATAAGGGCGGCGGAGAGGCGGGGGCTGGTGCGGACGGCCTCTGCCAGCAGCTGCTGCATCCGGGATTGCACCGCGCCGTCGAGGGTCAGGCGCAGCTGGCGTTTGCCGGGGTGCTGATCCGTCACCCGGTCGGCCAGATGCGGGGCGAGGCGCGGGAAGGCGGCCATCCGGTGCGGCAGCAGGGTGCGGCGGGCGGCTTTAGTCTGCTCTTCGCTCAGGATGCCTTGGCGTTCCATGCGCTCCAGCACCCGGTCGCGGGCATCGCTGGCGGCCTCGGGGAAGCGGTCGGGGCGTCGGCGCTCGGGGCTTTGCGGCAAGGCGACCAGCAGCGCGGCTTCTGCCGCCGTCAGGCGATTCGGCTCCTTGCCGAACCAGCTGTAGGTGGCCGCACGGATGCCCTCTGCCGCGCCGCCATAGGGGGCGTGGGTCAGGTAGAGGGTGAGGATCTCGTCCTTGCTGAGGCGGCGTTCGAGCGCCAGCGCCACCCGCATCTGGCGCAGCTTGCCCGCCCAGCGCCCGGTGGTGCCGTCCTCCAGCAGGCGCGCCACCTGCATCGTGAGGGTGGAGCCGCCTGAAACCGCACGGCCGTTTCGCAGCGCCTGGCCCGCGGCGCGCAGGAGGGCGATAGGGTCGACTCCGGCGTGGGAGCGGAAGCGCTTGTCCTCGTAGCGCAGGAGCATCTGTAGGAAGCGCCGGTCGACGTCGGCGGGCTGGACGGCGAGGCGCCAGAGGCCGTCGCCGACCGGGTAGGCGCGCAGGAGCTTGCCGTTGCGGTCGAGGACTTCGGTTGAAGTTTCAGTCAGGGTGAGCGGGAGGTCTGTGCGGTCGATCCAAGCGTCGAGGGTGCGCCACGCGGCGAAAGTCACCGCGATCAGCACCGCGAGGGCCAATGCGTTTCGTTTCCACCTCCTGCCAGACCGATTGGCCGGGCATCGCCCGTCCGCCCCCCCGGGCGGGCGATACTCGCCCACCCGCGGACGGGCGCTGCCCTCAGCTCTTTTCCTCCAGCGTTTCACTTCACGACCACGCGCCCCGTGCCGGTGCGGGCACGGTAGGCGGGGCGGTACATGTCCTCAACCGAGGCCGCCGGATGGTGGAACACGCCTGGCGTCACCGCGCGGACCACATAGGCCAGCGTCACCTGCGTAGCTTCACGCACATTCACCGCAGCCAGGAAGCGGTCGCTGCGGAATTCGGCGTGTTCGGCCTCGGCCGGGTTCAGCCAGTCGAGATCGCGCAGATCACCGGAGCGCAGCAGGTTCGGGTTGTCGATCTCAAACCCCGCAGGCAGCGGGTCATTGATCATCAGCCGGGCGCCGGTCTTCTCATGCGGCTTCACCCGCAGGACCGCGACGAAGCGCGCGCCGGCCTGAAAGGGCTGCACCTCCAGCGGCTGGCCCTCCAGCGTGTAGTAGCTGCGCTCAATGGTGTAGCCGAAGCCCCCCGCGGCGGGCGGGACCTTGGGCACGCCAAGGGTGGTGAGGGTGATTTCCGCGGTGCGGCCGCTGGCGGCGGTCAGCGCGAGTTCCGGCGCGTCTTGCCCGTCTGCCGCCAGCACAAACGGGCCCTGAACGGGCTGGCCGTTGAGCAGAAGACCGGAGTCTTCGGGGTTCTGGGCCAAGGCATGGGCCGCCATCAGGGTCCACGCGGATTCTTGTGTGGAGCGGATACCGCTGGCGTTCGAGAGCCGCGCCGACAGGCTGGTGCGGTCCACAGCCTCTGATCCGGCCTCTGCCGCCAGCGCCAGAACGCCTGCGGTGTCGCGCAGCCTTGTGCCGAAGTCGGCGCGCCAGAGGCGGGCTTCATTCCGCGTCTCATTGCCGATCATCTGCGCGGCGCGGGCAAACATCCGGTCGGCGCGGCGCTGGTCGCCATAAGCCGCAAGCGCTGCGCCCAGCTGGGCGGCGGAAAGGGGCGTGGCAAAGGCGTCTCCCTTCACATCAGCGTAATAGCGCAGGTCGCCCATCTGGGCGGCGCCTTCGCGGGCCAGCACCAGGAGGGCATAGGCGATCTCCTCGCCGCCCCTGTCGAAGTCGGCGGCGTAGTTGATGCGGTTGCGCAGGTTGTCCATTGCCTGGGCGAAGGCCTGCTGCGGCACCGCGTAGCCTTGGGCGCGGGCGCGGCTGAGGAAGTCGCTGGCATAGGCGTCGAGCCAGAACTCGCCGCTGTCGGCGCGCCAGAGGCCGAAGGCGCCGCTGGGGGCCTGGCGGGTCAGCACCTGGCGGATGGCGGCGTTGATGCGCGCGTCCACCGCCGGGCCGTTGCCCAGCCCCGCGGCCTGCGCGACACTGCTTAGGTAAAGGAGCGGCAGTGCCTTGGAGGTGACCTGCTCGGTGCAGCCGTAGGGGTACTGGTCCAGCTCCGCCAAGAGGCCCGGCACGTCGAATTTCGCCAGCGGGCCGGAGGAGATGGTGGCCCGGGCGGTGCCGGGGCGGAGGCCCGCGAAGACGTCCTTGCTGAACAGGAAGGTGTCGCCACCCGCCAGGGTGAAACGGCGGGTTTCCGAGGTCACCGGATCATTGGCGCGGACCGGCATCCGCAGGGTCTGGCGCAGGTCCTGGCCGTCCGGGGTGGTGAGGGTCAGTGCCAGCTCATGGTCGCCCACGGTTTCAGCCTTGACCGGCAGCTCCAGCACTGTCTTGCCCTGCTCCGCCAGAGTGACGGAAACCGGCAGGCTGCCCAGCGTCAGGCCGCCAGCGGTGCCGGCGCTGAGGGCCATCTCACCGGCGGGGCCGCCGGCATGGACGATTTCAATGCGGGCGCGGCTTTCATCGCCCGGCGCCAGGAAGCGCGGCAGGGAGGCGGTGACCACCACCGGATCGCGCACCAGCATGTCGGCCTCTGCCTGGCCCACGGCCTTGCCCGACCAGGCGACAGCCATCAGGCGCACGGTGCCGTTGAAGGCGGGCAGGGTCATCGGGAATTCGGCCTCTCCGTTGGCGCCCACTTTCAGGGGACCGGAGAACAGCGCCACGAGGTCCTGCGTTGGCGGCGGCGATTGCATCTTCATGCCGCTGTCGGCATCACCGCCGGAGCGGATCCGGCCCATCACGCCGTTGCCGGGGTCGATCAGGCGGCCGTAGACGTCGCGCAGCTCCATCCCCAGACGGCGCTGGCCGTAGTAATGCGCGCTGGGGTCGGGGCTGGTGAAGCCGGTGAGGTTGAGGATGCCGAGGTCCACCGCGGCGACAGTGAGCCAGACCTCCTCGCCCTCAGCCGCGCCATCCACGCTGATTTTCGCAACTTGGGTGCCGCGCGGGCGGGTGACTTCGGGGACGTCAATGGCGACCTGCAGTTGCTGGCCGGGCTGGGTGACGCTGGCGTGGGCCAGACCCAGCGCGCGCAGGGGCGTACGCCCCCGGTCTCCAGCCACAGGCTGGATCACGGTTGCGGTCACATAAGCGCCGCTGCCCCAGTCCTGCGTCACCTCCAGCGGGATCACGATTTCGCCGGCCGGGACCTCCACCGCCATGCGGTGGATCAGATGGTTTGAGACGACCGAGACCAGCGCCGTGCCGGCTGCTTGCGGCACGATCCGCAGGCGGGCGGTGTCGCCGGGGGCGTAGCTCTCGCGGTCCAGAGACAGCTCCAGCCGGGCGGGTGTCTCGGTGCTGCCTTCGGGTGCGTACCAGCCGGCATAGAAGTCATAGGCGGCAGAGGCATATGCGCCGTCGAGGCGTTCCACCACCAGTTCATAGCGGCCCCAGTCGACGGGCTGCGACAGCGGCAGCGGGTCGCTGCCCACCTGCGCCTCGCCGGTGGCGACGCGGGTGCGGCGGGTGATCGGCTCCCAGTTCCAGTTGCCGTAGATCTGATACCATTGATAGCGGGTTTCGACCCGGTTCAGGGTCCATTTCACGCGCATCGGCATGGGGGTGAGGTCGGGGGCAAGGGCGATGAGTTCGAAGCCTGCTTCAGAGCCTTCTGCCGCGACCTCGTCAAACTGCGGCTTGATGCCAAGGACCGGGCCTGCGGGCCGCACAGGCAGCTCCAGCGTGCGTTCCACCGGGCGGGCGGATCCATCGGCAACGCGGGTGGTGAGGCTGGCCAGCAGCGGCTTTCCCTCGGCCGGGGTGGCAGCGGGGAGGCTGGCGGAAATGACAGCGCTGCCGTCTGTGCCGGTTTCCTGGCCGCCGAAGTATTCGGTCTGGGCGGAGGAAGGTTCGTCATAGCGGCCGAAGCGGAAGCCGGGCCATTGCTCCAGTGTGTTTGCCGCGGTGAGGCGGATGCTGCCCTCCACCTTCAGGCCTGCGCCCGGCGCGCCGAACAGGTAGTCGGCTTGCAAGGTGATCTGCACGGCGCTGCCGGGCTGGAGGGCATCTGCATTCGTGACCTGCTGCGAAAAATCGATGCGCTCGGGCAGGAAATCCTCTACCAGGATCTGGCGGCTGGCGAGCGCAGGGGCCTTGAGGTCGCTCTTGATCTCAATCCGCCAGGTGCCGCGCGGGGCGGCGGGGCCGGTGGCGAGCGCAAAGACATGGCCGCCCTGATGGCCTGCGACGGAGGTCTGGCGGGTGTATTCCACGCCGTCGGGGCGCAGCAGGATCGCGGTGAGCGGCAGGCCGTCGATGGCCTGTGCTTTGCTGTCCCGCGCCAGCGCGGTCACATGCACGGTCTCGCCGGCACGGAAGGCGCCGCGGGTGGTGGCGAGGAAGACATCCACCGGCCCCGGCGCGGGGCGGCCGGCAACGCCGCGGTCCGACAGGTCAAAGGCCGCGTCATTCAGCGGCAGGAAGGTGAAGTCGCCCTCCCCTGCCCGCGCGGTGATCAGCGCAGGCGCTGCGCCGCCGGAGCCGCGGGTGAGGCCGGGGGCAAACTGCACATAGCCGCTGGAGTCGCTGGTTGCGGTCGCCAAAACCTCATTGGCGGCGGAGATCAGGCTGACCTCGGCACCCTCATGCGGTTTGGCATCCGCCAAGGATTGCACCTGCACATGAAGGCCGTCGCTGCCGGACATGGTGGAAAGGCCCAGAGAGGTCAGCACGAACCACTGGGTGGCGCCCGCGTCGTCATAGGGATCAGCACCCGGCACCCGCGCGGTGAGCGCGTATAAGCCCGGTTTCTGCCCATGTAGAGCCTCATCCAGCGGCAGACGGCTGGTCATCACCTGATTGATGGCGGTGTTCACTTCAGCACTGCCGGTCCAGATTTCCGCGGCGATATCCGCGGCGAAATGCTCATCCTCCCACTGGGACAGCGGCTTGGCGAAATAGCCCTCCTGCAGGGTGCGCAGCACATTGCGGCTGCTGACCCGGCGCAGGCGCAGGTCCAGTTCCGTGAGGTTCACGGTTTCCACCGGCAGCGCGGCCTGGCCGCCCGCGGGCAGCACATAGGCGCGGCCCGGGAAGCGGACCTGCGGGGCGCGGTCGCGCACGTAGTGGGTCAGCTCCACGTCTTTGAACAGCTGCTCGCCGCTGGCCGCGGGCAGGCCGCGGCGCAGGGTGATGCGGTAGCGCTTGCCGTGTTCCGCCCCGTCGAGGCACAGCTGGCGGCCCTGGGCGGTGACGGCGAGGCTGCCCTCGGGCAGGCGGACGTAGTTCTCGTATTCGGTGCCGGCCTGTTCCAGATTTTCGGAGAACTCGGCGCAGATGCGCGGTGCGGCGCTATCGCTTTCCACCGTGCTGGAGGTGACGCGGAAGCCGTACTTGGCAATTGCATCCTCCAGCTGCGCGGCGCGGGCGGCATCCGGCGCGATGTCCTGCGCCAGCCGCAGCAGCGGCAGCATGGCGCGGCCCCTGCCCTGCAGCTGCTGTGCATCAGCGGCCGCTGACAGCGCCTCAGCCTGGCTTTCCGGGGCACTGGCCCGCAAGTAGCCGTTCAGCGCGGCGGAATACGCCTGTGCGCGGTAGCGGCGCTGCTGGGTGCGGCTGCTACTGTCCTTGGCGGCGCGCAGCAAATACCCGGAGAATTGCGTCCAATCCGCGGCCTCATCGCTCAGCACAACCGCCTGCGCCATCCAGCGCAGGGCGGCCAAGGACTCGCCGCCCCGCAGCAGGGTGCGGGCGGCGGTGCGGGCCTCTGCCGCGTCATCCGTGGACAGCGGGTAGTCCAGCCCGAGGCTGCGGGCGAGGCCGGCGGCGTGCTGCAGCGCCTGCTCCGGAATGAAGTTCAACCGCGCGGCGCGCGAGGCTGCCGCGGCAGCCAGCCCGGATGCGGCAGGCTGTTTCACCGCGGACACGGCGCCTGCATAGGGGCTGGATTGCCCCAGCGCGGATTTGGGAAAACAGGCGTTGGCCCTTTGATTGAACACGAAGCCTGCGCAATCCGCCTGCGCCGAGCAGGTGCGGGCGCAGGATTCCACGTCTGTATCGAACAGCGGCTGCAGGTCGGAGCCGAAGAAATCAGTGTCCGCATACACGCGGTAGCGGAATTCAGGAACCGCCTGCTGCGCCCGGGCAGCGGGAAGAAACGCAAGAAAAGCAATAAAGTAGCATAAGGTAAAAGCAAACAGACGCGGCATGGCACCCTCCAATACTGGAGGCAGGCTGGCACGGGCTTAACGTCATAGCAAGATTCCTCCGCGTAACACTAACGCAAAGCAGCCCGGCTGCGTTTGCGCGCGGAATTAGCCGTGCGCCGTTCTTGTTTATGTATTGCGGAGAGTGCAGGGATGAGCCTTGCCGACAAATTAGCGGAAGAAAGGCGCGCCCGCCTGGCCGCCGAACGGCTGCTCGAGCTGAAGCAAGCCGAACTCTCTGCTGCCAACCGCAAGCTGGGCCGCCACGCGCTGGCACTGACCAAGCAGATCGGCCAGACCCAGGCTGAAGTCGCCACGGTGCGCGACGAAAACGCCAAGGTGAAATCCGACCTGCACACCGCCAACGAGAAGATCGAGACCGCCGAGCGGCGGCTGTGGCATTCGATCCAGGCCTTTCAGGACGGCTTTGCCTTCTTTGACGCCGCGGGCCATCTGATCGGCGCCAATACCGCCTATCTCAACATCTTCGACGGGCTTGAGGAGGTCACCCCGGGCATCACCTATGAGCGGATCCTGGAGCTGCTGATCGAAGAGGGGCTGATCAGCACCGGCAGCATGAAGGCCAGGGACTGGCACGCGATGATGACGGAGCGCTGGCGCTCCGATTCCCCGGAACCGGTGGTGGTTCAACTGTGGGATGAGCGGTATCTGCGGCTGATCGACCAGCGCGGCCACGGCGGCGACGTGGTGACGCTGGCGCTCGATATCACCTCGACCGTGCACTATGAGCAGGAGCTGCAGGACGCCCGCGCCCGGGCCGAGGCGGCCAACCGGGCCAAATCCGCCTTCCTCGCCAATATGAGCCATGAGATCCGCACCCCGATGAACGGGGTGGTGGGCATGGCCGAACTGCTGAACGATACCGACCTGAACGACGAACAGCGGCTTTACGCCAGCACGATCAAGAACTCGGGCGAGGCGCTGCTGGTCATCATCAATGACGTGCTGGACTATTCCAAGATCGAGGCCGACAAGCTGGAGCTGCATCCGCAGGAGTTCGACCTGGAGCGCAGCCTGCATGAGGTGGTGATGCTGCTGCAGCCCACCGCCCGCGACAAGGGGCTGGCGCTGCTGGTGGACTACGACCTGTTCCTGCCGACGCGCTTCACCGGCGACCCGGGCCGGATCCGGCAGGTGCTGACCAACCTGGCCGGGAATGCGGTGAAATTCACCAAAGACGGCCATGTGACCCTGCGGGTGACCGGCATCACCTCCCCGGAAGACGGCCAGTGCGCGGTGCATGTCACCATCGAGGACACCGGCATCGGCATCCCGGCAGAGAAGCTGGAGCATGTGTTCGGCGAATTCAACCAGGTCGAGGACGAGCGCAACCGCAAGTTCGAGGGCACCGGCCTGGGGCTGGCGATCTCCAAGCGGCTGATCGAGATGATGGGCGGCGAAATCTGGGTCGACAGCGAAGAGGGCAAGGGGTCCTGCTTCGGTTTCCGCCTGCCGCTGCCGGTGACAGGGCCGACTGAGCAGGCGCTGCCGAAACTGCCCGGCAGCCTGCGCCATGTGCTGCTGGTGGACGATGTGCCTCTGAACTGCGAGATCCTGCAAAAGCATCTGCAGATGCTGGGAATCCAGGTCACCACGGCGGGCACCGCGGGCGCCGCGCTGGCGGCGATGCAGGAGGGCATCAGCCTGGTTCTCAGCGGCCACAACCTGCCGGGGCTGGACGGGCTGCAGCTGGCCCGCGACCTCAGGTCTTCCGGCTGGGCCGGGGTGCCGGTGCTGCTGCTGAACTCCAGCCCGCATGCGGCCATCGGCGCCGATGTCCGGCAGCTGGTCAGCGGCGTGCTGCAAAGCCCGGCGCCGCGCGACGATCTGTTCAGCCAGCTGGCCCGGCTCAGCAGCCAAGCCCCGGTTCCGGCACCAGTCCGCTCCCCGCCCGCGGCGGCGCCCGGGCCCGCCGCAGCCGCGCCCTTGCCGGCGGCCCGGCCTGCAGCCCCCGGTCTGCGCAAGATGCGGGTGCTGGCCGCGGAGGACAACAAGACCAACCAGCTGGTGTTCCGCAAGATCGTGAAGGAGCTGAACATCGACCTGCAGTTCGCCGGCAACGGGCTGGAAGCGGTGGAGGCGTTCAAGAGCTTCCGCCCCGATCTGATCTTCATGGACATCTCGATGCCGATGATGGACGGCAAGGAAGCCACCGCGGAGATCCGCAGGCTGGAGGCGGGGACCGGCGGCCACGTGCCGGTTGTGGCGCTGACCGCGCACGCGATGGCCGGCGATTCCGAGGGCATTCTGGCCGCCGGGCTGGACCATTACCTGACCAAACCGCTGCGCAAGGCGTTGATTTTCGAGCAGATCCGCACCCATGCCCCCGCCGGCATCCAGCCGCTGGAGGCTGATGCCCCGCCCGCCCGGGCCGCGGCGGGAGGCACACACTGAGCGGCAATGCCCCCGTACCCCGCCTCTGGCCGCACGGGCGCACCGGCTACGCCGGAGCGGGCGGGCGCCTTGCCGCTATGCCTCAGGCCTTGCGCAGGAAGACGGGCTTGTCCGGTTCCGACATTTGCGGCTGATAGGCGTATCCGCCGGCATCGAAGTCCAGCAGGCTCTGTGCATCCGTCAGCCGGTGCTGAATGATATACCGCGCCATCGCACCGCGGGCGCGTTTGGCATAGAAGCTCACCACCTTCGGCGTGCCGTTCTTGTCTTCCATGAACACGGGCGTGACCACCCGCGGCTTCAGCACTGCCAGATCCACCGCGCCGAAATATTCCTGGCTGGCGCAGTTCACCAGCACCTCCGCGCCCGCGGCCTCTGCTTGCGCATTCAGCGCGTCAGAGATCTTGCGGCCCCAGAACTCATAGAGGTTCTTGCCGCGCGGATTTTTCAGCCGCGAGCCCATTTCCAGCCGGTAGGGCTGCATTGTGTCCAAGGGGCGCAGCACGCCGTAAAGGCCTGAGAGGATGCGGAAATGCTCCTGCGCCCAGGCCATTTCGCCGGCGTCCAACGAGGCGGCTTCCAGCCCCTGGTAGGTATCGCCGGCAAAGGCCAGCGCCGCCGGGCGGGTGGCGTCTGTTTTCGGGTCGGCGGCAAAGTCCTGGAAGCGGGCATGGTTCAGCTTGGCCAGATCCTCGCTGATGTGCATCAGCTTCATCAGGTCCGCCACCGATTGTTCGCGCGCCACATCCGCCAGTTCCACGGCGTCGTCATGCAGCGCGGGCCAGGTCATCTCCTGCTCCCGTTCCGCCCAGTCCAGCTTCTTGGCCGGAGAGGTCACTACCAGCATATCTGCCCCCTTTGGTGCCTTGCCCGTTTCTTGGCGCGACCCTAGCCCGCGCCGCGCAGGACGTCCAGAAACGCCGCCGCGAAACGTTCGGCGCGGCGCTCCCCCAGCAGCCTTGCGAGGCCGTCCTCGTCGCCCTCGCGCAGCTGCGCCACCTTGGCCAGCAGCGACGCCGAGCAAGTGAGCGGTTTCAGGGTGCCGCATTCACCGCGCGCCAGCTGCGCCTGCACTTCCAGAAGCCCGTCGTAGATCGAGCCGGACTCACGCCCCGCCAGCTTGCGCCGCGCCGGATGCAGCTGCTCAGCCGTGCCGGTGATCACACCCAGGAAATCATCGCCATAGCGTTCCAGCTTCTTGGCGCCGACACCGTTGATGCGGGCCATCTGGTCGAGGGTTTCCGGGCGCATCTCCGCCATCTCGATGAGGGTGCGGTCGGGGAAGATCACATAGGCCGGCACTTTCTGCGCCTCGGCCAGCGCCCGGCGCTTGGCCTTGAGCGCGGACAGCAAGGGCGCGTCCTCCTCGGAGACCAGCGCCTTCACGGCCGGGCGGCGGTCGGCGGATTTGATGGTGTCGCGGCGCAAGTCAATGGACTGCTCGCCGCGCAGGATCGGCAGCGCGGCCTCTGTGAAGCGCAGGGCGCCGTGGCGGTCCGGGTCGGGCCGCAGCAGGTCGTGGCCCATCATCTGCCGGAACACCGCCTGCCACTGGCGCTTGCCGAATTCCTTGCCGCAGCCGTAGACCGACAGCTCATCATGGCGCTTGGCCCGGATCCGCTCGTTGTCGGCGCCCAGCAGGATGTCGATCAGATGGCCGGAGCCGAACCATTCCTCTGTCCTTAGCACCGCCGACAGCGCTTTGCGCACCACGGTGGTGCCGTCAAACACATCAGCGGGCGTGTCGCAGAGGTCGCAATTACCGCAAGGCTGTGCCTCTTCGCCGAAGTAGCCCAGAAGTTTCTGGCGGCGGCAGTGCAGCGCCTCGGCGAGGCCCAAGAGCGCATTCAGGCGCGCGTGGTCGGCGGCGCGGCGTTCGGGCGGGGCGAGGCCCTCGTCAATCTGGGAGCGGCGCAGGCGGATATCGTCGGGGCCGAACAGGGTGAGGGTTTCGGCCGGCGCGCCGTCTCGGCCTGCACGGCCGATTTCCTGGTAGTAGGCCTCGATGCTTTTGGGCAGGTCGGCATGGGCGACCCAGCGGATGTCGGGCTTGTCGATGCCCATGCCAAAGGCGACGGTGGCAACCACGATCAGCCCGTCCTCGCGCGCGAAACGCGTCTCGACGATGCGGCGGTCCTCGGCCTCCATGCCGCCGTGGTAGAAACAGGCGGAATGGCCGGCCTCGCGCAGCGCAGCGGAAAGCGCCTCTGTCTTGGCGCGGGTGCCGCAGTAGACGATGCCGGACTGGCCCTTGCGGGCGGCGGCGAACTCCAGGATCTGGCGGCGCGGGCTGTCCTTGGCGCCGAACGCCAGATGGATGTTGGGCCGGTCGAAGCCGCGCAGGAAGCTGCGGGGGGCCTCGCCGTCGAACAGTTTCTGGACGATCTCCTCGCGGGTTTCCTGGTCGGCGGTGGCGGTGAAGGCCGCCAGCGGCACGTCCAGGGCGCGGCGCAGCTCGCCGATGCGCAGGTAATCGGGGCGGAAGTCATGGCCCCACTGGCTGACGCAATGCGCCTCATCCACCGCGATCAGGCTGACGCCGATGCGGCGCAGCATGCCCATGGCCGCACTGGAGGCGAGGCGTTCCGGGGCCATGTAGAGGAGTTTGAGCCGCCCGGCCTCAATCGCCTCCCAGACCAATTCGGTCTCTTCGTCGGTGTTGCCGGAGGTGAGGGCGCCTGCGTTGACGCCGGCCTCCTGCAGGGCGCGGACCTGGTCGCGCATCAGCGCGATGAGGGGGGAGATCACCACGGTGATGCCGTCGCGCAGCAGCGCGGGCAGCTGGTAGCACAGAGACTTGCCGCCGCCGGTGGGCATGATCGCCAGCACGTTCTCCCCGGCGGTCACCGCATCGACGATTTCCTCCTGCCCCGGGCGGAAGGCGTCAAAGCCGAAAATCTCGCGCAGGATCGGGGACGCGCCAGTCAGTTGTGCCGGGGATGCCGGGGCTGTCATGGGGGCGGTGTGCCTTGTTGTGGTGGTCTGCTCTTGCTTGGCAGGCACAATCCCACAGGAGGCATGGGGCGGCAAGGGGGCTTGCCTGCGTGGCTACGGATTTGGCCAGCCACAAAGGGCAGCGTCCGCCCGAGGGGGCGGACGGGCGCTGCCCGGCGTGCCGCCGGGCGGAACTTTTCAGGCTGGGTTCAGTAGAACGCCGAGACGTTGTTCACCAGGATGATGCGCAGCGCGTAGACGGCGACCAGAACCACCAGCGGCGCCAGGTCCAGCCCGCCCATATTGGGCATAAAGCGGCGCACCGGGGCGTAGAGCGGTTCCAGGATCCGGTTCAGCCCGTACCAGATCTGTGCCACCAGCTGCTGGTGCAGGTTCAGCACCTGGAAGTTGATCAGCCAGCTCATGATCACATGGGCAATGATGAAGAACCAGACGATGTCCAGGATCAGCATCAGGATTTGGAACAGCGAGACCATCGGTATTTCCCTCTTTCGAACAGCCACACAGGTAAGCAGACGCGGCGAAATGCGCAAGGCTTCCGCGAGGTTGCGGTTGACGCGCTGTAAACGGGTGGCATCACGGGCACATGCCATCAAGGAGCGCGCGCCGATGTACCCGATTGTCCGCCTGATCAAAGATACCGTTCTGGCCAGCCGGATGGAGCGGCTGCCGATCACCGGCATGCATGTGTCCAGCCACATCTGCTGGCCCTGGGACCTGGACATGTGGATGGAGCTGAACAACGGCCGCACCATGACGCTGTATGACCTGGGCCGCACCATGCTGGCGCAGCGGGTGGGGCTGATCCGCTGCCTGCGCGAACGCCGCTGGGGGCTGACGGTGGCGGGGTCCTCGGTGCGCTACCGCCGCCGCATCCGCGGCTTTGAAAAATTCGAGATGCGCAGCCGCACCGCCGGCTGGGACGGGAAGTTCATCTACGTCGAGCAGTCGATGTGGAAAAAGAACGGCGACTGCGCCAGCCATGTGATGCTGCGCACCGCGGTCACGGACAAAAACGGCATCGTGCCGCCGCAACAGGTGCTGGAGGCGCTGGGGCAGGACGCGGAAGCCTCGCCCGAGCTGCCGGGCTGGATCCGGGACTGGTGCGCGGCGGATGGCGGCCGGCCCTGGCCGCCGATGCAGGACAGACTTGCCTAGGCCCCTGCCCGCCTGCCATACCTGAAGGCAACTATAACAAGAGGCCGGGTATGCAGCAGGTGTCCACGCGCAAGCGGATCTGGGGATGGTGGTTCTTTGACTGGGCCAGTCAGCCCTACCAGACGCTGCTCGTCACCTTTGTGTTCAGCCCGTTTTTTGCCGCCGTGGCCGCGGAGTATTTCATGGGCCAGGGCCTGGACAGCGAGGGGGCCAAGGCGCAGGCGCAGACCGTGTGGTCGATGTGCCTGACCATAACCGGGCTGATCATCGGCTTCGGCGCGCCGTTCCTGGGGGCGCTGGCGGATATCACCGGCCGGCGGCTGCCCTGGATCATGATGTTTTCGCTGATGTATCTGATCGGCGCCTGGGGGCTGTGGTACATGGACCCGGGCGGCAGCAACCTGTGGTGGATGCTGGTCAGTTTCGGCTTTGGCTTCATCGGAGCAGAATTTGCCCTGATCTTTGTCAACGCGCAGCTGCCAACGCTGGCCAGCCGCGAGGATGTGGGCGACATTTCCGGCTCCGGCTTTGCCTTTGGCTACCTGGGCGGGGTGATTGCGCTGTTCATCATGCTGTTGCTGTTTGTGGAGCAGGGTACCGGCAAGACGCTCATTGGCCTCAGCCCGGCCCTGGGCCTGGATGCGGAGGCCAAGGAAGGCACCCGTGCCGTCGGCCCCTTCACCGCAATCTGGTTTGCCGTCTTCATGATCCCCTACTTCCTGTGGGTGAAGGACCAGGGCGCGACGGGGCGCAAGGCCAGCCTGGGCAAGGCCTGGCAAATGGTGGTCAAGCTGGTCTCCGGGCTGCGCAACAGGCTGAGCCTGGCGAGCTACCTCGGCTCCTCGATGTTCTACCGCGATGCGCTGAACGGGCTTTACGGGTTCGGCGGCGTCTATGCCAAGCTGGTGCTGGGCTGGGAGATCACCCAGATCGGCATCTTCGGCATCGTCGCCGCCTTTGCCGCCACCCTGTTCAGCTGGCTCGGCGGCAAGGCCGACCGGCGGTTCGGCCCCAAGCCGGTGATCATCGCCTCGATCCTGATCCTGTCTTTCGTCTGCCTGATCATCGTTTCCATGTCGCGGCACCAGATTTTCGGCGTGCCGCTGGCCGAGGGCTCCACCCTGCCGGACACGGTGTTCTTCGGCTGCGGCGTGCTGATCGGCGGCTTCGGCGGCATTCTGCAGGCGGCCAGCCGCAGCCTGATGGTGCGCCACACCAGCCCCAGGGACGCGACTGAGAGCTTTGGCCTGTATGGCCTGTCGGGGCGCGCCACCGCGTTTTTGGCGCCGATGCTGATCGGCGTTGCAACAACTGTCACCGGCAGCGCCCGGCTGGGGATCACCCCGGTCATCGGCCTGTTTCTGATCGGATTGGTACTGTTATTCTGGGTTCAAGGAGAAGGAGATCAGGGTTGAGACTGTTACTTGCCATCTGTCTGGCGGTTGCGGGATTATCGCTTCCGGCAAACGCGCAGACCCCCGCCAAGGCGCTGTTCGGGGCCAAGCCGAGCGCCTCGCAGCAGAAACCCGCGCCGTTCGGCTCCTACGCCAAGGGCTGCGTGGCCGGCGCCGAGCAGCTGCCGGAGACCGGCCCCACCTGGCAGGCGATGCGGCTGAGCCGCAACCGCAACTGGGGGCATCCCGCAGCGATCGATTTCGTCAAGGACCTGAGCAGTTTTGCCGCCAGGCAGCGCGGCTGGAAGGGGCTCTATATCGGTGACATCAGCCAGCCGCGCGGCGGGCCGATGCTGTCGGGCCACCGCAGCCACCAGATCGGCCTCGACATCGACATCTGGATGCGCCCGCCGGACCGGCTGAACCTGAGCCGCAGCGCGCGCGAGAACATCTCCTCGATCTCGATGCGCCGGGCCAAGGGGGCCTATGTCAACAGCAGCTGGAGCCGTGCCCATCATGAAATCCTGAAGGCGGCAGCGCAGGACAAGCGGGTGGCGCGGATTTTCGTGTTTCCCGGTGCCAAGGTGCAGATGTGCAATGACGAGAAGGGCGACCGCCGCTGGCTGCGCAAGATCCGGCCCTGGTGGGGCCACCACTACCACTTCCATGTGCGGCTGGCCTGTCCGCGGGGCGCCCGCGGCTGTGTTGACCAGGCGGCCCCGCCCAAGGGCGACGGCTGCGCCGATGCGCAGCAGTGGGTGAACAACATTCTGAACCCGCCGCCGCCGAAACCGGTTGACCCGAACGCGCCAAAGCCTAAACCACGGCGGGACTACACCCTTTCGGACCTGCCCCAGCAATGCGCCGCCGTTCTGCAATCAAACTGATCCTGGCTGTTGCCGCTGCCGCCGGCCTGGCGGCAGCCGGCTATGCCGCCAGCCGGCCGCTGGCGGCGGACAGCAAGGCGCAGTACCTGGGCAGCTATACCTGGACACTGAAAAAGCCCTGGTTCGGCGGTTTCTCGGCGCTGAAGATCACCGATGGCGGCCGCGCCATGGTGGTGCTGAGCGACCGGTCAACGCTGGTGACAACGGAAATTCAGCGCAGGCAGGGCCGGATTTCCGGCATCACGGCCCAAACCGCGCACCGTCTGCGCGCTTCGACCGGCAAGACCCTGCGCGGCTTTGCCGGCGACAGCGAGGGCCTGGCGGTCGCACCGGACGGCAGCCGCTATATCTCATTCGAGGGTGCGGCGCGGGTCGCCCGCTACCGCCGCCCGGACGGTCCCGCCAAGGTGCTGCCGCGGCCCAAGGGGTTCCGCAAGCTGCCGCCCAACAAATCGCTGGAAACGCTGGCCATCGATGCCCGCGGACGGCTCTACACGCTGCCGGAGCGCGCCTTTGACAATCACGGGCAGATCCCGGTCTGGCGCTGGAACGGGCGGCGCTGGTCGCGCCCCTTCAGCCTGCCGCCGCGCGGCGGCTTCCTGCCGGTGGATGCGGATTTCGGCCCCGACGGGCGGTTCTATCTGCTGGAGCGCGACCTGACCCTGCTCGGCTTCCGCAGCCGGCTGCGCCGCTGGGATATCACCGCTGCCGGGCCGGTGAATGAGACAACCCTGCTGCAAACCGGCCCCGGCACCCATGACAACCTCGAAGGCCTGTCGGTCTGGGCCGGCGGCAACGGCGAGATGCGCGCCACCATGGTGTCGGACGACAATTTCCTGCCGGTGCAACGCACCGAACTGGTGGAATACGCGCTGCCCCGCTGACACACGCCCCTGCGCCGCGCCAGCGGCGCCCGGCCCAACCGCAAAGGGGCATTCCCCGAATGCACCCGGCGCGGGCGGGAGCGCACGCCTTTCCTCCCCTTGCGCCCGGAAACCTTGCGGAACAGGCGCATGCAGTTTAAGGGGGCCGGTCTTTTGCTGCTGCGGAGCCCGCTCCGCGGCCCCGAAACAAACGGATCCTGCGCATGACCCGCTCGCATATACCCGGCATTCTTGCCATGGCCGCCGTGGTGGTGGCCTCCAACGTCCTGGTGCAATTCCTGTTCGGCGACTGGCTGACCTGGGGCGCCTTCACCTATCCGGTGGCCTTCCTGGTGACCGATGTGATGAACCGCGTCTACGGCGCCGCCGCGGCGCGCAAGGTCGTGGTGGCGGGCTTCATCACCGGGGTGATCTGCTCGCTCATCGGCACCCGGATCATGCTGGAAGGTGACGGTTTCACCTATCCGGCGGTGACCCTGCGCATCGCAATCGGCTCCGGCCTCGCCTTCCTCACGGCGCAGATGCTGGACGTCGCCATCTTCTCCGCCCTGCGCGAGGGCAAGTGGTGGCGGGCGCCGCTGGCCTCCACCCTGATCGGCTCCACCGTGGACACCGCGATCTTCTTCTCCGTCGCGTTTTCCCTCTCGCTGGCTTGGATCGAGCCGGCCAACGATACCTCCTGGGCGGGTGACATGCTGCCGCTGATCGGACAGGGTCCTCTGGTGCCCTACTGGGTCTCGCTGGCCTTTGCCGATTGGCTGGTGAAACTGTCCTTGGCGCTGCTCGCGCTTGTGCCCTTCCGCATCATCGTGCGTTCGTTAACCAAGAAGACCACATGATTTTGTTTTGACATCTGCCGAATCTGTGGCAGGCTGGGGGTACACGAAACATCAGAAAGGAGGTGCCCATTGTCTAGAGAAGCTATGGAGAGCAGTGCCGGAACAGTTCAGAAGGAGTGCGGCCGAGGCAGCCCTTGGTACGTATAGACCCCTGAATTGGTGCTGACCTAACCGGTGCACCTCCTATCATCTCGAAGGGCTGTTCCCCGCGTGTGGAACAGCCCTTTCGATTTTAAAGCCCGCGTTCCGCAAACCGTCACAGCCATGATCCGCATCAACGACCAAATCACCCTGCAGGACTGGGAAATGACCGAGAGCTTCATCCGCGCCTCGGGCCCCGGCGGGCAGAATGTGAACAAGGTGGCCACCGCCGTTGAGCTGCGGTTCGAGGCCGCCCGTTCGCCCGCGCTGGCGCCTGCGGTCAAATCCCGGCTGAAACGGCTGGCCGGGCGGCGCTGGACCAAGGAAGGCGCGATCATCCTGCAATGCGACGAGACCCGCTCGCAGCAGCGGAATCGCGAGATCGTGCGCGAGCGGCTGGCGGAGCTGGTGCGCAAGGCGCTGGTGGCGCCCAAGCGGCGGATCGCCACCAAACCCACCCGCGGCTCGGTCAAGCGGCGGCTGGAGGCCAAGAAGCAGCGCGGCGAGCTGAAAGCGACGCGCGGTAAAATCGACCCGGATTGAAACCGCGGATTGCACCCGGCGCACGCGCGGCCCATGCTGGCGCAAACAACCGGGAGGATCAGATCATGCGGCTGGACGGAAAAACCGCCATCGTGACCGGCGGCGCCTCGGGCTTTGGTGCCGGCATCGTGCGCAAGTTCCTGACTGAGGGCGCCCGGGTGATGATTGCCGATATCAACGGCTCTGCAGCAGAGGCGATGGCGGCAGAGCTGGGCGGCAATGCGATTGCGCAGACCGTGGATGTCTCGGACCGCGCCTCGGTCACGGCGATGGCAGAGGCGGCGCTGGCGGCCTTCGGGCAGCTCGATATCCTGGTGAACAATGCCGGCGTCACCCACCTGCCCGCGCCGCTGGAGGAGATCAGCGAGGCGGATTTCGACCGGGTGATGGGCGTCAACATGAAATCGGTCTATCTGACCGCCCGCGCCCTGGTGCCGCATATGAAGGCCAACCAGCGAGGCGCAATCCTGAATGTTGCCTCCACCGCCGGGGTGTCGCCGCGCCCCAACCTCAACTGGTACAACGCCTCCAAGGGCTGGATGATTACCGCCACAAGGACGATGGCGGTGGAGCTGGCACCGCACGGGGTGCGGGTCAATGCGATCAACCCGGTGGCGGGGGAAACGCCGCTGCTGAAATCCTTCATGGGAGAGGACACCCCGGAAATGCGCGCGAAGTTCCTGTCCACCATCCCGATCGGCCGCTTCTCGACACCGGAGGACATGGGCAATGCGGCCTGCTTCCTGTGCTCGGACGAGGCCAGCATGGTCACTGGCGTGGCGATGGAAGTGGACGGAGGACGCTGCATATGAAAACCGTGAATCTTGCCGAGAAGCTGGCAATGTTTTCCAGCCATTGGGACCCGCATGTGGTGGCGGATTACAACGGCAACGACGTGATGGTGGTGAAGTTTCAGGGCGAATTTCCCTTTCATCATCACCCGGACACCGATGATTTCTTCCTGGTGCTGGAAGGGGAGATGGTGATGGACATCGACGGCGAGCCGCCGCAGACCGTGCGCGCAGGAGAGCTGTTCGTGGTGCCCAAGGGCGTCATCCACCGCCCCCGCGCCGAGCAGGAATGCAAGGTCCTGCTCATGGAACCCACGGGGGAGCCGAACACCGGCGATCCGGCAACCGCAGCCCCCAAGCCGCGGATCTGACACGTCCGCCTTCTTCATTGCGAAAACACTCCCGCCGGAGGCAGCGCGCGCCGGCGCGCTTCATTCAAGAAGGACCAAACGACATGCTCCCCGGCCCCAAGAACCTGATCACCGACGTGCCCGGCCTCCTGGTCGGCAACGCCCAGGATGCGGCGCTGAAGTCCGGCACCACGGTGCTGACGGCGGACGCACCCTTCACCGCCTCGGTGCATGTGATGGGCGGCGCGCCGGGCACGCGGGAGACGGATTTGCTGGCACCTGACAAATCGGTGGCCAGGATCGACGCGCTGGTGCTGTCAGGCGGCTCGGCTTTCGGGCTGGAGGCCTGCTCCGGGGTGATGGATGCGCTGCACGCCAAGGGCCGCGGCTTTCCGGTCGGGCCCGCACGGGTGCCGCTGGCGCCCGGGGCGATTCTGTTTGACCTGCTGAACGGCGGGCAGAAGGACTGGGATCAAAACCCTTACCGCGCCCTGGGCCGGGCGGCCTTTGAAGGGGCGGCGGAGGACTTCGCCCTTGGCACCGCCGGCGCAGGCGCGGGCGCGCTGACCGCGATGCTGAAGGGCGGGCTGGGGTCCGCCTCGCTGGTGCTGGACACTGGCGTTACGGTGGGCGCGCTGGTGGCCGCCAATCCGCTGGGCGCCGTAACCACGCCGGGGGAGCGGCATTTCTGGGCCGCCCCGTTTGAAATCGGCGGGGAATTCGGCGGGCTGGGCCCGGACAAGGCCGCCGGGCTGGGCCGCACAGTGGAGAGCCGCAAGATCGAGGCCATTCAGAAACTGGGCGGCACCCCGCTGCCGCCGGAGCGCGCCAGCACCACCATCGCCATCGTCGCCACCGATGCGGCGCTGACCAAGGCGCAGTGCCAGCGCCTGGCCACGGCGGCGCATGACGGCATCGGCCGCGCCATCGTGCCGGCGCATTCCCCCGGTGACGGCGATCTGGTCTTTGCCGCCAGCACCGGCGCGAAGGACCTGGAGAACCCGGACGCAGAGCTGGGAACCCTTTGCCATGCCGCCGCGCTCTGCCTCAGCCGGGCGATCGCCCGCGCGGTCTATTGCGCCCGCCCGGAACCGGGCGATCTTCTGCCCTGCTGGGCCGCGCCATGAAACACCGCAGCTTCCTGCCGGGACTTTGATGCGCGTCAAACTGCCGGTTGACACTGCCGGGTAATAAATCATGAGTCACACCTGCCAACTCAGAACTGGAGCAAGCAATATGAAACCTCTTATGACCGCCGCCATTTTCGGCCTCCTCGCAGCCCCTGCCTTTGCCGAAGGCGACCCGGCAGCTGGCGAGAAGGGGTTCAACAAGTGCAAGTCCTGCCACATGGTGGTTTCCGACTCGGGCGATGTGATCGTCAAGGGCGGCAAGACCGGCCCGAACCTGTGGGGCCTGGCCGGCCGCCAGGCGGGCACCGCCGATGGCTTCAAATACGGCGATGACCTGGTCGCGGCAGGCGAAGCCGGGCTGGTCTGGGACGAAGAGAAATTCGTTGCCTTCGCCGCCGACCCCAAGAAGTTCCTGCAGGCCGAAACCGGCAACGCCAAGGCCAAGTCGAAAATGTCCTTCCGCCTGAAGAAGGGCGGCGAGGACATCTATGCCTTCCTGGCCAGCCACGGCCCGGCCCCGGCAGAGGAAGCCGCAGCCGAAGAAGGCGCGGCTGAGGAAGGCGCGGAAGCGGCCACCGAATAAGCCCTGAAACCGTCAAAGGCGGGTGTGAAGCCGCGGCATTTTCGCCGCGGCTTTTCGCGTAATTGCTTTCCGTGCCCGCAAACGTTAGCGGTAGTCTCTATAGCTGTCGAAATGCGGCAGGCCGCAGAACAAAAAACCGTCACGGACACAGCATGAGCCATATGATTCCCGCCTGGGTGAACGGTGAATTGACACCGGTTGACAAGCTGGCCGCGCATGAGCGCGGGCTGAAGCACAAGGCGGTCTCCGTCTTTGTGGTGAAAGGCGTGGAAATCCTGATGCAGAGGCGGGCGATGGGGAAATACCACACCCCGGGCCTGTGGGCGAACACCTGCTGCACCCATCCGAATTGGGATGAGCAGCCCTCGGCCTGCGCAGTGCGGCGGATGAACGAGGAGCTGGGGCTGACCGGCCTCTACCCCGAGTTCCGCCACCACCTGGAATACCGCGCCGATGTCGGCAACGGGCTGGTCGAGCATGAGGCGGTCGATGTGTTCCTGGCCCATGCCCACCGGCCGCTGCGGATCGCCGCCAACCCGGATGAGGTGATGGAAACCCGCTGGGTCGACTACCACGACCTGCTGGCCGAGGTGAGCCGCCATCCGGAGCGCTTCACCCCCTGGCTGAAGATCTACCTGCACAACTACGCCGACGTGATCTTCGGCCCCGACCTGATCATCGCCGGACGGCGCTGACCCCTTTTCTTCCCTGCCTGCTTGCCCTGCTGCGTGCGCCGTGGTTATCTGCCTGCGCAAATAGGGAGTATACTTATCATGTCCATCCTCATCGCCGGCGGCGGCATCGCCGGGCTGTCTCTTGGGCTGACACTGCATCAGATCGGGGTGCCGTTCCGTATCTTCGAGGCCGCGCGGGAGCTGAAGCCGATGGGGGTCGGCATCAACCTGCAGCCCAACGCGGTGCGGGAGCTCTTTGACCTGGGGCTGGAAGCAGAACTGGACGCCATCGGCGTGCGGACCCGGCAACTGGGGTTTTACAGCAAACTCGGCAGGACGATCTGGGAGGAGCCCCGCGGCTTGGGCGCAGGCTATGCCTGGCCGCAGTATTCGGTGCACCGGGGCGAATTGCAAATGATGCTCTACCGGGCTCTGGCGGAGCGGGCCGGGCCGGATTGCCTGGAAACCGGCGCACGGGCGGCCGGGTTTGAACACACGGGCGGCGGCGCCGCGCTGCTGCTGGCGGACGGGCGGCGGATCGAGGGGGCGCTGGTTGTTGCAGCGGATGGCATCCACTCCGCCCTGCGCGCGCAGATGGTGCCGGATGAGGGCGCGCCCATCTGGAACGGCCGCATCCTGTGGCGGGCCACCACAAGGGCGCCCGCCTTCAAGGGCGGCGCATCGATGGCAATGATCGGCCATGACCACCTGCGGCTGGTGGCCTACTCGATCTCTGCGCCGGATGCGGAGGGCCGCGTCATGATGAACTGGATCGCGGAGAAGAGCTTCGATCCTTCTGCGCCCTGGCGACGGGAAGACTGGAACCGGCCCGCGGACATCCAGGAGTTCCTGCCGGATTTTGCGGACTGGCGGTTTGATTGGGTCGACGTCCCGGCGCTGATCCGCGGGGCGGAGGTTGTTTATGAATACCCGATGGTGGACCGCGATCCGCTGGCGCGCTGGACGGTCGGGAACGTCACGCTGATGGGGGACGCCGCGCACCCGACCTACCCGGTGGGGTCGAACGGCGCCAGCCAGGCCATCGTGGACGCGCGGGTGATCGGTGCGAAACTGCTGGAGCACGGGGTGACTGCCGCCGCGCTCCAGGCCTATGAGGCAGAGGCGCGTCCGGTGACCACAGCAGTGGGCCAGGCCAACCGCGCTGGCGGCGGGCCGGACGGGGTGCTGCAGCGGGTGGAGAACCTCTGCGGCGGAGATTTCCGGGACATCAGCGAGGTTATTCCGCGTGCCGAACTGGCCGCCCATGCCGCCAAGTACAAGTCAATTGCGGGCTTCTCCATTGAGGAACTGAACGCGCGCCCTCCGACCATCCCGGCAGGCGCCCGCGTGAGCTGAAGCACTCCTGCGGCCAGCCGCGGGTCAAGGGCGGCAAAGCCGCCGTGCCGCAGGCACGGTTCACCCTTGAGGCGCGGATGGCGTGAACACACTCGATCAGGCGCGTTTAAGGGCAGACCTGCCCTTAAACCGCTTCTCAGCGGAAAAAACGCCGCGCAAAGCGCGGCGCTATGCCCAACTGTGAGGCACATTCTTTGAATGGACAGGAGCAGGCGGGAGCGCCCCGCCCTGCCCCTCACCCCGCCGGGTCAGACTCCAATCACGGCCTGGACAGCGCGCTGCCAGCGAGCATAGGCCGCTTCGCGCGCGGCGGGCTGCATCAGCGGCACGAACTGTCGGTCGAGCTTCCAGGTGTCGGCAAATCCGGTCTGGTCCGGATAAATCCCGGCGCGCATCCCCGCCAGCCAGGCGGCGCCGAGCGCAGTGGTTTCCTGCATCACCGGGCGGTCAACCGCGGCGCCCAGCAGGTCCGACAGGCTCTGCATGGTCCAGTCGCTGGCGCTCATGCCGCCATCGACGCGCAGGGTCACGGTGTGGTGGCTGTCGTCCTCCCAGTCGGCGCGCATCGCCTCATAGAGGTCGCGGGTCTGGTAGGCGACGCTTTGCAGCGCCGCGCGGGCAAACTCCGCCGGGCCGGAGTTGCGGGTGAGGCCGAACATGCCGCCGCGGCACTCCGGCTCCCAATAGGGCGCGCCGAGGCCGGTGAAGGCCGGCACCAGGATCACGTCCTGTCCCGGATCCGCCTTGGCCGCCAGAACGCCGCTTTCACTTGCCTTGCCGATGATCCCCAGCCCGTCGCGCAGCCATTGCACCGCGGCGCCGGCGATGAAGATCGAGCCTTCGAGCGCATAGGTGGGCTTGCCGTCGAGCTGATAGGCGATGGTGGTCAGCATCCGGTTCTTGGAGACCACCGGCTCATCCCCGGTGTTCAGCAGCGCAAAGCAGCCTGTCCCGTAGGTGGATTTCATCATTCCCGGCTGAAAACAGGCCTGGCCGATGGTGGCCGCCTGCTGGTCGCCGGCCACGCCCAGGATCGGGACCGGGCCGCCCAGGATCTCCGGGATGGTGGTGCCGAACTCCGCGGCGCTGTCCTTCACCTCCGGCAGCATCTGCTGCGGCACGTCGAGCAGGTCGCTGATGGTGCGGCTCCAGCGGCCCTTGCGGATGTCATACATCAGCGTGCGCGCGGCATTGGTGGCGTCCGTCACATGCGACGCACCGCCGGTCAGGCGCCAGATCAGGAAACTGTCCACGGTGCCAAACAGCAGATCACCTGCCGCGGCGCGGTCGCGCGCGCCGGGAACGGTGTCGAGTATCCATTTCACCTTGGTGCCGGAGAAATAGGGATCAAGCAGCAGCCCGGTGCGGTCCGCCACCATTTCCGCGTGGCCCGCCGCGCGCAGCTGCTCGCAGATGGCGGCGGTGCGGCGGTCCTGCCAGACGATGGCGTTGTGGATCGCCTTGCCGCTGGCCTTGTCCCAGACCACGGTGGTTTCGCGCTGGTTGGTGATGCCGATGCCCGCGATATCCGCGGCGGAGACATCCAGATCCGCCATCACCTTGCGGCAAACCGCAACGGTGGTTTCCCAGATCTCCTCCGGGTCATGTTCCACCCAGCCCGCCTGCGGGTAATGCTGGGTGAATTCCTGCTGCGCGGTGCCCGCGACCTGCATGCCTGCATCAAACAGGATTGCCCGGGTCGACGTGGTGCCCTGATCAATTGCCAGAATATAGGTCATCGGCTGCCCTCCAGTCTCCTCTGACCGGGGACAATAAACGCAAAGGTGCTACCGCTACCAGCCCCTACTAAAAATTTAGTTTAGATACTGCGATATTGTCGATCAGGCGGATG
The DNA here is from genome assembly GCF_059694505.1 of Leisingera sp. ANG49. NCBI lineage: Bacteria > Pseudomonadati > Pseudomonadota > Alphaproteobacteria > Rhodobacterales > Roseobacteraceae > Leisingera > Leisingera sp. ANG49. The sequence continues at coordinate 133,236 of NZ_JCATZN010000007.1, forward strand.
CCATCCATCCAGGCCGCGGCCAGCAGGCGTGCCGGACGGGTTGGAGTGTCCAACGCCTCCAGCGTTTCGGCGCAGCGCAGGTCGAAGTATTCCACATCGCCAAACCCTGCCTCAGCCAGTGCCTGCCGCGCGGCGGCCTCCAGCGGCGCCCAGGGTTCGCCCTCGGACGCCTTGGCGGCAGCTTCGCGCATGGCCGCATTCAACGCCGCAGCCTTGGCCAAAGCCTCCTCCGACAGACGCAGATTGCGGGAAGACATGGCGAGGCCCGAAGGCTCGCGCACGGTTTCGCAGCCAATGACCTCAATCGGGATATCCAGATCACGGGCCATGCGGGTCACCACCATCAGCTGCTGATAGTCCTTCTGGCCAAAGAACGCCTTGTCCGCGCTGGTCTGCAGGAACAGCTTGGCAACCACCGTTGCAACACCATCGAAGTGGCCGGGGCGGAAGGGGCCTTCCATCACCGCGGTGATGCTGCCGCCGACCGAGACATTGGTGGCATAGCCGTCAGGATAGATCTGGTCCGGGTCCGGAACATAGATCAGGTCAACACCGTACGGCGCGAGCTTCTCCGCATCCTCGTTCTCGGTACGCGGGTAGTTCGCTAGATCCTCCGGATTGTTGAACTGCTTGGGGTTCACGAAGATGGTCACAATCACCCGGTCGCAAGCCTGTTTGGCGGTCTCCACCAGCGACAGATGGCCAGCGTGCAGCGCGCCCATGGTCGGCACCAGGCCGATGGTTTCACCGTTGCGGCGCCATTCACCTGTCTTGGCGCGCAGGTCTGACAGGCGGCGGAGGATCGGGGCGGTCATGCCGGCACTCATCCTTTGGAGGGCGCTTGATCAGCGAACACGTGCTCTGCCGCGGGGAAGCTGCGTGCCCGCACTTCAGCGGCGTATTCGGCAATGCCTGCCTCTGCCAGCGGGCCAAGGTCGGCGTAGCGTTTGACAAATTTCGGCTTGAACGCGGTGAAAAAGCCCAGCATGTCGTCAACCACCAGGATCTGCCCGTCACATCCGGCGCTTGCGCCGATGCCGATGGTGGGGATCGCCACTTCGGCGGTGATCTTGTCGGCCAGTTTCTGCGGCACCTTCTCCAGCACCACGGAAAACGCGCCAGCATCCGCCACCGCGCGGGCATCGGCCAGCACGGCATCAGCCTGCGCATCGCGGCCCTGCACCTTGTAGCCGCCCAGGGTGTTGATCGACTGCGGCGTGAGGCCAATATGCGCCATCACCGGGATTCCGCGTTTCACGAGAAAGCGGATGGTTTCGGCCATCTCGACGCCGCCTTCCAGTTTGACCGCGGCGCAGCCGGTTTCCGCCATCAGCCGGGCAGCGTTGCGGAACGCCTGCTGCGGGCCTTCCTCGTAAGACCCGAAGGGCATGTCGATGACCAGCATTGCCTGGTTCAGACCGCGCGCGACCGCCTGGCCGTGCATGATCATCATCTCCATCGTCACGCCCAGGGTGGAGGTCAGCCCGTGCAGCACCATGCCGACGCTGTCGCCGACCAGCACAAAGTCGCAGTGCTTGTCCATCAGCCGCGCCATCGGCGTGGTATAGGCCGTCAGGCTCACCAAAGGGGTGCCGCCCTTGCGGGCACGGAGGTCTTCGGCGTTGGGCGCCTGTTTCTTGGCTGTCGCGCTCATAGCTGTCCTGTCCGCGGTTCTTAGAGTGGACACGGACTACCAATTAACGCCGCGTGCTTCCAGTGCGCGAAATGCCGCCCACCCTTGATTACGCTCGGGAAACAGGGAAACTCGTTTCCAATGGGCGCCATTTTCAAGCCCGCAGATTGCAAACAGGGAGATTTCAGATGGGTTTCAGATCCTTTGTTTTTGCCGCCAGTTCGGTGCTGGCGCTGGTGGCGGGCGGCGCCTGGGCCAAGGACAGCGTCACCATCGGCCTGCAGCTGGAGCCGCCGCATCTGGACCCGACCAGTGCCGCCGCGCAGGCCATCGACTCGGTGGTTTACAGCAATGTCTTCGAGGGGCTCACGCGCTTCATGGGCGACGGCTCGGTGGTGCCGGGGCTGGCGGAAAGCTGGGAAATCTCCGAAGACGGCACGGTCTATACCTTCAAGCTGCGTGAGGGCGTCACCTTCCACGACGCCAGCGCGATGGATGCGGAGGATGTGAAATTCTCGCTCGACCGCGCCCGCGCCGAGGACAGCACCAACGCGCAGAAAGCGCTGTTCGAAGGGATCACCGCCGTGGATGCGGAGGATCCGCAGACCGTGCAGATCACGCTGGAGGCGCCGAACGGCAGCCTGCTGTTCAACCTCGCCTGGGGCGATGCGGTGATCGTGGCGCCGGAGAGCATCGAAAACATCAAGACCAATCCGGTCGGCACCGGCGCCTATACCTTCCAGGAATGGGTGCAGGGCGACCGCATCACGCTGGCGCGCAACCCGGATTACTGGGGCGATCAGCCGCCCCTGGCCTCGGCCACCTTCAAGTTCATCTCCGACCCGACCGCTGCGTTCGCCGCGATGATGGCAGAGGATATCGACGCCTTTGACAACTTCCCGGCGCCGGAAAACCTGCCGCAGTTCGAGGCTGACCCGCGGTTCCAGGTGCTGGTGGGATCGACCGAGGGCGAAACGATCCTGTCCACCAACAACAAGCAGCCGCCGTTTGACGACATCCGGGTGCGGCAGGCGGTGGCCCATGCCATCGACCGGCAGGCGATCATCGATGGCGCCATGTTCGGCTACGGCACCCCGATCGGCACCCATTTTGCGCCGCACAACCCGGCCTACAAGGACCTGACCGGCAATTCCGCCCATGATCCGGAGCAGGCCAAGGCGCTGCTGGCCGAAGCAGGCTTCCCGAACGGGTTCGAGACCACCCTGCACCTGCCGCCGCCCTCCTATGCGCGGCGCGGCGGCGAGATTGTTGCGGCACAACTGGCCGCGGTGGGGATCAAGGCTGAGATCATCAACGTGGAATGGGCGCAGTGGCTGGAAAGCGTGTTCCGCGGCAAGAGCTTTGGCCTGACCATTGTCAGCCATACCGAGCCGATGGATATCGGCATCTATGCCCGGCCTGAGTATTACTTCCAGTATGACAGCAAAGCCTTTCAGGAACTGATGGCCAAGCTGAACGCCACCACCGGCCCGGAGGCCCGCACCGCACTCCTGCAGGAGGCGCAGGAGATGATCGCGGCGGATTACGTGAACGGCTACCTGTTCCAGCTGGCCAAGCTGGGGGTGGCCAAGGCCGGGCTGCAGGGGCTGTGGGAAAACGCGCCCACTGCCGCCATCGACCTGAGCGCGCTAAGCTGGGCAGAGTGACAGCATTGCCGCGAAGCCCCTGCCGGCCGGGCTTCGCGGCTTCACCTTGTGAATCGGCAGTTTGAGTATGGTGTTTTCAGGTATCTTTCGGCCTCTCGGCCGCTTTTGGGGTCTGATCCTGCTGGGTTTGGCCTGCCTTGCCTGGCCGGCCTGGGCCCGGGCGGAGCTTTCGGGCGGTCTGGAAGGTTTGACCGGACAGCTGGATACCCCGCTGGAAGTGGGCATCGGCATCAAGATCGACCAGATTGTCAACGTCGATCAGAAAGCCGAGAACTATAGCGCCGTCGCGGTCATCCGGGCCGAGTGGACGGACCCGGCGCTGGCTTTCGATGCCGAGGAATTCGGGCGCGATGTCCGCATCTTCCAACCCGATGCGCTGGCGGACTATGCCAAGTCTGCCGGCGCGGTCGTCCCGGTGTTCGTCATCATGAACCAGCAATCCAACCGCTGGATTCACCAATCCGCGGCCGGCGTGCGCTCAGACGGCAGTGTGGTCTATGTCGAAAAATCCTCGCTGACGCTTCAGGCCCCGCATTTTGATTTCAGGAAATACCCGTTCGATACCCAGCGGTTCCAGTTCGAAGTCGCGTCAGTACTGCCTTCGGCATACGTGAACTACTATCCGCTGAACGAATATTCCGGGCTGGGCGGCATGCTGGGCGAGGAAGAATGGATCCTTGGAAACGCACACCTGATCCAGACCAATGCCGAAGGGATTTCAGGCCATGAGAGCGACCAGATCACGCTGGTTTTCGAGGGCAAAAGGCACATCACCTATTACCTGATCCGGGTGTTTCTCCCTATGCTCGTCCTGATCACGGTAAGCTGGTCGGTCTTTTTCCTCGACGAGTACCGGAAGCGGATCGAGATTTCGGGGGCGAACCTGCTGGTCTTTGTGGCCTTCAACTGGGCGATTTCGGCGGACCTGCCCAAGCTGGGATATCTGACTTTTCTCGATTTCATCCTGCAATGGATGTTCCTCGCCACCGGTGCGATCATCGTCTTCAACGTGGTGCTGCGCAAACTCAAGCTGGCCGGGCGCGAGACGCTGGCCCGGAAGCTCGACAATTATGCTCTGAAGTGGATCTACCCCATTGGCTACGCGGCCATCGTCGGACTTGCCGTGCTGAAGTTCCTGGTCACATCCTAGGCGAACCGGGCCCGGCGTAGCGCCGACGCTGCGCTAGCCCCTGAAACACCTGTCCCGCAGATAAGCCACGCGCTCGCGGATTTCCTGCCGGACCTCTCCGCCGCGCGGCTTGTCCCTGAGCGTGGTGAACCAATGCTCCGGCGGGTTGCGGCCCAGCCGGTTGCCGTTGAACTCCAGCCCGCGCAGCACCGCTTCGCCTTCTGCGGGCAGCCGCTCCGGCACCTCAAATCCGTTCAGCGCGGCCCAGACCCCGGTCCAGAGCCGCCCCACCGACCACGGGTTGTAACCGCCCCCGCCCAGCACCAGATAGCGCGGCGCCATTGCCATCAGCACCCGCACCACCGCCCAATGGGCGTTGTTCGACAGACTCAGATGCGGCAGCGGGTCTTCGGTCACCGCATCCGCCCCGCATTGCAGCACGATGGCGTCGGGCGCGAAGGCGTCCACCACCGGCAGGATCAGTTCATCGCGGATATGGGCCATCTCATCATCGTTGAAGCCGCGCGGCACCGGCAGGTTCAGGGCCGAACCGCCCGCGTCCTCCGTCAGCCTGCCGGTCTTAGGCCAGAGGTTTTCCTCATGCACCGAGATCATCAGCATGTCCTTGTCGCCGGCAAAGCCGTGCTCCACCCCGTCGGCGTGATGCGCGTCGATGTCCACATAGACGATCCGCTGCGCGCCGTGGTGGCGCAGCGACAGCATCGCCAGCACCGGATCGTTCAGATAGCAGAAGCCGTTGGCCCGGTCCGGCATCCCGTGATGGGTGCCGCCTGCAGGGTTATAGATGATGCCGCCATCCGCCAGCAGTTCGCCCGCCAGAATCGACCCGCCAGCGGCGGTGGCCGGGCGGCGGAAGATCTCCGGAAACACCGGATTAGAGATGGTGCCGAGATGATGCCGCGCGCGCACCGCCGCGCTCACCTCCTGCGCTGCCTCCGCCGCCTGCAGCGCCGCGATGTACTCGGGCGTGTGCCAGATGGTCAGCGCCGCCGGCTTGGCGCGGGGCGAGTTCACATAGACCGAGTCCGGCAGCCAGCCCAGCGCGCGGGACAGGTCCATCACGGTCGAGACCCGCGGCACCCGCAGGGGGTGGGTGCGGCCATAAGATGAGCCGCGGTAGATTTCCGATCCGATGAACAGGGGGCGGGACAGCATGAAAGAGAGATAGCCGGTTTCCGCCCGCTGCCAAAGGGCCTGTCCCCGTTCCTCGCCCGAGTCCCAGGCGAACGCCCGCTCAACCCTTTGACGCTGCGCATTTTTGCCGGTCAGCTGCGGTTTCCCTCCACCTCCCTCTGGACCCGTTCCCCGCAGGCTCCTAACGTGGCAGCCATGCTGCGCTATGCCCTGAAACGCCTGTTGTCGCTGATCCTCAGCCTGGCCGTTGCCTCGCTGGTGATCTTCCTCGTGGTGGAGGTGGCGCCGGGCGACCCGGCCTCCTTCATGCTGGGGGTCAACGCGCAGCCTGATACCGTCGCCGCGCTGCAGGCGGAGCTGGGGCTGGATCAGGGCAAGCTGGCCCGATACCTGACGTGGGCGGCGGGCATGCTGAGCGGCGATTTCGGCACCTCCTACACCTACCGCACGCCGGTCGCGGGGATGATCGCGGACCGGCTGTGGGTGTCGCTGCCGCTGGCGCTCTATGCGCTGACACTGTCCACCTTCATTGCCTTTCCGGCCGGCATCTACGCCGCGGCCCGCCGCGGCAAGCCGGGCGATATGGCGGTGATGGGCGCGACCCAGCTGGGCGTCGCGGTGCCGAACTTCTGGTTTGCGATGATGCTGGTGCTGATCTTTGCCATCAACCTGCGCTGGTTCGGCGCGGGCGGGTTTCCGGGCTGGGAGGCTGGTCTTTTGAGCGGCCTCCATGCGCTCACCCTGCCCGCAATCGCACTGGCGCTGCCGCAGGCGGCAATCCTGACCCGCGTCATGCGCTCCGCCCTGCTGGACATCCTGGGCGAGGATTTCATGCGCACCGCCCGCGCCAAGGGTCTGACCCGGAACCAGGCGCTGTGGCGGCACGGCGTGCGCAATGCGCTGATCCCGGTGCTGACCATCATTGGGCTGCAGTTCTCCTTCCTGCTGGCGGGCGCCATCATCATTGAACAGGTGTTCTACCTGCCTGGCCTCGGGCGGCTGGTGTTCCAGGCGATTTCCTCGCGCGATCTGATCGTGGTGGAGTCGGTGGTGATGCTGCTGGTCTTTGCCGTCATCACGGTGAATTTCCTGGTCGATCTCGCCTATGCGCTGGTCGACCCGCGCCTCAGGAGCCGTTCATGACCCGCAACCTGATCCTTGGCGCCCTGCTGTCCTCGCTGGTGCTGCTGGCGGCGGCGGTGTCCTTCGTCTGGACACCCTTCGACCACGCGGCGATGAACATCCCCGCCAAGCTGCAGACGCCCAATGCGCAGCACTGGCTGGGCACCGATCATTTCGGGCGCGACCTGATGTCGATGATCATGGTCGGCGCACGCACCTCCATCGCCGTGGCGCTGGTGGCCGTCGGCATCGGCATGGGCGCGGGCGTGCCGCTGGGGCTGGCCGCCGCGGCGCGCAAGGGATCGTGGCTGGATGAATTGATCATGCGCGGCAACGATCTGGTCTTTGCCTTCCCGTCGCTGGTGATCGCCATCCTGATCACCGCCGTCCTTGGCGCCGGCGCGGTCAACGCCATCATCGCCATCGGCATTTTCAACATCCCCGTCTTTGCCCGCATTACCCGCGGCGCGGCGCTGTCCCTGTGGGAGCGGGAGTTCATCCTGGCCGCGCGGGTGGCAGGCAAAGGCGCGGCACGGATCTCGGCGGAGCATATCCTGCCCAATGTGATGAACCTCTTGATCGTGCAGGGCACCATCCAATTCTCGCTGGGCATTCTGGCGGAGGCGGGCCTCAGCTACGTCGGCCTTGGCGCGCAGCCGCCCACCCCCAGCTGGGGGCGGATGCTGGCTGATGCGCAGACCATGGTCAGCTTTGCGCCGCATCTGGCACTGGTGCCGGGCATGGCGATCATCCTCACCGTGCTGGGGCTGAACCTGCTGGGCGATGGCCTGCGCGATTATCTGGATCCGAAACTCAGGGTGGCACGCACATGACGCTTCTGGATGTCACCAGCCTGTCGCTGAAGATCGGCGCCTTCCAGGTGCTGAAGGATGTGTCCTTCCACGTCGATCCGGGCGAGATTGTTGCCGTCACCGGCGAGAGCGGCTCGGGCAAGTCGATGACCGCACTCGCCATCATGCAGCTGCTGCCGGATCTGGCGGAGGCCAGCGGCTATATCACCCTGGAGGGCACTCAACTGCTGGAGCAGTCCGAGGACCGGATGTGCGCGATCCGCGGCCAGTCCGTCGGAATGGTGTTCCAGGAGCCGATGACCGCGCTGAACCCTGTGCAAACCATCGGCGAGCAGGTGATGGAAACCATCCTGATCCACAAGGCGATGCCGCGGGAGCAGGCCGAAGCCCGCGCGCGTGAGGTGCTGGAGCGGGTCGGGCTGCCGCAGGACCGCTTTCCGCTGTCGCGTTACCCGCATGAGCTGTCAGGCGGCCAGCGCCAGCGGGTGGTTATCGCCATGGCCATTGCCCTGCGCCCGAAACTGCTGATCGCGGATGAGCCGACCACCGCACTGGACGTGACCACCCAGGCGCAAATCCTGGAACTGCTGAAGGACCTGGTGCAGGACTATGGCATGGGGCTGCTTATCATCACCCATGATCTGGCCGTGGTGGCGGATCTGGCCGACCGGATCGTCGTCATGCGCCATGGCGAGGTGGTGGAGACCGGCCACACGGACTGGCTCCTGCGCAACATGCGCCACCCCTACACGAAGATGCTGTTTGAGGCCTCCAGCCATCAGGTGGCTTTGCCACAGCCGCCTGCCCCGGCGCCGCTGCTGGACGTCAGGAACGCGGTGCGCGACTACAAAACCCCGCGCGAATCGCTGTTTGCCAAACCGGGCAGCTTCCGCGCCGTGAACAATGTCTCCTTCACCCTGAACCGCGGCGAGCGGCTGGGGCTGGTGGGTGAGTCGGGTTGCGGAAAATCGACCCTAACAAGGGCAATTCTGGGGCTGGAGCCGCTGCAAGGCGGGGAGATCCTGCTGGACGGGGGACCCGTGACGACTCACCTCGATCCGGCGATTCGGCGCAAAATTCAGGTGGTGTTCCAGGATCCTTACGGCAGCTTCAACCCGCGCCACCGGGTGGAGCGGCTGATCACCGAACCATTCCACACACTGGCTGATCCGCCCGCCGGGACGGCGCGCAGGGATCTGATTGCCGAAACCCTGAGAGCCGTCGGGCTGACGCCGGAAGATGCCGGCAAATACATCCACCAGTTCTCCGGCGGCCAGCGCCAGCGCATTGCCATTGCCCGCGCCCTGATCACCCGGCCGGAGCTGATCATCTTTGACGAGGCGGTCTCTGCCCTCGACGTCTCGGTCCGCGCCCGCATCCTCGACCTGCTGGCGGAGCTGTGCGCGGCCTATTCCCTCACCTATCTGTTTATCAGCCACGACCTGAGCGTGGTGCGCACGATCACCGACCGCTGTCTGGTGATGAAACAGGGCGAGATCGTCGAGCAGGGCGGAACCGAAGCCGTGTTCAGCGATCCCCAGCACCCCTACACCCGCCAGCTGATCGCCGCAGCGCCGGTGCTGCCCGATACTTCCGATCCCGAAAGGAGCCCCCAGCATGTCTGACCCCCTCTGGTTCGATCCCGCGCTCTGCCTCGTTGGCGGCAAGTGGCTGCCTGCGGCCAGCGGCGGCACGCTGCCGCTGGTGAACCCCTCGGATGGCAGCGAAATCTGCCGGATTGCCCGCGGCGGAGCGGCGGATATCGAGGCCGCGGTGCTGGAGGCGGAGGCAGCTTTGGACGGCAAATGGGGCCGCATGACCGCGCTGGAGCGGGGCCGCATCCTGACCCGGATCGGCCAGTTCGTGCTGGAGCGGGTGGAGCTGCTGGCGGCGATCGAGGCAATGGATGTGGGCAAGCCGCTGACCCAGGCCCGCGCCGACGCAGTGGCGCTGGCGCGCTATTGCGAGTTCTACGGCGGCGCGGCGGACAAGGTGATGGGGGAGACCATACCCTATTTGGATGGCTACACCGTCTACACCCTGCGGGAGCCGCATGGGGTGACCGGCCATATCGTGCCCTGGAACTATCCGATGCAGATCATCGGCCGCTCCGTCGGCGCGGCGCTGGCGATGGGCAATGCCTGCGTGCTGAAACCGGCCGAGGAAGCCTGTCTGACCGCGCTGGCCTTTGCCCATATCGCCATGGAGGCCGGGCTGCCCGCCGGTGCCCTGAACGTGGTGCCGGGCTTGGGGGCTGAGGCCGGCGCGGCGCTGGCCGGGCATCCGGGCGTGCATCACATCTCCTTCACCGGGTCGGTCAGAACCGGCGCGCTGGTGCAGCAGGCGGCGGGGGCAAATGTGGTGCCGGTGACGCTGGAGCTGGGCGGCAAGTCCCCGCAGCTGGTGTTCGACGATGCCGATCTGGATGCGGCCCTGCCGTTCCTGGTGAACGCGGGCATCCAGAACGCGGGCCAGACCTGTTCCGCGTCCTCGCGCATTCTGGTGCAGCGCGGGGTTTATGAGGATGTGAAAGCGCGGATGGCAGCGGCCTTTGGCACGCTCACCGTGGGGCCGGCAGCTGAGGACCTGCGGGTCGGGCCGCTGATTTCCGCCCGGCAGAAGCAAATTGTCGAGGACTATCTGAAGCAGGGCGCGGACCTGCCGGTGGCGGCACAGGGCGCCATCGTGGACAACGCACCGGCGAGCGGCGCCTATGTGCGCCCCACCCTGTTTTCGGACGTGCCGGAAGATCACGCGCTGGCGCGGGAGGAAATCTTTGGCCCGGTTCAGGTGCTGATCCCGTTTGAGACCGAAGAAGACGCGCTGCGGATTGCCAATGCCACCGAGTACGGCCTGGTCGCCAGCGTCTGGACCCGTGACGGGGCGCGGCAGATGCGGCTGGCGAAACGGCTGCGCGCCGGGCAGGTCTTCATCAACAACTACGGCGCCGGCGGCGGGGTGGAGCTGCCGTTCGGCGGGGTCGGGAAGTCCGGCCACGGGCGGGAAAAAGGCTTTGAGGCGCTCTACGGTTTCTCGCAGCTGAAGACCGTGGCAGCGCATCACGGCTGAGCGCGCGCCCCTCTCATCTTTCCAAAATACTCCGGGGTGAGGCCCCAGGCCGAGGGGGCGGCGCCCCCTCTTCTGCCCTCAAACGATTACCGCCTGCCGCTCCTGCTTGCCGACGCCGAAAACACGCTTGTAGCGCTCGATCTCGTCTTTCGGGCCCATCGCCTTTTCCGGGTTGTCGGACAGCTTCACCGTGGGCCGCCCGTTGGCCGCAACCGCCTTGCAGACCAGCGAGAACGGCGCCAGCGCGTCATCCGGCACCAGCTTGCGGAAGTCGTTGGTCAACAGCGTGCCCCAGCCGAAAGAGACCTTGGTGCGGTCCGAGAATTGCGCGTTCAGGGCCTGGATCTGCTGCACGTCCAACCCATCGGAGAAGATCACCCGTTTCTCCGCCGGATCCTCGCCGCGGTCCTTCCACCAGTTGATCGCCACCTCGGCGCCCTTGACCGGATCGCCGCTGTCGATGCGGATGCCGGTCCAGCCGGCCAGCCAGTCCGGCGCGCGGTCCAGGAATCCTTCAGTGCCGTAGGTGTCGGGCAGGATGATGCGCAGGTTGCCCTCGTGCTCGTCATGCCAGTCGGACAGAACGTCATAAGGGGCCTGAGCCAGTTCAGCGTCGCTGCCCGCCAGCGCCGAATATACCATCGGCAGTTCATGGGCATTGGTGCCGATCGCCTCCACCTCGCGGCGCATCGCGATGAGGCAGTTGGAGGTGCCGGTGAATTTCTCCCCCAGCCCCTCGATCATCGCCTGCACGCACCAGTCCTGCCAGAGAAACGAGTGGCGGCGGCGGGTGCCGAAATCGGCTATGGTGAGCCCGTCCACTTCGCGCAGGCGCTCGATCTTTTCCCAGACGCGGGTCATGGCGCGGGCGTACAGCACCTGCAGCTCGAACCGGCCCATCCGGTCCAGCACCGCGCGGCTGCGCAGCTCCATCAGCACCGCCAGCGCCGGGATTTCCCACAGCATCACCTCGTGCCACTTGCCCTCAAACGTCAGCTCGTACTGGTCGCCCTTGCGCTCCAGGTGATAGGGCGGCAGGCGCAGCCCCTCGAACCACTCCATGAAATCGGGGCGGAACATCTGCCGCTTGCCATAGAATGTATTGCCGCGCAGCCAGGTGCTTTCGCCGCGGCTGAGCGACAGCGAGCGGATGTGGTCGAGCTGTTCGCGCAGCTCGCCCTCGTCAATCAGTTTTGCCAGCGGCACCTGCGCGGAGCGGTTGATCAGCGAGAAGGTCACGGTGGTGTCCGGCTTGTTGCGGAACACCGACTGGCACATCAGAAGCTTATAGAAATCAGTGTCGATCAGCGACCGGACGATCGGATCGATCTTCCATTTGTGATTGTAGACGCGGGTTGCAATGTCCACCGGCGGCCTCGTGCATAAGGGTCACTGATTGATAGGACAGCCCGGCAGCCGGGGCAAGGAGATCAGCCCGCGCGGCGGCTTTGCGCCTGCGGCGCCAGCTTGGCCAGCAGGTCCAGAAGCTTGGTTTTGCTGATCGGCTTGCTCATGAATTCATCCATGCCCGCGGCCAGGCAGGCCTTGCGGTCGGACTCGAAGGCATTGGCCGTCAGGGCGACAATGGCAGGCTGCGGCCGGGGCAAGGCCCGGATTGCCCGGGTTGCCTCCAGCCCGTCCATTTCCGGCATCGACATGTCCATCAGGATGATGTCGGGCGCAAAGTCTTCGAATTGCGCCACCGCCTCGCGGCCATCCTGCGCGAAGGCCAGTTCGACAGGCGTGGCGTGCAGGAACTTCTCCACCAGCAGCCGGTTCACCGCGTTGTCCTCAGCCACCAGCACCCGCAGCCCGTCCAGCGCCGCCGGATCGCTTGCTTCGTCAGCCGCCGCCAGCGGTGCAGCGCTTTCCGCCCGCGCGTCCTCCAGGTGCAGCCGCACCGCAAAGCAGGAGCCGGTGCCCAATTCCGAGGACACCGCGATGCCGCCGCCCATGGCCTCTGCCAGGCGCCGGGAGATGGCCAGCCCCAGGCCGGTGCCGCCGAACCGCCGGCTGATTGCGGCATCCGCCTGCGAGAACCGCTCGAACACATCGGCCAGCTTCTCCTCGGCGATGCCGATGCCGGTGTCGGTCACGGTGAAGGTCAGCTCATACCCGCGCGCCGCGGGAGCGCCGCCCAGCGCCACGGCCACCCGGCCCTGTTTGGTGAACTTGATGGCGTTGCCGGCAAGGTTCATCAGGATCTGCCGGATCCGCCTGTCATCCCCGTGCAGCTGCGCAGGAAGGCCGTCCTGGATCTCCAGCGTAAGGTCCAGCCCCTTGGCCGCTGCTTGGGCCTGCAGCAGACGGACCGTGTTTTCGAAGCTGGCGCGGGGATCGAAATTGACCGGGCTGAGGGCCAGTTCCTCTGCGTCCATCTTGGAGAAGTCGAGGACGTCATCTATCAGGGCCAGCAGCATGTCTGCGGAATTGAGGATGGTATCGGCATAAAGCGCCTGCTCCTCGCTGAGGCCGCTGTCGCGCAACAGCTGCGCCATGCCGATCACCCCGTTCATCGGGGTGCGGATCTCGTGGCTCATGGTGGCGAGGAAATCGGCCTTGGCGCGGGCGCCGTCTTCTGCCGCGATGCGCGCCTTTTCCAGCTGCCGGGCATGTTCCTTGGCGGCGGTGATGTCGCGCTCCACCGCGATCATGGTTTCGAGCCTGCCGTCGCTGTTCAGCATCGGCACCTGGCTGGTTTCGATCCAGACCAGCCGCCCGTCCTTGCAGCGGTTGCGGATTTCCAGCCGGACCGGGCGGGCATAGCGGACGCTGTCCTTCAGCCGCTGAATGGTGGCCGGATCGGTCTCGCCGCTGTTCAGAAGATCACCGGGCAGCCGGCCCAGCGCCTCTTGAAAGGAATAGCCGGTGATGCGGGTGAAACTGTCATTGACCCAGGTGATCCGCCCTTCCCTGTCCATCAGCATCACGCTGTCATTGGCGTTTTCCGCCACCAGCGCCAGGCGCCGGGCCTCCATCCGCTGCTCTTGCAGGCGGTTATTTGCAGCCTCCAGCTGCTGCTGCTGAGCGGCCGTTTCCTGATTGTACTGGCGGGTGTTTTCAAAGGCGCGCCGCCCGTAGGCGGCCAGCCAGAACATGTAGCCGGTCAGGGTGACAACCCCGGCGGCGTGCAGCTGCCATTCGGTTGTGAACCCGCCGCCCGCAGTCAGGTCGACGCCGAGCATGGCGGCAGGCACGGCACAGAACAGCACCATCCAGACCAGCGAGGCCGCCCGGTGGTACGGCAGGGTGATCGCGGCATTCATCGCGATGCCTGCAAGCAAGGCGATGGTGAACAGAATGTCCAGGTGGTGATCGGTGTCCACACCGGCCTCCGCCCAGGGCCAGTACGGCAGGGTGGCGCAGATGCTCATCCCGGCGCCATAGACCGCCGCCGACACGGTGGACAGCAGCCGCAGCCGCCCTTCCGGAACCCCTTGGGCCGCCAGCACCGGGAGCCGCCGCAGGCAGAAACTGTCGGCGGCGTCGCCGGACAGGGCCGCGAGGAAACCAAGAGCGGCAATGGTCATGTCCGTTGCCAGCCCCAGCAGAAGGCAAACCCCAAAGACAAAAAACTGGCGCGGCCAAAAGGTTTTGTAGCGCCCTTTGGCATAGCGCAGCATCAGCTCCAGAGAGCTGTACTTCCTTTCATAGCTGGCCAATGGGCCGTTATCCGGCCCGTTCCTTGCATCCATCAGTCAGCCTTGCTGTCCGGACTCCCTGCCTGTGTTACCCCCAATTGGTTAACATTTGGAAACTTCAACTCAGGATTGCAGGCGCACCCCTGCCTCCCCCATTTGCGACAGAGCTGCCTGCAGCGAGCCATCCAGGTCGATGGCGCGGCAGGCCGGCAGCTCCACGGTCACGTCGAAACCGAGCCGGGCTGCATCCAGCGCAGTGAACGCAACGCAGAAATCGGTGGCCAGCCCGGCCAGGGTCAGCCGGGTGACGCCGCGGCTGCGCAGGTATCCTTCCAGCCCGGTGGGGGTGGTCCGGTCATTTTCGAAGAAGCCCGAGTAGCTGTCGATTGCCGCCCGGAAGCCCTTGCGGATGATCAGGTCGCCATCGGTGCGCAAATCCTTGTGAAAGGCGGCGCCCCCGGTTCCCTGCACGCAGTGATCGGGCCACAAAACCTGGGTTCCATAGGGCATTTCCGTCGTCTCAAACGGCGCCTTGCCCGCATGGGAAGAGGCAAAGGAGGAATGCCCCGCCGGGTGCCAGTCCTGGGTCAGGATCACCGCATCAAACCTGTCCATCATCGCATTGATGGGGGCCACCACCTCATCCCCGCCGGGCACCGCCAGCGCGCCTCCGGGGCAGAAATCATTCTGCACATCGACAACGATCAGGGCCTGGGTCATCGGCATCTCCTATGCTGGGTACACAATATGTAGCGGTGCGGGCGGGTCTTGGGAACTGCTGTTGGCGGCCTGCGGCCCGGCCGGGCGGAAAGATACATCCAAAGCCCTTATTTTATTGGCGCTGCGGGGCGGGTTCTTTCTCTTGAAAACCCGGGCGCATGGTTCTAAGGGCGGGGCATGTACACGATTGCTGCCCTCTATCACTTCACCCGTTTCCCCGATCCCACCGCGATCCGCCCGGCGCTTCTGGACCTGTGCCAGGCGCAGGACGTCAAAGGCTCGCTGCTGCTGGCGCAAGAGGGGATCAATGGCACCATCGCCGGCCCGCGCGCAGGCATCGACGCGGTGCTGGCGCATATCAAGTCGCTGCCGGGCTGTGCGGGGCTGGAATGGAAAGAGGCCACCGCTGCTGAGCCGCCCTTTGGCAAGATGAAGGTGCGGCTGAAGAAAGAGATCGTGACCATGGGCCAGCCGGACGTGGATCCGCTGGCCTCCGTCGGTCATTACGTCGAGCCGGAAGAGTGGAACGATCTGATCCGGCAGGACGATGTTGTGCTGATCGACACCCGTAATGACTACGAGGTGGCCATCGGCACCTTCGAGGGCGCGATCGACCCCAAGACCGAGAGCTTCCGCGATTTCCCGGCATGGTGGGAAGAGAACAAGGACCGCTTCCACAACAAGCGGGTTGCGATGTTCTGCACCGGCGGCATCCGCTGCGAGAAATCCACCAACTACCTGCTGGGCCAGGGGGTGGAGGATGTCTACCACCTGAAGGGCGGCATCCTGCGCTACCTGGAGGAAATGCCGGCGGACAACAGCACCTGGGAGGGCGAATGCTTTGTCTTCGACAACCGGGTGTCGGTCGGCCACGGGCTGGTCGAAGGCCCGCATGAGCTGTGCCACGGCTGCCGCCGCCCGATCCTGCCGGAGGACAAGGCGCGGCCCGAGTTCGAGCAGGGCGTCAGCTGCCACCTGTGTATCGATCAGACCTCGGAAGCGGACAAGGCGCGGTTCCGCGAGCGTCAGAAACAGATGCAGCTGGCCCGCGCGCGCGGCGAGGAGCATCTGGGCAGCATCCCGTTGTAAGGTCTGAGACGGATTTATTCAGTTTCAGCAGCAGGTTCGCGCCCGGTCCCGGGGGTGGGCGCGGTGCGGCTTGATACCGAGGCTACGCATACCGCAAGCTTGGCGGCATATTCCAACGGAGCAGTATTTTGCGCCCGCCCTGGGGGGCGGGGCCGGGCGCGAACCGGATCGCAAGCGATCCGGGGAAGTATTCAGCGCATCAAACACTGAAAAGGCCGCTGCCCATCGGGACAGCGGCCTTTTCGTGTTTTGCGGGGCTGGCGGCGTCAGTCGCTGCTCAGGCCCAGGTAGCTGCGGGTGCTGGCCAGGAGGCCCTCGCCGTGGGCCGGTACCAGCAGGCCTGCATGATCTTCGCCTTCGGCTGCGGCCATGTCGGGCAGCTGGTGGGCGATACCCTTGTGGCAGTTGATGCAGGTTTTCTCGCCGGTGAACAGGAAGCGCTCATGCGCATCCGCTGCCCGCTTGGACTGACGGGTGATATCCATCGACTCGTCGGAGTGGCAGTTGCGGCACTCCAAGCTGTCGTTGGCTTCAAGCCGCGCCCATTCGTGCTGCGCCAGCTCCAGCCGGTGCTCCAGGAATTTCTCCCGCGTGTTGATGGTGCCGAAGATCTTGCCCCAGACCTCCTTGGAGGCCTGCATCTTGCGGGCGATCTTGTTGGTCCAGTTGTGCGGCACGTGGCAGTCGGGACACGAGGCCCGGACGCCGGAGCGGTTGGAATAGTGGATCGTCGGCTTCAGCTCCTCGAACACGTTGTCGCGCATTTCGTGGCAGCTGGTGCAGAAGGCCTCGGTGTTGGTGACCTCAAGCGCGGTGTTGAAGCCCCCCCAGAAGATGATCCCCATCACAAAGCCGCCCATGGTCAGGAAGCCAAGCGAAAAGTAGGCACTGGGCCGCCTGATGATCCACCAGAGCCGTTTCAGGAAACCAAACATCAATCCACCCCGCCCTGCTGTGCCTTCACGTAGTCGATCACCTTGTCGACATCGACGAACTCATTCTCGACCAGCGGCCGGGCATTGGTCTGCACCACGTGGCACTGGTTGCAGAAATAGCGCCGCGGGCTGACCGCGCCGAGGGTCTGGCCCTCGCGGTTCATGAAGTGGGTGACCGAGATCATCGGCGCCTGGCTGACCTCCACGGCCGTGCGGCTGTGGCAGGTCAGGCATTTGTTGGAGTTCAGATCGACCTGGTAGTTGTCGGTCTTGTGCGGGACCAGCGGCGGCTGGTCCGGGTAGTTGCGCACCTGGCGGATGTCGGTGTTGACTACACCTGGGATCTGGGTGGCTTCGCCCTGCTCGCCCAGCGGCGCGGTGTTGCGCAGCGTGGCGACCTGGTTCTGGGCGAAAGCTGCCGAGGCCAGCAGGATCGGTGCGGCCAGGATGGCGAGACGGAGATGTTTCATGACGGGCCTCACACTGCTTCGATACGGACTGCGCATTTTTTGAAGTCCGTCTGTTTCGAGATCGGATCGGTGGCGTCCAGCGTGACCTTGTTGATCAGCCGGCGCGCATCGAACCAGGGCACAAAGACCAGGCCTTTGGGCGGTTTGTTGCGGCCGCGGGTTTCCACCCGGGTGCGGATTTCGCCGCGCCGCGAGATCACCCGCACCTCGGTGCCGCGCCGGAAGCCCTGCGCCTTGGCATCGTCCGGGTGCATGTAGCAGAGCGCATCCGGGATTGCCTGGTACAGCTCCGGCACCCGCTGGGTCATCGAGCCGGAGTGCCAGTGCTCCAGCACGCGGCCGGTGGCCAGCCACATCGGATATTCGGCATCCGGGCTTTCCGCCGGCGGCTCGTAGGGCAGTGCAAAGATCACCGCCTTGCCGTCGGGCTTGCCGTAGAACTCGAAATCGGAACCCGCCTTCACGTAGGGGTCGTAGCCTTCCTTGAAGCGCCACTGGGTTTCCTTGCCGTCCACCACCGGCCAGCGCAGACCGCGGGTTTCGTGGTAGGTGTCGAACGGCGCCAGGTCGTGGGCCTTGCCGCGGCCGAATTCGGCGTATTCCTCGAACAGGCCCTTCTGGATGTAGAAGCCGAAGTCCTCGGATTCGTGGTTACCGTATTCCTTGGCTTTCTCCGACAGCTCGAACTGGTCGACCTTGCCGTTGGCGAACAGCACCTCGAACAGGGTCTTGCCCTTGTATTCGGGGTTGGCGTCCAGGATTTCTGCCGGCCAGACCTCGTCAGTGGTGAAGCGCTTGGAGAATTCGGCCAGCTGCCACAGGTCCGACATGGACTCGCCCGGTGCGTTGACCAGCTGGTACCAGAACTGGGTGCGGCGCTCGGCGTTGCCATAGGCGCCTTCCTTCTCCACCCACATGGCGGCGGGCAGGATCAGGTCGGCGGCTTCCGCGGTCACCGTCGGGTAGGCGTCCGACACCACGATGAAGTTGTCGGGGTTGCGGTAGCCCGGCAGCCCTTCCTCCATCATGTTAGGGGCGGCCTGCATGTTGTTGTTCACCTGAACCCAGTAGCAGTTGATCTTGCCGTCCTTCAGGTCGCGGTTCTGCTTCACGGCGTGGGAGCCGACCCAGCCGGGAATGGTGCCTTCGGGCAGTTTCCAGATCTTCTCGGCATAGGCGCGGTGCTCGGGGTTCTTGACCACCATGTCCGCGGGCAGGCGGTGGGCAAAGGTGCCGACCTCGCGCGCGGTGCCGCAGGCCGACGGCTGGCCGGTCAGCGAGAACGGCGAGTTGCCGGGGGTGGAGATTTTGCCGGTCAGCAGGTGGATGTTGTAGATCATGTTGTTGACCCAGACACCGCGGGTGTGCTGGTTCACGCCCATGGTCCAGAGCGACATCACCTTGGTGTCGGGATCGGCATAGAGCTTGGCGATCTTCTCCAGCGTCTCAGCCGGGACACCGGACATTTCCGCCGCTTTTTCAAGCGTGTATTCGGAAACAAACTCGGCAAATTCCTCAAACGTCATATCCGAGGCGCCGCCGGCCTTGCCCGCGTTCTCGGCCATCTGCTCCAGCGGGTGCTCCGGGCGCAGGCCGTAGCCGATGTCCTGGTTGCCGCGCTTGAAGTTCACGTGCTTGGAGACGAAGTCCTCGTTCACCGCGCCGTTCTGGATGATGTAGTTGGCGATGTAGTTCAGCATCACCAGGTCGGTGTGCGGGGTGAACACCGCCGGGATGTCGGCCAGGTCGAAGCTGCGGTGGGTGAAGGTCGACAGCACCGCCACCTTCACATGCGGGTGGCTGAAGCGGCGGTCGGAGATGCGGGTCCACAGGATCGGGTGCATCTCGGCCATGTTCGAGCCCCACAGCACGAAGGCGTCGGCGTTCTCGAAGTCGTCGTAGCAGCCCATCGGCTCGTCGATGCCGAAGGTGCGCATGAAGCCGCCCACCGCGGAGGCCATGCAGTGGCGTGCGTTGGGGTCGATGTTGTTGGAGCGGAAGCCCGCCTTCATCAGCTTGGAGGCGGCGTAGCCTTCCCAGACGGTCCACTGGCCGGAGCCGAACATGCCGATGCCCTCAGGGCCTTTCTCGGCCAGGGTCTTCTTCCACTTCTCGGCCATGATGTCGAAGGCCTCATCCCAGGAGACCGGGGTGAATTCGCCGTTCTTGTCATATTCGCCGTTGGTCTTGCGCAGCAAAGGCCTGGTCAGGCGGTCGGCGCCATACATGATCTTCGACAGGAAGTAGCCTTTGACGCAGTTCAGGCCGCGGTTGACCTCTGCCTGGGTGTCGCCGTGGGTGGCGACCACGCGGCCGGCCTTGGTGGCGACCATGATGGAGCAGCCGGTGCCGCAGAAGCGGCAGGGAGCCTTGGACCACTTGAGTTCGGTCACGCTGGCATCGGTGACGAGGTTCTGCGCTGCCGCGGGAACCGGCAGGCCGGCGGCAAGCGCCGCGGCTGCGGCAGCCTGCGCCTTGATGGCGTCGCGGCGGGTAAGTCCGGTCATTGGGGGACTCCTTCTTCAATGGCGAGATCCTGCGCATCGCAGGTTTGATGGAAGACAAGCGCCGCGCTGGCGACGCCGTCGAGAAGCTGAATTTTGGCCAGGGCGTCGCCGATGGCCCGGTCGCTGTCCGCCTCGAACAGGACGACAATCTTGCCCGAGGGGTCGGTTTGCGAAATCTCGGCGCGGGGCATGGACTTGATTTCGGCCAGGACGGCCTCCATCTGCGCCGGGTTGCAGCGCACCAGCAGGCTGGAGATATGGATTTCTTCTGTCACGCAGGGATCCTTTGCTGGCGGGGGTCGCGGATTGCGATGGCGTTGTTCGGGCAGGTGGACAGGCAGGCGCCGCAGCCGATGCAGGCGCCGGCGTCCACCTGGATGGCGCCGACCGGGCGGACCGACAGGTCCATCCGCAGGGCGCGCGGGTCGCAGATGTCGGTGCAGAGCTGGCAGGCAATACCTGCGGCATTCAGGCAGCTGCCGGTGATCTCAACCGTCACCGGCCAGGGCGCCGGCTGCTCCAGATCGAACACCGGTTCGGGACAGGCTTCGGCGCAGGCGGCGCAGAAGGTGCATTCGCCGCCGCGGAAACTGATCCGCGGGCGGTTGCGGCTGTCGAACTCGATAATGTTCTCCGGGCAGCTGTCCACGCAGGCATTGCAGCTCGTGCAATGCGCCTGCACCCGGGCCTCATCCGTCCAGGGCGGGCGGAATTCCGGATCCGGGCGGGCCACCCTTCCGGTCAGGAAGGCGCGCCGCGAAGGGGCTGTGCTGGCATGTGCTGGCATGTGCCTGGGCCCTTAACCTGTGGGCGGTCCCAGGAAGATCTGCGAGATCCAGATGATCAGGCCGTATCCGCCGACGATTCCCACTGCCAGAACCGGCGCCAGGACCACTGCGAGGAACAGAAAGGTGTTCCTCTCTTCGGCTTTGGTTGGCTGTTCGGACATATGAGTCCTCCTTGGCTAATATTATCACACAATAGGTTTGCGGCCTAACCGCAGCCTGCTGCGCAAGCTGTGGCAGACTGGCCCGAAAGCGGCGGATGGCTGTCTAACAGTGATGTCAGATCCACCTTTTCGCCTGGCCGGTCTCAGCGCTGCCAGCGCCACCATGGGAAAGTGCTGCAGCCGCCACCTTGATCTGAATCATTTCGCAGGTGGCTGATTTGAAAAAGATAAATATTCAAAAAAGTGAAATTGATGCGCCGCAAGCCGCGCCTGACCGTCAGGCCGCCGATTCGGAAAGCTGCATTGCGCCGGCAGGCGGCCTGCTCCGCCGATTCCACCTGCATCGCGATTGATACTTGAGCCGTTGCGGAGCGTTTTCGGGCGCCGGCCCCTCAGCTCCCCCCCACGGGCCAACGCGCCTTGCGGGCATACAACCGATTCGCCGGCGGCAGGCTGTTCCGGCATTCCGGGTTTGCCGCTCAACACACCCGGCCAGGTTGCTGAGCGCAGAAAAACAGCCCGAAACCGGGACAATGCGCGAAGCCGCTACGGGCGAAATCATTCAGCAATTTCAGTGATTAATGGTGCTGCTGGAGAGAATTGAACTCTCGACCTCTCCCTTACCAAGGGAGTGCTCTACCTCTGAGCTACAGCAGCGCCGGTGAGGGGGCTTTTAGGCATAAACGCGGGGGGGTGCAAGACCATTCTGGACGGTTTTTTCGCACTAAGTTACAGAAGTCTTATGGCAGAGAAGAAATCACCTAAAAACGACGGTTCCGCAGCTTCGCGCGAAGACCGGCTGAAGGCGGCGCTCAAGGCAAACATGGCCCGGCGCAAGGCACAGGCCAAGGCGCGGGCGGAAAAGCAGGACCAGGACACGGGCAAGAGCGGAGAGTAATTTCAGATGGATTCGATTCTGGTTACGGGCAACGGCCCGCTGAACGGGCAGATCCCGATTACCGGCGCCAAGAACGCCTGCCTCACCTTGATGCCGGCAACGCTGCTGAGCGAGGAGCCGCTGACGCTGACCAACGCGCCGCGGCTGAGCGACATCAAGACAATGACGCTGCTGCTGCAGTCCCTGGGCGCCGAAGTCTCCAGCCTGCAGGACGGGCAGGTTCTGGCGATGTCGAGCCATGACCTGACCAGCCACGTCGCCGACTATGACATCGTCCGCAAGATGCGCGCCTCGAACCTGGTGCTGGGCCCGATGCTGGCGCGGCTGGGCCAGGCCGTGGTCTCGCTGCCGGGCGGCTGCGCCATCGGCGCGCGCCCGATGGACTTGCACATCCACGGGCTGGAGGCCCTGGGTGCCGAGATCGAGCTGAAGGACGGTTATCTGCACGCCAGGGCGCCCAAGGGCCTGAAGGGCGCGGTGGTGGAGCTGAGCTTTGCCTCTGTCGGGGCGACCGAGAACATCATGATGGCGGCCACGCTCGCCAAGGGCACCACCGTTATCAAGAACGCCGCGCGCGAGCCGGAGATCGTCGACCTGGCCGACTGCCTGCGCAAGATGGGCGCCCAGATCGACGGCGACGGCTCCCCTGACATCACCATCCAGGGGGTCGACCGTCTGCATGGCGCGACTCATCAGGTGGTGACCGACCGGATCGAGCTGGGCACCTATATGCTGGCCCCCGCGATCTGCGGCGGCGAAGTGGAGCTGTTGGGCGGCCGCCGCAGCCTGCTGGAAAGCTTCTGCGCCAAGCTGGAAGCCGCCGGCATCGAGATCTCTGAGGGCAAAAACAGCCTGACCGTCAGCCGCAAGAACGGCCGGGTGCGCGCGGTGGATGTGGTGACCGAACCTTTCCCGGGCTTCCCGACCGACCTGCAGGCGCAGATGATGGCGCTGATGTGCACCGCCGAAGGCACCTCGGTGCTGGAGGAGAAAATCTTCGAGAACCGGTTCATGCACGCGCCGGAACTGGTGCGCATGGGCGCGCAGATCGAAGTGCATGGCGGCCATGCCACTGTGACTGGTGTTGAAAAGCTGAAAGGCGCCCCTGTGATGGCCACCGACTTGCGGGCCTCTGTCTCGCTGATTCTGGCAGGTCTGGCGGCAGAAGGCGAAACCCGGGTCAGCCGGGTCTATCACCTGGACCGCGGCTACGAGCATGTGGTGCGCAAGCTGTCCGGTGTCGGCGCGAAAATCGAGCGGATCAAGGAACAATCATGACCGATGCCAGCTTTGAGGACGGCCGCGAGGCGCCGCTGAACCTGGGCGCGCTGGAGGAAGAGGACCTTAAGGTGCTGTCTTCGCTGCTGCAGGACGCGGTGTTTCCGGTGACTGAAATGAGCTGGCGCGCGGCTGAGCGCCGCTTTGCACTGCTGGTGAACCGGTTCCGCTGGGAAGACCGTGACGCTGCCGAGCGCCGCGGCCGGTCCTACGAACGGGTGCAGTCGCTGCTGGTGATCGACAACGTGCTGGGCGTTTCCTCGCAGGGCGTCGACCGCAAGGACAAGGATCTGGTCCTGTCGCTGCTCTCTGTCAGCTTCGAGCCGGGCGAGGACGGCGCGGGCCATGTGCTGCTTACCCTCGCCGGCGATGGTGCCGTGCGCCTATCGGTGGAGGCGCTGGAGGTCTCCCTGCGCGATGTCACACGGCCCTACCGGGCACCGTCCGGCCAGGCGCCGGACCACGGCGCCTGAGCCGTGCAGAACAAGCGCGGCATTTCCCAGGCGTTTGCAGCCCCGGCGGCAGCGCTGGAAATCCGTGCCGCCTCAGTTTTTGACGTCTTTGCCATGAGCCGGGTTCTGACCGCCTCGATCCGCGATCTGTGTCAGGCCGACCACGGCGGCGATGCCGCCCGGATCGCGGAGTGGACCGCCAACAAGACGCCGGAGCAGATCCGCAGCTGGATCGGCGGCCCGGGGCGTTACTGGCTGGCGGAACGGGGCGGAGAGGCCGCTGCCGTGGGCGGGATCGATCCGGACGGCATAATCTCCTTCTTTATGTTGCCCCTGCCGCAGCCGGCCTGGGCACTGGAGCAGCCATGCTGGCCCATCTGGAGGCGGAGCTGCTGCAGTATGGTCATGTTGAGGGCCGCCTTAACGCCACCCGCACGGCGCTGGCGTTTTACCGCAAAAACGGCTGGCAAGTGGCGAAAGATGCGGCCGGATGCTGCGGCGCCCCCTGCATTCCGATGCTAAAAGCCTTGGGCTGAGGTTTCCGCCTCTTTGGATTGGCACGCGCCGCCCGTTTGCCTTGCGTCCAATTGCATCGGCTTCACGCATAATTCTTGAGGCTCCGCCCCCATGCGGATATGCGGGGGCCAAAGGAGATCCCGATGCCGCAGTTTCTGAAAACCTCTGAGTCCGGTTTTGAACAATCCTTCACCGAACTGCTGGGCGCCAAACGCGAGGACAGCCCGGATGTGGACGCTATCGTGGCCGGGATCATTGCCGATGTCCGCGCCCGCGGCGACGCGGCGCTGGTGGAACTCACGGCGAAATTCGACCGGCTGGAACTGGAGCCGGCGCAGCTGCGGATCTCTGACGCAGAAGTGGACGCAGCCATCGCCGATGTCCCGGCGGAAGAACGCACCGCACTGGAGCTGGCAGCAGACCGGATCCGCGCCTATCACACGCGCCAGATGCCGCAGGATGCGCAATGGACCGATGAGAGCGGCGCAACGCTGGGCTGGCGCTGGTCGGCGGTCTCAGCTGCCGGGCTTTATGTGCCGGGCGGGCTGGCCTCCTACCCCTCCTCGGTGCTGATGAACGCAATCCCCGCCAAGGTTGCCGGTGTGGAGCGGCTGGCGGTCACGGTGCCGGCCCCGGACGGGCAGATCAACCCGCTGGTGCTGCTGGCAGCCAGGATCTCGGGCGTGGATGAGATTTACCGCGTCGGCGGGGCGCAGGCAGTGGCGGCGCTGGCCTATGGCACCGAAAGCATCGCGCCGGTCGACAAGATCACCGGCCCCGGCAACGCCTTTGTCGCCGCCGCCAAGCGCCGGGTGTTCGGCAAGGTCGGCATCGACATGATTGCAGGCCCGTCGGAAATCCTGGTGATCGCGGACAAGGACAACAACCCGGACTGGATCGCATTGGACCTGATGAGCCAGGCCGAACACGACGAAAGCGCCCAGTCGATCCTGATCACTGATGACGAGGGCTTTGGCCGCGCAGTGGCGGAGGCGGTGGACAAGCGCCTGGAAACGCTGGAGCGCCGCGCCATTGCCGGTGCGTCCTGGAAAGACTTCGGCGCGGTGATCACTGTGCGGGACCTGGATGAGGCGGCAGCGCTGTCGAACCGCATCGCGCCGGAGCATCTGGAGCTGTGCGTCGCCGACCCGGTGACCCTGAGCGAAAAGACGATTCACGCGGGTGCCATCTTCCTGGGACAGTACACGCCCGAAGCGATCGGCGACTATGTCGGCGGCCCGAACCATGTGCTGCCGACCGCGCGCTCGGCCCGGTTCTCCTCCGGCCTGTCGGTGATGGATTTCCTGAAGCGCACGACGCTGAGCCAGATGACCCCGGATTCGCTGCGCGCCATCGGCCCTGCGGCTGAGGTGCTGGCGAAAAGCGAAAGCCTGGAGGCGCACGGCCTGTCCGTCACCGCGCGGCTGGATGCGTTGAACGGGTGAACGGCGGAGGGGTGCTGCCCCCTCTGCGCACGCGACGCATTCTTCCCGGGGCATTCCGGACCAGAAAGACGCGGCCAGCAGGTCAGTAGTGGGCGGTATAGCCGCCGTCCACGGCCAGCACCTGCCCGGTGATGTAGGACGCGGCCGGCGACGCCAGGAACAGGATGGCGGGGGCCAGTTCCTCCGGCTTGCCCCAGCGGCCCAGCGCGGTTGCGTTCTTCAGCTTCTCTGAAATCGCCGGATCTGCGGCCGCGGCCATGTTGGGGGCGGTCTTGAAGAAGCCCGGGGCGATGGCGTTCACGGTGATCCCCTGGGGGCCGAGCTCCGCCGCCAATGCCTTGGTCATGCCGTTGATGCCGGCCTTGGCGGTGGTATAGGCCGCATCGCCGGACTGCGCGATGAGGCCTGCAATCGACGAGATGTTGATGATGCGCCCCCAGCCCTTGGGCGCCATTTGCGCGGCAGCCAATTGGGACAAGCGGAAGGGCGAGACCAGGTCGACCTCCCACAGCGCCTGCAGGTCAGAGCGGGTGAACTCCGGCAGGCTGCGCCGGTCGCGCTGGCCGACATTGTTGACCAGGATGTCCAGCCCGCCTGCTGCCGCGATCTGTGCCATCGACCCGGTGACGGCATTTTCATCCGCGATATCCAGCACCAGCGGCCGGGCGGTGCCGGGCATCCGGGCGAGCGCGGCGTCGACCCGCTCCCGATTGCGCCCGTTGATCCAGACCTCGGCCCCCGCCTCTGCCAGCAGGCAGGCGGCAGCAAAGCCGAGACCATCGGTGGAGCCGGTCACCAGCGCGCGGCGGCCGCTGAGGGAAAACTGTTCAAGACCTGTCATTTCGCTGTCTCCTGCCGGCGGCAGCCTGGGACGGGCGGGCGCGGCCTGTCAAGCACTGCCGCAAACGGCCAGGAGATTGACGCCCGCTGCTGCATTGCCCCGGGCACGGCGGTGCGATACTCATGGCCGGACGCCCCCGCGCATATCAGAGACAAAGACCCATGAGCCGCATCAGCCATATCGAACTGGACGACCGCAACCTGCCGCCCCCGACACCCGAGATCGAGCAGGAGCGCAAGGTGGCGATCTATGACCTGATCGAGGACAACAGCTTTGCCCTGCCGCAGCGGGAGGACCGCGATATCCCGGCCGGCCCCTACCACCTGGGGCTGGCGATCCGCGACAAGCGGCTGGTCTTTGACATCAATACCGAGGCTGGTGAGAAGGCCGCGGAGTTTCACCTGTCGCTGTCGCCCTTCCGGCAGGTGGTCAAGGACTACTACCAGATCTGCGAAAGCTATTTCACCGCGGTGAAGACTCTGCCGCCGAGCCAGATCGAAACCATCGACATGGCAAGGCGCGGCATCCACAACGAAGGCAGCCGGGTGCTGCAGGAGCGGCTGGAGGGCAAGGCCGAGGTCGACACCGACACCGCCCGCCGCCTGTTCACCCTGATTTGTGTCCTGCACTTCGGAGGCTGACGCGTGGAGGAGCTGCCGCAGTCCGTTCTGTTCTGTTGCGACCACAATTCGGTCCGCTCTCCGATGGCGGAGGGCATCATGAAGAAATTCTACGGCACCGGCACCTATGTGCAGTCCGCCGGGGTCAAGAACGACATGGAGATCGACGGCTTTTCCATCGCGGTCTGCCAGGAGATCGACGTTGAGCTGTCTCGGCACCGGTCGCGCTCATTCGACGAGATGGAGCGCTGGGGCGACGACCTGTCGTCCTTTGACCTGGTGGTGGCGCTGTCGCCCGCCAGCCAGCGCCGGGCGCTGGAACTCACCCGTTTTTTTCACCTCGATGTCGAATATTGGCCGATTATGGACCCTACCGGGCTCGGCGAGACGCGTCAGGCCAAGCTAGATATCTACCGGCAAACACGGGATCAAATCATCCAGCACCTGAAGAACCGCTGGGGTGAACCGACGGAGAGAACATGACCGACACCATCGCGCGCTATTTCGCAGCCTTCAACGCCGGCGACACGGGCACCATGCTGGACTGCCTGGACGAGCAGATAGCCCACCACGTCAACGAGGGCAAAATCCGCGTGGGCAAAGAGAAATTCGCAGAATTCTGCGCCCATATGAGCCGCTGCTACAAGGAAGAGCTGACCGATATGGTGATCTTTTCCAGCGAGGACGGCACCCGCGCCGCAGCGGAGTTCATCGTCAATGGCACCTACCTGGTGACCGACGAAGGCCTGCCGGAAGCCAAGGGCCAGACCTACCGCCTGCCGGGCGGGTCGTTCTTTGAACTGAAGGACGGCAAGATTTCCCGCGTCACCACCTATTACAACCTGGCGGACTGGATCGCCCAGGTTTCCGCCGGATGACCATCCGGGTCGAAGCGATGACCGGCGCGGCGCTGGAGGCCGCGCTGGACGATGTGGCGCGCCTGCGGATCAAGGTGTTCCGCGCCTGGCCGTATCTCTATGACGGCGATCTGGGGTATGAGCGGGAATACCTGCAAAGCTACCGCGACAGCACCCGCGCCGTGGTGGTCGGCGCCTTTGACGGCGATGCCCTGGTGGGGGCCTCCACCGGCGCGCCGCTGTCCGACCATGCGGATGACTTCGCGGCCGCCTTTGAGGGCACCGGCGTCGATCTGAACGGCGTCTTCTACTGCGCCGAATCCGTGCTGCTGCCGGAGTACCGCGGCCATGGCGTAGGCCACGGGTTCTTTGACGCGCGCGAAGCCCATGCCCGCAAGCACGGGTTCAAGAAAACTGCCTTTTGCGGCGTGCAGCGCCCGGCGGACCACCCGCTGCGGCCCGCGGATTACGCGCCTCTGGATCCGTTCTGGCGCAAGCGCGGCTATGCCCCGCTGGATGGTGCCATCGCGCATTTTTCCTGGAAAGACGTGGATCAGGCGGAAGAGACCCGCAAACCGCTGCAGTTCTGGATCCGGGATCTGTGAAAAACAGGCGCCAAAGCAGGCGCCTGTTTCGTTTGGTCACACGCCTTCGGGGCGCGCGGCCTGGACTTCCTCCAGCGCGATTTTCTGCTGGGCGGCATAGAGCTTTACGGAATCGCGGGCGTCATCGAAGGTGCGCTTGGCTGCTGTCACCGCCCTGCCGGCAGCAACATACTCCTTCTTGTTGTACTCCTCCTGCTTGAACTGCTTGTAGTTCTCGGCCAACTCCTTGAACAGTTTGGGCAGGGCGCCTTTCACGTTCTTTGCGTGGGCCTCGATCTTGTAGGCCTTGGTCAGATCGCGGATGCCCTTGTCGGCCTGCGCTTCGATCTTGGAGCGGTCCGCGCCCTCTTTGTGATAGGCGGACTTCCAAGCCTTTTTGATCGCTTCCAGCTTGTCCAGCGCGGCGTTCACGTCCTTGGAGATGTCGAGGCAGGCGGCTTCGATTTTCTTGGCGCGCACCTCGGCCGCCTTGATTTCCTTGATGATCAGCTTGCGGGTTTCTTCATGCTCTTTCTTGAGCTTGGCCAGATGCTTGTCGGTTTCCTCATTGGCCCTTTCGCGCCTCAGCTGCTCTTTCATCTGCTGCTGTTTGATCTTGTCTGCATTGCGGGCCAGCTCTGCCGCCGCGTTCTCGCGTCTTTCGATCTGCTTGGCATAAGCCAGGCACAGGTCCTTGCTATGGGACTGCAGCTTGCCGCATTTGCCGCGCGCCTTCAGCATCGCATTTGCCAGCATGCTGAAGGCCTGAACAATCTCCGGCATGTTGCCCAGATCTGCCTTGGCCGGGTCACCCGACGGCGGCACACCCAGTTTCTCCAGAAGATCCATGTATTTGCCAACACCGCTGCCCTTGCAGGCCCCGGCGCGGTATTCACGCCAGAATTTGGTGCGGAAACCTTTTTTAGAAATGTCGGCGATAACGCCTTTCAGGTTCTTGTCATCAAGCTTGGTTGCCAAGGGAGTGGTCCTCTTTCAAATAAATCAAACGATGAGCTGCGCCAGAGAATGGCCAAACAGCCGCGCAACACCAAGATAGAACGCAGGACGCGGCTGTTTCCGTTGCAAAAATGCGCATCCCTGCCGGAGGTTTTCACCGGCCCGGCCG
The DNA here is from genome assembly GCF_059694505.1 of Leisingera sp. ANG49. Taxonomy (NCBI): domain Bacteria; kingdom Pseudomonadati; phylum Pseudomonadota; class Alphaproteobacteria; order Rhodobacterales; family Roseobacteraceae; genus Leisingera; species Leisingera sp. ANG49. Next base: position 162,751 of record NZ_JCATZN010000007.1, read on the forward strand.
GCAACAGCCGCAACCAGGGCGCCTCAGCGGCTTGCGCCGGGACCCGATGCAGGGCAATCCTGCCGGTGGACCGCACAAGGATGCGGCTGCTGACTGCCGGAGAGACCGCATGAAAATCGCCACCGCCGCCTATCCGCTCGACTGGCTCGACAGCTGGGCGCAGTATGAGGACAAGCTGGCCGCCTGGGTGGCTGAGGCCGCCGGAAACGGCGCCGAGCTGCTGGTGTTCCCCGAATACGGCGCGATGGAGCTGTCGACGCTGGACGGCGCCGCAGTTGCCGGCGATCTGGAGCAGTCGATCCATTCGGTATCGGAGAAGATGGAGGATGCGGCCGCGCTGCACCTGAAACTGGCCGCGGAATACGGGGTGCATATCCTGGGCGCCTCCGCCCCGGTGAACAGCGGACTGGACAGGCCGGTGAACCGGGCAGAGTTCTACACGCCGGCTGGCAAGCGGGACCATCAGGACAAGCAAATCATGACCCGGTTTGAGCGCGAGGACTGGGGTATCACGGGCGGCGGCCCGCTCAAGATCTTCGACACCGCGCTGGGGAGAATCGGGGTGCTTATCTGCTATGACAGCGAGTTCCCGCTGCTGGGCCGCGCATTGGCAGAAACGGACGTGATTCTTGTTCCCTCCTGCACCGAGGCGCTGGCCGGATACTGGCGGGTGCGCATCGGCGCGATGTCGCGGGCGCTGGAAAACCAATGCGTGACCGCCATGGCCTCTATCACCGGGGCCAACGAATGGTCCGAAGCGGTCGACATGAACACCGGCACAGGCGGCATTTTCGGCCCGCCCGACAATGGCTTCCCCGGAACCGGCGTGCTGTCTGAGGGCACGCTGAACCAGCCGGGCTGGACCTACGGCGAAGCGGACCTGGGGGCCATCGCCCATGTGCGGGCCGATGGCGGGGTGCTGAACCGGCTGCATTGGGAGGAGCAAATGCCGCGGGTAAAATCGGTCACAAAGGCCGCTCTTTCCTGATTGAGCCCTTGAAATATTGGAAAAATGACCCCATTTAAGCGCACGTCCCGCAGTTTGCGGGTTAACCCAATGATGGAGACAACATGGCCAAGGAAGATACGCTCGAATTTCCCGGTGTCGTGAAGGAACTCCTGCCTAACGCGACGTTTCGGGTCGAGCTTGAGAACGGCCATGAGATCATCGCGCACACGGCAGGCAAGATGCGCAAAAACCGCATCCGTGTTCTGGCTGGCGACAAGGTCCAGGTGGAAATGACCCCCTATGACCTGACCAAGGGCCGGATCAACTACCGCTTCAAGTAAGCGATTGATCTGGAAGAAATATCAAGGCCCGGCGCTCTGCCGGGCTTTTGTTTTGAGGCGGCCTGGCGGCCGCTGCCTCCGGCGGGACTATTTCTGGAAAGAGGAAAGGGCGCACCGCTCTTTTCACGCTGCCAGTTTTCGCCGTATGACAGGCGCAAACCGGTAAGAGGGCCACGGCATGGCATTTATCCTTGGATCTGGCAGCCCCCGGCGGCTGCAGTTGCTGGCGCAGCTGGGCGTGCAGCCTGACGAGGTGCGCCCGCCGGAGATTGACGAGACACCGCAGAAGGGCGAGCTGCCGCGCGCCTATTGCACTAGGGTAACACGGGAGAAAACTCAGGCCGTTTCTGCAGGGACAGAGGATGTTGTGCTCTGTGCGGACACCACCGTCGCCCTTGGCCGCCGCATCCTGGGCAAGCCGCGCGATGCGGGCGAGGCGGCGGAGTTCCTGCTGGCCTTGTCCGGCCGCCGCCACCGGGTGATCACCGCTGTTGCCGTGCGCCGCGGCGAGCGGGTCTGGGAAAAGGACGTGGTCAGCCAGGTGAAGATGAAAAACCTCTCTGACGAGGAACTGAACGCCTATCTCGCCACCGGCGACTGGGAGGGCAAGGCCGGTGCCTATGCCATCCAGGGCCCTGCGGGCGCCTTTATTCCGTGGATCAGCGGCTCTTTCACCGGCATCGTCGGGCTGCCGCTGTCTGAAACTGCAAACCTGCTGCGCGCCGCCGGGCTGCCGCTCTATCAGGAGACCGCCACATGAAAGGCCGCACCATCATTCTCGACCATATCCAGGACCGCGAAGCCGCTGCGCTGATGGTGGACGGCAAGCTGGAAGACTTTCTGGTCGAAAGCGACGCCCCAGCCCCCGGCACCATCTACCGCGCCCGCGCCGACCGGCCGGTCAAGGGCCAGGGCGGCATGTTCCTGTCCACGCCGGACGGCCCGGCCTTCCTGCGCCAGGTCAAGGGGCTGGCACCGGGGCAGATGATCCTGGTGCAGGTGTCGGGCTTCGCCGAACCGGGCAAGGCTGTTCCCGTGACCCAGAAACTCCTGTTCAAGAGCCGTTATGCCATTGTCACGCCCGAGGCACCGGGCCTGAACATCTCCCGCAGCATCCGCGACGAGGACGAGCGCGACCGGCTGCTGGAGATCGCGCATGAGGAAATGGGCGAGACAGGCTACGGGCTGATCCTGCGCTCGGCCTGCGCCGGCGCGGACAGCGACGAGATTGCCGAGGACGTTGCCGCCATGGCGGCGCTGGCGGCGCAGGTAATGGAGGACGAAGGCGCGGAGCCGGAGGTTCTGGCCGAAGGCGACACCCCGCACCTGCTGGCCTGGCGGGACTGGGTGGAGCCTGCAGATGTGGAGCGCGAGCCGGGCGGGTTTGAACGTCTTGGTGTGCTTGATGCGCTGGACACCGCGCGCGGCCTCCGCGAACCGCTGCCGGGGGGCGCCTTTCTGTTCATCGAGCCGACCCGCGCCCTGGTCGCAGTGGATGTGAACACCGGTTCGGACACATCGCTTGCGGCAGGCATCAAGGCCAACATCGCGGCCGCCAAGGCCCTGCCCCGCGCTTTGCGGGTGCGCGGCCTGGGCGGCCAGATCGTGCTTGACCTGGCACCGATGCCGAAAAAGGACCGGCGCGGGTTCGAGACCGCGCTGCGGGCCGCCTTCCGGGCCGATTCCGAGGAAACCGTGCTGGCGGGCTGGACCACCCTGGGGCATTACGAATTGCAGCGCAAACGCGGCCGCCCGCTGCTGCAGGAGGTGCTGAAATGAGCTGTCCGATCTGCGGCGGGGAATCGCAAAAGAGCTACCGGCCGTTCTGTTCCAAACGCTGCGCCGATATCGACCTCGGGAAGTGGCTGACCGGCGCTTATTCGGTGCCCAGCCAGGACCCGGAAGACATTGAAAACGCTTTGGAAGAAGCGGAGCGCGCGCAGGCATCAGAAGAAAAACCGCACCAAACCCGCCATTAGCGATTTTCTTTGAAAAACCCTCTGGACACTGCCGCGCCCAGAGCATAGAAGGCCCCCACCCAAGGCGAACAGCCTTCCCGTGCCCGGGTAGCTCAGGGGTAGAGCAGTGGATTGAAAATCCTCGTGTCGGTGGTTCGATTCCGCCCCCGGGCACCATTACTTCAGCTAACACATTGGTTTTGCTCCAGCTTTTTGCGCATGCAAGGAGCCGTAGACCATGTCGGAGACCATTTCGCCTGCGTTCACCTTCGTGAAGGATGGCGTTTTCTACTTCAGCCGCCGTATCCCCAAAGACCTGAAGAAGCACTACACCTCACCTCGCATTGCCTACTCATTACGAACGCGGTCTGCTCGCATCGCTGAAGCGCGGGCCAGAAGAGCCGCCGATCAGTTGGATGAGTATTGGTATCACCTCCGCTCAAAGGATGTAGAACTGCCGGGCAAGCATATGCTGAGAATGCAGTCGGAGGGGCGCATCGTGGTCGGTGCAGCAGCTCCTGAGATTTCCTCTTCATCTGTTCTTTTGTCCGAAGCTGTCGGCATCTACCTGCGCCTGAAAGGACAAGGACGACCAGAGACATTCCATCGCGCAGCGGAACGATCTTGCGGTTATGTTATCGACGCCTGCGGTGACAAACATCTCGACGCCTTCACCAAGGCCGATGCCAACAAGTTCAGGGATGCGCTCATCGAACGTGGATTGGCTGGCAGCAGTATAACACGCATATTTGGGACCGTTCGCGCGGTTACAAACTTTGCAGCCAGTGAGCTTGGCCTGACCCTGACCAATCCTTTCAACGGGGTCTACTACGACCGAGAGGCTGGCGTAAGTGATCGCAACCCAATCCCAGCGGATGCACTCAAGGTGGTTCAGGGCCAGTGTCGCCAACTGGACGATGACATGAGGTGGCTTGTAGCGCTTGTGTCGGACACTGGAATGCGGCTTGCTGAGGCCGCAGGAATGGTGAGGCAGGACATTGAACGGCGGTCAGATGGTTCGCTGGTTGCTTGGGTGCGTCCACACCCGTGGCGGCGTCTGAAAACTAAGGGCAGTGAGCGTGTCGTCCCGTTGGAGGGGCAAGCCAAGTGGGCTGCAGAGCGTTTGCTGAGCGAGGTCGTTGAAAGCGATTTCCTCTTCCCGCGCTACAACAGAAAGCCCCAGACAAACGCCAACGCTGCCAGCGCTGCACTGAACAAATGGATAAAGCAAATGACACCCGAAGGATGCACCATGCATAGCTTCCGCCATTCGATGCGGGATCGCCTTCGCGCCGTTGAGTGTCCGTCCGACATCGTCGATCAGATCGGGGGCTGGCAGACTGATGGTGTCGGCCACGGGTATGGTTCTGGATACCCTGTTGAAGTTCTACAGAAATGGATGAAGGCTGTCACATGAGCCGACATGGTCTACGGCTCCTTGCATGCGCAAAAAGCTGGAGCAAAACCAATGTGTTAGCTGAAGTAATGGTGCCCGGGGGCGGAGGGTTATCTCCGTTGTGTTCCCGTTACAGGCACTGCTTCAGCCGGTAGCCCCAGCAAACTAAGGGCTATCCGAGGTTGCGGGTGCAGGTCAACAGGCGCGGCGTGGTCTACGCTGTGGTCTACGGTTCTGTCTCCCTCTTATCTGTGGTCCTTCGACCAGTCTCGCTGGCCCTGCTGTGAGCACGGCCACCCCCACCGGGGGGAAACCGCAGTTGCGTATATATGTGTAGGCCGCTCAGATTTCTGACCCCAAAATCTTCCCGGTCACGCCGCTATGCACTCCACTGGTCCGAAGACGACCTGCAGCGCGTCATTTCCACGCCCACCTCCGATGTTGACCTCCATCAGTCCAAGCCGCTCAATGGCTGCCTTGAAGTCTTGGTGCTTGCGGATGCAACGGTTGAAGTTGGACCGATCATTCTCGCTGATGTGGTCCATGATCTCGGAGAACAGGATCGGTTCGCCACATCGCTCCATTCGTTGGCGCTCGACGAACTCGACAGCTTGCTTGACCCGGCCCGATAGTGACTTGTGACGAGGCCGCCAACTGGTCAACCGACACCCCGGAAACCACAGCTGCAGGGCCTTGGCCAATCCATACCGCCGCCCCGCTATGATGTAGGCGTTGCACGGGAGGCATTTGCCTGCATCGACCCGATCCGGATCTATCCGGGATCACCTTGGGAGAACGGGTACAACGAGCGGTTCAATGGCGCTCTCCGCCACGAGGTTCTCAATGCTGAATGGTTCACAACAACCAAACAGGCTCAGGCCGTCATCAATTGCCGACTCAGACAATACAATCAAACCCCAAACCCGTCCGCATCAGGCACCTAACATGCGCCCGCCAGCACCCGAAACTCTACTTCGAATTGGCACATAGAAATGGGGCTGGACAAGGAAGTCGTTGTGCCCGCGGCGGCGCTAGCCGCAGGCAGCCGTCACAATGATTTCCACCTTCAGTTCCGGCCGGGCGAGTCTGGCTTCGCCGCAGGCCCGGGCGGGGGCGTGGCCTTGCGGCAGCCAGGCGTCCCAGACCGCGTTCATTTCGGCGAAGTCCTTCATGTTGGAGAGCCAGACAATCGCCTGCAGGATCTGCTGCGGCGATGAGCCGGCCTTTTCCAGCAACGCCTCGACGCGGGACAGGCAGTCGCGGGTCTGCGCGGTCACATCTGCCCCGTCACCAACTTGGCCGCAGAGATAGGCCACGCCGTTGTGTTTCACGATCTTGCTCATGCGGGTGCCTGTGTCGATCCGTTCGATCATTATGTTCTCCTATTCAGCAGCATTGGCAGATGGGGCGTCCATCGCGGCCAGTTCACCCAGTGTCACGGGCTTAATCGGCGGACGAATCCGGTAATAGCCGGTCTCGTCCGGGGTCTGCCCGTTGGCTGCGGCCAGAAGCGCAGTCACCGTCAGCCCGCAATAGCGGCCCTGGCACGGCCCCATGCCGGCCCGCCCGAAGGCCTTGGCCTGGTTCGGGCCGAGGCAGCCGAGCTTGGCATAGCTGCGGATGTCGCCCGCGGTGACTTCCTCGCAGCGGCAGACGATGGTGCTGTCCGCGGGCCGCAGGGCTGCGCCGTAGGGCGGGTAGACCGCATCCAGGAACGGCCGCACGGCGGTTTCCCGGCTGCGCCGGCTGAACAGCGGGGCGGCGAGGCGGTCGCGCTCCTGCGCAGTGATCCGGCCCAGCTCCTCTGCCGCTTTCAGCGCGGCAATGCGGCCGGCAAATTCGGCGGCCATGGCGCCACTGATGCCGGCGCCGTCCCCGGCGATCAGAACGCCGTCCTTGGCGGTCTCGCCCCATCTGCCGGTTTCGGGCACAAAACACTGCTGCGCATCGGACCAGACATGCGGCATCCCGATCGAACGGGCGGCTTGGGTGTTCGGCACCACCCCGTGATGCAGCAGGACGGTGTCGCAGGCGATGCGGTGGTCCCGCCCCTTGCTGCGGAAGGTCACCGCTTCGGCCCGGGTGCTGCCCGCCACTGCGAGCCCGGTTGCACCGGTGTAGCGGGGCACACCGGCGTGCTTGATCTCCGCCAGCATCTTCATTCCCTTGGCCAGATAGCGCCAGCCGCGCAGCGCTCCGGGCAGGTGGCGGCCAGCTGCCAGCGGGCTGGCCGCGGTCTGGGTTTCGATCAGTGCCAGCGGCGGCGTGCCGGCCCGCACCATCTGCGCTGCGATCAGGTAAAGCAGCGGCCCGCTCCCGGCGAGCACCGCGCGGCGCGGCAGCACGCCGGACTGCTTCAGCAGGATCTGCGCGGCGCCTGCGGTCATTACTCCGGGCAGGGTCCAGCCGGGGATGGGCATCGGGCGCTCCAGCGCGCCGGTTGCCAGGATCACCCGCTCGGCCTTCACCTGCTCGCCGCGGCCATTGCGGGTGAAGGAGATGCGGAAACCGTCCTCAACGGCCCAGACAACAGCGCCGGACAGATGGCTGATCCCTGCCTGGTGAAGGCTTTCCGTCAGGGTCATACCATGCAGGTACTCCTGGCCAAGGATGGCACCGCGCGGACCGGCGGCGCGGTCCACGTCGCGGTAAATCTGCCCGCCGGGGCGGGTTTGCTCGTCCAGAAGCACCACGCTAAGGCCGGCCCGCGCGGCTTCGGCGGCCGCGGCCATGCCGGCAGGACCGGCGCCGATGATGGCCAGATCACACCGTTGCATTGCCAGCCTCCGTTTCATGCGGGCGGTCAATCCGCATACCGTCTTCCACTTCCAGCATGCAGGCCTGCTGCACCCGGCCGCCAATCTCCACCAGGCATTCGAAACAGGCGCCCATCATGCAGAACGGCGCCCGCGGCGCGCCGGAAACCGGCGTGTGGCGGAACACCTGCACGCCGGCGGCCAGCAGCGCGGCGGCCAGGTTGGCGCCTGCGGGCAGGTCCAGCGGCTGGCCGTCGAACCAGGCCCGCACGCGAGGGGCGCCGTCCTCCAGCTCAAGAAACGGGGAATCGGTCTTCACTGAACACCTCCAGATCAGGGGCGGCCGCGGTGCCTTCCAGCCAGTCCGGCAGGAACAGCGCGTGGGCCGCGGCCAGGGTGATGCCGCTGTGGCAGGTGACAAGGTAGGCGCCCGGCATTTCCGGGCTTTCCTGATAGATCGGCAGGCCGTCGGGCGACAGGATGCGCAGCGCGCCCCAGCTGCGCACCAGCTGCGCCTTGGCCAGAGCCGGATAGGCCGCGATGGTCTCAGCGGCCAAGCCGGACAGGCCAGGCTGCGTCACACCGTCGTCCAGCCCGACCTCTTCGTTGGTGGCGCCGATCTGAATGCCGCCCTCATCCACCTGGCGGGCAATCAGCGAGGGGCGGTTGATCAGTTTCGGCAGCTTCTCGGTAATCAGCACCTGGCCGCGCTGCGGCCGCACCGGCGCCTTGAAGCCCAGCTTGGGGCCAAGCTCCATCGCGCCGAGTCCTGCGGACAGCACAATCCTGTCAGCCGTGACCACAGTGCCGTCGCTGCAGTGGACGGTGAAAGCATCCGGTTTGGCAACCGCGGTGACGGTCTTGCCGTTCAGGACTTTGCCGCCCAGCCGCCGGACATCCTCTGCCAGCGACACCAGCAGGCGCAGCGGGTTTGCGTGGCCGTCCTGGTGATGCAGGATCGCGCCGGCCACCTTGGGCCCGATATGCGGCTCCTCGCGGCTCAGCGCATTGCGGCCCAGAACCTCGTAAGGGTAGTTGCCGCCCAGCTTGTCCTTCAGCGCGTCGTATTGCGCGACGGTGGCGTAAAGCGTCTCTTCGGAGAAATGCAGGTCATAGCCGCCGTTCTGCTGCAGCCCGACGGAGCGGCCGGTGCCGTCTTCCAGTTCAGCGGCAAAACCTGCCCAGGCGGCCGCGGACTGCTGACTCCAGCTGGCATAGCGCGGCTGTTTCATGCCCTTGGACTGGACCCAGACCAGGCCGAAGTTGCCGCGGCTGGCCCGGAACGATCCGTCGTCGCCGTCCAGAACCGTGACGCGCTTGCCGCGCCTGAGCAGCCCCCAGGCCACGGAGAGGCCGACAACGCCGCCGCCGATCACTGCATAGTCTGCTTCCATCCTGCCGTTTCTCCGGGGTTTGCTGCGGTTGCGGGGCGGCACGCGGCCGCCCCTGTCTTTGACGCGGGATTACTTGCCGATCTGGTCAAGAATGCCCTGGCCCCAATCGGCGCCAACGTCTTCGAGAACCACCGGCCAGACGTCGCTGCGCACCTTTGCAGCCATCGCGCCCAGTTCCTCATCACTCAGTGCGATGACCTTGGCGCCCAAGTCGTTGGCCAGACGCTGTTCCCATTTGCCCTGGTCCTCTTCGGCGACGGTCCAGCGCTGCGCCTCGAAATCAGCCGCGGCAGCCTTCAGTGCCTCCTGGTCCTCTGCATCCAGCTCCGCCAGCGAGCCGTTGGAGATGATCATGTACCAGACTTCAAAGTGGGTGTTGGCGGGCACATAGGCCTTGGTCACATCGCGGAACGAGGCGTAGTAGCCTTCGGCGCCGGAGCCGATCACACCGTCAACCACGCCGGTCTGGATCGCGGTGAAGGCTTCCGAGAAGGGGATCGGCGAGGGGATGTAGCCCAGGGCCTCGCCGGTCAGCTGGAAGCTCTTGATGCCGGGCACACGGACCTTGATGCCGTTTGCCTGCGACGGGTCGCCCGGATTGACCGGATCGGTGTTCAGTGAGACGCCGCCGAAATACACCGGATAGGCCGCCAGCATGGTGATGTCCTGCTCGGCATAAAGCTCTGCCATCACGTTGCGCACCGGGCCGTCCGGACCATAGATCGCGCGCGCCTCGGCCCAGTTATTGGCCAGATAGGGGAATGAGCTGATCTGCATCCGGCGGTCCGCGGCGGCCGCGGCGGGCTGGGTCGCCATGTCGATGGCACCGACGCTGATGCGTTCCTGCACGGTGGTGTAATCGCCCAGGGCAGAAGCCGGGAAGATGTTGATCGACACATCGCCGCCAGTGGCCTCGTCCACCTGGGCTGCAAAGGCGCGCAGCTCCTTGTCGATGGTGGTGTCCTGGGGGCGCACGTGGCTCATCTTCAGGTCTGCGGCCGAGGCGAGGCCCGCCAGCGACATCAGGGCAGCAGCAGCGGTGCCGGTCAGAAAGTGTTTCATGGGTAGTCTCCTCCTTAAGGTGTCAGGTGTGTTCAGTAGCCGAAGAAACGCGGCAGAAAGAGCGACAGGTCGGGCCACAGCGAGGTCAGGAAGACCACCGGCACATAGCCTGTCAGGATCAGGATCATTGCGGGCGGGATCACCTTGGTGACCTTCACGTTGCCGATCCGCGCGCCAAGGTAGAGGATCGAGGCATAGGGCGGGGTGACGCCGCCCATCGCGGTGTTCACGCCCATGATCGCGGCGAATTGCACCGGGGTGACCCCGATCGCCTGCATCAGCGGCAGCAGCAGCGGCGCGATCAGGATGATGGCGGTGACGTCGTTCACGACCATGCCGACCAGGAACAGCAGGATGTTGATGAAGATCAGCAGCAGCACCTTGTTCTCGGTGATCTCGAAGATCGCGCTGACCATCTTTTGCGGGATCGCTTCATAGACGAACATCTGGCTGAGGATCATCGAGAACAGGATCATCACCATGATCGCGCCCACGGCGGTCGCGGCTTCCTTGCCCGCCTCGAGGAAGCTGTTCCACTTGAGGCCCTTGTAGATGAAGAAGCCAACCGGCAGCGCATAGATCACCGACAGTGCCGCAGCCTCGGTCGGGGTCATGATGCCGCCGTAGATGCCGCCCAGGATGATCACCGGCATCAGCAGCGCCGGGGTGGCGTTGAAACCTTTCTTCGCCACATCGCCTGCCAGCTGCGAGAAGCCGGGCGCGTCATCCAGCACCAGGTTGAACTTGCGGCTCATCCACAGGTTCATTGCCGAGAAGTTGAACATGATCAGCAGGCCCGGCCCCAGGGTCGCCAGGAAGCAGGCGAGGATCGAGGTGTCGGTGACCCAGCCATAGACGATCATGGTGACCGACGGCGGGATCAGCAGCCCAAGGATAGAGGAGTTGGCAATCAGCGCGGTTGCATATTCCCGCGGGTAGCCGCGCTTTTCCATCTCGGGGATCAGCAGCGGGCCGATGGCGGCAATGCCGGTCAGGCCGGAGCCGGAGATCGCGCCGATAATGGCGCAGCTGACCGCCGCCACAACGCCTAGGCCGCCGCGGATGTGGCCGATGAAGGCATTGACGAAATTCAAGAGCGAGGCGGCGATGCCGCTGGCTGACATGATGGTGCCCGCCAGGACGAACAGCGGAATGGCCAGCAGCACCGGGTTGCCCAGCTGCTGGGATCCCCACAGCATCATGCCTTTCATGGTAACATCGCCAAGGAAGTACATGATCATCAGGGCGGCGCCGAAGCAGTAGGGCAGCGGCACGCCAAGGGTCAGCGTCAGCACCAGGACGGTGATGGCAAGAAGGGCGATCTCGATCATTTTGCGGCTCCGGGGCGCAGGGCATTGACGTGGCGCATCAGGTGCACCGCGGTGTAGAGCATCATCAGGGCCAGCCCGGCCACCAGTGCTGCTTCGGAATAGAAAGTGGGCAGGTAGAGCGTCGGGCTCTCTTTCCAGACCCGCCAGGCATAGAGGGTGTATTCCCAAGCCCAGCTCAGCAGCCACAGGCCGACGGTCAGGCTGATGATTTCACCGATGACCGCCAGCACGGTGTGGCCGCGCTCTGTCTTGATGGCGATCTCCAGCACGTTGGCACGGATGTGGGTATCCTCGCGCGAGGCATTCACTGCGCCGAGGATATAGAGCCAGATGGTCGGGTAGAGCATGGTCTCCTCCAGCCCCATCACCGGGATCTGCAAAAGATAGCGGGTGACCACCTGGACGAATTGGCCCAGGGCCACCATACAGATCAGCCCGGTCAGCAAGTATTTCGAGAATGTGTCCATCGGTCCTCCTTCCGGCGTCCCCTCACCGGGTTTGGCGGATTTGGCTGGACAAAGGACATAAGATCAATTTGAAAATATCTTTGACTCCATCAATTGCTTTAATACCCATGCCATGAACTTCTCGATCCGCCAGATATTCACCTTCCGCGAGGTCATGCGCAGCGGCTCCATCTCGCAGGCCGCGCGCACCGTCGGGCGCACCCAGCCCGCGGTCAGCACGATGATCTCGACGCTGGAGGGTGAACTGGGGTTCCGCCTGTTTGTGCGCGAGCAAGGCAAGCTGATCCCGACGCCGGAAGCGCAGTTCTTTCTCGAGGAATGCGAAACTGTCCTGGAACGCATTGAGCGGATCGAACGCACTGTGAGCAAAATCCGCAGCCACGAGGCCGGCAAGCTGCGCGTCGCCTGCCATCCGGCGGCGGCCGGGCTGTTTATGCCGCGGATTCTAACGGATTTTCTGCAAGGCAAGGATGAGCTTGAGGTCTCCCTCATCATGCGGTCTTCGGATGTGATCGAGGATCTGATTGCCTCGCAGCAATTCGACATCGGCTTTGCCGAAACACCGGCGCCGCGCCCGTCTGTCCGGCAGATGGATTTCGATCTCGAGTGCGTCTGCGTGATGCCCGCCAGCGACCCGCTGGCGGCCGCTGAGGAGATCACGCCGCAGGATCTGGACGGGCAGCCGATGGCGGTGCTGTTCGATCAGCACCCGCTGACGGCCCGGACGGAGGCTGCGTTTCAAAGGAGCGGCTGCCGGTTCCGGAAACGGCTGGAGCTGCGCACCTGGGCGCCCGGCCTGCAGTTTGTTGCGGCTGGCATGTGCTACATGATCTGCGACATGATCACCGCCTACAGCTGCCTGCAGCAGCGCCAGACCACGGCCGATTTGGCGATTCGCCGGTTCCGCCCGCGAATCGGAACGGGTGTGTCGATTCTGATCCCGGGCTATGCAACGCAATCGCTGACCTCCAAAGCGTTCACTGCCCAGCTGTGCAGCTCCATCGAGAGCATGCAGGCGGAAATAGAAACCTGCCTGAGCCGCCCGGCGTAGTCCAGCAAAGGCTCCCAGGCAGTGAAACCGCATAGGCCGGAGCTTCTCTGAAATGCGCCCCTGCCGCCGCCGCTGTAAAGAGCGCCAAGCCTTTCATTCAATAGAAAACTTAGTGGAAACCTTCAATTCCTCGAGCACCCGTAGTGCCACAACTAATTTGCGCGAGGACAGTCTTGAAGTTGAGGCCTTTCAAACAATGAGGTTTATTGGGCAGGGAAGGCAGGCAGCACACCGCAGATGTTTTCAGGTGCGATGTCCGGGTAAAGCAAGTAGGTAGTTTCGTCTGCCTTGCCAGTTTCACTAGCCTATGCGTTCCCGATGCCCACAAGGATAAACGGTACTTCAATGGAAATTCCTATCTACGCCGCGCCGCGTAGTGCAGTTTTGTCTACAAGACGTCAGGGCTCTATCCAGGTGCAGTCGGGTGCAGCCCGCTATGGGCCGTTGAATCCCCCCGCAAACTGCCATCAGTCAAGCGAGTCAGCCCGGTCTGTGCCAAAGCAATACTCAATTCTTCACTCAGGGCATCCCACAGCTGTTCCAGTCCCTGCTCACCAGCAGCCGCGATTGCATATTGCAGAATTCTTCCGATAAAGACGAAGTCCGCACCTACGGACAGTGCTTTTAGAACATCCTCGCCTGACCGGATGCCGCTGTCGTAAAAAACCGGGTATTCCGGCCCAAGATCCGCACGGATTTCTGCCAGCATTTCTATCGGGGCCGGGGCTGCCTCCAGCTGGCGGGCGCCGTGGCTGGAGACCTGAATGGCATCCACCCCCGCAGCAACCAGCGCGCCGGCGTCTTCGGCGTCGAGCACGCCCTTCACCACCAGCTTGCCGGGCCAGAGATCGCGCAGCCGGGCTAGGGTGTCCCAGGTGGCGCGCGCCCGGCTTTCGGTGCGGTCGAAATCATAGCCGTCCATCTCGAAATTCGCCATCACCGGCTTGCCCTTGAACAGGGCCGCCAGCGACCAGCGCGGGTGCAGGGCAAAGTCGAGTAACTGCCGCGGGCCGATGCGGAACGGCATCTTGAAGCCGTGGCGCAGCTCACGCGGGCGGCGGCCGACCTCGGGCACATCGACCGTCAGCACCAGCGTCTGATAACCGGCCGCGCGGGCGCGCTCGGCCAGCTTGAAGGTGCCAGTGCCGTCGCCGCTGAAATAGAGCTGGAACCAGGCATAGCCCTCTGACGCCTCCAGGATGGTTTCCAAGGGGGTCGAGGCGACGGTGGAAACCCCGTGCGGCACCCGGTGGCGCGCCGCCAGCCGCGCCAGCATCAGGTCGGCACCGGGGGCCGCAAGGTTGCACATGCCCATCGGGGCAATTCCGAAGGGCCGGTCTGCTTCGGCGCCGAATACCCGGGTGGCCAGCGAGCGCTGGCTGACATCGCGCAGGATGCGGGGCCGCAGGGTGATGGCGTCCAGGGCAGCGCGGTTGCGCGCCGCCCCGGTTTCCTGCCCGGCGGCGCCGTCGATGTAGTCAAACACCATCCAAGGCAGCCGCCGCCTTGCCAGGCGGCGGGCATCCTCGGCGGAATGGATGGCGCCTGCGCCCATCAGCCGGCCACGGCCTTCATGAAACGGTCGCGGATCACCACCGGGTCGATCGTGATCACCGGCATCTTGGCGTTGCCGCTGTCGCATTTGACCACCAGCACCGTCGCCTCGCCGCTGGCCAGAGTTTCCTCCAGCGCCGGGCCGGTGTCCTTGTCCTGCACCTCCACCACCCGGGCGCAGCCGGCGGCGCGGGCCATGGCGGCCAGGTCGGTGCGCTGGCTGGTATAGGTCGGCTGGTCACCGGTGGAGCCATAGGAGCCGTTGTCGACGATCATCAGGATGTAGTTGGAGGGCGCGTTGTTGCCGATGGTGGGCAGGGTGCCGAGGTTGGTGAGGATCGAGCCGTCACCGTCGATCACGATCACCGGTTTCGGCTGCGCCAGCGCCAGTCCCAGCCCGATGGAGGAGGCAAGCCCCATGGTGCCCAGCATGTAGAAATTGGTGGGCTGGTCGTCGATCGCGTGCAGCTCCTGTGACGGAATGCCGATGTTGCAGACCACCAGCTGGTCCCGCAGGATGGGCGCGATCTCTTTCAGGATTTCAGAACGGATCATTGGTCGCCATAGCCTCCCCAGAAGTTGGCGTCAGTCAGGATGGCAACGGGCTTGTTGCACATGAAGGTGTATTTCAGGATGTTGTCCAGCTCCTCGACATCTTTCTGCCAGTGGAAGTGGTAGGTCGGGATGTTGAGCTGGGCCAGCAGCGCCTTGGTATGCACCGCCATTTCCACCTGGCAGGCCACCGGCTCGCGCAGTTCGCCACGGTAGGAGATCAGCATCGGCAGCGGCATCCGGTAGTATTGGATCAGCGTCGCCAGCGTGTTGATCGTCACCCCGATGGCGGTGTTCTGCATGATGATGGCCGGGCGCTTGCCGCCCATCCAGGCGCCGGCGCAGAGCCCCATGCCCTCGTCCTCCTTGTTGGAGGGGATGTGGAAGATGTCGTCGCGCTGGTCGATCTCCTCGATCACGCCGGCCAGCTGCTTGCAGGGCACGGTCGTGACGAAGGAGACGCCGTTGGCGGCCAGATCGTCAGCGATCCTCTTGTCTATGTTCATGGTCAGTAGCCTTTGCTTCGGGTATCGTGTTTCGTTGTCATGCGGTCCGGCAGACGTGGACTGCGCAGGGGGCGTGGCGGACCACGCGGGCAGCGGTCGAGCCGAGGAAATAGTCGCTGAGGCCGGGTTTGTGGGAGCCGACGACGATGCAGTTCATGCCGTGTTTCTCCGCGTATTCGACAATGGCGCGGTAGGACCGGCCCTTGACGATCTCTGCCGTCACATTGCCGTGGCCTGCGGTCTTCTTGGCGAGCAGCTGGCGGGCCTTGTCGTAGCCTTCGCGCACGGTGTCTTCGTCCAGGTAGGCAGTTACGGAACTGTGCACCGCCTCGTAGACATGCAGCGCGGTGATGTTTCCGCCGGGATTGCACAGGGTGGCGGCGGCCTTCAGCGTTGTTCCGGACACCCCGTGATCCAGGGCCATGGGAACCAGGATATTGTCATACATGGTTGCTCTCCGTTTGTTTGGCGCGCGGGCTCAAGCCCAGGGGTCGAGGATGATCTTGGGCGCGGCCACCGCACCTGACCGCAGGTCGCGGAAGGCGGCGGCGCCGTCCGACAGCGGCCGCTGTTCAGGCCAGTCCAGCGGGCCGAGACGGCCGTCGAAGATCGCCTGCGCGGTGTCGCGGAAATCCTGCGCGGTATAGGTGTAGGTGCCGATGAAGGTGATTTCCTGCAGCGTCATGCGGCGGATATCCAAGCCTCCGGTGTCCTCGCCCAGTCCGACATGGGCAATCACCCCGCCGGGCGCGACAGTTGCTGAGGCCGCGGCGCGGGTGGCGGCATAGCCCACGGCGTCCACCACCAGCGGCACCATACCCTGGAACTCTGCCACCGCCTTTTGACCGCAGCGGTCCGTCAGGAAGGCCCGGCGCGCTTCGTTCGGCTCCTGGATGGTCACCTCCGCCACCCCCATCGCCCTCAGCGCCAATGCCGCAGCCAGGCCGATGGCGCCGCCGCCTATCACCAGCGCGCGGCGCTCTGTGCTTGGATGCAGCGCCTCCAGCGCCAGCCGGGCGGCGTGCCAACTGACTGCCAGCGGTTCGGCCAGTGCGGCCTTTTCTAGCGGCACCTCGTCCGGGACGGTCACCAGGTTGCTTTCGGGCATCGCCACGAACTGGGCAAAAGCGCCCTCGCGCGGCGGCATCGAGATGATCTGGCGGCTGGCGCAGAGGTTCTCGCGCCCGGTGGTGCATGCGGCGCAGCTGCCGCAGGTCACCAGCGGGTTGATCGTGACCCGCCGGCCCGCTTGCGGTCCGTCCTCGATCACGCCGGCGGCCTCATGCCCCAGGATCAGCGGCGCTGGCCTGCGGTTGTCGTGGCCCAGGTAGGCGTGCATGTCCGAGCCGCAGATGCCGGAGGCATGGATACGGATCAGGTGCTCGCCGTCCCGGCCCGCCGCCATTGGCACGTCGCGGAACGCCAGCGTCTCAACCCCTTCATAAACCAAGGCTTTCATTTCGCCGTGAACCCCCCGTCAACCATCAGGATTTGTCCGGTGACATAAGCCGACGCCTCCGAGCACAGGAACAGCAGCGGCCCGTCGATATCCTCCAGCCGCCCGTTGCGGCCGATGCAGGTCTGCGCCGCGTTGCGGGCGGCGCGGGCCTCATCGCCGAACACCGCCTGGGTCAGCTCGGTCGGGAAGAACCCCGGCCCGATCGCATTGGCGGTGATGCCAAAGGGCGACCAGGCCTCTGCCATGGCACGGGTCAGCTGGCCGATCCCGCCCTTGCTGGCGCCATAGGCGATGCCGCCGGGAAAGGCGCGGTTGGTCTGGAGGGAGGCGAAATTGACGATCCGCCCCCAGCCCCGCTCCTTCATCGCAGGCACCAGCGCCTGGCTCAGGAAGAAGGGCGCCGAAAGGTTCAGCGCCAGGGTCTGGTCCCAGCCCTCCGCGGTGACGTCATCCGCGGATTGCCGCGTGTTGACGCCGGCCGCGTGGATCAGGATGTCCGGCGCCCCGAAGGGTGCCGCAACAGCCTCCCGCAGCGCATCCAGCGCGCTGCGGTCCGCCACATCCGCCGCCACATGAGCCGAACCGGACCCGATCTCCGCGCAGAGGCTTTCCAAGGCCTCCACCCGGCGGGCCACCGCGACCACCTGCGCCCCGGCAGCGGCCAGCGCGATAGCCGCCCGCCGTCCCAGGCCGGAACTGGCGCCGGTGATGCAGGCGGTCCGGCCTGCCAGGTCGAACAGGGCGCGCGGGTCAGCCATTTGCGGTCAGGTCGAAGGTTTCGTCCGGGAAATATTTAGCCAGCCGCACGTCGGCAGCACGGGCGTGGCCCTCCATTCCTTCCAGCCGGGCTATCCGCGCAGTGGCCTCTGCCACCGGTTTGGAGCCCTCGCGGGTGGCGCGCTGCCAGGTGACGATCTTCATATATTTGTGGACACTGAGGCCGCCGGTGTAGCTGGCCGCGCGCGAGGTCGGCAGCACGTGGTTGGTGCCCGCCGCCTTGTCGCCATAGGAAACCGTGGTCTCCTCGCCCAGGAACAGCGAGCCGTAGCAGGTGAGCCGCTCCAGCCACCAGTCCAGGTCCTCTGCCTGCACGGTCAGGTGCTCGGGCGCGTATTCGTCGGAACAGGCCGCCATGTCCTCGCGGTCTGCACACAGGATCACCTCGGCATAGTCGCGCCAGGCCGCAGTGGCGTTCTCGCGGTTCACCTCGGGCAGGTCGTCGATGTAATCCGGCACCAGCCGCATCACTTCCTCGGCCAGGGTGCGGTCATCCGTGACCAGCCAGACCGGCGAGTTGTAGCCATGCTCTGCCTGGCTCACCAGATCGGTGGCGACGATATGGGCATCCGCCGTGCTGTCGGCCAGGATCAGGCTGTCGGTGGGGCCTGCGATCATGTCGATGCCGACGCGGCCGAACAGGATGCGCTTGGCCTCGGCCACGAACTGGTTGCCGGGGCCGACCAGGATATTGGCCTTGGGCAGGCCAAAGAGACCGAATGTCATTGCCGCAACGCCCTGCACGCCGCCCATCGCCATGATCTTGTCGGCGCCGCAGATATGGGCGGCATAGACGATGGCAGGGGCCACGCCGGTATCCGGGCGCGGCGGCGAGCAGGCGGTGATATGCTTGCAGCCGGCCACCTTGGCGGTGGTCACGGTCATGATGGCACTGGCGATATGGCTGTAGCGCCCGCCGGGCACGTAGCAGCCCGCCGCGTCCACCGGTATTACCTTTTGCCCGGTGACGAAGCCGGGGGAGATTTCGGTTTCCACATCCCGCATCGTGCTTTTCTGCAGCTCGGCAAAGCGGCGCACGTTGTCGTGGGCGAACTGGATATCAGCCTTCAGCTTCTCCGGCACCAGGGCGCAGGCTGCCTCGATCTCCTCGGCTGTCAGCAGCACGTTGCCTTCGTAACGGTCGAACTTGGCGGCATATTCCAGCGCTTTGGCGTCGCCGCCTGCCTCGATGTCGTCCAGGATGCCCTGTACGATCTTGTGTGTCTCGGAGGCATCCGATTTGGGGGTCAGGGCAGCCTTTTTCAGGTATTCTCGGGTCATTTCCAGGGGGTCCTACTTGTAGATATCGGGAAGCAGAGTGGTCGAAATCGGCGGAACGTAGGCGATCAGCAGCACCACGATCAGCATGGTCAGCACGAACGGCACGGCACGGGCGGCGATCTTCAGGATGGACTCGCCGGTGATGCCGGAGACGACGAACAGGTTCAGGCCCAGCGGGGGGGTGATGAAGCCCACTCCCAGCGCGGTGATCATCATGATGCAGAACTGGATCTCGTTCATGCCGATGTTGTCGGCGAGCGGCTTCAGGATCGGCGCCAGGATCACGATGTTGGGCGTTGTCTCCATCACGCAGCCCGCAGCGATCAGGATGCAGATCATCAAGAGGATCAGCAGCGACGGATCATCGGTCAGCCCGGTCACCGCGGTCACGAACCCCTGCGGTACGCCCATGATCGCCAGCGCCTCTGCCAGCGGGGCGGAGAAGGCGATGATCGGCAGGATCACCCCGTTCACCTTGGCAGAGCTGACCAGCATCGCCGGGAAATCCGACAGTTTCAGCGTGCCCAGGATGAAGCCCATCAGGATGGTGACGACAACCGCGGTGGCGCCGGCCTCGGTCGGGGTCAGGCGGCCGGAGAAAATGCCGTAGAAGATGATGCCCGGCACGATGAAGGCATACCAGCCGGACTTCAGCGCGTGGCCCAGGTTGCCCAGCCACTCCACCAGGCCCATGTTGCCGCCGGTCTCGTAGGTATAGAGCCGGTTCATGATGATATTGGTGATCAGGATCGACACCAGGATCGCCAGGCCCGGGATCAGCGCCGCCAGGAACAGGGTGGAGGCGGAAATGCCCAGCACCAGGCCGATGATGATATAGGCGATAGAGGGCGGGATCAGGATGCCGGTACAGGCGCCCGCCGCCACCAGCGCGCAGGCATAGGGGCGCGGGTAGCCGCTTTCGACCAGCCGGTTGATGGTCATCCGCCCGACCGCTGCGGCGCCGGCCGCGTCAGAGCCGGAGATCGCCGCGAACATGCCGCAGACCAGCACCGTGGCCGACCCGAAACCGCCGCGCGTCCAGCAGGTCAGCGCCTCCGCCACATCGAGGAATTTCTTGCTGAGTCCGGTCCGTACCAGCACGTCGCCGGTCAAGATGAACAGCGGCACCGCGGTTAGCGCAAAGGCGTCGATGCCTGTGAACAGGCTCTCGCCGATGGCGCTGAGCGGCAGGTCGCCCGACATCACCAGCATGGTGATCGCCGCCGCGCCGATGGCAGCCCAGACCGGTACCGCAAGCGCGATCAGCGCCACGAACATGATCACCGGCAGGTAGAAATCCCAGCCCAGTTCGACTGTTTGATTGAGTGAATTCCACAGCATCGCTCAGGCCCTTCAATCAAACAGCTTGTCGCCTTCAAAGACGGGGGTGCCGTCGCGAAGGCTGCGGTAGTCGCGCAGGAAGGATTGCAGCAGGCGCCAGATCATCAGGGCAAAGCCTGCCGGCACCGCCATCAGGAACCAGACCATCGAGATCCGCAGCCCGTGGCTGACTGAACCGAATTTGGCTGAAACCAGCACCGTCTCGAACGACCAGTAAAGCGCCACAAGCGCGACCACGAACATCACCAGATCGCCGAAGATGTAGATCAGCGCTTTGGGCCGCGGGCCCAGATAATGCAGGATCACATCGATCCGGATATGGGCGCGCTCCTTGACCGCCGCCGCGGCGCCGATCCAGGCCAGATAGATGAAGGAATAGCGGACGATCTCCTCGCCCCAGATCGAGGAAAAGGCAAACAGCTCACGCCGGATCACCTCGATCGCCATAGTGATGACCAGCATCACATAGAACACCAGGAGCAGCCAGCGCTCTGCATTCTTGTCGATGGTTCGCAGGAAATTCATTGCCGTTCCCATGGTTCAGGCGCACCCCCGCAGTCAGCCCGGCAGGCTGTCGCAAAGGCGGCTGTTGAATAATGGGCAGGCGCCGTGTCACGGCGCTCCGGCCCGGTGCGGCTCAGGCGTCGTGGACGTAGTATTTGCCCTGGGTGCCCGCGGCCTCTTCCAGCTTGGCGAAACTCTCCATCGAGCCTGCCAGCTCGGTCTTGAAGGAATCCCATTCGGCGCGCTGGTAGCCGCCGGCTTCTTGCCACTCACCCAGCTGATCGCCGCTGAGGGTGTGGAATTCGACACCCGCCTTGGTCAGCTCGGCCATGGCATATGCACGGGCGGAGGGCACCTTGGACAGGTTCTGATGCGCGGTCATCTCAGAGCCCCACATCACACCCTCCTGCACGTCGGCAGGCAGCGCGTTGAACCATTCCAGATTGCAGGAATAGACCTGACTGTCCGGCACCGCCTGGGTAAAGGTCACATGGCTCAGGATATCCTTGAAACCAAAGACATAAAGCGCCCCGACGGAGGGGTCGAGCGCATCTGCGACCCCTTGCTTGATGGCCGAGGGCGTCTCGCCCCAGGCCACCGGCGTCGGGTTGGCGCCGACCATGCGGTAATACTGCTGCAGCATCTTGGATCCCGGCACCCGGAACTTCACACCCGCCATATCACCGGGTGACAGCACCGCGTTGCCGCCCTTGCGCACCGCCACCACGCGGGGGTCGATGTTCACGTAAAACAGCGCCTTGAAGCCGGCGGCCTCCACCTTGGGATGCACCTCAGCCTTCCAGAAATCCGAGTTGACCAGATTGGTGAACCGCTGGTTGGAGCCGCAGAGATAGGGCATGTTGATCAGGTCAACGGTGGAGGCGAAGGGGGCGAAATTAGACAGCGAGTGCTGCGCCGCCTGAATGGTGCCGCCCTGAACCTTTTGCACCAGCGCGCCGCCCGCGCCCAGCTGGCCGCCGGGGGCCAGCTTGACATAGATCTTGCCGTTGGTAGCGTTCTGGATGTTCTCCTTCAGATCCAGCTGCATGATCGGATAGCTGCGCGACGCGCCCAGCACATAGGCGGTGGCCACGGTCATGATATGCTCCGCCGCGCGCTCGCGCTCTTTCTCTTCCTTGGCAGTCTGCGCTGCGGCCTCGGACGACCACAGCACCCCCCCGGCGCCGGCCACCAGCGCCGCGGTGAAAGAGCCGGTTGAGGCCAGTTTCAGAAAATTGCGGCGCTCAGCAGATTTGAGGCCATCCGTGCCATTCGTCATTGTCTTCCTCCCTAGAAATCCGTCAGCTGCCGTTCTTGTTCTTGTGGTCAGCTTCGCGCTTGAGAATTGCCGCCACGAACAGGATCGAGGCGGCAAACAACACCAGCATCTCCCCGACATCCCCCAGCAAGCCGCCGCCGCCAAAGGCGCCAAAGGCGACATTGGCAAAGAACACGGCAAATACGGCAGCAGCAGACCAGAGAAACATCGCAAGATCCCGGATTGTTATCCCAACCCCATTTGTAAGCGCTTACATCACAAATGCAAGCGCTTACATAGATGGATGGCAAGCGCTGCATTTTGTGTTATGACGAGGGGCAAAGGAATGGCAGGCGTCACATGGGAAAAACCCGTTCAGCTCCGACACTTAACGATGTTGCTAAGGCGGCGGGCGTTTCCACCGCCACGGTGTCGCGCTGCCTGAATTCTCCGGACCGGGTGATCGAGGCAACCCGCCAGAGGGTGATGCAGGCGGTCGAATCACTGGGCTACACGCCGAATTTTGCGGCCCGCGTGATGGCAGCCAAGCGCAGCTTCACCATCGGCGCCATAATTCCAACCATGGACAACGCCATCTTCGCCCGGGGGCTGCAGGCCTTTCAGGACCAGTTGCACGCGAACGGCTACACGCTCCTGGTATCCAGTTCAGCCTACGATCCCGAGGTGGAGCGCGAACAGATCCGCACCCTGGTGGCCCGAGGCGCCGACGGCCTGCTGCTGATCGGGCATGCGCGTGATGCAGAAATCTACGAGTATCTGGAGCGCCATCAGGTCCCGTCAGTGGTTGCCTGGTCCTATGACCCTGAGGCGCAGCGGCCGTCTGTCGGTTTCAGCAACGCAGACGCCATGGGTGAACTGGCGCGCAGTGTGATTTCCGCCGGCCACCGGCGGATTGCCATGATCTCGGGCATCACACAGGGCAACGACCGGGCGCAAGGCCGGGTGGAGGGCGTGCAGCAGGCGATGGCCGAATACGGGCTGGATGCCAGCGCGTTGACACTGATCGAAACGGCTTACGAGATTGACAAGGGCGCTGAGGCCTTCGGGCAGCTGATGTCCCTGACCCCGCGCCCGACGGTGGTCGTGTGCGGCAACGATGTGCTGGCTGCCGGTGCTCTGCGCGAGGCGCGCAGACTGGGAATCCAGGTGCCTGAGCAGGTTTCGGTGACGGGGTTCGACGACATCGAATTGGCAGAGATCGTCAGCCCTGCCCTGACAACCGTGCATGTTCCGCACCGTGAAATGGGACGCAAGGCAGCGTGCGAACTGACGGCAATGGTTGAAGGCAAATCGGAAGGCCGATCGAGCTGCATCAGCACCAGGCTTGTGACCCGTCACTCTTTGGCTGGGCCTCCTTAATGTTCAAAGGGAGTCTGCGCATTTAGGCAGTCCTGCAATCTCACGCTCGAGATCGAATTCGACGGCTGGCATCCTGGTTTGCACCAGACTTGCCGTATCCAGAAGCTTACCGCCGAGGAGCCAATCCCGAAATCCGCAGCCATTCGGTCAGCCAAAACTTTGTGCCATCGGAAGGTGGATTTTCCCGGCTCTGTCACGATGACGGGCTGCTGATGCCTTCGGGACAATGCATGGCAAACGGACGTTGTATCCGATTGCGTTCTGGGGGCTGTTTCCATTGCAATGCCGACGCCACTATTCCTTTACCGACTTGTGGAAAAGCGCAGACCGCGAAAGTGTGAATTCAATCTTACCGTGGCACGGC
>NZ_JCATZN010000008.1:0-129930 GCF_059694505.1 Leisingera sp. ANG49
CTCCCCGGCTGCAGCCCCCGCCCCGGCCGCCAAGCCGGCCCCCTCGGCGCATGGCGGGGACAACTGGGAGATCGAGGCCAGCCCGGCGCCTGCGCCTGCGGCCAGCAGCGGCAATGCCGCCCGCGATCTCTGGCAGGACTTCTGAACACTCACCGGAGGCGCCGCCGAAAACGGTGGCGCCTTCAGACTATGGCAACCTGTGCCTGCAATTCTGAGGGCACTGCAATTTGACTGGGGAAACCATTGTCTTCGCGTAACTTATTGATCATTACCACAGACCGCAACTTTGCCCGCACCTTGCAGGGCTATATGGAATCCGCTTATCCCGGCATGAAGGTGCTGTTGGCCAACAACCTGATGATGGCTTACAATCAGGCCGAGGCCGCACAGCCGGTTTTTGCCTTTGTCGAGGACGGGTTCACCAAGCTGCCCGAATTTGAAATGATGATGGCGCTGTTCTCCGCCATGGACACCCGCTGGGTCTCCGTGATGGAAACCCAGGGCGCCACGCCGGCACGCAAGTCCTCGCCGCTTCTGGATGTCGGCGCAGGCATCTTCGAGCTGACCAAGTCCGATCACCCCAGCCAGTTCGCCCAGTATTTCGACATGATGATCAATGCGCCGCGCCGCAGTCCCAGGGCTGCTGCTGGCGCCTCGGCTTCCCGGCCGGCCGCAGCGGCCGGAGGCAGCAAGAAGCTTATCCTGATCGGTTCTTCGACCGGCGGGGTGGAAGCGCTGCGCAATGTGCTGGTCGGCTTTCCCTTCGACTGCCCGCCGACCCTGATCGTGCAGCACACCGGCAAGAACTTCGGCACCGGCCTTGTGTCGCTGCTGGACCGCATTTGCCCGGCCCGGGTCCGGGCCGCCGAAGACGGCATCACGCTGGAGCCCGGCCATGTTTATATCGCCGCCGGCCAGCGCCGCCATATGGGCATCACCAGCCGCAAGCCGCTGCGGCTGCGGATGAAGGCAGGTCCGGATATTTCCGGCCACACCCCTTCTGTTGACGCTCTGTTCACCTCTGCCGTGCCATACGGGAAGGACGTTGTTGCCACCATCCTGACCGGCATGGGCCAGGACGGGGCCAGGGGGCTTCTGGAACTGCGCAAGGCGGGCGCCAAGACCTTTGCCCAGGACGAAAAGTCCTCGGTGGTCTACGGCATGCCGCGAGTGGCTTGGGAGATGGGTGCTGCCCAGCAGCAGGTACCTCTGGCCCGGATGGCCAATACACTACTACAGGCCAGCAAGGCCTGATCGAACCGCAGGAAGGGACCAGACTTTGACCACAGTTTTCGCCAATTCGAAATCCGTTACGGTTCTGCAAGGGGAATACCGGGTGAGCACGGATCCGAAGATTATGTTCTCCACGGTCCTAGGCTCGTGCATTGCAGCCTGCATTTACGATCCGGAAAATGGTGTAGGCGGGATGAATCATTTCCTGCTGGCCAACGCCCGCCAGGGCGGAGCTGCCAATGCCCGCTATGGCATCCATGCGATGGAGCTGCTGATCAACGGCATTCTCAAGAAAGGCGCCATCCGTTCCAATCTGAAGGCCAAGGTGTTCGGAGGCGCGAAAATGTCGGCAAACCTGTCGGACATCGGTGCGGCGAATGCCGACTTTGTCCAGCGTTTTCTGCGCGATGAAGGCATTCCTTGTGTCTCCTCCAGCGTAGGCGGCACCTCGGCGCGCCGGGTGCGTTTCCACGCCTGCTCCGGTGCGGCCCAGCAGACTCATGTCCAGGATGACCGCAAACTCGGCGAACTGGAGCAGCGCGCTGCCGCCCGCCCGGCACCTGCCCCCGCGCCCGCAGCCGGCGGCGCAGGCGTGGTCGACCTGTTCTGACCTGCAGGCATCCGCAACGGGGGCTCCGGAACTTGGGCCTGCACAGCGGCTGCCGGAAAATACAGTTTGCCCGGACCGGACAGCGGGGGTAGTCCCTAAAGGGACATGACGGATAAACTGGCCCAATATTTCAATTCAATGGCTTCGCCGGGCCTCTGGCGGAGCCTTTTTGCCGCGGGTGCCATCTTCCTCGGGCTGGCAGGCATGGGGCAGGCCGGGATAACCGTCTTTGCGGCCGCCAGCACCAAAACCGCACTGGATGAAACCGCCGTGACCTACCTGGCAGACACCGGCCATAACGTGACTCTCTCCTATGCCGGCTCTCCAGCCCTGGCCCGGCAGATCCAGCTTGGCGCCCCCGCTGATATTTTCATCTCCGCCAACCCCGGCTGGATGAATGTCCTGCAAGAGGAAGGACTGATCGACTCCGCCTCCCGTGTCGACTTGCTGGAGAACGCCCTGGTTCTGATTGCCTATGGCAGCGGTGTGCCGCCCCTGGATCTGGCGGCAGCCGATCTGGCCGGGCTGCTGGGCGAGGGGCGCCTGGCCATGGCGCTGGTGGATGCGGTGCCTGCGGGCATCTATGGCAAGGCAGCGCTGACGACGCTGGGGCAATGGCCTGCGGTGGCGCCCAAGGTGGCCCAATCCGCCAATGTGCGGGCCGCGCTGGCGCTGGTTGCCTCGGGCGAGGCTCCGATGGGGGTTGTCTATGCCACCGATGCACGCGCGGAATCCGGCGTCACGGTGATCGCAGACTTTCCGGAAGGCAGCCACCCTCCGGTCATTTACCCGGCTGCGGTGGTGACGAGCGGCAATACGGCTGAGGCCCGGGCATTTCTGGAATACCTGCGCGGCCCCGCCGCAAGGAGCATCTTCCGGAAGCACGGTTTTGGAGTGCCGGAGGAGTGAGCGCTGAAACTGCATGGCTGGGACCTGAGGAATGGCAGGCAGTCATGCTGTCGCTGCGGGTTTCGATCTGGGCAACGCTGGCGGCGCTGCCGCTGGCGGTTTTTGCCGCCTATGCGCTGGCACGCTGGCAGTTTCCCGGCAAGCAGATCGTCAACAGCCTGGTGCACCTGCCGCTGATCCTGCCGCCGGTGGTGACCGGCTATCTGCTGCTGATGGTGTTCGGCACCAAAGGCCCGGTCGGAGAAGCGCTGCAGCAAATCGGCATTGTCTTTGCGTTCCGCTGGACCGGGGCGGCGCTGGCGGCTGGCATCATGGCCTTTCCGCTGATGGTACGGGCGATCCGCCTGTCCGTGGAGGCGGTGGACCCCAAGCTGGAACAGGCCGCCGCCACCTTGGGCGCATCGCGCCTGATGTGTTTTGCCACCATCACCCTGCCGATGATCCTGCCCGGTCTGATTGCCGGCACGGTGCTGGGTTTTGCCAAGGCAATGGGCGAGTTCGGCGCCACCATCACTTTTGTCTCCAGCATCCCGGGCCAGACCCAGACGCTGCCCTCCGCGATCTATACGTTCCTGCAGGTCCCGGGCGGCGAGACAGCGGCGCTGCGGCTGACGCTGATATCGATTGCCATCGCGTTGACCGCTCTGCTGCTGTCGGAGCTGCTGGCGCGCCGGGCAGCTGACCGGGCCGGGGGACGCTGATGCTGTCCGTCTCTCTGCAACATGCGCTGCCGGGGTTCGGGCTGGATGTGCAGTTCGAGGCGCCGCCGGGCGTCACGGTGCTGTTCGGCCGCTCCGGCACCGGCAAGACCACAGTCATCCAGGCGGTGGCCGGGCTCATCAGGCCGGATCAGGGCCGGGTGACGCTGAATGGCGAGGTGCTGTTTGACACCACCCGGCGGCATTGGCTGCCGCCGCACAAGCGCCGCATGGGCTATGTCTTTCAGGAAGGGCGGCTGTTCCCGCATCTGACGGTGCGGCAGAACCTGGCTTTCGGGCAGTGGTTTGCGCCGCGGGACGCCAAGCGCGAAAGCTTGGACCGGGTGGTGGAGCTGCTGGGCATCGGCCCGCTGCTGCAACGCCGTCCCGGAGGGCTGTCAGGCGGCGAAAAGCAGCGTGTCGCCATTGGCCGCGCGCTGCTGGCTGCGCCGCGGATGATCCTGGCGGATGAACCGCTGTCGGCGCTGGACGAGGCCCGCAAAGCGGAGATAATGCCCTATTTCGAACGGCTCCGGGATGAAATCGGCATTCCGATGCTATACGTCAGCCACTCCGCCGCCGAAGTCGCCCGTCTGGCAACCACCGTGGTTGCGCTGCAGGACGGCAAGGTGCAGCGGCAGGGAACAGCAGCCGAGGTTCTGGGCGACCCCGCGGTGATGCCTGCAGGTGTCCGAGCGGCGGGCGCATTGCTGCAGGCACGGGTTGCCAGGCATCACAGTGACGGGCTGACGGAACTGGACGCAGGCGGTGTGCCGCTGTTCCTGCCGCAGATTGCCAAAGCACCCGGCAGTCTGGTCCGGATCAGGATATCAGCGCATGAGGTGATCCTGTCGCGCCAGCGCCCGGAAGGGCTGTCAGCGCTCAACATCCTGCCGGGCACCGTCGAGCATTTGCGCACAGGCGGCGGACCGGGCGCCATGGTCTCGCTGACGACGCCAGCGGGCCGGGTGCTGGCCCGTGTCACCCGCCGGTCAGCGCAGGCGCTGGGGCTGGAGCCGGGCGCGGAATGCCATGCGATTGTCAAAACCGTCTCCATCGCGCCGGAGGATATCGGCGGCGGGTAGGTGCCTTTACCTGCCTTCAAAAATTCCGAAATAATCCTTCAGGTAATCTTGATACGGAAATAAGTTCGGTTGCGCGGGGCAGCCGGGTATCAATGGGGCAGCACTTCAGCAGGAAAGGCAGCCCATGACCAAACGATCCTATTACGCGCCGGAAGGCGGGCTGCCGCCGCAGACCCAGCTGCTCACCGACCGCGCCATGTTCACCGAGGCCTATGCGGTGATCCCCAAGGGCACGATGAGCGATATCGTGGCGAGCCTGCTGCCATTCTGGGACAAGGCCCGCTTCTGGGTGCTGTCGCGGCCTCTGTCCGGCTTTGCCGAAACGTTTTCCCAGTACATTGCCGAAGTGCAGCCCGGCGGCGGCAGCGACCGGCCGGAAACCGAGCCGGGCACCGAGGCGGTGCTGTTCGTGGTGCAAGGCGCCATGACCCTGACCATCGACGGCACCACGCATGAGATGGGGGAGGGCGGCTATGCCTTCCTGCCGCCGCAGTCCAGCTGGAGCTTGCGCAACAACACCGGCGCACCGGTACGGTTCCACTGGATCCGCAAGGCTTATCAGGCGGTTGCCGGGCTGGACGCGCCGGAGGCCTTTGTCACCAACGAAAACCACGTCGATCCGACCCCGATGCCGGAAACCGAAGGTAAGTGGGCAACCACCCGGTTCGTGGACCCCAACGACCTGCGCCACGACATGCATGTGACCATCGTCACCTTTGAACCCGGCGCGGTGATCCCCTTTGCCGAGACTCATGTGATGGAGCACGGGCTTTATGTGCTGGAGGGCAAGGCGGTCTACCGGCTGAACCAGGACTGGGTCGAGGTTGAGGCCGGCGATTACATGTGGCTGCGCGCCTTCTGCCCGCAGGCATGTTATGCAGGCGGCCCGGGCAAGTTCCGCTACCTGCTGTACAAGGACGTGAACCGGCACATGCCGCTGGCGCCGTTGCGCTAACGGCGGGGGAGCGCCCGGCCTGAAAATGTGCCCGGGCGCTGCCCGGCTGGTCAGCCGGGCGGGGTCTGATCCGCTGCCGGCGCCCCCAATCCGTAAGACAGTTTCTCTGCAGCGTCCTTGACCAGGGCGCCAATGCCGTTGATGCCCCCATCCGGCATCCGCGCAGTGGGGCCGGAGATGGAGATCCCCGCCAGCACCTCTCCCTGCATGCCGAAGACAGGCGCTGCGACGCAACGCATGCCCGGCGCCTTTTCCTCATCATCAAAGGACCAGCCGCGGCTTCGGATCCTGGCCAGATCAGCGCGAAGCGCCTCTACGGACGTCAGAGTCTTTTCTGTGAACCGCTCCAGAGTCCGGCCGCGCAGGAATCGGGCCAGCTGATCTTCCCCGAAACAGCTGAGCAGCGCCTTTCCGATGCCCGAAGCATGCATCGGCGAGGTGGTGCCGGGCGGAAAGAAGGCGCGGATGGATTCATGGGTTTCCACCTGGCTCACGAACATCACGTCGCCGCCGCGCTCGATGCCGAGGTTGGAGGTCTCGCCGGTGGCCTCCATCAGCTCGCGCATCACCGGCCGCGCCCGCTCGATCACGCTGGAACGGCGCAAGAAGGCGGAGCCGAGGCGAAAGGCCATCGCGCCGATGTGCCAGGTCTGGGACTGCGGATCCATCTCGACGATCTGGCGCGCCGCCAGGGTGGCCAGCACCCGGTACATGGTGGCCGCCGACTGATCCAGCGCCGTGGACAGTTCGGTCAGCGTCATGCCGCTGGCGCCGGCCAGCGCGTCGAGCACGTCCAGCGCCCGGTCAAGCGATTGAATGGTGGCCGGCTGGCTGGCGGAATCAAAGCTTTTGGGGCGGCCCTTGCGGCGCGGTGCTTGCGGCATTTTCAAGCCTCCCGAGGCATTTCAATAAGCAGCTTATGGATAAAACTGAAAATCGTTTCTGTACAGTGAAAAAACTAAAGCCTTTGAATTTATGGTGAAAATCACATATTTTTGCGTTTCTGAAAGCTTTTTTCAAAAAAATTTCCCTGCGTAAGTCTTGTCTCTAAAGTGAAGGAAATCGCCACAGGAGGGCACGACATGAGCTTTCAAAATCCGGTTTTCATTCCCGGTCCGACCAATATGCCCGAAGCGCTGCGCAAGGCGGTGGACATGCCGACGCTGGACCACCGTTCGCCGCTGTTCGGACAGATCCTGCATCCGGCACTGGCCGGTGTGAAGAAGGTTCTGAAAAGCGAAACCGCCGAGATCTTTGTCTTTCCGTCGACCGGCACCGGCGGCTGGGAAACCGCGATCACCAACACGCTGAACGCAGGCGACAAGATCCTGGCCGCACGCAACGGCATGTTCAGCCACCGCTGGATCGACATGTGCCAGCGCCACGGGCTGGACGTTCAGGTCGTCGAAACCCCCTGGGGGGAGGGCATTCCGGCGGACCGTTACGAGGAAATCCTGACCGCCGACAAATCGCACGAGATCAAGGTGGTTCTGGCGACCCACAACGAGACCGCAACCGGTGTGAAATCCGACATCGCCGCAGTCCGCCGCGCACTGGACGCTGCAGGCCACCCGGCGCTGCTGTTCGTTGATGGCGTGTCCTCGATCGCCTCGATGGACTTCCGGATGGATGAATGGGGCGTCGACATCGCCGTCACCGGCTCGCAAAAGGGTTTCATGCTGCCGCCGGGCCTGGCCATCGTTGGTTTCTCACCCAAGGCGATGAAAGCTGCCGAGACCGCGACCCTGCCGCGCACCTTCTTCGATATCAAGGACATGGCCGCCGGCTATGCCAACAGCGCTTATCCCTATACGCCCTCTGTCGGTTTGCTGAACGGTCTGAACATGGCTTGTGGTATGCTGCTGGATGAAGGGCTGGAGAACGTCTTTGCCCGCCACCACCGGATTGCCGAGGGCGTCCGCGCCGCGGTCCGCGCCTGGGGGCTGGAGCTTTGCGCCGTGTCGCCGGACGTCTACTCCGACAGCGTCAGCGCGATCCGCACGCCGGACGGCTTTGACGCCAACAAGTTCGTCAGCCTGGCGGCCGAGAAATACGGCGTCGCCTTTGGCACCGGCCTGGGCGAGGTCGCGGGCAAAGTGTTCCGCATTGGCCACCTGGGCAGCCTGACCGACGTGATGGCGCTGTCGGGCATTGCGACCGCCGAAATGGTCATGGCCGACCTTGGCCTGAACATCCCGCTGGGCTCCGGCGTGGCGGCTGCACAGGACTACTACCGCGGCAACACCGCCAACAGCACCAAGGCTGCCGCCTGATGAAGGATACCGCGATGTATATCCCGACCTATGAGGACATGCTGGCTGCGCATGAGCGCATCCAGCCCCATATCCGCCGCACGCCGGTGCGCACCTCCGATTACCTGAATGAGCTGACCGGGGCTGAGCTGTTCTTCAAGTGTGAGAACTTCCAGGAACCGGGCGCTTTCAAGGTGCGCGGCGCTGCCAACGCGGTGTTCGGGCTGGACGAAGAGCAGGCGAAGAAAGGCGTGGCAACGCATTCCTCGGGCAACCATGCCTCCTGCCTGTCCTACGCAGCCATGCTGCGCGGCATTCCCTGCAACGTGGTCATGCCGCGCA
This sequence comes from Leisingera sp. ANG49, assembly GCF_059694505.1. Classification (NCBI taxonomy): domain Bacteria; kingdom Pseudomonadati; phylum Pseudomonadota; class Alphaproteobacteria; order Rhodobacterales; family Roseobacteraceae; genus Leisingera; species Leisingera sp. ANG49. Next base: position 8,085 of record NZ_JCATZN010000008.1, read on the forward strand.
CTGCGCCGCAGGCCAAGAAGGACACCGTGCGCCGCTATGGCGGGCGGATCACCGAGTGCGAGCCCTCGACCTCCTCGCGCGAGGAGACCTTTGCCAAGGTGCAGGCCGAAACCGGCGGTGATTTCGTGCATCCCTACAACGACCCGCGCGTGATTGCGGGGCAGGGCACCTGCGCCAAGGAATTCGTGGAGCAGACCGGCGGCCTCGACTTGGTTGTGGCCCCGATCGGCGGCGGCGGCATGATCTCGGGCACCTGCCTGACGCTGTCGACGCTGGCACCGGAAACCAAGGTGATCGCGGCAGAGCCGGAGCAGGCCGATGACGCCTACCGCAGCTTCAAGGCGGGCTACATTATCGCCGATGACGCGCCCAAGACCATTGCCGACGGCCTCTTGGTGCCGCTGAAGGAGCTGACCTGGCATTTCGTCAGCAACCACGTGAGCGAAATCTACACCGCCTCGGATGCCGAGATCATCGACGCGATGAAGCTGATCTGGAAGCACCTGCGCATCGTGATGGAACCGTCCTCTGCGGTGCCGCTCGCCACCATTCTCAAAAACAAAGACGCCTTCGCGGGCAAACGCGTGGGCCTGATCGTCACCGGCGGCAATGTCGACCTCGACAAGCTGCCCTGGATGAACAGCTAAACTGGGGAATAGAAACATGAACGCACAGACCAAATTCGAAGAGCTTGAAGTCGGCTATGATGTCCCGGCGATCCCGGGCATGGACGAGGCTGACATCCAGACCCCGGCGCTGGTCCTCGACCTGGACGCGCTGGAGCGCAACATCAAGAAGATGGGCGACTATGCCAAGGCGCATGGCATGCGGCACCGGGTGCACGGCAAGATGCACAAGTCGGTGGATGTGGCCAAGCTGCAGGAATCCCTGGGCGGCGCGGTTGGCGTCTGCTGCCAGAAGGTGTCCGAGGCCGAGGTCTTTGCCCGCGGCGGCATCAAGGACATTCTGGTTTCCAACCAGGTGCGCGACCCGCAGAAAATCGACCGTCTGGCCCGCCTGCCCAAGCTGGGCGCCCGCACCATCGTCTGCGTTGACGATCTGGACAACGTGGCTGACCTGTCGGCAGCGGCGCAGAAGCACGGCACCGAGCTGGAAGTGTTCGTCGAGATCGACTGCGGCGCCGGCCGCTGCGGCGTGACCACCACCGAGGCGGTTGTCGAAATCGCCAAGGCGGTGAACGCGGCTGAGAACCTCAAGTTCTCCGGCATCCAGGCCTATCAGGGCGCGATGCAGCACATGGACAGCTACGAGGACCGCAAGGCCAAGCTGGACATCGCCATCGCGCAGGTTGCCGATGCGGTTGAGGGCCTGAAGGCCGAAGGCATCGAGTGCGATCTGGTCTCCGGCGGCGGCACCGGCTCCTACTACTTTGAATCGAACTCCGGCGTGTACAACGAATTGCAGTGCGGCTCCTACGCCTTCATGGACGCGGACTACGGCCGCATTCTGGACAAGGACGGCAACCGGATCGACCAGGGCGAGTGGGAAAACGCTTTCTTCCTCTACACCCAGGTGATGAGCCACGCCAAGGCCGACAAGGCCATCGTGGATGCGGGCCTTAAGGCACAGTCAGTCGACAGCGGCCTGCCCTTCATCTTCGGCCGTGACGATGTGGAGTACATCAAGTGCTCGGACGAGCACGGTGTGGTCTCTGATCCCTCCGGTGCGCTGAAGGTGGGCGACAAGCTGCGCCTGGTGCCCGGCCACTGCGACCCGACCGCCAACGTGCATGACTGGTATGTCGGCGTCCGCAACGGCAAGGTTGAAACCGTCTGGCCCGTCTCGGCCCGCGGCAAGGCCTACTAACCGAACCATCCCCGAACTGGCGGAGGTGCGCATGCCGCCCTCCGCCGGCTTTTTTGTTGAGGAGAAACAGACATGTATATCGTTCCGGAAAAGGCGATTGCGGACCTGGTGACCCGCGAAGCCTCGTTCGATGCGGTCGAGAAGGTCTTTGCCGCCATGGCCTCGGGAGATGCCTACAACTTCCCCGTGGTGCGCGAGGCGATCGGCCACGAGGACGCGCTTTACGGCTTCAAGGGCGGCTTTGACCGCGCAGGCCTCACCCTGGGCCTCAAGGCCGGCGGCTACTGGCCGAACAACCTGGAGAAGCGCGGGCTGATCAACCACCAGTCCACCGTTTTCCTGTTCGACCCGGACACCGGCAAAGTGAAGGCGATGGTGGGCGGCAACCTCTTGACCGCGCTGCGCACCGCGGCCGCCTCCTCGGTGTCGATCAAGCACCTGGCCCGCCAGGACGCCAAGGTTATCGGCATGATCGGCGCAGGCCACCAGGCCAAGTTCCAGCTGCGCGCGGCGCTGGAGCAGCGCAGCTTCGAGAAAGTCATCGGCTGGAACCTGCACCCGGAGATGCTGCCGAACCTGCAAGAGGTGGCGGAGGAAGCAGGGCTGCCCTTTGAAGCGGTTGAACTGGATGGCATGCGCGAAGCGGATGTGATCATCTCGATCACCTCGTCCTTTGACGCGATCCTGAAGGCCGATCAGGTCAGCCCCGGCACCCACGTCGCCTGCATGGGCACCGACACCAAGGGCAAGCAGGAAGTGGACCCGCAGCTGCTTGTCAAGGCAGACGTGTTCACCGATGAGGTTGCCCAGTCCGTTTCCATCGGCGAGGCGCAGCACGCAATGGGCCAGGGCCTGATCCAGGAGGCAGACGTCGCCCAGATCGGCGCGGTCATCAACGGCACCAATCCGGGCCGCACCTCGGACGAGCAGATCACCCTGTTCGACGGCACCGGCGTCGGCCTGCAGGACCTGGCCGTCGCAGCCTCGGTCGTTGAGGTGGCGGTCGAGAAGGGCATCGCCATCGAGGTCGATTTCTAAGCCCCGGCCAGAAACACATTCTGCAAATATCCGCATTTCCTGGTTACGTCCGGATGCCGTTGCAGTCGGTATCCGGATAGAGCCCGGTCACTAGCTGAAAGCTCGGGATCTGCAGACCCTCGAACAGGCGATCAGGACGAGCGCTGCAAAGGCTCGGGTCCCAGAGCAAAGCAGTCTTTGCGAGGAGGCGCATCTGAACTTGGCGTACCGGTGGTTTTGTCGGCATGATCTGAGTGACCGGGTTCCGGACCACTCGACGTTTTCGAAGAACCGCCATGGCCGGCTCTGCAACAGCGAACTGTTGCAGCATTAGTTCGAGATGAGAGTCGTGCGCTGCTTCGAGGGAGGTCTAGTCAGCGCATGGCCATCGACGCGAGCCTGATTGAGGCAGATGCCAACAAGCAGAACTCAACGCCGACGGAGGAATGGGACGTTGTGAGGATTGGCCCGGCTGACGCGCCCCGCGCCTTGCGCGAGTATCTCGAAACGCTGGACGAGGCCGCGTTCGGCGCGGCTAGCGAGGTCCAGCCCAAGTTCACCTCGCATTCCGACCCGGCCAGCCAGTGGACTGCCGCGCATATCCGCTTCCGCATGCATTTAGTCACTTTGTGGCCTAAAATCGATCAAAGTTCAAAGCCATCGGCACCCAGCAGACAGGTGTTACCCTGCCTGAAAACGTTTGGAGAACGGAGATTGGTTAGCCATTTTTTTCTTGACGGCTCACTTCGCGTCGGCGATCGCAACGCCTGTCCAGTCATCTGCTGGCGGCGCGAAGGAAAATGCGGCGGCACGCCGTTTCATGACCGCAGAGGCGGGATCACCGCCGCGTTCTGCCTCCGCCCTCTCAAAGGCTGCAATCGCTGCGTCAAAATCTCTTTGCCGGTACCGCGCAAGCCCGTCTTCATAGGCCTCAATCCAGGCCCGCGGACCTTCTAAATCATCGGACATCGCAATCAGCTCAAAGACAACAATTCCCTCAGCCCGTCCGAACACCGCAAGCGTGTCCAGCTCCCGCACCACGATCTTGCTGCCGGCCGCCTGCCGCGTTTCCGGCCCGATCAGAATCGTTGTTCCATAGAGCTTGTTAGCCCCTTCCAGCCGGCTTGCGATGTTCACGGCGTCACCCAATGCCGTGTAGTTCAGCCGCTGCTCAGAGCCGATATTCCCGACCAGCGCCTCGCCGGAGTTCAGACCGAGCCGAATGCGCAGCGGACGGCCCGCGTCGTCCTTTATGCCGGTCGCGGCGACAGCCGAGACAAGGTCGAGAGCTGCACGGCAGGCGTTTTCAGCGTGGCTCGAATTGCGGCGCGGCGCTCCCCAGAAGGCCATCAGCCCATCACCGATAAACTTGTCGATGGTGCCCTCGTGGCGGGTAATGGCAGCCGACGCAGCACTGAAGTAGGTTTCCATCAGCGGAATGATCTTTGTGCCCAGCCGCTCCGAAAGGCCGGTGAATCCGGCGACATCACAGAACAGCACCGAAATCTGCTTCATGCTGCCTCCAGGCTGGGTACGGATGCCCTCGGCCAGCAGCATCCGGACCAGGTCGGCCGGCAGATACTTGCGAAAGGCCGAAAGCCCTGCAGCCATACTGGCAGTTGCGGCTGAAAGGTCTGAAAGCTCCTTCAGCTTGGATTTCCGGGGCTCGACCTGTTCAACATCAAAGCGCTCGACCTTGTTCAGGTCGTCAACGATCCGCGCCAGAGGCGTTGAAACGACCCGCCGCACAAGCCAGATCGCCAGGCCGGTCGCAACAAGCACGGCGCCGATCAGCACGTAGATGAGCCGCATCAAGGTACGGTCGATCTCCGACAGAAACGCCGATTCCGGGATTACTGTTGCAACACGCCAGCCGTAGAACCCAAGCGGTGTCAGCGCCACTGCGTGGGGCACGCCGCCGCTGACGATCCGGGTCGCCGCATCCGGACCTGAACGAGTAGAAGATGGCCCCAGAAGCTGTTCCCCCGCCAGTTTGGCGACTTCAAAAAGCGCCCCCTCGCCCATGCGCGCAGGCGTGATCTCATCCGCATTCGGGTCAGGCACGGCGATGACCTTTCCATCCGCGTCCAGAATGAAGGCCGCGCCAAACCCGCCAGGCTGCAGCGTGCCAAGGAAACGTGACAGCCGGTCCGTCTCGATGACAACCGCCAATACGCCTTGCCGCCTGCGGAACACGTCGACCGGGCCGGCAAAGGCATAGGCTTCTTTGCGGGTGCCGGGCAAATCCTGCGCATCGACCCAATCCGGGCCGTCGCTGCCGATGAAATCGCGGAACCAGCCGGTGCCGCGAGGGTCATAGTCGGTTGGAGTGAAGCTGCGTTCTTCGAACTGGATGTCGCCGGGAATGAAGATGTAGCGGTCCGAGCGCAGCATCCGGTCCCGGATAGCGTCGTCGATTTCAATCATCTCCAGGCCACCGTCGCCCAGGCGGTGGGCTGCGAAGAAATCTCCATCTTCCCAACCGAACATGATCCATGAAATGTTAGGCTGCGCCTGCAATTGGGACAAAAAGACGAACTCCCGCTTGTCGGCTTGCCGAGTCTCTATGACGTTCTGCACAAAGATGGTGCGCACGGCCGCCCACGCGGCCTCTGCTGATCGCAGGGTCAGCCCGACTTCGATCCGGACAGTATTGGCGATCTGGCTGTTGATTTCAGCCGCAAGCATCTGGCTGTTTCCACGCGCAGTCGTCCACCAAAGCGAGTGGACAACGAAGGTGGACACACCAATCGCAAACGCCACCAGCAGTGACACGGCGATTCCCACATTGATGCGCATCCTGGCTCCTCATCGGCTGTATGCGCTGGAGGCAGAACCTTAGATGGCGAGTTGGCCCAATGAAACCCCGTTGTTGCGGCCTAACGAGAGCGAAGGTGCTGTTGGGCATTGCCGACCTTCTCGGCTATCCAGGCTGCAATTGCAGCGAACGATGGTTTCGTTGCAATTGCCGCCATTCTGTTATCGAAAGTGCTGTGCGATGCATGAATGGCAGATTCGACGAGCGGGATGCAGCATTGATGACTGCCGCTGGAGGGCAGCCTAGGGCCGAGGTCGTGCGGAAACTCGCGGTTTTCAGCGGCCTTGGCCGCGAGCGATATTGCAAAGTTAACTTTTGCGCAATTTTGCAAAACCAGCATTCTTGGCTTGCCCCGCCAAGTGTTTCTAATCAAGGCGCTGCGGCGGAAAAGGATGGGTAAAACAACAATTCAGGTTCCCTGAAATCTGTCCGGCCCGAAAACGCTGCTCCAGGTCTCCCGTGGTCGTTCGGCGATTACATCTGCGATTAAACGTCCGGTGGTAGCCCCAAGCGTCAGCCCTAGCTGGCCGTGGCCGGTGGCAAAGGACACATTCGCCAGTCTGCCTGTTCTTCCGATAATAGGCCGGGTGTCGGGGGTGAAGGGGCGGCGGCCCATGCGGCGGCTGCGGCGGCTGTACTGCAGATCCGGCAACACCCGGTAGGCGCGTTTGACCAGTACATCGGCACGGCGCCATTTGGGCGCGGCGGCGAGACTGGCGAATTCCACTGTTCCGGCAACCGCCAGCTCATTCTCATATGGCGTGATGCCGAACCCGCCTGCAGGGTAGAAAACCGTATGCTTCAGATCCACACCGGTATCCTGCAAGCCTGTCGAATAGCCCATCACGCCTTCCAGCTGCAGCGGGATGCCCAGCTGTCTGGCAAGGCCCTTGGAATGGGCGCCTGCCGCAATCACCAATTCATCGGCAGCCAGCAGCCGGCCGTCTGACGCCCTGACGGCATTGACCCTTGCGCCGTCGCGTTCAAAGCCCGCACAGGCCAGTGGCAGCACCGTGCCACCGCGCTGGACGAAGGCCCGCATCAGTTGTTCCACCAGGCGCTTGGGGTCTGCCACATAGCACCAGTCGCGCAGCACCGAAGCGTATTTGAAGTCCCAAGCAAGCGCCGGCTCCATCTCATGGGCTTCCTGGCCGGAGATGTCGTCGATGGTGCAGCCCAGTTTGCGCGCTAGATCAAAGGCGGGGCCCATCGTGGCTTTATCCCGCTTATCATCGAACAGCTTGATCACCGGGCGCTCCACCAGCAGATCCTGGGCGCCGATGTCTGCAAGCTGCGCCTTGAAATCCGCGGTGGCGGTAAAAGTCAGCCGGGCCAGATCGGCGGCAATCGCCCGCATCCGCGCGGGCAGGGAATTGGCGGTGAAGCGGGCAAACCAAGGCAGCAACCTCAGCGCCGAGGCCGGACGCAGCGACAGCGGCGCCTCGGGGTCCAGCAGCCAGCCCGGAACTTTCATAAGCATGCCCGGCTGCGACAGCGGCACGATCTCCCCCACTGCGATGCAACCGCAGGAGGCCCAGCTTGCACCCTCGCCAACAGGACCGGGCTCCAGAACTGTGACGCTGTGCCCGTCCGCCTGCAGCGCCAGCGCGCAGGAGATGCCGACAATGCCGCCGCCGGCAATCACCACCCGTTTCATGCGGGCCCTGCCAACGCATCGAGCTGCGCCAGCAGTTCGGTGCTGACAGCAACCCCGTCCGCCTTTGCCGCCGCGCGTTTCTTCAGCCGCCCGTCGCCGGGCACCCGGGCCGTGCCGTTGCCCTCGATCTCGGCGCAGATCCCGGTGATGTAGTCACCGAATGCGGCATTGCCGAACCGCTCCGGGTCGATCGCGATCAGGGTGGCACCGCCCTTGATGTTGAGCGCCCCGAAGGATTCGCGTTCCTGATTGTCAACTGAAAGCGTGCCGCCCGCCAGCGCCGCGCCCAGCACCTCGATCATGAAGGCAATCGCTGCGCCCTTATGCTCGCCAAAGGGCAGCAGGCTGCGGGTTTCCAGAATGGCGTTGGGGTCGGTGCTGGGGTTGCCTTCCGGATCCAGCCCGGCAGGCCGGGGCAGGTCGTGGCCCTCAGCTGCCGCCATGCGGACGTCCATCAGCGCCACCATCGAGGCTGCCTGATCCCAGACCACCGGCGCGCCGTCCTCGCGCGGGCAGGCAAAGGACATCGGGTTGGTGCCGAACGCCGGGCGCACGCCGCCCTGCGGCACCACCATCGACAATGAGTTGATCACCGCCAGCGCCACCAGCCCGGCCTCGGCCAGCGGCTCGGTGTCAAACCGCAAGCCTCCCAGGTGGTGGCAGTTGGCGCAGGTAAAGGCGGCAATGCCGTTCTCGCGCGCCAGCGCAATCAGCTCCTCCCGCGCCGCGGCGGCGGCAATCTGGTAATAGCCGTTGCCGCCATCGCCGCGCAGAACGCCCGGCGCGATCTTCTCGATCTTCGGGGCGGCGGCGCCATTGGCATAGCCGGAGGTGAAGCTCTGCGCATAGACCGGCAGCATCCGCAGCCCGTGGCTGCGCGGGCCGTCGCGTTCCGAGCTGGTCACGATCTCCGCGATCAGGTCGCTGCCCGCCGCGTCCATGCCCGCGGACACAAGGACGGATTTGGCCAATGCCCGCACTTCGGCGAGTGAGAGCGTTTTTGTCGAAGATGTGGTCATCGGATCAAATCCTGTCCTTGTGCCGGGTCAAAGGGACGCTTTGGCGCCCGCAGTGTCAGGCTTGGTACAATGCGCGTTTCTTGGCAACAAATTCGTCCAACGCGCCGCGCTGATCCTCCGGCATCGGCGGCTGCACATAGCTATCCAGCATCCGCCGCGCCGCCTCGCGGCCGGTGATCTCCGCGGTCTTGGCGCCTTCCGCCTCCCATTGCTCGAAACTGTCGTTGTTCTGCAGCGGGTTCATGTGCATCGGGTTTTCGCGGGTATGATCGGTACCCAGGAAATGGCCGCCGGGGCCGATCGCCTCTATGTCGCCCAGCAGCGCATCCAGGTTCTCTTCCTGCAGGCCGCTGAAGAAGCGGTGGAAGTTCTCCAGTTGCATCGTGTCCTGCACCCATTTCGCATAAGAGACCCCCAGCGCGCCCTCCAGGAAACCGGCCGAGTGCACGATATAGTTGGCACCGCCCAGCAACGCCGGCCACATGGTGTTGGCGGTGTCGAAACCCGCCTGCATGTCCGGCGACTTTGATCCGGTCCACATGGTGCAGGTCCGCCAGGGCACGCCGTAAAACCGCGCCATCTGCCCCACCAGCAGGTTCATTAGCCCCGGCTCGGGCGAGCCCATCATCGGCGCGCCGGTCTTCATCGACACCCCCATGATTGCCACCCCCAGCACCATCGGTGCGCCGCGGCGGATAATCTGGCTGTAGGCCATGCCTGCCAGGCTTTCGGCAATCAGCAGCGCCACGCCGCCCTGCGGGCTGGCCGGGGCCGAGGCGCCTGCCAGCACAAAAGGCGACAGCAGGCAGGGCTGGTTGGCGGCGGCATAGACCCGCAAGGACTGCAGCATGGTCTCATCCCAGACCAGCGGCGTGTTGCAGTTCAGCAGCGCGGCCAGAACCACGTTCTCATCCACGAACTCCTCGCCAAAGACGATGCGCACCATCTCCACCGTGTCATACGCGGCCTGCTCCGACTGCACCGCCCCCTTGATCGGCTTGTCGGTCAGCGTCAGTGCCGCATGCACCAGCTCCAGATGGCGCAGCGGCACCGGCACGTCCTGCGGCTCCACCGGCAGGATGCCCGGCACCATCATCGACTGGCTCATCTGGCTCATCTTGAAGAAGTTATGCACGTCCTCCAGCGTTGAGGGGCGGCGGTTGCCGTCCAGGTCATAGACAAAGGGCGCACCATAGGCGTTGGCAAAGACCGAATGCCGGTTGCCCACCCGCAGCGAACGCTCCGGGTTGCGGGCGGCATACCCCCATTCCGACGGCACCGAGGCGATCAGCTCCATCAGCATATCGCGGTCGATGCGGACCCGTTCGCCCTGCACATCGGCGCCGGCCCGTTTCCAGTCCGCCAGCGCCACCGGATCGCGGAACACGATGCCAGTGGTCTCCAGGATCGTCATCGCCGCATTGTGGATCTTCTCCACCCCTTCCGGGCCCAAGAGATCAATGGGTCCGACCTGGCGGTTCAGCGCAGGCAGGTAGACCGGCGGCGGGTTGGTGCGGGCCTGGACGCGCGCAGCGCGGCCGCCCCGGGCGCCGCGCGGCGCCCGTGTTTTCAGTTCCGTCATGTTCCGCTCCTTCAGGTGTCGGGATCAGGCCCGGGCGCGTGCGCTGGTTGGGTCGACGGCGCAGATGCCGATCACCTCGGCCTCGCGCATCTCGTTGTGGACCATCACCTGCAGGGATGTGCCCTCGGCGGTGAACTCCTGCGGCACCAGCGCCATCGCGATGTCGTGGTTGCAGTAGTAGGAGAACCCGCCTGAAGTCACCCGGCCGATGAGTGTCCCGTCCTTGTAGACCCCCTCATCCGCCAGGACCGAGGTGTCGCAGAACGGCAGTTTCAGGGTGACCAGCGTGCGGTAGCCGCCCGCCTCCTTCTGCCGCAGCAGTGCCTCGCGGCCGATGAACTGCCGCCCCTCCAGCGCCACGAAACGGTCCAGCCCGGCCTCGAACGGCGTCATGTCCTTACAGATCTCGCGGTTGATCGCGCGGTAGGACTTCTCCAGCCGCATCGATTCCAGTGCTTCCAGGCCAAAGGGCTTGACGCCCGCTTTCAGCAGCAGATCAACCAGATGGCGGTTGTAGCCGGCCGGATGATGCAGCTCCCAGCCTAGCTCGCCGGTGTAGCTCACGCGCAGCAGGTGAACGCCCTTGGCATAACCCACCTCTCCCATCTGCGCCGTCAGCCAGGGGAAGGCTTCATTCGACAGATCGTTGTCGGTCAGATTCTGCAGGATCTCGCGCGATTTCGGCCCCGCCAGCGCAATCACCCCCAGCTGTTCCGAGATATCCTCCATCACAACCGAACCGTCATCCGGCAGCAGGCGCGACAGGCAGTCCCAGTTGTAGACCTGCCCGTTCGGGGTGGAGACCAGGTAGAAGTCGTTCTCGCCGAAACGGACGATGGTGTATTCGCCCTCCATGCCGCCCTGCGGGTTCAGCGCCACCGCCAGCGTCATCCGCCCAACCTTGGGCAGCTTGTTGGCCATGATCCCGTCCAGCCACTTGGCCGCCCCCGGGCCGCGCACGGTGAACTTGGTCATCGGCGACATCTCGATGAACCCGGCCTCCTCGCGAGTGACGCGCACCTCTTCCTGCACCAGCTCCATATGGCTGGTGCGGCGGAAGCTGTGCTCGGGGACCGCCTCTTCCGGCGATCTGGCAAACCAGCGCGGGAATTCATAGCCGTTGAAGGTGGTCCAGACCGCGCCTTGTGCTGTCAGCAGGTCGTAGGACGGCATCGTCTTCATCGGCCGGGCGCCGGGGAAATCCTCGCCCGGAACATGGGCGTTCATATGGGTGCCCCAGGTCTCGCGCACCTTGTCCATGGTCCAGCGCTTGGCGGCATAGTCGCCGAACCGGCGCGGGTCGATCTCGGACATGTCGATGCCGGGGTGGCCGTCAACGATCCAGCGCGCCAGCCGCTCGCCCATGGTGCCGCCCCACAGGATGCCGCCCGGCACGCCCTCGGCCAGCCAAAGGTTCTCATGCCCCGGCGCCGGGCCGCACAGCGGCAGCTCGTCCGGGGTCATCTGGAACGGCCCGCGGGTGTTGGCCTTAATGCCCACCTCGCCCAGGGCAGGCACCCGCTCCAGCGCCCGCTCCCACTGGGTTTCCACCGCCTCGAAATCCTCCGGCAGCAGGTCGGCGCCGAAATCGGGCGGCACCCGGTCCTCGGCAAACAGCTTGAGGTCCTTTTTGAACTCATAAGGCCCGAACTGGAAGCCGCCCACATCCTCGCGCAGGTAGGCGCCGTAATCCTCGTCGCGCAGGATCGGGAACTCCGGCAAGCCTTCGGCGCGGCGCTCCTTCAGCAGCGGCACGGTCTCGGTGGTCCAGTACTGGTGCACGATCGGGATGCAGGGCAGGTCCAGCCCCACCCGGCGGGCGTTCTCGCGGGCATAGTTGCCGGTGGCAAAGATCAGATGCTCGCAGGTGATCTCGCCCTTGCTGGTGGTCACCTTCCAGTGGCCGTTGTCCAGCTTCTCATACCCCTGCGCCTCGGTGTTCTGATAGACAGTCGCACCCTGGTCGCGGGCCAGCTTGGCCAGCCCCATGGTGATGTCGGCCGGGTTCACATAGCCGTCCTGGTCATGCAGGATGCCGCCACGGATGTTTTCGCTCTGCGCCAGCAGCGGGTGGATCTCTTTGATCTCCTCCGGCGTCACCAGGCGGCAGGGTACGCCCGCGGCCTCGGCGATGGAGATATAGGACTGGAACTCGTCCCAGCGCTTCTGGCTGTTGGCCACCCGCAGCTGGCCGACCTGGCGCAGCCCGACAGAGGTGCCCAGCTTCTTTTCCACCTCGCCGTAGATGCGGATGGTTTCCATCGTCATCTTGGAGATATTGTGCGAGCGCACGAAGGTCACCAAGAGGCCCGCCGCGTGCCAGGTAGAGCCCGAGGTCAGCGTGGTGCGCTCCAGCATCACCGCATCGCTGCAGCCGTGCTGGGTCAGCCCGTAAAGGATCGAGGCTCCGACACAGCCGCCGCCGACGACCACCACTTTTGCATGCGACTTCATAGTCCAACTCCTGTTTGCGGGTTTCCGGCAGCCTTGGCTGCTGCGGCAGAAATCCTGTGTGTCTCACCCGGGCGGCGCTGATCCTGAGCCGGGGAGTGATGCTGCATTCTGGCGTCTTTCCCGCATCCGGCAATTGCAAAAATTTTCATCTTGGCTTAGCTGAATTTGCCCAAAGGCAGAAGAAGAGACATCGTGTATTCAACATTTACGGCAGGAGGATAAAGCCGCCTTGCCCAAGCGCCCCTATGATCTGCCCCGGATGAGCTCCCTGGTCAGCTTCGAAGCCGCCGCCCGCAACACCTGCTTCAAGCTGGCCGCGGCTGAGCTGAACGTCACCCCCGCTGCGGTCAGCCACCAGATCAAGACGCTCGAGCGCGAGCTGCAGTGCAGCCTGTTCAACCGCTTTCACCGCGGTGTCGAGCTGACGGAAAGCGGCGCCTACCTGCTGGTCGCATTGCAAAGAGGGTTTGAGGGGATCAACGACGCCTTCGAGCAGCTACGCGCCCAGCACGGGCGCAGCTCGGTGACGATCCGCTCCAGCACCGCCGTCAGCTCCCTGTGGCTGACACCGCGGCTGGCGCATTTCTGGAAAAGCTACGAGCATATCTCGGTGGCGCAGATCGTCAGCGATACGGAGAAGGCCGCCGGCGATTGCGACCTCAGCCTACATTACGGCGATATGTCCCGCGACAGCGGCCACTGCGGGGCGTTGTTCCGGGACCGGATCATGGCGCTGTGCAGCCCGCGGTTTGCCACTCAGCACCAGGTAGACAGCGTCGCCGGCATCGCTGAGGTTCCGCTGATCCATCTCGACTCGCTGGAAACCGGCGGCACCGACTGGCGGGTGTGGGCGCACACCCTGGGCTATTCAGGTCCGTTGAAGTCCACCCACCGCGTCAACAATTATGTCATCGCACTGCAAGCCGCGCAGGATGACATGGGGGCGGTGCTGGGCTGGGAGGGCCTGACTGCAGACTTGGTCGCATCCGGCAAGCTGGTCAAGCTGCTGCCGGAAACCATTACGGCGCCGCTGGAATTCTATGTCAAACTGCACAACCAGGCATCAGACCGGGCGCGGCTGGTTTTTGACTGGCTGGCAAGCACCTGACACAAGATGCGCAAAGCCCGCGGCCGTTCCTACCTAGCACCCAGTGTGATTGATCGCGGCGGATCAATTCCGATCCCAATTAAATCGCCTCTGCCCGCCCTTCAGCTGACTCCATCCGAAATCTCTATGCTGGCGTTTTTTTGCTGTGCAAACAGGTTTTGTGGGATGTCTCGCCGGAGGGTCTGCTGTAGCAGGATGACCTTTAACACCTTGCGCTAGCCCGCCAAATTCCGTGGCGGGCTGTTTCATAGGGCGCCGTCCTTCGAAGCAGGTGTAGCATCAGGCTCTGAAAGGTTTTCAGCTTCAGCCAAGGGGGAAGCTTCGTCTTCACCAGCAGCAAGAGCGGCAGTCTCAGGCGTGACAACACGTGCAGGTACGCTGACACGAAATGCCGTTTTCTCGCTGATCGGGACAGCAGACTTGGCCTTAATACGCCAGACAGTGAAGACGATCATCAGGCAGTGCGCGGCAACTGTTGTGATGAACAAGCCCTGCGGTCCTAATTCGCCCATGGCCACACCGGCGATCAGCGGGCCAACAATCGAGCCCAACCCAAAGACCATCAAAAGCCCGCCTGAGACCTGGATCGAAGTGCCCGGCGGCGCGTGGTCATTCGCATGCGCCACGATAATCGGATACATCGCAAAAATCGCCGCGCCAAACGCCCCGACCAAGACAAGGTTTATGATGCGGGACTCGGGTGCGGCAAACACAAAGGTCAGGTCGGCTGCAAGTGCTATGGCCGCCGTGAACAGCAGAACCTTGCGCCGGTCCATGCGATCGCTGACAATCCCGATAGGCACCTGCGCAAGAGCGCCCGCCAGAACCGGAATACTGGCGAAGAGCGCAATCGCGGCCAGCGACAGCCCCACATGGCCTGCGTAGACAGCGGCCAGTGTTCCGAATGCAGCGTTCGAGATGCCAACCAGAAAAATGGCGGTGACCGCGACAGGTGAGTTCCTCCAGAGCGCGGGTAAGTCAAGCCGCACGGATGTCAGTGGCGCAGGCGAGGCCGAGGTCGAAAGCGCTGTTGGAATGAGAGCCAAGCAATATACGATTGCCCCGATGGCAAAAAAGATGAACCCGGCTGCATCGCCTAGTGAAATGGTCATCTGTCCAGCTGTAACTGCACCCAAGTTCACCATTGTATAAACGCCGAAGACGGTGCCCCGTGTGCTTGGCTGGACCTTGTCGTTGAGCCATGACTCGACGATCATGGCGGCTCCGGCAAAAGAAAATCCGGATAATGCACGTGACGGTATCCACGCCCAGGTTTCAACAATTATCGCCTGAAACAAAATCGTCACCGCCGCCAGCGCGCACATGACGCCGTAGGTCCGGATGTGGCCGACCGCTCCAACCATCACCGGTGCAATGAGGCACCCCGCAACGTACCCTATCGCCCAGCCAGTTCCCAATAGACCAAGAGCGCTAGCGGAAAACCCTTCAATCGATCCTCTTACCGGCAGGATAAGGCCGTGAACTCCGCCCGCAAACAGGAGAAGTCCTGACCCAAGAAGCAAGGCAGATATCGGAAGAAGCTGTCGGATCATGGCGCCCAGATTAACGGTTAACAAGAAAATGAGAAGCCAATCGTTCTCGGTAGAAAAACGTTTTCTATTAAAAGAAGGAGGGCCGGTTAGCCTAGGGTTAGGAGGTTGGGCCTCTGAACAATCCCTGCAAGCAAAAGCCCCGGCACGTTCGGCCGGGACTTTGATGTTTCTGAGGCTGTGCCGCGATCAGACGCCTGCTATTTCTCGTTTTTCGACGCCTCGGAAGAAGATCAGATAGAAGACTGGCGCTGCCACCAGCGTTAGCATAGTGGCAAAGGCCAGCCCGCCCATAATGGTGATTGCCATCGACACGAAAAAGGCGTCGGTCAACAGCGGTGCCATGCCGAGGATAGTCGTCACCGCCGCCAGCATCACCGGGCGCAGACGCGATACCGAGGCTTCGACGATGGCTTCGCGCAAAGGTTTGCCAGTTTCGCGCACCAGGTCGATTTCTTCGACCAGCACGATGCCGTTCTTGATCAGCATACCCGACAGGCTGAGCAGGCCCAGCAGCGCCGTGAACGTGAAGGGGAAGCCGGTGCCCAGAAGCCCGATCACCACGCCGTTCACCGACATTGGCACCAGGAGCCAGATAATCACCGGCTGGCGGATTGCGTTGAACAGCAGAACCGAAATCAGCACCATGATCAGGAGGGTCACCGGCAGTTGCTTGCCAAGGCTTTCGTTAGCGTCGCCCGAGCTTTCATGCTCACCGCCCCACTCCATCAGGTAGCCGGGAGGTATCTCCATCGCCTCGATCGTTTCCTGTATCTCAGCAAAGACGGTGGCGGCGGTCAGATCAGGCGGGATGTCGGCCCCCACAGTCAGAGTCGGCAGCCGGTCACGGCGGTGCACCAGCGTATTTTCCATCTCGACATCGACACCGTCGATCATCTGCTCCAGCGGCAAGAATTTTCCGGCTGAGGAGGAGAACACCACCTGATCATAGATGTTGTAAGTTTCCTCCCGTGCGCGGCGCACCACAATGGGGATAAGCCGGTCGCGCTCGCGGAAGACGCCCATCTGCAGGCCATCGGTTGAGAACTGCAGCGCGTCGGCGATGTTTTCTCGGGTGACGCCAGCAGTCTGCGCTCGGTCGGTGGCGTAGACCGGCTTCAGCACCGGTTCCTGCTCACGCCAGTTATGGCGCGGGATCAGGATATCGGGTGATGCGTTCTCCAGCCGCTGAATGGCTTCCTGACCCAGCTGGCGCAGAACGCGCGGGTCGGGGCCAGAGAAGCGCACCTGGATCGGATCGCCGCCGCCGGGGCCGAAAACCAGCCGCTTGGTGCGAAACTCGCCCTCGGGGAACTGCGCCTGGCCGAAGGCCTCGAGGTCGGCTTGCAGGGGAGGGATCGCGTCGAGGTTTTCGGTGCGAATGATCAGATGGCCGTAGCCGGGGTTCGGCTTCTCCGCCGTATAGGTCAGCATGAAGCGGGTGGCGCCCTGGCCGGTGAAGGAAGCCACAGAGACCACGTCGTCGCGCTTGGAGAGCCAGTCCTCGAACACCTGCAAATGGTCGGAAGTTGTCTGGATCGAGGTGCCCTGCGGCAGTTTATAATGGACAAAGAACAGCGGCGTGTTGGAATCCGGGAAAAACTGCTGCCGAACCTGGCCGAACCCGATGAAACAGACCGCGGTGATGCCCACGAGGCCGGCGACCACCAGCCAGCGCAGCTTCAGCGCGGCCCGCAGGATGGTGCCGTAGGTGCGGAACAGGATACCGTCATAGGCGTCCTTGCCGCCTGCTTTGCCCTGTTTGAAGAAGTAATGGCCCAGGAGCGGCGTGGCAGTTAGCGCCAGCAGCCAGCTGAGCAGTAGCGAGATGGCGATAACAGCAAACAGCGAGAACAGGAATTCACCCGAAGCATCAGGGCTGAGGCCGATGCCGGCAAAGGCCATGATGCCGATCACGGTGGCGCCCAGCAGCGGGATCTGGGTTTTCGAAGCAGCGTCGTGGGCAGCCTCGCGCGAGGTTCGGCCGCGCAGCATAGCGATCTGCATCCCCTCGGCCACCACGATGGCGTTGTCCACTAGCATGCCCATGGCGATGATCAGCGCGCCGAGCGAAATCCGCTCCATCTCTATCGAGAACAGGTTCATGAAGAACAGTGTGCCGACCACCGTCAGCAGCAGGGTGGAGCCCACAACAATTGCCGCACGCCAGCCCATGAACAGCGCCAGAACTACCACCACGATGGACACCGACATGGCCAGGTTGACCAGGAAATCGTTGGAGGCCTGCTCGACCACCACATGCTGCTGGTAGATCGGTTTCAGGTCGACGCCATAGGGGATCTGGCTGTCCAGTGCAGCCAGTTTGGCATCGACGTTCTTGCCCACCTCGACGATGTTTTCGGTGGCAAGACCTGCGATTCCAAGGGTGAAGGCCTCCACCCCGTCAAAACGAATGAGCTGGTCCGGGTTGTCTATGCGCCCGCGATGCACATCGGCCATGTCGATCACGTTGACCACTTCGCCCTGCCAGCCGATAGCGAGGCCTTGAATTTCGGAGACCGAGTCCGAGCCTTCCGGCGCACGCATTATGGTTTCGGCAGGCCCAGCGTCTATGCTGCCTGCGGAGCGGACCGAATTGGCCGTAGCCAGCGCGTTGCTGATTGCGTCAATTGGAACATTCTGATTGACCGAAACGGCCAGCGTGGGTTCGACAAAGATCGCTTCCTGCGGCAATCCGGCAATTTCAACATCTGCCACCCCGTTCACCGTCAGCAGCTCGCGCCGCAAGTAGGTCGCCAGATCGTGCTTTTCGGCGTCCGTGTATCCTTCCGCCGTCACCGCATAGAACAGGCCGAACACATCGCCGAAGCCGTCGTTCACAACCGGCTGGCTGACGCCCTCTGGCAGAGTGCGGGCGGCATCGCGGATTTCCGCACGAAGTTTGGTCCAGATGGCGGGTAGTTCGGTGCCGTCGTAAGTATCCTGCATCTCCACTTCGATCAGGGAAAAACCAGGCTGGTTCACGGACGTGATCAGCTTGACCTCGCCCATTTTCTGGATCGCGGATTCCAGAGGCTCGGACACTTCGCGCGCGACCTGTTCGCTGTTGGCACCGGGGTACTGGGTCGCGATGACCGCGGATTTGATTGTGAAGGCCGGATCTTCGAGACGGCCCAAATTCAGAAATCCCCAGATACCGCCAAGCAGTGCAGCCAGCATGATGATCCAGGTATAGAGCGGCCGGTCGATAGACCCCCGTGCAATGTCCATCTGTCTGCCCTCAGTTTCCGAAGCCGGTAAAGCGTCTGACCTGCTGGCCATCCTTCAGTGCGCCGCCGCCGGTCAGCACAATCTCTTCGCTGCCGGTCAGGCCATCCGCCACACGGAAATCGCCGTTCTGAGTGGCTTCGACGCGGACTTTCGTCCATTCAACAGTGCCTTTCGCAGCACCTGCAGGGGTAAAGACCATCACACCGGTGCTGCCATCGTTCGCTGAGACCAGGGCAGTGGCGGGCACCCGGATTCCTGCATCGCCGGTATCCACCCGTACTCTTACCGTTGCCGAGGCCCCCGGCAGGATCTGGCGGTCTTCGGGCGGGGTAAGGCGGAATGTCACCTGATAGGTCTGGCCGACACTGCTGGCCTCGGCGTCGTACTCCAGGATTTCCAGCGGGTAATCAGTGTCCTGACCGGGAAAGTTTGCGACTATTGTCAGCACGTCGCTTTCCTCGGCTTTCTGGAACAGAACTTCCGGCACATCAACCTTGATGTACAGTTCAGACATGTCGTGCAGCCGCACGATCGGTGTCCCGGAGCTGATGGTGGTGAATTGCTCCACTTCACGGCTGGAAACCAGCGCATCAAAGGGAGCGTTCAGGGTGGCGTGCTCGAATTCATACTCTGCATCGCGCAGCGCCACACGTGCCAGTCCTGCCTCGGTCTCGGCGTCGTCGATTGAGACCTGGCTGACCGTGCCGGTCAGATTTTTCAGACGTGCCACGGTGCGGTCGGCCTGTTCTTTGCGCAGCTGAGCTTGCTCCAATTGCAGCTGGAACGGTTCCAGGTCTAGCTCAGCAATCAATCCGCCCTTGGCTACCGCACTGCCTTCGGCAACCGGAAATCTCAATATTTGCCCGGAAACCTGAAACGCTAGGTCCACTGTCTGCTTGGCCGCCACCTGGCCAAAAAACTGCCGTTCCAGAAGCAATGCTGCCGAGGAAGTTTGCAGCAGCTTTACCGGCTTCAGCGCCCCTTGGGCCCGCAAAGCCGCAGGCAAGGCTGCAAGCCCGGCAGCCAAGGTAACGGCAAATGCAAATGAGGTTGTCCAACGCATGCGTTTCACTCCTTCAGGGCAGTTTTCTTGCTATTCGCACCAGTTGGCAGTTTCAGGCGGCGCACCCTCTGGCGCAAGACAAGATGCCGGGATCGGTGCGGCATAGTCTGCTTGCCGGGTTTCCCCTGTGAACAAGGTCACAAAGAATAAAAATTCTGCGTGTAACTCAGCCGAATGAGAGTGAAGAAGAACCGCAGGCCACCGTTTCGAGAGGTCTGGCGGGGCTGCGCACCGCCCTTGAACAGAGAGCTGTTTACTGCCGAGAGAAGGTGTTGCTAAGGGAAGTCGGATGGTGGGGCCTCCCCGCTGTGCCAAGCCTGGTATAGAGGAAAGCTGAAAGTCGGCTTCTGATTTCATGGCAACGATACTCGCATATGCGACGAAAGGCATAATCGAGTAACGTGCGGTGCGGCTTCTTTGTTCACTGCGCCGAGAATATGTAGCTGGACCGGCGCTGTTTGCGCAGTCGGCCAAGATACTGGATTGCAGCATCGCTCAGATTGACTTCGCGCAGGCCTGTTTTGGTGCGCCGGAAGGTGAGCTTGTCTTTCTGGACTTCATCCCATCTCAACCGCAGGATTTCGCCGGAGCGGCAGCCGGTCAGCAGCATCAGCCAAATCGCATCCGCAGCGTCTCGCTGTCTGGAGGTTGCGGAGTCCAGCACTGCGGCAAGCCGCCGTAGCTGGCCGCAGCTCATCATGCGCCCGCACACCAAGCGCCGGTTGAAACGCAAAGGCGCCGCCGGATTGGCAAGCCCGTGGGAAGATGGCCAGCTTCCTTGCCCCAATTCAGAATTGTTGTGAAGTGCCCAGGCGCCTGATTGGCACCGTCCGGCCGCGATCGGGAATAGGCATAGAACCAATCAGCGATGTAGGGTGTGTGATCCGTGCAATTCGCCGTCGTCCAAAGGCGGGCAGAAGCTGTGTATCCAGATAGTACCCCAGCGAGGAAAGTGTGGAATTGGCATAAACGCCGCGCTTGGCATCCAGGAAGGCAGTGCAGAGTGCCGAGAAGGTGAGTGTGTTGCGCTGTGCCGGGGCAGGGGGCTGTTGCCCTGTTCCTTTTTTACGCATGGAAGGCTTCGCGTGCCTCGCTGATATTCATGTCCTCAAAACGCCCAAAGGTGACACGCCGGGTCTTCCCCGCGTCCCGCTGCCAGCAGACCCAGGACTTGGCGCCGCTGGGCTGGATACGCAGGGTCAGACCATCGCACTTGGCATCATGAAGCACGTATTCCTTCTTGCGCGGCCTGAGAGATGACAGGATCAGCGGGGTGAGGAGGGTAACGGTTTTCATGCTTGCCCCGTCCGGCCCCGGTTCGCCGAGCGCCAAGCCAGGAGTCCTTTGCGGAACGTGGCTGGATTGATCCCGTTTTCATCGCAGAAGGCGCCGATGGAGAGCCGCGAATTGCAGAAGCGCTGGTAGAGCGAACTGTCCCGGACGCGGCCCGAGGCGGGGGCCTTGACGATCTTTTCCAGATGCGTGCCGACCCGCTGGCTTGCAGCCTTGATGGTTCGGTCTTCGAGATGGGCGTAACCTTCGGTGGTTGCGAGATCGGAATGGCCCAGCAGCCCGCCGATCACGCGAAGATCCAGCCCGGCGTTGACGCCAACGGATGCAAAGCTGTGACGCAGATCATGCAGGCGGATCCCATCGAGTTTTGCGCTTTGCCGCAGCTTGCGCCAGATCCTGTCAATCCGGTGGTCCGGCATTGGATCCTTGCCCTCACCGAACACGTACAGGTTGCTGCGCGGAAATGAGGCCAGGACCCGTTTTGCGGGACGCCCGAGCCAGATCGCGCGTGGGCCGGACTTGGCATTTGGCAGAGCACAGCGCGGCCCGTCGATCATGTCCCAGCGGAGGGCGAGGGTTTCCCCTTTGCGGCAGCCGGTGAGGGCGAGAAAGCGGAAGCAGCCTGCCTCACGAGGGTGGGTTTCCTCAAGCCGCCGCAAAGCAGCTCCCAGCCGGGCCCACTGTGCCTCGGAGAGATAGGTGGCCTTGAAGCTTATCTTGCGGCGCCTCAGTCCCTTACAAGGGTTGCTGCCGGGCGGCTGGAGGCCAAGCAGTTCCGCGTGGCGCATCATGCCGAACAAAACGGCCAATGCCCGGTTGCCGCTGGCGGCAATGCCGGGCTACCCGTCTTTCCAGGAAATCAAATCTGCCCGGGTCACCTGATTAAACCGCTTGCTGCCCAGATAAGGAAAAATTAGGTGCTCGACGTCGTGTGAGTGGGCGCGATGCGTGGCCGGTTTCCAGCTCGGTGCGAGATCCTTGAGATAGCGGTGGCTGAGCTAGCGCAGAGGATCTCGATATTCAACTCATTCAGAGTCCGGCCGAACTGGGTCATCCCATAGCCGGACTTCGCCGCCTGGTTGGGAACGCGGAAAACGGAGTGCTTGTCCGAATAGAAGGCCACCGGGCGGCCGTGTTTGAGCAGATAGTGCTCCAATGCTTCAAAGTAGCTGAACGTGCTTTCGAATTGCATAAAGGCAGCTGTTCTCACTCACAGCTGTATACCCCGACGGTAGTGCTTAGGCACGCTGTGTTCATTGGCCTTGGCGGATTGTGAAGCTTGGCAGGCCATGCGAGGTGCCCACAGGTGCATCCGAGCGCGCCGCTGAAAGGAAGCGGACGCTGCTTCCCGCCTGGCTTGTGCCGTTCTGTCAGCCGGAAAACCCCGGCGCGGAAATCCGGCCGACCGCCACCGGGGCCGCGCCGTTTCCGTCAGCCCTGGGTAAACAGCTGATAGCCCGGGTGGGCGACGGCGCACAGGCTGGTGATCGGGGCATCTCCGATCCAGGTGGTGCGCTCCATGACAAACAGCGCATCCCCGACCTTGCTCTGGAGGATTTCACTGTCGCTGCCGGTGCCGGGGCGGGCGTACAGCCGCAAATCGCATCTGCTGTAGGGGCGGTTGCGGACCAGCCATTCGTTTGCGCTTTCGCGGCTCAGGTCCACCGACGCTATCTCCGGCACGGTCTCCAGGCAGATCCAGCGGTCTTCGAAGATATAGGGGCGGCTGTCAGCGAGATGCAAAGCCTCCACGCGCAGCATCGGTCGGGCCTCTGGCAGGCCGAAGTTGGCCATGATGGCCGGGGGTGACGGCTGCATGGACTGCCGGATCAGCTGGTAGCGGTAGACGCTGCCCTTCTGTTCGACCTCAAGCCGGGTGATCGGGATGTTGAGCGTCGCTCGCGTCACCGGATCGCGCCGCACCGTTGTTCCGCCTTTGCGGCGCCGTTCGACAATGCCGCTTTGGGCCAGATCCCGCATGGCCCGGTGAACGGTGGAGCGGGCGCAGCCGAACCGGGCAGCGAATTCCTCGTCCCGCGGCAGCTTGTCTCCCGGCCCGTAGGTGGAGTTCAGGATCATCTCCCGGATGCTGTCCCGGATTGCCACCCAGGAATGCCGCTGCTTTTCCGCCATCTAATATCCCCCAGATCAAACGGGAAAATGCTTACTGCCGCTCCATATTTCATTCAGCGCAGTAAGGCGAACGCGAACCGCGCAACCGTGATTGACAATAATATGTAGCTACATATTAATGTAAAGCACGTACAAAACAAGGCTGATTCTGCGCTGCCCGCGCCCGGTCACCGCAGGTCCACCGACAGACGGAGGAATGGAGACATGGAAAGACGTGAGTTTCTGAAAGCGGGTGCGCTTGGCACCGCAGCCGCGGCGCTGGCCAGCCCGGCCATTGCCCAGGGCAAGATGCAGTGGAAGATGGTCACCGCCTGGCCCAAGAACCTGCCCGGGCCCGGTGTCGCGGCGCAGATGCTGGCCGACCGGATCACCACCCTGTCCGGCGGCCGGATCGAGGTGAAACTGTTTGCCGCGGGCGAGCTGGTGCCGGGCCGCGGCGTGTTCGACGCGGTGTCCGAAGGCACGGCTGAGCTGTATCACGCGGTCCCGGCCTACTGGGGCTCCAAGTCCAAGGGCATCCTGCTGTTCGGCTCGCAGCCGTTCGGCCTGCGCGCAGATGAGCAGTTCGGCTGGCTGTACCACGGCGGTGGCCAGGCGCTGTACGACGAAATGTACGGCCGCTTCGGCATCAAGCCGTTCCTGTGCGGCAACTCCGGCCCGCAGTGGGGTGGCTGGTTCAAGACCGAGATCAACTCTGCCGAAGACCTGAAGGGCCTCAAGTTCCGCACCACCGGCCTGGCCTCGGAAATGGCGTCGAAGCTGGGCATGGCCGCGGAGGCCACCAGCGGCCCGGCGATGTTCCAGGGCCTGCAGACCGGTGCGCTGGATGCCGGTGAGTTCATCGGCCCCTGGACCGACAGCGCGCTCGGCTATTACCAGGTGGCCAAGAACTACTACTGGCCGGGCGTGGGCGAGCCGTCGTCGGCCGAGGAATGCGGCGTCAACGCCAGCGTCTTCGCGGAATTGCCGGAGGACCTGCAGCAGGTGGTGTCGCTGGCCTGCGAGAGCCTCTACAACCCGGTCTGGACCGAATACACCACCAAGCACGCGCTGGCGCTGAAGAAGATGGTGGATGAGGACGGCGTGCAGGTGAAGATGTTCCCCGAGGACGTGATCGCCGCCATGGGCGCAGCCGCCAAGGAAGTGATCGCCGAGCTGCAGGAGGACGAGGACGAGCTGGTGCGCCGCATCACTGAAAGCTTCCTCTCCTACCGCGACAGCGTCGGCGGCTACATGACCTATGCCGACAACGGCCAGATGAACGCCCGTGCCTCGGTGATGGGCTACTGATCTTTGCAAAGACCGTCGGCTTCCGGGTGACCGGGCGCCGGCTTTTTGATGGGGGAGAAACGCAGGATGCTACGGGTTGCGGAGGCGCTGGACGGCCTCAACCGGGGTCTGGCGATGGGGATACGCTGGCTGGCGCTGCTGATGGTGCTGGCGCAATTTGCCATTGTGGTCGGGCGCTACGTGTTCGGGGTGAACTCCATCGCGGCGCAGGAAAGCGTCCTCTACATGCATTCCGCCCTGTTCATGCTGGCGGCGGGCTACACGCTGCTGGTCGACAAGCATGTGCGCGTGGATGTGTTCTATGCGGGCCTCAGCCCCCGGACCCAGCGCCGCATCGACATCTTCGGCCATCTGGTGCTGCTGCTGCCGTCGATGGCGGCGCTGCTCTACTGGTCCTGGCCCTCGGTGCGCAATTCCTGGGCCATCCTCGAAGGCCCGATCGCCGTTGGCGGCCTTGAGGCCGTGTTCCTGCTGAAATCGCTGATCCCCGCCTTCTGCGTGCTGGTCATGCTGCAATCCATCGCCCTGCTGATCCGCCTGTTCTCCGAAAGAGCCCGCCAATGACGGAATATCTCGACCTGGTCATGTTCGCGGCCCTGATGGCAGCGATCCTCATGGGCTTCCCGGTGGCCTTCTCCATTGCGGGCATTGCGATCCTGTTTGCCTATCTCGGCTGGGCGATGGGGGTGATGGATATCTCGCTGCTGGGGGCACTGGGCCAGCGTGCCTTCGGGCTGCTGAGCAACCAGGTGCTGATCGCCATACCGCTGTTTGTGCTGATGGGTGCGATCCTGGAAAAGAGCCGCATCGCCGAAGAGCTGCTGGACACCATGGGCCGGCTGTTCGGCCAGCTGAAGGGCGGACTGGGCATCTCGGTGGTGCTGGTGGGGGCGCTGCTGGCGGCCTCGACCGGCATTGTCGGCGCTACGGTGGTGGCGATGGGCATGATCGCCCTGCCCGCCATGCTGCGCGCGGGCTACGACCCGCGGGTGGCTTCCGGCATCGTCTGCACGGCCGGCACGCTGGGGCAGATCATCCCGCCTTCGACGCTGCTGATCATCCTTGCCGACGTGATGTCCAACGCCTACCAGCAGGCGCAGTACGAACAGGGAAAATTCTCGGTCGAGGCGCTGTCCGTGGGCCAGTTCTTTGCCGCGGCGCTGGTGCCCGGGCTGGTGCTGGTGGCCCTGTACCTGCTCTATATCCTGATCCGGGGGTTCCTGCGCCCGCAGGATATGCCCTCCGCCCCGTCCGGGCTGGCCCGCCCCGGCCGCGGCGAGGTCGTGCGCGCCGTGGTGCCGCCGATCCTGCTGATCTTTGCCGTGCTCGGCGCCATCCTCGGCGGCGTTGCCACCCCCACCGAAGCCGCCTCTGTCGGCGCCATCGGCGCCCTGCTGATGGCCGGCGTCCGCGCCGGCGGCCCGGCCCGGCTGATCCTGTTCGGTGCCGCCGCGCTGATCCTGCTGGGCGTCCTGTCGGGCCTGCATCCCATCCGGCTGCAGCGCAGCGACCTCAGCAGCGGCGATTTTGCGGCGGGGCTGTTCTATGCGCTGCTGGCCGCAGCCGGAGCCATCGCGGTGATCGCTGCCCTGCGCAGCGGGCTGAAACAGCGTATCCTGCACGAGGCCGTGACCTCGACCACGACAATGACGGCGATGATCTTTGCCACCATCCTGGCCGCGGGGATGTTCTCGCTGGTGTTCATCGGCCTGGGCGGCGAGGAGCGGGTGGCGCATATCCTCGGCAACATGCCGGGCGGGCCGTCCGGGGCGCTGCTGTTCTGCATGCTGTTCATCTTCGTGCTGGGCTTCTTCCTCGATTTCGTCGAGATCTCGGTGATCGTGCTGCCGCTGGTCACGCCGACGCTGATCCTGATGGGGCATGACCCGGTCTGGCTGGGCATCCTGATCGCGATCAACCTGCAGACCAGCTTCCTGACCCCGCCGTTCGGCTTCTCGCTGTTCTACCTGCGCGGCGCCGCGCCCAAGGAAGTGACCACCCGCCACATATATCAGGGGGTCGTGCCGTTCATCGGGCTGCAGGCGCTTGGTGTTCTGCTGGTCTGGCTGGTCCCGAGCCTTGCAACCTGGCTGCCCGCCGCGATTTTTTGACAGCGGCGCCCTTGCCGCTCCGTTTCAAACTACCCGCAAGGGCAATGCGGTACGGGATCAAAAGAGAACGAAGCCGCCGGTCCGCAGGCTGGTGCAGCGCTCGGAGGAGACGTTCGGCGGCTTGTCTTGGGCGCCATGAGCTCTGCATTTCAGAAAATGACCGTTCCCCGCTAATTCCGTGGAAAGACACCGTTCGCGAGCGCAGAAATCCGGCGCTTGAGAAGGGCGCGTGCGCCTTCCCTGTCAGGCGTGCCGCTTTTGCTGTGGTGCGGGAAGGGTCTTGGCGAGTTTCTGGAGATTCTGAGCGGTGGCGTCGAGCAGGAATTCGTCATTTGCACCGCATGGGCCGCGTAGTCGGAGTCTTCTCTGGCCCAGGGTGCGCTTCAGGTGCGCGAACAGTAATTCGACCTTCTTCCTCAGCTTCATCGAGATCGCGCATTGCTCGGTCTTGGCAAGAGTCGCGAACAACTTGGCGGGCGTCTTCATGTTCTTCGCGGGTGATATTGCGCGCGTTGCATTCGGGCAGCATTTGGCTTAGGACGGACAGGCCTGGCAAAGTTCTTTCAGCGCGCGATACCAGGCAGTGTCCTTTCTGGTCGGCCCCCGGTTGGGGTCGGAGTAGTTGCGGCGGAATGCTTCAGTTCGTGGCCTTCAGGGCAGATGTATTGATCGTTAGCGGCGTCCCATTCGAAATCAGCCCAGGTTCAGGTGTCATCGTTGCGCCCTGACTTGTCAAAGACGGGAATATGCGGGGCGATCTTGCGGTCGGCCAGCCAGCCCAGCATCGGCGCGGTGCCGTAGTCCGTGTCCGCGATCAGGCGTTCGGGATGCAGATCAAACCTGGCCTTCACCCGCTCCAGCGTGGTCCTGGCCGATCCAACCTCGGCTTGCCTGATCGACCGGGTCGCTTCGACACCGACTATGACGCCATGGTCTGTGTCGATCAGGTAGTTGTCGGAATAGCTGTAGAATGCCGGGCCTTTATGCGCGGCAGTCCACTGGCTGGCCGGGTCGGAATGCGAGGTGAACTTGGGCTGGACCTCGCTAGCCGCGCCGAACGCGGCCTCGTCCAGCGTTTCGAGATACTCGCGCAAGGCGCGGGGCGCGTCAGCCGGGCCAATCCTCACAACGTCCCAATCCTCCTTCGGCGTTGAGTTCTGCTTGTAGGCATCTGTATCAATCAGGCTCGCGTCGATGGCCAATCCGCACAAAAAAGCCGGCCCTTCAGGGGCCGGCTCTCTCATTCTTACGGGACGCTGAATACCTCAGGCATGATCCTCGTGCGGCAGCGAGCCCTTGCCGTGGCCGCTCATCCCGCCAGAGACTTCCTCGGTGGCTTCGTCCGCCAGATCCTGCGGCAGCACCAGGTTCAGCACGATGGCAATCAGAGCTGCCGGCAGCAGGCCGCTGGTCAGCAGGATGCGCGCGGTGTCCGGCATGTGCTGCAGCGCACCGGGCTCCAGCTGCAGGCCAAGGCCAATGGACAGTGAGATCGCAAAGATCACCATGTTGCGGCGGTTCCAGTCCACGTCCGACAGCATCGACACGCCTGCTGCAACCACCATGCCGAACATCACGATCACGCCGCCGCCCAGCACCTCGATCGGCACCGTACGGATCACCGCGCCGACCTTGGGCACGAGCCCGCAGACAATCAGGAAGATCGCGCCGCAGGTCACGACGTGCCGGCTCATCACCCCGGTCATCGCAATCAGGCCGACGTTCTGGCTGAACGAGGTGTTCGGGAACGCACCAAAGAAACCTGCAACGGCTGTACCCACACCATCGGCATAGGTCGCGCCGGCGATCTCCTCCTCGGTGGCCTCGCGGCCTGCGCCGCCCTTGGTCACGCCGGACACGTCACCGACGGTTTCCACCGCAGAGACAAAGCTCATCAGGCAGAAGCCGATGATCGCGGCGGCAGAGAACTCGAAGCCGTATTTGAAGGGCTGCGGCAGGGCAAAGGCGGATGCCCCGGACCAGGAGCCGGAAATCGCCTCAAATGTCAGCATGCCGGTCATCAATGCATAGATGTAGCCGACGATCAGGCCCAGCAGCACGGCAGAGACAGAGAGCATCCCCTTGGTGAAGAACTTTAGGCCCAAGGTCACCAGGATCACAACCAGCGCCGCAGACCAGTTCAGCAGCGAGCCGTACTCTGGCGTGCCAATCGCGGGCACACCGCCTGCGGCGTACTGGATGCCGACCTTGACCAGCGCCAGGCCGATCATGGTGACAACAAGGCCGGTGACCAGCGGCGGCAGGGCAAAGCGGATCTTGCCGATCACTGTACCCAGCAGCCCGTGGAAGATGCCGCCGACGATAACGCCGGTGAACAGGGCGGCCAACCCGTCCACACCCTTGCCCGCAACCAGCGGGATCATGATGGGCAGAAAGGCAAAGGAGGTGCCCTGCACAATCGGCAGCGCAGAGCCGACCGGGCCCAGAGTGATGGTCTGCAGCAGGGTGGCAATGCCGGCAAACAGCATAGACATCTGGATCAGATACAGAAGTTCCGGGAAATCGGGCGAGTTGGAGCCGAACCCGAAACCGGCAGCGCCGGCCACGATGATGGCGGGTGTCACGTTTGAAACGAACATCGCCAGCACATGCTGAATGCCCAGCGGCACCGCCTTGTGCAAGGGCGGCGTATAGTTGGGGTCGCGCAGCTGTTCTGGCGTCCCGATGGAAGTATCAGCCATGTTTTCTCCTGTTGGTCATGGGGGTCTTGCCGCTTCTTGTTTTTTGCTGGCGGCTTCGGGGCAGTGGTCAGTCCGCGACCACGGTAAAAGGCTCCTTGAACCAGTGTTCTTCGAGGTTGGGTGAGGTGCCGATCCGGTCGACAACAATGTATTGGCCGGGTGATCCCAGCGGGGCGAGCACCCCATGCCAAGTGCTCCGGTGCAGGTTGATGGACTGGCCCGGCTGGCTGACGAAGGCCTGCAGGTTGACCGGCACGCCGCCGTCGTCATCTGCCACCACCACCAGCATCGGCACGCCGCTGACCGGCACAAAGGCCTGGCTGCCCTCCGGATGGCGCTCCACCATGTCGATCTTGTGCGGCAGGTGGCGGGCCTTTGCATCAAACAGGCTGATGCCGGCCCGGCCATCCGGGCCGAAATCCAGGGCCGCGCGATCGTGGTGACGGCCGCACATGCCCTGGTTGATCATCTTGTCCGGCGCGCCCGCAACCTCGATCACGTCGCCATAAGGCGCAAAAGCCGCCGCGGTCAGCGGCTTCGCTGTCAGCAGGCCGCTCACGGCAGCAGGTCCTGCAGACGGAACTGGGCGATGCGCTCGACCTGGCGGCAGGCCTCATCGAACTCGGTTGCCCGGTCATTGTGGATGCGGCGGTGGAAGGCCTCCATGATCGACGCCTTGTTGTGATCCCGCACCGCGATGATGAAGGGGAAGCCGTGCTTCTCCACATACTCGGAGTTGAGCCGGGTGAAGGTCTCGCGCTCTTCGTCGGTCAGCATATCAAGGCCGGCACTGGACTGTTCCGAGGTGCTCTCCGCCGTCAGCCGCCCCGCGGCGGCCAGCTTGCCCGCCAGATCCGGGTGCGCGGTCAGCACGCCCAGCCGCTCGTCCTCGCTGGCGGTGCGGAAGATCCGGCACAACGCGTTGTGGACGCCAGCCGCGCAGTCATGCGCCGGACCCAGTTCCAGGTCAAAGGCACGGTCGGCGATCCACGGCGAATGCTCGAAGATCGAACCGAACTTGGAAACGAACTCCTCGCGCTCCATCCGGCTGGGGCGCTCGCGTTTCACAGGCGGATGGGCCTGCGCCCAATGCTCGGCAATGTCGACCCTGCGCGGGCACCAGACACCGTCAAAGCCCTGGATGTACTCGATGAACCGCTTGAGGCCGGCAATCTTGCCCGGACGGCCCACCAGACGGCAGTGCAGGCCGATAGTCATCATCTTCGCAGCACCTGCCTCGCCCTCGGCATAGATCACGTCAAAGGCATCCTTCAGGTACTGGAAGAAGTGCTCACCGGTGATCCAGCCCGGCGAATTGGCGAACCGCATGTCGTTGGCTTCCAGCGTGTAGGGGATGATCAGCTGATCGCGCCCGCCACTTTCCAGCCAATAGGGCAGGTCGTCGTCATAGGTGTCGGAGATGTAGTCGAACCCGCCTTCCTCAGCCACCAGGCGCACGGTATTGGCACTGCAGCGCCCGGTGTACCAGCCGCGCGGGCGGGTGCCGGTCACCTCGGTGTGCAGGCGCACCGCCTCGGCAATTGCGGCGCGCTCCTCTTCCTCCGCCATGTCCTTGTGTTCGACCCATTTCAGGCCGTGGCTTGCGATCTCCCAGTCCGCATCCTTCATCGCCTGCACCTGCTCAGGGCTGCGGGCGAGGGCGGTGGCAACGCCGTAGATGGTCAGCGGAATGCCGGCGCCAGTGAACAGCCGGTGCAGCCGCCAGAAGCCGGCGCGCGACCCGTATTCATAGATCGACTCCATGTTCCAATGGCGCTGGCCGGGCCATTGCGCGGCACCGGGGATGTCAGACAAAAAGGCCTCCGAGGCCGCATCCCCATGCAGGATGCAGTTCTCGCCGCCTTCTTCATAGTTCAGAACAAATTGCACGGCGGCTTTGGCCCCATTGGGCCACTGCGGGTCGGGTGCGGAAGCACCGTATCCGCGCAAGTCACGGGGATAGCGCGTCACGTCAGGTCTCCTGTCTTTTTACTATGTATAGAACAGATAATCCCATTCGGCTTTCAGTATATTTTTGAAAGAACTTTTTGACTCTTCCTTCTGTATGCATTCGCCTGAACCGCGCATACCTATGGAAACGGAATAGATAGGAGGCTGGCATGGCCGGATTTCTGACCACCCATGTGCTGGACACCGCCCGCGGCTGCCCGGCAGAAGGGCTGAAGATCGACCTTTACCGGATCGAAGGCGATGAGCGCATCCACCTGCGCAGCCTGACAACCAATGACGACGGGCGCACCGATGAACAGATCCTGCCCGCAGGCGAGTTCGCCACCGGCACCTATGAGCTGGTGTTCCACGCCGGCGGTTATCTGCGCGCCACCGGCCAGGCCGGCGCCGATCCGCTGTTCCTGGACGAGGTGCCGCTGCGCTTCGGCATGAGCGAGGCTGACAGCCACTACCACGTGCCGCTGCTGCTGTCGCCCTACGGCTACTCCACCTACCGCGGCAGCTGAGCCACCCTTCCCAAGATACCTCTCCTCCCGCTTGGCATCTGCCGGCGGTTCCCGTCCCAGGCAACTGGGGCGGGTTTTTTCATTCTGAGGGGAGGGATGCCTGGATGTGGTCCACCATGAAATCCATGAACAGCCGCACCTTCGGGTCCTGGTGGCGGCGGTGGACATAAAGGCAGGCCATCTGGATCGGGATCGGCGGCTCCTCCGCCAGCACCGGCACCAGCCGGCCGGAGGCCAGATGCTCCGAAATCTCGAACACCGGTTTCAGGATGATTCCATGCCCGTCCAGCGCCCAGCTGGTCAGCACATCGCCGTGGTCCGATTCAAACGGCCCGGTGACAGTCACCCGCTTGACCCCGTCATGGCTGCGCAGCGGCCATTGGAACTCAGGCGCGCCGGGATAACGCAGGTTCAGGCAGTCGTGCGCCTCCGTTTTCAGTTCGTCGCTGTTCTTCGGCTGGCCGCGCTCCCGAATGTACTCCGGCGCTGCGCACAGCACCCGCGGGCAGTCGGCGATCTTTCGGATCCGCAGATTGGAATCCTCCGGCACGCCTAGGAAAAACGCCGCATCCAGCCCCTCGGCCGCCAGGTCCAGTTTGCGGTCCGAAAGCCGCAGCCGGATCGAGATCAGCGGATAGGCTTCCTTGAACTTCGGCACCGCCGGCGCAATCAGCCGCTGCCCCAGCCCCAGGGGCGCCGCCACATACAGCGTGCCGCGCGGGGTTTGGGTGACGCTGCTGATATCGGCCTCGGCCTCATCCACCGCCTCCAGGATTTTCACCGCCCCGCGGTAGAACAGGTTGCCCTGCTCGGTCGGGTTCAGAAGCCGGGTGGTGCGCTGGAACAGCCGCACGTTAAGGTGTTCTTCCAGCTGGGAAATCCGCGACGACGCCACGGCAGCCGAGATCCGCATGTCGCGCGCGGCGGCGGACATGTTGCCAAGTTCATAGACACGGACAAAGGTGCGGATATTGTCGAGATAGGCCATTCACGTATTCTTTGTGTTATTTTGAAACAGCTTGGATTTTTTACCTAATACATGAAAATAGCGGCATGCTCTAGTGTCCTTGCCAAAGCTTATGAGGAGAGAACAATGGAAGAGCTTGTGATCATGTGGGACTGGCTGGGCTTTGCGGTCCGCTGGCTTCACGTCATCACCGCCATTGCCTGGATCGGATCGTCCTTCTACTTCGTCGCGCTGGACCTTGGCCTGCGGAAAGTTCCGCATCTGCCGGTCGGCGCGCATGGCGAGGAATGGCAGGTCCACGGCGGCGGTTTCTATCACATCCAGAAATACCTGGTGGCGCCGGAGAACATGCCGGACCATCTGATCTGGTTCAAATGGGAAAGCTACGCAACCTGGCTGTCAGGCGCGGGCCTCTTGATGATCGTCTACTGGGCAGGCGGCGAGCTCTACCTGATCGACTCGACCAAGGCCGATCTGGCCCTGTGGCAGGGCATTCTGATTTCCGGCGCATCGCTCAGCATCGGCTGGCTGGTCTATGACTACCTGTGCAAGTCGCCGCTGGGGGACAAGCCGACCTTCCTGATGGTGCTGCTGTTCGTGCTGCTGGTCGCCATGGGCTGGGGCTACAACCAGATCTTCACCGGCCGCGCGGTGATGCTGCACCTGGGCGCCTTCACCGCTACCATCATGACCGCAAACGTCTTTTTCATCATCATGCCGAACCAGCGCATCGTGGTGAAGGACCTGCAGGAGGGCCGCACGCCGGATGCAAAATACGGCAAGATCGCCAAGCTGCGTTCGACCCACAACAACTATCTGACGCTGCCTGTTGTGTTCCTGATGCTGTCGAACCACTATCCGCTGGCCTTTGCCACCGAGTACAACTGGCTGATCGCGGCGCTGGTGTTCCTGATGGGCGTGACCATCCGCCACTACTTCAACAGCAACCACGCGGGCACCAGCAACCCGACCTGGACCTGGCCGGTGACCGCCATCCTGTTCATCGGCATCATGATCCTGAGCCAGGCGCCGCTGCAGCAGGACACCTACGAAGAATCCGAGGCGCGGGAGCTGACCAAATCCGAGCAAGTGTTTGCCAGCAACCAGCATTTCGAGGACGTGATGAATGTGGTGCCGGGCCGCTGCGCCATGTGCCACGCGCGGGAGCCCTACTATGACGGCATCCGCCGCGCGCCCAAGAACGTGCTGCTGGAAACCCCGGCCGATGTGGCGAAATACGCCAAGGAGATCTACCTCCAGGCCGGCGCCACCCACGCGATGCCGCCCGCCAACGTCACCTACATGGAGGACGAGGAGCGCGCCCTGATCCGCCGCTGGTACGGCAGCGCCTCCCAGGATATGCCCTTCAAGCTGGCCGCGAACTGACGCAGATCAGCACTTTCAATCCGGATGGCTCTGCCCTTGTGGCGGGGCCATTTTTTGTCCGGCACCGGGCGTGCACCCCCTGTACACCCCCTGTACACCGCCTGTGCACCCCCAAAGCAGCGCAGCCATGGAACCAAACAGGCCCGCCGTGTGTTATGCTGATACAGGGCTTGCCCGACTGCGCCGGATCTCCGGGGCCTCCGGCCTGTTCAGAGACAGCGCCAATCCCTTTCGGGCACTCTGACTCCGGCACAAGAAACCGGGGGCTGGCCGTTTGGGGCCGCGGCGAAACTGCGGGGTTTGGACGCTGAAGGAGGAAACACGATGCTTAGCAAAACCATCGCCATCGGGTTCGCACTTTGCACCACTCTTGCCGCCTGCGGCGACACCACCGACGAGCGGCTGGTCTACGGCGCGGGAGCCGGCGCTGCCGGTGCCGCGGTTCTGGACGGCAATCTGGTGACGGGGGCCGCTGTCGGCGCCGCGGCGAACCTGATTTACTGCAAGGAAAATCCGCACCGCTGCTAAGGCGAGAACCCTGGTATCCGGAAAGGCGGGCCAGCGGTGCCCGCCTTTGCCCTTTGCGCCTATCCGCCCGCTTCGCTGCGGCGGAAGGCGGCCAGCCCGTGTTTCACCGCGTAGTCCACAAACAGGCGGATCTTGGGGTCCTGCAGTTTCCGGTGCGGGTAAAGGCAGCCGAAGATCGTCGCCTCAGGCGGGGTGTCCGGCAGCACCTCGACCAGCGCGCCGCTGCGCAGATGCGCGGCCACGTCGAACCGCGGCTTGTTGACGATGCCGCGCCCGTCCAGCGCCCAGTTGGTCAGCACGTCGCTGTCGTCGGCGTCATACTTTCCTGACACCTCCAGCTTGCGCGGCCCTTCCGGGGTCGACAGCGTCCAGAAATACTCGGGCGAGCGCGGGTAGCGCAACAGCAGGCAATTGTGGCCGGTCAGCAGATCCTCCGGCACCTGCGGCGTGCCGTGCCGCTCCAGATACTCCGGCGCGGCGCACAGCACCCGGGCGCAATCGGCGATCTTGCGCATCTTCAGGGTGGAATCATGCGGGGTGCCGATGAAAAACGCCACGTCCAGCCCGTCCGCCAGAATGTCGACCTTGCGGTCCGACATCCGCATCCGGATTTCGGTGGCCGGGTAGTCCTCGACAAACCCCGGCACCAGGGGTGCGATGATGCGGCGGCCGACACCCAGGGGTGCGGTCACCCGGATCACCCCGCGCGGCGCTTCGGAGAACTGCGAGACCACCGCCTCGGCGTCCTCAATCGATTCGAGGACCTTCTTGGCCTCGGCATAGAACAGCTGTCCGACCTCGGTCGGGGTCAGCGATCTCGTGGTGCGGTTGAACAAACGGACGCCAAGGTGCTTTTCAAGCTCCTTGATCCGCTTGCTGGCCACCGCCGGCGTCAGCCGCAAGTCGCGCCCGCCAGAGGTGATGCTGCCCAGTTCGACGACTCGGGTAAAGACCCGCAGGGATTCCAGATAAGACATGGTTCACAGACCTTTACGGGGCGCACCCGCCGCTTGCCCTTTACTGCGGCAAGCGGCAGATACGCCGGTTCCGGCACCTGTTAGCCTAACCATTTTCAACAGGGTGTTGAAAGCCTTTCGCGATTGCAGCCGTTAACCGATGCAGTCGGACAAGGTAAAAATGACGCAACAGAACTAGAAGCTGTCCAGCGACTACTTGGAGGCCAGATGGAACATCAAAACGACATTCGCTTTCTGCTGAACGGGCGGGAGCTTTCGGTCAAGGACGTGAAGGCGACCACGACCCTGTTGGATTTCCTCCGGCTGGAGCAGCGCCTGACCGGCACCAAGGAAGGCTGCGCCGAGGGCGATTGCGGCGCCTGCACCGTGCTTGTGGGCCGTCTGCATAATGGCGCGCTGCGTTATGAGGCGGTGAACGCCTGCATCCGCTTCCTGGCGTCTCTCAATGGCTGCCACGTGGTGACGGTTGAGCATCTCTCCGGCCCGAACGGGCGTCTGCACCCGGTGCAGCAGGCGATGGTCGAATACCACGGCAGCCAGTGCGGCTTCTGCACCCCCGGCTTCGTGATGTCGCTTTATGCGCTGTGGATGGAAAACCCGCAGCCGAACGAGACACAGGTTGAGACCGCCGTGCAGGGCAACCTGTGCCGCTGCACCGGCTATGAGCCGATTGTGAAAGCCGCACTTGCAGTGAACCAGTACGGTACCCCGGCCAACGATTACCTGACCACCGAACGCGACAGCCTGACCGCCAAGCTGAAAGCGATCCAGCCGCAGGCCCGCGTCGTGACCGGCCCGGAGGACGACCGCGCCATCCTGCCGCTGGACGCCGCCGACCTGGCGCAGGTGCTGGCAGAAAATCCCAAGGCGACCATCGTGGCAGGCTCCACCGATGTGGGCCTGTGGGTGACCAAGTTCATGAAGCCGATCTCTCCGGTGGTGTTTGTTGCCCATCTGGAGGAGCTGAAGGCGATCGAGCTGACCGACGAGGCGCTGATCATCGGCGCAGGTGTGACCTATACCGAAAGCGAAGCAGCGATCCGCGATGCCTTCCCGCATCTGAGCGCCTACTGGGACCGCATCGCCGGCTGGCAGGTGCGCAACATGGGCACCATCGGCGGCAACATCGCCAATGGCTCGCCCATCGGGGACACCCCGCCGGTGCTGATCTCGCTGGGGGCTGAGGTGACGCTGCAGAAAAAGGGCGGTTCGCGCACGCTGCCGCTGGAGGATTTCTTCATCGACTACGGCAAGCAGGACCGCGAGCCGGGCGATTTCGTCGCCTCGATCCGCATCCCGCTGCGCCGGGACGGGCAGATCGATGCCGCCTACAAGATTTCCAAGCGCCGGGACGAGGATATCTCCTCGGTTGCGGCGGGCGTCAGCGTCACCGTGAAGGATGGCGTGATCGCCTCCGCGCGCATCGCCTTCGGCGGCATGGCGGCAACGCCCAAGCGTGCGGCCGGTGCCGAGGCCGCGCTGGTGGGCCAGCCCTGGGGCGAGGCCGCGTTTGACGCCGCAGCGGAGGCGGTGAAGCAGGACTTCACTCCCTTGAGCGACTGGCGTGCCTCTGCCGATTACCGCGCGCTCACGGCCAGCAACCTGCTGCGCCGTTTCTACCTGGAACATGATGCGGGAACCGCCGGTGCCGTCCGGCTGGCCGTCGCCTGAGGAGGATTTGAGATGAAAGACCATCAGACCATCAGCGGCGCAGTGCACCATGACCGCCAGCATGACAGCGCCATCAAGCATGTGACGGGCCGCGCCGAATACACCGACGATATCGCCGAACCCTATGGCACGCTGCACGCCTACCTGGGTGTCTCCACCGTGGCCCACGCCAATATCAAGGGCATCGACCTCAGCGCCGTGCGCACCTCACCCGGCGTGGTGGATGTGCTGACCGCGGATGATGTTCCCGGCGTCAACGACATCAGCCCCACCGGCAAGCATGACGAGCCGGTGTTCCCGACCGGGAAGGTCGAATTCCACGGCCAGCCGATGTTTGCGGTGATCGCCGAGACCCGCGATGCCGCCCGCCGTGCCGCCGAGCTGGCACAGGTGGATTACGAGGTGCTGCCGCATTCCCTGGACCCGGTTGCCGCACAGCTGGCCGGCTACCCGATGGTCACTGACCCGCTGAAGCTTGAGCGCGGCGATGTGGAGGCGGGCCGCAAGGGCGCTGCCCACCGCATCCAGGCGCAGATGACCGTCGGCGGCCAGGACCACATGTATCTGGAGGGCCACATCGCCTTTGCCATCCCTGGCGAGGACGAGGACGTGACCGTGCATTGCTCCACTCAGCACCCGAGCGAGGCGCAGCATATGGTGGCGCATGTTCTGGGCGTGTCGAACAACGCCGTCACCGTCAACGTGCGCCGGATGGGCGGCGGCTTTGGCGGCAAGGAAAGCCAGATGAACCTGTTCTGCGCGGTGGCTGCGATTGCCGCGAAGAAGCACAACAGACCCGTAAAGATCCGCCCGGACCGCGATCAGGACATGACCGCCACCGGCAAGCGCCATGACTTCGTGATCGACTATGACGTGGCCTTTGACGACGAGGGCCGCATCCAGGCGGTCGAGGGCGGCTTTGCCGCGCGCTGCGGCTATTCCTCGGACCTGTCCGGGCCGGTCACCGACCGCGCGCTGTTCCATGCGGATAACGCCTATTTCTACCCGAACGTGCTGCTGAAAAGCCGCCCGATGAAGACCAATACCGTCTCCAACACCGCTTTCCGCGGCTTTGGCGGCCCGCAGGGTGTGGTCGCGGCGGAGCGGATGATCGAAGAGATCGCCTATGCCCTCGGCAAGGACCCGCTGGATGTGCGTAAGGCCAACTTCTATGGCGAGGAAGGCCGCGACCTGACGCCCTACCATCAGAAGGTGGAGGACAATATCCTTGACCGGCTGATCAC
The DNA here is from genome assembly GCF_059694505.1 of Leisingera sp. ANG49. Taxonomy (NCBI): domain Bacteria; kingdom Pseudomonadati; phylum Pseudomonadota; class Alphaproteobacteria; order Rhodobacterales; family Roseobacteraceae; genus Leisingera; species Leisingera sp. ANG49. The sequence continues at coordinate 46,190 of NZ_JCATZN010000008.1, forward strand.
AGAGCTGGAAGAAAACGCCGAATACCGCAAGCGCCGGGAAGAGATCATCGCCTTCAACAAGGAGTCGAAGATCATCAAGAAGGGCATCGCCCTGACCCCGGTGAAATTCGGCATCTCCTTCACCGCGACCTGGTACAACCAGGCGGGTTCGCTGATCCATGTCTACAACGACGGCTCGATCCACCTGAACCACGGCGGCACCGAGATGGGGCAGGGCCTCAACACCAAGGTGGCGCAGGTTGTGGCCGATGCCTTCCAGGTGGATTTCGAGCGTATCAAGATCACCAAGACCACCACCGAGAAGGTGCCGAACACCTCCGCCACCGCGGCCTCGTCCGGCTCGGACCTGAACGGCATGGCCGCGCTGGATGCGGCGGAGCAGATCATTGCCCGGCTGACCAAGTTTGCAGCTGAGAAGCACGGCGTCTCCGAGGCGGAAGTGGAATTCCTGCCCAACCGCGTGCGCGTCGGCAGCGAAGTGATTCCCTTCGATACACTGGTGAAAGAGGCCTATATGGCCCGCGTCCACCTGTCGGCAGCGGGGTTCTACAAAACGCCGGAAATCCACTGGGACCGCGCGGCGGGCAAGGGCCAGCCGTTCTTCTATTACGCCTATGGCGCGTCCTGCTCCGAAGTATCGGTCGATACGCTGACCGGCGAATACCGGGTGGAGCGCACCGACATCCTGCATGACGTGGGCCGCTCGCTGAACCCGATCCTGGACAAGGGCCAGGTGGAAGGCGCGTTCATTCAGGGCATGGGGTGGCTGACCACCGAGGAACTGTGGTGGGACGGCGAAGGCCGCCTGCGCACCCATGCGCCCTCGACTTACAAGATCCCGCTGGCCTCTGACCGGCCGCGCATCTTCAACACGCAGCTTGCCGAATGGTCGGTGAATAAGAAGCGCACCATCAAGCGGTCCAAGGCCGTGGGCGAACCACCGTTCATGCTGGGCATCTCGGTGTTCGAGGCGCTGTCGATGGCGGTTGCCAGCACCGCGGACTACAAGGTCTGCCCCCGTCTGGATGCGCCGGCCACGCCGGAGCGCGTGCTGATGGCGATCGAAACCCTCAAAGCGCAGGGCTGAGCCATGACCCGCCGCCTTTCCCTCCAGGACTTTCTGGCCAGTCACAAGCATGTGGTGCAGGTCGCGCTGACCCGCGTTCGTGGTTCCTCCCCGCGCGAAACCGGCACCTGCATGTTTGTGGCGGCGGAAGGGTTGTGGGGGACCATTGGCGGCGGCCAGCTGGAATACATCGCCATCGACCACGCCCGGCGGATGCTGAAGCAGGACGTGATCAGCGACACGCTGGATGTGCCGCTGGGGCCGGAAATCGGCCAGTGCTGCGGCGGCCGGGTTGAAATGTCACTGGCGCAGATGCGCCAGGCCGACCGCGACGATGCCATTGCCCGCCAGCAGGCCGAGGACCAGGCGCTGCCGCATGTCTATGTGATGGGCGCAGGCCATGTTGGCCGAGCGCTGGCGGATCTGTTCCAGCATATGCCGGTGCGCTGCATCCTGATCGACCAGCGCGCCGAAGAACTTGCCTTGTGCAACGCGGATGTGGAAATCCGCCAAAGCGCTATTCCTGAGATCGATATTGCCACCGCGCCCGCGGGCAGCGCCTTTGTCGTTCTCACCCATGATCACGCGCTCGACTTCCTGCTTGCCTCCGCTGCCCTGCAGCGCGGCGATGCGGGCTATGTCGGCCTGATCGGATCGGCCACCAAGCGGGAGAAGTTCCGCCGCTGGTGCCGGGACCATTGCGACGGTCTGGGAACCGACCGTCTCATCTGCCCCATCGGGGCAAGCGGTAGCCGCGACAAGCGGCCCAGCGTCATCGCCGCCTTCGTGGCGGCGGAAGTGATCGCTGATTTGACCTCTGAAACTGCCGCGTCCGCTCCATCACGGAGCACAGACCTGCCCGGAACGGGCAAGCAACCGGACGCAGAGGGAGACACGGCTGGAGCAATCAGCCGGTAAGGACTGCGTCCTCTGATAGGAGGAGGCCGCCATGACCACAGGGCGGAGCTATACGTACAAACTGTTCGCGCGGAATGACTTCAGTGCATTCTGGGCGCTGTTCACCGACAACCTGATCAACCTGATCGTGCTTTCGGGCATCTGTCAGTTTGTGTTCAACATGCCGGCGGACATCGTGTTCGGCCGCATCGTGCCCGGCGCCGCGGTGGCGATCCTGGCCGGTATCGCGGTCTACACCTGGCTGGCCAAGCACATCGCCGAGAAAGAAGGGCGCGACGTGACCGCGCTGCCCTATGGCATCTCGACCCCGGTGATGTTCGTCTATCTGTTCGGCGTGATCGGTCCGATCTACTGGTCCACCAATGACGCCATGCTAGCCTGGCAGGTGGGCATCGGCGCGGGCTTCATGGGCGGTATCGTCGCCGCGATGGGCGCCATCGTCGGTCCCTGGCTCAAGCGGGTGACCCCGCGCGCCGGTATGCTCGGCACCCTCTGCGGCATCGCGCTGGTGTTCATCGGCACCGTTCCGCTGGCAACGATTTTCGAGAATCCGTTCATCGGTTTTGCCTCGATGATCATCATCCTGTGGGGCCTGGTGGGCCGCCACCGGCTGCCGTTCAACATCCCGGCAGGCCTTCTGGCGCTGATCGTCGGCACCGTTGTGGCGCTTGGCATGGGCGAGGCCTCGGTGTCCCTTGATGGCGTGGGCGTCTACCTGCCGATCCCCTACTTCGGCGACCTGATTGCCGGTATCCAGCATCTGTTTGCCAACCCGGAGCTGTTCCTGGTCCTGGTGCCGGTGCAGATCTACAACTTCATCGAAACCATGAACAACGTCGAAAGCGCCGAAGCCGCGGGCGACCACTATCCGGTTGGCCTGTGCCAGGTTACCGACGGCGTCGGCACCATGATCGGTGCGGTCTTCGGCTCGCCGTTCCCGACCACCGCCTATATCGGCCACCCGGCCTACAAGCGGATGGGCGCGCGCTCCGGCTATATCATCGGCGTCGGCCTGGTGATCCCCTTTGCCGCCTTCTTTGGCCTCTTGGCGTTCCTTAACAACCTGATCCCCGTGGCTGCTGCCGCGCCGGTGCTGGTGTTCGTGGCGCTGAGCCTGGTGACCAATACCGCGCATTCGGTGAAGACCGACCATATCGCCGCGGTGACCATTGCGATGATGCCGCATGTCTCTGCCTTCCTGGTGGTGAAATGGGGCGCGCTGGCCGGCGCACTGGGCGCATTGGGTGCCACCGGCATGGCGCAGCTGGGCGATCCGGAGCTGACCGCAGCGCTGCTGCAGCAGGGTGCCCATTACGAAGGCCATCTGGCCCTCAGCCAGGGTGCCATCCTGACCGGTCTGATCTGGGGCGCCATCGTCGCCAGCGTGATCGACGGCGACTTCCGCAACGCGGGCGGCTTTGCCCTGGCGGCGGCGGTGATGTCGCTTGTCGGCGTGATCCACTCTGCCAGCCTGCATTGGCCGGAGTTCAACGGCATCGCCCTGGGCTACCTGATCGCGGCCGGTTTCCTGTTCATCTACCCGATCTTCCACAAGGCGGAGGAGCATGAGGAAACCGAAGAGGACGGTGCAAAACCCCATGTGCCGCACCTGCCGGCGGGCGAATAATCCCAAATGACAAAGGGCAGGGGGCCGCGTGCCCCCTGCCTGCGAACCAAGGACATCAAAGACATGACATCGAAACAGACGCTGCTGCGCGGGCGGGTGCTTTCCTTCACCGCCGAACCGCAAGGGGCTGAGGACACCAGCGCCTATGAGTTCATCGAGGACGGCGCGCTGCTGGTGGCGGACGGCATGATCCTGGCCAAGGGCAGCTATGGCGACCTCGCCCAGCAGGCCGCAGGCGCCGAGGTGATCGACCACCGCCCGAACATCCTGATGGCCGGCTTCATCGACACCCATCTGCATTTCCCGCAGGTGCAAGTGATCGCCTCCTGGGGCTCGCAGCTTCTGGAGTGGCTGAACAACTACACCTTCCCGGAGGAAACCCGCTTTGCCGATGCCGGCCACAGTGCTGAGATGGCCGGGCATTTCTTTGACCTGCTGACCAGCCACGGCACCACCACCGCGGTGGCCTATTGCTCGGTCCACAAGACCTCGGCCGAGGCTTATTTCACCGAGGCCGCGCGCCGCAACATGCGGATGATCGGCGGCAAGGTGCTGATGGACCGCAACGCGCCTGAGGGGCTGCTGGACACACCGGTCAGCGGTTACGACGACACCAAGGCGCTGATTGCCAAATACCACGGCAAGGGCCGCGGCCTCTATGCGATCACCCCGCGGTTTGCCATCACCTCCACCCCTGATCAGATGGAGATGGCGGGCGCGCTGGTGAAGGAGCATCCGGATTGCTACGTGCAGACCCACCTGTCGGAGAACCACGACGAGATCGCCTTCACCGCCGAGCTGTACCCGCAGGCCCGCGATTACCTGGATGTCTACCAGTCCTACGGGCTGCTGACGCCGAAAATGCTGCTGGGCCACTCGATCCACCTGAAACCGCGCGAGATCGATGCTTTGGCCGAGACCCGGGCGAAGCCGGTGTTCTGCCCGACCTCCAACCTGTTCCTGGGCAGCGGGCTGTTTGACGACGCGGGCCTGCGCAGCCGCGGCATCACCAATGCGATTGCCACCGACATCGGCGCGGGCACCAGCTATTCAATGCTGCAGACCCTGAACGAGGGCTACAAGGTCCTGCAATTGCAGAACCAGAAGCTGCACCCGCTGCGCGCCTTCCACTGGATTACCCGCGGAAACGCGGTGGCGCTGGGGCTGGAGGACAAGATCGGCACGCTGGAGGCCGGCACCGAGGCCGACATCGTGGTGCTCGATTCCCGCGCCACCCACGCGATGGACCTGCGGATGCAACGGGCGGAGACCCTGTCGGAGGAGCTGTTCATCCTGCAGACCCTGGGCGACGACCGTTCCATCGCGCAGACCTATGTGGCCGGCCAGCCGATGAAGTCCTGACCTTGCGGCCGCGGGCCAATGCCCGCGGCCCATTTCACCTTCTCAATTTTTTAGCATAATCCTCATTACATACCTCTTCGCAAACTGCGCTCCTGCTTGCTCGAAAAAGACGGCAACAAGCCGCCTGGCAATAATTGACAAAATTAGTAAATTATAATACCCGCCGCGCTCGAAGGAGTTGCGGATGTTTTTTGACCTGGCCAAATTGCGCGCGTTCGGCGCCCGTCCTTGCCTGATTTCGGCGGACGGAACGGAGCTGACATATGCCGCGCTGGCAGATGCCGCCGAACAGTTTGCCCGCCAGCTGCCGCAGGAGCGGCGGCTTATAGCAGTTGAAGCCGCGAGCGATCCGCAAGCCATCTCCGCCTATCTTGGCGCGCTGGCCGCCGGCCATGCCGTGATGCCGCTGCCCGCCGGGGATGACACCACCGCAGACAGCCTGACAGACCGCTTCCGCACCGCCGCCAGCTTCCGCTGCATTGGCGGGACCTGGCAGCTGCTCAACCATGCGCATGAACCGGCGGACATCCACCCGGATCTTGCCCTGCTGCTGCAAACCTCCGGCAGCACCGGCCACGGGCGCGGGGTGCGCCTGTCCTCGACGGCCGTGGACAGCAACGCCCTCGCCATTGCGGAGTATCTGGAGATCCAGCCCCAGGACCGCGCCGCGCTGATCCTGCCGCTGCATTATTCCTACGGCCTGTCGGTGCTGCACTCGCATCTCGCCGCCGGTGCCAGCCTTTGGCTGGCCCCCGGCTCGGTTCTGGATCCAGGCTTTGCCGATATGCTGGCGGCCTCCGGCGCCACCAGCCTGGCCGGCGTGCCGCATCACTTCCGGCTGCTGGACAGCGCGGGCCTGTCCCAGGCGCTGCCGGAAAGCCTCAAGACCCTTACCGTTGCGGGCGGCGCGATGGAGGCGGAACACGTACGCAGCTGGGCCGCCCGGATGCAGGCCCGTGCCGGCCGGTTCTTCGTCATGTACGGCCAGACCGAGGCCACCGCGCGGATCAGCTACCTGCCGCCTGAACAGGCTTTGGATCATTCCGGGGCCGCAGGCCGCGCCGTCCCCGGCGGCCAATTGCTGCTGCGCGATGCAGGCGGCAACGAAGTCACCGCGCCCGAAGGCGAAGGCGAGCTGGTCTACCGGGGCCCGAACGTGATGATGGGCTATGCCGAGGACAGCGCCGATCTGGCCAAAGGTGCGGAGCTTACTGAACTTGCCACCGGCGACCTTGCCCGGCGCGATGCAAACGGGCTCTATCACATCACCGGGCGGCTCTCACGCATGTCCAAGATCGCGGGCCTGCGCATCGGCCATGACGCCATCGAGCGTGCCCTGGCCGCCCAGGGGCATGAGGCTGCGGTCTGGGGCGATGACACCCGTATCTCGATTGCCATCTGCGGTGCGGAGGACGGCATTGCTGCGCTGGCTGCCAAGCTGACCGGCGTCGGCCAGCAGCATTTCACGGTGCTGCCGCGCACATCCCTGCCGCGGCGCGCCAATGGCAAGATCGACTACCCGGCGCTGAAGGCGCAATCCGCCAAGCCCAAGCCCGCCAAGGGCGTTCTGGCCGCCTTCCAGGCCGCCTTTGCCCCACAGACCGTGGGCCGCAACGACAGCTTTGCCTCGCTCGGCGGCGACTCGCTGCGCCATGTGGAGCTGTCGCTGGCGCTCGACGAAGCCCTGGGCGGCGCCCCGGCAGGCTGGGAAGACATGCCGGTCAAGGATCTGGAGCAGGCCGCCCCGGCGCCTGCCGCCAGCCTGCCCTTTGATCTGGTGGCCCGGGTGGTCGCCATCCTGGCGGTGGTGGTGGCGCATCAGACCTTCTGGCCGGTCTTCGGCGGCGCCGCGGCGATGGTGATCCTGATGGGGATGAGCGTTGCAGGCTTCCGCTGGGAAGCGCTGAAATCCGGCGATATGCGCAGTTTCTTCAAACCTGTCGCCGCGGTGCTGATCCCCTATTACCTGATCCTCGCAGGCTATGCCGTGGCGTGGGAGCAGGTGCCCTGGGCCTCGCTCTTGCTGGCGGGCAACTTTGCCCTGACCACCCCCGAAACCCATCTGATGCTGCCGTATCTCTATTGGTTCATCGAGGCCTATCTGCAGATGACCCTGCTGGTGGCGCTACCCTTTGCCCTGCCGCCGGTGCGGCACTGGCTGGTGCAGCAGGGCGCCTACCGCGCGGGCCTCTGCTTCCTGGCGTTTGCCGTTGCCATCCGCCCGGTGGCACCGGAAGTCTGGCAGATCGGCGGCCGGGCGCAGTTCACCGTGCCCTGGGTGTTCTACCTGTTTGCCCTGGGCTGGTGCATCACCGCCGCCAGCACGCCGGGGCAGCGGCTGCTGGTGCTGGCAGCGGCCTGCGTGATCATGCCCGCCGCCGCCTATCTTGGCGGCAACTGGTACGGCGGCTGGATCAAATACATGTGGCTCTTGGCGCTGATTGCCGGGCTGCTGTTCATCACCCGCCTGCCGGTGCCGCGGTTTGCCGCCCGCCCGCTGATGCGGCTGGCGCAGGCCGCCTTCCCGATCTACCTGCTGCACCGGTTTGTGCCGGAGCTGCTGATGCCGATGATCGGGATGGAGGGCCGCAGCCCGCTGAACGATACGCTGGCGATCTTCGGCGGCATCGCCCTGGGTCTTGCTGCTGCCGCCCTGCAGCGCCAGCTGGTGCAGGCCTGGTCCAGCGCCAGAAGCCGGCGCCAGCCGTCAATGGCGCAGGCCTAGGTCAGTGCCGCCACCGCCCGGCCGATCCGGGTCAGTGCCTCGCGCAGCTCCGCCTCGGAGGTGGCATAGGAAATCCGGAAATAGGGCGAGATGCCGAAGGCGCGGCCCGGCACCACCGCCACATGATGCTGGTCCAGCAGATAGGCGCAGAAATCCGCATCCGTCTCCAGCACCCTGCCCTCCGGGGTGCGCTTGCCCAGGAGCCCTGCGCAATTGGCGAATGTGTAAAACGCCCCCTCCGGCACCGGGCAGGTGATCCCTTCCATGCCGTTTAGTGCCTCCACCACCAGATCGCGCCGCGCCTGAAAGCTGGCCCGTCGCTCCGCCAGCACCTCCTGCGGGCCGTTCAGCGCCGCCGCCGCGGCTGCCTGCGAAATCGACGAGGGATGCGAGGTCGATTGCGACTGCACCACTTTCATCGCATCTATCAGCGCCTTCGGTCCGCCCGCATAACCCAGCCGCCAGCCGGTCATCGCATAGGCCTTGGAGACGCCGTTGACCGTCAGCACCCGATCCTTCAGCCGCGGCTCCACTTGCGCCGACGTGGCGAATTCAAAGCCGCCATAGGTGATGTGCTCATACATGTCATCGGCCATCAGCCAGACATCCGGATGCCGCAGCAGCACCTCCAGCAGCGGGTGGTAATCCGCGGCGCTATACGCTGCCCCCGCCGGGTTCGAGGGCGAGTTCAGCAGCAGCCATCGGGTGCGCGGGGTGATCGCCGCCTCCAGCTTCTCCGCCGTCAGCCGGAAACCGGTATCATCACCGCAGGGCACCAGCACCGGCTCGCCCCCGGCAATGCGGATGATGTCGGAGTAGGACGTCCAGTAGGGCGTGGGCACAATCACCTCATCGCCGGGGTTGAGGCTGGCCATGAAGGCATCGAACAGGATCTCCTTGGCGCCGGTGCCGGCGATGATCTCGTCCAGCGCATAGTCCAGCCCGTTGTCGCGCTTGAACTTCGCCTGGATCGCCTGCCGCAGCGCCAGCGTGCCGCCGAGCGGGGTGTATTTGGTCTCCCCCGCCCGCATCGCCGCAGCCGCGGCCTCCTTGATGTGGTCCGGCGTGTCGAAATCCGGCTCGCCTGCGCCCAGGATGATCACCGGCGCGCCCTGGCGCTTCATCTCCGCCGCCTTGGCGCCGATGGTGAGGATTTCAGAGACCTCAAGCGGGTCAAGACGGCGGGCGCGGCGGAATTCGGCCATGGCGGAGGCTCCCTGCTGGTATTGGCATAGCCAGCTTGCAGCATCCGTGCGGGTGGAAAAACCAGCCGGTTTCGACGGCACCCATTCCTGCTGGTCATGGCTAGAACATCAAAACGGAGGGCAGCGCCCGTTCCGCACGGGGAGGGCGTGAAGCGCCCGCCGCCGTTTTGCCGGAGGCAAACCTTCGGTTTGACGGGGGCGGGACCGGCGCTGCCCGGCCTTCGGCCAGGCAATAGCTCTCATTCCGGCCTGGTCCGCAATTGCTTGCGCATCCAGCTTTCCAGCTTCTGCACAGCCTCCGGCACCGGCCCGTGCGGGCGCACCAGGTAGTAGCGCTTGCGCGACACCAGCTCCGGCCCCGGGATGCGCAGCAGATCGCCGCCCGCAATCTCCCGCGCCACCATGTCATAGGGCACAATCGCCGCCCCCAGCCCCGCCGCCGCCGCCGCAATCACCATCGAGTGCTGGTCGAAATAACGCCCGTCCTGCCGCGGCGCGCCCGCCAGCCCTGCGCGCTCGAACCACTCCGCCCAGGACCCCGCACGGCTTTCCAGATGCAACAGCGGCGCCTGTGCCAGATTGGCCGCCAGCTCCAGCTGATGGGCGGCATAGAACCCCGGCGCGCAGACCGGCACCATCTCCTCCCCGAACAGCGGCGCCATATGGGTGCCGGGCCAATTGTCGAGCCCGTAATGCACCGCCAGGTCGAAGTTTTCGCGGGCAAAATCAAACGGCTCCAGCCGGGTGGAGAAGCTCAGCTCCACCTCCGGATGGCGCTGAAAGAAATCCGGCAGCCGCGGGATCAGCCACAGGTTGGCAAAGGCCGGCAGCACCGCGATCCGCAAAGCCGAGCGCCCGGCCCCGGCGGCGGCGGCCTTCTGCAGCGTTGCCCGCAGCCCCGCCAGATCCAGCTCCAGATCCGCCGCCAGCCCCTGCCCCGCGGGCGTCAGAACCACGCCGCGCCCGGCCCGCTGGAACAGGTCGAAGCCAAGGTCCGCCTCCAGCTCCTTCACCTTCTTGCTGACCGCGCTCTGGGTCAGCCCCAGCTCCTCCCCCGCAGCGGTGAAACTCTGGTGCCGCGCAGCGCTTTCGAAACAGCGCAGATGTGTCAGGCTTGGCAGGCGCATCTCAAACCTCCTCCAGCTGCATCAGCAGCCATTCGCGGAACTTGATCAGCGGATATTCCTCCGCGTGGTCCGCGGGCCAGACCAGGAAATATTCGCCCAGGCTCACCGCAGCCCCCTCCATCGCCAGCGCCAGCCGCCCCTGCGCGATCTCATTCTCCGCTAGGAAATCCGGCAGCAAGGCCACCCCCAGCCCATGCACCGCCCCCTGCGTCATGGCGGAGGACTGGTCAAACAGCATCCCCCGCAGCTTGGCCGCCGGAACGTCGTGCAGATGAAACCATTGCTCCCAGCAGTCGGGATGGGTCTCCAGATGCAACAGCGGATAGTTCAGCAGCTCTGCCGGGCTGGCCACCGGCCCGTCCATCAGCCCCGGCGCGCAGACCGGCAGCACGTGTTTCGGCATCAGGGGCAGATACTCCACCCCCGGCCAGTCGCGCGTGCCGTAGTGGATCGCCGCCTGCGCAGAGCCGGTGTCAAAGCTGAACGGCAGATTGTGGGTGTGCAGGTTCACCGTGATCCCGGGATGCGAGGCGGCAAATTCCTTGAGCCGCGGCGCCAGCCAATGGAGGCCAAAGGACGGCAAGATCGAGAGGGTAAAGCTGCCGCCGTCCGGATTGGCCCGCAGCTTGACAGAGGCCTGCGCCAGCCGGGTCAGGATCGCCCTCGCCTCCTTGGCAAAGCCCGTCCCCGCCGGCGTCAGCTGCATCCGCATCTGGTCGCGGGCAATCAGGTCCACCCCCATCTGCTCCTCCAGCTGCTTCAGCTGGCGGCTGATGGCGCTTTGCGTCAGCGACAGGTCCTCCGCCGCGGCAGAGGCGCTGCCGAGCCGGTCCACCGCCTCCAGCGCCAGCAGAGAGGGGATCGAGGGCAAAAAACGGCGCGGCGCAATCATATGATCATAACTCATGGCTGCAGGATTTACTTTCATTAGCAATCCGGTCCGCCAGGTGCAATTTCTATATCAGACCTACGCCCGGCGGGACTTCGCGGGAAACCACCCTAAAGTTTTCCTCATGCCCTGCCCTCGCACCGAAAGGACGCTGATATGCCCCATTCCGACATCCTCGCCGCTGCCGGCCTGACCCAAGCCGAACTCACCGGCGGCAGCCTGACTGTCACCACGCCGGTCGACGGCAGCGAAATCGCCCGCCTGAAAACCCACAGCGCGGCTGAGGCCGAGACGCAAATCGCCGCCGCCAAACAGGCCTTCAAGTCCTGGCGCCTGATCCCTGCCCCGCGCCGCGGCGAGCTGGTGCGGCTGCTGGGCGACGAGCTGCGCAAGGAAAAGGAAAACCTGGGCCGCCTCGTCACCCTGGAATGCGGCAAGATCTACCAGGAGGGCCTTGGCGAAGTGCAGGAGATGATCGACATCTGCGACTTCGCGGTGGGCCTGTCGCGCCAGCTTTACGGCCTCACCATCGCCTCCGAACGCCCCGGCCACGCGATGCGCGAGAGCTGGCACCCGATGGGCACCTGCGGCATCATCACCGCCTTCAACTTCCCGGTTGCGCCCTGGTGCTGGAACGCCGCGCTGGCGCTGGTCTGCGGCGATCCGGTGATCTGGAAACCGTCGGAGAAAACCCCGCTCACCGCGCTGGCGGTGCAGAAGATCTGCGAACGCGCCATGGCAGCCTTTGGCGATGACGCGCCCGACGGCCTGATCCAGGTGCTGATCGGCGAGCGTGACCTGGGCGAGGCCCTTACCGCCTCCATGGACGTTGCCATCATCTCCGCCACCGGCTCTGTCCCGATGGGCAAGGCGGTGTCCTCCGACATGTCGAAACGCCTCGGCCGTACCATTCTGGAACTGGGTGGCAACAACGCGATGATCGTGGCGCCGTCGGCCGATCTGGAAATGGCCCTGCGCGCCATCGTGTTCTCCGCTGTCGGCACCGCCGGCCAGCGCTGCACCTCCCTGCGCCGCCTGATCGTGCACGAGGATATCTATGACGCGCTGATCCCGCGCCTGATCAAGGCCTATGAGGGCCTGCCGATCGGCGACCCGTTGGCAGACGGCACCCTGGTCGGCCCGCTGATCGACCGCCACGCCATGGATTCGATGCTGCGGGCGCTGGAGCGCGCCCAGGGCGAAGGCGGCACCGTGCATGGCGGCGCCCGCGCCCTGACGGACAGCTTCGCCAACGCGGCCTATGTGCATCCCGCCATCGTCGAGATGCCCGCCCAGACAGAGATCATGCACACCGAAACCTTCGCCCCGATCCTCTATGTGGTGAAATACGCGGGTCTCGACCAAGCCATTGAAATGCAGAACGAAGTGCCCCAGGGCCTCAGCTCCTGCATCTTCTCCACCGACGTGCGCGAAACCGAATATTTCCTCTCGGCAGCGGGCTCCGACTGCGGTATTGCCAACGTGAACATCGGCCCCTCCGGCGCTGAAATCGGCGGCGCGTTCGGGGGCGAGAAGGAGACGGGCGGCGGCCGCGAAAGCGGCTCCGACGCCTGGAAAGGGTACATGCGCCGGCAGACCAACACCGTGAACTATTCGCGCGAGCTGCCGCTTGCTCAGGGGATCAAGTTTGACATCTGATCTGGCGTCCAGCCTCTGGCACCAAACCTGCCAGGAAAACCCCGCCTTCCCGGAACTCACCGGGGAGGCTGAGGCCGATCTGGTGGTGATCGGCGGCGGCTACACCGGCTGCTCCGCCGCGCTTAAAGCCGCGGAACTGGGCGCCTCGGTCCGCCTGATCGAGGCGGAGGTGATCGGCTGCGGCGGCTCCGGCCGCAATGTGGGGCTGGCCAATGCGGGCCTCTGGCTGCCACCCGAAGACATCAACGCCGAGTTGGGGCCGGAGACCGGCAGCCGCCTTTCTTCCCTGCTGGCACGCGCGCCCGGGATGGTGTTCTCACTGATCGAAAAGCACACTATCCGATGCGAGCCGGAGCGCAGCGGCACCCTGCACTGCGCCCATGCGCCCGGCGGCCTGAAAGACCTGCAGCGGCGCCACGCCCAGCTCACCGCCATCGGCGCGCCGGTGGAGCTGCTGTCGCGCGAGGAAGCCATTCAGCGCACCGGATCCGAGGCCGTGCACGGCGCCCTGTTCGATCCACGCGCCGGGACCATCCAGCCGCTGGCCTATGTGCGCGGCCTCGCCCGCGCCGCCGCCGCTGCCGGGGCGCAGCTGCACAGCGGCACGCCTGCCACCGGCATTTCCCGCAGCGGCGGCAGCTGGCAGGTCACCACCCCCAAGGGCAGCTTCCGCGCCAGGCATCTGATCATGGCAACCAACGCCTACGCCCGCGAAATCACCGGCTATGACGCGCCGCAGGTGATCCCGGTGCATTATTTTCAAGCCGCCACCGATCCGCTGCCCGCACCCCTGCTGGAGAAAATCCTGCCGGGCAAGGAAGGCTGCTGGGACACCGCGCTGGTGATGTCGTCGTGGCGGCTGGATCAGGCCGGGCGGCTGGTGATCGGCGGCATGGGCGCGCTCAACCATATCGGCAGCGCGCTGCACCGCAGCTGGCTGCCCCGCAAGCTGGCCGCGCTATACCCCGAATTGAAGGATGCGAGGCTCCACAGCCACTGGCACGGCCGCATCGCCATGACCACCGAACACCTGCCCAAGATCCTGGATCTGGACGGCGGCTTGGCCTGTTTCGGCTATTCCGGCCGCGGCATCGGTCCCGGCACCCTGTTCGGGACCGCCATGGCAGAGGCGCTGCTGAGCGGTGACCAATCCTGCCTGCCGGTTCCGCCGGTGCGCGATCACGCGATCCCCTTTGCGGGCCTGCGCAGCGCCTACTACGAGACCGGCGCGACGCTCACCCATCTGATCAGCAACAGATGAAAAAGGCGGACCGAACGGCCCGCCCCTCTCTCACTCGCAACCGGCAATCGCCGCACCGATCTCCTGCAGCAGCGCCGGATAGAACTGCGGCCCCGGCGCCAGTTCGGCGCCCAGCGGATCCAGCACCGCCGTACCCGCACCGGTGCCGTCCAGCACCGTGGCGACCAGCCCCGGGTTGAATTGCGGCTCGGAGAACACGCAGGTGACGTTCAACTCCTTCACAACGTCACGCACCTCGGCAACCCGCGCCGGGCTCGGCTTGGCGGCGTCGCTGATCGAAATCGCACCCGCTGCATTCAGGCCAAAACCGCGCTCGAAATACTGATAGGCATCGTGGAACACGATGAACTGCTTGGCCCGGAACGGTTCCAGCCGGGCAGAGATGCCGGCCACAGCGTCTGCAATCTCCTGCTTGCCGGCCTCGGCATTGGCCTTGTAGGCGGCAGCGTTGTCCGGATCATGCTCTGCCAGTTCTTCGGCAATCACATCCAGCCAGGCCTGGGCATTGGCCGGCAGCAGCCAGGCATGCGGATCGGCGCCCTCGTGGTGATGCCCATGCGCATCCGCGTGATCCTCATGGCCCTCATGTTCGCCGTGCCCGCCTTCTTCGGCATGCTCTGCATGATCATGGCCGTCATGGTCATCATGACCTTCGGCCGCATGATCATCGTGATCCCCATGATCATCATGGCCTTCGGCGTGCTCCTCGTGGCCGTGATCGTCATGGTCATCGTGACCCTCATGATCGCCATGATCGTGCGCCTCAAACCGGGCTCCTTCACGGAACGGCAGAACCGTGGTGCCTTCACTTTCCAGCAGCTCGATCCGGTGCGCGCCGCCGGCCAGTTCTTCCAGCGGCCCCTCCAGCCAAGGGGTCAGAGCTTCCCCCAGCCAGAACACCACATCCGCCTGATCCAGCGCCCGCGCCTCAGAGGGACGCATCGAATAGCCATGCGGCGAGGCGCCCGGCGGCACCACCAGGGCCGGCTCGCCCAGCCCCTGCATCACCCGCGCCACCAGGCCGTGCACCGGCGCAATATCCGCCGCCACCTTGGGCACCTCTGCCCAGGCCGCCCCGGTTCCTGCCAAAAGCGCCGCAACCGCAACCGCGTTCCGCATGTCATCCTCCGATGTAACTTTATAACATTCGCCCGGGTTGATAAACGTCATAACATTACATATCAAGAGCCAATCCCGCCCGTGCCCGGAGACCTCGCCCCATGGATTCCATCGGATTCGAACCGCATGATCACAGCAGCTGCATTCACGACGGCATAGCAGCAGTGGATGCCTATTGCCGGAGCAACGGGCTGCAGTTCACCCCCGTGCGCCGCCGGGTGCTGGAGATCCTGCTGCAGGAGCACCGCGCCCTGGGAGCTTACGAAATCCTCGACCGGCTGCGCGAAGAGGGCCTCGGCTCGCAGCCCCCCGTTGCCTACCGGGCGCTGGATTTCCTGGTGAAAAACGGCTTCGCCCACAAGATCGAGCGGCTCAATGCCTTCATTGCCTGCACCCACCCGGGCGAGAGCCACGCGCCGGTGTTCCTGATCTGCCGCGCCTGCGACGCAGTGGCGGAGGCGCAGCGCGAACCCACCCAGGGCCAGCTCGGCCAGGCCGCCCGCGACGCCGGTTTCATGATTGAGCGCGCGGTGATCGAGGCTGAGGGGCTGTGCCCCAAATGCCAAGGGAAGCCCGCCGCATGAGCAGCCTGATTACCTTGGACGGCCTCACCGTCGCGCATGGCGGCAACACAGTGCTGTCCGGTGTCAGCCTGGCGATCGCCCCCAGCGAGATCGTCACCGTGGTCGGCCCCAACGGCTCCGGCAAGTCCACCCTTCTGCGCAGTGTGATCGGCGCGCAGAAGCCGTCGCGCGGCACTGTCCGGCGCGCCCCCGGGCTGCGGATCGGCTATGTGCCGCAGAAACTGCACATCGACCCCACTTTGCCGCTGACCGTGCGCCGTTTCCTCAGCCTGCCGGACCGGGTGTCCGACGCCCGCGCCGCTGAGGCGCTGGAGCAGGCCGGCGCCGGCGGTCTGGCGGCGCGGCAGATGTCCGGCCTGTCGGGCGGCCAATTCCAGCGGGTGCTGCTAGCGCGCGCGCTTCTCAGCAATCCTCAGCTGCTGATCCTGGACGAAGCCACCCAAGGCCTGGATCAGCCCGGCTCCGCCGCCTTTTACCAGCGCATTGAAAAGGTCCGGCAGGAGCTTGGCTGTGCGGTGCTGATGGTCAGCCACGAGCTGCATGTGGTGATGGCGGCCTCCGACCGGGTGATCTGCCTCAATGGCCATGTCTGCTGCGAGGGCGCGCCGGAGCATGTCGCCTCCGCCCCCGAATACCGCGCCCTGTTCGGCACCGGCACCCAGGGCGCCCTGGCGCTTTACCGGCATGAGCACAATCACAGCCATGACCACGACTGCAGCCACAACCATCATCACGAGGCGGCGGAATGACCTTGCTCGACGACTTCCTGATCCGCGCCGCGCTGGCGGGCATCGGCGTGGCGCTGGCTGCGGCGCCGCTCGGCTGTTTCGTGGTCTGGCGCCGGATGGCCTATTTCGGCGACGCCACCGCCCATGCCTCGATCCTCGGCGTGGCGCTGGCGCTCAGCTTTGATGTCTCGGTCTTTGCCGGCGTGCTGGCGACCGCGCTGGCAATGGCCACCACCGTCTCGGCGCTGGCCGGACGCGGCTATGCGATGGACACGCTTCTGGGGGTGCTGGCGCATTCCTCCCTCGCCTTCGGCCTGGTTGCCGTCTCCTTCCTGCAAGGGGTGCGGATCGATCTGATGGCCTATCTGTTCGGCGATATTCTGGCGGTGGGGCGCGGCGATCTCGTCGTCATCTGGGGCGGTGCCGTGCTGGTTCTGGCGCTGCTGTGGTGGCGCTGGTCCGCGCTGCTGACCGCCACCCTGAACCCGGACCTGGCCCATGCCGCCGGCATCGACCCCCGGCGCGAGCAGATGGTGCTGACCATCGCGCTGGCGCTGGTGGTGGCGGTGGCGATCAAAGTGGTGGGCGTGCTGCTGATTGCCGCGATGCTGCTGATCCCGGCCGCCGCCGCCCGCGCCTTTGCCGCGACGCCTGAACGGATGGCAGTCATTGCCGCGCTTCTGGGCATGCTGGCCGCCACCGGCGGGCTGCAGCTGGCCTTTGCGCTGGATACGCCCGCAGGCCCCAGCATCGTCTGCCTGGCAGCCGGGCTGTTTGCCGCGTCCAGCCTGACCGGGCTGCTGTTTCACCGCCGCCGCGGCTGACCGCCCGACGGAAGACCGCAGCGGGCGTTTTCTATCCGTCCCCTCGAAGCTCCCTGCGCCCGCGGCCGGCCTGTTCAACTGCCGGTGCGCTGCAGGTCCGGGGTGCCGGTCCACTTGCTGATCGCCTCGGTCAGCGCCTTCTTGTTGATCGGCTTGCTCAGGAAATCATCCATCCCCGCCTGCAGGCACTTTTCCCGGTGGGTCTGCAGCGCATTGGCGGTGAGCGCCACAATCGGGCATTTGCCGCTGCCGCTATCCGCCTCGATCCGGCGCATTTCGGCGGTGGCCTCCAGCCCGTCCATCTCCGGCATCATCATGTCCATCAGCACGATATCCGGCCGGGCGTCCTGGAACTGCGCAACCGCCTCGATGCCGTTCCTGGCAATTCTGATGTCCAGCTGCGCGTCCTTCAGCATCTTGGTGACCACCAGCTGATTGGTGCGGTTGTCCTCCGCCAGCAGCAGTTTCAGGCGGCGGCTTGGCGCCTCAATACCGTTCTTCCGTCCGGCATCAGCCTCCGCCTGCCCCGGCGGCAGGCTCAGCACCCGGTCGAGCACCTGCCGCAGCTGCACTGCCCTTACCGGCTTCAGCGCGAATTCGCAGGCCCCGATACCCTCGCAATCGGCCCGGGTCAGCGCGTGCTCCACCGACGACAGGATGACCAGCGGCACAGATTCAAACCCCGGCATCGCCCGGATCCGCGCCGCCAGGGCGCGCCCGTCCATGGCCGGCATCTGGAAATCGAGAATGACAAAGTCGAACCGGCGCCCGTCCAGCTGCGCATCGGCCAGGATTTCCAGCCCCTCATGCGCCGAGGCCGCCAGCGTGCAGGACACGCCCCAGGCGCTCAGCCGTTCCGACAGGATCACCCGGTTCAGCTCCAGGTCGTCCACCAGCAGACAGTGCAGCCCGGCAAAGTTCTGCGGGCTGCGCTGCGGCGCTGCCGCCGACGCGCTGCCGGGCCGCAGCGGCAGCGTGATGGTGAAGACCGATCCTTTGCCCGGCGCCGATTCCACCTGCACTGATCCGCCCATCAGCGACAGCAGCCGGGACGAGATCGCCAGCCCCAGGCCGGTGCCTTCGAAGTTCCGGGTGGCGGCGTTGTCGGCCTGCTCGAAAGCGCGGAAGATCTTGCCGATGCGATCCGGCTCGATGCCGATCCCGGTGTCGCGCACTTGCAGCTTCAGCAGGTGGCTGCCCGACTCCTGCGCCTCCCCGGTCACCTCGATGTAGACATATCCTTCGCGGGTGAATTTCACCGCATTGCCGGCCACATTGGTGATCACCTGGCGGATCCGGCCGGCATCGCCCTCGAAGATTTCGGGCAAAGCCGGATCGTAGCGCATGGTGATCTCCACCCCCTTCTCCGCCGCCTTCGGCGACAGCAGGGTCACCACGTCCTCAACCGCGGTCTGAAGATTGAAGGGGGCGATGCTGAACTCGACCTTGCCGGCCTCGATCTTGGAGAAATTCAGGATATCATTGATAATCGTCAGCAGCGCCGAGCCGGACTTGGCAATGGTCCCGGCATACATCCGCTGGTCATCGTCCAGCTCGGTGTCCTGCAGCAGCTCCGCCATGCCGATCACCCCGTTCATCGGGGTGCGGATCTCATGGCTCATATTGGCAAGGAATTCCGACTTCGCCCGGTTGGCGATATCCGCCGCTTCGCGGGCCTGCTCCATCGCAAACTCGCGCTCGTCGCGCTCGGCAAAGGTCTCCTCCAGCACCCCGACTGAGAAATCCAGCGCCCGGAACTCGCGGGAGGCGTACCAGGGCAGCCTTTGCGCCGGGCTGCGCAGGCCGGAAATCGCATCCGACATCCGCTTGTGGATCATCTGCAGCGGACGCAGCGCCAGCCCATGCACCAGCAACAGCACCATGAGCGACAGCACCAGCACCGGCACCACCGTCCAGATGATGATCTGGCGGACCGAAGCGGCGACCAGCGCCTCGCCGTCCCGGGTCGACCATTCGACCACCATGGTGCCGAAAACAGCCCCCTCCAGCTCGATCGGGCGCTCATACATCACCCGGCCGCCTTCGGGCGGCGCACCGGGCGCTTCGGCCGACGCCAGCAGTTTGCCTGCCGGGCTCCGAATCTGGATGGAGACGATTTGCGGCTTGCGGGTGACCGCCTCGATCAGGCCGGTTTCCAGCACCGGCACATCTTCGACAATGATCGATTCCAGCATCAGCCCGCTCAGCAGCGACACCGTGAGGTCCGCCTGCTCGGCCAGCTGCTCTTCCAGCCGCCGCGCCTCCTGGCGCTGCGCCAGATCGCCGACCACAAAGCCGACCGCCGAAGCCGCCAGCAGCAGAGACAGCACGATCTGGAAAAGGATGCTTGTACGTTTCATGGTGTCAACGCGGCGCCCTAAAAGGCCAGGCTGCGCTCCATCGCCCGGCGAATAATGTCATAATCCTGATCTTCCCCCAGCAGGAAGCCATTCTTCGAAATCCGGCGCACGATCTCCTCGTTCTCCGAGGACAGCATCACCTTGCGCATCGCCTCCAGCACCTGTTCCGGCATATCCGGCGACGCCAGCCAGGGCTTGGTCACATTGTCAAAAGACGCCAGCACCCGGATCGGCACGCCCTTGGCCACCAGTTTCTTGTAGGTGCTTTCCTTCAGCGCCCCCGCGGTGTACCTGCCCGCGCCCACAGCCTCGCCAACCAGATCGTGGCGGCCGAGATAGGCGAATTCCAGCAGATCGGCACTGCTGATGCCCGCATCCAGCAGGTATTCCTGCGACAAGTAGCGGCCGATGGTCGACAGTTCGTCGCCGAAGGCAAAGCTGAGACCGGCCAGGTCCGCAACCGATTGAACGGTACTGTCTGAATGGACCACGATGACCCCTTTGAACCGCTTCTGGCCGTTCTGGGATTCCATCGCAATGATCCGGATCCCCGGGTTTTCCTTCATCACATGCACATAGGAAGCCGGGCCGAATCTGGAGAAGTCCACCTCGCCGTCAGCCAGCTGGCGGATGCCTTCTTCGTATTCCTTGGCGATCTTCAGCCGGATCGTGACCGGTTCCCCCAGCTCCTCGCTCATCCGCTTGGAAAGAAAGGATAGAAAGGGCTGGTATTTTTTGACCGTTGCGGTTGGTTTATCCGCTGCATAGGTGCCGAAAACCAGGTCTGTGCCGGCCAATCCGGCAGCGGGCAGCAGCGCCGCAAGCCAGGCAGCCAGAACCGCACCGGGGACAGCGTGCCTCAGCCGTTTCCGGGAAAGTTCAATGATACCAAAGGTCCACTCAAACAGTTTCACGAGTCTAGCCTCCTGACTGACATCGGCTGGCACGGCAGGCAGGCCGCGCCCCTTGGTTACATGGCACATAGATAAGAATACAATGTTAACGCACCTGCAATTCTCGGAAAAATTTTGCGGTTCTTTTATTCTCCGGCCTCTATATTAACCCTTCAGTAAGGTTTTCGTAATCTTTTAGGTAAATTCGCCTTAATTTCGGAATATCAGACTCAGCTGGCCCGACAGGAACCACCGTGAAGACTACCCTATTGCCCTCCTGGACCACCCGGTCCCTCCGACTTTCAGCACAAACCATTGTGCTCACTTCGCTTTTGTCAGTGCTCCCTGTTGCGGCCTTTGCCATTCCCTCGCCAGAGCTGGTGATCGGCTCGGTTTCCTCTTTGTCCCAGGTTCTGGCTGTGGGAATTGCCATGATTTCCGGTCTGGGCGCTGTCATCGCGGCGAAACTGGGTTTTACCCCCAAGCCGGGCAACCCGCCGCGCCGCTACCCGGTCAAGCTGATATCCGTTCTTGTTCTGGCAGCCATGGCGCTGGCAGCCGGTAACTATTGGCAATATTCCTCGCATGCGCAGGCTGAGCTGGCAAGGCTGCAGGCCACTTTGACGCGGCCGGCGCAGTTTGACGGCACCACCATCAAGGACGCCTCGCTCAAGGAAACCAGCTTCTCCAAGCAGGAAGACCACCCGCTGGCGATGAGCACGGCTGACGCCGCCGCCGCGCTGCAGGACGGCTCCACCCTGTTCTACGACATCCGCGAAACCGGCGAGAACGCCATGGGCACCCTGCCCGGCGCCACCCATATCCGCTTCCCGGACTTCCTGGAGACCCGCCCGGTGCAGCCGGGCCAGAAGGTCGTGCTGTTCTGCCACAACGGCAACCGCTCCTCGGAAACCTGCGCCAAGCTGGCGGCGATGGGCATCGACTGCAGCTTCATTGCGGGCGGCATCGAGAAATGGATCGTCGAGGGCCGCGATTTCTCCGACAAGGACGTGAAGACGCTGTCAGACCTGCGCGCGATCCCGGAATACCCGGGCAAGGACGTGCTGCTCAGCACCGCTGATTTCGAGACGCTGCTGACCACCGAGGACCTGCAGATCGTCGACACCCGCTACCCCGGCGATTTCGAGGCCGGCCACCTGCCCGGCGCTGTCAACATCCCGATCCGCAAGATGACCACCGCGGACCTGATGGACCGCATCGCGCAGCTGGACCCGGACAAGCCCACCATTGCCGCCTGCTATGACCGCCGCAGCTGCTTCATGAGCCAGGTGCTGGGGCTGGAGCTGTCGCAGAAGGGCATCGACTTCCGCGGCCGCTACACCCTGCCCTGGGAATATTTCGTCGCGCCCAAGCCCAAGCCGCATGTGCAGGAATGGCTGGCAGACCAGCAGACCGGCCTCTGGGACAAGGCGATCTCGGCGCTGGCAGCCGCCCTCTTGTGGGTGCATGAG
Source organism: Leisingera sp. ANG49 (assembly GCF_059694505.1). Taxonomy (NCBI): domain Bacteria; kingdom Pseudomonadati; phylum Pseudomonadota; class Alphaproteobacteria; order Rhodobacterales; family Roseobacteraceae; genus Leisingera; species Leisingera sp. ANG49. Next base: position 68,009 of record NZ_JCATZN010000008.1, read on the forward strand.
CGCAGCCATATCCTGCTGGGCCTCCTGGCGCTGTCGATCGTGACCCGCATTCTGGTGCTGCCGGTGGCGCTGAAGTCAGAGCGCGACCAGATCATCACCAATGAAACGGCGGATGAGATGAAGGCGCTGAAGGCGAAACTGGCCCACGACCCGGTGCGCAAGGCGCGCGCGGTGCAGGCGTTCTACAAGGACAAGGGCCTGACGCCGATGAAGAACCTCACCGCGCTGCTGTTCCTGCCAGTGATGATGCTGGGCGTCTCTGCGGCGCAGGAGGCCAGCGCCAGCCTGCAGACCCCGTTCCTGTGGATGGCCGACCTCGGCGCAGCCGACCCGCTGTTCATCATGCCGGTACTGTTCTGCGCCCTGGCCGCCGTTTACCTGCTCTGGGCCGTGGCCAAAACCAAGCGCCAGAAAACCCTGTGGATGGTGCTCGGCATGCCTGCGCTCTTTGCGATGGTGTTCACCCTGACAGCTGCCGCCAATGCCTATCTCTGCTTCAGCCTGACGCTGCTGCTGGTGCAGCGCGCCTATGTGACCGGTATGCACCGTAAGCTGGGCGAAGCATTTGCCTTGCGCGCCCACAAGCGCCGCCTCGCCAAGCTGCCGCGCGGCGTGATCCCGATGGGCTACACCGAAGAGCTGGAGCATGCCGGCAACAAGGCCCTGCGCCTGTCGATCCTGCGCAACGCGGGCCTGCCCGTTCCCGGCGGCGTGATTGTCCGCTCCGACGCAATCCACGATTACCGCGAAATGCCCGATGCCAGGAAAGACGCCTTTGCAGCGCAGGTCTTTTCCCTTGCAGGCGGCAAACCGGTCGCCGTGCGCTCCTCCGCCAGCAACGAGGACGGCGCCGACCAGAGCTTTGCCGGCGTCTTTGAATCGGTGCTGGACGTGACCGCAGACACCATGCGCGCCGCCCTGGATGAAGTAGTGGAGAGCTTCTCCTCAGAACGCGCCGCCAGCTACTCCGGCGAGGGCGACAGCACCGACCAGGGCAACATCGTGGTGCAGGAAATGGTGCAGGCGGAATACGCAGGCGTCCTCTTCACCCAGGACCCGATGGCCCCCGGCATGGCGATGATCGAGTGGGTCGAAGGCTGCGGCGAAGACCTGGTCTCCGGCCGCGTCACCCCGACCTCCTTGCGCTTTGGCCGCTACACCGGCCTGCCGGCGTCCGAGGACCAGGACCAGACCCTGGACATGGCACCGCTGCTGGCGCTTGGAAAACAGATCGAGGAAACCTTCGGCTGCCCGCAGGACGTCGAATGGGCCTATGCGAACGGTGAATTCCAGATCGTGCAAAGCCGCGACATCACCACGCTGAGCCTTGGCACCGAGCAGGAGCAGACCCGCCTGGCCGAATGGCGCGGCCTGCTGGACCGCTACGCGGACGCCGCCCCGGAGCAGACCATCCTGGAGCAGGACGAGATGTCCGAGGTGCTGCCCCGCCCCACCCCGCTCTCCTTCTCGCTGATGAGCGAGCTGTGGGCGCCGGGTGGCAGCGTCGACCTGGCCTGCCGCGAGCTGGGCGTGCCCTACGGCCTGCCCGAGGGGCGCGACGGCCACTTGGTCAACCTGTTCGGCAAGACCTACGTCGATGTGGCGCTGAAACAGGGCATGACTTTGAAACTCAGCGCCGCCAAGGCCAAGCAGCTGCGCAAGCAGGCGCATCCGATGATCACCCGCTTCCGCGGCCAGGTGATGCCGGAGTTGAAGAACAAGCTGGCGATCTGGCAGGCCGTGGACTACACCGCCCTGCCCCAGGACAAGCTGTTGGAGGCGATCTCCACCCTCAAGGACATGTTCATCCGCGAGGTCTATCTGGAAGCCGAGAAGATCAACATCCTGGCAGGCTTCACCATGGGCGAGGCCGGCACCGCAGCCGCCGGCGACCCGGCCCTGCGCGCGCACCTGATGCACGCGGAGCTGCCCAACGCGCCCTCCAGCCTGCTGGCCTCCTGCACCGGCAAGGATGCCCGGATGCGCGCCATGACGCTGATGGGCCACCGCTCGATCTTCGACTACGAGCTGTCTTCGCCCCGCTACGCCGAGGCGCCGGCGCTGCTGCATTCGCTGCTCGACAGCACGGTGGAGCCGATCGGCGCGGTGCCGGTCCCGGCCAACCTGCCGGATGAGCTGGACGATACCATCGGCATTGCGATCGCCTATCAGGACCTCAAGGAACAGGCCAAGCACGAGGCCCTGCGCGTCGTCGCCGAAATGCGCCGTGCCCTGCTGGCTCTGGGTCAGATCAGCGGTTTGGACGAACTGGTGTTCAGCCTGACCTTCGACGAGGTTCTGGACAGCAACTGGTCCAGCCCGGACGCCCTGCGCGACCTGGCAGAGGCGCGCGCAGAGAAGGAAGCCCTGCGCAAGAAATCCGCGCCGACCGACGTCACCCTCACCCTGCGCAACTGCGAGCTGCTGTCGCTCGGCGCCCAGGCCCAGGCGGGCGACGGCACCATGGGCGGCACCTGCGTCGCGGGCAGCGGCAGCGCCACCGCCCGGGTGTTCTGGATGGAGGACGACAGCTGCATCGACGCCGCCGCCTTTGCAGACTTCCAGGACGGCGACATCCTGGTCTGCCGCATGGTCAACCCGGCCTGGCTGCCATGGGTCCAGCGCTCCGGCGCGGTGCTCAGCGAGGTCGGCGGCTGGCTCAGCCACATGGCCATCGTCGCCCGCGAAAAGGACGTGCTGATGCTGGTGGCCTGCAAGGGCCTCGACAGCCTCAGCCACGGCGAACAGGTGACGGTCAGCGAAGACGGCACCATCCAGCCGCTGGAGGAAAAGGGCCTCAAGGCAGTTTTCGCCTGATCCAACCGGACAGGAACAACAAAAGGCCCGCAGCAAACAGCTGCGGGCTTTTTCCGTAGAGCGGGCAATCTGCCCGCCATATCCCCCTCCCCTTGCACTATTGGCAAAGATTGCCATATCCTGTCCCAGCGAAAGGAGCCCGCCCATGGCCACCATGAACGTATCCCTGCCGGACCAGATGAAGGACTGGGTCGAGGAACAGGCCCGCACCGGCACCTATGCCAATTCCAGCGACTATGTCCGCGACCTGATCCGCCGCGACCAGGCCCGCACCGCCGCCATAGCGGAACTGCAATCCGCCATCGACGCAGGCCTCGCCAGCGGCCCGGCGGAAACGCTGACAGCCGAAGGTTTCAAGGCCGCCATGCGCCGCAATGGCTGAGCCGCGCTGGCGGATCCGGCCCGCCGCCCGCGCCGACCTTGCCGCCATCTGGCGCTATGGCTTGGAAACCTGGGGCGAAACACAGGCCGACGCCTATGCCGGCAACCTGTTTGCCCTGTTCGATCTGCTGACGGACTTCCCCGGAATGGCCCGCGAACGGCACGAATTCACCCCCCCGGTCCGCATCCACCCGTCGGGCGCGCATCTGGTGATCTACCGTCTGGAGCAAGGACGCCCGGATATCATCCGCATCCTGCACGCCCGCCAGGACCTGATGGCGTTCCTGTCGGAATAACACCCGTTCCGCTCTTGCCATTTTCCGCACATCTGCTCTGATGCGGCGCATGGACCCGCATCTCGACCCCCGGAAAACCGCCCGGCTGATCCAGCACCTCAAGGACCAGATGGAGCAACTGCCCCCCAAGCTGAAAGCGGCGGCGAAATACGTGATCGACAACCCCGGCGACTTCGGCCTCGACACCGTCCGCACCTCGGCCGAAAGGACCGGCATCAGCGCCAACGGCTTTGTCCGCCTCGCCCAGCATCTGGGCTATGACACGTTTGAGGCCTTCCGCGCCCCCTTCCGCGCCGCCCTGACCACCACGAATGAGGCAGACCTCGGTCAGGACTGGCTGGACCGGATGCAGGGCGAAGGCCCGGCAGGAAAACTGCAGGCTGCCGCCGCCCGCAACCAATTGAACATCACTTCCCGTTCCTTGCGGCTGATGACGGCAGAGCGGACCCAAGCCATCGTGGACACGCTGCTCACCGCCCGCCGCAGCTATGTCACCGCCACCCGGTCGTCCTACGCACTGGCCTATTACTTCCACTACGTCGGCCGCATGGCCCTGCCGTCTCTGGACCTCGTGCCCCGCCACATGGGCGCAGCGCTCGATGATCTCCTGGACATAGGCCCCGAGGACTGCCTGATCGCCGTCACCTTCGCTCCCTACTCCGCCGGCACCATCCAGGCGCTGCGGCTGGCGGGCGAACGCGGCGCCAAGGTGATCCTGATCTCCGACAGCGAGGTGATCGCCCCCGGCATCCGCACCGATCATGTGCTGGCGGTGGCCGCCAACTCGCTGCATCCCTTCGGCGCCATCGGCGGCGCGATGGCGGTGCTGGAGTGCCTGCTCACCCATCTGATCGGCGCCGGCGGCGAAGACGCCCGGCGCCGGATTGAGGCCTATGACGCCCTGCGCCAGGACAGCGGCGCCTATTGGAGCGGCCCGAAACTGCCGCGCGTCGGGGGCTGATCCACCTGCCACGCGCCCTCAGACATCGCCATCAATAAACGGGTTCTGCGCCTCCCAATGATCCCGGGTTGCCCGCTTGTGATCCCCCTCCAGCCGCACCGCCGCCATCGCCCGGTCGGCATAGATCTCAGACCGCAGCGGCCAGTTCAGAGCGGCATCGAACAGCCCCGGCATCAGGTCATAAGGTCCGCCGTCCTCATCCACGTCCCGCATCCACAGATGCGATCCGCAGGTGCTGCAGAACGCCCGCTCGGCAAAGGCAGAAGATTGGTAATGCGCCACCGGCCCCTCCACGGTCACCGCCTCCGCATCAGCCTCGAAGCACAGAAACAGCCCGCCGCTCCAGCGCTGGCACATGCGGCAGTGGCAGGCTCCCGGACGCGGGTCATGCGCCCCTTCAACACGGATTTTCACGGCGCCGCACAGGCAGCGGCCTTCCAGAACATCACTCATACCCGGTCTCCTTGCTGACATGGGCAAGGATACAGCAATTCAAGCGACTACGGGAAAATTCCCCTTGTCAGAGCCGCAAATCCGCCTCTTCCGGTGCCAGCACATATTTCAGGTCATAAACCAGTGCGCCCTCGGACCCCAAGGCGCGCACCGCCTCCGCCCCCATCGCGCGGAACTCCGAATGCGCCACCGCCAGGACAACCCCGGCATAGGCCCCCTGCCCCGGCTCAGCGACCAGCGGAATCCCGTATTCCTGCTGCGCCTCATCCGGGTCCGCATGGGGATCAAACACATCCACCACCGCGCCGTATTGCTGCAGCTCACGCACCACATCGATCACCCGCGTGTTGCGCAGGTCCGGGCAGTTCTCTTTGAACGTCAGCCCCATCACCAGCACCCGCGCGCTCGCGACCGGCAACCCGCGCTTCAGCATCGCCTTGACCATCTCGCCCGCAACATAGGCGCCCATGCCGTCGTTCAGGCGGCGGCCCGCCAGCAGGATCTCCGGGTGGTAGCCCAGCTGCTCCGCCTTGTGCGTCAGGTAATAGGGGTCCACCCCGATGCAGTGCCCGCCCACCAGCCCGGGGCGGAACGGCAGGAAGTTCCACTTGGTGCCCGCGGCTTCCAGCACCGCCTGAGTATCTATCCCCATCTTGTTGAAGATCTTCGCCAGCTCATTCACCAGCGCGATGTTGATATCCCGCTGGCTGTTCTCGATCACCTTGGCGGCCTCCGCCACACGGATGCTGGCGGCCTTGTGGGTGCCCGCTGTGACGACCTCCCGGTAAAGCGCATCAACTCTCTCCGCCACTTCGGGCGTGGAGCCGGAGGTCACCTTCACCACATCCTTCAGCCGCCGCTGCTTGTCGCCGGGGTTGATCCGCTCCGGGCTGTAGCCAGCAAAGAAATCCGCGTTGAATTTCAGCCCTGAGCGCGCCTCCAGCACCGGCACGCAGTCTTCCTCGGTGGCGCCGGGATAGACGGTGGATTCATAGATCACCAGATCGCCGGGTTTCAGCACCCCGCCGACGATGGCCGAGGCCGCCAGCAGCGGGCTCAGGTCCGGGCGGTGGCTTGCGTCCACCGGCGTCGGCACCGTGATGATATAGATCGTGCAGTCCGCAATCTCCGCCGGATCCGAGGTGAAACGCAGGAATTCCGCCGCCGCCAGCTCCTCGGGATCCAATTCCCGGGTGCGGTCCTCACCGTTGCGCAGCCCCGCGATGCGGGAGGGATCAATGTCGAACCCCACGACCGCCCGCTGCTGCCCGAAGGCCGCTGCCAGCGGCAGCCCGACATAGCCCAGGCCAATGACACAGATCTTTTCCTGCACGCCGCTCATTCCGGGCTGCTCCTTGTTCCGCGGGGCCATCAAGGCCAAGCCCCCTGCCCGCCCACATAATGCCGCCACGCCATGGGGTTCAACCGCCCGCGCGCGGATTTGATCGCAGGCTCCAGTGAACCCAGACCCCGATCCTAGGCCTCGACCACAATGGCAGAGACCTCACCATCCACATCACGGCAGGCCGCTAGCAGCCGCGGCATCAGATGCGACATCACATAGTTCGCATGGAACCGGCTCGGCGCCTTCAGCACCAGCCTGCCCCCTGCCCTGCCCGCGCGCTCCAGCCCCTGCACCCAGGAGGCATAATTCGCCGGGTCCTCCGCATGCAGCACTGCCTTGGCCAAACTCCATTCGCTGCCGTCCGACACATCCGGGGGTGGCGGCACCGCACCGGGCCGCAGCGGCACCACATTCGGCGCAAGCTCATCCGCCCCCTGCATCCGGTGCTCAAAGTCCGGCCCAACGGCGCCCCAGCGCTCCTGCGTGTCCGCCAGCAGCCGCTCCAGATCAATCCCGTATTCGGTGACCCGCCCGCGGGCACCTTGGCGCTTCACCACCAGCCAGCCCATGCCGCGAAGCTTCGCCATCTCGCGCTTCACCGTGCGCTCGTCGACATTCCACAGCCGGGCAATCTCCCGCTGCCCGACGGCCAGCTCATCCCGCTGCCAGTTGTAGCGTGCCGTCATCAATGTCATGAAACGCAGAACCAGCTTCTGCGCCCCCTTGCCCTGGCCAAGCGCATAAGCCCCCATCGCCGTGAGGATATCATACTTCAGTGCAGAGGCGTTGCGCCCCGCAGGCCGTTTGGCAAGCATTGCTGCCCCCGTTTCTCCCTCCCTGCCCTCCTAGGCCGGGATATGCTGCCTCAAGTGCTCCCGGACTTGTTTGCCGGGAAATGCGTTGGCCGGTTTTGCCCTGAACTCAACGCTATTCGTTTGTTGTATCTGATTTGCGTCCGGAATTCCGATTCTGTCAAGCGCTGGCGGGAATTGAATTCAACCCCAATCCCTTTTTCGAAAGAAAAATTGGTATCAATGGTATTCGGGGACATCCTGGGTGACCCCTATTTAAGCCGAAATGTCCCCCAATCTGCTGTATCCCGGTCCGGGGTGTCCCCCTAAATCTGGCGTCTGAACCCCAGAAAAACCTAATGAAACGAATCGTTTGGCAGGTGCCTTCCGAATCGCCCTGCGCCTTATTTCACTGGGCCTTCTGCAGTTGTGTCCCCGCGGGGACAGGACGCTCTTCCCGACCATATTAGCTTTTGCGTTTTTTGCAAATTCGGCGTAAATGGATATTGAGGCTGAATAAGCGTCCGCAGGAAAATGGACGCCGTCATATAAGAACAACGTGCAGATCGAGGAGCAGTGATGTTTACGCACGAAGACCTGTCCAAAATGCAGGCCCAATCATTGAAGATGCAAAGCTGGATCCGCCAGCAGACCTTCTCCCCGGAAATGGAAAAGACCCTGCGCAGGTTCTCCTCCTGGGAAGTGGCGGAGCTGATCTTTCGCGTCAACCAGTCGACCCTGCGCGGGCGGCTCGCCACAGATCCCTCCCTGCCCCAGGGCCATGTCGAGGAGGACGGCCGCCAGCGCTGGTATTCGCTGGAGGAGATCAACGAGCTGCGCCGCCGCATCAAGATCAACCGCAAGTCGCTGCTGCCCAAGCGCCCCGCGGGGAAACGGGCGCTGCGGGTGGCGATCTCCAACTTCAAGGGCGGCGCCGGCAAATCCACCGTCGCCCTGCATTTCGCCCATGCCGCGGCGCTGGACGGCTACCGGGTGCTCTGCGTCGACTTCGACCCGCAGGCCACCCTGTCGCACTCCATGGGCCTCAGCGACGTCACCGAGGATTACACCGTCTGGGGCATCATGGCCCGCGACCTGGTGCGCGAGACCACACGGATGAACGCATCCCTGCAGGGGGCTGAGTCCGGCACCGCCCTGCCCCAGCGCCAGCTGCCCGAGGCGATCACCGGCATGGGACTGCAGGATCTTCGGGTCAGCGACTTCGTCAAGCCCACCAGCTGGCCGACCATCGACATCATCCCGTCCTGCGCCAACGCGGCCTTTGTCGAATTCGCCTCTGCCCAGTACCGCCACCTGAACCCGGAATGGTCGTTCTTCGCGGCGGTCTCCCGCTATCTCGACCAGCTGCCGGCCGAGGATTACGACCTGATGATCTTCGACTGCCCGCCCGCCATCGGCTACCAGTCGATGAACGCGGTGTTCGCGGCCGACATGCTCTATATCCCCTCCGGCCCCGGTTACTGGGAATATGACTCCACCACCTCCTTCATCGGCCAGCTGTCCGAGGCGCTGGAGGATTTGTCGGCATTTAACGGCGTTGTCCCCGCGGGGACATTTGCTTTGCCCAAGGTTTTCCAGGACGTCCGCTTCCTTCTGACCCGTTACGAAAGCGGTAACGATTTGCACCGTGCGATGCGTTCGGCATTTATGAAGGTTTTTGAGGGTAGAATGACGGAGCACCCGATCGAGATGACCCGCGCAGTCGAACAATCGGGCCGCTTCCTGAGTTCCATCTACGAAATCGATTACCGGGACATGACGCGCGAAACCTGGCGGCGCGCGCGGGCGTCGTTTGACCAGGCCTATGACGAATTCAAAGCCTACGCGCTGGAAGCCTGGGAAAACCTGGAGGATGAGGCATGAGCAAACGCAGAGTCTTCGACATCGACTTCACCCCTGATACGGCCGCTGTCCCCGCGGGGACAGCACCGGAAAAACCGGCAGACAAACCCGCTGAATCCCGCCGCGGCCCGATGGCTACCGCGATCTCCGAGAACGCCGATGCGCTGCGCACCCGCGCGGAAGCCGAGCAAAAAATCCGCGACGAAAACGACCGGCTGGCGCATGAGTTTGTGCGGCTGAAGAAGCTGGGCCTGATGGTCGACCGGATCCCGATCGGCAGGATCGGCGCGACCAAGCTGATCCGCGACCGCAGGGAGGGGCGCGACCCCGATCTGGACGAGTTGAAGGAATCCATCAAGGCCATCGGCCTGTCGAACCCGATCCGGGTCGAGGAAAGGGAAGACGGCACTTATGAGCTGATCCAGGGCTACCGCCGGCTGCGGGCCTATCTGGAGCTGCTGCGGGAGACAGAGGATGAATCCTATGAGCATATCCCCGCGGGTCTGGTGGCCAAGGGCGACACGCTGCATAGCCTGTACCGCCGGATGGTGGACGAAAACCTGGTGCGCCGGGACATCTCATTCGCCGAAATGGCCCAGCTGGCGCTGAGCTATACTCACGACGAGGGCACCCGGGCGAAGTCTCTCGAAGATGCGGTCAACGACCTTTACGCCTCTGCGGGCCGCCAGAAGAAGATCTATATCCGCCATTTCGCCCAGCTGCTGGGCGCGGTGGGCGATCTGCTGAAATTCCCGGAAGCGATCCCGCGCGCGCTGGGACTGGAGCTGAGGAAACGGCTGGAGGCTGATGCGGCTCACATCCCTGAACTGCGGGAGGCGCTGACGCGGGCGAAGGCCGAAACCGAAGGGGCGGAGCTGGAGGTGCTGCGCGGCTTTCTCGAGGGCAAGCGCAAACCTGCGCCCCGCGCTGCTGCAGCACCGCGTTCCGGTGTTGCCAAGACCACCCTGCGCTGCACTGTCCCCGCGGGGACAGTCCGCTGCCAGGCGCGCGACGGCAAGATCGAGATGGCGATGGAGCGCGACTTCTCCGAGATCGACCGGCACAAGCTGGAAGGCGCGATTGCCGCGTTCTTTGCCGCCCTCGAACAGGACGATTGAAGCAGCTGTCCCCGGGGGGACAGCGTCAGAAAAGTGGCGGAGGCCCGGCAGAGATGCCGGGCCTTTTTCATGTCCGGAGGTGGCAAGCGGCGGTGTTTCCGTCACGTGTCTCCGCGGGGACAGGCAATCACGAAGGTCTCGGCCTGTGAAGAAAATCAGAGCCTATACAAAAGGTTTTAGCCCGTCTTCGATTGCTGTCCCCGCGGGGACAGATGACCCTCCGGTGGCGGCTGGCGGCCGAACCAGTCAACCTGCGACCCAGCAGAGTTTCTGTGATGCGGGCAGGTTTTGGACTCTGCTCTGCCGGAAAGGCAATCTTGTCCCCACGGGGACAAGGCAAGGAAAGACGTCTGCTGAGAGCCGCTGGCCAAATGAAAAGACCCGGCGCGGGGCCGGGTCTGCTTCTGTGCAGCGTTGCTGTCCCCGCGGGGACAGCAACGGATCAGTTAAGAACCTTGAACTCGATCCGCCGGTTCCTGGCGCGGTTCTGCACCGTGTCGTTGGGCACCAGCGGTGTGCTCTCGCCATAGCCGACGGCGACCAGGCGTTCTGCCGGGATGCCCATCTCCTGCAGGTACTGGTTCACGGCCGCGGCGCGCTTCTCGCTCAGCTGCATATTCCAGGCGGATTTGCCCTGGCTGTCGGTGTGGCCGCCGACCTCAACCACCATGCCGGGGCAGCGGCGGATGATGTCCGACAGGCTATTGAGGAAGTCGCGGGAGTTGGCATCCAGGCGCGCGGTGGAGGGCGCGAAGTTCACGCTGCGGCCCTGCGACAGGATCTCGAACCTCCCGGTGCAGGCCTCGCGGCTGAAATCGCCGCTGGCCTCCAGCGCGGTGGCGGCGCCTGAGGCGGCTGTCCCCGCGGGGACAGAGGCGGTGGCGGCACCGGTGCGGTCGAACATCAGGTCCATGCTGACGAGGCCGACAGGGGTGATGGTGACGCCTGCGGCTTCTTCAAGTTTTTCCTTCCCGGCAACCAGGTTGAAGTCCTCCAGCTTCAGGATCACCGGCTGCACGGTGGCGACGGCAACGCGGTTACCGTTCAGCAGTGTTACCGCAACCGGGATGGTCAGCCCGGCCTCAACCCCATGCAGCGACAGGGTGACGGGCAGATCGATCTGCTTGCGCTGCACTGCAGCCAGATCTGCGATATGCGCCGGATCGATCCGCGCCGAAACCACAGCCTCGGGGTAGGTGAAGGTTTCAAAGAACAGGAACCGCATCCGCACGTTGCGCAGGTCGATGGAGGTGTCGACGGAATCGAGCGCGATATGGATCTTTGCCTCACCGGCTTCGGAGATGCTGCCGGAGAAAGCGGCGAAGCGGCTGGATTCCGCAATGCTGCCTTTTTTGATCGATATGAACCGGATGGCGGAGGATTCGGGCGTCAGCTGCCATCCGCCCTCAAACGGCCCTGCCGCCAGTGCAGGGCGGATGAGGAGAAGGAAAATTGTTATTATTGAAAGGGTTAAACGGTGCATGCGGGGTCCATCCGGGTTGCTGGAGGTGAGGCCCCGGCTGCGGGCCGGAACCGGAAATGATGCGCCCAGACTAACCGCAGAGTTGCCGCCGGGCGCAAGGGACGCGATAGTTTGGTAACGAAATACCCTTAAGAATTGGGAAGCAGCCCCCGCGCGGACGGGTGCTTGGGGCGGGAAGTGGAGCAGATACGTGCGAATTTTGATGATCCGGGTCCGGCTGATGCTGCTGGCCGCTGTTGCGTCCTGCTGGGGCGTCATGGCCTTGGCGGAGGAGCGGCTGGCGCTGGTGATCGGCAATTCGGCCTATGGCGCGGTTTCCGAGCTGGACAATCCGGTGCGCGATGCGCGGCTGATGGCTGAGACGCTGGAGGGACTGGGATTTGACGTGACGCTGGCAGCGGACGCCAAGCAGATCGAGATGAAGCGTGCGATTGCCCAGTTCGGGCGCAAGCTGCGCAGCGCCGGCGAGGACGCGACCGGGCTGTTCTATTATGCCGGCCACGGGGTGCAGAGCTTTGGCAGCAACTATCTGCTGCCTGTCGATGTGGCGCTGGCGGATGCGGCGGATCTGGATCTGATGGCAATCGAGGCGCAGTCGGTGCTGCGGCAGATGGCGTCGGCCCGGAACCGCACCAACATCGTGATCCTGGACGCCTGCCGCAACAATCCGTTCAAGGCGGTGGCGGATCTGAACGAAAGCGGCCTGGCGGAGATGAAGGCGCCGACCGGAACCTTCCTGGCCTATGCCACCGCGCCGGGTGACGTGGCGCTGGACGGGGAAGGGGAGAACAGCCCCTTCACCGAGGCGCTGGCGCGCGAGATCGTGGTGCCAGGGGCGCCGGTGGAGCAGGTCTTCAAACAGGTGCGCCGGGCGGTGCTGGAGCAGAGCGGCGGCAAGCAGACGCCCTGGGACACGTCTTCGCTGGTCAGTGACTTTGCCTTTGCCGCGGCGGCGCCGGAGATGGTGATGAGTGCCGCGGAAATGGAGGAGGCGCAGATCTGGGCTTCGATCAAGGCGTCGCGGGATGCGATGCAGATCATGCTTTTCCTGCGCGGTTATGGCGACGGCAGATATTCCGATGAGGCGCGGGCGCTGCTGGCGGAGCTGGTGCAGGAGGAACTGCAGAACGGCAATCCGGCGGCCGCAGAGGCGCCAGCCCCTGTTCAAGACGCCGAGACAGCGATGTTTCAGGCGGCGCAGGGGGATGGCAGCAAGGCGGCCTACGAGGCCTATCTGATGGCCTATCCTGAGGGGCAATTCGCTGAAATGGCCGCGGCTGAAGTTGCTGCGCTGGCTGCAGGCGCGGGCCAGGATCCTGCTGCGGGCGGCGAGGCGCCTGCCGTTGCGCCTGACCCTGAACCGGAGGCGGTGAAGCTGGCAGAGGCAGGCCCGGTCACCTATGCCAGCCCGCTGCAAACCAGCATGCCGGAGATTGCCGGGCTGACACTGGCGGAGGTGGTGACCCGCTCACCGTCCTTTCCGCCCGTCGAGGGGCTGCCGGAAAGCTACTGGAAGGACCAGTCCTGCAGCGCCTGCCACCAGTGGACGCGGGAGCGCCTGTGCACGCAGGGCAACACCTATCTGAGCCTCAAGATGCAGCGGTCGCTGGGCAAGCAGCACCCGTTTGGCGGCGCGCTGAAACAGGTGCTGAAGAGCTGGGCCGCGGGCGGCTGCCAGTAGATCCGCAGGAGCTGCGCCGGCAGGGCAGGGGAGGGGAATGCGTCCGCGCAAGCGCACGCGGCTCAGTGCTGCGTCCGGCGGGTTTCCCGGCAAACGGCAACTAAAGGCCTGGGCAAGCTGACGTTTTACCGCTTGCGGGCTGTTTGAGCCGGAGCAATTCGGAGAGCAATTCTGCGGGGCTGAGTGGCTTTAGGCAGTGAGGTTTTCAGCGGTCCGGGTGTTTGTGCCTATACTGAAGGCATAAGTTCTCTGACTGGTAGGCCTCTCATGTGTTTTCTTTGTACAAAGTGCCCCCGTTTCAGTGCCGTTATCGGAACCCTAGGCCTGTGCTGCGCCCTGGCCCTGCCCGTGCAGGCGGCACGGGACAGGTTTGATCCGTCACAGCCTTGCGGAACCGTCCTGGTTTACGAGGATGTGGTCGACAAGGTTCTGGTTGGCGCCTGGGTTTCAGGCTACCTGGCCAAGGCCGAGGGGCGGCTCAGGGTCATGGGGCCGGACGAATTGGGGAACATTCTCAAGGTCCTGCAAAATTTGTGCAGCGGCAACCCGAACGTGCGGTTCAGTGCGCTGGCTGAACAGATCGCGCAAAAGGCAACGGCAACTCCGCGGACACCGGCATCAGTGGCAGGGCGGCAACTGCTGCGGCGCTTCTTCGAAGCCGGTGCCGATCATGCGGCGCTGACCGCCAGCTTGAAACCGGCACCCGGCGATGTGCGCGCGGTCTATTCCGAACCGCTGGCGAGCCGGCTGATTGCCTCCTACGAACAGCTGTTCCAGCCCGGGGCGGCGATCCGCCCGAAACCGGAGCATGCGGACCTGATCACCATTTTCACGACCACCGGGGAGCTGCAATCCGGCGCGTCAGTGCTGGGCGAATTTCCCGGGGGGTACAAAAAGGTACTTCCGCATTTCATCGCCGATGTGCCGATCGGGCGGTTCAAGTTCGTCAAGCCAGGGGAGTCCCGGGGTTTGGCCTTTGACGGCCTGATTTTCGTCAACGGACGCTGGGTGCTGATGCCGAAGCCCTGGCGGGGGCTGGAGTGACCACGCGCGAAAGTACCGGTGTTTCGCCTTGACGGGCGGAGGATCACGGGGCGTGGGTGTCGATCAAAAAATAAACCCATTCTCCTTTGAAATCAGGGTGTTCGGCGCGGGCCTCTGCCACTTGGGTGCGCAGGAAGTCGAGGTAGGGTTCTGCGGGTTCGCTGAGCGGGCGGGTGCCCTCGTAAAGCGGGTGCGAGGCGGCAAAGGCCACCGCGATTTCCTGGCCGTAGGGCGGGCCGACGGTGATTTGCAGGCCGGGGTCTCCGGCTTCCTTGGCGCCGACACGCAAGGCGCTCTTGGCGGCGGCCTCTGCGAGCGGCACCAGCTCGTTCGGGGAGAGGTGCAGCACCGCGCCGCCGGCGTCGAAGTAATCCACGTAGACATAGGCCGGGTAGTCCGGCGCGGTGAGGTCGAAGAACAGCCGCTCACCGCCGGAATAGTCGAGCACCCGGGCATGGGCGTCTTCGCCGACCAGCAGCGGGTTGGTGATCTGGTCGGTGCTTTGCGGCAGGCCGACGTTTGAAATGCCTGCCAGCGCGCCGCATTGCGGCCGCGGCAACAGGCGCATCTCGTCCGAGACTGTGATGTCGGCGCCCATTTGTGCCTGAAGGGCTGCCAGAACAGGAGAGCGGAGGCCATCCTCGGGCAGGTGGCCGCGCACCTCCAGCGTGGCGGTTTCCGGAACAAAGGCCACCTGCAGGCGGGAGCAGGGCACAGCGGCGAGGATGCCGGAGACGCCGTCGCGCAGGGGATCTCCTTCAGCCGCCGCGTCGCCCGGCTGCATGAAGCTTTGGAACGCGGCGAGGGAGACCGGGTCGATGTCGCCGCTGCCGCCCTGAAAGGCGAGCGCGGCCTTGATGCGGGGGGCGTCCGGGATGGCGGCCGGTGTTTGCTGCGGATTGGGCGTGGTGCCGGGCAGCACGGGCGCATCCGGCTGCGCCTCCTGGCCGGGCTGGCTGGCTGGAGCGGTTTGCGGCAGCGCGGCCGCGTCGGGGCGTGCTGCTGCGGCGGCCGTCAGCGGAGCAGGTGCCGTTGCAAGGGCAAGTGCCGGTTCCTGGGCAGCGGCCAGCACCAAAGGCGCGGGGGCTGCGGCGGCGGCGGCCTGTGACAGCGCCGGGGCGGTGGCTTGGGCCTGCTGGGTTTGCGGGCTTGCAGCGGCCAGGCTTGCGGCCGGAAGGCTGGCGCTGGCGAGGGTGCTGCCGGCCGTTTGGGCCGGAGCCGCAGCGGCGGCTGGCGCTGCGGCGGCAGCAAGGATTGCAGCAGCCGGAACAGCAGCGGCAAGGCGGTCCGCGTCAGGCGGCTGCGGCAGGGCCGCCGATTGCGGGATGCTGCCGGACGCGAGTCCCTGGCTTTGCGCTTCGCTTTCAGCGGCTTGCTCGCCCTCGGGCGCCTGTTGCACGGCCTCGGAACGGGGGACGCGGTGGGCCTGCAGGTTGAGGCTGCTTTCCGGCGTGGGCTGCTGCGGAACCGGGTCGGGTGTCAGCGAGATCAGCAGCGCGGCGGCGCCGCCGGCGTGGACCAGGGCGGAGGCTGCAAGCCCCAGCACCCATATGGCCGGGGTGCGCGTCATCCGTCCGTTTCCGGGGTGACCACCAGCACCACGTCCTTGAACCCCAGCGCCTCGCCCTGGGCGACCAGCGGCAGCACGTTGCGCAGTTCCGCTGTGCGGTGGGCGTTGATGCGCAGGCGCAGATCCGGGTCGTCTGCCAGCAGCGCCGAGAGGGCAGGGGAAAGAGCGTTTCGGGGGATTGCCTCGCCGTCGAGTGCCAGGTCTCCGGTGGCGGAAACTGCCAGGGTGATGCCGCCTGAGGGCATGTCGCGGCCGGTGACGGCGGTGGCGGGGCGGACATCGAACGGCGCGGTGGCGTCCATCCGGCCGATCAGCATGAAGAAAACCAGCAGGAAGAACACCACGTCGATGAGGGCGATGATGGTTTCCGAATGCGGGTTGCGGGCCGGGCGGTTGAGTTTCATTGCACCGCCTCCAGCCGCAGGACGCGCAGGCGGGTGACGCCGGCTAGGGCGGCGCTGTCCATCACGGTGATCAGCGCCTGTGTCTGCGCAGCGCCGGAGGGGAGGATCACCACCTGGGTCAGCGGTTCCTCTGCCACCGCGGCGGCGAGGGTGGCGCGGAGGGTGTCCTGATCCAGTCCAGCGCCGCGCAGCACCGGCACACCGTCAGCGCCGAGGCGGATCATCAGGGTGCCTGCCGGCGCTTGCGGGCTTCCTGTTGCGGCGCCTTCGGAGGGTTTCACCGCCGGGATCATGTCGAGATTCAGATAGGTGGACGTCACCATGAAGAACACCAGCAGGATCAGCATGACGTCGATCATCGGCACCAGCGAAATCAGGGCGCGGGGACGGGCAGGCCGGTTGATCATCATGGCGGCGTCCCCCGTGTCAGCGCGACCCGTCGATCAGCAGCAGGCGGCCGGCGGCGCTTTCGATCGCCTGCGCGGCGGCGTCGATGCGGGCTGCGAACAGGCCCGCGGCGATGGCAGCGGGGATGGCGACAAGCAGTCCCGCGGCGGTGGTCAGCAGCGCCTGCCAGATGCCGCCGGCCAGCACAGAGGCATTGGCAGCGCCTTGGGCCAGTTCCAGCTCCTGAAACGACTGGATCATGCCGAGGACAGTGCCGAGGAGGCCAAGGAGCGGCGAGACCATGGCGATGAGTTCCAACAGGCGGATGAGGGAATTCATCCGGCTTACCTCCTCATTGCCGCGGCGTTGCAGTTCGTCTTGAAGGAGCGGTCCGCGCAGGCCCTCCTGCAGGGCCTGCATGGCGTAGCCCATCACCCGGTCGGCTGGGGATTTGCCGCCTGCAATGCTGTCCTGCGCCTGCTTGCGGTCGCCGTCTTTCCATTGGGTCAGCGCCTGCTCGCGGGCGTCAGAGCCGGACCGCACCGGCCAGAGCTGGATCAGTTTGACGGCGATCACCGTCAGCGACAGCAGTGACATCAGCGCCAGGATCACGATCACTGGCCCGCCGGTGCCGAGCATTTCCCAGGTGCCGGCCATGGTTTATTTCACCAGCGGCGCGGCGGCGCGGGAGCCGAGCTCCAGGATCGGGAAACAGTCCATCTGCTCTTCGTTCTGGGGCTGGCAGGAGGTGATGTCGTGCAGCAGGATCTCGGAGATGTTGCTGCAGGCGATCTCGGGAATTTCAAAGAGTTTCAGAGTGGTGCGCTGGACGGGCAGGGGGGCGGCGTCGATCGACAGCAGCCGGTCGATCACCCCCTGGCCGTCGAGGATGGCGAGCGACATTTCAAAACCCTCGAAGCTCTTGCCGGTCTGGTTGCGGAACAGGAAGAAGGCGCGGCAGCCGCCGCCCTCGATTTCCTCGGTCTTGTTCAGCTCGACCCGCAGCGGGCCGGTCTCGGCCGCGGCGGCCAGCGGCAGGCAGATCAGGGCGAGGGCAGAAAGCAGGCGGTTCAAGGGCATCACTGTCTCCGGGTTCCGGTTGGTGTTCGCCAGCCCGCCGGGTGCGGATTGGTTCTTTGGATCAGACCAGTGCGGTCAGGGCCTTTTCGATCTTGTCCATGGCGTCGCGGGCGGAATCGAGGTCGCGGCGTTTCAGGTGGCGGGCGGCCACATGCAGGGCGCGGCCCAGGCGGTCGCGGACCTTGCCCGGGGCGCGGGCGACATTGGCCTGCAGCGACTGGGCGCGCTTGACCTGGGCGCCGAGCGAGCGCTGGTCCATTTCGCGCTGGCCGCGTTTCATCGACTTGCCTTCGTCCTCTCGGTCCTTGCCGATGCGGGCGACGGCGCGCTCGATCACCACGATCATCGTTTCGGCCTCCTGCAGGCGGCCGTCGTTGATCAGGCTGACGGATTTGGCCAGTGCGCGTTTCAGTTTCAGCTCCAGCGGTCCTGGGGCAAGGCCGATGCGCGGCTGGATGCGTTTCAGGCGGCGTTTCAGCGGTGCGATGGCCTTGGGGTCGATGCCGGAGGCGGAAATGTCGGAGACGTTTTCCTCCGTGACCTGGCCCTCGGGGGCCTCGGGTTTGAGGCTGTCCAGCAGGTTGCCGCCGTCATCGTAGAACAGCACGTTGACCTTGGCCGGGTTGCGCTTGAGGAATTTCTTGAGTTCGGTGACCATGCGCTGCGGCGCGCTTTCGCAGATCATCTCCATATTGCCGGAGCGCACCACATAGGTGCCCCAGGCCATGGGCGGGCCGCCGCCTTCTTTCTTCATCGGGGCCTTCAGGGTTTCCGGTTTCTTGCCGGGCTGGATCATCAGCAGAGGGTCCTTGCTGGCATCGAGGCAGAAGGCGAAACTCATCCGCTTCTTGGCGCCTTCGCGGACCATCTCTTTGACTTCCTTGCCAGAAATACGATCAATACTCATCATTCAGCCGCCGCTAAAAGCATGGAAAAGGTTTGACATTAGGATGGCGATAAGGCTCTCTTGGGGTCAAGTTATTGTTTGAGGTTTCCGCGGGTTTAACCACCAGGCTCGAAAAGAGTGGCACCTGCCTTACGTCGCGTTACCTATCTGAGGCGCGGCCAATAAAGAATGCACCCAGGGGGGCGAATAACGATGGATCCTGCAGTATTGCTGCAATCCAAAGGGGAGGATTCCCCTAGCGGTGAAAACCTCGAATATGACCCGGCTTTCACCGAGATGGAGCTGGCGGCTCAGCCGGGCGAGGAATCGGTGGTGGGCGATGAGAAGATCGAGGCCACCGATCCCGACTACCGTGAAGTTCAGAAGAAGGCGCTGGAGGTGCTGGAGCGCAGCCACGATCTGCGCGCGGCGGTGTTTCTGGGAGATGCGCTTTTGCATTCTGAAGGGCTGCCCGGTTTCGCCGATGTGACGGCATATATCCGCGGCTGCCTGGAGGAGTTCTGGGAGACCTGCCATCCGGAGCTGGATGAGGACGACGGTGATCCGACGATGCGGATCAATGCGATCCAGGATCTGTGCGGCCAGCCGGACGGCATGGCCGGCGCGTCGCCGCTGTACCGCTCGCTGCGCCGCGCGCCGCTGAGCGAAAGCCGCGGCTTCGGCCGCTTCTGCCTGCGCGACATCGAAATCGCCGAAGGGGTGATGACGGCGCCGGAAGATATGGAGCATGTCCCGGATACCGCCACCATTGGTGCGGCGTTCCAGGACAGCGACGAGGAGGTTGTTGCGGCGCGGCTGGCTGCGGTGAAGACCGCAGAGGAGAACGTCCGGGCGATCTCGGCGGTGTTCGACGAGCAGACACCGGGGCAGGGGCCGGACCTGAGCGCGCTGATCAAGCTGCTGCAGCAGATTTCCAAGCGGATCGCCACCTATGCTAATATGAGCGCGGAGGACGATGCTGCGGGGGATGAGGCCGCAGAGGATGGAGCCGAAGACAGCGGCGCGGCTGCGGCTCCGGCCGCGGGCGGGCGCGCGGTGCCGTCTGCGCCAGGGGCGATCAACTCGCCCGCGGATGTGTCCAATACGCTGGACCGCATCATCAGCTATTACCGGCGGGCGGAACCCTCCAGCCCGCTGCCGATCCTGCTGGAGCGGTGCAAGCGGCTGGTGGGGGCCGATTTCCTCACCATCATGAATGACATGGCCCCGCAGGGGGTGGAGAACGTCCACCTGATCGGCGGGATTGATGAAGACGACGACGACTGACGGACACGGAAAGATTTGCGGCGGAACCTGCTGCCGCATCCGTGAAAGCAAGACGAGTAAGGAGACCTAGATGGCCGGAAGTTCACAGAAATTCATTGCCCGCAACCGGGCACCAAGGGTCCAGATCGAATATGACGTGGAGCTGTACGGCGCCGAGAAGAAGGTGCAGCTGCCCTTCGTGATGGGCGTGATGAGCGACCTGGTGGGCAAATCCGAAGTGGAGCAGCCCGCGGTGGCGGACCGCAAGTTCCTGGAAATCGACGTGGACAACTTCGATGACCGGATGAAGTCGATGGCGCCGCGGGCCGCCTTCACCGTGCCCAACACGCTGACCGGCGAGGGCAACTTGGCGGTCGACATCACCTTTGACAGCATGGACGATTTCAAGCCCGCCGCGATCGCCGCCAAGGTGGAGCCGCTGCGCGAGCTGCTGGAAGCGCGCACCCAGCTGTCGAACCTGATGACCTACATGGACGGCAAGACCGGCGCCGAGGATCTGATCTCCAAGATCATCCAGGACCCGAGCCTGCTGAAAACCCTGGCGGCGCAGCCGAAACCCGGCGGCGACGCCGACAGCGAAGAATAAGAGGGGAGGACAAAGATGGCTGAAGAAGAACTCCAGGCGGAAGCCGCTGGTGGTGAAGCCGCCTTTGGCTCAACCGAATTTGCGGATCTGCTGCAGAAGGAATTCCGGCCCAAGTCGGATCAGGCCAAGACTGCTGTGGAAAGCGCGGTCAAAACCCTGGCCGAGCAGGCGCTGGCAAATTCCGCGCTGATCTCCGATGACGCGCTGCGCTCGATCGAGAGCATCGTGTCGCTGATCGACCAGAAGCTGACCGAGCAGGTGAACCTGATCCTGCACAACGAGGAATTCCAGCAGCTGGAAAGCGCCTGGCGGGGCCTGCATTATCTGGTCAACAACACCGAGACCGATGAGCAGCTGAAAATCCGGGTGATGCCGATCACCAAGAAGGAGATGTCGAAGACCCTGAAGAAGTTCAAGGGCACGGCATGGGACCAGTCGCCGATCTTCAAGAAGGTCTACACCGAGGAATTCAGCCAGCTGGGCGGCGAGCCCTACGGCTCCCTGGTGGCCGACTACCACTTCGACCATTCGCCGCCGGACATCGAGCTCTTGGGCGAAATGTCCAAGATCGCCGCAGCCGCGCATGCGCCGCTGATCACCGGCGCCAAGCCGACGCTGTTCCAGATGGACAGCTGGGCCGAACTGTCGAACCCGCGCGATCTGACCAAGATCTTCCAGACCCCGGAATATGCCGCCTGGCGCAGCTTGCGCGACAGCGAGGACGCGAAATACGTCGGCCTAGCGATGCCGCGCTTCCTGGGCCGTCTGCCCTATGGCTCCAAGACCGACCCGGTTGAGGAGTTCGCCTTCGAGGAAGACACCGCAGGGGCGGGCAGCGAGAAATACGGCTGGGTCAACGCGGCCTACGGCATGGCGGTGAACATCACCCGTTCGTTCAAGATGTACGGCTGGTGCTCGCGCATCCGCGGCGTCGAAAGCGGCGGCACGCTGGAAAACCTGCCCAGCCACACCTTCCCGACCACCGATGGCGGCGTCGATCAGAAATGCCCGACCGAGATTGCCATCGACGACCGGCGCGAGGCGGAACTGGCGAAGAACGGCATGATGCCGCTGATCCACCGCAAGAACACCGACGTCGCGACCTTCATGGGCGCGCAGTCGCTGCACAAGCCGGCCGAGTATGACGATCCGGACGCCACCGCCAACGCCAATCTGGGCGCGCGGCTGCCGTATCTGTTCGCCACATGCCGGTTCGCGCACTATCTGAAGTGCATGGTGCGGGACAAGGTCGGCTCGTTTAAAAGCCGTCAGGATATGGAATCCTGGCTGCAGGACTGGATCAACAACTATGTTGATTTCAACGCAGACATCTCTTCGGAGAACGAGAAGGCGCGCAAGCCTCTGGCCGCAGCCGAAGTGGTTGTGGAAGAGGTCGAGGGCAACCCGGGGTATTACACCTCAAAATTCTTCCTGCGCCCGCATTACCAGCTGGAGGGGCTTTCCGTCTCGCTGCGTCTGGTATCGAAACTGCCCTCGGAAAAAGGAGGCTGATTACCCACTCCCCAGCCTTAACCAAGCATAGTGCAGTAGAGTTCTTAAATTTTGAAAGGATAGAAAAATGGCTGCAAACATGTTCGTACAGATCTCGGACATCGAAGGCGATGCAACCGAGGAGAACCACAAGAAGTGGATCGTTGTTCAGTCGGCAAGCTGGAACGTTGAACGTGCTGTCGAGATGACCGACCTGGGCTCCACCCAGCGGATGCACGCAAACTCGAACTTCGGCAAGATCGAGCTGACCTCGCAAATGGGCAAGGCATCGAACGACCTGGCGCTGTCGGTTGCCAACGGCACCGTGCGCCCGGAAATCATCATGCACTGGTGCCGCTCCGGCGACAGCGCCAGCCAGGGCCTGCTGGTCTATTCGATCTGGAAGCTGAAGGACGTGGTTGTCGACAGCTACTCGATCTCGGCAAGTGAAGACGGCATCCCGGAAGAGACCTGGTCGCTGGCCTATGCGTCGCTTGAGCACGAGTACAAGTCGACCAACCAGAAGACTGGTAAACTCACCACTGAAGGCACCTTCAAGTGGAACGTGCAGACCGGCAAGGTCGAGTAAACCTTTTGGCTGGCCCCGGGTGTATTTGCGCCCGGGGTCCGTTTTTTCTGACGTATTTGCAGCATCCATCCTCGTTGCGGAGTAGAGCCCCATGACACCCGAAGAGCATCTGAAAGCTGGTGATCCCAAGGCGGCGCTGGAGGCGCTGCAAGCCAAGATCCGGGCGGATGCGAGCAATCCGAAACTGCGGGTGTTCCTGTTTCAGCTGCTGTGTGTGCTGGGCGACTGGAACCGGGCGATTGCCCAGCTGAAGGCGGCGGCGGGGCTGGATGAAGGCGCCACGGTGATGGCGCAGGCCTACCGCGAGGCGATCATCTGCGAGGTTTACCGCGAGAAGGTGTTCGCCGGTGAGAAGTCGCCGCTGATCCTGGGCGAGCCGGAGGAATGGCTGGCGCATCTGATCGAGGCGCAGAAACTGCTGGCGGCCGGCAACCCGAAGGAAGCCGCGGAGCTGCGCGCCAAGGCCTTCGATGCGGCGCCGGCCAGCCCGGGCGAGGTGAACGGCAAGCGGTTCGAATGGATTGCCGATGCCGACATGCGGCTGGGCCCGGTGCTGGAGGCGGTGATCAACGGCAAATACTACTGGCTGCCGTTTTCCAAGATCGTCTCCTTCGAGGCGGAAGAGCCGAGCGATCTGCGTGATGCAGTCTGGACGGCCGGAACCCTGACACTGGCGGGCGGCGGCGCGGTGGCGGCGATGATCCCGACCCGCTACCCGGGCAGCGAGAAGGCCGACGGGCTGTCGATGCTGGCGCGCGCCACCGTTTGGGAGGATGCCGGCGAGGAAACCTATACCGGTCTGGGCCAGCGGCTGCTGGCGATCGGCGATGAGGACATTGCCATCATGGACGTGCGCACACTCCGGATGGATGGGCACGGCGAAGAGAATGGCTGACAAGACACTGGCCGAGCGCCTGCAGCCCTCGCTGCTGGACCGGCTGACCGACAATGCACCTGGTGATCTGAAGGAAACCCGTGAGAGCCGGGTGATAGACCTTGTGCGGCTGCGGGAAATCATTCAACGCGATCTGTCCTGGCTGCTGAACACCCAGAATGTCGAAAGCCATTTCGATGCGGAGAAGTTTCCTTCGGTATCGGCCTCGGTGCTGAACTACGGGCTGGTGGAAGTGGCGGGCGAGGCCTCGACCACTGAGAAAGCCCAGGCGATCCGGCGGTCGATCAAGCAGGCGATTGCGACCTATGAGC
Source organism: Leisingera sp. ANG49 (assembly GCF_059694505.1). Classification (NCBI taxonomy): domain Bacteria; kingdom Pseudomonadati; phylum Pseudomonadota; class Alphaproteobacteria; order Rhodobacterales; family Roseobacteraceae; genus Leisingera; species Leisingera sp. ANG49. The sequence continues at coordinate 91,728 of NZ_JCATZN010000008.1, forward strand.
CGCGGATCATCGAAGGCTCGGTCGACGTGCGGCTGCAGGATGGCACCGATGCGACCGAGATGACAGTCGGGCTGGAGATCCGCGCCGACATGTGGGCGCAGCCGATGCCGCTGGAGCTGTATTTGCGCAGCAAGGTTGATCTGACCACCGGCGAAGTGGAAATGGAAAGGGCCATGTGATGGATACACGGCTGCTGACCCACTACGAGAATGAGCTCAATTACCTGCGCGACATGGGCGGGGAATTTGCCGCTGCCTATCCCAAGATCGCCGCGCGGCTGGGGATGGAAGGGGTCGAAGTTCTCGATCCTTATGTGGAACGGCTGCTGGAAGGCGCCGCCTTTCTGACCGCGCGGGTGCAGCTGGAGCTGGAGCTGCAGTACCCGAACTTCACCTCCAACCTGCTGGAGATCATCTATCCGCATTACCTGGCGCCAACGCCGTCAATGATGATCGCGGCGTTTGAACCGGATGTGGCGAACTCCGCCGTCAAAAGCGGCTATGTGCTGAAACGCGGATCGACACTGCGGTCGCGGCTGACCGAGGGCGAGCAGACGCCGTGTGAATTCCGCACCGCTGCCGATCTGACCATGTGGCCGATCCAGATCACCGAAGCGCAGTATATCGACGGCCGCGGCGAGCTGGTGGCGGCGGGCGTGGCCACCGGATATGACGCGCGGGCGGGCATCCGGCTGAGGATCAAGCGGATCGACGGCGACCCGATCAGCAAGCTGGATATGGACAGCTTGTCGCTGTACCTGACCAGCGAGGCGGGCAACAGCTGGCCGCTCCTGGAGCTTTTGTGCACCCAGGTGCAGGGGATCGTGGCACGCTCCACTGACCGGCGGGCCGACTGGCAGCTGCCGCTGCGCGGCGCCAAAGTGGTGCAAAGGGGCTTTGGCCCGGATGAGGCGCTGCTGCCCCTGCCGCGCCGGGTCTATGACGGCTACCGGCTGCTGCAGGAATATTTCGCGATGCCGGAGCGGTTCCGCTTTGTCGAGCTGCAGGGGCTGCAAGCGGGCCTGCAGAAGTCCGAGGGCAACGAGGTCGACCTGTATATCCTGCTGCGCGAGGGCATGCCGGAGATTGCGCCGATCGTGGTGCCGGAGGTGTTCAAGCTGAACGCGGTGCCGGCGGTGAACCTGTTCGAGAAACGCTGCGACCGGGTGCGGATTTCGCCGATCGATACCGAGCATCATGTGATTCCGAACCGTACCGCGGGCCTCGATTTCGAGATCTACGGGCTGCAGAGCGTGACCGGCATCAGCGGCGAGGGCGAAGACGATGTTATCTTCCGCCCGTTCTACTCCGCCAATGACTTCACCGCCGCGGGCGAAAGCCACCCGGCTTATTACACCGTCAAGCGGCGGATGCGGCAGCGGTCGGAGAAGGAGCGTCTGCGCGGGGTGCGCAGTTCCTACCTGGGATCGGAAGTGTTCCTGACGCTGGTGGACCGGGCGCAGGCGCCATACTCTGCAGGGCTGGAGCAGTTGGCGGTCAATGCGCTGTGCACCAACCGCGATCTGCCGATGCTGCTGGCCACGGGCAGCGATGATGTATTCCACCTGCCCGAGGGCGGCCCGGTGCAGAAGGTGACGCTGCCGGTGTCGCCGACCCGCCCGCACCCGACGCTGGCGCAGGGGGATACCGCCTGGCGGCTGATCTCGCATCTGAGCCTGAACTACGTCTCAATCGCTGAAACCGGCAAGGGCCAGTCAGCTGAGGCGCTGCGCGAGCTGGTGGGGCTGTATGCACCGCTAGGCGACCGGGTGACGGAAAAGCAGCTGGAGGGCATCCTGTCGGTCGGCGCCCGCCCCATCGTGCGCCGGATGAGCGACGAGGTGCTGTCCACCGCGGTGCGCGGGCTGGAGATCACCCTGGGCTTTGACGAGAGCTTTTTCGAGGGCAGCAACATCTATGCGCTGGGGGCCGTGCTGGAGCGGTTCTTCCGCGGCTATGCCAGTATCAACTCGTTCACGGAGACCGTCCTGAAAACCGAAAAACGCGGGGAAATTGCCAGATGGCGACCGGAAAAGGGCCTCGGCCGGATGATCTGAGCCTCTATGGCCGGCTGGCCATAGACCCTGAAAAGCACCATGTTTTTCAGGCCCTGAGGGTATTGGAGGCGCATTTCGATGATGCCCCGCGCCTTGGAGAAAGCCGCCGCCCGCGCCAGGACCGGCTGCGTCTGGGGCAGGAGGCGGAGCTGGCATTCCCGCCCTCGACCATCGCCGCGTTCAAGCCGGCCGAAGGCGACAAGCCCGCGGTGCTGACCAACCGGTTCTTCGGATTGTTCGGGCCGCAGGGGCCGCTGCCGCTGCATCTGACCGAATACGCCCGCGACCGGAAGCGCAACCACCGCGACCCGACGATGGTGGCCTTTGCCGATATGCTGACGCACCGGCTGATGAGCCTGCTTTACCGGGCCTGGACGCAAGGCTCGCCCGCGGTGAGCTTTGACCGGGCCGATGACCCTATGGCGCGCAAAGTTGCGTCGCTGATCGGTTACAACGGGTTCAAGTTCACCAGCCGCGACGACATGCCGGACCTGGCCAAGCTGCATTTTGCGGGCCATCTGGCGAAGGGCGCCAAGAACGCCGAGGGGCTGGTGTCGATCCTGTCGGCGTTTTTCGAAGTGCCTGTTAAGCTGGAGGAATATGTCGGCAGCTGGCTGCAGCTGGAGCCGGACGACCGCTGGCAGCTGGGTTACGGCGGGCTGGGCCAGACCACCAGCATTGGCGAGAAGGTGTGGAGCCGCACCGCGAAATTCCGCATCCGCATCGGGCCGCTGAAACTGGAAGATTATGAACGGCTGCTGCCGGGCGGCGCGGCCTTGAACCGGCTGCGGGCAATTGTGCGGTCTTATGCCGGCGATGTGCTGGACTGGGACGTGAACCTGATTTTGGCGGGCGACGAGGTGCCGCGGGCATCCTTGGGCGGCACCACGCGGCTGGGGCACACCAGTTGGGTGCGCTCGCGTCCCGATCCGGATGCGGATCAGCCGGATGTGAATGACTTATACCTGTACCCGGGGCTGGGCGCCGGGGCTCATGAGCGAGTAGAGGGAGGGATTTGAGATGACCGAGATCAGCCGCGTGGCGCTGTTTGGCAAGTTGAACAAGCTGGGATACCAGGCCGTCGAGAGCGCAACCGTTTTCTGCAAGATGCGCGGAAACCCCTATGTCGAACTGGTGCATTGGATGCATCAGCTGCTGGCGCAGCAGGACAGCGACCTGCACCGGATCATCCAGCATTACGATCTAGACACCGGCAAGATTGCCGCTGAACTCACCCGGGCACTGGATATGCTGCCGCGCGGAGCCTCGACGATCTCCGACCTGTCGGACCATCTGATGGATGCGATGGAGCGCGGCTGGGTCTGGGGCTCGCTGCTCTATTCCTCTGCCCAGGTGCGCAGCGGCCATCTTCTGCTGGGGATGCTGAAGACGCCTGCGCTGCGCAACATCCTGTCGAACATGTCGCCGGAACTGGCCAAGATCGGTGCCGATGATCTGGCGGACAACTTCCATGAGGCCACCGACGGTTCGCCAGAGGAACGTCTGGGGGCGCAGGACGGCTCCAACGTGACAGGCGGCGGCGCCGAGCCGGGCGAGGCCTCCGGCTCGATGGCGCCGGGTGCGATGGGCAAGGGCGAGGCGCTGGAGCAGTTCTGCACCGACCTGACCGAACAGGCGCGCAATGGTGAGATCGACCCGATCGTGGGCCGGGATGAGGAAATCCGCCAGATCGTCGATATCCTGATGCGGCGGCGGCAGAACAACCCGATCCTGACCGGCGAGGCAGGTGTCGGCAAGACTGCGGTGGTTGAGGGCTTTGCCCTGCGGATCGCCCGCGGCGACGTGCCGCCTGCGCTGAAGGATGTGCGGCTGCTGGTGCTGGACGTGGGCCTGCTGCAGGCCGGTGCCAGCATGAAGGGCGAGTTTGAAAACCGCCTGCGCCAGGTGATCGACGAGGTGCAGGCAAGCCCAACGCCGATTGTGATGTTCGTCGATGAAACCCACACGCTGGTGGGGGCAGGGGGCGCGGCCGGCACCGGCGACGCGGCGAACCTGCTGAAACCGGCGCTGGCGCGCGGCACCCTGCGCACCATCGGCGCCACCACCTGGGCCGAGTACAAGAAATACATCGAGAAGGATCCGGCGCTGACCCGCCGCTTCCAGGTGGTGAAGGTCGATGAGCCGGGCATCCCGAAGGCAATCCTGATGATGCGCGGCATTGCCTCGATGCTGGAGAAACACCACCGGGTGCAGGTGCTGGACGAGGGCATTGAGGCGGCCGTCAGCCTGTCGGCGCGTTACATCCCGGCACGCCAGCTGCCGGATAAATCGGTGAGCCTGCTGGATACCGCCTGCGCCCGGGTGGCGGTGAGCCAGCACGCGGTGCCCGCCGAGGTCGACGATAGCCAGCGCCGGATCGAGGCGCTGACCACCGAGCTGGAGATCATCGGCCGCGACGAGACCGCTGGGTACGAGGTCGCTGACCGGCGCGAGGCGGTGGAAGCCGCCAAGGCCGCCGAGGAGGAGCGGCTGGCCGGGCTGACCGAACGCTGGGACAAGGAAAAGGCGGTAGTCGAGGGCATTCTGGAACTGCGCGCAAAGCTCCGGGAGGGAGCCGCGCCTGTGGACGCTGCCCCGGATGCAGGGGAAGACGGTGCGGAGGGCGCTGCCGATAGCCCGCTGTCGGACGAAGAACGCGCCAAGCTGATGCAGGAGCTGAAGGACAAGAACGCGGAGCTGGAAGCGCTGCAGGGCGACTCCGCGCTGATCCTGCCGATTGTCGACCATCAGGCGGTGGCCTCGGTCGTGGGCGACTGGACCGGCATCCCGGTGGGCCGTATGGTCAAGGACGAGATCGAGACCATCCTGAACCTGGAAGAGCGGCTGGCGCAGCGGGTGATCGGCCAGGACCACGCGATGAAGATGATCGCCAAGCGGATCCAGACCAGCCGCGCCGGCCTCGACAACCCGAACAAGCCGATCGGGGTGTTCATGCTGGCGGGCACCTCCGGTGTCGGTAAGACCGAAACCGCGCTGGCGCTGGCTGAGGTGCTCTATGGCGGTGAGCAGAATGTCATCACCATCAACATGTCGGAATACCAGGAGGCCCATACCGTCAGCAGCCTGAAAGGCGCGCCGCCGGGCTATGTCGGCTATGGCGAGGGCGGGGTGCTGACCGAGGCGGTGCGGCGCAAGCCCTATTCCGTGGTGCTGCTGGACGAGGTCGAGAAGGCGCACCCGGATGTGCATGAGATCTTCTTCCAGGTGTTCGACAAGGGCGTCATGGAGGACGGCGAGGGCCGGGTGATCGACTTCAAGAACACACTGATCCTGCTGACCTCCAACGTGGGCACCGAGACGATCATGGATCTGTGCTCTGACCCGGATCTGATGCCGGATCCTGAGGGCATGGCGAAAGCCTTGCGCGATCCGCTGCTGAAGGTGTTCCCGCCGGCGCTGCTGGGGCGCCTGGTGACGATCCCCTATTATCCGCTCAGCCCGGAGATGATCGGCGAGATCACCAAGCTGCAGCTGGGCCGCATTCAGAAGCGGGTCGAAGAGGCGCATGGGGTGCCGTTCGAGTATTCCGATGCCGTGGTCGGGGAAATCGTCAACCGCTGCCAGGAACTGGACTCGGGCGGCCGGATGATCGACGCGATTGTCACCAACACCATGCTGCCGGAGATTTCCAACGAGTTCCTGCGCCGCCTGATGGAAGGCGCGGAGGTCGAGAAAGTTGCCATCGGCGTCAAGGAGGGAGAGTTCACCTACGCATTCGAATGATCACGCTCACAAGTAACAAGTGGGGAAGGAGTTCCTATGGTTAAACATGTTGTCATGGACATGAAGAACGTCGACATCGGCGCGTCCGGGCTGGAGATGGTTGATCCGCCCAAACTGTCCTTCAAGGTTGTGGTTGAGCTGGACAAGAAAATGGAGAAGGGGGTCGAGAAAGACCCGCTTCTGCAGCAGGAGTTCCATGCCGGTGCCAGCGAGGTGTTCGAACAGACCCGCGACACCATCGCGAAGAAGTGCAAGGTGTTCGACAAGGCCTTCGTCGAGATGACCAACAAGGGCGCCGATAAGAAGACGATGGAGAAGCAGCTGAAGGGGCTGAACGACGCCATCAAGAATGACATCAAAGTCGGCGAGAAGGCGGCGGAGCTGGCGGCGCAGAAGGCCTGGACCAGCCTGCAGAAGAAGAAAAAGGAATGGTCCAAGTTCAAGATCAAGATTGGCGTGTCCATCGCGGGCACCCTGGCCGGGCTGGCGGTGAGCATCGCGGCAATGGCAACCTCTCCTTTCTCGGGCGGCGCAGGTGCAGCCTTCGGCATCATCGGCCTGATCAAGTCTGGCGTCACGCTGGCCAAGGATATCGGCAAGCTGGCGATCAATATCGACCAGTCCAAGACCATCCTGGTGAAGAACCTGGCCGTGGTGGAAAAGGCGGCCTCCAACAAGGCGCTGAATGCCGCGAACGAGGTGTCGGCGGCGGTGTTTCAGGAGTTCCTCGGCATCTCGCAGCCCTCGGTCAAGACGGTGGAGGATGCGGCGGACACGCTGAAGGCGAAATACGCCCAGATGGTCGTCAAGATGCATGACCTGTCCAAGAACCTGAACAAGATCCTGAAGCAGCAGGAAAAGCTGAAGAAGGAGTTCCTGGCCGAGGTCGGCAAGAAGCTGAAGAAGCACCCGGTGAAGGACAAGAAAACGCAGCTGGTGATGATCAGCAAGGCGCTGGATACGGCTTTGGCGAAAAACTATGCCGAGGTGCAGAAGGCGATCGACAAGATCCAGATCATGTACGCCGACGCGCGCGGCTGGGCCAACAACATCAAGGACCTGATGAAGCGGGTGAAAGCGCTGACGATCAAGGATCCGAAGGCGCTGAAGGTGTTCCGCGAAGGGCTCAAGTTCGCGGCCCTGGCGTTGTCGCCGATTGACGGCAACTCGATCGCTACCGGCGCCAAGGATCTGGCCCTGGGTGTGGGCGGCGCCGTTGGCGGCTATGCCTATGACAAGATCACCAGCAAAGTGCTGGACGGAACCGTGTTCGACGCGGCCTGAGACGTGAAGGAGAGACACCGGGCGCTGCGCGCGCCCGGCAAACTGAAAGACCGGCTGGAGAAGTACCTTGGACAGCAGCGCGCAGACCGCAGAGACGCTTCGGGACCGGGCCCGTGAATTCGTCGAGCGCCCGTGGGTGACCAATACCATTCTGGGCATCATCATTTTTAACGCCGTCACGCTGGGTCTTGGCACCTCCGCCGCGGTGCGGGCACAGGCGGGCGGGCTGCTGGACGTGATCGACACCGCTGTTCTTACCATCTTTGTGCTGGAGCTGGCGCTGAAGCTGTTTGCCTACGGCCTGCGGTTTTTCTCTTCCGCCTGGAACATCTTCGACCTCGTCGTGGTCTCTTTCGGCCTGCTCCCCGACAGCCAGGGCCTGTCGGCGCTGCGGGGTCTGCGGGTGGTGCGCGCCTTGCGCCTGTTGTCGGTCATTCCGCAGATGCGGGCGGTGGTGCAGGCGCTGCTGGATGCGCTGCCGGGCATGGGCGCGGTGATCGTGATGATCTCGATCGTGTTCTACGTGTTCGGGGTGATGGCGACGATGATGTACGGTGCCGCCTTCGACGAATGGTTCGGCACCCTGGGCCGGTCGCTCTATTCGCTGTTCCAGATCATGACGCTGGAAAGCTGGTCGATGGGCATCGTGCGCCCGGTGATGGAGGAGTTTCCCTTTGCCTGGTCCTTCTTCGTGCCCTTCATCGTGATCACCGCCTTTTCGGTGCTGAACCTGTTCATCGGTCTTCTGGTCAACACCATGCAGTCGGCAGTGGAGGCGGAAGCCGAGGCAGAGTTCGAGAAGCTGCGTGACCTGGTGAAATCGGAGACCGATGTGGTCGACGCGCATGTGATGGAGCTGCATGAGGAGATCAAGGCATTGCGGGCGGAGATTGCCCAGCTGAAAGGGCAGGGTAATGGCTGACAGCTCGCAGAAGTTCATCGCCCGCAACCGGGCGCCAAGGGTTCAAATCGAGTATGATGTCGAGCTTTACGGCGCCGAGAAGAAGGTGCAGCTGCCCTTCGTGATGGGGGTGATGAGCGACCTGGTGGGGAAATCCACGGTCGAGCAGCCGTCGGTGGCGGACCGCAAGTTCCTGGAGATCGACGTCGACAATTTCGACGAGCGGATGAAAGGTCTGGCCCCGCGCGCTGCCTTCACCGTGCCCAACACGCTGACCGGCGAGGGCAACCTGGCGGTGGACCTGACCTTCGAGAGCATGGCGGATTTTTCGCCCGGCTCGATTGCGGCCAAGGTCGAGGCGCTGCGCCCGCTGCTGGAGGCGCGCACCCAGCTGCAGAATCTGATGGCCTATATGGACGGCAAGACCGGCGCCGAGACGCTGATCGAGACGATCCTGAACGATCCGTCGCTGCTGGCCGCGGTGTCGGCGCCCGCAGCTGATGCGGACAGTGCGGCGGCTCTGGACAGTTTGCGCAACCTGGAGCTGCCGGAGGAGGAGGCGGACACCACGGGTGACGTTCTGGCAGGTCTTGCGGCGCAGGCGCCGGAGGACACAGAGCCAGAGGATACCTCGGGCGGTGTATTGGATGCGCTGCGGGAGGCTGCGCCGGAGGAGGCGGAGCCGGAAGACACATCCGCGGATGTGCTGGCTGGATTGAGCGCGGCGGCGCCAGAGGACACGGATCAGCCGGATGAGTCGGCGGATGCATTGGCGTCGCTGGCTGCGGCAGAAATTCCCGATGCTGTTGAGGAAGACACATCTGCGTCTGTTCTGGAGGGGCTGGCCCAGGCGGACCTCCCAGTAAGGGAGGAAGACACCTCGGGCGGGGTGCTGGCAGGGCTTGCCGCGCAGGCCCCGGAGGAGGCGGGGGCTGAGGATGACTCTGGCAGCGTTCTGGATGAGCTGCGGGCTGCGGAGCCTGTTGAGACGGAGGCGGATGACGCTTCCGCGGACGTCCTGGCGGATCTGAGTGCGGCTGCGCCGGAGGAGAAAGACCAGGGTGATGAAGCCGGAGAGGCGCTTGCGTCGCTGGCCGCAGCTGAGATGCCGGACGCCGAAGAGGACGATCAGACCGGATCTGTTCTGGAGGGATTGTCGCAGGCTGAAATTCCCGAGAAAGCAGAGGACACGTCCGGTGATGTGCTCGCCGGGCTGGCCGCGCAGGAAGTGGAGGAGGCCGCTGCCGAAGAGGACACAGCGGGGGCAGCACTGGAAAGCCTCGCGGCAGTTGAAGTGAGTGAGGCGGAAGAAGAAGATCAGTCTGGCGTGCTGGATGCTCTGGCGGAGCTGGACGTGCCGGAGGAGGCAGATACGGCCGCAGAGGATGCGCTTGAGAGCCTGGCTTCTGTAGAAATCTCCGAAGATGCGGAAGAAGACCATTCGGGTGTCCTGGACGCGTTGGCAGATGCCGGGATGGAAGAGGCTGAGGACACTGCGGCGGAGGATGCGCTCGAAAGCCTGACTGCCTTGGAAATTGAAGATGCGGCAGAAGAGGACACAGCCGGCGCGGCCCTGGAGAGTCTTGCGGCTGCTGATGTGCCGGAGGCCGCAGAGGCAGAGGATCATTCCTCGGTTCTGGATGAACTGGCCGCAATTGAGGTGGAGGATGAGGCGGAGGACGCCGCCGGCGCGGTGCTTGAGAGCCTCGCTGCCGGGGAGGTGGCCGAGACGGGGGACGAGGATCACTCAGATATTCTGGAGGGGCTGGCTGAGCTGGAGCCGGACACGGCGGACGATGAAGATGCTTCCGGTGCAGCTCTGGAAAGCCTGGCTGCGGTGGAGGTTTCGGAAGATCAGGATGAGGATGTTTCCGGCGTTCTGAGCGGGCTGGCGGATTTGGAACAGGATGAGGAGGACGGCGGCGAAGAGGCCGCGGCTGCCTTGGAAAGCCTGACGGATGCAGCGGTTCCGGATGCTGAGGAAGATGATGGCCTGGAGGATGTGCTGGGCGGTCTCCTGGAGGATTCACCCGAAGAGGAAGAAGCCGCCAGCGAAACAGAAGATGCGCTGGAGAGCCTGGCCGGAGTTGAAATCGAAGATGCGGAGGATGGTGGCGCGCAGGGAGTTCTTGAGGGATTGCTGGAAGCCGCGCCGGAGGACGATGAGCCCGAAGAGGAGGATCTGAGCGCTGTACTGGACAGCCTGGATGCGCCGGAGGAGACAGAAGACGCGGATGTTGCCGGGGATGTTCTGGCCGGGCTGGCGGATGATCTGCCGGAAGACGAACCGGAGAGTGAGACGGAATTCGACGATATTCTGGGCGGTCTCGATGAGCCGGAAGAAGAGGCTGCAGAAGACGACCTGAGTGCAGCGCTGGATACGCTGGAGGCTCCCGAAGAAGCAGAGGCCGAAGACAGCGGATTGGATGATTTGCTTGCCGATCTCGGCAGCGGCGCGCCGGAAGAGGAGGCTGAAGAGGACACTGCTGATGTGCTTGCAGATCTTGCCGAGGCCGGCGGGGCAGATGAGGATGACGACCTGGACAGTCTGCTGGGGGATCTGGATGCAGAGGATGCAACTGCGGACGATTCCGATGCGCGCTTGAGCGGTCCGGATGACGACGGCAGCGAAGAGCCCGGGGACGCAGGCGAGGACGATCTGGACGCGCTTCTTGGCGGCTTGGATGAGGACGGGGCCGGGGAGGACGCCGGCCTGGATGAGCTGCTGGGTGACCTTGGCAGCGATGAGGAAGAGGACGGAGATCTGGACGGCCTGCTGGCGGGTCTTGGCGAAGAAGCCGACGCCGAAGAGGCGGCGGATGCGGAGAGTGCGGAAGACGACCTTGATGCGCTGCTCGGCGGTCTGGGGGACGCGGATGCGGATCTGGACAGCCTGATGGGCGGTGACGGGGATATGGACCTGGATGATTTGCTTGGTGATCTTGGCGGTGAGGATGAAGACGCTGCCGAAACGGGCGGTGATGATCTGGATGCGCTGCTGGGGGACCTGGACGAAGGCGGCGGGAAACCGGCAGCCGATGCGGCGGAGGCTTCGGACGATCCGGAGTTTGCCTATGGCACCATGAGCGCGGACCGGCCCGCGGCGCAGAAGCTGGAGCGCAAGCGGTTCCGGATGGCCATCCTGGGCGATTTCTCGGGCCGGGCGGCCAAGGGGCAGATCGAAACCGGCGACGCCTTGGCTGCGCGCAAAGCGATCCTCTTGGATCCGGATACGGTCGAGGATGTGATCGAGCGCTTTGCCACCGAGCTGGTGCTGCCGATTGGCAAGGATGATGCGGGGATTGCGGTCAAGCTGGAGGATCTGGACGGGCTGCACCCGGATGAGCTTTATGAAAACGTTGAGCTGTTCTCGGAGCTTGTGAGCCTGCGCAAGCAGCTGCAGAGCGGCGCGACGGCGGATCATGCGGCGAATACGCTGAAGGCCTGGGCGGAGAAATACGGCACCCGGGCACGGGCGCCCAAGCGGACCTCGGCGGGCAATGCGGTGCCGGCCGACAAGCGGCTGAGCGCCTTTCAGCAGCTGATCAAGGACACCGGAATCACACCGCGCCCGGCGACGCCGGTGGAAGAGCTGCTGGCGAGGGTGGTGGGTCCGCATATCCGGGCACTGCCGGACCCGGATGTCACCGCAATGCAGAAAGCGGTGGATGAGGCGCTGTCGGATGCGATGCGGCTGGTGCTGCACCATCCGGAGTTCCAGTCGGTGGAGGCGCAGTGGCGCTCGCTGGATCTGATGGCGCGCTCCATTGAGGCCGACGATACGCTGGATGTCATGCTCTATGACATTTCGGCGGAGGAGCTGGCGGCGGATCTGGCGGCGGAGGACGATCTGTCGAAAACCGGCTTTGTGCGGCTGCTGACGGAGGAGCCGCTGGACGAGGAGAACGGCCGCGGCGGCTATTCGGCGCTGATCGGCATGTATCAGTTCGAGGAAACCCCGCCGCATGCGGAGCTGCTGGGCCGCATCGCGCGGGTGGCGGCGCATGTGGATGCACCCTTCTTTGCGTCGATTTCGCCGGAGTTCCTGAAAACGCCCAAGGCGGAGCGGCCCAAGCTGGTGGCAGAGGCCTGGGACATCTTGCAGGGCATGGCCGAAGCCGGGCATCTGGGGCTGGTCAGCCCGCGCTTCCTGCTGCGGCGCCCTTATGGTGAAAAAACCGAGCCCTGCTATGAGTTTGACTTCGAGGAGTTTACTGAAACGGAAGGCTTGAAGGGTATGCTCTGGGCCAATCCGGTGGTGCTGGTGGCGATCCTCCTGGGGCGGTCCTTCAAGGAACACGGGCCGTCGCTGCAACTGGGGAAAATTATGTCTCTGGGAGGGATGCCCTATCATTATGTGAACGACAAGTTCGGCGATCAGGTGGCGCTGCCCTGCACCGAGCGCAATATCGATCTGGACAAGATCGCATTGGCGCAGGAGCGCGGCTTTATGGCGGTGAGCGCGGTCAAGGGGCGCGACGAGGTGCGGCTGACCTCCTTCAATTCCTTGAAGGGCAGCGAGATACTGGGGCCCTGGACCGGATTGCCGGCGCCGGAGCCCTCGCCGCCGGACCCGCGCGGGCTGCCGAAGCCCAAGCCGCCTGTAGGCGGCGCCGATGAAGACGAAGATCTGGATCTTGATCTGGATTCGGGTGGAGACGATGAGGACGATCTCGGCCTGGATGATCTTGATTTCGGAGGCGATGACGGGGATGACGATGGCCTCGGGGATCTGGACAATTTGTTGTCGTCGTTTGGGGATGACGATGACGACGATGGGGATGATGACGAAATGGATGCGGACCTCGCCGCGCTTTTGGATGATTTATGATGCGAATGTTTGAGAACACTGCCGGCGATTACCGGCCCCGTTCCCGTCGCGGAAAGGAGGAGACATGGTTGTAAGCAAGGGCCATGAAAACGACCTCGCCTGGATGTCGGGGACATATTCCACCGACGGCCTGATGATGAGCCGGGCCATTGTGCGCGAGGGATTGAGCAAGCTCACCGAGACCACGATCGAATTTGCCGCCACCAAGGCCCAGCCCAAACTGGAAGACCTGGTCGGCAAGCAGATGAACGTGCATGTGATGCGCCAGAAGACGGAGCATCAGTTCAACGGCATCTGCGTTTCGGTCGAGCATCTGGGGTTCCGCAACGGGTACGAGATGTTTGTGGCCGAGGTGCGCCCCTGGTTCTGGATGCTGACCCGGACCTGCGACCTGCGGGTGTATCAGGACAAGACCACGGTCGAGATCATCAAGCAGTTGTTCGGCGAATACGGCTTCAGCGATTTTACTGACAAGTTGAGCGAGAGCTATGAGAAGCGGGAATATTGCCTGCAATACCGTGAGAGCGATTTTGATTTCCTGTGCCGCCTGATGGAGGAAGAGGGGATCTATTACTACTTCGAAAGCCCGGTCGGTGAGACCACGCGCGAAAAGCTGATTTTGTGCGACGGTGTCAGCGGCCACTCCCCGATAAGCGGCGGGTCGACCGTTGAATTCCACGCCCGCGACGACAGCGACCGGCGCCGCGAAGAGCATATCTCCGAATGGACCAAGGATGAGCGCGTGACCCGCGGCAAGGTTACGCTGAACGACTTCGATTTCCTGACGCCGTCAGCGGATCTCAAGGCGACCTCGTCGATTGCCAAGGGCAAGCATTCCTACAAGGATTACGAGGTCTACGACTATCAGGGCCATTACCGGAAGAATTCCGGCCTGGGCACCAAGCTGGCGCGGGTGCGGATGGAAGCGGAAGCGATCAAGCACATCCGCTGGCGGGGCGCCTCCAGCGTGCCGACGCTGGTCACGGGCTGCACCTTCACCATGAAGGAGCATCCGGTGAAGGAAAACAACAAGGAATACCTGGTGATCGATGCGGAGCATCACATCAAGGTGGCTTGGGACTACGGCGAGCGGGAAAGCCAGAAGCAGAAGAAGGCTGCTGACCAAGGGTCGATGCGGCGCGATCTGAAGCCGAAGAACATGGATGTTCCGGAAGAGATGGAGCATGACGTCTATGCCTCGACCTTTGGGGCGATCCTGAAATCCGATCAGTTCCGGGCGCCTCTTTTGACGCCTTGGCCGGAGGTTCAGGGTCTGCAAACCGCAACTGTTGTCGGGCAGAGCGGCGAGGAAATCTGGACCGACGAGCATGGCCGCATCAAGATCCAGTTCCATTGGGACCGCGAGGGCAAGAAGAATGAGACCTCTTCGTGCTTTGTGCGGGTCATGACGCCCTGGTCGGGCAAGAACTGGGGCATGGTGGCGATCCCGCGGATGGGTCAGGAAGTTGTGATCCAGTTCGAGGACGGCAACCCGGACCGGCCGATCTGCACCGGCATGCTTTACAATGCGGAAACAATGCCGCCCTATACCTACCCCGACGATCAGACCCAGCTGGGGATCAAGACCAACTCCTCCAAGGGCGGCGGCGGCTATAACGAGCTGATGTTCGACGACAAGAAAGACAGCGAACTGATGCGGGTGCAGGCCGAAAAGGACCACCAGATGCTGGTCAAGGACCGCTCGACGGTGACGGTGGGCATGGATGCGCCGGACCCGGAAGTGACCTCGGCGGATGAGAAAAGCTATGTGTTCACAGTTCAGCAGCACATGACGGAAACCGTGCATCAGGGCGACAGGACCGAAGTGGTGGAGACCGGCGACAAATCGGAAAACATTCAGACAGGCAACATGACCCTGGACGTGGATACCGGTAATCTGACCGAGACCATTGCCAAGGGGAACCACTCTGAAACCGTTTCGCTGGGCAATCTGACCGTGGATGTGACCGCGGGCAAGATCGCCATGAGCGCGGGGCAGGAAATCAAGCTGACCGTGGGCGCGTCCTCGGTCAAGATCGACAACTCGGGTGTGACCATCAAGGGGCCGATGATCAAGATCGAAGGCACCGGAATGGTTGAGGCGAAAGCGCCGATGACCACCGTCAAAGGCGAGGCCATGCTGACCCTTAAGGGCGGCCTCACGATGATCAACTAGGTGGGTGCAGATGTCGGCAAGATTTGAAAAGCTGGTGAAAATGCCCGCTGACCCGGTGGCCAAGCTGCTGTCACGGGCAAATGTCATCCTGAAAACCCCGCTGGAAGCGCCGCCAACGGCACAGGCGGGGGTTGTGTTGGAAGAGCTGGACCGCAAGGGTGCCCTGGTCGATCTGCTGCGCACGCTGGCGGTGCTGCTGCCCCCGCGCGAGCGGGTGTGGTGGGCCTGCCTGGCGGCGCGCGATTACATCGGCCCGCGCTCGGATAAGGACCCGGCCTCGCTGACCGCGTCGGAAGCCTGGGTGTTTGAGCCCTCAGAGGAGAACCGCGACAAGGCGCGGATCACCCTGGATCATGCCTATGTGGATGATGACACGGTGAATTGCGCGCTGGCGGTGCTCTACGCCGCCGGAACCCTAGGACCCGGAGAATTGAATCAATATCCTGCCCCGGCAGGGGCCTCTGAGGCGGCTGCCTTTGCCATGAATATGGTGGCCTTGGGTCAATTGTCTGATAAGTTTGAAGAACACGGTGCGGTTCTGGTAGAGCGGGCGCTGGATATTGCGCGCGGCGGCAAGGGGCAAGTGATCGAGGTCCCGCTGCAGGCCGCGCAGGACTGAATGGGAGGATGTAACAGATGGGAATGCCACAGGCCCGGGTGACGGATCTGCATGCCTGCATGCTGCCCTCCACCCCGCCGCCGCCGGTTTTGCCGGTGCCGACGCCGATCCTGCCGCCCTGTGCGGTCACCGTGCTAGTGGCCAACCTGCCGGCAGCGCGGCTGACGGATATGTGCACGGCGGCGCCTTCACCGCACCCGATCATCAAGGGGTCGGCAACGGTGCTGATCAACAACCTGCCGGCCGCGCGCGTGCTGGACAGCACTGCCTGCGGCGGCATGATTGCCAAGGGTGAATTCACCGTGCTGGTGGGAGGATAGGCCCAGGCATGGGAGTGACACTGAAATTCCAGAGCTCGGGCGCGATGCCCGGCGATGCGGCCCCTGTTCCGATGCGGGGGCCGAGCCTCACCGTGGGGCGCGGGGCCAGCTGCGACCTGGTGCTGCCGGATCCGGACCAAATGCTGTCGCGCAACCACTGTGTGATCGAGGATCACAACGGCAATGTGGTGGTGGTCGACCTCAGCTCCAACGGCACCTTTCTGAACTATTCCAAGATCCCGCTGGGCCGCACTCCGACGCCGCTGAACAACGGCGATGTGCTGTGTGTCGGCAATTATGAGCTGGTGGTGGAAATCCGCGATGACCTGGCGGATGTGGGCGACATGATCGCGGCGCCTGCGGCGCAGGGGCCTGCCTCGCACGGCAATGCCGCCAATGCGCCTGACCCGCTGCAACTCTTGGAGGATGCCGGGCCAGGCGGTGATTTCCTGGACGATCTGCTGGGCGAGGGGCCGAAGGGGCCTGCGCAGTTCAACCCTGTGGACCCGATCGACGAGCTGCTGCCACCGCTTGGCGAAGAAGAGGATCCGTTTTTCCAGAAGGCCAGCGACGGGCGTGAAGGGGAGGGGGCCAGCCTGCCCAATCACAACCCGACGGCCTCGGACGGGTTTGCCGCACCTGCGTCGCAATCGAACATGATCCCGGATGACTGGGACGACGATTTCCTGTCGGGTATCGGCGAGCCGGAAACCCCGGCTCCGCAGCCGGACCCACAGCCTGCGCCGCCGCCGCGTGAGATGCCGCCGCCTCCTACGGAAGTGCCGCCCTCGGCTCCGCCGCAAGAGGCGCCGCCTGCGCCTCCGCAGGAGATCCCGCCGCAGCAGGACAGCGGGGAGAAGACCACCGCGCCTTCAACTGCGCCCCCGGCAGAGGCGCAGGAGGCGGTAGCGGCTTTCCTGAAAGGTCTGGGAGCAGAGGTCAGCATCGGACCCGCTGATCACGCCAGCACCATGGGACGCATGGGCCGGGTGATGAAAACCCTGGTCACGGGCCTGCGTGAAATCCTGATGACCCGGACCTCGATCAAATCCGAGTTCCGCATCGAGCAGACGATGATTTCTGCCGGCGGGAACAACCCGCTGAAATTCTCGATCACCCCGGAACAGGCGGTGGAGGCGATGGTGCGCCCGGCGACCAAGGGTTACCTGAGCCCGGAAACCGCGGCCGAGGAAGCGCTGCGGGACATCAAGGCGCACGAGGTGGCGATGGTCACCGGCATGGAGGCGGCGCTGAAAGGCGTGCTGAAACGGCTCGATCCCAAGGCGCTGGAGGCGCAGATCGAGGACAAGGGCGGTTTCACCGGCCTCTTGCGCGGCAAGAAGGCGCGTTACTGGGACGTTTACGAGCAGCTCTATGCGGAGATTTCCGACCAGGCTGAGAATGATTTTCACGACCTGTTCAGCCGCGAATTTGCGCGGGCCTACAAGGACCAGCTGGACAGGCTGAAGGAATGATCGGCACCGCGCCCTGCGCGCGTGCCCGCAAGTGAGAGGAGATCCCGGTGTCCTGGGACAGCAAGGTACTTTGGACGGAGGGGCTGTTTCTGCAGCCGCACCACTTCCAGCAGTCCGACCGTTACAACGAGGCGCTGGTTGCCGGGCTGGCGCGGCGGCTCAGCCCTTATGCCTGGGGTGTGAACGGGCTCGAGATCGACCATGAGGCGCTGAAGATCGGCCAGTTCGCGGTCAAGTCCTGCGAGGGGCTGACCCATGACGGCACCGTGTTCCGGGTGCCGATGGCGGACCCGCACCCGCCCGCAATGGAAGTGCCGACCACCGTCAAGGACTGTATCGTCTACCTGACCGTGCCGCAGCGCCGGCAGGGCGCCACCGAGGTGGATCTGAGCGGCGCCGAACGCTCGGCCAGCCGCCTGCGCCCGGACAAGGTGGAAGTGACCGATGTGACCTCGACCGAGCGCAAGCCGGTGGAGCTGGACGTGGGCAAGATGCGTTTGCAGTTTGCGCTGGAGGTGGATGACCTCGCCGACCTGCTGGCGGTGCCGGTTGCGCGTATCATCGAAGTGCGCCCGGACAAGGAAATTGTGCTGGACCAGGCCTTTATCCCGTCCTGCCTGGACGTGCGGGCGGCACCGGCGCTGACCGGGTTCCTGCGTGAGCTGGAGGGGCTGCTGGCGCACCGGATGGAAGCGCTGGCGGGCCGCCTGTCCGAGGCGGGCGGCGCCCGCGGCGTTGCGGATGTGTCTGACTTCATGCTGCTGGCAGTGGTCAACCGGATGCTGCCGCAGGTGCGCCACCTGCGCAACATCGAGAACCTGCACCCGGAACGGCTGTTCACCACCTGCGCAGGCATGGCAGGGGAGCTGTCGGTGTTCATGTCGACCGATAAACAGGCGCCGGAGTTTCCGCCCTATACCCATGACAACTTGGTCGAGTGTTTTGCGCCTGTAATCAGGGTGCTGCGCCAGTATTTGAGCTCGGTTCTGGAGCAGACTGCGATCCCGATCAAGCTGGAAGCACGCAAATACGGTATCTCGGTGGGGGTGATTGCCGACCGCAAGCTGCTGGGCAACGCGGGCTTTGTGCTGGCGGTCAGCGCCGACATCCCGGCTGAGGACGTGCGTAAGCATTTTGCCGGCCAGGCCAAGATCGGCCCGGTGGAGGAAATCCGCCAGCTGGTGAACTCGGCGCTGCCGGGGATCACCCTGCGCCCCTTGCCGGTGGCGCCGCGGCAGATCCCCTATCATTCCGGCGTGGTCTATTTCGAGATGGATGCGGACAGCCCCTATTGGCGCAAGATGACCACTTCGGGCGGGATCGCGGTGCATGTGTCGGGACAGTATCCGGGGCTCAAGATGGAGCTTTGGGCGATCCGTAATGCATAAGGGAAGGCGCTGAAATGGCTGATTATGACGATCCCTTTGCCGAACCGGGGGATACCGACAAGACGGTGATCAAGCCGAACCCGGGCGGGCGGCGCACGGCCACGCCGATGCAGCAGCCGGACGTGCCGCAGCAAGCCCAGCCGGTGCCGGAACAGCCGGCGGAGCCGGCCGAACCTGCACTGGATGCCTATGGCGTGCCGCAGGCGGCGGCACCGAAACCGCAAGCTGCGGCGGGCGGGGCCAAGGCACCGAAGATGGCGCTGACGGGCATGAACCAGCTGACCGCCTGCGCCTCGACCCTGTTTGCGCTGATTTCCCGTATCCGCAACCGGGCCCAGCACATGGACCCGGATGGCCTGCGCAAGAACGTGGTCGCCGAGGTGCGCGCGTTTGAAAACCGCGCCCTGCAGGCGGGCATTGCCGCGCAGACAGTGAAGATCGCACGTTATGCGCTGTGCGCGACACTGGACGATGTGGTGCTGAACACGCCCTGGGGCGGCCAGTCCGCCTGGGGCCTGCAATCGATGGTGGCGACCTTCCACCGCGAGGTGGTGGGCGGCGACCGCTTCTATGACCTCCTGGCGCGGCTGGAGAAGGAACCGGGCAACAACATCGATATGCTCGAGTTCCTCTATATGTGCCTGTCGCTGGGGTTCGAAGGCCGCCTGCGGGTGGAACAGGGCGGATCGGAGAAGCATTTGCAGATCCGCGGCGCGCTGGCCCGGATCATCCGCAACCAGCGCGGACCCGTTGAGCGCGATCTGTCGCCCCATTGGGAAGGCCTGATCAAACCGTTCAAAGCTTTGTCGGTCTGGCGTCTGGTGTGGATCACCATGGCGGCCACCTGCGCCATCCTGGCGCTGCAGTTTCTTGGCCTCAGCTGGATGCTGTCGAACCAGACAGAGAATGTGGTGGGGCAGCTGACGATTGTGGACTCCGGCCCCAAGGCGGAGCTGGAACGGCGGGCACCGCCGCCACCGCCGCCGCCGCTGGCGCCGACGACCGAGGAGCAGGTCGCCAAGGTCGCGGGCTTCCTGGAGCCGGAGATCAAGGAAGGCATCGTGCAAGTCTTCCAGAAGGGCAACACGCTTATTATCCGGCTGACCGGTTCCGGCATGTTCGGTTCCGGCTCTGACCAGCTGAGCAAGGCGTTCCGCACTCCGGTGAACCGGGTGGCCGAGGCGCTGAATGACGAAAAAGGCAAGATCATCGTGGCAGGGCATTCCGACAACGTGCCGATCCGCTCCTCCCGCTTCCCTTCAAACATGGCGCTCTCGCTGGCGCGGGCGAAATCGGTGATGGCGGGCATGGCAAGGGTGATGACCGACCCGGACCGGCTGTCAGCTGAGGGCCGCGCCGACAAGGAACCGATTGCAGACAACAGCACCCGCGCAGGCCGGGCCAAGAATCGCAGGATCGAAATCCTGCTGGTTCAGGAGGTTGAAGGATGATCCGCCGTTATATCTTTCCCCTGTTCCGGTCGATCTACACCATCCTGCTGATCCTGGCAGCGGTGCTGTCGGCCTGCGTGTGGTTTTTCGCGCCCTTCATTGGCGGCGCGGAGTGGCGCCCGTTTGACGGCGTGCTGGCGCGGCTGATCACCATCGGGGTGATCTTCCTGCTGTATTTCATCATCATCGGCATCATCTTCTGGCGGCGGCGCCGCAAAGACAAGGAGATGACCGAGGAGATGGCGGAGACCGTCGACACCTCGGAAGACGATGTTTTGTCCGAGGAAATCGGCGAGCTGCGCGGCAAGTTCAAGGACGCGATGAAGGAGCTGCGTAAGTCCAAGGGCGGGCGGCGCCACCTGAACGACCTGCCGTGGTACATCATGATCGGCCCGCCGGGCGCCGGTAAGACAACCGCGATTGTGAATTCCGGCCTGAAGTTCCCGCTGGCTGAGAAGATGGGCAAGGCCGCCATTGGCGGCGTCGGCGGCACCCGCAACTGTGACTGGTGGTTCACCAATGACGCGGTGCTGATCGACACTGCCGGCCGCTATACCACGCAGGAAAGCGACGCCGAGGCCGATAACGCCGCCTGGCTGGGCTTTCTGGGGCTGTTGAAGAAGTACCGCAAGCGGCAGCCGATCAACGGTGCGATCATTGCCATATCACTGTCGGACCTCAGCCTGCAGGATGAGATCACCCAGAAAAGCCATGCCGCTGCCGTGCGCCGCCGCCTGGCGGAGCTGCGCGAAATGCTGGGGGTGCGGTTCCCGGTCTATGTGCTGTTCACCAAGGCCGACCTGATTGCCGGCTTTCAGGAGTTTCACGACAGTCTTGGCAAGGAAGACCGCGAGCAGGTCTGGGGTTTTACTCTGCCGCTGCCCAAGGGCAAGAAGGAACAGCCGCCGATTGCCGGGTTCGACGAGGAATTCGGCCTGCTGCTGGGGCAGATCAACGCCCAGCTTCTGGAGAAGATGCAGACCGAGACCGACCACCAGCGCCGGGCGCTGATTGCCGGCTTCCCGGCGCAGGTCGCCTCGATGCGCGGTGTGGCGCGCGAGTTTCTGATGGAGGTGTTCCAGGACAACCGCTATGAGCAGCGCCAGATGCTGCGCGGCGTCTATTTCACCTCTGGCACCCAGGAAGGCACGCCGATTGACCGGCTGATGCTGGGCATGGCGCAGACCTTTGGTATCGGGCGTCAGGCAATCGGCACGGGGCAGGGGACCGGGCGCAGCTTCTTCCTGACCCGGCTGTTCGAAGGCGTGATGTTTCCCGAGGCCGGACTGGTGTCCGCGGATGACAAGGTTGAACGCCGCTACCGCTGGACCCGGCGGATTGCGATTACCGCCACGGTGCTGGTGGCCATTGCGATGGGCGCGCTTTGGGTGCGGTCGTATCTCAAGAACACAGATCTGATTGCCCAAGCTGAGGGGCAGGTTGCCACCTATCAGGCTGCCGCGGCGGAGCTGCCGCCCAGCCCGGTAGGTGACACCGACCTGGTGCCGGTGGCAGCTGCGCTGAACAATCTGCGCGACATGCCGGGTAACCCGGTCCTGTCCGACCCGGAGCCTGACGGAGCAATGACCTATGGCCTGTATCAGGGCGAGGTGATCGGCACCCAGGCGGCGCAGACCTACCGCGGCGCGCTGAACCGGCGGCTGCTGCCGCGGCTGCTGGTCCGGCTGGAGCAGCAGATCGAGGGTAATATGAACAACCCCGACACGCTGTATGAGGCGCTGAAGATCTACCTGATGCTGGGACTGCAGGGGCCGATGAACCCTGACCTGGTCAAGGAATGGATGCGGCTCGACTGGGAGAACATTGCCTATCCCGGTATTGCCCGCAGCCAGTTGCGCGCCGACCTGACGGACCACCTTACCGCGCTGCTGTCGCAGCCGATGGAGGAAATCGCGCTCAACGGCCCGCTGATCGAGCAGGCGCAGAACATCCTGTCGGAGATGCCGCTGGCCCAGCGGGTCTATAACGGTATCCTGAATTCGCAGAAGGCCACCGCTCTGCCGAAGTGGCGGATCACCGATGTGGGCGGGCCCTCCGTCAAACGGGTGCTTGTGCGCAGCTCCGGCAAGCCGCTGAATGACGGCATCGAGGGTATCTTCACCTATGACGGCTTCCACAACGTGTTCCTGCCGGAAGCGGTCAGCGTCGCAGAACGGGTCCACCGCGAGGCCTGGGTGCTGGGTGAGCAGAGCGAGGCAGCCCAGAACGAGGCGGTACTGCTGAAGCTCAGCCGTGATGTGCTGGACCTTTATTATAACGACTACATCAGCCGCTATGATCAGATCCTGGGCGATATCGACATCGTGCCGCTGGAATCGCTGTCCCATGCGGTGGAAGTCACCAATGTGCTGTCGGGGCCGACCTCACCCATCGTTAATATCCTGACCGACGTCAGCAACGAGACCCGGCTGAATGAGGACAAATCGCTTCTGGACGCGGGCACCTTGGCCGCCGGCGCCCAGAACGTGGCCGCGATTGAGGCGCGCTCGAACCTGTCGATCCAGGGGCAGATCCTGCTGGAGGCGCTGGTCGGTTCCGCCGAAAATGCGCCTGGTCAGGCAGCCAAGCCGCCGGGGGCCTATGTGCAGGAACGGTTCCAGTGGCTGTATGACCTGGTCAACCGGCCCGAGGGTCAGCCCTCGCAGCTGGATGATCTGATGGGGCAGCTGCAGCTGGTCTATCAGGAGCTGAACAAGATGTCCTTCTCCGGCGTTGCCACCGGCGGCCAGAGCGGCCAGGCTCTGCTGCAGTTCCAGCAGACCGCCAGCCGCATGGGGGGACCGCTGCCCCGCTGGGCGACGCAGATTTCGGCGGGATCGTCGGGCATCACCTCGGAGGGCACCCGCGCTTCGATCAACGCGCGCTGGCAATCAGCGGTGCTGCCGTTCTGCGAGAAAGCGCTGGCAAACCGTTATCCGTTCAACCGCTCGGCGCGGGCTGATGTGGCGATGGCAGATTTTGCCAAGCTGTTTTCCCCGAACGGGATGATCGACAGTTTCTTCAATGAACACCTGCTGAAATATGTCGACACCCGCAGCCGTCCCTGGACATGGAAACGGGTGAACGACGTGGACCTCGGCATCAGCCCGGCAGTGCTGCAGCAGATGCAGTACGCGTCGGAGATCAAGGAGGCGTTCTTTGCCGGCGGTGCCCAGCCCGCGGTGAACTTCCAGATCACCGTCAACGCGCTGGATCCCAAGGCCAAGGAGGTGCTGCTGGAAATCGACGGGACCAAGGTGGCCTATAACCACCGCTCCGGCGCACCGACGCCGGTGGCTGTGACCTGGCCCGGCTCGGTCGGTCTGGCGCGGCTGACGCTGCTGCCGCAGAAGCGGGACAGCGAGAATGTGCTGTCGCGGGACGGGCCGTGGGCCTGGTTCCGGCTGCTGGACGCGGCAGAGGTACGGCGCACCAATGTGTCGGACCGGCGCCGGGTCAATTTCCGCGTCGGCGGGCGGCTGGCGCTGTTCGAGCTGCAGTCCGGATCAGTCATCAACCCCTTCGCCCTGCCGGCCATGGCGAAGTTCAGCTGCCCGAAGTCGATGTGATGGCTGGGTTCGGCGCATTCGGCAAGATGCCTTCAGCCGGGGACTTCTTCCGGCTGAACACGCCCGGCGGATTCGTGCGGGTCTGGGATGCGTGGCTGCAGCAGGTTATGCTGGATGGCAAGGCAGCTTATGGTTCCGGCTTCGACGCGCACTACATGACAGCGCCGATCTGGCGGTTCACCCTGCCGGCGGGGCTCGCGGGGGCGGCACCGGTCTGGGGGGTGATGATGCCGTCGGTCGACCGGGTTGGGCGGCGGTTTCCGCTGACCCTGATGGCGGCGCTGCCCAAATCCGGTCCGCCGGAGCTGGGTCATCTGGGCGCCCAACCGCTGTTTGAGGGGCTGGAGGACCTGGCATTGGATGCATTGGAGGACACCATGACCAAAGACAGCCTTGCAGAACGGCTTGGAGCAGTGCCGGTGCCCGAAGATGGCCGGGGATCGGCATCCGAAAATCCGGATGCGGTGATGGCTGGGCCGCAAGGGCTGGAGCGGCTGGCGGTTTCAGGTCCTGACGGCCGATTGAACCCCCGCCTGTCCGGATGCAGCTTGTGGACCGCGGTTTTGGACGGTATGCCGCGCACCTTGGCCTGCCAGGGTCTACCGTCGGGCCCGGTAGCCTTGGGCTTGATTGACCTTGGCGCGCCGGTCTGGGCAGGGGTCGAAGCCGCATGATGAACCAGCTGCGCAAATACCGCTATACCGCGCAAACCCACGTGGGGCTGAAGCGCAAGGTCAACGAGGATTCTGTTCTGGCGTTGCCGGAACATGACATCTGGCTGGTCGCCGATGGGATGGGCGGCCATGACGCGGGCGACTTTGCCAGCCGCCTGATCGCTGATGCGGTGGCAATGATCCCGCTGGGCCTGGACCCTGCAGCGCGGATGCATGCACTGCGCGATGCGATCAAGAATGCGCACAAGGCGATACGGGCCGAGGCCGAGGCCCGAGGCGGTGGCACCATCGGGTCAACCGTCGCGGCGCTGATCATGGCGAACCAGCATTTTGTTGGCCTCTGGGCCGGGGACAGCCGGATCTACCGGCTGCGCGACGGCCACATCGAGATGCTGACAGAAGATCATTCGGCGGTGGCGGAATACGTGCTGGCCGGCAAGATGACCTGGGACGAAGCGGAGCAGCACCCGCACTCCAATGCCATCACCCGCGCCGTAGGGGTCGGGGAGGAGCTGGAGATCGACAAGATCCGCGGCGACACAGAACCCGGCGACCGGTTCCTGATCTGCTCGGACGGGCTGACCAAATACGCCACCTTCCAAATCCTGGAGGATGTGCTGGGCAGCGCGCCGCTGGAAACGGTGGGCGATCAGCTTATCCAGATTGCACTGACGGGCGGCGGGGCGGACAACATCACGGCCATCGTGATCGACGTTCTGTAAGGCAACCGTTTTCCGGCCCGGAAAGCACATATTTCCCGTGCCGGTATCTCCGCAAAATCCCAATGCTCTGGTCAGGGCTTGGCGGTCACCAGAATACGGCTGTCGAGCGAGCGGATACGGCTGGAATCAGCCTCGTAACTGGCCTTAAGCGCCTCGGCAAATCCCACTGCGCTTTCAGAGGTTGGCCGCATGCCGTCAAACAGGGGCTCTGCGGAATGCAGCACCAGCACCTTGCTCTTGCCCAGAGTGCTGTCGTCGACCTTGAAAGCAATGCCGCCATTAGACGCCGATTCCTCCAGGCTGTAGGCAACCCGCACCGGAACCTCGCCTGTTTCGCCGTCCCGCAGGCTGGCGACCGCATTGTCCGCCCGCGAAATGTTGGGCAGCAGGTGGAATACATTGCCCGATACGTCCAGGATCGAAACCGTGAGGTAACCGTCGGTCAGGTCATTTGGCAGCACCACGTCGATAACCGGGTTTTCGCCGACAAAGAAGCGGCCTGACGGGTTCGGCTCCACAGTGGTTCCACCTACCGCGAACTCGACCTCAGCGCCGCCCGGCGGTGCCTTGGGCAGGTGTTGTTCGACAACGCAGAGCGAGTCATTCAGCACCTCTACATCCAAAACTACCTGACGTTCATGGGCCAGCGCGCGGAGGGCATCGAACAGCTCAAGCCGGGTGGCAGTGCTAGCAACCCGGCCGCTGATCAGGATCGGATCGGAGGGGCCGTAGCCGTCAAAGTGGCCGTTGCCCTGACGCACCAGAGGGCCGCAATCGGCAAAGCTGTCCATGATCGCCTTGACCTCGGCCACCGGCAGAACCGGCAGTTCAAACCGGATTTCGGCCTTGCCTTCCAGGGCTCCGGGCAATCCGTTGCGGAACAGCTCATTCAGCATCTCCGCGACATTGGTGTCATCCGTGGTGCCAGTCAGCCGCGCCTTATTGTTGCTGATCACCAGCCGCCATTCGCGCAGGCCCTCGAGCGGTTTCACGGTATCCAGCACATCAGCGCCCCAGGTGTCGGCAATGGCTCCGGACGCCAGGGTCAGATCAGCGTCCTGCGACAGCGCAAGCAACGCATCACGGACCGTTTCAGAGGGCACGTTTCCGACGATCTCCACCGGACCGTCCGCCGGCTTTTCCGCAATCAGAGAATAGGGGCGCGCCACTGGATAGCTGGGCCCCAGGAAACTGTCGAGAAACCCGCCGAAATAAGCGCCGGCACCACCGCCGCCGAGCAGCAGCAGGACTATCAGCGCGGCCCAGACGCCGCCGCCGCGTTTCTTTGCTTTTGCCGGTGCCGCTTTGGAAGCGGGCGGGGAGGGGGGCGCCGCAGGTTTGCTGGTCTGCGGCACGATGATGGTGGCATCTTCGTTTGGCGTATCCAGCACATCCCCAAGGCTGCCGCTGTCTGGATTGTCCAGGAAGGCCAGTACTTCACCCGCGTTCTGAAACCGGTCGTCCGGATCCGGTGCGCACATCCGGTCAATCAGGCTTTTCAACGGTTCAGGAACATCATCAGTGTCCAGAGGTTTCTGCTTGTTTTCAACTACTTCCATCGGGTTGGCACCCAGCTTGGGTGCTGCGCCGCGGAAATTGGCCAAGAGCAGCGCCCCCAGCGAATAGATGTCCGAACGGGCATCCGTGTCGCCGCTCATCTGCTCCGGTGCGGCATAGGAGTACTTGCCGGCAAATTCATTGCCGACAATGGTCTGGGCGCCCGGGTTGGTGTCCTTGGCGATACCGAAATCGATGATCACCGCCTCTGCCGGGTCGCCACCCCGCAGGATGATGTTGTCGGGGCTGAGGTCGCGATGCACGATATTGCGGGCATGCGCCGCTTGCAGGCCCTGGGCCACCCGGCGGCAGATCACCAAAAGGTCTTCGGCCGGCATCGGCCCCTGCTTCAGGCGCTTGTCGAGGCCGGGGCCGTCGACGTAATCCATCAGCAAGTAGATATGGCCGTCCGGCGTGCGGTGGTTCTCCGAGTAGCGCACCACGGCGGCGTGGCGGATTTCCCGGATGTTCTCCTCGCGCGCCATCAGGACTGTGAAGTCCTCGTTGGCGGCAAGTTCCTGCTTCAGCACCTTCAGGGCGACCAGATTTCCGGAGATTTCCGAGCGGGCCTTGTAAACGTCGGACGTGCCGCCACGGCCCAGCAGGCATTCGATCCTGTAGGTGTTGTTGAGCAGATCACCCGGCTGGAACAAGTCGCCAGGGCGCGATTCAAGCATGGAGGTCTCCCTGGCCTTTTAGCCGGCGCGGACTCGGGCTGTAGTCAGCCCAGAGCCTGGAATTCAACGCGGCGGTTTTCATCGGCGCGCGTGTTATCCTGGTTGAACGGTGCGGTTTCACCCATACCGATTGCTTTCAGCATATCCTCGCGCACGCCGCAGGAGCTGATCAGATGGCGGCGCACTTCCTGCGCGCGCAGCAGCGACAGCCGTTCGTTGTATGCGGCGGAGCCGGAGCTGTCGGTGTGGCCGATGATCTGGAACACGGTGCCATCCAGCGCCTTCATCGACGCGCACATGTTGGCCAGCTTCGGCTCCTGGTCGGCGCGCAGGGCCGCGCTGTCGAAGTCGAAAGAGATCTGGACGTTGATCTGGGTCTGGCGGTCAACGGGATTGTACTCTTCCGCCGCAGCGGCGACAGTTGCTGCTTCTTCGGTTGTGTCCTGGCCCGCATCCGCGCTGCTGGGCACGATCACCAGGCCGCGTGTCTTTTGTTTCTTGAAGGCTTCAGTGATTTCTTCCACCGAAAGCTCGCCGCTGTTTGATTGCGCCTGCGCCATCGGTGCAAAAATCAGGCCGGCCCCCAGAATACTTGTAAAAATACCTTTCAGGCGGATCATGCTCTGCGCCCTCCCCTACCGTTTCAACGTTGCAGGCAGTCTATACCAGCACCATCAGCCTGCCAATGCCGGGCAGAACCAAGCGCGGGAAAAAAACACGGTGTTTCCGGCAAGTTGTAATCAGGGGGTTTACTGCCGGGCAGCTAAAGATTGAAATGGGCGCAGACGCAACGGGAGGAAAAATGCGGGTACTGCCAGCTGTGATCATCGCCATTGGCCTCGTGCTGGCTCCGGCCATCTGGTTCGGGCTCAGCTGGCTGTTGAGCGAGGAGGACTACCAGGGTGCCGGCGGTGTCGACTCTACTGCCCGGATCGAGATCGAGATGCTGCGCCAGCAGGTCGAGGATCTGCAAGCCCGGATGTCGGATCTGCAGAACGAAGTTGCCCGCCTGCCTGCCGGAGGGGCAGGCACCGGAAGCCCTTTCACCGATGACGCGGCCGGCGAGGCCGCAATCTGGAACCAGACCGGGGGTGCCGACCTGGATTATGCCCAAGTGGTGCTGATAGCCGACCGGCTGAACGTGAACCGCGGCCTGCGGGTGACCGGCGGCAAATACCTGACCGAGAAACTGGGCCGCCCGCGGGAGGATCTGAACGACACCTGCCAGCCGATGACCAACCCGGACCTCAAGGAAAAACTGGTGACCGAACAGGTCGGGCCGATCCGGGTCAGCATGCTGCGCCCGGCAATCGAAAGCCTGAAGGTGGTGTTCGAGAACATCCGCCAGGCCGATCCGGACCTCTATGCCCGCATCAACACCGCCGGCGCGCTGTGCGTGCGGCGGATCCGCGGCACCACCAATTCGCTGTCCACCCACAGCTACGGTCTGGCGGTGGACCTGAACATTGACGGCAAGCTGGACAATTTCACCGATGGCAAGACCCAGCTGGGCCTCACCATCATGGCGGATTTCTTTTATGACCAAGGCTGGGTCTGGGGCGCCGGGTTCCGGCGCGAGGACAGCATGCACTTCGAGATCAGCCGCCGCCAGTTGGATGAATGGATCGCCAACGGGCTGCTGTAAGCCTGTCCTCCGGGCGATCTCAGGCAGACCGGAGCAGCACCTTGCTGGAATCGATTGCGGCAGCGATCCGCTGATAGCGCACCACCGATCTGGTGGGGGAGCTTTCGGCTGAGCGCAGCAGTTTTGTCTGAGTTTCTTCCAAGACTGCCAGTGCTTGGGCTATCGCAGTTGCCTGCCGCTCCGGTGCGACTGCCACAATCGGGCGGTGCGACCGGTCTGTGCTGTTAATGGACCGTGCCTTGCCCCTTGGTTTCGAGGGGTCGCGGTTTTCCCGCGCAATTTGGCGCAGATCCTGGGCTGTTTCCTTGAGAATTGCCCGCAGCGGCTCATGTCCTGGCAAACCTGCCAGATCCTTTTCCAGCGCTTCGAAACGCTCAGCAAGGCAGTCGATCAGGTAGGGGCCTACGATCCCGCAAAGATCCTGGAAGCCGGCAACCCGATCCACCACTTCGTCGGCAGAGCGTATGCGATTGCCAAAGAACCGGCCGCTTCCGGACGAGCCGCCAAACGTGCTTCCTTCGCCCTCGCCACCGCCGCCGCCCCGGGCGCTAACACCGCCAGATCCCCCATCGCCGCCGCCATCGCCGCCGCCGCCATCGCCGCCGCCATCGCCGCCGCCATCGCCGCCGCCATCACCGCCGCCATCGCCGCCGCCGCCATCGCCGCCGCCATCGCCGCCGCCGTCACCGCCGCCGTCACCGCCGCCGTCACCGCCGCCATCGCCGCCGCCATCACCGCCGCCATCGCCGCCGCCATCGCCGCCGCCATCACCGCCGCCGCCATCACCGCCGCCGCCATCGCCGCCGCCATCACCGCTGCCGTGACCTCCGTCGCCGCCGCCATAACCGCCGGCGGCCTGGCCATCCAAAGGGGTGTTCAGGAAGAAAGTGAGGAGTACGAGGAACAAAGCACGATGTAACATCGGCTTGAAGTAGGGCGGTTATCCCTCCAGTCCATAGGCCTGACGGATTCCGCGTTGCGTTCCAGGGCCGAAGTCTCCGTCAATCGCGCCGGCGTAGAAATTGTTCTCTTTCAGCTTCTGCTGCAAGGCACGCCGGGTTTCGGCGGTGAACATGTTGGGTCGCTCGCTCAGGAGGTTGAGCACGTCGGAGCTTCCGCTGCGCAGCGCGGCATAGAGGTAATGCGCGGAATCTTTGGGGCCTTTTGAGGCGATCAGACCGTCATCAATGAGCGCGGCAAAGTTGAACTGCGCCTGCGGATGGCGCAGGTCAGCGGCACGCTCGAAGAAGGTCAGCGCCTTGTTCGGATTGGCTGGCAGACCCAGCCCCCCCTGGTAATGCAGGAAGCCAAGATCGTTGATCGCATCGGCGAAATCCTGGGCTGCGGCCGCTTGGTAAAGCTCCAGCGCTTTGGCCTCATCGACGTCCACGCCAGTACCGCGTTCATAGAGCTTGGCCAGTTCGAACTGTGCCTCTGGCGAGCCGGCATCCGCTGCGCGCTGCAGGAAATCCACCGCTGCCTTAGGGTCGAAACGGCCTTCGTTCGGGTTCAGCCGGATATAGGCCAGGCCCAGCATTGAGCGGGTGTCGCCCAGTTCAGCCAAGGCCAGCAGCTGCTCCTCCTGATCGGGTTTCAGCGCCGCCCATGCGGCAGAGGCGTCGGCCACCGATACCGGGGCATCATCTTCTCCGGGGCCCGCGAGGTAGAAGGGCACGCCGGTCAGCGAGCCGTAGGTATGCGGTTCCTGCAGGTTCGCGGTGCTTTGCAGCACCTGGTCGCGGACCTGCCGGAACATCAGGCTGATTTCCAGCCCGGGCTGCACCATCTTTTCCATCAGGGCGGTCGCATAGGGCGAGTTGCTGCCGCTGCCATCCAGTGCCACTTGGCCGTCCTTGGCAGCAAAGGCCACCAGGGTGCCGCGGTCCGGGTCGGCCGGCGCCATGCCGCCGCCGCCGCGGGTTGTTGCCGTGGTTTCAGTCGTCTGGCCGCTGCTCTGATCCAAGGCGATGGAGTCGCCCAGAGGGTTGTCGCGGCAGCTGTCCAGGATCACGATCCGCATCTTGCGGGCCCGGTCCACCGCATTCAGCAGCTGTTTCAGCGACAGCGACTGGCGCTGCACATCGCGGTTGCTGGCGACCTTGGCATCCACTGGAATCAGGAAGTTTTCGCCCTGCACCTCAATCCCGTGGCCGGCAAAATAGACCAGCGCCAGATCGGCGACTTCAGAGCGGAAGGCGAAGTCATCCAGCAGCTGTTCCATCTCCGATGTGCCCGGGTCGAGAGCCAAGCTGACGTCGAATCCGATGCCCTCCAATGTGTCCGCCATCGCGACCGCATCGTTACGGGTATTCTCGAGAGGCGGCAGATACTGGTACTCCGCAACACCAATGACCAAGGCAATTCGGTCAGTTGCAGCATGGGCGCCCGCGGCAAGCAGCAGGCAGCAGGTGAAAATCAAGGGTTTGAAAATAAAAGACATGCGGATACCCGGGATAGCGAATTCTGCTACGGCCCAATGTAGTCCTTAGAGGCAGTAAAGAAAAAGAAAATTCGCCGCGCGAGGTTGCGGCTGGCAGGCCCTGCCCGTTTCCGGGCAGGGCCTGGCTGTTTCAGGTGCTGGCCATGCTGCTGGCCGATCGCAGCCGGTCGCGCAGCTTTTCCAGGGTAACCCCGGCCGCTGCGGCCGGCAGATCCGCCGGGCCTGACTTATCAACCTGGGCCTGCACGCGCTTGTAGAACCCGGAGAGTCCCGACAGCGTCTGGATCACCAGGTCGAAGTCCTGCAGCGAGCGGAGTTCCTGGCTGGTCGGAGCGGTGCCCCGTTCCAGAACGTCCAGGACGACATCCTCCAGCGCTTGCATCTGGCTGCGCAGCTGCTCCATTTCCCACGCCGAGGCGGCGCAGAGTTCGCCCAGGGCTTTGTCGGGACGTTCCATGATCAGAGCCGCCCGACGACCTGTTCGATGGCCTGCTTCATGGTAGCCACCGTGAACGGCTTGCGGATGATGTTGTTCAGGCCGATCTGCTTGCCGACCTGGATGATTTCCGGCGTCGGCTTGCCGGTCACCAGGATGAAGCCGACCCGCTGCGTCACCTGATGGCTGCGCAGCGCCTTCAGCAGGCCCAGCCCGTCCATGCCCGGCATGTTGTAATCCGACAGCACCAGATGGACCGGGGTTTGGGTCAGCTTCTGATAAGCGCCCTGGCCGGAGTTTTCGACCATGTAGTTCTTGATGCCGATTTCATCCAGGCTTTGTGTGATGATCCCCCGGCTTGTCGACATATCGTCAACAACCATAACGCGGAGAGAGTCTTTCAAGCTCATTTTTCTTTCCTTCTGCTCTGCTTGCAGCCGTGGTCAGGGTTACCTGCCAGCGGGTGAGTTGACGTAAGTGGTGATCCCGGCCGTCTTCAGGTGCTGCGCAGCCGGGCCAGACATGCGCTCGGAGTGACCGATGAAGAGGGTACCGCCCGGGTTCAGGGCATTCTGGAAGGCGCTCCAGACCTTCTGCTGGGTGGGGTTGTCGAAATAGATCGCAACGTTCCGGCAGAAAATCGCATCGAACTTGCCCCGGAAGGGGAAAGGTTCGATCAGGTTCAGCACCCCGAAGGTGATCAGTTTGCGCAGGCTTTCCGGCAGCCGCCCGTCCGGATCGCGCTTCGGGACCAGCTTGCTGTATTTGGTGTCAATCTGGGCCAGTTCGTCCTCGGGGTATTTGGCAGCCTGAGCGTGGCGCACCACCACCGGGTCGATGTCGGTGCCCAGGATTTTGATGTCGAGCTTTGCGGCCTCCGGGCATACGTCCAGCAGCGTCATCGCAATCGAGTATGGCTCCTGCCCGTTGGAGCAGCCTGCCGACCACAGCCGCACCCGGCCGCCGCGCCGCGCCTGTTCCACCAGCGGCGGCAGCACGTCATTGCGCAGGGTTTCGAAGTGATGCGGCTCCCGGAAGAAATGGGTCACATTCGTGGTCAGCAGCGACAACAGACCGCTGCGTTCCTCGTCGGAATTGGGGCCGTCCAGGCTGGCAAGGTAGTCCTTGAAGTTGGTGATGTTGCGCTGGCGCAGTTTGCGGGCCAGGCGCGATGACACCAGCGGCTTCTTGCTTTTCGCCATCGCCAGGCCGAAGTTTTTGTGCGCGAACTGCGCAATGGCTTCGAATTCCTGGTCCGACAGCGAAAAGCTGTCCGCATTCGGAGTGATCGTGCCTTCTGCGCTCACGGCATCACCTGCTCCGGAGCCGAGATCACCGCATCCAGATTGATGATGCGCACCATGGTGTCATCATGCGAAATGATGCCTTGGATGTACTCCATCGTGTTGCGGCTATCCACTGGCGGGGTGTCCTGGATGTCGTCCGGGTTGATCGAGATGATCTCGGAGACCGATTCAGCCAGCAGGCCTACCGGTTTACCGTGCACGGAGACAACAATGACCACGTTGCGCTCGCTGGCTTCGGTCTGCTGCAGACCGAAACGGGCGGAGAGGTCATAGATCGGGATCACTGCACCGCGCAGGTTCATCACCCCCAAAACATCGGCCGGGGCATGCGGCAGGATGGTCACCGGCGACCAGCGCCGGATTTCCCGGATCTGGGTGATCTTCAGGCAAAACGCCTGTCCGGCCACGGTGAAGCTCACAAACTCGCTGTGTTCAGCGTGTTTCACTTCCTGATCGGTTTGCTTCACTTCAGCTTGCATTGCTCATTCTCCGCTCGGTGTCAAAGGCGGCCGCAGTGGGCGAGGCCGCAATGATGCTTTCAGGGTCCAGGATCATGGCGATCTTGCCGTCGCCCAGGATGGTGGCCGCGGCGACGCCGGGGATTTCCCCGCAGACGCCGTCCAGGCTCTTGATCACCACCTGGCGCTGATCGTGGATGTCATCGACTGCCAGCGCGCAGCGCTGGCCGGTTTCGGTTTCCACCAGCAGGTAGACGCCGGCCTGCTGATCGCTTTCGCGGTACAGGCCAAGGGCGCCGGCGACATCGCAGATCGGCACGAAGTTGCCGCGGATCGACAGCAGGGTGCCATCGGCGCCCAGGCTGTTGATCATGTCGTCGCTGCCGCGCATGGTCTCGACGATCGAGGTGATCGGCACCACCATGGTCTGATCGGCCACCGACACCACCATGCCGTCCATCACCGCAAGCGTCAGCGGCAGGATGATGGTGAAGGTGGAGCCTTTGCCCGGTGAGGAAGAGATATTGATGCGCCCGCCAAGGCCGGTCACCGCATTCTTCACAACATCCATGCCTACCCCGCGGCCGGAGAGATTAGAGATCTCCTTGGCCGTAGAGAAGCCGGGCGCAAACAGCAGGTTATCGATCTCGCCATCGGTCAGTTCGGCGTTTTCCGGGATCAAGCCTTTCTCGATCGCGATCTGTTTGACTCGGGGGCGGTTCACACCGGCGCCGTCGTCCTTGATCTCGATGCAGACGCTGCCTGAACGGTGCGAAGCCGACAGCCGGATTTCACCGGTTTTGACCTTGCCCGCGCTTTCGCGGTCTTCGGGTTTTTCGATGCCGTGGTCGACCGCGTTGCGCAGGATATGCGTCAGCGGGTCGGACAGCCGTTCGATTACCGTCTTGTCGACCTCGGTGTTCTCGCCTTCGGTGACCAGCTTGCAGGTCTTGCCGGTGGCGGCCGAAGCCTCGCGGACGATCCGGGCCATGCGCTGGAACAGCGGCTTCACCGGCTGTGCGCGGATGGCCATGACACCTTCCTGAATGTCGCGTGCCAGATTCTTGAAGCCTTCCAGCTCGGTCTCGACATCGCGGGTGTCCGAAACGTTGAGATTGGCGATCTGCTGGGCAAGCATCGAGTGGTTGATGATGAGCTCCCCGACAGCGTTGATCAGCCGGTCCACCCGCTCGAGCTCGACACGGAGCGTCGGCTTCGGACCGCCGCGCTGCTCCTGCTTGCCGCTCTCGGCTTTCGGGGCCGAGGCCTTTTCTTCGGCGGCTGCCGGTTTGGCTTCGGGTTCAGGTGCGGGGACCGGCGGTTCAAAAGGGGTTGCAGGCGCCTCCCCCTCAGCGGCGGTTGCGGCATCCGGGGCGGGGTGGGCGCTGAACATCGCGTCCAGGGCTGCCAGCGCATTGGCTTCCGCCTCGGCATCGCCGTCGCCTTCGATCGACAGTTCGCACAGTCCTTCGACGAACTCGAAAACGGCCTCAACCTTCGAACGCAGCTCCTTGGTGACCAGCACCAGGTCCCATGCCAGATAGGCTTCGCCCATGTCCATCGTGTCAAAGCCGGGCAGTTCGTTCTCGTCCAGCGTGACGGTCAGGTCGCCCATATCCTTGAGCGCCTGGAACAGGAAGAACGGCTCATTGCCGGTGCCGTACATTTCCTTCAGCGGCTGGAAGCGGATCCGGTAGGTCTCTTCCTGCGGCTCCGCCGGGGCGCCGCCGATCTCGCCAAGGTCCATCATCGGCGCCGGACCGCCCAGCCCCATCGGCTCGAAGGTGAGGTCTTCCTCTTCTTCGGGGATGTATTCGTCCAGCGCCGCAAGCAGGGTGTCGTGATGCGCCTCGTCGACCTGGCCGCCGTCGCGGGCCACCTCAACAAGCGCCGACAGATGGTCGCTGGAGCGCAGCAGCAGCTGAATCAGCTTCTCGTCCAGATCCAGCCGGTTGGAGCGCACCTCGTCAAACACGGTTTCGAACCGGTGGGCAAAGGCCACCAGGTCGTCCAGGCCAAAGGCCCCGGCGCCCCCCTTGATCGAGTGCACGGCGCGGAAAATCGCATTCACCACTTCAGAGTCGTGATCGCCTCCTTCGATGGCGGTCAGACCCTCATCCGTTGCTTCGAGGAGTTCTTCGCACTCCTCAAAGAAGGTATCCTGAATAGACCCCGACATCTCAGGCCGCAGCTCCGGTCACGCGCTTCAGCGCAAAGATCAGCGAGGCATCGTCAAACGGCTTGGTGATCCAGCCGGTGGCGCCGGCGCCGCGGGCGCGTGCTTTCAGCTCCGGCGCGCTTTCGGTGGTCAGCACCAGGATCGGCACCTTTGAATTGATACCGGTGCCGCGCAGCTCCTCGATCACGCCGAAACCGTCGAGGTTGGGCATGTTGATGTCGGTGATCACCACATCGGGGTCCAAGTCGGAATACATATCCACGCCCTCGCGGCCATCGACCGCACAGTGGTATTCAAAACCGGCTTCTTCCAGGGTTGCGGCCAGAAGATTCCGGATGGTGCGGGAATCGTCGATTGCCAGAACTTTGGTTTTCATGCTGTTTCCTCGTCTTCAAAACGGTTGGGCTCCAGCCCCAGAAGCGTCAGGGACTTGCGGCAGGATTCGGTGATGTTGGTGACTGCGAAGCCTGCCCCCTCGGACCGCCACTGCTGTTCCGCGCCAAGCAGAAGCTGCAGGCAGCGGGAAGGCATCAGAGCAACGCCGCTGCAGTCGATTTCGACCGCCTTGGCGCGCGCGCCTTGCAGGAAGGCGATCAGTGGATCCAGCTCCGCGAAAGCGTTCGGCAGATCCAAAACGTGTTTTTGCGTTTCCGTTGTCATTTTCGGCGATTCGCACCCCCGTTGTCGGCGATCAGTTCGAGTTCGATGAGGCAAGTTTTAGGCGGCGGGCCTTAATATTTGATTGCCGCCCGCGCCGCGCCGCGCGGGATTCATAAGGAGAGCGGCAGCAACTTCCGCTGCAAAAATCCGATCAATTTTTATCTGTGCTCTAACGGCGAAAGAATCACTTCCAGCGTGCCGGCAGGCGTGTTTCCAGCACCCCGCACAGCCTGCGGATGCATCTTTACCGGACCTTCAGAAAGTGACGCTGGAGCGCGGCAGAATTCGGCATGTTTCCGCATCAAAATGCGGCATGCGGTATGCGCCGTAAGCGGCAAATTAACACCTGAGCCGCAATCTGGCTGGCATCATTATTGCGGTGGCCTAGACCGCATTGCTCTTAGGAGGACGGAATGAAAGCGTTCAAATCGCTCAAGCTGGCACATAAATTGCCATTGTTTGTTGTTGGGTTCGGTGTGCTTGTGACGGCGATTCTCGTCACCATAAGCACCATCAGCTTCCAGCGCAGCGCCGAGAAGAATGCCGAGGACCAGTTCCGGTCCATGGTGGCTGACCGGAAGTTTTCGGTGCAGACATTGCTGGACGGTATTCATGCGGATGTGCAGACCCTGGCGGCGGTGCCGTCGACGGCCACTGCCATCGAATGGCTGACCATGACCTGGAACGATCTGGATGGAAATCCGGGCCAGATCCTGCGTCAGGCCTATATCGACGAGAACCCCAACCCGATCGGGCAGAAACA
Source organism: Leisingera sp. ANG49 (assembly GCF_059694505.1). Lineage (NCBI taxonomy): Bacteria > Pseudomonadati > Pseudomonadota > Alphaproteobacteria > Rhodobacterales > Roseobacteraceae > Leisingera > Leisingera sp. ANG49. Next base: position 129,060 of record NZ_JCATZN010000008.1, read on the forward strand.
TCTCCTGGTGCGCGGCAAAGGCGACTCGCCCTATCACATGCACCACGAAACCTTCCACCCGGCCTACAAGACGCTGATCGAGAGCAAGGGCTACTATGATGCTTTCCTGATCAACCTGGCCGGCGACATCGTCTATTCGGTGTTCAAGGAAAACGACTACGGCACCAACATGATGACCGGCCCGTTCAAGGATTCCGGTCTGGCCGACGTTTACCGTGCGGCGCTGGAAGGCAGCCGCGGGGAGGTTTTCTTTGCGGATATGGAGCCTTATGCGCCCTCCGGCGGTGCCGCCGCAGCCTTTGCCGCGTCTCCGGTGGTGAACGATGCCAATCTGACCGTAGGCGTGCTGGCGGTCCAGATCCCGGTGGACCTGCTGGGAGCCATCGTCAACAACGATCAGGGCATGGGGCAAACCACCCAGATATATATTGCCGGCTCCGACATGATGGCCCGGACCACGTCGCGGTTCGAAGACGGCTATCAGGTCTTGTCGCAGCTGCCTTCGGTCCCGCAGGTAACCACAGCTTTTGACGGAAAGTCCCACGTCCAGAAAGGCGTCCCTGGGCTGAACGGCCATGCTGTGCTTGCCTATTCCGAGCCGCTGCCGCTGGAATTTGCAAACTGGGCGATCATTGCCGAGCAGGACTGGTCTGAGCTGATGGCGCCTGCGGCCGAGAAGCGCAACATGCTGCTTCTGGCCTCGCTGATCTGCGCCGGCGGCATGTCCTTCTTCGGCTGGCTTTTTGCACGGTCTATCACCAGGCCGATCGACCGGATCTGCACCGACATGGAGGCAGTGTCCTCCGGCGATCTCGACACCGAGGTGGAAGCGGCAAGCCGCACCGACGAGATCGGTAAGATCGGCAGGACT
>NZ_JCATZN010000009.1:0-104446 GCF_059694505.1 Leisingera sp. ANG49
AGTCGGAGGAGCAGCAAGGCGTCCTGTTCCTGCACCATGCCCGCGATCTGATCGTTCGCCAGCGCATCCAGCCCAGCAACATGCTGCGCGGCTTGCTGACCGGGTTTGGCAGCGTGGTCGCACAAGGAGTCGGCAGCGCCGTGAAGTTTGCTAAGGGCGTTCTGGATGGGGAGGTCCCGAACATCTTCTCGGGCACGCGACTGTGACCCAGACTCAAAAGTACGCCAAGTTCGCCAAAAGGGATGTCGCGGACAGGGCGAGGGAGATCATGAATGGAAGCTGAAATCTCAACAGCCCCGAAATTGGCCCCCTGTATGGACCCACTATACACAATCCAAGGCCAAAGAAGCTACTTGCCAACTGACTTCATAGGAGAAAATGGCGATCCCTGAAGGACTCGAACCCTCAACCTGCTGATTAGAAGTCAGCTGCTCTATCCAGTTGAGCTAAGGGACCGCTTGGCGCCAGTTATGACAGGCTGCGGCCGGGGGTCAAGCCGCGGCGCGCAAGTCCAGGCGCATAAAGACCGACCAGGGGTCCTCGGCATAATCCGCAAACGGCGGGCAGGGGACAAAGCCGAAGGATTCATAGAGCCTGCGCGAGGCCAGGAAATCCTCGGTGGAGCCCGTCTCGAGGTAGATCGCGGCGGCCTGTTCGCGGCGGGCAAGGCCGAGCAGGAAGGCCAGCATGGCGCGGCCTGCGCCGCTGCCGCGGGCCTCAGCCAGGGTGTGCATCGACTTCAGCTCGCGGGAGCCTGCGCCGAGGTCCTTGAGCGCGCCCATGGCCAGCGCCTGACCGTCGCGGCGCAGCAGGAAGAATTGCACTTCCGGCCCCTCCAGCCCGCTGATGTCCATGGCGTGGCAGCTTTCCTCGGGCGATTGCGCTGCCATCTGCGACAGGTGGCGGCGGATCAGGGCGGCGGCCTCCGGATCGGAGGGGCGGGCGGCGGTGATGTCGAAGTCTGCGGTTGTCATCGTCGGGGTCCGTTCAAGCTGGCTGCGGTCCGCCGCGGGGCGGCCGCCTTGCCCGGACTTTGGCCCGGCCAGCGGCGGATGGCAATCAATCAGGCGCTGCGCCGCCGCCGGCCGCGCGGTGTCTGCCTGTTTTTTGGGCGGTGATGGTTGGGTTTAACCGTAGATGCCGCGCCAGACGGCCGCCTGGGTGCGGGCCTCATCCGGCGGCAAAGCCAGGAGCAGCAGGGTGCCGCTGTCGGAGGCCGCGAGGATGTGCAGCTGCGGTGTGACCGGCAGCAGCAGGCAGTCCGGTTTCGGCACCGGCATCCGGGCCGAGGCGGGTCGGGCGGATTTGGCGGTAAGAGCCTGGCGCACCGCGTCCAGCCGGTTGCGCAGTTCCGCCGGGCCGTTGCCCTGCGCCTGGCCGCCGTCGCGCGGGCAATGGAGCCAGGCGGCAGCCTGCGGTGCTGCCTGGGCCAGGAAATGATCCAGCCGCCCGCCGCTGCCCGCGGCAGTAAGGGCTTCGGCCAGCCTGCGGGTGGAGCAGCTGCCTGCCCCTTGCGGCGCCGCGCAGGGGTGGCGGCGGAAGCTGACATCCTGGCCCTGGCCATCACCTTCCATCCGCCGCAGGCCGGCGGCAAAATGCTGCGCTGCGGTCTCCGGGTTATCGGCGGCGGCGGTGCCAGCCGCGGCACTGCCCAGGCTGAGGCCGGCAAGCCGCCGCTGCGCCACGGTAAGGACGGCGGCAGGCTGGTCGCCGATGCAGAGGGTGATTTCGCGCGGCAGCACGGTCTCGCTGATCTCGCGCAGCACCGCGGCGCAGAGCGTGTCCGGCTTGCCCTGCGGCGGCGCGCCAGCGGGCTGCGCCAGCTGGAGCAGCGCCTGATGCAGGGCCGAGGGGGCAGAGGTGCCGGGCCGCGGGGACTGATGCGCGGGCTCAGCCATCACTGTCCTCCGTCCAGTTGCGCCAGCAGCTGCCGGGCCGGAGCGGCCAGCCGGGCGGCGGCCTCCGCATCGGTGCAGACGCAGAGTACCGCGTCGCCGGAACCGTCACCGGCGCGCAGGAACAGGCGCGCCTCGCCGGGGGCGAGCAGCAGAACGTCATCGGCCGGCGCGGCCGCCACACCGCCGGCCTGAACCGCCGCATCCAGCGCCAGGAAGCCGCGGCGGGCCTGCTGGCAGAGATCGTCGAGGTATTCCTGCTGGTGGTCGCCTGCGCTGCTGCTGCGCAGCACGATGCTGGCGCCGAGATCGCCGAAGGCGGCCAGGCGGCAGCCGGGCTCAAAATGGCGCAGGGCATCGAGCAGGCGGGCCAGGGTCATTTATGGCCCCCGCGGCGGGCAGGTGCAGTGCATGGCGCGGGTGTTGGCAGCATTTCGGTGTCAGTCTCCGGCAGAAGGGGGTTCGGGGCGCTGGCTGCGCCGGGACGGGGCAGAGACCCGGCGGGGGACAACGCGGGGGCCGTCACTGGCCTCCGCGGCAGCGGCCTCTTGCAGTTGCGGCTTGGGCTGCGCAGTGCTGTCGCGCAGGCCGCCGATGTCCAGCACCTCTGCCCGCAACTGCTGATCGGGCTGCAGCACCTGTGCGGCGGCGGCGGTCGCGGGTTGCGCCGGCGGGCGGGGGCGGCCCGGCTGCGACCAGTTCAGCAGCAGGTCGACCAGGTATTCGATGAAACCATCGGCGCCGCTGGTCTTCCAGGCTTCCATGTCCTCGCCCGCGGCCAGCGCCTGGCTGAGCGACAGCGGGAAAACCGCGTTGAAGCGATCACCGGTTTCCTTCCGCACCCGGCGCAGCACCCGGTCACGGTCGCGCGGGGTCTTGAGCTTGTCGAAATGGGTGATCAGCAAGGTGCTGGGAGCGTCGAGCCGGGCGGAGATCTCCTCCCAAGCGGCGGCCTCGGACTGGCGCCAGGCCTGAGTGGCATGGGTGCACCAGATCACGCTGTCGACCTCCGGCAGCAGGTTCTGCCAGACGCTGGCGGGCATGTTGGGATCGGAAATGCCGGGCATGTCGATGAGATCGCAGAGCTCCAGCGCTTCGGCGGGCAGCGTCAGGCGGATGAGCGCGGTGGTTTCCAGCGGCGCGCCCGCCAGATCCTCCAGCGGCACCGGAACTTCGCTGCCGCCGGTGCCGATCAGGCGGGCGCCCTCGGCGCCATGAGAGATCCAGACCGGCGGCAGGCGGGTGGCGGTGACGCGAGTGGGCAGCGGCTGACGGCCCACCAGAAGGTTGGTGAGGGTGCTTTTGCCGGCGCTGAATTCGCCCATCAGCGCCAGCCGCGGCTTGCGGTCCAGGGCGGCTTCGGGAGGGACGGGGGCGGAGGCCGGGGCGTGCTGGGCAGTCTGATAAGTCATGCTGTGAAACTCCTGAGTGTTTCCAAGGCAGTAGCAGTCTGAGTCTGGCGATGCCGGGCCTCGTCCCCGGCGAACAGCGCCTGCATGTCGCCGCCGCCGCGGCGGCAGTCGGCAATCTCCAGCAGGATGTCGCGCTGGTCGTCAAAGAAGCCCTGCAGCCGGGCGAGGATGGCGGCGCGGGCGTCCGCCGTCTGCACGGTCTTGAGCTGGGTCATGAAATCCTCTGTCTCGCCTGCGATCAGGCTGCGGAACTGCTTGGCAAAGGCCTTGTAGCCGCGGGTGCGGCGCCACCAGGAGGCCCACCAGCTGTCGTTGAAATCCAGCGCGATGGACTGCGCCAGCGCCACCGGCGAGGCGGGCTGGGGCACCTCCGGCACTGCCAGCTGGATGCCCTCCACCGCCGGGCCGAAGCCGTCATAAAGCAGTTCGGCCACATCCTGCACCGCGGCTTCATACCGTTTCTGGGCGGCGGATTGCAGGCGGCTGGTCATCACCGAATAGGCGGAGCGCAACAGCATCCGCAGCCCGGCGGGATCGTACTCCCAATGGCAGTCCTCGCCCCATTTCTCCAGATGGTCGATCAGCGCATGGGTGGCGCGGTCGGTGAAGGTGGCATGCGCCCGGTCGGCGCGGTCCCGGAAAGCGTCGAGCACCAGGCCCGCCTCTGCCTCCAGGGCCTCCAGATGGGTCTGGCAGATGTCCTCGAAGGCGGTGCGGACGTCATGCATATTGGCCCCGCCGCCACTGCCCTCGCCTTGCACCAGCACTGCGTTGGCGGCCTCCTGGCCGGTGGCGGCGGTGGTGGCTGAGGCGGCAATGCGGGCCAGCAGCGGGGTGCCGAGGTCGGCGACGATGCGTTCGGACACGGCGCGGTTCAGGGCCGGGAGGCCCGACAGCTCCCACACCATGTTCTGGGGGGTGGCCTTGGCGTGGGAGGCATTGACCGAGGCCTCGGCCCAGTTCAAGAGCGCGGCGGAGCTGGAGGGGTCCATATCCTCCAGCCCGCCGGTCAGCACCTTGTTGGCCCAATAGGCGCTGCCGAAGATGATCTCTGCCTCCTGCGGCCCGTGATGAGCTTCCAGGGTCTGGTGGATGCTGGCCTCGATCTCGGCAATCTGGTTCGCGGGGTCGACCAGCTCGTCGATGCGGTTGACGAAGATAACCACCTCACGCGATTTGAGGTTGGAGATCATCCGGATCAGCCCCATGTCGACCGAGGTCAGCGCCTGGCCCGCCGACAGCACCACCACGCAGATGCGGCTGTCGCGGATCGCCTGGATGGTGATCTGCTCGCGCATCATGAAGGTATCGTTGACGCCCGGCGTGTCGCGCAGGCAGAGGCGGTGCGGCACCGAGCGGCAATTGAGGTAAAGGTCGGCGGCCCGGGTGATATCGGCAAAGCGGCCCTGTTCGTCCGCCGTGCCCGGGTCCTCGTCGCCGAAATCATCGCCGAGGCAGATGTAGCGCTCGATCAGGTTCTTGTCGAAATACCCGTAGTCGTGCTTCTGCCCCATCAAGAGCTCGAACTTGCGGCCCAGCCGCTGGCGCGAGCGTTCGCGCATTTCCTCGATCTGGGCGCGGATCTTCTGCAGCTCGCTGCCCGCGCCCGCGCGGCCCGCCATTTCGCCGATGCGGCCGCCCTTGGTCAGCAGCCGGTCCCATTCCGCCTCAGTCATGAACTGGAAGCTGGCCTTGTTTTCGGTGCGGGTCTCGCCCGGCTCCAGGTGCAGCGAGGTGACAACCGAGGTCCAGGGATTCACGTCCGACGGCAAGAGGTCGGCCCAGCCTGCCATGGCATTGACCAGCGAGGTCTTGCCGGATTTCACCTGTCCCAGCAGGGTGACGCTGGGTTCAAAACTGCCCAGTTCCTCCTGCAGGCGGGACAGGCTGCGCTGCACCCGCTCCCCCGAGACGCCATGCAGGGTGGTGAGGGCGCCATCAAGCCGCCGCACCTTGCGGGCGAAACCTGCCAGCGGCTCCATCCCGGCGCTGAGGTTGGTGGGGCGGGCGGAGGCGCGGATGTCGGTGGCGCTCTCGATCTGGGTTTCCATCTGCATGGCGGGGCCTGTTTCTGTCCTGCTTTGGCGTTTGTTCTGCTGCCCGGCGGGCGGGTCTTTGGCGCGCGCGGGTTATCCGGGCGGCTCTTCCATCAGTTCCTTCTTCAGCTGGATCAGCAGCGTCACCGCATCGACCGCCGCATCCTCATCCTGTTCCAGCTGGCACAGCATCAGCATTTCCTCGCCGTCCTGGGCCGCCTCGCGGGCGGCCTCCACCGCGGCGCTGGCGGGCATTGCGTCCAGCGACTGCGACAGGTTGCGGATCATCTCCATGCATTGCGCCAGCACCGGGCCGGCCTGGGGGCCGCCGGCGGCTTCGGCCTCGGCCAGCATCATCTCGGCCCCGGTTTGCAGCTGGTCCAGCGCGGCAGCCAGACTGGCGGCCTGCGGCGCGGCAGAGGGTGCCGGTGCAGGCACAGACGCAGCGGGTGCTGTTCCGGGCGGCAGGGTGCCGCCGAACTGGCGGATCAGCATCTCTGCCTGATCAACGTCGGAGGCGCGGCCCTGGTCGACCTGGCGCTGCACGTCCTCGCTCAGCTGCTTGCCGCCGCTGGAGCGCCACAGCCCGTCCTGCGGAGCCTCCGCGGTGCGGGCGGTCAGCCCCTGGATCGCGGCGACCGGGTAGACGCCCAGGAATTCCTCCGCCGCCACCGGCTCCAGCGCCTCGATCAGGCCGGGCAGGGTGCCGCGCATCACCTGGCGGTCGGCCATGGTGAGCACCAGGAAGCTGTGATCCTTGGTGCTGTCGGGCACCGCCGCCCAGAGCGCCTGTTCGGTGGCCGGAAAGCCCTGGCTGCACCACAGGATGATGTCGGCGCTGCCCGCGGCCTGCTGCAGCACGTCCTGCTGCGCGGATTGCGGGCCCGCCAGCAGCAGTTCGCGGTAGCTGTGCCAGTGCAGGCGCGGGTCGGGCAGGGTCTGGCGGACGCGGCGGGCACCCTCAGGCACCTCCAGCTGCGACAGCAGGCCGGGCAGCTGATGGCGCTCGCCTGCGGCGGTCTCGACCTCCACCATTTCCTGCGCGCCGTGGCAGATATCGACCAGCAGGCCGCTGCCGTTGCGGCCAATGACCACCCGGCCCAGCAGCATGTCGATAACGGCGGATTTTCCGCTGCCGGCAGCCCCTGCAACTGCCACCCGCACCGGCTGGCGCAGGCGCTGCAGCAGCTGGCTGCCCCAGCCGGACACGTCGGATGGCAGCCGCCCGGTGCTGAGGGTCTGTTCCAGCTGGCCTGCCAGCGGGCTTATGTCTCTTTGGGGAAGGCTCACGCGGATGCATCCGTCTTGCTGCGGCCCGCACCTGGCGCGTCGCACCAGGTTGCGGAGGCCAGGAAGGTGATGACCCGGCGGCCGGCCCGCTGGCGGGCGGCGGCGGCCGGTTCGGGCGGCTGCGGTTCAGGCATCTGCACCTGCGGCGCGGCGGGCTCTGCCGGGGCCGGCAGCGGCGCCTGCGGGTCGAACGGCTTGATCACGCAGAAGGCGGCGTTGTCCTGCTCGGGCGCGTCCAGCGCCTCCAGCCGCCGCATCAGCGCGGCGCCGATGCGGGCGCTGGGGCTGTGGCATTCGGCGGCCAGCACGGCGGCAATCTCCTCTTCCGCCAGGAACAGGAGCCCATCGCTGGCGGCCAGCACGATATCGCCGTGCTGCAGCCGCACCGGGGCGCTGCGGCAGTCGATCTTGGGAATGCCGCCGCCGGTCAGCACCGAGGTGACGCAATGGCGGTCCGGGTGGGCGGCGGCCTCAGCCGGGTCCATGCGGCCGCGGGCGACCAGCTTCTCCAGCTCCGCCGCCATCGAATGGTCGGCGTTGAGGCGGATCAGGGCGCCGTCGCGGAACAGGTAGAGCGGCGAGTCGCCCACCGAGATCCAGTAGAGCCGGTCGCGGAACAGCACCGGCGCCAGCAGAGTGGCGCCCATGCCCTGCGCCTGCACCTGCGGCTGGCGGCTGGCGTATTCGCCGAGGCAGGCATTGGCGCCGCCGGCAGCGCTGTGCAGCACTTCGCCGATGGCGGGCTCAAGCTGCTCCGGCTCGCCCGCGCGCAGCTTCAGCTCGCTGAACACCTCGGTGACCACGATCCTGGCGGCGACATCTCCGGCCGCATGGCCGCCCATGCCGTCTGCCAGTACCGCAAAGCCGGTGCCGGCGCCGGCCAGGAAATCGGCCGCCACGGCATCCTCCTGACGGTCGCGGCGGCCCTGGCTGATGGCCGTCGCGGCGTCGTATTCGAGCTCAGCTGAATGCAGCATGGGAGGCATCGCCTTGCTGCGGCTGGTCCCAGCCGAAATCGGCGCCGCAGAGTGGCACGAAGCGCAGTGTGGTTTCGCCGATGCGGATCACATCGCCCGCCGCCAGCTCCTCGGTGCTGAGCACCGGGCGGCCGTTGCGGCGCACCAGGTTCGCCTTGCCGCCGTGGCCGATATAGAATGCCTTCTGCTCCGGGTCATAAGCGATGGCGGCGTGGTTGTCGCGCGAGATGCTGTTGTCGCCGAAATCCAGCCGCACGGTCTGATCCTCGCCGCGGCCGATCACGGTGACGCCGCTGAACAGGGTGAAGGCGGCGCCGCGGCCGGGACCCTGCACCACTGCCAGCCAGCCGACCGGGAACTGGGTATAGCCGGGAGCGGCACCCTCAGCGCTGCGCGAGAACGGGTCGCTGCCGGGCGCCTGCGCCGGGCTGAAGCCCAAGAGGCGGGTCTTGACGCGGCCTGCGCGGCTGGCGCCGCGGCCCATTGAGGGCGCGGGCACGTCGATCGGCGCGGCGGATGCCGGCGCTTCCTGTTGGGCCGCGGGTTGCGGGGCGGCGGGGGCCATTTGCGGCGCCGCGGCGGCTGGCATGGGGGCGGGCGTCGTTGCCGGGCGCATCTGCGGTGCAGGCGCGGGCTGCGCCTCTGCCTGCGGCTGCGCCGGCGGGTCCATTCTGTATTGCGGCTCGGGGGCCGGCTCCGGCTGGGGGTCCGGCTGCACCTCCGGTTCCGGCTCCGGCTGGGCAGCTGCAGCGGATTTGCGGTGGAAGATCCGGTAACCCCCGGGCCGCTCCTCTGCAGGCTCCGGCTGCTGCAGGCGGCTGAAGTCCGGCTCCCCGGCAAAGGCGTCCGGGCCGTCCTCCTCTTCTTCTTCGGCTGCATAGGTGTCCGGTTCCGCGTACTCCGCCTCTTCCCAGGCGGCAAAGGGGTCTTCGGCCTCCGGGCCGTCCGGCGCGGCCGGAGCGGGGGCCGGTTCGGGGGCGGCCGCCTGTGCCTGCTCACGGGCAAAGAAGGCGGCGATGGCATCATCTTCCGGCGCGGCGCTGTCCATACTGTCCAGGAAATCCTCCGCGCTGTCCTGCGGGGCGGCAGCGGGTTCAGCATAGGCCTCCGGGGTGTCTTCTTCCGGGTCTTCATCCCGCAGGAAATCCTCCGGCGGGCCATAGTCCTCCCCGGCGCTCTCAGGCTCCGGGTCGAGGCGGAAGCCGCTTTCCAGGCTGAGCGGTGCCCCGGGGTGGCCCGCCGCTGCCTCCGGTTCCGCGGAAAGGCTGTCGAACGGGTCCCGCGCCGGCGGCTGCACCGGTTCTGCCGCGGGCTGGCCCGCGGATTCCGCCCGCACCCGTTCCCGCTTTTCGCCGATGATATCCTTGATGAACTTCATAGCCGTTTCCTTTAGTTCTTAACCGTTGCCGGGGTGCCGTCCTGGAACCCGAAGATCCTGCGCAGGCGGCCTGCGAATGTGGGTTTGCGCGTCTCGGCACCGCTGTCCGCAGCGGCGGGGGGCTGTTCGGCGGCAGGCGCGTTGCGGCTGCGCCGCGCCCGGGCGTCTTCCTCTGCCAGCCAGGCCTCCAGGTCGCTGACCGGCTCGCCGAACAGGTTGACCATCTGGCGGGGCGCGTCTGCGGCCGGGGCGGGCGCCGGTTCCCTGCGGGCCTTGCGCGGCTGGCCCGGGGTGAGGCTGGAGTTGGTGGCCGCCACCAGATCGGCGATTGCTGCGTCCAGCGCGCCGCTGTCGGCGGGCACCGCTTCGGGAAGGAGTGCGGGCTGATCCTGGGCGGCGGCAGCCGCCACCGGATCCGCAGCATCGCAGTCCGCCAGCATCTCCGCCCAGGCGCGGGCGGACTGGAAGCGTTCAGCGGGCAGCACCGACATCGCCTGATCCACCGTCGCCAGCAAGGCTGGATCCACCGCCCAGGGGCCGCCCAGCAGCGGCGGGCAGGGGTCGGGGTTGCCGGCCATCACCGCGGTCAGCCGCTGCTGGCTGCCCGCCGGGGTTTCGCCGGTGATGAGGTAATAGAAGGTGGCGCCAAGCGCGTAGATGTCGCAGGCCGGGCGTTGCGGCAGGTCGGGCTTGTAGAGCTCATGCGCAGAGTAGCCGTCCTTGACCGCCAGCAGGGTGGGCAGTGCGGTGTCATCCAATGGGGTGCTGCCGGCCGCGGCGCCGAAATCGATCAGGGTCAGGGTGCCGTCCTGGCCGAGCAGCAGATTGTCCGGCGAGATGTCGCGGTGCAGGATGCCCAGCCCATGCAGGCAGCCAAGCGCTTCCAGCGCCTGATCCAGGATCTGCCGCAGCAGCGGCGCGGTCAGCCGCTCCGGCTGATCCTCGCGCACCGTCAGCAGGTCGAGTCCGTCGATGAACTCCATCGCGATATAGGCGGTCTGGTTTTCCTTGAAGACCTGATGCACGCCGACGATACCCGGGTGTTCGGCGCGGGCCAGCAGATGCGCCTCGCGCAGGAAGGCGCGCAGCACGTTGCGGCAGGATTTGGCGTGTTCCGGCGCGGCCGGCTCCACCTCCGGGCCGCTGCGGCGGCACAGACCAGCGGGGAAACATTCCTTGATCACCACCCGCCGTTCCAGGCTGTCGCGCGCCAGATAGGTGATACCGAAGCCGCCACTGATCAGCGGGCGCTCAATCTGGTACTGGCCCTGAAGCAGCTTGAAGCCGCAGGGCAGTTCGCAGATGTGCGCCGGATCGGCGGAAGATATGTCGGGCGGCACGGCGTCATTTCCTCCTGGCAGTTCAGTTCCCGGCCGGAAGGGCACGGGCGGACCTTTACGCTGCCGGCGGAATGGGGAATGTTCGCGGCCCCATTCGGGCAATTGAGGCAGATCCGCCAGATTCTTGCCGCAATCCTCTCAGAAGGGCAGCAAACATTGGGTTAACAGCGCGCCGGCTAGTTGCTTTGAAGTTAGTTAAACTGCGATGCTATCCGGCAGCGGATGCGGGGCATGCACCGGGTGAAGGCGGCCGCAGCAAGGGGATGGGCTTTCCTCGCGCCCGCCGTTAGGATTGACGCATGACAATCTGGTATCCCGATCCCGCGACCCTGACCCCGCCGCTGCATGCCAGCTTGGCGCAGGCCCTGGCCAAGGCCATCTCCGACGGCCGCCTGGCCAAAGGCGCGCAGCTGCCGACCCACCGCAAGATGGCACAAGAGCTGGGCCTCAGCGTGCATACCGTCAGCAAGGCCTATGACAGCCTGCGGCGGCAGCGGCTGATTGACGGTCAGGTCGGGCGCGGCAGCTTCGTGACCGGCCTGGAGGCAGGCAGCAGCCCGCCCTACCGGCTGCAATCGGACAGCGGCGGCGGCTATGACCTGTCGATCTCGCGACCGCTGTTCACACAGCTGCATGCGGAGCGGTTCCAGCAGGCGCTGCGGCAGCTGCCCGACGGGCTGGACCCCGCCTGTTACCTGTCCACCCGTCCCAACGCGGGCCACGATGCCCACCGGGCGGCGGGGGCGGAGTGGCTAAGGATCTGCGGGCTGGAGGTGCCGGCGGAGCGGATCCTGATGACCAACGGCGTCAGCCACGGGCTGTCGGCGGCGCTGACCGCGCTGACCCGCCCCGGCGACACGGTGGCGGCGGACAAAATCACCCATCACCTGCTGGTCACGGCCTGTGCCAGCCTGGGGCTGACCCTGTCCGGGCTGGAGACTGACAGCGACGGAATGCTGCCGGATGCGCTGGACGAGTATTGCCGCAAGAACGACCCCAAGCTGTTGTTTCTGCTGCCGTCCCTTGCCAATGCAACCGCCGGGATGATGCCGGAAGAGCGGCGCCGGGCGCTGGTGGAGGTGGCCCGCCGCCATGACCTTCTGATCATCGAAAACGATGCCTTCGGCCCGGTGGCAGAGGACCGTCCGGCACCGGTTGCAGCGCTGGCGCCGGAGCGCACGGTGTATCTCACCACCTTCACCAAATGCACGGTGCCGGGGCTGCGCGCGGGCTATCTGGCGGCGCCGGAGCATCTGCTGCCGGCCCTCACCGGGCGGATCGTGGTGTTCAGCTGGATGGCGACGCCGCTGATGTGCGAGCTGGCCAGCCGCTGGGTGCGCGACGGCACCGCGCTGGAACTGGCCCGCTGGCAGCGCCGCGCCTTGGCAGAGCGCCACGCCATCGCTGCGGAGGTGCTGCAGGGCTGGGACTGGCAGGGCCACCCGGCGGCCTTGCACCTGTGGCTGCCGCTGGAAGGCGGCTGGACCAGCGAGGGCTTTGCGGCCTATGCGCGGCAGCTGAATGTCGCAGTGGCGCCGGATACCCCCTTCCTGGCACCGCGGGTGCCGCCGCAGAACGCGGTGCGGATCTCGCTCGGCAGCGTGCAGGATCCGGCCCGGTTCCGGCAGGCGCTGGAGCTGCTGGCGGGGATGCTGCGCCAGCCGCCGGAGGGTGCGGCGGCGCTGGCCTTCTGATTGTCGCGTGACAATAAAAGAATTGACTCGCAGGACAAGTCTTTCCAAGGCTGGCTCAGGGCGCCCGTCCGGGCCGGAATCACGGGTTCCGGGGCAGGTTGCGGCGGGCCTTTCCTGACACCTGCCTGGCAAGACGAGTCCGATGACAGAGACGATCACCCTTCAGCACAGCTTTCAGGCGCGGGCGCGGATTGCCGGGCGCATCCGCCGGACCGCGCTGATGGATTCGCCCGCGCTCAGCCGCCTCTGCGGCGGTCGGGTGGCACTGAAGCTGGAGAACAGCCAGATCACCGGCAGCTTCAAACTGCGCGGCGCCACCAATGCGGTGCTGTCGCTGACCGCAGAGCAGCGCGCCGCGGGGATTGCGGGCGTGTCCACCGGCAACCACGGGCGCGGGCTGGCCTATGCGGCGGCGCAGGCCGGGGTGCGCTGTGTCATCTGCATGTCGGAGCTAGTGCCGCAGAACAAGGTCGAGGGCATCAAGTCCCACGGTGCCGAGGTGCGCATCATTGGCCGCTCGCAGGATGACGCGCAGCTGGAGGCGGAGCGGCTGGCGGCCGAAGGCATGACCATGCTGCCGCCGTTTGACCACCGTGATATCATTGCCGGGCAAAGCACCGTGGCGCTGGAAATGCTGGAGCAGATGCCGGATCTGCAGACCGTGCTGGTGCCGCTGTCCGGCGGCGGGCTGATTTCCGGTGTGGCGCTGGTGATGAAGGCGGCGAACCCCGCAATCCGGGTGGTGGGCATCAGCATGGAGCGCGGCGCGGCGATGCACGCCAGCTTGCAGTCGGGCAAGCCGGTGCAGGTCGAGGAGCTGCCGACGCTGGCGGATTCGCTCGGCGGCGGGATTGGCTTGGACAATGCCTATACCTTCGCGATGACGCAGGCACTGGTGGATGAGGTGTTGCTGGTCTCAGAGGCGGAGATCGCCGCCGCCATCCGCCATGCCTATTATGAGGAGCGGCAGGTGATCGAAGGCTCCGGCAGTGTCGGCATCGCGGCGCTGCTGGCGGGCAAGATCAGCAATCCGGGGCGCTGCGCGGTGCTGGTCAGCGGCCAGAACATCGCCATGGACCTGCACAAGCGCATCATTGATGGCGAGGATGTGGACGCTGCTGCCGAAAGCAAGGGAGGCGCAGATGCCTGAGATCAAGATCCTGACCGAAGCCGAGCTGCGCGATCTGGTGCCGCTGGACTGTGATGCGGTGGATTGCGTGGAGCAGGGCTTCACCACGCTGGCCGGCGGCGGGGTGGTGATGCCGCCGATCATGACGCTGCCGGTGCCCGACCACAACGGCGAGGTCTGCGTGAAGACCGCCTATGTGCCGGGGATCGAGAGCTTTGCCATGAAAATGAGCCCGGGGTTTTTCGACAACCCTAAGCTCGGCCTGCCGAGCACGACGGGTCTGATGGTGGTGTTCTCCAGCCGGACCGGCCTTCTTGAAACGCTGCTTCTGGACAATGGCTACCTCACCGATGTGCGCACCGCTGCCGCCGGGGCGGTTGCGGCACGCCATCTGGCGCGGGCGGAGGCGTCCCGCGTCTGCATCATCGGCGCGGGCGTGCAGTCGAAAATGCAGCTGAAGGCAATGACCCTGGTGCGCGGGATCAAAAGCGCGGTGATCTGGGCGCGGGACAAAGCCAAGGCTGAAGCTGCCGCCGCCAGCCTGCGCGAGGAGCTGGGGATCGAAATCACCGTCAGCGCAGACATCGCACAGGCGGTTGCATCCGCGGACATCGTGGTCACCACAACCCCCGCCGCTGACCCTGTGATCAAGGCGGAGTGGCTGCAACCGGGGCAGCTGGTTGTCGCCATGGGCTCCGACCAGGAGCACAAATGCGAGCTGGAACCGGCCTGCCTGGCCAAGGCGGACCTCTATGTGCCCGATAGCCAAGCGCAATGCGCCGTCAAGGGCGAGCTGCGCAGTGCCATCGAGGCCGGGCTGATCGCCAAGAATCAAGGCTTCACCGAATTAGGCAGCATCACATCAGGGCAGGCCCCCGGCCGCCGCTCGAACAGCGACCTGATCATTGCCGACCTCACCGGCACCGGCGTGCAGGACACCGCCATCGCCACCCTCGCAGGCACCCGGGCTGAGGCCGCGGGGGCTGGCGCCACCTTCACCAGCTGATCAACCAGGACCAACGCATATGGCAAATCCCACGCTGTACTTCACCCGCGCCGAATACCAGGCCCGTCTGAACAAGACCCGCGCCGAAATGGCCCGCCGCGGGCTTGACCTGCTGATCGTCACAGATCCGTCGAACATGAACTGGCTGACCGGCTATGACGGCTGGTCCTTCTATGTTCATCAATGCGTTGTTGTCAGCATGGAGGGAGAGCCGCTCTGGTACGGCCGCGGCCAGGATGCAAACGGGGCGCTGCGCACCTGCTTCATGGATCCAGCCAGCATCATCGGCTACCCGGACCATTACGTGCAGTCGACCGAGCGGCATCCGATGGATTACCTGTCGGCGCAGCTGGCAGACCGCGGGCTGGATGGCGGCGTGATTGGCGTCGAGATGGACAACTATTACTTCACCGCCGCCGCCTTCATGTCGCTGCAAAAGCACCTGCCGAACGCGCGCTTTGCCGATGCCAACGCGCTGGTGAACTGGCAGCGGGCGGTGAAATCCGAGGCCGAGCTCACCTGTATGCGTCAGGCCGGCCGGATCGTCGGCCGGATGCACCGCCGCATTGTCGAGAAGGTCGAGCCGGGGATGCGCAAATGCGATCTGGTGGCGGAGATCTATGACGCGGGGCTTCGCTATGACGCGGATCTGGGCTTTGGCGGCGACTACCCGGCAATTGTGCCGCTCTTGCCCTCCGGCTCTGACGCCGCCGCGCCGCATCTGACCTGGGACGACCTGCCAATGAAATCCGGCGAGGGCACTTTCTTCGAGATCGCGGGCGTGGTGCACCGCTACCACTGCCCGCTGTCGCGCACTGTGTTCCTGGGCAAGCCGACGCAGACCTTCCTGGACGCCGAAATGGCCGTGTTGGAGGGGATGGAGGCCGGGCTGGAAGTGGCTAAGGCCGGCAACACCTGCGAGGATATCGCCAAGGCGTTTTTCAAGGTGCTGAAGACATACGGCATCGAAAAGGACAACCGCACCGGCTATCCGATCGGCGTTTCCTACCCGCCGGACTGGGGCGAGCGCACCATGTCGCTGCGCCCGGGTGACACCACGGTCCTAGAGGAGAATATGACCTTCCACTTCATGACCGGCCTCTGGATGGAGGATTGGGGATTTGAGATCACCGAAAGCATCCGCATCGGGGCGAAAGGGCCGGAATGCCTGTCCGATGTGCCGCGCAAGATGTTCGTGAAGGACTGAGCCATGAAGCAAAATCCAATTTCCCCCACCATCCCGCTGGACCGGGACGGGGTGCACCACGGTTTCCTAAAACTGCCCTACAGCCGCGATGACAGCGCTTGGGGCTCGGTGATGATCCCGCTGACGGTGATCAAGAACGGCGACGGCCCGACCGCGCTGCTCACCGGGGCCAACCACGGCGATGAGTACGAAGGCCCGATTGCGCTGCACGAGCTGGCCGCAACCACGAAGGCCGAAGACGTGACCGGCAGGCTGATCATCGTGCCTGCTTTCAACTACCCGGCCTTCCGGGCAGGCACCCGTACCTCTCCCATCGACAGGGGAAATATGAACCGGTCGTTCCCGGGCCGCCCCGACGGCACCGTGACTGAGAAGATTGCCGATTACTTCCAGCGCACCCTCTTGCCGATGGCGGATCTGGCGGTGGATTTCCATTCCGGCGGCAAAACGCTGGACTTCGTACCCTTCGCCGCCGCCCATATCCTTGATGACAAATCCACGCAGGAGGCGTGTTTTGCCGCGATGAAGGCGTTCAACGCGCCCTATTCGGTGGAACTGTTGGAGATCGACAGCGGCGGCATGTACGACACCGCGGTTGAGGAAATGGGCAAGATTCTGGTCACAACCGAACTGGGCGGCGGCGGCTCATCCACTACGCGCAGCAATGCGATTGCCAAGAAGGGGCTGCGCAATGTGCTGATCCATGCGGGCATCCTGAAGGGGGAGATGCAGCTGGAGGACACCGTCAATCTGACCATGCCGGACGACGACTGCTTCCTGTTCAGCGAAGGAGACGGCCTGTTTGAGATCATGGCCGACCTCGGCGAAACCGTGGCCAAGGGCGATCTTCTGGCGCGGGTCTGGCCTCTTGACTGCACCGGCCGGCCGCCGGTGGAATACCGCGCCCGCCGCGCCGGCCTCCTGATCAGCCGCCATTTCCCCGGGCTGATCAAGTCCGGCGACTGCGTTGCGGTTGTCGGCGTCACCGCCGGCTGATAGGCGGGAGACATGCAACTGGACCAGCGCGATCTCGACATTCTGCGCGTGCTCTCGACCGAGGGCCGCATCACCAAGGCCGCGCTGGCCGAGCGGATCGGCCTGTCGCCGACGCCCTGCTGGGACCGGCTGAAGAAGCTGGAACAGGCCGGGCTGATCGAGGGCTACGGCGCCCGCATCAACCTGCGCAAGCTGTCGCCGCATGTGACCGTGTTTGTCGCGGCAGAGATCGCCGATCACACCGCCGCCAGCTTCCGCGCCTTTGAGGAGGCGATGCAGCGCTATGACGAGGTCACCGCCTGCTGGGCGCTGGGGGGCGGGTTCGACTACCTGTTGCAGATCGTCACCCGCGACATCGACGCCTACCAGCGGCTGATCGACGAGATGCTGGACGCCCGCATCGGCCTTTCCCGCTATTTCACCTATGTGGTGACCAAGCCGGTGAAGAGCGCGGGCGCGCCGCCACTGGACATTCTGCTGGGGCAGGGGTGATCCCGCTCAAATATCCCTGAGCGGCAGCTGTTTCTTCTGCGCCGCCCCTGAACTTCAGTCACATCCTCTGCCTGTGTCAGGCAAATTCCTCTGCAAGACATGAGGAGAACAGCCATGACAGAGACCGCGCTCTCAGCCCGGACCGGGATTGCCGACAAGGCGCTGGTACGGTCTTTTTCCTACATTAACGGCAAATGGTGCGCCGCCGCCAATGGCGAGACTTTCCCGGTCACCGATCCGGCGGATGGGGTCGAACTGGGCCATGTGGCCAGCCTTTCAGCAGAAGAATCCTCTGCCGCGGTGGATGCGGCACAGGCGGCCTTTCCAGCTTGGGCCGGGCTAATGCCGCAAGCGCGCGCCGCGATCCTGCGCCGCTGGTTTGAGCTGCAGCTGGACCACAAGGAAGACCTCGCCCGCATCATGGTGCTGGAACAGGGCAAGCCGCTATCCGAGGCGCGCGGCGAAATCGACTACGGCGCGGCCTTTGTGGAGTTCTACGCCGAGGAGGCCAAGCGCCCCAATATCGAAGGCGTCACCAGCCATCTGCCCGATGCCGAGGTGGAGCTGTGGCGCGAGCCGGTGGGGGTGGCGGCGCTGATCACGCCCTGGAACTTCCCCTCTGCAATGCTGACGCGCAAGGCGGCGGCGGCACTGGCGGCGGGCTGCACCGTGGTGGCGCATCCCTCGGCCGAAACCCCGTTCAGCGCGCTGGCGCTGGCAGAGCTGGCGGAGCGCGCAGGTCTTCCGCCCGGTGTGTTCAACGTGGTGACCGGCAACGCGCCCACCGTCGTCGAACCCTGGACCCGCGACACCCGCGTGCGGGCGCTGTCCTTCACCGGATCGACCAATATCGGCAAGCTCCTGTACCGGCAGTCCGCGGATACCGTGAAGCATCTGGTCATGGAGCTTGGCGGCCACGCGCCTGTGCTTGTGTTTGCGGACTGCGATCTGGACAAGGCTATCAGAGAGACGATCAAGGCCAAGTTTGCCACCTCCGGCCAGGACTGCCTGGGCGCCAACCGGGTTTTTGTGGAGCGGCCTGTCTATGCCGAGTTCTGCGCGAAGTTCACTGCAGCCGCCAAAGCACTGACCATCGGCCGCGGGATGGAGGATTGCGACATTGGCCCGCTAATGAATGAAAAGGCGGTTCAAAAGCAGGAAGAGCATGTGGCTGATGCACTGGCCAAAGGCGCCAAACTGGCCTGCGGCGGCAAGCGGCATCATCTGGGTCCGCTGTTTTTTGAACCGACGGTGCTGACCTATGTACCCGCTGACGCGCTGATCATGCGCGAGGAAACCTTTGGCCCGGTCGCCCCTATCACCCCCTTCGCAACCGAGGAGGAGGTGATCGCCCGCGCCAATGACAGCGAATACGGGCTGGTGGCCTATGTCCACAGCCAGGACCCGCGCCGCATCTACCGCCTCAGCCGGGCGCTGCAATACGGCATGGTGGCGGTGAACCGCACCAAGGTGACCGGCGCGCCGATCCCGTTCGGCGGCACCAAGCAATCCGGCCTGGGCCGCGAAGGCGCGCGGCTGGGCATGGAGGAATTCACAGAGGTCAAATACGTCTGCCGCGACTGGGCGTGACAGGAAAAACACCTCGAAGATTTTTGCCAAGAGTTTTCGAAAACTCTTGGCCGCAGAACGCAAACGGAAGGAACAATAAATGCTGAAGAACGACCAGCTTGACCAGTGGGACCGCGAAAACTTTTTTCACCCCTCGACCCATCTGGCCCAGCACACCCGCGGCGACAGCCCGAACCGGGTGATCAAGACCGCTTCCGGCGTGTTCATCGAGGACCGCGACGGCAACAAGCTGTTGGACGCCTTTGCCGGGCTTTACTGCGTGAACGCGGGTTATGGCCGCCAGGAGATTGCCGAAGCGATTGCCGATCAGGCGCGCGAGCTGGCCTATTACCATTCCTATGTGGGCCACGGCACCGAGGCTTCGATCACGCTCGCCAAGATGATCCTGGACCGGGCGCCTGCGAATATGTCCAAGGTCTATTTCGGCCTTGGCGGCTCCGACGCCAATGAAACCAACGTCAAGCTGATCTGGTATTACAACAACATCCTGGGGCGTCCGGAGAAGAAGAAGATCATCTCCCGCTGGCGCGGCTATCACGGATCGGGGCTGGTCACCGGCTCTCTGACCGGGCTGGAGCTGTTCCACAGGAAGTTCGATCTGCCGGTGGAGCAGGTGATTCACACCGAAGCGCCCTATTACTACCGCCGCAAGGATCTGGACCAGAGCGAGGAACAGTTCGTGGCCCATTGCGCCGCCGAGCTGGAAGCGCTGATCGAACGCGAGGGTGCGGACACCATCGCTGCCTTTATCGGCGAGCCGGTCTTGGGCACCGGCGGCATCGTACCGCCGCCCGCGGGCTACTGGCAGGCCATTCAGACGGTGCTGAAGAAACACGACATCCTGCTGGTTGCGGATGAGGTCGTCACCGGCTTCGGCCGCCTTGGCACCATGTTCGGCTCGGACCACTACGGGATCGAGGCCGACATTATCACCATCGCCAAGGGGCTTACCTCGGCCTATGCGCCGCTTTCGGGGTCCATCGTCTCGGACAAGGTCTGGAAGGTGCTGGAGCAGGGCACCGACGAGAACGGCCCGATCGGCCACGGCTGGACCTACTCCGCGCACCCGATCGGGGCGGCGGCGGGGGTGGCGAACCTCAAGCTGATTGACGAGCTGAACCTTGTCAGCAATGCAGGCGGCACCGGCGCCTATCTGAACGCCACCATGGCGGAGGCACTGTCCACCCACCCCCATGTGGGCGAGGTGCGCGGCGAGGGGATGCTCTGCGCGGTGGAGTTCGTGCAGGATAAGGACAGCCGCACGTTCTTTGACGCGGCAGACAAGATCGGGCCGCAAATCTCCGCCAAGCTCCTGGAGCAGGACAAGGTGATTGCCCGCGCCATGCCGCAGGGCGACATCCTGGGCTTTGCGCCGCCCTTCTGCCTGACCCGTGCCGAGGTCGATCAGGTGGTGGACGCCACATTGCGCGCGGTCAAGGCGGTGCTGGGCTAGGTTCAGTTGCGGCAGATTTCCAGGCAGGCGCGCAATCCGCGCCTGCCGTCCTCGAAATACAGCCGCCCGCCGTGCTGTTCCGCCACCGTGGCAACAATTGTCAGCCCTAGGCCAAAACCATCAATGGCCCGTGTGTTATCGCCGCGGCGGAACGGGGCAATCACCTCGGTAATCTCCGCCGCCGTCATGCCGGAGCCTTCATCCTCCACCGTGATGATCGCGTGATCGGCGGTGGCGCTGAGGGTGACGGCAGCGCGGCGGCCGTATTTCAGCGCGTTGTCGATCAGGTTCGTGATGGCCCGCTGCAAGGAAACCGGGCGTGCCACCACCAGCATCACCTGGCCTTCCGGCACTGCGCTGCGGCCGGGGGCAGAGGTGAAGACAGACCGCCCGCCCGCCGCCACCTGCGGTTCCGGCGGCAGCAGCTCCACCGGCTTTCCGGTGTCCTGGTAATCGGCAGCCAGCGCCTCCACCAGCGAGCTGAGGGAGAGGCGGCGCGGGGTTTCCGCGCTCATCTCAGCGCGGGTGTAGGTCAGCACGCTTTCGATCATGCCGGTCATGGCGTCCAGATCAGCCTCGAACTTCCCCCGCAGCTCCGCGTCTTGAATGAGCGCCGCGCGCAGCCGCAACCGGGTGGCCGGGGTGCCAAGGTCATGGCTGACGCCGGACAGCACCGCGGCGCGGCTGGCGAGCTGTTCGCGCTCGGTCTCCAGATAGCTGTTCACCGCCGAGACGATTTCCTGCAGCTCGCCGGGGCCTTGCATCGCATAGGCGTCCGGCCCGCCCAGCCGGCGGCGGTGACGCAGGGCGCGGGCGAAGCGGTCGAAATGGGCCGAGGTGTCCATCACCAGCGTCGCCAGCACCGCCAGGGCCAGCAGCGACAGCAGAACCGCCGGCAGGCGCAAGTCGCGCGGCGTGGCGGAACAGCCCCAGACGGCAGTGCCGTCGACCCGCTGCCAGGGGCCGTACCCTGCGCGGGCAAAAATCACCGGTTCGCTGCAATAAGTTGCCAGCAGCCGGGTGACGGCACCCAGCTTTTCTGCCGCGGACTGGCCGCCAGCGGGCGGCAGCTCAGCAACCGGATAACGCAGGCTGCCGGAAGCGATGACCAGCGCCAGCACCTCGCCCGACAAGGGATCGGGGCCGCTGTCGAGGATCGACACATTGGTGAAAAACGCTGGTTTGGGGATGCCCTCCAGCCGCAGGTAATCGCCGCTGGTCAGAAACGCCGCCTGCGCCGGGTCCACCGGGGTGACCGCTACGCCCTCGGGCGGTGCGGCCCCGCGGCGCAGGGAGCCGTCCAGGGTGATGCCTGCGATGGCGGCGCGGGTCAGATGCGCCTGCCAGCTGGCGCCGGAGTGGAACCAGCCCCAAGCGCCGCCCAGCCCGGCGGCAAAGGCCAGCGGCAGCAGGATCAGCCCCTTGGTTCTGAGCCGCAGCGCCACCTGCCTCAGTCCCCGCCGGTTTCGACATCCACCGCCAGGACATAGCCGATGCCGCGTTCGGTACGCAGCAGCTTCGGCTCCTTGGGGCTCTGTTCGATCTTGGAGCGCAGCCGCCCGACCAGCACGTCAATGGCGCGGCCCGAACCTTCGTCGCTGCCGCCCTCGCCGGTCACATCCAGCGCCGCAGCGATTTCTTCGCGCGTCAGCGGAATATGCGGATTGGCCAGAAACACCTTGAGCAAGCCGGTCTCACGCCGTGACAGCGCCACCTGCACGCCCGCGGGCGAAATCACCTCATCCCGCTTGGCGTCATAGGTCCAGCCGCCAAAGCGGAAGGTGGCGACACTGCGCCGGTAAATCAGCGAGGAGGACCGCCGTGCCCGCTGCAGCACGGCGCGGACACGGGCCAGCAGAAGATCGGGGTTGAACGGTTTGGCGATGTAATCATCCGCGCCGGATTCATACCCCGCCATCCGCTGATGGTCTGCCGACAGGGCAGAGACGAGAATGATCGGCACATCCTGTTCGCTGCGCAGCCGGGTGCAGATCTCCACCCCGTTTTCATCGCCCAGCATCACGTCGAGCAGGATCAGGTCGATCCGGCCTGCGCCGATCTGCTCGCGGATCTCCGCCTCGCTGCCGCAGGGCAGGGCGATAAAGCCGTTCTGGCGCAGGTACTGGGTCAGCATCATGCGCGTCTCAACGTCGTCATCCACCACCAGAAGCCGCGGAATCGCCATCTGTTGCTCTCCTCCCCGGAAACTGCCCGATGTGGCTGTTCCGGCTGTTTGTTTGTAACATCATGCAACAAAATCAATTGCTGCGTAACAACAGGTAACAGCTTGGCGGAAAAACTGATTTGGCACCCGCTCGGGGCTGCGCTGAGCGATTGAAATGCGGCCCTGCTGTTTTGCAAGCTTAAGCATGAAGGCTGCGGGGAGCAGCCGTCACATAAGGGAGGAATGAGCGATGAAATACACCGCTTTTGCGGCCGTATCGGCCGTGGCACTGGCCTGTGCGGCACCGGCGGCGGCCGGGCCGGAGGCCGAAGTTCTGCACTGGTGGACATCCGGCGGCGAGGCCAAATCGGCCGCGGTGCTGCAACAGGAATTTGCCGACAACGGCGGCACCTGGACCGACATGCCGGTGGCCGGCGGCGGCGGTGATGCGGCAATGACCGCGCTGCGCGCCCGCGTCCTGTCCGGCAACGCGCCGACCGCGGTGCAGCTTAAAGGCCCCGCCATCCAGGAATGGTACGAGGAAGGCGTGCTGGCCGATATCTCCTCCGTCGCGGAGGCGGAGGGCTGGGGTGACGTGCTGCCCGGCTCGATCGCCGAGCACATGAAATGCGAGGGCAAATGGTGCGCAGCACCGGTGAACGTGCACCGCGTCGACTGGATCTGGGCCAATGCCGCGCTGCTGGAGGCCAACGGCATCGAAATGCCCCTGACCTGGGAGGACTTCAACGCCGCCGCCGACAAGCTGATGGCAGCGGGCATCACCCCGCTGGCGCACGGCGGACAGGCCTGGCAGGACGCCACCGTGTTCGAGGCCGTGGCGCTTGGCATCTTGGGGCCGGAAGACTTCCGCAAGGCCTTTGTCGAACTGGACATGGACACCCTGAAATCGAACAAGATGGCCGCCGTTTTTGACCAGATGCGCAAGATGCGCGGCTATGTGGACGCCAACTTCCCGGGCCGCGACTGGAACCTGGCCACATCTATGGTGATGAACGGCGAGGCGGCGTTCCAGATCATGGGCGACTGGGCCAAGGGCGAATTCCTGGCCGCGGGCAAGGAGCCGGGCAAGGAATTCCTCTGCGCCTCGGTGCCGGGCGACGGGTTCCTTTATAATGTCGACAGCTTCGCCATGTTCGAGGTGGACGGCGAAGACAAGCAGGCCGGGCAGGACCTCCTGGCCAAGCTGATCGTCGCGCCGAAGTTCCAGGAAGTGTTCAACCTCAACAAGGGTTCGATCCCGGCACGGGTGGACGTGAAACTGGATGCCTTCGACACCTGCGCGCATCTGTCGGCAAAGGATATGGGCGAAAGCGCCGAGAACGGCTCGCTGCTGCCGAGCTATGCCCACGGCATGGCCCTGCGCGGCGCGCAAGCCGGTGCCATCACCGACGTGGTGACCGCGCATTTCAACTCCGACATGTCCTCGGCTGAGGCCGTGCAGATGCTGGCCGACGCTGTCGCCAATTCTCTCTGATCTCCCCCGGGCCTCGCGTCCTCCGAGATGCGGGGCCAATTATTCAAGGGCCGTTACCATGACTGAATGGCTTGAACGTCATATTCCGAAGATGGTGCTGGCACCGTCCTTCGCCGCGGTGCTGGTGTTTGTCTACGGCTTCATTGCCTGGACCGCCTGGGTGTCGCTGACCCGCTCCCGCCTGCTGCCGAAATACGAGATCGACGGACTGATCCAGTATGAGCGCCTGTTCAACGCGCCGCGCTGGGACACCGCGATGTCGAACCTGTTTGTGTTCGGCACCCTGTTCATTCTGATCTCCATGGTCCTCGGCCTTATGCTGGCGATCCTGCTGGACCAGAAAATCCGCACAGAGGGCGTCCTGCGCACCATCTACCTCTACCCCATGGCGCTGTCGCTGATCGTGACCGGCACCGCCTGGAAGTGGATCATGAACCCCGGCCTGGGGCTGGAGGCCATGGTGCGCGGCTGGGGGTTCGACAGCTTCACCTTCGACTGGGTGATCAACCCGGACAAGGCGATCTATGCGGTGGTCATCGCCGGTGTCTGGCAGGCCTCCGGCTTTGTGATGGCGCTGTTCCTGGCGGGCTTGCGCGGTGTCGATGGCGAAATCATCAAGGCCGCACAAGTCGATGGCATCCCCACCTGGCGGATCTATACCGCGATCATCATCCCCTCGATGGCGCCGATCTTCCTGTCTGCCTTCATCGTGCTGGCGCATCTGGCGATCAAGAGCTTTGACCTGGTGATTGCGCTTACCGGCGGCGGCCCCGGCTATGCCACCGATCTGCCCGCCACCTATATGTACACGATGGCCTTCTCCCGCGGCGACATCGGCCAGGCGGCCAGTTCCGCCATGGTGATGATGGCCGTGGTGTTCGCGATCATCGTTCCGTATCTCTACTCTGAGCTGAGGGCCAAGCATGACTGATGTGACGCTCGCCCCCGCCGCCGCAGCCAGCAGCCGCAACTGGAGCCACTTTGCCCTGCGCTGGACGCTGTTCACCCTCCTGGGCCTGTTCGCCCTGTTCTATCTGATGCCGCTCTTTGTGATGATCACCACCTCGCTGAAAAGCCTGGAGGAAATCCGCACCGGCGGCCTGATCGCCTTCCCGCGCGAGGTCACCTTCGACGCCTGGCGCACCGCCTGGTCCGAGGCCTGCACCGGCATCCAATGCGAAGGCCTGCGCCCGTTCTTCTGGAACTCCGTGGTGATCGCAGTGCCTGCGGTGGCCATCTCCACCATGCTGGGCGCGGCCAATGGCTATGTGATCGCGCAATGGCGGTTCCGCGGCGCCAACCTGATCTTCTCGCTGATGCTGTTCGGCTGCTTCATCCCGTTCCAGGTGGTGCTCTTGCCGATGGCACGGATGCTGGGGCTGATGGGGCTGGCGGGCAGCATTCCGGGTCTGATCTTTGTCCATGTGATCTATGGCATCGGGTTCACCACGCTGTTCTTCCGCAACTTCTATGTCACCATTCCGCAGGACCTGGTGAAGGCGGCCAAGGTGGACGGTGCGGGCTTCTTCCGGATCTTCTGGTCGATCTTCCTGCCGCTCAGCCTGCCGATCATCGTGGTCACCGTGATCTGGCAGTTCACCCAGATCTGGAACGACTTCCTGTTCGGCGTCTCCTTCAGCCAGGCGGGCACCCAGCCTGTCACGGTGGCGCTCAACAACATCGTCAACTCGACCACCGGCGTAAAGGAATACAACGTCGACATGGCCGCCGCGATCATCGCCGCGCTGCCGACGCTTCTGGTCTATGCCGTTGCCGGCAAATACTTCATCCGCGGCCTGACCGCTGGCTCTGTGAAAGGGTAAACTCATGGCACCCATCCTGGACATCACCAACCTGCGCAAGAACTATGGCGCGACCGAGATCCTGAAGGACATCAACGTCAGCATTGAGCCGGGCGACTTCCTGGTGCTGGTCGGCCCCTCCGGCTGCGGCAAGTCCACGCTGCTCAACTGCATCGCCGGGCTGGAGCCGATCTCCGGCGGCCGGATTGAAATCGGCGGCCGCGACATGACCCATGTCAGCCCCAAGGACCGCGACATCGCCATGGTGTTCCAGTCCTACGCGCTGTACCCGACGATGACGGTTGCCAGGAACATCACCTTCGGCATGAAGGTGCGCGGCGCCGATGCCGCGACGCAGGAGCGCAAGCTGAAGGAAGTCGCAGCGCAGCTGCAGATCGAAGCGCTCTTGGACCGCCGCCCCGGCCAGCTCTCCGGCGGCCAGCGCCAGCGGGTGGCGATGGGCCGGGCGCTGGTGCGCGACCCCAAGCTGTTCCTGTTTGATGAGCCGCTGTCGAACCTTGACGCCAAGCTGCGGGTCGAGATGCGGACCGAAATCAAGAAACTGCACCACAACCTCGGCGCCACCATGGTCTATGTCACTCACGACCAGATCGAGGCGATGACCCTGGCCACCAAGATCGTGGTCATGAAAGGCGGGGTGGTGCAGCAGATCGGCACGCCCGCAGAGATCTACAACAAGCCCGCCAACCTGTTTGTGGCCGACTTCATGGGCAGCCCGGCGATGAACCTGATCCCGGCCCGCGCCGAGGCCAATGGCGATGGCACGCGGATCGAGATGGACTGCGGCGGCAGCGCGCCCATCGTGCTGAAGGACAGCCGCGCCACGGGCCTGCCGCAGGACGTGATCCTTGGCGTGCGCCCAGAAGACATCGCCGAGGCGGGCTTCCGTGCGGGCGAAGGCGTTCAGGAGGCCGCCTGCCTCATCGACATGGTGGAGCCTGCGGGCGCCGATACCTATGTGGTCTCCAATCTCGGCGGCAAACAGGTGACGGCGCGGCTGCACGCCGAAACCCGGGCGCAGCCGGGGCAGATGCTGGACCTGGCCTTTGACCTGTCCAAGGTCTCCTACTTCTCGCCCGCCACCGGCGAGCGTCTGAATTGACCCGGCTGCGGCTGGCCGCTGACGTGGGCGGCACCAACACGCGGCTGGGGCTGGCGCGGGACGGCGTGCTGCTGGCGGACACGGTGCAAAGCTTCCGCAACGAAGCCCACGGCAGCTTTGCCGAGGTAATGGAACTCTACCTGCAAGGTGCCACCACCGGCGGCGTGGCGGAGGTTGCCATTGCAATTGCCGGGCCGGTCACCGGTGCCACCGCACGGCTCACCAACCGGGACTGGCACTTTGACGCAGCTGGGCTGTCGCGGCATCTGGATGGCGCGCAGGTGCATCTGCTCAATGACCTTGTAGCGCTGGGAAAAGCCTGCCCGCATCTGGGGGCAGACTGCCTGGATACAGTGATCGCGCCCGCGGATGATACGGGCGGCGACGGCCAGCGGCTGGTGGTGGGCATCGGCACCGGCTTCAACCTGTCGCCGGTGCTGCAGTCCGGCGGGCAGGTTCACTGCCTCAACGTGGAATACGGCCATGTCAGCCTGCCGCTGGACGTGACCGAACACCTGCGCAGCCAAGTGCCGGAGGCCGAAGCGTTCACCACCGTGGAACATCTCTTCTCCGGCCGCGGGCACGCGGCGGTCCGGGCGCAGTTCCCGGAGGGGGATACCGGCACACAGGACTTTCAGATCATTTATGCAGAGCTGCTGGCGCTGCTGGCGCGCAACCTGATGCTGGCCTTCCTGCCCGCGCGGGGCATGTATTTCGCCGGCGCCGTGGCCCGCAGCCTGCTGGCCTCCCCGGCGCGGCAGGTCTTTGCGGACCTGTTCCGGCGGCCGTTCAAGCTCGACACCCGCATCGCGGCGCCGGTGCACGTCATTCTGGATGATGCCGCCGCCCTCAAAGGCTGTGCATCCAGTAATCTGTCTTATGTTTAGTTTGCGGGGGAGACCAGCCATCCTCATATCGTTCAAGCAGATGGGATCAGGCACGTCACCGCTCTCTTGCCGGCTGAGGAAGCATCCCGCCTGCAGCATACCGGCGCGGCCTGTCCCCAAGGCAGTATTCCAATAGGCTGTCTGCAGATCTGCAGCCCGCAGTCAGGGCTGCAAGCAGCCGGGGCGCAGCGCGCCCCGGCTGGCGGCATTACTCTCCCGGAACGGCCTGCAGCTCCGGTTCATCATGGTGGTGATGCTCTTTCACCGGGCGCATGAAGAGGTTGGCAAAGAAGGCCACCGCCAGCAGCGCCGCCATGCAATACATCGTTGTATTGTAGAGGCTGGGCGTCGGGTCCACGGTGCCCGCCGGTGCGATCTCCATCAGCTTGGCAATGGTCACGGTCTTGGCCGCCACCAGCTGGTCCAGCTGCGCGACCGGCGCGCCGAACTTCGCGGCAAAGGCGGCCGGATCAACCTTGGCAACCAGATCCTGGACCGCGCTGTTCACCGACATCTGCCGCAGCGAGGTAATGGCCAGCGGCCCCAGCACGCCCGCGGTCGACCAGGCGGTCAGCAGGCGGCCGTGGATGCCGCCGACATGCATGGTCCCGAACATGTCGGCAAGATAAGCCGGGATCGTGGCAAATCCGCCGCCGTACATCGAGAAGATCAGCATCGTCGCAAGGTAGAAGCCCATCAGATAGACCAGCGACGGGTTGGCCGCGGCGGCAGAGGCGAAATAGGGGATCGACAGGTAGAGCGCGGTGCCCAGCACGAAGAAGCACATGTAGGTTGCCTTGCGCCCGATGTAGTCCGAGGCAGACGCCCAGAAGAACCGTCCGACCATGTTGAAGACCGAAATCATCAGCACATAGGTCGAGGCGAAAGCAGCGGTTGCCACCAGCGGCATCACCGAGCCGAAGATCTCGGACATCATCGTCTTGGCGACACCGATCACGCCGATGCCTGCGGTCACGTTGAAGCACAGCATCACCCACAGCTGCCAGAACTGCGGCGTCTTCAGCGCCTGGTCGATATGCACGTCGTTCTGCGTCACCAGCCCCGAGGCGGCAGGCTTCGGCTCCCAGCCTTCAGGCTTCCAGTCCTTGGCCGGAACCCGGTACTGGAAGGCGGCCAGGATCATAACGACGAAGTATACGATGCCCAGGGTCATGAATGTCTGCGCTGCGCCGGTATTGCCGGTGCCCACCGCATAGGCGCCGGCCTCGCCGCCGAACTCGGCTGCCTGCGCCGCGCTGGCGATCACCACCTCGATTTTGCCCTGTGCGGTTTCGGCAAAGACCCGGCCGTTTTCGACCACGGTCTGCACCGCATCCCTGGCGCCCAGATAGGTGGGCGCGGTTTCATAGAAATCCAGCAGCCAGCCCTTGACCGGCGCGGCGATCATCGCTCCGCCGCCAAAGCCCATGATGGCCATGCCCGTTGCCATGCCGCGCCGGTCGGGAAACCAGCGGATCAGCGTCGAAACCGGCGAGACATAGCCCAGCCCCAGCCCGCAGCCGCCGAGCACGCCGTAGCCCAGATAGACCAGCCACAGCTGATGGCTGGAAATGCCGAACGAGCCGACAATGAAGCCGCCGCCCCACAGCAGCGCTGCCACAACGCCCACCATGCGCGGGCCGACTTCCTCCAGCCATTTGCCGGCAAATGCGGCGGCCAGCCCGAGGAAGACGATGGCGACCGAAAAGATCCAGACAACAGAGCCGAGGCTCCAGTCATCGGCGCTGGAAGCCACCACCCCCAGCTCGCGTGTGAGCGGCGGGTTGAACACCGACCAGGCATAAACCGAGCCGATGCAGAGGTGGATGGCGATGGATGCCGGCGGAACCCGCCAGCGGTTGAAGCCGGGTTTGGCGGTGATGTGGTCCTTGTGCAGAAAGCTCAGCCCGCCGGATGATGGCGTACTCATGTGGTCTCCTCCCTAGTGCTGTTCCGGCGGCTGCAACCTCCTATTGCGGCCGCCCCGAATGGCCCGCGGCAATGTGCCGTAGCTTGACAAAGGCGGAGAGATGACCCAGCTGTCAAATAAATAATTTAGCAATAACAATATCTTATCATGACTTTCTGTCTGCCCCGCCAGACCTCTGCAGACGGTTGCGGGACATTCTGTCCGCACCGGGGAGCCAGGGCCTGCGATTTCGCGCCAATTTGTCCGGATCAGGCGGCAGCGGGCGAGGGCAGAAAAATTTCGAACCGGCTGCCCTGCCCGGGTTCTGACTGCACGGTGATGCGGCCGCCGGCGCGACTCACCAGCTGATGGCTGATCGACAATCCCAGCCCGGTTCCCTGCGCCTGCTTGGTGGTGAAGAACGGGTCGAAGATGCGGTTCAGCAGGTCCGGCGGGATGCCGGTGCCGGTATCCTCTGCGGTCAGCAGCACCCCATCGGCGGCATCCTCGGCGGTCAGGGTGAGGCGGCCGCCGCCGGGCATCGCCTGCACCGCATTCAGGATGAGATTGACGATCACCTGCTGCAATTCCGTGCGCGACATCCGGACCTGGCCGGTACTGGCCAGATGCGCCTCTGCCTCGATCCCGGTGGCCTCGATCTGATGGCGGGTCAGAACCAGGCAGTCGGCCACCACCTCGGCCGGGGCAATCAGCCCGGAAGCGCCGGAGTATTCCTCGGGCCGGGCGAATTGAAGCAGCTTGGAGACGATCACGCCGATGCGGTAGACCTGATCGTCGATCAGCCGGAATTCCTCCTCGACCGGCTCCGCGTGGCTGCCCAGCACCGTCCGGGCCAGGTCCAGGTTGCCCTGGATCACCGCCACCGGGTTGTTGATCTCATGCGCGACGGAGGCGGTGATTTCGCCGACCGCCGCGAGTTTCTCCGAGACGATCAGCCGTTCGGTGGTCCGCTCCAGCCGCCGGTTTGCCTCGCGCAGATCCGCGGTGCGCTCCTCGACCTTGGCCTCCAGGCTTTCCCCCCAGCCGCGCAGTTGCCGGTCGCGTTCCTGCACCTGGTCCAGCAGGCCGTCCAGATGCGCCGCCACGCGGGCAATCTCGCCGCCGTCCTCCTGCGGCTGGTTGCGGGCAGCCAGATCGCCCTGTTCGACCCGGGCGATGGTCTGGGTCATGCCCTCCAGCGGGCGGAAGATGCGCCCGGCCCACCGCAGGAAGATCGGCACCGACATCGCCGCGATCAGCAGGAAGGCCCCGCCGAGCGTCAGCACCGTGCTGCGCTTGGCCTGGCGGAACGGGGTTTCCAGAAAGCCGACATAGAGCATTCCGGCGCGGTTGCCGCGGCTGTCCAGGATCGGCTCATAGGCGGAGATGTACCAGTCGTTCACAACAAAAGCCCGGTCCAGCCAGACGTCACCGCGCCCCAGCACCTGGCCGCGCACCTCGGCGGAAACCCGGGTACCGAGCGCACGCACGTTTTCGAACAGCCGCACATTGGTGGAGATCCGCACGTCCTCCAGAAACAGCGTGGCGGTGCCCTGGCTGCCCTCCGGCAGGCTTTGCTCGCGGTAGACCAGCGCGTTGATGGTGTCGATGAAGTCCAGGTTGCGGTTCAGCAGCCGCCCGCCCACCAGAACCGCCTTCTGGCCGTCCGGCAGGGCCACCGGGGCCGCGGAGTGGATGATCATGCCGCGGGTCTCGGCGGTGCGGTCCGTGGGCACAGCCGCTTCGGTCTCCACCAGCGGGATGGCCGCACGGACGGCAAGACCGGGGGCCAGCGTGTCAAGCTGGGCGGCGTCCAGAATGTCGACTGCGCTCTGCCACTGCCCCTGCAGCGCGCCGCGGATGACAGGCCAGTCAGCGGGCGTGAAACCGGCCCGGCCATCGGGTCCGGCGAGATAGAGGAAATCGAGGCCGAGCCGGGCCTGTTCCCGGGCCAGGAAATCCGCGGAGCGGCCCGCCGCAAGCGCGCTGCGGAACCGGACCGATTGCGCCACCGCATCCAGCAGCTCGCCCGAGGTGGCGGTCAGCCTGGCCAGATACTGGTCGGCGATGGTCAGGTCACCGTTCACCTTGCTGATCAGAAGGCCGTCGGTCTTTTCCGACCAGCGCCAGGTGGCAATGCCCAGCAGCAGCGGCATCAGCACCAGCATCGGCAGCAGTGCGATCAGCAGCAGCCGGACCCGGACCGACCGCGTGAGCGAACGCAGCCTGCGCACGGCTCAGAGCCCCCAGGACGCGCATTTGCGGTCAATGGTCTTGCGCGAGACACCCAGCCGCCGCGCTGCTTCGCTGCGGTTGCCGCCGGCCGCTTCCAGCGCGTGCAGGATCTCGCGGCGCTCGACCTCCTCCAGCGGCAGGATGTCGGCAGCGGGACGGGCCGGGGCCAGCGTGTCGAGGGAAAAGCTGCCGAAGATCAAGGAGCGTTCAACGAAGTTCCGCAGCTCGCGGATGTTGCCCGGCCAGTCATGGCGAAGCAGGGCGGATTTGACGCTGGCGGACAGCTCCAGCGGCGGCAGCTGCAATTGGGCAGCGATTTCGGCCAGAAACAGCCCGGCAAGCTCGACAATGTCGGTGCCGCGTTCGCGCAACGGCGGCATTGCCACTTCGATCACGTTGATGCGGAACAGCAGATCCTCGCGGAAATGTCCCGCGGCCACCGCCTCGTCCAGCGCGCGGCTGGAGCTCATCACGAAGCGGACATCGAGCTGCACTGTCCGCTCCGTGCCGATCGGACGGATGCGCCCGTCCTCCAGCACCCTCAGCAGCGCGTTCTGCGCCGAGGGGCTGAGCTCACCGATTTCATCGAGGAAAACGGTGCCGCCCTGCGCCGACGCCAGCAGGCCTTCGCGGCCCGCAGGCGCACCCGGGAAGGCGCCGGGAGCATGGCCGAACAGCTCGTATTCGATGACATCCGCCGGAATGGCGCCGCATTGCACCGGCACGAAAGGCGCCCCGGCGCGGCTGGAGCGCGCGTGCAGGTGGCGCGCGGCAACCTCCTTGCCGGTGCCGGAGGCACCGGTGATCAGCACCGGAGTCGAAACCTGTGCCACCCGGTCCAGCAGATCGCGCACCTGGCTGACGGCAGGAGACGCTCCGACCAGCTCGCGGCGGCGCCGGCGCCCTACACCGGTTGCTTCCAGCTCCCGCCGCAACAGCATGTTCTCGCGCTTCAGCCGGGCCGCCTCGATGCAGCGGCGCAGGGCATTGAGGATCTGGTTGGAGCGGAAAGGCTTCAATACGAAATCCGACGCCCCGGCCCGCAGCGCGTCGATCGCCGTTTGCAGATCGGCATAGGCGGTAATCAGGATGGTGTCCGTGAAACCGCCCTCCCGCCGCTGCTCTTCCAGCCAGTCCAGCCCTTTCTGGCCGGGCATGATGTTGTCGAGGATCATCACGTCATATTGCCGGGTATTGAGCAGCGCGGCAGCGGCTTCGGTGTTCTCGGCCTCATCCACCAGCTGGCACAGAGGGCGCAGGGTTTTCACCAGAAAATTCCGCATGCCCGGCTCATCGTCCACGATGAGAATACTTGCTTGCCCGAGCGGGTCGGCCAGCCTTGCCATATCTGTATCTGTCATACCTGCCGCTCTTCTGTGGGGGCGGTATTGGACTATTGTCGCTTTCCGCTGCTTTGTCGAGAGAACAGGGCCTGGCCCGCTACCGGCCGGGCACCAAGGCGTTTTTTTCGCAAGCCCCGGCGCCACGTCCGTCCGGGGACAATGGGAAGCGCGCAGGCACCGGGCTGTGCATCAATGCCCTGCCGAACGTCACGCGTCCCCGAGCAACGCGCTCAGGGTCATGCTCACGGTGTCTGCAGCCAATGGGACTGCCCCCTGATCACCCAGCGCAGCCCGCAGGTAGACGCCATCGATCTGGGCGGATACCGCCCGTTCAACTGCCTCGGGCCGGCCGCTCAGGACGCGCAGCTCATGCATCAGGTTGCTGCGCAGCCTGCTCTGGTAAACCCGCATCAGGTGGGCCGCGTCCTCGTTGCATTGGGACAGCGCATAGAAGCTGAGCCAGGCTGAGGTTTTCCGCCGGTCAAAAACGTGATCCTCGAAGTTCGCGCGGATGATCGCGTCCAGCCGCGCGCGCGGGCCCTCCGCCTCCGCCAGCCCTGCCACAACCCGTTGCGAGAACACTTTCAGAATGTGCCGCATGGCGGCGATCAGCATCTGGTCCTTGCTGCCGAAATAATGGTGCGCCAGGCCGCTGCTCATGCCCGCCCTTTTGGCAATCTTCGACACGGTCACGTCGAGCGAACCGGCTTCGCCGATTTCGTCAATCACGGCGGTGACCAGCGCCGCGCGCCGTTTCGGTTCCATTCCAAGTTTCGGCATAGAAACTCCTTTAACCACTGGCATTCCTAGCCCGCGCTTGACCGGATGATCAATCAACTATCCTGGTGCCCGGCAGGCCAGGCTCCTGCGGGCGCCCGCGCCGGAGCCGTCCTCGAACAATGAAAAACAGATCCCCTGCGTGCGGAAATGGGAGTACGCACGCAGGGGAGCCGCGGGGCTGAGGCGGAGAAACCGCCAGCAGCCCCGGACCGGGCGCCGGCCCGCTCGCGCGGGCTCAGTTGGCAGGTTTGCTTATTCCCCTCTTGGGAAACGGGCGTTTTCCTCGACCACATTCAGGTCCATGTGGTTGCGCATGTAGCGTTCGCTGGCCTTCTGCAGCGGCTGGTAATCCCAGGGGAAATACCCGCCCTGGCGCAGCGCCTCGTAGACCACCCAGCGGCGGGCCTGGCTTTCGCGCACCTCGGCGTCGAACCGCTCCAGATCCCAGCGCCTGGCCGCCATTGCCTTGAGCTCCGCAAGCGTGTCCTGGTGGGCCGGATCTTCGGCCAGGTTGGACAGCTCATGCGGGTCGGCGTCGAGGTCGAACAGCTGGTCCGGGTCCAGATTGCACAGGTTCAGCTTCCACTGCCCCAGCCGCAGCGACACCATCGGCGCATAGGAAGCCTCAGCGGCATATTCCATCGCCACCGGCGTTTCGCGGCTGCCGCCCTGCCCCAGCGGCACCAGGCTCTCGCCGGCGGTCCAGGGCATCACCTCATCCATGCTGACCCCGGCCAGCTCGCACAGCGTCGGGCAGACGTCGATGTTGGACACCGGCGTTTCCACCAGGCCCGGCGTCATCTCCGGCGCGGACACCATCAGCGGCACCCGCGACGACCCTTCGTAGAAGCTCATCTTGAACCACAGCCCGCGCTCCCCCAGCATGTCGCCGTGGTCGGACACGAACAGGATGACCGCCTCCTGCCGGGTGTTCTCCAGAGCCTCCATCACCTCGCCGATCTTGTCATCGAGATAGGAGATATTGGCGAAATAGGCGCGGCGGGACTTGCGGGTGTCCTCTTCGGTGATGTCGAAGCTGCGCCAGTCGTTAGCGTCGAAGATCCGCTTGGCGTGCGGGTCCTGATTGTCATAGCCCAGGTCCGCGACCTCAGGCAGCAGATGCTCGCAATCCTCGTACAGGTCCCAGTATTTCCGGCGTGCCACATAGGGGTCGTGCGGATGGGTGAAGGAAACGGTCAGCGCCCAGGGGCGGCCGTCCTTGCCGCGGGCCAGGTCGTAGACCTTCTGCACCGCATGAAAGGCCACCTCGTCATCGAATTCCATCTGGTTGGAAATCTCGGCAATGCCGGCGCCGGTGACCGACCCCATGTTGTGATACCACCAGTCGATGCGCTCGCCCGGCTTGCGGTAATCCGGGGTCCAGCCGAAATCCGGCGGGTAGATGTCGGTGGTCAGACGCTCCTCGAAGCCGTGCAGCTGGTCGGGGCCGACAAAATGCATCTTGCCTGACAGGCAAGTGTAATACCCGGCCCGGCGCAGATGATGCGCATAGGTGGGAATCGACGACGCGAATTCCGCCGCGTTGTCATAGACCCGGGTCGTCGACGGCAGCTGCCCGGACATGAAGCTGGCCCGGCCCGGGGCGCAAAGCGGCGACGCGGTATAGGCATTGCGGAACCGGGTGGAGCGGGCCGCGAGCTTTTTCAGGTTCGGCGCGTGCAGCCAATCGGCCGGCCCGTCCGGAAACAGCGTTCCATTCAGCTGGTCCACCATGAAAATCAGGATGTTGGGGCGGGTCATTCGTGTCTTCCCAGATAGGCTTTGGTTTCGGTTTCCGGCCGCTGGCCGTAGCGGTGTTTGCAGAAGCTGCGCTGGTTCAGCGGGATATTCCCCGCCGCCTTGCGCTGCCGGCACCTCAGGACAGGCCAAAGCTGCGGCCGGTCCGGAAGTGGCCGCAAATCTGCCTTATATTGATTGACCAGTCAATTTAAAAACGAGGCGATCGCTCGCAATGGGCGGCCCGCGGCCTGCTGCGCACCGCTTGACCGAACATCGCCCAGCCGGTCAGCCGCGCGGCTGACCGGGTTCTCTGATGGTGTTGTGTCCGGAATTTCCGGCTTCGGCAGGCTCAACGATGCCGGAGACCGGCCTCATCGCGGGACCGGTAAGACCAAAGGCTTACCCGCGGCCCTTCACCGGCCGGTGATCAGTTCGCTTGCCTTTTCCCCGATCATGATCGCAGGCGCGTTGGTGTTGCCCGACACGATCTCCGGCATGATCGAGCAGTCCGCCACCCGCAGGCCCTGAATGCCATGCACGCGGAGTTCCGCATCGACCACCGCGTCGCCACCCTGCCCCATCTTGCAGGTGCCAGTGGGGTGATAGATCGACGCGGTGTTGCTGCGTGCCCAGTCCAGCGTCGCCTCGTAATCGTCCATCGGCAGATCCGCACTGGGGCGGAACTCCTCCGAGATCTTCGAGGTCAGCGGCGCGTGGCGGGCAATCTTGCGGGCAATGTTCACCCCGGCCACGATGGTCTGGCAGTCGGTTTCGGCCGACAGGTAGTTCGGTATGATCTTGGGATAGGTGTTCGGATCGGCGGACACGATCCGGATCTCGCCCTTGCTTTCCGGGCGCAGCTGGCAGACCGACATGGTGAACGCCGAGAAGGGATCCGCCCCCTTGCCCGGGTTCTCGGCCGACAGCGGCTGCACGTGGAATTGGATGTCCGGGGTCTCCAGGTCGCCGCGGGTCTTCATGAATCCGGTGGCCAGGCTCGCGGCCATGGTCATCGGACCGGCCCGGAACAGCGCATATTTCAGGCCGATCTTGGCCTGGCCGAACAGGGTGCGGACCTCGTCGTTCAGCGTCGGCTCATTGCATTTGTAAACCAGCCGCGCCTGCAGATGGTCCTGCATGTTCTTGCCGACGCCATAGAGGTCCTTTTTGACTTCGATTCCGTGTTCGGCAAGCTGTGCCGCCTCGCCGATGCCCGACATCATCAGGATCTGGGGCGAGTTGATGGCGCCGCCCGACAGCACGATCTCGCGCCGCGCGGTGATGCGCTGCACCTGCCCCGACCGGTCCTTGTACAGAACCGCCACGGCGCGGCCGTCCTGGATGTCGACCTTCTGCACCATTGCTCGGGTGATGATCTGCAGGTTCTCGCGTTTCTTCACCGGATTCAGAAAGGCCACGGCGGCGCTGCAGCGGCGGCCTTTCTTGGACGTGAGCTGGAAGAAACCGACGCCTTCCTGGGTGGCGCCGTTGTAATCCGGGTTGAACGGATAACCTGCGGCCTGCGCCGCCGCGACCCAGGCATCCGTTATGGGGCGCTGGATACGCATGTTGGAAACCGACAGCGGACCGCCGGTGCCATGGAATTCATCTTCGCCGCGCTCGTTGTTCTCGGAGCGTTTGAACAGCGGCAGGACATCCTCCCAGCCCCAGCCGGCATTGCCCATCTGGCGCCAGCGGTCATAGTCCTGCGGCTGGCCGCGCACGTACAAAAGACCGTTCAGCGAAGACGAGCCGCCCAGAACCTTGCCGCGGGGCCACTCGATCGAACGGCCATTGAGGCCCGGATCCGGTTCGGTCTTGTAGCACCAGTCGACCGAGGGGTTGTGGATCGTTTTGAAGTAGCCGACCGGGATGTGGATCCACGGGTTCAGGTCCCGTCCGCCTGCCTCCAGCAGCACCACCTTGTTCTGTGGATTTGCGCTCAGCCGGTTGGCAATGACGCAGCCCGACGAGCCTGCTCCGATGACAATGAAATCTGCTTCCACGACCTTCTCTCCGCCCTGTGTGGAAAAAACTTCTATACAGATCGCATGAAATAATCTAGGTATTTTTGATACGAAACGTCTCAATAATTGATCTTAGGGAGGAGAATTATGGGGCTTACTAACAAACTGAGCCGTATTTCGCGGCGGGATCTGTTCCGCGTTGCAGGCACTTACGGGATGAGCTCGACACTGCTGGCAGCGGGCGGTTTCGGCGGCGCGATGAGCCTGGCGAATCTCGCTTCGGCGGCGGAATCGACCTATGAGAAGCGCTATGCCAAGCCCGCCAAGCACACGCTGAAGTTCGGCGCCTCGGGCTTCAACGCGCGCAATCTGCTGATCGAGCGGGCCGGCGCGCTGGAGTTCGCCCGTGACCTCGAGGCCCGCACCGACGGCGAGATCCGCATCGAGTTCATCGGCGACAACCAGATCTGCGGCCAGCTGAGCTGCGTCGAGAAAACCCAGCAGGGCATCGTCGACATCTACGCCGCTTCGACCCAGAACTCGGCCGGCGGCGCACCTTACCTGAACGTGCTGGACTATGCCTTCATGTTCCCCGGCCGCGCGTCCCAGTACCACTTCCTCTATCACCCGAAGAGCCAGGAAATCCTGCGCGACCCGCTGGAGAAGCGCCACGGGCTGAAATTCCTGTTCAGCCACTGCGAGCTGCGCGGCATCCAGCTGGGCCTGAAATACAAGGACCAGCCCACCATCACCAAGCTGGAGCAGCTGTTCGGCACCAAGAACCGCGTCACCGGCACCCAGCTGGGCCGGATCGCCATGAACGCGCTGAACCTGAACCCGGTGCCGGTGGCCTGGGAAGAGACCCTCGACGGACTGAAGCAGGGCCTGATCGACGGTGCCGAAACCTGGGCCTCCGCGGTGGCCTATGCCAACATGGCGCCGGTGGTCTCGCAGTCCGTCGACCTCAAGTTCTTCTGCGGCACCGAGCACACCTCGATGTCGGCCAAGGTCTTCGACGGTCTCGAAGGCTATCTGCAGGACGCGGTGATGGAGAGCGCCTATTGGGCACAGGCCCATGTGCAGGCGGCAAACGAGGCCGCGCTGGTCAAGACCGTCGGCTTCTCCGACCCGCAGCTGCCGGGCACGGTGTTTGCGGAACACGGCGTCCGCCCGGCCTTCCTGCCGGACAGCGAAATCCGCATGGCCGAGGAAATGTGCTCGCCCCAGTTCCAGCCGCAGCTGTGGGAGCAGTGGCGCGACCGGCTGAATAAATGGGCCGGCGGCATCGACACCTATCAGGAAATCTACACCATCGCGCGCGAAGTCGGCAAAGACATGAAGCCCGAAAATGTGGAACCGCGCCGCTGGTGGAAGGGCTGACAGAGGCCCAAACACTGAGCATGGGGCCGGCGCCAGACTGCGCCGGCCTTGTTTGCCCGGCATGATCCGGCAGGATCACAGGGGCAATGAGGGGAGGAACAGATGCAGCTTTGGCCGGATATCAGCGCCATTTTCAGCGCTTTCGCATCCCAGGACAGCTGGGAAATCCGCAACGCTTTGGAGAGCAACGCAGCCTGGGTGCTGGGCACCGCTGCCGCTGCTGCTGGCGGCCTTCTGGTGATGCTGGTCTACCGGCTGGTGCCGCTGCTGGACCGGCACCTGGAGCGCACCATCATGGTGTGGAGCTACCTGGCGATTGCCTTCATCATATTCTGGGGGGTGATTGACCGCTTCGTGTTCAAGAACCAGCAGCCCTGGTCCACGACCATCCCGCCGCTGCTGTTCATGGTGATGGCCTGGTTCGGGGCCGCCTTCAACGTGCGGCTGCGGACGCATCTCAGCTTCTCGGAATTCCGCACCGTCATGCCCCGCTGGGCGCAGATGGGCTGCCTGACGTTGGATGCGGTGCTGTGGTTCGGCTTTGCAGTGATCGTCTTTGTCACCACCACCCGGCTGACCGCGCTGTCGGCCTCCAATTTCCAGATCGTGCTGGGCACCGACAGCGTGCTGCAGTGGTGGTTCCTGATCACTGCGCCCCTGTCCTTTGTCCTGATGATCGCCCGGGTGTTTGAAAACCTCGCCGATGACATCCGCAATTACCGCAGCGGCGCGCCGCTGATCAAACAGGCCGTGATCGGAGGAGACGTGTAATGGATACGGGAACCTGGGTCACGCTGATCTCGCTTGGGGTCACCTTCCTGTTCATGCTCGGCGTGCCGGTGCTGCTGGTCATCGGCTACTGGGTGATCGGCTGCTCCTTCGTGCTGGGGCTGACGCTCGACAACATGGGCGCCGAGCTTCTGAACGTCTTCAACAAGGGCTTTGCCTTGCTGGCGATGCCGCTGTTCATCCTGACCGGCGACCTGATCAACCAGTCCGGCATCGCCCGGCGCCTGTCCGATTTCGCCTATGCCTGCCTGGGCTGGATGCGCGGCGGGCTGGCGATGGCCTCGCTCGGCGCCTGCGGGCTCTTTGCCGCGATTTCAGGCTCCAACTCGGCAACCACGGCCACCATCGGCTCGATGCTGCACCCGGAAATGGTCAAGGGCGGCTATGACGAACGCTTCTCCGCCGCCACCGCCGCCGCGGGCGGCACCGTCGGCATCATCATCCCGCCGTCGATCATCTTCATCGTCTACGGGTTCCTGATGAACCTGCCGATTTCCGACCTGTTCGTCGCGGGCATCCTGCCCGGCGCGATGATGGTCATCGGCATGCAGCTGGCCTGCTGGATCATCTGCCGCCGCAACGGCTGGGGCTTTTTGATCCCGCTGCAGCTGAACCGGGTCCTGAAAACCGCCTTCGGCGCCTGGCTCGGATTCTTTGCCATCGGGCTGGTGCTGTGGGGCATCTATACCGGCAAGTTCTCCCCCACCGAAGCGGCGGGCGTGACCGTCGGCTTCTGCGTCATCGCGGGCGTGCTGTCCTGGGTGGTGACCAGGATCACCGGCGCCAGCAGCGGCAAGACATGGGAGGAGAAATCCTATGCGGAAATGCTGGTGGTCGAGGGCTTCACCATCCCGCAGATCCCCGGCATCGTGGTGCGCTCGGCGCAGATCACCGGCATCCTGGCGCCGCTGATCGCGATTTCCGTGGTGATGCAGCAGATCCTTTCCCTCCTCGGAGCGCAGCAGGCGATCGGCGGGTTTGTCACCTCGATGGGCGGCTACCATGCGGTTCTGTTCACCTCGATGGTGATCGTGTTCTTCTCCGGCATGGTGCTGGAAAGCCTGCCGGTGACCATCATCCTGGCGCCGATCCTGGCGCCCATCGCGGCCTCCGTCGGGGTCGATCCGATCCATTTCTCGGTGATCTTCCTGGTCGGCGCCTCCATCGGCTTCATCACCCCGCCCTACGGGTTGAATCTCTATGTCGCATCGGGTGTGACCGGTGTTCCGTATTTCCGCCTGCTCCGCTATACGGTGCCTTACCTTGCAGCCCTGATCGGGGTCTGGGTGCTGGTCTCGCTGGTTCCCGATTTCGCGCTGGTGCTGCTGCCCAACAAGTAGCGATGAGGCGGCGATGGCAGCGGATGCGCCGGACAAGAAAGAGGGGCAGATCCCCACCAACCTGCGCCTGCTGGTGCTGCTGGAGGAGGTCGCCCGCCGCGGCGTCGCGGTGAAGCCGGCCGAGATGATCGAGGCCATGGGCCTGCCCAAGCCCACCGTGCACCGGCTGATGCAGACGGCTGAGGCCGAGGGCTTCCTGCAGCGCGACCTGGACGGGCG
Source organism: Leisingera sp. ANG49 (assembly GCF_059694505.1). Taxonomy (NCBI): domain Bacteria; kingdom Pseudomonadati; phylum Pseudomonadota; class Alphaproteobacteria; order Rhodobacterales; family Roseobacteraceae; genus Leisingera; species Leisingera sp. ANG49. The sequence continues at coordinate 41,069 of NZ_JCATZN010000009.1, forward strand.
GGCCTACGGGCCCGGCCCCCGCCTGCGCAAGCTGGCGCAAAACACCATGTCGTCGGAGCATATGCGCACGGCACGCCTCAGCATCCTCAAGAGCGTCGCCGAAGAGCTGGGCGAGACCTGCAACCTCGCCATTCCCGACCGCGAGGGGATGGTCTACCTGGACCGGGTGGAAACCAAATGGCCGCTGCGCATCCAGCTGCCGATCGGCACCCAGGTGCCGTTCCATTGCACTGCCAGCGGCAAGATGTACCTGTCGACACTGAAAGCCAACACGCTTGAGGCGGTGCTGCGGGCCCGGCCGCTGGAGGCGCTGACAAGCAAAACCTGCACCGATCCGGATGCGCTTGGCAGCCAATTGAGTGATATCGTCAGCCGCGGCTACTCCACTGACGACGAGGAATTTATCGCCGGCATGGTCGCTGTCGCGGTCCCGGTGCGGGACGCGCGCAACAGGCTGATGGCCACGCTTTCAGTCCACGCTCCGGTGCAGCGCCGCAGCCTGCAGGACCTGATCGGTATTCTTCCGGCCCTGCACAAGGCCGCCGGCGACCTGGCGGAGCTGACTTGACCGGCCGTCTCAGGATCCGCGGGGTCCGCAGCTCCCTCCCTAACGGTGATACTGTGCGAACACCTGACCGTCCAACCGGCTGAGTGCCACCGGCGTCTGGTAAAGCGCGCTCAGCCGCTCCGCCGTCGCAGCCTCAGACACCGGGCCCTGAAACGCCACCTGCCCGTCCCGCAGCGCCACCACGTGGTCGGACCAGCTGATCGCATAGTTCAGATCATGCACCACGATCACGATGCCCTTGCCCTGCGTCTCCGCCAGATGCCGCAGCTGCGCCATCAGGTTGCGGGCATGATGCAGGTCGAGGTTGTTCAGCGGCTCATCCAGCAGCAGCCAATCCGTGTCCTGCGCATAGGCCATGGCGATGAAGGCCCGCTGCCGCTGCCCGCCCGACAGCTCATCCAGGAACCGCGCCTGCAGCTCATCCAGATCAAACAGCGCCACCGCCTCGGCTATGGCCGCATGATCCGCCGCGCCCAGCCGCCCCGCGCTGTGCGGCCAGCGGCCAAAGCCGATCAGGTCGCGCACCCGCACCCGGCTGGCGACGCTCAGATGCTGCGCCACCACCGCCATTTTGCGGGCCAGCCCGGCGGGCACCGCCTGCGCCAGATCCATCCCGTCCATGCGGATGCTGCCGCTGCGGACCGTCAGTTGCCGGGCGATCAGCTTCAGCAGCGTTGATTTCCCCGCCCCGTTGGGGCCGATCAGCGCGGTGACGCGGCCTGCCGGAAGTCCGGCATCAATGTCCTGCAGAATGGGGTTTGCAGCGGGGCCATAGCTCAGGCCTGAGATCTCGATCACCGTATTTTTCCTTTCACCAGCAGGAACAGGAACAATAGGCCGCCGCAGAACTCGATGACAACGGCCAGGGTGGATTGCAGATGCAGCAGCCGCTCGAACACGGTCTGCCCCGCCACCAGGATCAGCGCCCCGATCAGCGCCGCGGCGGGCAAGAGCAGCGCGTGGCGGTGGCTCTGCATCAGGCTGTGGGCCAGGCTGGTCACCAGCAGCCCAAGGAAGGCCAGCGGCCCCACCAGCGCGGTCGCGACTGAAACCAGCGCCGCAATCAGGCACAGTACCCTCAACTGCAGCCCGTCGTAGGCCACGCCAAGGCTGCGCGCCGGGGTGCGGCCCAGGGCGGCCACATCCAGCACCCGGTGATTGCGCGCCAGCCACAGGGCGGCCAGCGCCATCAGCCCCAGCCCCGCCATCAGCGCGGAACGGTCGATGCCGCTGAACTGGGCGAACATCCGCGCCTCGACCATGGTGAACTCCGAGGGCTCCATCAGCCGCTGCAAAAAGGCCGTCAGGGTGCGGAACATCACCCCCAGCACCACTCCGGCCAGCACCATCAGCTGGATGTCGTGCCGGGTGCGGCCCAGCAGGCTGGTGAACAGCACCAGCGCCGCGCCCAGCATCACCGCAGTTTCCAACGCAAAGCCCGGCAGACCGGAAATACGGCTGGCGCCCGCGGCCCCCAGCCCCGCCACCAGCCCGGTCTGCAGCAGCAGGAACAGCGCATCGAACCCCATGATCGAGGGCGTCAGGATGCGGTTCTGACTGATGGTCTGGAACAGCACCGTCGCCACCCCGGCAGACGCCCCGACCGCCAGCAAGGCCGTCAGTTTGACCAGCCGCAGCTCCAGGATATAGGCGGTCGGCCCGCGCAGGCCCCAGAACAGGAACAGCGCCGCCGCCGCCGCCAGCAGGCCGCCCAAGGCAATCAGCCGCCGGTCAGCCATCGGACCGCCTTCCCAGCAGCAGGTACAGGAAAACGGCGGCACCAAAGATGCCAAAGACGGTGCCCGCCGGGATCTCATACGGATAGCGCAGCACGCGCCCCAGGATATCACAGATCAAAAGCAGCCCGGCCCCGGCGGCGGCCACCACAGGCAGGCTTTCGCGCAGATTGTCGCCCATCAGCCGCGACACCAGATTGGGCACCACCAGCCCGATGAAGGGCAGCATCCCAACTGTCACGATCACCAGCGACGACACCAGCGACACGGTGACAATGCCGAACCCCAGCACCTGCCCGTAGCGCAGACCCAGGTTCAGGCTCACATCGCGGCCCAGTCCGGCAATGGTGAACTGATCGGCGGCAAAGTAGCTCAGCAGCGCCAGCCCGCCCGCCAGCCACAACAGCTCATACCGGCCCGCGAGGACACCGGAGAACTCACCGCTCATCCAGACGCCAAGGTATTGCAGCAGCCCGCCCTCGATGGCGATGAAGGTGGCCACGGACATCAGAAGCCCGCCATAGACCAGCCCGGACAGGGGGATCAGCAGCACCTGATGCGGCGGAATGCGGCGGGCCAGCAGCATGAACACGCCGGTGCCCGCCAGCGCCGCCCCGGCGGCCGCCAGCATCTTGACCAGAATGGGCGCGCCGGGCGCCAGCAGCGTCACTGCCAAGAGACCCAGCATCGCCGCCTCGCTGGTGCCGGTGGTGCCCGGCTCGACAAACCTGTTGCGCACAAGCAGTTGCATGATCACCCCTGCCACCGCCATCGCCGCACCGGTCAGCAGAACCGCGGCGGTGCGCGGGATGCGGCTGACGGCCAGCACCTGCAGCGACTGCGGATCACTCAGCAGCGTGCGGAGCGGCAGCGGCCCGGCCCCCACCAGCAGGCTGACCAGTGCCAGCGGCACCAGCAACGCCGCCACCAGCAGCAGCCAGCGGCGCGGCGCAGCCGAAGCGGGAGCGGCCAGATCAGCCACCAGCCTTGCCGCCTTTGGAAAACCCGGCTTTGATTTCGTCCAAAGTGGCGCTCATCGACTGGATGCCGCCGCCCGCCACATAGATATTGGCGGCGTTCAGATAGATCACCTGGCCCTGCGCCCAGGCCTTGGTGCCCGCCACCAGCGCATTGTCCAGCGTCACTGCTGCTGCCTGATTGCCCTGCCCCAATGCCACCGCCCGGTCGACCACGATCAGCCAGTCGGGATCGGCGGCAGCGATGAATTCAAATGACACCGCCTCGCCATGGGTCTGCGCATCCAGATCCGGCACCGCCTCCGGCAGGTCCAGCGCCTGGTGCAGCCAGCCGAACCGCGACCCGGCACCGTAGGCAGAGACGCGCGGCCCGTTGGTCATCAGGATCAGCGCATCGCCGCGCCCGTCCACCGCAGCCTTGGCCTCCGCCAGCTTGGCGTTGAACGCCGCCTCCAACTCCGCCGCCTGTGCGTCGAGCCCTGTCATGCGGCCATACTCGCGCAGCCGCATTACCGCCTGCTCTGCAAGATCGGTGCCCCAGATCGTCATGTCGACGGCCGGGGCGATCTCCGAGAGCGGTTCAACTTGGGTCGAAGACCGCCCGCCCGCAACAATCAAATCCGGTGCCAGCATGGCAATCGCCTCAAAATCCGGCTCAAACAGCGTGCCCGCGGGAGCCGCGCCGGCCTGCAAACCGTCCAGATAGCTGACGAACATCTCGGCAGGCAGACCCACGGGCTGCACCCCAAGGGCATCCAGCGTATCGGCTGCGGCTACATCCAGGACCACGATTCTTTCAGGGTTTTCAGGCAGCTCGACGCGGCCCCGCGCGGTCTCCACTGCCACCGTTTGCGCCGATGCCGCAGCCGTCATGGCGAAAAAAACCGGCGCCGCCAGTTGCAAAACCTTCCAATGTGCCATTTCCTGTCCTCTGATGAGATGGAATTCGGCTGGCGGTGAAGGCTTGCTGAAAATCAAGGGGGGCTTACCGGCACATGCGGCAAAAGTCCAGACGCGCCATTTCGCTGCCCCGGCGGCAGCCTGCGGATGCGGCCGCCCGGCGAAGGCGCGCAAATCACCACCCTGCCTGCAGAAAACCTCTTGATGCAGCAGACCCCCGATTGTAAGGAGGCGGCCACCGCACGGTCCTGCACCTGATAAGGCTTCGACCCGAACCGTCAGCTTTGCACCTCCCAGCCCCCTCGAACTCTGGACAGAAAGGCCCCGCGATGCCGCACCGGCTCCCCCTCTCCGATTTCCCGAAACGCCCGGCACAGGCGCAACGCCGATGAGCAGCGGCGCAGAGACTTATGAGGGCCTCTATGGCCTCGACGCCTGGGGCAGCGGCATGCTGGAGGTCACCCCGGACGGCGCCGTGGCGCTGCGGCTGCCGCAGGCCCCGGATGCCAAGCCGACCCCGCTGCCGGAGGTGATTGCGGCGATCGAGGCGCGCGGCATCTCCGCCCCGGTGGTGCTGCGGGTGCATCAGTTCCTGGAACAGTCGCTGACCCAACTGCACGACGCCTTCAACGGCGCAATTGAGGCCGCCGGCTACAAGGGCCAGTACCGCGGCGTGTTCCCGATCAAGGTGAACCAGCAGGCCGAGGTGATCGGCCACCTGATGGCTGCGGGCCAGAAATTCAACTACGGGCTGGAGGCGGGCTCCAAGCCGGAGCTGATGATTGCCCTGTCGCAGCCCCTGCCCGAAGACGCGCTGCTGATCTGCAACGGTTCCAAGGACGAGGCGTTCATCCGGCTGGCGATCCTGTCGCGCAAGCTGGGCCACAACACCGTCATCGTGATCGAAACGCTGGACGAGTTCGACATCGTCCGCCGGGTGGCAGAGGATCTGTGCATCCGGCCGCTGCTGGGCGTGCGGGTCAAGCTGACCGAACGCGTCACCGGCAAATGGCAGGAAAGCTCCGGCGATCGCTCCACTTTTGGCCTTGGCGCCCATGATCTGGTGACGCTGATGGACCGCCTGCGCGACAGCGGCTTCCTCGACTGCCTGGTGCTGCAGCACAGCCACCTGGGTAGCCAGGTGCCCAACATCTTCGACATCCGCCGCGCCGCGGATGAGGCCTGCCGCTTCTTTGTGGAACTGACCCGCATGGGCGCGCCGCTGACCCACATGGACCTCGGCGGCGGCCTGGGCGTCGACTACACCGGCGCCCGCCGGCCGGACGACAACTCGGTCAACTACACCGTCAACGAGTACTGCACCAATATTGTCGAAACCATCCGCTACGCGCTGGATGAGGCGGGCCTGCCCCACCCCACCATCGTCACCGAAAGCGGCCGCTTCGTGGTGGCGCATTCCTCGATCTTCATCTTCGAGGTGCTGGGTGCCACGCTGTACGATGCGCCGCAGAAACCGGAAGTGCAGCCCGACGACCACCACCTGGTCTCGGACCTGATGGCGGTGGAGGCCTACATCGGCGCGCCGCGCTTCCAGGAGGCGCTGAACGACGCGATCTATTACCGGGATGAGCTGCGGGCGCTGTTCCGCCGCGGCCAGATCGGGCTAGCGCAGCTGTCACGCGCCGAACAGGCTTTTCTGTATCTGGCCGGCCTGTTCAAATCCGCCGCGCGCGGGGATGAGAGCCTGACTGAGGCCGCCAGCGCCCTTGGCGCCTTCACCGATCACTACCAGGGCAACTTCTCGCTGTTCCAGTCGCTGCCGGATGTCTGGGCGATCGACCAGCTGCACCCGATGATGCCGCTGCAGCGCCTGAACGAAATGCCCGCCCGCAACGCGATGATCACCGACATCACCTGCGACAGCGACGGCAAGCTGGATCACTTCATCCTCGCCGACGGCACCTCCAACGCACTGCCGGTCCACGACCTGCGCGAGGATGAGCACTACCTGATCGGAGTGTTCTTTGTCGGCGCCTATCAGGAAACGCTCGGCGACTTGCACAACCTGTTTGGCGATGCCAACGTGGTCACCATCTCTCTGGACGGCCAGGGCGGCTTTGATATCGAGCACGAGACCGAGGCCGATACCATCGCCGAGGTGCTGTCCTATGTCGAATACGACCCGCGCCAGTGCCTGGAGACCTTCCGCAAGCGGGTAGAACGCGCCGTGAAATCCGGCAAGGTCAACGCCGCGGAGCGCCGCCAGATGATTGCCGCCTACAAGGACAGCCTTGCCGGCAGCACCTATTTCGACTGAAGCCGCCCCCCGGCTGACCACCCAGGGGCACATCGGAACACCGGGGCCCCGGCCCCATCTGCAAAGGAAAATACACATGGAAAAGGTTCTGGTTGTTGGCGCCGGCGGCGTCGGATCCGTATCGGTCACCAAGATGGCCATGCACCCGGAGATCTTTAAGGAGATCACCCTGGCCAGCCGCACGGTCTCCAAATGCGAAGAGATCGCCGCCAACGTCAAGGAACGCACCGGCGTCACCATCCGCACCGCCCAGCTGGACGCGATGAATGTCGCCGACACCGTGGCGCTGATCAAGGAAACCGGTGCTGAGCTGCTGGTGAACCTCGCGCTGCCCTATCAGGATCTGGTGCTGATGGACGCCTGCCTTGAGGCCGGCATTCACTACCTCGACACCGCCAACTATGAGCCCGAGGACGAAGCCAAGTTCGAATACAAATGGCAGTGGGCCTATCAGGAGCGCTTCAAGGAAGCAGGCCTGACCGCGATCCTGGGCGCCGGTTTCGACCCGGGCGTCACCTCGATCATGGCGACCTGGGTGCGCAAGCACAAGCTGGAGGGCATCCGCCTGATCGACGTGCTGGACTGCAACGGCGGCGACAACAGCAAGCCGTTCGCCACCAACTTCAACCCGGAAATCAACATCCGCGAAGTCACCGCCCCGGCCCGCCACTGGGAAAACGGCGCCTGGATCGAATCCCCGGCGATGACCCACAAGTACGAGTTCGACTTCCCCGCCGTCGGCAAGAAGAACATGTACCTGATGTACCACGAGGAACTGGAGTCGATGTCGACCCACTTCCCGGAGATCGAGCGCGCCCGCTTCTGGATGACCTTCGGCGACGCCTACATCAACCACGTCACCGTGCTGCAGAACATCGGCATGACCAGCATCGAGCCGGTGATCCACAACGGCCAGGAAATCATCCCGCTGCAATTCCTGAAAACCGTGCTGCCGGACCCCTCCGAACTGGGTGAGCTGACCAAGGGCAAGACCTGCATCGGCGACATCATCACCGGCCCGGCCAAGGACGGCGGCGCAGAGAAGACCTATTACATCTACAACATCTGCGACCACGAGGAATGCTATGCCGAGGTCGGCAGCCAGGCGGTGGCCTATACCACCGGCGTGCCGGCGATGATCGGCGCCGCGATGGTGATGAACGGCACCTGGCGCGAGCCGGGCGTGTGGAACACCGAACAGCTGGACCCGGATGCCTTCATGGACATGCTGAACACCGACGGCCTGCCGTGGCAGGTGGTCGAACTGGACGGCCACCCGGAGTTCTAAGCACTCCAAGACACCGGCCGCGGGCATCCACTGCCCGCGGCTGACAAAACGGGCTGGTTTCATCAGAGCACGCCGCGCAAAAGTGGGCACCGGTTTTGCGCTCCCCGGGCGTGCGTCAGCAAACAGAAACCGGCCCTTTCCGTTCCCGCCTTGCCGCAACGAAAGACCCCGCCATGGATATCAAAGCGCTCTCCACCGAAAGCTTTGCCCGCTTCGACCTGCACCGTGTGCCCTCACCCTGTTTCGTGGTGGATGAGGTCGCGGTCGAGCGCAACCTGACGATCCTGAAACAGGTCGCGGATGCTTCCGGCGCCAACGTCCTCCTGGCGCTCAAGGCGTTCTCGATGTTTGCCGTGGCCCCGCTGGTGCGGCGCTACCTGTCCGGCACCTGCGCCTCCGGCCTCTATGAGGCTCGGCTGGCGCGCGAGGAATTCGGCGGCGAGGTCACCACCTATTCCGCGGGCTTCAAGGCAGGCGACCTGCCGGAAATCATCCGCCTGTCGGATCACCTGATCTTCAACTCCCCCGCCCAGCACCGCCGCTTTGCGCCGCTGATCACAGAGGCCCGCGCGGGTGGTGAAAACATCTCGGTCGGCCTGCGCGTGAACCCCGAGCATTCCGAAGGCTGGAACGAGAAATACGACCCCACCGCCCCCTGCTCGCGCCTCGGCACGCCGGTGTCGCAGCTGAGCGATCAGGACTGGGAAGGCGTTGAGGGCCTGCATATGCACACGCTCTGCGAACAGCTGTTCGAACCGCTGCAGCGCACCTTCGCCGCGCTGGAAGAGAAGATGGGCACCCGTCTCAAGCAGCTCAAATGGATCAACCTGGGCGGCGGCCACCACATCACCATGCCGGACTACGACCGCGACGGGCTGATCGCCCTGATCCGCCATATCCGCGAAACCTACGGCGTCGAGGTCTTCATCGAGCCGGGCGAGGCGGTGGCGCTGCACTCCGGCATCCTTGTAGGTGAGATTCTGGACGTTGCCGAAAACGCCATGCCGCTGGCAATCACCGATATTTCCGCCACATGCCACATGCCCGACGTCATCGAGGCCCCCTACCGCCCCGACCTCTTGGGCGAAGTCACGGACGTGCCGCCGCACCGCCTGGGCGGGCCGTCCTGCCTCGCGGGCGACGTGATCGGCGACTACGGCTTTGCAACCCCGCCGCAGCCCGGCGACCGCATCGCCTTCCTCGACCAGTCGCATTACTCGATGGTCAAGACCAACACCTTCAACGGCGTTCCCCTGCCCGCGATTGCGCTGTGGAACTCCGAAAGTGACGCGCTGAAACTCCTGCGCACCCCCTCCTATGACGATTTCAAGGACCGCCTGTCATGACCTACTTCCTCGAAGGCGAACTGAGCGACGCCGAACGCGATCCCGCCACCGCCCGCTTCCGGGTGATCCCGGTGCCGCTGGAGCGCACCGTCTCCTACGGCGGCGGCACCGAAGGCGGCCCGGAGGCCATTCTTGAGGCCAGCGTCGAGCTGGAACGCCTCTACCGCGACAGCGAACCCTGCGCCGCGGGCATCGTGACTGAAGACGCCGTCGACTGCACCGGCCCCCTGCCCCAGGTGATGGAGCGCATCGCCGCCCGCACCGAGGCCGCTGTGGCCGCAGGCGCAGTGCCGGTGACGCTGGGCGGCGAGCACGCGCTCAGCTACGGCGCGGTGCGCGGCGTGGCCCGGGCGCTGGGGCGCCCTGTCGGCATCGTCCAGATCGACGCCCACGCCGACCTGCGCAAGGCCTATCAGGATGAGCGCCACTCCCACGCCTCGGTGATGCAGCTGCTGGCCGAGGAAGACGGGATCCGCATTGCCCAATTCGGCGTCCGCGCCATGAGCCAGGAAGAGGTCGACCGCCGCGCCGCCTGCAACGTGATCTCCATCGACGCCGAGGAGCTGGTCACCGGCAACATCCAGTCCGTCACTCTGCCGGAAGATTTCCCGCAGGATGTCTATGTCAGCTTTGACGTCGACGGTCTGGACCCGGCGATTCTGCCCGCCACCGGCACGCCGGTGCCCGGCGGCCTCGGCTATTATCAGGCGCTGAACATCGTGCGCTCCGCGCTGGCAGGCCGCAACCTCGCGGGCTGCGATGTGGTGGAGCTGGCCCCGACCGAGGACAGCCGGGTGTCGGAATTCACCACCGCCCAGATCACCTATGCGCTGATGTCCTTCGCATCGGCCAAGTAACGCTCCCGCGGCCGGGGGCATCTGCACCCGGCCGCCCCCAAGCGCGGCAAAACTGCAACAGCGCATAACAAACCAATTTACTCAACAATACCCCCTTGCGCCCGGCGCGAACCCTCCCTATCAGGCCCAAGCCTTTGAAAAGGCAAGCCAGGATAACCCCAAGCTAACAGCTCCAAGAACACGGGTTAATCATGGCACGAACTTCCAGCATCCGCCTGTCCGGGCTGCTCTGCAGCACCGCGCTTACGCTCATCACCGCCTCCGCCGCCCTGGCAGAGGAAGACGACGTCCTGTCGCTCGACCCGATCGTGGTCAAACAGCGCGACCCGATCGGCAATGCCGCCGACCGCGCAACCTCGATCTATGTGGCCGACGCCGAAATCGAACGCGCCGCGATGGGCGACCTCAAGGACCTGTTTGCAGGCATCGCCTCGGTCTCCGTCGGCGGCGGCATTCCGATCGCGCAGAAGATCTTCGTCAACGGCGTCGACATGCTGAACCTCGCGGTGCAGGTGGACGGCGTCAGCCAGAACAACCGCACCTTCCACCACGTCAGCGCCAACGCCTTCGACCCCGGCCTGATGAAATCGGTGCGCGTCGATCCCGGCGTTGCCCCCGCCGATGCCGGCCCCCGCGCGCTGGCCGGCCGGGTGGTGATGGAAACCATCGACGCCGAGGACATCATCGAAGACGGCGAAACCTTCGGCGGCCAGTCCCGCCTGTCCTATTCCAGCAACGGCAACACCGCGCAGGGCTCGCTGACCCTGGCAGGCCGCAGCGGCGGCTTTGAAATCCTCGGCTACGCCAAACGCTCCACCGGCGACAATTTCGAGGACGGCGACGGCATCGAGGTCACCGGCTCCGGCGCGAACCTGACCGCGGGCCTGCTGAAATTCGCCTATGAGGGCGACGAGGGCGACCGGATCGAACTGTCCCTCCAGGAGGCGCAGGACAACGAGATCCGCAACTTCCAGCCCAACTTCGGCGCCAGCTCCCGCGGCTTTGCGCCCTATTACACCAAACGCCGCATCGCCTCGCTGCGCTATGAAAGCGGCAATGAGACCGGCCTGTGGGATCCTTCTGCGACCCTCGGGTTCTCGGAAATCAACGTCGACCGCCCCAGCGACCCGTTCGGCGATTCCACCGCGACCAGCTCCAACACCTACTCGCTGACGCTGCAGAACGATTTCCACCTGTCCGACAGCAACACCATCACGGCAGGTGTCGACTATCAGGTCCGCGAAAGCACGGTGAACGCAACCTGGGTCAACGGCCTGACCGGCGAGGAAAGCAAGAACTTCGGCATCTTCGCCCAGGCCCGTCTGGAACCCACCGACCGGCTCAGCGTCTCGGGCGGCCTGCGTTATGACTGGCAGGACTTCACCGGCCAGGATTTCGCCCAGACCGGCGCCGCCTTCACTGGCTCAACCTCCGGCGCAAGCGGCAACCTGTCGCTGGTCTATGACCTGACCGACTCGCTGTCGCTGCGGGCCGGCTACTCCAACGTCTTCGGCGGCTACGACCTGGAGGACAACTTCCTGTTCTACCAGACCTGGGATTATTCGAACCTGCAGTCCTCGCGCGCCAGGAACATCATCGTCGGCGCCGACTGGCAGCGCGGCAACTGGACTCTGGGCGGTGAGCTGTTCAAGACCAATATTGACAACATCCGCGGTGTCTCAGGCAGCAGCGTCATCGCCAATGACTTCGAGAGCAAAGGCTTCAACATCGCCGCCACCTACGGCTGGGACAGCGGCTTTGCCCGCTTCACCATGAACAACAGCGATGTCTCCTTCAATGACGCCCCGGCGGAAAGCTTCTTCCTGGTCGACTCGGGCACCCCGATCGGCAAGGTTCTGGCGTTTGAGCTGCAGCAGGAAATCCCCACCATGAACCTGCTGGTCGGCGGCAGCGTCGAGGCGGCGCTGTCCAACGACAACGGAGTCAGCGAAACCTATACCCAGAAACAGCCGGGCTACGGGGTGCTGAACCTCTTTGCCGAATACAGCCCGCCGTCGCTCGGCAACCTGACCATCCGCGCGGCCATCGACAACGTGTTCGACAAGACCTACGCCGACCGCGCCACCTATGGCACCGAATACACTTCGGACACGATCACTGCCTTCAACGAACCGGGCCGCAACATCTCGGTTGTGGCAACGCTCAAGTTCTGAACGCATCTTTGACGCTCGCGGTATCCGGCGGTTCTCCGCCGGGCACCGCAAATCAAAGTAAAATAGTAAGAAATCCCTTTCCCCGCCCCGCCGCACAGGCTAAGTACGGGGCGTGAAATCACTTTCACAGCCGGCGCCCAGCCCTTTGCCCGCGCCGCTCCGCAGCCAGCTATCCCGCTAGTTCTTGTCGAAATCTGACCCGGCCCTACGGCCCGGCACCGCCGGGGTCCGTGTGTGCCGCGGCACGGCTACGGGAAGACCAAAACCCATGCACCCCGCCCCTGCCCCCTCCCTGACGGGAGGCCTGCGATGAGCCTTCAGCAGACCCTTCATCCTGCCCCCTGCACCGCCACTGCCGCGCAGGCCGCCTCGCTGCAGGCGCTCCTCAATACCTACCTGCGCGAAATGGCCCCCGGCAGCGCCACCCTGGCCGACGGCTGCGGCGCGGTGGAGATCCCGCTCAGCCACATCCCCGCCCGCCTGCGGGTACGGATCGAGTATTTCTCCCGCACCGGACCGCACCGTTTCGGCCCGGCGCAGATCTGTTTTGACGGCTCCAGCACCTGGCAGGCCGCGCCGGTGGTGCAGGTCCTCACCCTGATCGCGCAGGATTGCTTCGTGCGGCTGAACAGCCGCGATGCGGGCCAGCTGCCGGAATTCCTGCGCGGCATCTTCAACAGCAACGCCGAGATTGAGCAGAACCTGCGGCACCATGCCGGTACACCGGACCCGGACAGCTTCCTGACCGCAGAACAGGCACTCGCCTTCGGCCACTGGCTGCATCCCACACCGAAAAGCCGCGACGGCCTGACCGACTGGCAGCAGATGACCTATGCCCCTGAATACGCCGGGCAATTCCGCCTCGACTTCTTTGCCGCGGACAAATCCCTCGTCGCCGAAGGCTCCGCCCATCAGCCCGCCGCGGACATGCTCCGCCAAATCCCCGGCCTCGACGGCGCCTTCCGGCTGCGCCCGGATGAGGTGCTGATCCCCGCTCACCCTCTGCAGGCGCAAATGCTGCGGCTGGACCCGGACGTGCAGGCGCTGCTGGCCACGGGCCGCTTGCGCGACCTCGGCGAAGCAGGCAGCAAATTCACCGCCACCTCCTCCCTGCGCACGCTCTACGCGCCCGACTGCCCCTGGATGCTGAAATTCTCGGTTCCGGTGCGGCTGACCAACTCCCTGCGCGTCACCAAGCACAATGAGCTGGAAACCGGCGTCTCCATGGCCCGGCTGCTGCGCCATCTGAACGCGGACAGCCTCAGCCCGCGCTTCCGCATCCTCAACGACCCGGCCTATCTGACCCTCTCCCTGCCGGGCCGCCGCGAAAGCGGGTTTGAGGTGATCTTCCGCGACAACCCCTTCATGGGCGCCGCGGGCCAGGGCATCTACAACCTCGCCGCCCTCACCGCCGATCCGCTGCCGGGCCGCACCGCGCTGCTCGCCAGCCTCATCCAGCGGCTGGCCGCAGAGCACGGCGAGACACCGGCAGACACCGCCCGCCTCTGGTTCGACGCCTACCTCACCTGCATGCTCGACCCGGTGCTGGACCTCTACGACCGCCACGGCATCGCCTTGGAGGCGCACCAGCAGAACAGCCTTCTGGACCTCAGCACCGGCCTGCCGTCACGCGGCTATTACCGCGACAACCAGGGCTACTTCATCGCTGAGGACGCCCTGCCCCGCCTCTGCGCGCTAGAACCCTCACTGGCGGACCAGCCCGCACTGGTCTACCCGCGCGCCCACATCAATGAGCGGATGGCCTACTACCTGGTGGTCAACCAGATCTTCGCGGTGATCCGCCGTCTGGGCTGTGACGGGCTGGCCCCGGAACCTGCGCTGCTGCTGCAGCTGCGCCGCCACCTGACCGCGGCCGCCAGCCGCCTCAGCGGCGCCGGCGCGGAGTTCGCCCAGTACCTGTTGACCGCCCCCGCGCTCAGCGCCAAGGCCAACCTGCTGACCCGCGCCCGCAACGTGGATGAGCTGGAGACCGCAGGCCAGGAGGGGCTGTTTCTGCAAATGCCGAACCCGATCGCCGCGGTGCAGCCGCAGCTCGTGCCGGAGCGCGCCGATGTCCCTGCATGAGCGCCTGAACCGCGCCACCGCCGCCCCCCGCGTGCTGCGCCAGCTGTGCGAGGCGCTCTTGTGCGAAAGCTGGGCGGCCTCGCTGCACCTGGACCGCAGCCAGACCCTCAGCTGGTCCTTCCGGCGGACCCAATTCCGCGCTCGCGGCCGCCGCGGCGCCTTTGGCCGCTACCGGCTGCAGGAGGGCAGCATCGAGGTCCGCGACGGCCTCACATGGCGTTCCGCCAGCACTGAAGACGTGCTGGCAGCGGTAGCAGAGCCCTCCCTTGCACTGGACATCCTGCGCGCCGATCTTCAGCACACTGAACACCTCAGCGATCTGACCGCGCTGCATATCCCCGCAGCAGCGCGGCGGCACCGACTAGGCATTTCCGCGCTGGAAACCGCCCTGCACGAGGGCCACCCCTATCACCCCTGCTATAAGGCCCGCAGCGGGTTCACGGACGCCGACCACCTCGCCTACGGACCGGAGGGCGGCGAAACCTTCCGCCTGGCCGGCGTGCTGTTGCACCAATCCCTGGTGCAGCAGGTGCTGCCTTCGCCGGATTTCTGGGAGCAGGAGCTGGGCCGTGAAGAATGGCAGCGCATCACCGCGCTGGCAGAGCGGAACGGCGCACCGCTCAACAGTTTCCGCCTGCTGCCCCTGCACCCGTGGCAGCACGCCAAACTGCAATCCGACCCGCTCTACAAACAATGGCGCACATCAGGCCAACTGGCAAAACTCGGCCCCATCGGCGCGCCTTACCGCGCCACCCAGTCGGTCCGCACCCTGATGAACGCCGATGACCCCGCCCGCGCCCATGTGAAAACCGCGATGGCGATGCGCAACACCTCCTCCTTGCGCACCCTCGCGCCGGAATCAGTCGCCGTCGCGCCTGCCATTTCCAAATGGCTCGCACAGGTGCTGGACAGCGACCCGCTGTTCACCAGCCGCTACCCGCTGACTATCCTGCCGGAATACGCCGCCATCACCGCCGGCCGCGGCACCGCGCTCGACGGGCACCTGGCCGCGATCTGGCGGCACAGCCCGGAGTCCCTTGGCCTGGCCGCCGGCAGCATGATGCCCTTCAACGCCCTCGCCCTCACCGATCCCGACGGCACATCCCTGATCGCCCCCTGGATTGAGGCGCATGGCCTCGACGCCTGGCTCGCCCGGCTGATCGAGGTTGCTGTGCTGCCCGTCTGGCACCTGATGACCGCGCACGGCATCGGACTGGAGGCGCATGGCCAGAACCTGATCCTGAACCACGAAAACGGCTGGCCAACCGGCCTCATCGCCCGCGATTTCCACGAAAGCCTGGAATACGTGCCCGAGCTGCTGTCGCATCCCGACCTCTGCCCGGACCTCTCGCGCATAGATCCGGCCTACAGGGACGCGCCGCCGGACAAATTCCACCGCATGTCCGGGCCTGAGGAACTGCGCTGGCTGGTGATGGACACGCTGTTTGTCTTCAACCTCGCCGACCTCTCGGACCTTTTGCAACGCCACTACGGCCTGGCAGAGGCCACCTTCTGGCGCCGCGTCCGCACCCGCCTGGACCGCCACGCGTCCGAACACGGGATGCAGGACCGGCAGGCCGCCTTTGCCCCCTTCACCCCGCAAATCCGCGCCGAAAGCCTGATTTCTCGCAAGTTAGACCCTGACAGGCCGCAGCACGGCCACCTGATCGCCAACGCCCTGGCCACCGGAAAAGGATAACCGGAATGTTAGTTCTGAACGACACAACCATCGACCCCTCGGACCTCGCCGCGCGGCTGGACCGTGTGCTGAGCGACCCTGCAACGCACCGCTACGGCCTGCACATGCAGAACGCCGGCGCCGCGCTCTCGGCCCTGTTGTACCTGCGCGCGCAAGGCGCCGGCGCCTTCCCGGTCCACGCGGGCATCCCGCCGGAAACCGCCCGCGATATGGCGCAGGCCGCGGGCTGCGACGTGATGCTCAGCGACGGGCTGAAACAGACCGCCCTGCCGCAAACCGGCACCACCCCGCGCGGCGGCGTTCTGGTGCAGATGAGCTCCGGCACCACCGGTGCCGCCAAGGTGATCACCCGCACCTGGGCGGAAATCGCGGCAGAGGTCGAAAGCTACGCCGCCTTCTTCACCGCCAGTGCCGCGATGACGCCGGTGATTGCCTGCCCCGTCACCCATTCCTACGGCCTGATTGCCGGCGTTTTCGTGGCGCTGCACCGCGGCCATGTGCCGGTGGTGCTCGACAGCCTGAACCCGAAATACATCCTGCGCCGCCTGCGCGAAACCGATCAGCCGCTGCTCTACACCTCGCCCGCAATGCTGCACACGCTGGCCCGCCTCCTGCCCGCGGACCAAAGGCTTTACGCCGCCAACACCTCCGGCACCGTGCTGCCAGAGGCCTGGTTCCAGCTGATCCGCGCCCGCACCACCTATCTGTTCCAGCAGTACGGCTGTTCGGAGGCCGGCTGCGTCGCGATCAATCAAGACCTGCAAAACCCCTATGACGTCGGCCAGCCGCTGCCGCATGTTGCCCTGACGGCAGGCCGGGACGGCACCCCGGACGCGGTCCGCATCACCATCGCAGGACAGACGATCGACACCGGCGACCTCGGCCACCTCAATGACAGCGGCATGCTGGTCTTCACTGCCCGCGCCGACGACATGATCAACGTCGCAGGCCTCAACGTCTATCCGCAGGACATCGAGAAAGCCGTCATGGCTCTGCCCGGCGTCAGCGACGCCGTCGCCTTCCGCCTGCCCGACCCGCATTCCGGCGCCCGCGCGGGCCTATTGTATGCCGGCACCGCAGCAGAGGACACCATCCGCCAGGCCTGCCGCACAGCCCTTGCCGACTACCAGCAGCCCACCCTGATCCGGCACCTGCCCGCCCTGCCCCGCCAGGCCAACGGCAAGATCAGCCGCCGCGAAGTCTCGGCCCAATACGCACAGGAGGCCGTCCCCGCATGACTTACAACCATATCCTCGAGGCCATCCGCCAGACCCTCACTGGCCCGCTAGCCAATCCGCATATGCAGAATTTTAGCCCCCAGGCGGTGCTGAACGACGACCTGCATATCGACTCGGTGATCCTCATCAACCTGATGCTGCATCTGGAGACAGACCATGGCATCGAGATGCCGGAACGCGAGCTGTCCAAGAATGATTTCGCCACCGTCGACGGCCTGATCCGCATGCTGCTGGGTGAAGACCCCGCGCCGCAGGCAGACACCGCACCCGCCCCCAGCGAAATCACCGTGCATTGCTTCGTCAGCTGCCTCTGCGCCGCGATCCGCCGCCACGAACACCTGAAATTCCGCCCGTTCTACTTCGGCACCTGGGACAGCAGCTTTGCGGTGACCCCCGCCATGCAGCTCGCCTACCACAGCGAGGAGATCACCCAGGACCACTTCGCCGACTGGGTCGAACGGCTCTACAACATCCCGGTACGCGAATGGTACGATCACGGCCAGAGCAAGGAGCAGAACCTGATCCGCTTCGAACAGCTCTTGTCGACCAAATCCGATGACGAGCAGATGGTGGTCTTCCTCGACATGTTCCACCTGCCGGAGCGCGAGAACAAGTACAACCAGAACCCCTTCCCGCATTACGTCATCATTGAACTGACCGAGGATCCGGATCTCTGGCACCTTTACGACCCGGATTACCGCTGGCGCGGCGACCTGCCGCGCGAGACCATCCTGAACGCGATGGCGCAGCCCACCGTGGCGGGCGGCTATATCCTGAACAGTGGCGATGCGCAGGCACCGCAGGCACAGGATCTGGCCGACTACTTCACCGAAACCTTCCGCGCAGACGACAACCTGCTGACCTCCGCCCTGCGGCGAATCTTCAGCTACCACTGCGACCCCGCCCGCCCGCTGGCGCTGGCGGACCTGGGCCGCGCGGTGCGGGAAATGCCGGTGCTCTCCTTGCGCAAATACGCCTATGAGCACGCCTTTGCCTTCTTCTGGCAGGAGCTGGACACGGCGTTTGAGCCCTTCGACGCCGAATGCGACCGGGTGGAGGCACTCTGCGAAGGCTTCCGCAGCCTGCATTTCCTGGCCGCCCGCATCGCGCACACCACCGACCGCAGCATGATCCCCGACCTGTTCGCGGCGCTGGATGCCCTGGACCAGCTCGAATTCACCATCAAAGCGGCGCTCAAGACCCAGTTTGACACTTGGCGCGCCATCAACCTGCCAGCCCAGCCGAGCATTCCGGCCAGCCCTCAACTGGACGACACCCAGCCGCAGGAGGTTCCGGCATGAAAATCTCGCTTTGCACCATTTCCTTCCGCCACCAGCTGATCGGGCTCAAGGACATCGCCTTCTGGGCCCGCGACAACGGCTTTCAGGGGATTGAGCTGTGGGGCGTCCACGCCCGCAACCAATCCCCGTTGGCCATTCACAACGCCCAATGGATGGCCGCACAGGGCCTGTCGGTGCCGATGATCAGTGACTACCTGCCGCTGCATGACCCGGACCTCTTGCGCGACCGCACCCTGGCGCTCTGTGCCCAGGCCCGCACCTGGGGCGCCGCCAAGATGCGCACCTTTGCAGGCCAGCAGGCCAGCGCCGATGCTACAGCTGACGAGCGCCGCCAGACCATCCGCGCCCTGCGCGAGGCCTGCGTCATCGCCGCCGACCACGGGCTGCGCCTGCTGGTCGAAACCCACCCCGGCACCCTGGCCGACACGCTGGCCGCCACCTGCGGCCTGATCGACGCCACGGACCACGACGCGCTCGCCATCAACTTCGACGCGCTGCACGTCTGGGAAGGCGGCGACGACCCGGTGGATGCCCGCCGCATCCTCTTGCCCCGCATCGCCCATTACCACCTGAAAAACGTCTCCGCCCGCGACCGGCTCGGGGTCTTCGCCCCCGGCAACGTCTACAGCGCCGCAGGCAGCCGCGACGGCATGGTGCCGCTGTTCGAAGGCGCCTATGACTACTCCCGGCTGCTGGCCGCAATGGCGCAGGACCCCGCCTGCGAAGCCTCGCTGGAGTGGTTCGGCGACGCGGTTTTCCAGACCCTGAAAAGCGATATGGCCCGGATCCGCGCCCGAACCCGGAAGGAGACGCCCGAGACCGCAGAAGCGGTCTGAACAGCCTCCCCTGTCCCGGAAAGACACCCGGAGCGCCTTCCAGCGCGCCGGGTTTTCCTTTGCCAGCCGCTGCCAGGCAGAATTTGCGCAATATCCGGGAACGGTATATATTGCCGGTATCATTCCGGAGCATACGCCCATGACCACCACCTTCAAACGCAAGACCTCGCTGACCCTGGACGCCGACGCGCTGGCCCAGGCCAAACGCCTCGGGATCAACGTTTCTGCAGTGGCAGAGGCGGCGTTGCTTCAGGCCGTCGCCGACGCAAGGCGCAAGCAATGGCTGACTGAGAACGCCGAAGCCTTTGCCGCGCAATTCAGCTGGCACGAGGCAAACGGCCACCCGCTGGCGGATATCATGACCGCGCCGGGGGCGCCTTCGTGGAAAGACTGACCCGCTTCGACGTCGCGGAATACAACGGCATCTCCATGGTTGTGGCGGAAAGCGAGCTGCTGCCGCCCGGCCCTTCGGTGGTTGTCATCCCGCTGCTGCCAAACTACCCGGCCGTGACTCATCTGAACCCGGAGATCCTGCACAACACCCAGCGCCTGGTGCTGGCAACACGGCTGATCGCGGCGGTGCGCCGCACCAGCCTGCGCCGCACCGGCAATGTTGCGGACCAGGGCGGCCTGATCACCCGCGCGGTGGATGTGCTGATGTCGGGCGTCTAGCCCTCACACCGCCTCCGCCACCCGCTCCGCCGCGCCCGCCTGGCGCTGCCACAGCCCGGCATAGACCCCCTGCTGCGCCAGCAGCGCCGCGTGGCTGCCATCCTCGGCAACCTCCCCCTCCTGCAGCACCACGATCCGGTCCATCTGCGCAATCGTCGACAGCCGGTGGGCAATCGCAATCACCGTCTTGCCCTGCATCACATCCAAGAGCGTCTTCTGGATCGCCGCCTCCACCGCGCTGTCCAGCGCCGAGGTCGCCTCGTCCAGGATCAGGATCGGCGCGTTCTTCAGAACCACCCGCGCAATCGCGATCCGCTGCCGCTGGCCACCCGACAGCGCCACACCGCGCTCGCCCACATGGGCGTCATAACCAGTGCGCCCCGCGTGGTCGCGCAGCCCCATGATGAAGTCATGCGCCTCCGCCCGCTTGGCGGCGGCGATCATCTCCGCCTCGGTCGCGCCGGGGTTGCCATACATAATATTGGCCCGCACCGAGCGGTGGATCAGCGAGGTGTTCTGCGTCACCACCCCGATCCGGCTGCGCAGGCTCTCCTGCGTCACGCCGCGAATGTCCTGCCCGTCGATCAGGATGCGCCCGCCCTCCGGGTCGCGGAACCGCAGCAACAGGTTGATCAGGGTCGATTTCCCCGCCCCCGACGGCCCGGCTATACCCACCCGCTGGCCCGCCGGGATATGCAGATCAATGCCGTTCACTCCACCTGCCGTATTGCCGTAATGGTGCCGCAGCCCCTCGATCCGCACCTCGGCATTGGCCACCTCCAGCGGTTTCGCTCCGGGCGCATCCGTCACCTCATGCTCCGCCGACAGCGACCGCAGCCCCTCGCGGATCACCCCCATGTTCTCAAACAGCCGGATCGTCACCCACAGGATCCAGCCGCTCATCCCATTGAGGCGGATCGTCAGGGCAGAGGCCGCCGCCACCTCGCCGACGCTCACAGCCCCATGCATCCACAGCCAGATCGCAGGCGCCACCACGATCAGTATCAGCACCCCGTTGATCGCGATGCTGCCGAACGCCAGCCGCGTCATCATCCGCAGAAACCGCTGGTACCGCGTCCGCAGCCGCCGCAGCGCCGATAGGGCATAGGCCTGCTCCTGCCCGTCGCGGGCAAACAGCTTCACCGTCTCGATATTGCCATAGGCATCGACAATCCGCCCGGTCGCGGCAGAGCGCGCATCGGACCATTTCTCCGCCGTCGCCGCCACGTTCAGCGCGGTGTGGCGGACGTAAACCGCATAAAGCCCCACCCAGGCCACCAGCGGCACCGCCAGCCGCCAGTCGATCTGCGACAGCACCACCACCGCGCCGATCATGTAGGTGACGGCAAACAGCACCGCCTCGAATAGCATATGCACGCTGTCCTGCACCGCAGGCCCCATCTGCATCACCCGGTTGCTCAGCCGCCCCGCAAAATCATTCTGAAAGAACCCCGCCGACTGCCCCAGCAGGTGCCTGTGCGCCTGCCAGCGCACCTGCTCCTGCAGGTTCGACGACAGTGTCTGCTCCAGCAGCAGGTGATTGAGCCCCACCAGCGACGGCCGCAGGATCAGCACGCAGAACAGCGCCAGCAGCATTTCCCGGCCATGCTGCGCCCAGAACGCCCCGGCGCCGGTTTCCGCCATCAGATCCACCACCCGGCCGGAATAGAAGATCAGCCCGCTCTCCATCAGCGCGGTCAGAACGCCGGTGGCAAACATCAAGGGCAGCCATTTGCGGTAGGGCGCCAGTTGCTGCGCCAGATAGGCCCTTAAGGTCGCCCGCGGCGGCGCCCCATCGGCAGATGCGAATGGATCGACAAGATTTTCAAAAGCCCGGAACATGGGGAGCCTCTCAAGGATTTTCAGGGAACCGCTTGAGATGTGGGTCGCCGTATCCGCCCGGCCCAAAGCCCCAAAAACAGAGACTAACTTGGGCAAGGGCGCGGATCCTGCCTGCACCGCAGCCCGGCTCTTCTACGCAACCCGGCCCCGCTTGTCAGCAGCGAAAATCACCCCGCGATAGCAATAAACGCCGCGGATTTCCGCTTGCGGCAGGCCCGCGGCACGTTATTGTGCTGCAATCCGAGTAAAACACTAAGGATTATACCATGCTCACCGACCAGGGCCGGTTCGAAACCCCGAACGCCTCCAAATACCTGCAGCAACTGTGCAAGCATTTCGCCCACAAGGTTGCCGTGGAACACGACGACACCCGCGGCACCGTGGCGCTGGGAATGGGGCCTGCAACTCTGCACGCCGCCGATGGCGTCCTGACCGCCGAAGTCACCGCGCCGGATGCGGCTGATCTGGCCGAGGCGCGCGACATCATCGACCGCCACCTCGCCCGCTTCGCCTTCCGCGAGGACTTTGAGGCCATGACCTGGCAATCAGAAGCCGCCTGACCCATAATCTTGACAAAACGAGTTGGTTTTCCTACCCGTGACCCCGCGTTTCAACGCGAACGTCCCCAGCAAGGCACTCCCCGCTCCCTCAGGGGCCGCCCAGCCATTCCCGATAAACTGACGCCGCCCCTTGCGGCACCTCTGGCTGGAGACCGGTCCATGACCCTTCGTTTGCCCGCAGCCGCGGCTGCCCTTCTGCTCATGGCCCCCTTTGCCGAGGCTCAGGACACACCGGCCGCCCCTGTCCCTGCCATCACCGCAGACATGCCCGCCGCCATTGATACAGCGCCAGCGCCGTCAGCCCCAGTCACCCCGGCCGCCGCCCTTCCAGCGGACTCGGAAACCCCGGCAGCGGACACCTCCCCTGCTCTGCAGCCCGAGGCTGAACCGCCCGCCGCCCAGCCCGAACTGGCGCAGATAGCCAATGACGCCTCCGCCAAGGCCCTGAAATTCCTGCGCGACGGCGGGCCCTCGATCTGGGCCATTGCCGCGCTCTCGGTCATCACCCTGGCGCTGATCCTGTGGAAGATCTGGCGGCTGGCGCTGATCGGCGCCTGGTCCCGCGGCAAAGCCGCCGATGCCGTCGCCGCCTTTGAACGCGGCGACCGCGCCGCCGCGCTTGCCATCGTGCAGAACCGCATCGGCGTGCGCTCCAAAGTCGTGACCGCCGCCCTCACCGCCACCGCCGCCCTGCCGGAGGACCGCGCCCGCGAAGAAACCGCCCGGGTCGCCAAGCTGCACCTGGCCAGCGCCGCCACCGGCCTCGGCGCGCTGGAGCTGATAGCGACCATCGCCCCCCTGCTGGGCCTCCTCGGCACCGTCCTCGGCATGATCGCCGCCTTCCAGGCGCTGCAGGCCGCAGGCTCCAAGGCCGACCCCGCCCTCCTCGCCGGCGGCATCTGGGAGGCGCTCCTGACCACCGCCGCCGGCATGGCTGTGGCGATCCCCGCCTCCGCCGCGCTGACCTGGTTTGAGGCGGTGATCTCCCGCATCCGCCGCGACCTGGAGGACAGCGCCACCCGCATCTTCGTCGCCTCCCAGCCCGATCAGCTGGCGCTGGCCGCGGAGTAGCCCCATGCAGCTCGCCCCCGCCCCGCGCCCCCGGCGCAAGCCCAGCCTGACGCCGATGATCGACGTGGTGTTCCTGCTGCTGGTGTTCTTCATGCTCGCCTCGCGTTTCGGCATGGACACGGTGCTGCAGCTGCCGCTGGCGGGCCAGGGCGGCAGCTATGACGGCCCGCCCCGGCTGATCGGCGTCGGCCCCGGCAACCTGGATGTGAACGGCGTGCCGGTGGCCGATGCGAACCTTGCGCAAGCGCTGGCGCCGCTGATGAAAACGCCGGCCGACATGCTGATTCTCAGGGGGCGCGACGGCGCCGACCTGCAGCGCATCACCGACATCACCGCGCTGCTGCTGCAGGCGGGCCTCAGCAACGTCGTGCTGGTTGAGTGAGGACGCGCCGATGGACCTGAGCGACCTCCCCCGCCGCCCCCGCGCCGAATCCATCGTGCCGATGATCAACGTGGTGTTTCTGCTGCTGATCTTCTTCCTGATGACCTCGCGCCTGGCCCAGCCCGACCCGTTCGACGTCACCCCGCCTGAGGCCTCCTCCGAGGCCGCACCGGAGGCCCAGCCGGTGCTCTACATCGGCGCGGATGGCCGTATGCACTACGACGGGGCGGAGGGCGAAGCCGCGCTCACCCGGCTGGCAGCAGCCAGCGCGGGCCACCCCAATATCCAGCTGCGCGCCGACGCAAGGCTGGAGGCCAAGACGCTGGCCCGCATCCTGCGCCAGCTGGCTGAGGCGGGCCTCGCCAGCGCCGAACTGGTGGTGCAACGCCGATGAAACGTGCCGCCGAATTCACCGTCTTTGCAGGCCTGGCGGGCCTCATCCACATCGCGCTCTTTGCCAGCGCGCCGGAAACCGGCGCCCAGTCCAGCGGCGCGGGCGGCGAGGCGCTGGTCTCGCTCCAGCCCGCCAGCGCCGAGGTCGCCCGCGTGGCCGAGGCCTGGCAGAGACCACCCGAAACGCCGCAGCCCGCTCCTCCCAGTGCGGAACCGCTGCCGCAGGCCCAGCCCCCTGCCCTGCCGCAGATCGAGCTGGCCCGGGCCCCGCGCGCCGCACTGCTGGCGTCGCTCACCCAGCCCGCCGAGGCCCAGCAGGTACAAGCGGACACCGCACCGCCGCCGCCGCTAATGACGCAAAAACCAGAGTCTAACAAAGCCGTTCCGCCCCGCCCTGCCCCCGAAGCGCAGTCCCAGCAGACGCCGCCGCCCAAGGCCAATTCCAACCGCAACGCGGCCGGACAGGCTGGCCAGCGCGCCGCGGGCGCAGGCGGCGGGGCCGAGGCCGGCCAATCCGGCGGCACCCGGACCGCCACCGCCGATCCGGGCCGCGAAGCCAAACTGCGCAACGTCTGGGGCAACAAGATCCGCGCCCGCATTGAGCGGCGAAAGCGCTACCCTTCCGGCGCCCGCGGCCAGGCCCAGGTGATCCTGCGCCTCACCGTCGCGCGGGACGGCCGCCTGCTGGACCACCGGATTGCAAAATCCTCCGGCATCGCCGCCTTTGATCAGGCCGCCCTTGCCGCCGTCGCCCGCGCCGGAAACTTCCCGCCCGCCCCGAAGAAGCTGCAGGCCAGCCAGATCCGCCTCAGCCTGCCCGTCAGCTTCACCCGGTAGGGCCGCGGGATCAGCCCTCTTCCAGCCTCACTGTCACCGCGGTGTTCATCGAGTTGCTGACGGTGCAGGAGGACTTGGCCTGCGTCACGATCTGCCGGGCCAGCGCCGCGTCTTCGGCAAGCCTGCCGGTCACGGTAACCTCAGCCGTTTCCAGCCGCCCCGGCAGTTCCGGCGCACCGACGCCCGCCACCCGCACCTGAAACGGCGGCAGCGGTTGCAGCTTGTGCCGGCTGGCCGTCCATTCCACCGAGCGCACGATGCAGGCGCCAAGCGCGGCCAGCATCGTCTCCACCGGCGAGCCGGCTGGCGGACAGGGGCCGCTGTCCGCATCCTCGCCGCTGGCATAGCGCAGCTCAGCGCCGCCATCAAAGATCACATACACAGGGCCGTAGCGCTTGGGTTTCACTTTCAGGACCACGCTCGCCTCCCTTTCCCTACAACAGGCCGCACCCGGGCAAACCCGGAAAACAGGCTCTAAACAGGCAAATCCTCGAAGGCGCCGGGAACCAGCTCCTCCCAGAACGCGGCCATTTCCGCCGCCAGCAGGGCCGCCGCCCAGCCGCGGTTGCGGAATTCCTCGCGGTCGATCTCATCTTCCAGGCGGCTCAGGAACAGCCGCTTGTCGGCATCCCTTTGCGTGGGTGAGCGCCCCGCCGCCAGCTCCCGGATCCGCTCCAGCTTCTGCGCGCGCAGGGAGCGCTCCCGCGCCTTGGCCGCATCCTCTGCCGCCGCTGCCCGCGCCGCCTCGGCCTCTGCCGCCTTGCGCGCCTCCGCCGCCGCCAGCACCTCCGGCGAAACCTCCCGGGCAGCCTCGGCAGGCGCGGATTTGTAATCGTCGCGCAGGGCCGCGCTCAGATAGCGCACCGGGCTGTCCACGCCTTTCTGCCCCTTCAGATAGCCGACCTTCTCCGCCACATAGTCCTCGCCATGCTCGGCAATCCACTGCCGCGCCAGCCGGTCGCTCACCCCCAGCTCCATCAGCTGGGTGTAAACAGCCCCCTGCCGCACCCCTGCCCCGTCGTCGATGTCCAGCATCGCCAGCTGCGGGTTCTCCTTGATCCGGAACCGCACCTCCGCCACCTGCCGCCCCATCTTCTTGAACTCCGGCGTCAGCAGGATGTTGGAGGTCTTGTTCACCTCAGCCACCGCCGGCTTGATGATCTTGGCATTCAGATGCTTGAAGCTCTCGTAGTAGGCGCTGCCATCCACTCCCATCAGGCGGCGGAACAGCGCAATGTCCCACCAGCCGGTGGAGCCAGTCCGCACAAAGCGGTAGCAGTTCTCATAGAGCGCCAGCGCGTGGCCGGAGGTGAACCGCCGCTGGATGTTCAGGTTGATCAGGGCAAAGACTTTGGGGTCATGCAGCTTCTCCGCCAGCGCAGGCGAATAGGCATATTCGCATACCCCGCCCGACAGCTTGGCATAAGAGAGCAGCGAACTGACCCCCCACTCCTGCCGCCCCTGCTCATCCAGCATGTCCCATTCCGCCACCGTCTCCGCCAGCGAGCGCAGCGACTGCTTCAGAGTCTCCATGTCGTTGGAGTTGTAGCCCACCATCAGGCACAGCGTCTGCGCGTCGATCTGGTGCTTGGGCTTGGTGACCAGCGCGTCATAAGCATTGAGCAGAAGCACATTCGACAGCTTCCGCTGCAAGAGCGTCAGCTTGCCCGAGACATGGATGGCGGCCACGTTCTTCTTCACCGACCCCCGGCGCAGGGGGCCTGTCAGCTTGTTGTGCGGGAAACTTTCGGTGTCCATCGCCCTGCCCTTCTGCCCCGTTTTTTGGCCTTTGCGACTCTGCGGGGTCTGCTCCCGGACACTATGGCGGAAAAGGCACCCGCGCTCAATCCTGCTTTGGGCACCCATTTACGGGAGACCGCCATCCCGGAAACGGGTACCTTTGGAGGCTGCGCGCTCAGATCCGGGAAAATCAGCCCCCAAAACCCCTCTTTCCCGGCTATTCTGGCCCCCGGAAATGCCCGTTTTGGCCTTCCTGAGTCGCGGGTGCCCGTCCTCCTGCGAATCGGGACCCTTGTTCCCGCAGACGGGTGCCTATGATCCCGGAAACGGGTACCCTTGATACCGGATGCAGGTACTCAATGCGCCGTAAGGGCATGATAAGTAAGGGATTACCTGATCCAAAGACTCTAAACTGAATCAAAGATTCACAACATTTCAACCTGTTTATGCGATAGTAATTTTCGGGGAAAAGACTCATATATTCCGCGGGATACGGACGGCAGCGGAAAACAGATGCGCTGCCAGATAATGATTCACCTTCTGCCCAGGATGTGCGACAAAAACCGGGATAACACGCCAAACAGGCGATCTACCCGAGGCATAAGGCACATGGCAAAGAAACCTGATACCCCCCTGCCCCCCTATTTCAACCTGGATCCTGAGGCAGCGGCGGCCAAGCTCGGCGATCTCGTCGACACCGCCAGATTCGCCAAGGCAGCGGCGTTTGCAGGCCGCGGCCGCGATGATCTGGCCAAGCGCGGCTACGCCCCCGACGGCCGCAAGCGGCTGCGCAAGTTTTCCACCTGGGAAATCACCCGCTACCTGATCCCGGTCGCACCGGCCCACCTGCGCCGGGTCCTGAACAAGAACCCCGACCTGCCCCAGGGTGAGGGCGCCAGCGGCTCCAAATGGTTCACGCTGGAGGAGGTGCTGAAGCTGCGCGACCATTTCGCCTCCGAAGGCATCTCCACCAAGGAATACCGCCCCTACCGTCCCGAGGGCCTGCCCGCCAAGGTCGTCGCTGTCGCCAACTTCAAGGGCGGCGTCGGCAAGACCTCCACCGCGGCGCATCTGGCGATGTCCGCCGCGCTCGACGGCTACAAGGTTCTGGTGGTCGACCTCGACTCCCAGGGCTCCATGACCTCGATCCTCGGCGGCCAGGTGGCGGATGAATGGCAGACCGTCTTCCCCCTGCTCGCCCGCGACTACGCTGAGGCGGTGGAGGACGAGAACAAGGTCCGCGCCGCCTCCGGATTAGACTCTATTCCGCTGGATGAGACCCTGACCGAGGCCAAGGAGGTTTCGCTGCGAAACGTGGTCCAGAACACCCACTGGCCCAACATCGACCTCATCGGCGCCCAGCTGAACCTCTACTGGGCGGAGTTCCAGATCCCGGTCTGGCGCATGGGCCTCAGGAACTGGGCGCTGTGGGACGCGCTGACCAACGCGTTGGACCAAGGCGGCGCGCTCGATGACTACGACATCGTGCTGCTGGATACCCCCCCTGCCCTTGGCTACCTGACGATCAACGCGCTGGCCGCCGCGGACATCCTGATGGTGCCGCTCGGCGCGTCGTTCCTGGAGTTCGACTCGACGGGCCGGTTCTTCGACATGCTCTATTCCACCTTCGCCTCGATCGAGGACGGCGAAAACGCTGCCCGCCGCCGCGCCGGGCTGCCGGAGATGAAGTTCGAATGGGACGTGGTCCGCGCCCTGATCACCCGCTTCGACGCCAGCCAGCAAAGCGACCTGGCCAATGTGATCCAGGCCTATTTCGGCGACATGATGAACGCCTACCGCCAGGACTACACCGCAATGGTCGGCCAGGCCGGCGAAAGTGTGTCCGGCATCTACGAGGCCGACTACCGCAACTTCAACCGCGAGACCTATGTGCGCGGCCGCGAGGTGTTCGACCGCACCTATGCGGAATTCAAGGAGCTTCTGATCGGCAGCTGGTGGCGCGATCAGCAGATGGAGCAGGCAGAACAGACCCAGCAAGAGGACAGAGCAGATGGCACGCCGCAGACAGCTTGAGACCCCCTCGCCCGAGGCGCTGAAGGAAATCGAGGCCGGCATCGACCGCGACCTGGCCCGCGGCCCCGGCGGGCTGCGCCCCCCGATCGCCGATGTGGTGGCGGATGCCGCCCGCCACGCAGACCCCTTGCCCCAGGCCGACCGCGAGGCCGCAGCGCGGGACAAATCGGACGCCGCCCGCCTGCGCGCAGCCGAGGAAAAGGGGCTGGTGGCGGTGGAGCTGCCGCTGGACGAGATCACCGCCGACGCCCTCAACCGCGACCGCATCGTGCTGGACGAGGAGGAGATGCAGGAGCTGATGGCCTCGATCTCCGCCAACGGGCTGCGGCTGCCGATCGAGGTGTTCGAGCCGCTGAACCCGGAGGATGCGGGCAAATACGCGCTGGTCTCCGGCTACCGCCGCCTGACCGCGGTCCGCCGTCTCAATGCGATCAGCGGCGGCGAGCAGTTCCAGACCATCCCGGCCTTCATCCGCGAGCCCGGCAGCATCGCCAATGCGCTGGTCTCGATGATCGAGGAGAACGAGATCCGCTCCGGCCTCAGCCAGTACGAGCGGGGCCGG
This sequence comes from Leisingera sp. ANG49, assembly GCF_059694505.1. Classification (NCBI taxonomy): domain Bacteria; kingdom Pseudomonadati; phylum Pseudomonadota; class Alphaproteobacteria; order Rhodobacterales; family Roseobacteraceae; genus Leisingera; species Leisingera sp. ANG49. The sequence continues at coordinate 70,445 of NZ_JCATZN010000009.1, forward strand.
GCGGCGGCATCGGCGGTGCATGACGGCATCTTCCAGAATGTCGACGATGCAGTGGCGGTGCTGTTCCAGCATGCCTCCAAGGCCAAGCGCTCCAAGATCCGCTCCTTTGCGCTGATCCACGAGGAGCTGGGCGACATGCTGGCCTATGCCACCGGCCTCAACGAGCGCCAGTGCCTGCGGCTGGCGGCAGCGCTGCGGGTGGGGTCGGCGGAGGTGATGCGCGCGGCGCTGGAGCAGGCGGGCGCGCGCTCTGCGGCTGAGGAATGGGACGCGGTGCTGCAGTTCGTCGAACAGGCCGAAGGCGCCCCCCAGGACCCCGCCCGCGGCGGCCGCCCCAAGACCGCGCAGAAGGTCGAGAAGAGCCGCCGGACCCAGGTGGCCAACGGCATCTCGATCGAACGGGAGTTCGGCCCCGGCGGCTATGCGATCCGCTTTCACGGCGCCAATGTCACCTCTGACCTGGTCGATGCGGTGATGAAAAACGTGCGGCATCTGCTGGAGCAGGGCTGAACGGGGCAGGGGCCTCGGAACAGGTTTCGCTGCGAAACCCCGGCTGGCACAGCCGGGGTTTTTTCGTATCCGGACCCGTCCGGTGCAGCCGGAAGGCAGCCCCGGTCCCGGAGGTTTCGCAGCGAAACCTCTGTCCAGACCAGAATACAGGGCCGGGAGAAGAGACGATGCGCTGTCCCCTCAGCGCTGTTCACAGGTCTGCCCTTGGTGCTGGTTCAGGCCCGGTTTCGCAGCGAAACCTCCCGTGCCGGACAGAAGGGATTGTGCGGCAGGGAGACCGCGGCCTTCCGGGCAGCCCGCAGCCGGGCGAAGCCGAGTCCATGCCGGTGCTGATGAGCCAAACAGGCGGCGGCGGGGAATTGCAGGAGCCGCTGCCCTGCCGGTTGCGATCCAGGTTTCGCTGCGAAACCTCCTGCCCGGGGCAGGGGGGACACCTTGGCTGAGAAACTCGTCACCTGCCAGACGGCCCGGGGCCGAGAGCGGATACCGCCGGTCTCCGGGCCGGCGCATCCGGCCTGCACCGGGTCACCGGCGCGGGCTCTGCCCTTCCTCTCCGGCCAGTGGCGGAGAGCGGTCCTGGCAGGAGAGGGTCCGGCAGGCGTGGCGGCCGCTGCACGCCGGCCGTCCTCTGCGGGGCGGGGCAGGGGAGGTCCCGCATCCGGCAGGCGGTGCTGAACGGCGCAGGCTGAACGGGGGCGGGTTTCGCTGCGAAACCTCTGCAGCCAGGGCAGGCGGGGGCGTCAGGCCGGCGTTCCATGGGCCACAGGGGCCGCCGCTTTGCGGTTTTGGTGCCCTCATGGAACTTATGCCTTGCAAGCGGTTGAAAATAAACAATGTTGGATGAAAGTCCGTGCTTTGGCCGTTTTCGCAGGGGGCTGTCTGTGACTGACCTCAGCCCGTAGCGGGTTTCAGCGGTTTTCGCGGGTTTTGCTGCCCGGGCGTGCTGTCTGGGCTGCTGCCCGGCGCTCCTTTTCCAGCCAAAAGATTGGACAGTTTGCCCAAAAAAACGGCGCCGAGGGGGTCCGGCAGCGCGCCAGGCGCTGCGGGCCTTTACAGCCTTTTGCGGCTTGAAACATGCTCTGGCGCATGCCCGATGCCCTGTCCATTGTTGTTGTCGAAACCGACCGCGAACGCGCGTTCATGATTGTGGACGGGCTGCGGGACGCCGGGGAATTCGACATTCAGGTGATCTCGGAACCCTCGGGCCTGGCGCGTCAGATACAGATGCGCGACCCGGATGTGGTGCTGATCGATATCGCCAACCCCTCCCGCGATGTGCTGGAGGAGCTGACGCTGGCCTCCGGCCCCAAGGACCGGCCGGTGGCGATGTTCGTCGACCGCAGCGCGGACGGGCTGTCCGCCGCCGCGGTGGAGGCGGGGGTGTCGGCCTATGTGGTCGACGGGCTGCAGCCCGCCCGGCTGAAACCGGTTCTGGATGCCGCCATCGCCCGGTTCCGGCTGTTCCAGCGGATGCGGACGGAGCTTGCCGAGGCCAAGCGCGCCCTGGAGGAGCGCAAGGTCATCGACCGCGCCAAGGGGATGGTGATGAAGGCCCGGGGCATTGGCGAGGACGAGGCCTATGCGCTGCTGCGCAAGGCCGCGATGGATCAGAACAAGCGCGTTGCCGAGGTGGCGCAGGCGCTGGTCACGGCGGCGGGGCTGCTGGCATGAGCGTGACCCGGATCCCCGCCGGCTATGTCCCGCTGACCGATGCGGCGCCGCTGATTGCGGCGCAGGAAATGGGATTTGCCGCCGAAGAGAAACTGGCGCTGGAGCTGCACCGCGCGCCCTCCTGGTCGTCGCTGCGGGACATGCTGGCCTTTGGCCAGGTGGATGCCGCCCAGATGCTGGCGCCGGTGCCGGTTGCCGCGGCGCTTGGCCTTGGCGGCGCCAGCGCGCCTCTGTCGGTGCTGTCGGTGCTGTCCGTCAACGGCACCGTGATCGGGGTCAGCAGCGGCCTGGCCCGCAGGCTGGCCGGCGCCGGGCACAGCTTCGCCTTTGATGACGCCGTGTCCGCGGGCAAGGCGCTGCTTGCCGCCGCCGAGACGGAGCTGCGGATCGGCGTCCCGTTTCCGTTCTCCATGCATGCCGAACTGCTGACCTACTGGCTGAAAGGGCTGGGGGCGGACACGCCCCGGGACATCTGCATCCGCACGGTGCCGCCGCCGCTGATGGCAGAGGCCATCCGCAGCGGCGAGATCGATGCATTCTGCGTCGGCGAGCCCTGGGGGTCGATGGCGGTGGAGCAGGGGGCCGGGGCGCTGCTGCTGCCGGGGCGGGCGATCTGGTCCTTTGCACCGGAAAAGGTGCTGGCGGTCCGCAGCGCCTGGGCGGACGCGGAACCCGGCCTGGCGGGCCGCCTGATCCGGGCGCTGTGGCGCGCAGGCCGCTGGCTGGCCGATCCGGCCTCGCGCGGGCTGGCGGCGGAAATCCTGTCCGCCCGGCGGTATCTCGACTTACCGGCCGAAATTATTGAGCGCGCGCTGTCGGGAAAATTCACGGTGACGCCGCAGGGGCTGCAGCGCGAAGCCCCCGGATTTATCGGCTTCCATGACGGCGCCGCGGGCTTTCCCTGGCGCAGCCAGGCGCAATGGATTGCCCTGCAGCTGGCCCGTCGGAACGGCCTGGACCGGCAGACGGTGCTGGAAACAGCCGGATCGGTATTCCGCAGCGATCTGTACCGTGCCGCCCTGCGCGGGACCGGTGCGGAACTGCCGGGCGCCTCCTCGAAACTGGAGGGCGCGATCGGCGCCCCGCTGCTGGCCGTCGGAGAATCGGAAGCTGTCAGCCTGCTGCGGAACCGGTTTTTCGACGGCCGCGTTTTTGATCCCCTGACCGCAGACTGATGAAAAAACGGGCAGCTTGCCGCGCCTTTACGCTGCAGTGCAGAATTTCTTGCTGCGGGAGCAAAGAAACCTTTGGTGCAGAGCGGGTCTTGGGGCAGTCTGAGGTCAGACAGGCAACGGAGCCTGACTGAGAATTTTCCCGAAGACCGGGTTTCACTGAGCAAAGCCGCTCGACCCACCGCCACTCCTCCCGGCGGTGCGTGTCAGCGGCTTTTTTCTGTTCCGGCGCCCGCCGCCGGACGCAGCTAGGAAAAGGAACCAACCCGATGAAGACACTCATCATGGCGCTTGCGGCCTCGACTGCACTGACCGGACCGGCCTTGGCCGGCACTCTGGAGCTGGAAAAGGACGTGCTGACCTTCGGCTTCATCAAGCTGACGGACATGGCGCCGCTGGCGGTGGCCTATGAGCAGGGCTTTTTCGATGACGAGGGGCTGTTTGTGACCCTCGAAGCGCAGGCGAACTGGAAGGTTCTGCTGGACGGCGTCATCGGCGGCACCCTGGACGGCGCCCATATGCTGGCAGGCCAGCCGCTGGCTGCGACCATCGGCTATGGCACCGAGGCGCATATCGTCACGCCGTTTTCCATGGATCTGAACGGCAACGGCATCACCCTGTCCAACGAGGTCTGGGAGATGATGAAGCCGAACCTGCCCACGGATGCGGACGGCAAGATCGCGCATCCGATCTCCGCCTCCTACCTGAAGCCGGTAATCGAGGACTTCAACGCCAAGGGCAAGCCCTTCAACATGGGGATGGTGTTCCCGGTCTCCACTCACAACTATGAGTTGCGCTACTGGCTGGCGGCAGGCGGCATCAATCCCGGTTACTACTCGCCCGAGAACGTGACCGGCCAGATCGCCGCCGAGGCGTTCCTGTCGGTGACGCCGCCGCCGCAGATGCCCGCCACGCTGGAGGCCGGCACAATCTCCGGCTACTGCGTGGGCGAACCGTGGAACCAGCAGGCGGTGTTCAAGGGCATCGGCGTGCCGGTGATCACCGATTACGAGCTGTGGAAGAACAACCCGGAAAAGGTGTTCGGCATCACCGCGGAATTCGCCGAGGAAAACCCGAACACCACGCTGGCGGTGGTCAAGGCGCTGATCCGCGCCGCCCAGTGGCTGGATGAAAACGAAAACGCCAACCGCCCGGAAGCGGTGGAGATCCTGTCGCGCCCCGAGTACGTCGGCGCCGATTACGAGGTGATCGCCAATTCGATGACCGGCACCTTCGAATACGAGAAGGGCGACAAGCGGGACGTGCCGGATTTCAACGTGTTCTTCCGCTACAACGCCACTTACCCGTTCTATTCGGACGCGGTCTGGTACCTGACCCAGATGCGCCGCTGGGGGCAGATCGACGAGGCCAAGCCGGACAGCTGGTATGACGAGGTCGCCCGCTCGGTCTATAAGCCTGAGATCTATCTGGAAGCCGCAAAAATGCTTGTGGATGAGGGGCTTGCCAGCCCCGAGGACTTCCCCTGGGACAGCGATGGCTACAAAGCCCCGACCCCGGCGGAAGATATCATCGACGGCATCCCCTTCGATGGCAAAACGCCCAACGCCTATATCGACAGCCTGCCGATCGGACTGAAGTCCGGCCAGACCGTCGTCGGCAGCGCCATTCAGGGCTGATCCCGGACGGGAGGGCAGTGTCCCGGCAAGGGCCGGAGCCGCGCCCCTCTCTCCCCGCAATACCCAGAGGACGACACCATGACGATCGCCGACCCCGACACGCTGAGCACCGCCATTGAACAAAAGGAGGCCCGCCGCGCCCGGCTGTTCACCCGCATCAACAAGATGGACGCCTGGTTCCAGGTCTTTGGCCTGGCCTGGGTGACCCCGGTTCTGAAAGCCGCCGCCGGGGACAATCCCAGGGCGCAGATCAAGGAAATCTGGCGGCTGCTGGCGGTTCCCGTCATCGCCATTGCCGCGTTCCTGATGCTGTGGGCCGTGCTGGCGCCCAAGGTGCAGACTTCGCTCGGCGCCATCCCCGGCCCGGGTGCGGTGTGGACCGAAGCGGTGAACCTGCATCAGGATGCGCAGGCCAAGGCCGCCAAGGAGCGGGCCCATTACGAGAAGGTGGAGGCCCGCAACCAGCGGTTCATCGACCGCGGCCAGCCGGAGCGGGTGAAGGATATCCCCTATACCGGCGCGCCGTCCTATTACCAGCAGATCCGGACCTCGATCCTGACCGTCTTCTTCGGCTTCCTGATCGCCGCCGCCGTGGCGATCCCGCTGGGCATCCTGGCGGGCCTGTCGCCAGCCGCGAATGCGGCCATCAATCCGCTGGTGCAGATCTTCAAGCCGGTGTCGCCGCTGGCCTGGCTGCCGATCGTGACCATGGTGGTCTCGGCGCTTTATGCCACCAACGACGGGCTGTTCTCCAAGTCGTTCCTGGTCTCGGCCATCACCGTCACGCTGTGTTCGCTGTGGCCGGCGCTGATCAATACCGCGCTGGGGGTGGCCTCCATCGACAAGGACCTGGTGAATGTCTCCAAGGTTCTGAAAATGAACACCTGGACCAAGATCACCAAGCTGGTGCTGCCGTCGGCGCTGCCGCTGATCTTTACCGGGCTGCGGCTGTCGCTGGGGGTCGGCTGGATGGTGCTGATCGCGGCTGAGATGCTGGCGCAGAACCCGGGCCTTGGAAAGTTCGTCTGGGACGAATTCCAGAACGGCTCCAGCCAGTCGCTGGCCCGGATCATCGTTGCGGTGCTGACCATCGGCGTCATCGGCTTCCTGCTGGACCGGGTGATGTACGCGCTGCAGTCGCTGTTTACCTTCACGAACAACCGGTGAGCCGTCATGAGCATTCTTGAATTCAGCAATGTCTCCAAGAGCTTTGGCGAGGGCACCAGCCGCACCGACGTTCTGAACAACATCAGCCTGCAGGTTCAGGAGGGCGAGTTCCTGGTGCTCTTGGGCTTTTCCGGCACCGGCAAGACAACCCTGATCAACCTGATGGCCGGGCTGGAGAAACCGGCGGAGGGGTCGGTCACGTACCGGGGCAGGGAGGTCACCGGCCCCGGTCCCGAGCGCGGGGTGATCTTCCAGAGCTATTCGCTGATGCCGTGGCTGACGGTGAACGGCAATGTCGCCCTTGCGGTGGACACCGTCTTTCCCGGCCTGTCCAGGGCGGAGAAACAGGCCAAGGTGGACCATTATGTGAAAATGGTCGGACTCAGCCACGCTGCGCACCGCCGTCCGGCGGAGCTGTCGGGGGGGATGCGCCAGCGGGTCAACGTGGCGCGGGCGCTGGCGATGGATCCGGAGATGCTGCTGCTGGATGAGCCGCTGTCGGCGCTGGACGCGCTGACCCGGGCCAACCTGGCGGATGAGATCGAGGCGATCTGGGGGGCGGACAAGAAGACCTGCGTTCTGATCACCAACGACGTGGATGAGGCCATTCTGCTGGCCGACCGCATCCTCGTCCTGAACCCGGACGGCAGCCTGGGGGAGGAGTTCCCCGTCGCCATTCCCCGACCGCGCGACCGCTCCGCGATGAACACGGACGAGAGCTTCAAGCGCCTGCGGGCAGCGGTCACCTCCTGCCTGATGGACGTGGGCATCAAGGCGCGGGCCGAAGGCACGAAGACCCTGCCGGACGTGACCCCGATCCACGGGCTGCCGGCGGCTGTGGCTGCGGCCGCGAAGTCGATCACCGAAGAGCGGTTTCTGGATTTCTCGCAGCTGCACAAGATCTACCCGACGCCCAAGGGGCCGCTGACCGTGGTCGAGGACTTCAACCTCAAGATCAACAAGGGCGAGTTCATCTCGCTGATCGGCCACTCGGGCTGCGGCAAATCCACGGTGCTGACCATGGCGGCTGGGCTGAACCCGATCTCCAAGGGGGCGATCAAGCTGGACCGCCGCCATGTGGAGGGCGCCGACCCGGAGCGCGCGGTGGTGTTCCAGTCGCCCAACCTGTTCCCCTGGCTGACCGCGCGGGAGAACTGCGCCATCGGCGTCGACAAGGTCTATCCCAAGGCGTCGCAGGCGGAGCGGCAGGACGTGGTGGAATACTACCTGGAGCGCGTCGGCCTGGCGGATGCGATGGACAAGCCCGCAAACGCGATGTCGAACGGCATGCAGCAGCGGGTCGGCATCGCCCGCGCCTTTGCGCTCTCCCCGAAACTCCTGCTGCTGGATGAACCCTTCGGCATGCTCGACAGCCTGACCCGCTGGGAGCTGCAGGAGGTGCTGATGGAGGTCTGGAGCCGCACCAAGGTGACCGCGATCTGCGTCACCCACGACGTCGATGAGGCGATCCTGCTGGCCGACCGGGTGGTGATGATGACCAACGGCCCGCAGGCCACCATTGGCAGGATCACCGAGGTGGACCTGCCGCGTCCGCGCACCCGCAAGGCGCTGCTGGAGCACCCGGATTACTACACCTACCGGCAGGAGGTGCTCGATTTCCTGGAGGAATACGAGCACGGGGCCAAGCCGACCCCCAAACCAGCCGCAGACAAGATTGCAGCGGAGTGAAACCATGACCCAGAAACTCGTCATCATCGGGGCCGGCATGGCCTCTGGCCGGGTGATCGAGCATCTGCTCGACGCGGACCCCGGCGCCTATGACATCACCCTGTTCAACGCCGAGCCGCGCGGCAATTACAACCGCATCATGCTGAGCCCGGTGCTGTCGGGCGAGAAGACCTATGAGGAGATCGTCACCCACTCGGACGATTGGTACGCGGAGCGCGGCATCACCTGCCGGTTCGGCGAGCATGTGGTGAAGATCGACCCCGAGATGAAGGTGGTGGAGGGCGAAAACGGCCATGTGCCGTATGACAAGCTGGTGATCGCCACCGGCTCCGCCCCCTTCATTATCCCGGTGCCGGGGCATGATCTGCCGGGTGTGATTTCCTACCGCGACCTGGATGACACCAACGCGATGATCGAGGCCGCTGCCAAGGGCGGCAAGGCGGTGGTGATCGGCGGCGGCCTGCTGGGGCTGGAAGCGGCCGCGGGGCTCAAGGAACGCGGCATGGATGTGACCGTGCTGCACCTGACGGGCCACCTGATGGAGCGCCAGCTGGACGAAGCCGCGGGGTATCTGCTGCGCAAGGATCTGGAGGCGCGCGGCATCACCGTGAAAACCCAGGCCGCCACCAAGGCGATCCTGGGCGAAGACCGCGCCCGGGCGGTGCTGCTCGAAAGCGGCGAAACGCTGGGGGCCGACCTGGTGGTGATGGCGGTGGGCATCCGCCCGGAAACCCGGCTGGCCACTGACGCGCATCTGGATGTGGCGCGCGGCATCGAAGTGAACGCGCAGATGCAGACCTCGGCCCCGGATGTCTTTGCGGTCGGCGAATGCGTGGAGTTTGATGGCCATCTGTTCGGCCTGGTGGCGCCGCTGTACGATCAGGCGAAGGTGCTGGCGGACAGCCTGCTGGGCCAGCCGAATGCCTTTGTGGTCAAGGAACTGGCGACCAAGCTCAAGGTCACCGGCTGCGACCTGTTCAGCGCGGGCGATTTTGCCGAGGGCGAGACCCGCGAGGATATCGTGTTCCGCGACCCGGCCCGCGGCATCTACAAGCGGCTGGTGATCGAGGAGGACCGGCTGGTCGGCGCAGTGATGTACGGCGATACCGCCGACGGCAGCTGGTTCTTCGGGCTGATCAAGGACGGCACCGATATCGAGGAAATGCGGGAGACGCTGATCTTCGGCCCGGCCTTCCAGGGGGGCGCCTCCGCGGACCCTCTGTCAGCCGTTGCAGCCTTGCCGCCTGAGGCGGAGATCTGCGGCTGCAACGGCGTCTGCAAGGGACAGATCACCAGCGCCATCGAAGGCGGCGCCACCGACCTCGGCGCGATCCGCGCCACGACCAAGGCCAGCGCCTCCTGCGGCACCTGCACCGGGCTGGTGGAACAGCTGCTGGCGGTGACACTGGGCGGTGATTACGCCGCCCCCCAGGCCCAGCCCGTCTGCGGCTGCACCCATCACACCCACGAGGACGTGCGCCGCCTGATCAAGTCGCAGGAACTGAAAAGCCAGGCCGCGGTCTGGCAGGAGCTGGGCTGGACCACCCCCAACGGCTGCCATGTTTGCCGCCCGGCGGTGAACTATTACCTGCTGGCGGACTGGCCGCTGGAATACCAGGACGACCCGCAAAGCCGTTTCGTGAACGAGCGCAAGCACGCCAACATCCAGAAGGACGGGACCTTTTCGGTGGTGCCGCGGATGTGGGGCGGCATCACCACCCCGGATGAGCTGCGCGCCATTGCCGATGCCGCGGACAAATACGACGTGCCGACGGTCAAGGTGACCGGCGGTCAGCGCATCGACCTGCTGGGCGTCCGGGGCGAGGACCTGCCTGCGATGTGGGCGGATTTGAACCGGGCCGGGCTGGTGTCGGGCCATGCCTATTCCAAGGGGCTGCGCACGGTTAAGACCTGCGTCGGCACCGATCACTGCCGTTTCGGCACCCAGGACTCGACCGGGCTGGGGATCAAGCTGGAAAAGCACCTGTGGGGCGCCTGGACGCCGCACAAGCTGAAGCTGGCGGTCTCCGGCTGCCCGCGCAACTGCGCCGAGGCAACCTGCAAGGACATCGGCGTGGTCTGCGTCGACAGCGGCTATGAGATCCACGTCGGCGGCGCTGCGGGCATGGAGATCAAGGGCACCGAGCTGCTGTGCAAGGTGGCGAGTGAGGAGGAGGCGATCGAGGTGATTTCGGCCATGACCCAGATCTACCGCGAGAATGCCCGGTATCTGGACCGGATCTACAAGTGGCTGGCCAGGGTGGGGCTCGACTGGGTCAAGGCTCGAGTCGTCGATGACGACGGAAACCGCAAGGCGCTCGCCGCCCGGTTCGAGCTGTCGCAGTCCGTCTACCGCAAGGACCCCTGGGCGGAACACGCGCAGGACAGCACCACGCGGGCGCAATACGCGCCGCTTGCCAATCTGACACTGGAGGCCGCGGAATGAGCTGGATCGACATCGGACACATCGAAGACATCCCGCTGCATGGCGCGCGGGTGGTGAAAACCCCCTTGGGCTGCGTCGCTCTGTTCCGCACCGGCGCGGCGGAGGTGTTTGCCGCCGACGACCGCTGCCCGCACAAGGGCGGCCCGCTGTCCGAGGGCATCGTGCACGGCCAGAGCGTCACCTGCCCGCTGCACAACTGGGTGTTCGACCTGAACACCGGCCAGGCGCAGGGGGCGGATGAGGGCCAGATCGGCACCTACCCGGTGCGCGTCGAAAGCGGCCGCCTGCTGATTGACGGCGATGCCATCGGCAAGCGGAGCGCCGCGTGATGGCAGGTGCGGCTTGCCAGGAGGTCCGCTCCGCCTGCCCCTATTGCGGCACCGGCTGCGGCGTGCTGCTGCGCCCGGACGGGCAGGGCGGGCTGGCGGTGCGCGGCGACCCGGAGCATCCGGCCAACCGCGGGCGGCTCTGCTCCAAGGGGCTGGCGCTGGGAGAGACGCTGGGGCTGGAGGGCCGCCTGCTGGCGCCGCAGGTGAACGGGCAGGAGACCGATTGGGACAGCGCGCTGGACCTGGTGGCCGCCAGGTTCCGGCAGGCGGTGGAGCAGCACGGGCCGGACAGTGTCGGCTTCTACCTGTCGGGCCAGATGCTGACCGAGGACTATTACGTCGCCAACAAGCTGATGAAGGGCTTTCTCGGCTCCGCCAATATCGACACCAACTCGCGCCTCTGCATGGCCTCCACCGTGGCGGGGCACAAGCGCGCCTTCGGCACCGACACGGTGCCCGGCACCTATGAGGATCTGGAGGAGGCGGATCTGATCGTGCTGGTCGGCTCCAACCTGGCTTGGTGCCACCCGGTTCTGTACCAGCGCATTCTAGCGGCGCGCGAGGCCCGCGGCACCAGGCTGGTGGTGATCGACCCGCGCCGCACTGCCAGCTGCGATCAGGCGGACATGCATCTGAAGCTGCGCGCGGGCAGCGATGCGGCGCTGTTCAACCGGCTGCTGGCGGCGCTTTATGAGGGCGGGGCGCTGGACGCGGAGTATCTGCGCCAAGTGAACGGGCTGGGCGCGGCGCTGGAAGCCGCCTTTGCCGCCGATGCCGCGGTGACCGGGCTGGAGGAGGCTCAAATCGCAGCGTTCTGCGATCTGTGGATGCGCACCGAAAAGGTGGTGACGATTTTCAGCCAGGGGGTGAACCAGTCCACCTCCGGCGCGGACAAGGTGAACGCCATCCTGAATTGCCATCTGGCCGCCGGCCGGATCGGCAAGCCCGGCTGCGGGCCGTTTTCGGTGACCGGCCAGCCCAACGCCATGGGCGGGCGCGAGGTCGGGGGGCTGGCCAATATGCTGGCTTGCCACATGGATCTGGAAAACAGCAGCCACCGGGCCGCGGTGCAGGAGTTCTGGGGCGCCCCGGCGATGCCGGAGCGGGCGGGGCTGAAGGCGGTCGACCTGTTCCGCGCGGCAGGGGAGGGGCGGCTGAAGGCGCTGTGGATCATCCACACCAACCCCGCCGTCACCATGCCGGAGGCCGATGCCGTCTCTGCCGCTATCAAGGCCTGCGACTTCACCGTGGTCAGCGACATCACCGCCGCCACCGACACCGCGCGGCTGGCGGATGTGCTGCTGCCCGCTGCCGCATGGGCGGAAAAGGACGGCACCGTCACCAATTCGGACCGCACCATCAGCCGCCAGCGCGCCGTCCTGCCGCCGCCCGGCCAGGCCCGCGCCGATTGGGACATTCTGGCCGATGCGGGCCGGCGCATGGGCTGGGGCGCGGCGTTTGACTATCAGTCTCCGGCGCAGATCTTCCGCGAGCATGCCGCGCTGTCGGGGATTGCCGGCAGTTTCGGGCTGGACTTCGATATCTCCGGCCTCAGCACCCTGTCCGATACTGACTACGAAGGAATGGCCCCGGTGCGCTGGCCGGTCAGCCGCAGCCGCCAGGGCGGGCGGTTCTTTGCGGACGGGCGGTTCTTTCACCCGGACGGCAAGGCCCGCATGCTGCCGGTCCGCTGGCGCCCGCCGGCTGCTGCGCAGGACCGCCGCTACCCGTTCCGCCTCAACACCGGCCGCATCCGCGACCAGTGGCACACGATGACCCGTACCGCGCGGGCGCCGCGGCTGTCGGGCCACCTGGCGGAACCCTTTGCCGATATCCACCCGGAGGACGCCCGGCGGCTGGGGGTGCAGCCCGCGGAGCTGCTGCGCCTCAGCAGTCCGCAGGGGCAGGCCGTCCTGCGCGTCCGGATCACCACGGATGTGCAGCCCGGCGACCTGTTCGTGCCGATCCACTGGACCGGCGAAACCGCCCCTTCGGCGCGCATTGACACCCTCGTCGCCGCCGCCACCGACCCCGTTTCGGGGCAGCCCGAAAGCAAGGGAGCCGTTGTTGCGGCGGAACGCTGGCAGCCCGCCTGGTACGGGTTTGCCGTCTCCTGCCGCCCGATGGCGCCGCGGACGGAATACTGGGCGGTGGCACGGACCGGCGCCGGGTACCGGGCGGAACTGGCCGGGCTTGCCCCGCTGGCGGACCTTGAGGCGGTTGCGCGGGACCTGTTTGCCCTGCCGGAGGCCGAAGCGCAGGTGATGACGGACCGCCGCAAGGGTATTGCCCGGCTGGCGCTGTTTCAGGACGGCAGGGTTATGGCGGCGCTGTTCACCGCGCCGGAGCCGGTGGCAGTCAGCCGGGATTACCTGGCCGGGCTGCCGGGCAGCTGCGCGGCGGAGGCTCTGACCGGCGTTCCGGCGGCGGGCCGGCCTGACCCCGGCCCGGTGGTCTGCGCCTGTTTCGACGTCGGAGCCAACACCATTCTGCAGGCCATCGAAAGCGGCGGGCTGATGAGCGTTGCAGAGGTCGGCGACGCGTTGCAGGCGGGCACGAATTGCGGCTCCTGCCGTTCCGATATCGCAGCTCTGCTGGCCCGGCACCCGCTGCCGCAGGCCGCGGAATAGAACGGCTTTGCAGGAAGGCGCCGGTTTGACGCCGCCGCGTGCATTTTGATCTAATCAGTTTGACGTCGGCCGACCGGCGCCCCCCCAGAAATGGACGGGGGCCTCCGACAAGGACCTTCTTGAACACGCCCGGACGCGTACCAGGGAAATGCTGGCCCGGCCCGCGCCCGCGCATATCCCTGACGAGGTGGATCAAGCCATTCGCCGGCATTTTCCGATTCACCGGCTTGGAGATGGCCTCCAACCGGTCCCGTAGCAAAGCCGATGGGGTGGATGGCTGCTGGTCCAACCGGCGTCGCAATGCAGTTGTCTATCACCGCGAGGAAAGGAGCCACCCAATGCAGGTTGCAACAGCCGGCATCGATCTGACTAAGAACGTCTTTTCAGGTCCACGGGATTGCCGAGAATGGAGAGGCGGTTTTCAAGCGCAGGATCAGACGCGCGGAGCTTCCGGCCTTCTTTGAAGATCTGCCAGCCTGCCTTGCGGGCATGGAAGCCTGCGGCTCCAGCCGTTACCGGGCGCGCCAGCTTTCTGCCCTCGGGCATGATGTTCGTCTGATCCCGGCCAATTATGTGAAACCCTGCATGAAGCGCGGCAAACCGGATGCGGTTGATGCAGAGGCGATCTGCGCGGCCGTGACACGTCCCGCCATGCGGTTTGCCGCGATCATTCGCCAGCGCATCCAGCCCAGCAACATGCTGCGCGGCTTGCTGACCGGGTTTGGCAGCGTGGTCGCACAAGGAGTCGGCCGCGCCGTGAAGTTTGCTAAGGGCGTTCTGGATGGGGAGGTCCCGAACATCCCCGAGGCTGCCGTTGATGCACTTGCCGATCTCAGCAATCAGCTTGTCGCTCTGCATCTGCATCTGCATCTGCATCTGCATCTGCGGGTGCGGTGGTGCGAGATGCGGATGCGGCTTCCGGCTGAAGGTGATCCCTGCATCCTGCGGCTACGCACGATCCCAGGTGTCGGCCCGGTGACGGCATCGGCCATTGCCGCCACCGCCGGTGATGCCCGGCAATTCAAGAATGGCCGCTAGTTTGCAGCCCGGCTGGGGCTGACACCGCTTAACCGGTCGAGCGGCGGCAAGGAGAAGCCGGGCCGTGTCTCGAAGCTGGGCGGCCGCTACGTCAGGCGCCTGCTGATCTCCGGCATGACCGCGCGATTGCGGCAGATGGAAACCGATCCTGATGGTGTGGATCCGCGGACACTGAACCTGCTCGCGCGCAAGCCGGCCCGCCTTGCAACCGTAGCCATGGCAAACAAAACTGCCCGGATCATCCGGGCTGTCCTGAGTAGGAACGAACACTGCCGGCCGCACACCGCCTGAGCTGAGGAGTAGAGGGACCGGGACAGCAAGACCTTCGAGAAGATGGAGGACAGTCAGCCAGCCAGCCAAGACACCGCGTCGAATGTCAGGGACACATCGTCGTCCGAGAAGCCGTATGGGACTTGGCACGCGGAAACCACCAGGGCCAGCGGCCGCGTGTGCCGTGCAAACAGGCCGGACACACGTCTGCTTGTGACAAACGCACAAATCAGATCAAGAATGTCTTTCTATGCAGGAGCTATCCATACAGGTCATTCAAACTGTAGGTCTGCCGAACTTCTGAAAGCAAGGTATCGACCAATTGAAAGTCTCCAGCGGGCAGTAAAGCCAGCTGTTAAAGCAGCATAGAGCTCGCCTTTTCCCACGACCTTCGCGGAATACTTATTGTTTTGCGGGCGAAGCATTTTAGTGTGTGAAGAAGCTGGCATTTACTTCCGCCTCCAACGCGCTTCACTTTCTGAGGAGGGCGGAGAAAACTGCCGTCAGCCGGTAAATCTCGTCCGGAACGTGAAGCTGTATTCGCCGGGTGCCAGAGCTTTGGGAGCACGCGGCATACGGGCTTTTTTTACCGCGGCTACTGCCGCTTGATCTACCTTAGCGTTGCCGGAGCTTCGGGTAACAGAAACGGCCATCAAACGCCCCCGGGTTGAAACCGTCAGGTGCAGCCGCACTGTCCCCTCCCCGCCGCCGCGGGGTGGGCGTTTCTGCCGCTCGACCCGCGAGATGATTGCTGCGCCCCAGCGGTTCTTGAGACTGGCAGTGCGCTTTGTATCTCCGGTGGCAGCTGCATCCGCGCCACCGTCGCCCTTGGCCTGGTGGCGGCTGCTGCCCGCAGCTTTCTCTTGCACACTTTCGGTTGAAGATGCGGGCGAGGGGGCGGGTGCCGCTGCAGCGGGCGGAGGCGGTGGAGGCGGCGGTGAAACTTGCCGCGCAGGTGCGGTGTCCGCGGCGGCGGCAGCTGCTAGAGCAGGCGAACTGACGGCTGCCGGTGCGGGCGGGGCAGAAGGCGCAGCCCAAGCGGCAGCCAGCACAGGCTGCTGCGGTGGCTCGGCCGGGGGATTGGCAGGAGCTGGCGTGTGGATTTCCGGCGGACGGGTCCAGTCAGAGACCTGCTGCGCCAGCGCCTCAGAGGCGGCGACCAGTGTCACTTGCCCGCTGCCGCCGCTGCCAGAGCCCGCGGCCTTTGTGCCGCCCTCGCGCATCGTCAGGAACGGCACGGCATGCAGCACAGCGGCGGCGGCCAGGCAGGCTGGGAACAAGGCGCGCCGGGTCAAGAGCCTGTGCCTGTCAGGCTGACAGCCTTGATGCCTGCGTCGCGCAGGCGGGTGATCAGCGCCACAACCTCGCGGGCAGGCACCCCGGCATCGGCGCGCAGTGTGAGGACCTCAAGTTCTCCTGCCTGCGCCGCAACGGCGGCCAGGGCGTCCCCGCCTTCAGCCCCGGAGAAATGCAGCTGGGCATCAGCTGCCATGAACAGCACCGCCTCAGGCGTCACAGGTTCACCGCTTTCCAGCTTGGGCGGGGTCACCGCAAAGGGCGCGCGCGGCGCGATCTGCGAGGACAGCAGGAAGAAGATCAGCAGCAGGAGTACCACATTGATCATCGGCAGGATCGGCTCGCCTGCCTGCCGCTGTTTGGGTGACGAGAAATCCATACTGCTTACTCCATCACCACCAGGCCGGTGAAACCCGCCGCTGTCAGCAGGGCTGCCGCATCCATCAACTGCTGCAGCGAAGCCTTGGCGTCCGGTTGCAGGATGATCGCATCCGATTTCTTGCGAGTCAGCGCGGTCAGCCTCTCTGCCAGGGCTTCTTCCTCCACTGGCACTCCATTCAGCCGCAGCCCTTCGGCGGTTACCAAAACCAGGCGGGGCGGCCCCTGATAGGTGCTGCCTGCGCCGCCCGTGGCCAATGGAACCACCCGGTCGCGGCCGAATTGCGAGGCGAGCATGAAAAATACCAAGAGCAGAAACACCACGTCGATCATCGGCGCGAGGCTTAGGCGCCTTTTCGCGCGCAGTGTTCCAAAGGCAAGTGTCATTCTGCGGCGTGCCGCAGTGCCGGGCGGGCGGCTGCCGCGGTGAACACACGGGTGGCGGTGTCCTCCATTGCGGCTTGCTCGCGCTCAACCAGCCCCTCGATCCAGGAGGCAAGAGCGGAGGCCGGGATTGCCACCGCCATGCCGGCCGCCGTGGTCAGCAGCGCCTCCCAGATGCCGCCGGCCAGCACCGAAGGGTCAGCACCGCTGCCGCTTTCCTGCAGGGCCTGGAACGCGCCGATCATTCCCAGAACGGTGCCAAGGAGCCCGACCAGAGGCGCTATGGCGGCAATCAGCTCCAGCGGGCGCAGGCCGCGGCGGAGCGCTGCCAGCTCTGCCTTGGCAATGCGGGTGGTCTCTTTTTCCGCGGTGTCTGGGCTGAACTCAGGTGTCAGAAGCGCCCGCATCGCGGACTGCGTTAGCCGATCCAGCGGCGTGCGGCCTGCGCTGAGGGGTGGGGTGCCCTCCGCACTCCATTTATCGAGCCAGACTTCAGCCCGTGGTTTGCGCCAGACGCCCGCCTGTGCAAGCCCGATCACCTGCCAGAAGAACAGCGCCAGGGTAAGCACCGACAGCGCCGCGATCACCCACAGGGCGGGGCCGCCGCGGGCCAAGAAATCGAGGAGAGGGGCAAGGGACATCGCAGCCTCCGTCAGTGGCCCGGATTTTCCGGGTCGGTTTGCTCAGCACCGCGGTCAAAGCGTTCGGCGTATGCTTCGGTCAACCGGTTCGGTCCGTGCAGCACCCGCCATTGCCGGATGCCATTGCGCCAACCAGCCCGGCCTTCACGGGTCTCCGGTTCAACTGCGTCCCCGGCTGGGGATCCCGTCTTCAACAGCTCCCAGACCGCCTGCTTGCCCTGGCAGTAGGTTTCGGCGCCCCAAGCGCCCAGCAACTCCTGGAAGGCATCAAAGGCGGCACGGTTGAAGACCTTGTCCTCGCCCAGCCGGCCGATCACCGGATTTTCGGGATGCACACCGCAACAGGGCACCCATCCCTCGGGAATCGGAGTGTTGGCGGAATGGGTGCGCTCGGCCTTTAGGAGCTTGGGCAGCACATGGGTGTGGGGGCCTTCGGGGGATTTGCCGCCGGTGTCGGGACCGCCGATCATTTGAAAAACTTCGACCCGGCCAAGGCGGGTCAGCAGCACCCGGTGCGGATGGTGCTTCAGGATTGCCCCCATCGCCGGGTTGCCGTGCCCAAACAGCGACCGGCCAGCGTTTTTGCTCAAAACTTCCAGCAGTTCCGGGTCGGCGGTGCGGATGCAGAAATCCGCCTGGTACTGGCCCAGCCCCATGTCGAACAACAACGCGCCGCGGTCTTCGTCGCGCAGGGCATCTTCGTCGGGGCCAAGCGCGGTCAGCGCACCGCGCTGGTTCATCGCGGCGTCATCATGCGGCAAGCACAGCGACACGGCTTGCGTCCAGCGGTGCGGCTTTGGACTGAGCGTCTCATAGGCGACCGGGCGCACGCCCTCCAAGTTGTCGATGCGCACGCCGCCGCGGGGGGTTACCTGCATAAGCCCGGCATGCTCCTGCGGCGCCGGGTCGCCATAGACATGGTGGAACTCGGCAATGGCGCCAAAAGACCCCATGTTCCAGCCGCAATCTTCTTGCATCAGCGCGTCTTTCAGCACCTGTTGAAGCTCAGGCATGTGCTGCCCTCCTGTTGGTTGTTTTCCATTCCAAGGCGCCGGTGTGGACGGCCTGGTAAACGGCTTTGCCGATGGCTTCGCCGGTGGCAGTGTGCAGCCCGGCATAGGGGTTTGCGCCAGCGGGAGCAGCTAGTGCGACGCAGTCGGTTCCGGTGCCGGTCGCCGTTCCGCTTGGCAAAATGATGCCAGCGTCCATCACTGCCGCGGTGCGGGCCTGGACCGCGATGCTCATCGCTTCGATCAGCCCGGCGTGGGTCAGCCCTTCGGAGAGGCGCAGGGCGACATTGATGGTCCCCCAGTTGCGGCTGGCGTAGTCCATCCGGCTGCCGGCCCGTTCGGCATTGGACAAGCCGACAGTGGCCACCGCATGAGCGCTGATGCCTTCCACAGTGGCTGAGGCTTCGCAATAGCGGCGCACATCCCGCGAGGTCAGGAAGGCCACGGCATCCACGCAGCCCCTCTGCGCCAGTTCACCTGCGAACCACTCGGTGACATCCAGATCACGCGGCAGGTCGCTGTTGCGGACTTCGCGCCACAGGATGCGGCGGGCGGGAACAAGGCCGGGGCGGTTCACAGCCCAGCTCAGCACTTGCATCTCTGCGCCGAGGTCAAACTCGATCCAGGGGCGTTCCAGGGTGACCGCGCCCATTACAGAACCTCCAGCGGCTGGAACACCTGCCCTTGCGCCGTTGTCTCATGCCAGACCGAGATGCCAAAGACGCGCGCCATCAAGTCCGGTGTCAGCACTTCGGCGGGCGGCCCGTCGGCGAGGACGCTGCCTTCGGCCAGCAGGATCAGCCTTGTGCAATGGCGCGCCGCCAGCCCCAGGTCATGCAGCGAGACCAGCGCGGCGCGGCCTTCGGCAGCGAGGCTGGCAAAGACCTCCATGGTGGAGATCTGGTGCGCCGGGTCCAGCCCGGCGGCAGGTTCATCGGCCATCAAGAGCGGCGTGTCCTGTGCCAGGGCGCGGGCAATCAGTATGCGGGCCTGCTCGCCGCCCGACAGGCGCGACGCAGCGCGCTGGCGGAACGGGCCGAGCCCCATGCGCTCAATCGACTGGTCGACCAGCGCCTGATCGCCGGGCGGCAGCCGAAGCCCCTGCGGCAGATGCGGCAGGCGGCCAAGCGCCACCAGCCGCTCCACCGGGATAGGCCAGGCGATTTCGCGCGATTGCGGCATCCAGGCCACCGCGCGGGCCCGGTCGGACGCCGTCATTTCAGCAAAAGAACTACGACCTGTGGCCGGGATCAGGCCCAAGGCGGCGCGCATCAGGCTGCTTTTGCCGGCACCATTCGGCCCCAGCAGGCCGACAAATTCACCTGCTTGGATTTCAAACGACACATCGCGGAGCACCGGGCGGTTCCGCAAGGTGACGGAGAGGTTCCGGACCGAAAGCACGCTCATGCCAGCCCCTTCCGCGTCTTATAGATCAGATGCAGGAACAGCGGTGCGCCGACCAGGGCGGTGACCACTCCCAGCTTGAGATCCCGCGACGGCAGGATGATCCGCACCGCAATGTCAGCCAGTTGCAGCATGATGGCGCCGCCAAGCGCCGAGGCCCACAACAGCCGCGAGGGCTGGCCGCCCACCAAGGGGCGCAGGATATGCGGCACCACCAGGCCGATGAAGCCGATGGCGCCCGCCACCGCGGTGGCGCCGCCGACAATGGCGGCCGTCCCGATAACCAGCAGCAGCCGCAGCCGGTTCAGGTTCATCCCCATGGTCTGCGCGGCATCCTCGCCCAGGGTCAGCGCATCCAGACCCCGCGCCAGTGTCAGCAGGATCGCGCCCCCCGACAGCGCAAAGGGCAGCACCAGCCAGACATGCAGCATCGAGCGGTCCGCCAGCGAGCCCATCATCCAGAACACAATCTCATTGGCGGCAAAGGGGTTGGGCGACAGGTTCAGCACCAGCGACGTGAGTGCCGCTGCCATCGCTGAGATCGCGATCCCCGCCAGGATCAGCGTCTGCGAACCGCCCTGCGGCCCTGCCAGCGCCATCACCAGAAAGACACCCGCCAGAGCACCGGCCAGAGCGGCCAGCGGCAGGCCCAGGGTAAGGCTGGCTGCCAGCCCGGTGTTGATCGCCAGCACCGCCCCCAGAGCCGCAGAGGAGGACACACCGATCAGTCCCGGCTCAGCCAGCGGGTTGCGCAGGTATCCCTGCATGGCCGCCCCCGCCAGCCCCAGCCCGCCGCCGATGATCACCGCAAGCAGCGCCCGCGGCAGCCGGATTTCCCGCATCACTAGGGTGAGCGGCCCGTATCCCTCGTCAAACAGGGCAGCCAGGTTTTCGCCCGCGCCCACATCAGCCGGCCCCACGGTGAGCGACAGCAGGAACAGCGCCAGCACCGCTGCGGCCAGCGACAGCATCAGGCGGGTCATTCGCTGCTCTCCTTCTCCATGAACCGGCGGCGCTCTGCGGCCAGGGTTTCCACCGCGCGCAGCACATGCGGGGTGCCGCAGACCCAATCCGCATCGCGCATCTGCCCGGCGCCGCTGCGGGCGGCCAGCTGCCGCACCACCGGGTGCGCCAGATTGTCCTCGCTGCGCGAGGCGCGCGGATAGGGTGAGGTGCCGATCAGCAGTTCGGGCGCCGTCATCGCCAGCAGTTCCAGCGGCATATGACCGGAGTGCGCATAGCCCAGCTCATCCGCGATATTGCGCAGCCCTGCCGCGCGCAGGATCTGGCCCGCCAGTGTCATGTCGCCGGAGGTGAAGCCGTTGGCAGCATAGAGCGCGGCGCGCGGTGCCTCCGGCCCGGCTTGCTCAAGCGTTGCCAGCCGCTGGTCGTAGTCTGCCAGCAGTGCGCGGGCCGCCTCTTCGCGATCCAGAACCTGACCCATCTGCAGGATACGCGCGCGCACGTCCAGCAGCGAGCTGGCGGGCTGGAACACCACCACCGGCACGCCAAGACGGCGCAGCATATCCGTGGTGGCCGGTGTCGAATAGGCGCCGGCAATCACTAGGTCGGGCTGCAGCAAATAGATCTCTTCGGCCAGCCCGTGGTTGACGGGATAGGCCAGGGCGTTTTCCGCCATGGCCGAGGCGCGTGTATCCCGCGCGATGTAAGAAACCGAGGCCAGCTGCCCGGGCGCCGCAAGCAGCATCGCCAGCTGGTCGGTGCACAGGTTCATCGACACCACGCGTGACGGCCCGGCAAAGGCGCCGGTGGCGGCCCACAAAAGGGCCAGGGCTATACCGGGCAGCTTGCGCATGGGTCAGAACGAGGCCCGTACGCCGATATAAGCGGCGCGGCCGCGCTTGGCGTAGCCCCAGACGTCGGCGTAGTCCTCGTCGAACAGGTTGGTGACACGCCCGGTCAGCACGACGTTGTCCGTCAGCTCATACTGAGCAGCCGCATCAACGGTGGTGTAATCCGGCAGCTCAGCTGTGGCAAAGGAGCCAAAGAACTGGCTGTCCCAATTGCCTGCCACATGCCGGATGTCCGCGGTAACGGAGCCGCGGCCATTGAAAGTATCCAGTGTGGCGCTCAACAGAAGCTCGTGCTCCGGGCGGCGGATCTCAACCGAACCATTGGGGTTCGTGGCGTCCAGATAGGTGTAGGATAGACGCAGATCTAGGTATTCGGTGGCTTCGAGGCTCGCTGCCAGCTCAACGCCTTTGCGATCACTGTCACCGGCTTGGTTGCGGTAGGAGAACGTGGTTGCGTTCACCATGTAGCTCTCGATCTCGCCTGTCAGCGTCTCGTCGAAATAGGTCACATCAACCAGGCCGCGCCCTTGCAGGAACGGCACCTCAACCCCGAAATCGAAGCTGCGGTTTTCCTCCGGCTGCAAGTTCGGATTGCCGAGGTAGGTGGTGGAGCCGAATGTGCTGTTGGCAAACAGCTCAAAGTAAGAGGGATTCACGATACCGGTTCCAGCCGAGCTGTGCAGGCGCACCCCGCTGCCAGAAAAAGTATAGGAGACACTGGCGGTCCAGCTGGTGACGTCTTCGAAAACGCTGTTGTTGTCGTGGCGCACCCCGAGCTGCAGGTCCAGGCCGTTGGCAAAGCTGCCACGGTATTCCAGGGCAATCGAATTGGTTTCGCGCGCAAAGGCCGGGTTGGAGCTGCTGGAGTCCTCTTCCCATTCCAGCATCGCGTTCAGAAGGTGGCCTGCTTGATCCGCCAATTGCCCGTCCAGGCCGAAGCTCAGCAGGTACTTTGCTGCTTCTGTCTTGGTCTCGGTCGGGGTGCCGCCATTGAAGGACCGGTCAAAGTCAGTGCGTTCGATTGACAGGCGGTGTTTCAGGCGGCCGCCCAATGTGTCCAGTTCAGCAAAGACCTGAGCCAGTTGCTCATCCCGGTCACTGAATTGCGTCGGATCATCAACGACATAGCTGGCCGCATCCGTTGCGGTGAAGGAGGTGCGGTCGCTGTCATAGCGTTCATCCGACGTGCGGAAGTTGAAGCCAAGTTTCAGCCGGTCGGTGACCAGGTAGTCGCCTTTCAATTGCAGTGTATTGCGGCGGATGCCGTCCTCTTCGCCGCCATCGCCCGAGGTGTCATAGCCGTCGTCATTGTCATGGGCGAAGCTGAAGGCGATGCCGCCGCGCTCGGTCCGCGACGAAACCCGTGCCGAGGCCCGGTAGCCGTCGGACCCCGCTTCCGCGCTGCCGCCGTAATCCGTGCCGATGCCGCCGGACTTGGTGATGATGTTGATCACACCGGCCGAAGCGTTGGAGCCGTAGAACACCGATTGCGGGCCGCGCAGGACTTCGATTCGCTCGATATTGGCCGTGTCCAGGCCGGACAGAATGTACTCGCTATCTCCGGCGGCGGCCTCAACGCCATCAATCAGGATCAGCGTGTGATTGGCTTCGCCGCCGCGAATGCGGACTTGGGTGAAGCTGTCGCCGGAGCCGCTCACCATCAGGCCGGGCACCGAACGCAGCGCGTCCTGGACGGTGGTGATGCCGCGATCTTCGATCTCCTCGCTGGTCAGGACCGAGACGGAGCGGCCGTACTTCTGGGCCTCGACCGGCGTAAAGCCGCCGGAGACGATGATCTCCCCCAGATCGGTGACCTCGTCATCCTGGGCGGTTGCGATTACAGGGGCGGCGGCCAGGGCCGCGGCCAGGGACAGGCTTGCCTTGCGCATATTCCATTCCTCCCGGCCCGCGCAGCAAGCACAGGCCAAGCGGCTGCCCATGCCGGGCAGCATGTTCAAAATTTTGGTCTTTGGAAGGCATTGCCCCCGCAGACGGTGAAAACTGCCACCACTACGGAAGTCCGTTGTCCTTGGCGCGCCCCGCACCCGGACAGGGTGATCATCCTGGCAGGTCTCCTGACTCGCGGGTCGAGGCTTTGCTGCGCCTTCCCGCCCCTTAGGGCAGTGGCATATCGCAGCATTGCTCTCCGCTCACAGTTGCGGGGGCAGTCACGGATTCGGCGCCTGTTGGCTACACCTCACCGTGTTCCCTTTTAACCGGGTGGTCTCCCAGCCGGACCAGAATGGCCGCGACTTAGGCAAACTGAACTTATTCTGTCAAGCGGGAGAATTCGCCACCTGTGTAGAAATGGTCCAGGGCTGGCATCCATACCGCCAAAGCCGCTTTGCCATGTTTTGTGTGATGACGATTGATAAAGCACTCAACAAGTTGCGAAAGGCAGCGGCCATTGCTTGGTCCTTTGATCGAAACATGCCCGTCTGTTGATCAGCGCAGCGCAGCCGCAGCCAAAATCTTCCACGCCAAACCCGCTGATGTCCTGAATACGATTCTCTTGACTCGGAAATTCCGTTTTGCCATTCAGCCAAGGTGACCGGTTCCGCGAGTGTTTCAATGCGCAGCGGAAGAAATAGGGAACACGGTGCGGCGTACCCAAAAGGGACCAAATCCGTGACTGCCCCCGCAACTGTGAGCGGTGAGTGACGCTGAGAACGCCACTGGGAACATCCCCGGGAAGGCCAGCCGAACCAGGACCCGCGAGTCAGGAGACCTGCCGGACGCGAGGACTGAAGCTCCGCTTGCGGGGGTTCTGCCCTTTTCCACCGGACGCCGGGGTGCGCGTCTGGCGCGTGTGCCGTTCAGGCGTTTCCGTGCCGCTACTCCCCGTTGTTCATTCCTGATTGCAGGTGTGCCTGCGTCGTCGAATGAGGACGAAATGAAACTGAACTATCTGGCCGCAGCCCTGGCCGTTTCCCTGCCGGCCGCCGCGTCGGCGCATTTCCAGCTGAACTACACCGAAAGCGCGCTGATCGAGAAGCCCGGTGACGTGCCGATGGGCCTGGTCTTCTGGCATCCGATGGCCAATGGCCACGCCATGGACATGGGCACGCCGGAAGAATTCTTCATGATCCACAAGGGCGAAAAAACCGACCTGTCGGACCGCCTGGAGCCCGCCACCTTCAAGGGCGCTGAGAACGAAGCTTCGGCCTACAAGGCGTCCGTACCGGTGAAACGCTCCGGCGACTATGTCGTGGTGACCGTGCCCTCGCCCTATTACGAGGAAAGCGAAGACATTTACATCCAGCAGATTTCCAAGGTCGTGCTGAACCGCAACACGCTGCCCACCGACTGGGACCAGCCGGTTGGCCTGGCCACCGAGATCCTGCCGCTGAACAAGCCCTACAACGTGATCGTCGGCTCCACCTTCTCCGGCCAGGTTCTGGCAGACGGCAAGCCGGTTCCCGGTGCTGAAATCGAAGTCGAATTCATGGCGGCTGAACCGGACCTGGAGAAATTCTCCACCACCAGCCCCTCCGTGGGTGAAATGCCGGGCGGCGCGATTGTTGCCATCGCCGACCAGAACGGCGTGTTCTCCTTCGGCATTCCGAAGGCAGGCTACTGGGGCTTTGCGGCCTTGGGTTCCGGTCCGGCGACCGAGCACGAAGGCAAGGAACTCAGCCAGGATGCTGTGCTGTGGATCCGCGCTGAAGAGCTGAAGTGAAAGTAGACCGATGCATATCGTAGACGGCGCACTGTCGAACCCGGTTGTGATCGGCGGCGCGGTTGCCGCCGTCGGCGGTATTGCCATGGGTCTGCGCAGCCTGCCGCTGGAGCGAATTCCGGCGGCGGGGGTTCTGTCGGCCAGTTTTTTTGTGGCCTCGCTGATCCATGTCCCGATCGGCCCCAGTTCGGTTCACCTGATCCTGAACGGGCTGGCGGGGCTTGTCTTGGGCTGGGCCGCGTTTCCGGCCCTGTTTGTCGGCCTGCTGCTGCAAGCGGTGTTCTTTGGCTTTGGCGGACTGACTGTCCTGGGTGTTAACGCCGTCAATATCGCATTGCCTGCAGTTCTCGTTGGGCTGATGTTCCGGCCGCTGGTGGCGCGTGGCTCTCCCCTGCAAGGAGCGATCTGGGGCGGCATCGGCGGCGGCGCAGCGATTGCTGCCACGACCCTCGCTGTCGCGGTTTCGCTGATGCTGTCAGGCGATGAATTCATCCTGGCAGCCAAGCTTGTGTTTTTCTCCCACATCCCGGTGATGGTCATCGAAGCGCTGCTGACCGGCGCCGCCATTTTCCTGGCCCGGCGGGTCAAGCCCGAGCTGTTTGTTGACACGAAAGGAAGCTTGGCATGATCCGCTCCTGCGTTTTGATCCTCGCCTTGCTGGCGCCGCTGCCGGCATTGGCGCACAATGTGATTTCCTCTGTGTTTCCCTCGGGATCGGACATTGAGGGCGAGGTTGGCTTTTCCAATGGTGAAATGGCACCGGACTTGCTGATCGAGGTTTTTGACCAAGCTGGCGGCAAACTGGGCGAAACCAGGACAGACACCGACGGGTTCTTTCTGTTCACCCCGTCTGAACCAGTGACGCATATCTTTCGCGGCGACCTTGGCGCCGGCCATGTCGCCGAGGCAATCATGGACGCCTCAGAGGTCGCACAGATCATGGGGCAAAGCCCGAGCGCAGTGGCGCCTGCAGCGGCCGGCACCGCTGCAATCCCGTCGGCTGCCACGGCTGCAGGCCTGTCCGACCAAGCCCGCGCTGAGCTTGCCACCATGATGCGCAACGAATTGCGCCCGCTCCGGCAGGAGCTGACCGCATTCAAGAACAAGTCGAATTTTCAGTCCGTGCTTGGCGGCATCGGCTATATCTTTGGCCTGTTCGGGCTGGGCTTCTACATCGCCGCACGGCGCAAGATCGGCAGCAGCGTATGACCTATGTTCTGACTGGCGACGAAAAACCGCTGAGCGGCTTAGGCGCCTTCCGGGCCAAAGTTACCACGCTTGATCCTCGGATGCGCATCGTGCTGACCGTGGTCTATGCCGTGGTGGTGGTCTCCCTCAGCAATCTTTGGGTGCTGTCGGCCGCGCTTGGCCTGTCGATGTGGCTGCTGGCCTACTCCGGCCTGCCGCCCCGGAAAACGCTGAAACGGATGGCGATGATGGACAGTTTCATCATCTTCATGCTGGTGCTGCTGCCGTTCACCATACCCGGCACGCCGGTCTTTTCCGTTTGGGGGCTGGAGGCAAGCTGGGAAGGCCTGCGGCGCGCGGCCGAGATTGCCCTGACTGCAAATGCCGTCATCCTGGCAGTCATGACGCTGGTCGGGTCCATGGAACCCGTGACGATGGGGCATGCGCTGTTTGCACTCAAGACGCCGGAACGACTGGTGCATCTGATGATGTTCACCATCCGCTACATCGACGTCCTGCGCGAGGAGTACCAGCGTCTGCGCACGTCGATGAAGCTGCGCGGTTTCCGCCCCGGAACAAACTGGCACACCTACCGCAGCTACGGCTATCTGGTGGGTATGATGCTGGTGCGCGCCATCGAACGGTCGGAACGCATTCTGGCAGCGATGAAGTGCCGGGGGTTCTCCGGCCGCATCATCCTGCTGGAAGACTTCCGCCTGGGCAGGGCTGACCTGCTGTTTGCCGCGGCTCTTACCGCCGCTCTTGCTGCCCTGATCTGGGCCGAGGCCAACTATGCTGCTTCTTGATCTGAACAACATCCACTTTGCCTATCCGGGGCTGGACCCGGTTCTGGAGGGCGTGTCGATGCAGCTAAACGCGGGGGAGCGGCTGTCGATCGTCGGACCGAACGGAGCCGGGAAATCGACGCTCCTGAAAATCATCATGGGGCTGATTGCCCCGGCCAGCGGTACCATCGCGGCTTTTGGAAAACCTTGCAGCAGCGAAGCGGATTTTCATGAGATGCGCCGCCGCGTAGGTTTTGTCTTTCAGGACGCCGATGACCAGCTTTTCTGCCCGACAGTGGCCGAGGATGTGGCCTTCGGCCCGCTGAACCTGGGCAAGTCCAAGCAGGAGGCCCTGGCCATTGTTGACGCTGTGCTGTCCCGCCTGGGGCTGATGCACCTGCGCGACCGGGTCACTCACAAGCTGTCGGGTGGCGAGAAACGGCTGGTGACACTGGCCACGGTGCTGGCCATGGAGCCGGAGGTGCTCATTCTTGATGAGCCGACCAACGCGCTGGACCCAAGCAACTACGCGCGGCTGACAGAAATCCTGAAGGGGTTGGATCAGGCGATCCTGCTGGTCAGCCACGACCCGGAGTTCCGCGCACAGGTTGCCCCTAAAGAGTATCACTTGAAGGACCGGGAACTCGTAAGGGTTTAGGACACACGGGTATCCGGGGCGCTTCGGGGGCCAATAAGCACCGATGCTGCCAATCATGTTTCTGTCATCCAAATGAGCCTGCGAAAATCGCGACCGTTGACAAAAGGCCTGCCGTCAACCTTTTCATGCCCTGAATACGCAGGGCATGACATCAAAGAAGTGAATTGTGCTGGTTTCTCAGCCAATTAATTGAAAAATACGACCATCACTTGACCCTCATACAACCATCTGATCACTTGGTTTGGCGTGCTCCTGCTTGCGCTATGGGGTACCGTATTGGCGGCCGCAACGGTATCGGAACAAGCGGATGCTTAGAAGGCTCAGGTCATGCTTGCATGGCTGGCCGCCGATTGCATCTGCGGCAGCGAGGCGCGGACGCGGGATCAGCGGGCGTGGGCCGCGGTTGCGGCCCTTCTATCGGCCAGGAACCAACCGCGGGCATAGATCCCTTCACTCCGGGCAGCATGACCTCAGAGCCGCGGCAGGGGAAAGGCAGGCTGGAAGCATGTGTCCATCAGGGTTTCTTCAAACGGGAACTCCGACAGAAGTTCGATGCCGGTCTCAGTCACAAGAACCTGCTGCTCCAGTTTGACGCCTTCGTGGCCGCCTTCCTCGCCGATATAGCTTTCGACGCAGATGGTCATGCCCGCCTCGATCACCCCGTCATAGCCCGCATCCGGGAAGTCGCCGCGATGGTAGAGATAGGGAAATTCCCCGGTCATCCCGCAGCCGTGCGAGGATAGGTAGTAGCGGTTGGCATAGTATTTGTCCGGGATGTTCCAGGCCTGATCGGCGTAGTCGCGGAAGGTCATTCCCGCCTTCAGGATGCCCATGTTGTGGTACACCTGCTCCAGCGCGGTCTGATACAGGTTCTTTTGCAGGCCGGTGGGTTTGTCCGGGCCTGCATGGAAAGTGCGGGAAAAATCGCTGTAATAGCCGTGGCAGCCCACCACATCGGTGTCCAGCGCCACCAGTTCGTTCGCGCCGATCAGGTGATGCGCGGTTTCCTGGAACCAGGGGTTTGTACGCTCGCCCGCTGACAGCAGACGGGTTTCGCAATAGTCGCCGTTCTGTTCGATCACCGACTTATGCAGTACCGACCACAGCCCATTCTCGGTCATGCCGGGGCGCAGGGCATCACGCAGTTTGCCGACGCCAACCTCGGTTGCACGCAAGGAGGCCCGGACGCATTTCATCTCCTCCTCTGACTTGATGGCGCGGGCCATTTCGACAGGCTCCTGAGCATCAACGATCTTGAACCCTGCCTCCTGCATGGCGATCGCTGCGCCGGCGTTCATCCGCTCCATTCCGACTGTTGTGCTGTTGCCGGTCAGGCTGGCAATCAGATCGCCAATCTCGCGTGCCCACTCCCGCTCGCGTTCCGCGATATGTGGCCCAGCGGCCACGAAGCTCGCGGTTTTGGCAGGGCGCACCTCGTCGACGGTCTCGTAGCCATCGGCCAGGTGCAGGCAGCCGGTGAATTCGAACAGGATCGAGCGGTCCGCGGTCAGCAGCAGATAGCGCGATGGCGCATTGCGCATCGAGAAAATCTGCATATTGCGGGTGCCGGTGGCATAGCGGATGTTGATCGGGTCCGACAGGATCACCGCGCCGATGCCGCGTTTGGCCATCTCGGCGCGCACCCTGCCCAGACGGTAGAGACGCACCGCCTTCAGATCGATGCCTTCGCTTTCCGGGGAACGGTCCAAAAGGGCAATGCCCGATAGGTCGCTGCGTTCAGCGTGCCAGTCAAAATTTGCCATGAGAGTCTCCATTGGCCGATTGTCTGGTTCAGAATAGAAACTCATGCTCTCCTATGTAAAATTCCTAGTAATCGTGAATTTTCCCAACTTTTGGTCATGAAAAGATATCGCAAATCCCTGCCTCCCCTCGATGGCCTCATCTTTTTCGAAGCTGCGGCGCGTCATCACAGCTTTTCCGCTGCGGCGGAGGAGTTGCTGGTCACCCAGACTGCAGTCAGCAAGCGCATCCGGCAGCTCGAAGATCACCTGGGTGTCGCCTTGTTTTCGCGTTCGGGCCGGGTAATTGAGCTGACTGACGAAGGCCGCAAGCTGGCTGAGCAGAGCGCTATCCTGCTCGACTTTACCGAGGCAGCCTTGGCCAGCGTTGCCTCACGTCCCGATGCCCCGGTGCGCATCGCCGCTAACAGCGCGGTGTCGCTATTCTGGCTTTCGCAGCGGCTGAAAGGCTTTGGCCTGTCCGATCAGGCCTGCCCGGTCGAGCTGGTTTCCTCCGATCTGCCCGCTGCCCTACTAGATGATGCGAATGACATCGCCATTCTGCATGGATCCGGGGAATGGCGGGGCCGGGTGGCAATCCCGCTGCTGCCCGACATCTTGGTGCCGGTGATCTCTCCCCGGCTGGCGGATCAGGCGGATATTAGCTCCGGGCAATTGCTCATGCTCATCGCGTCTGACAAACGCCCGCCTTTGTTGAATTTCCCGAAGGTAACGCCGGATTGGACCAACTGGGACAATTGGGGCAACGCCCGCGAAGTGAAGGATTGGCCGCAAACCCTATGCGGGACCTACGCCCGGTCCATCGGCGCGGCCCTGGACGGTGATGGTATTGCGTTGGCCAGCCCGCATATTCTGTCGGCTGAGCTGGCCAGCGGGCAATTGCTGCAGCTTGCCCCCGTGGCGCAGTCCAGCCAGCACGCGTATTTCCTGACATATTCGGATGCACGGCACCTGCGCCCGGATGCCAAGCGGCTTGTGGACTATCTAGAAGGAAATGCCGGTTGAGCTGCCGCGACCTCCTTCACGGCGGGTGTGCCTTGGAAAAAAGTGATGGGGCCGGTTTCCCGGCTCCACCTTGCTTCTGAGGTGAACAGCTCACCTTCGCAATGTTTCTAAGAAGGCCGGGGTCAGAAAAAACCCAGTTTGTTGGGGTTGTAGCTGACCAGCATGTTCTTGGTTTGCTGGTAGTGGTCCAGCATCATTTTGTGGGTTTCACGCCCGATCCCGGACTGCTTGTAGCCACCGAAAGCTGCGTGTGCCGGATAGGCATGGTAGTTATTCACCCAGACACGCCCTGCTTCGATATTGCGGCCAAAGCGATAGGCGCGGGTGCCGTCGCGGGTCCAGACGCCGGCGCCGAGACTGTACATCGTGTCTTTGGCAATGGCGAGTGCTTCCTCCTCGTCCTTGAAGGTGGTGACAGATACCACCGGACCGAAGATTTCCTCCTGGAAGACCCGCATCTTGTTGTGGCCCTTCAGAATGGTCGGCTGCACGTAAAACCCGTCGGACAGGTCGCCGTTGAAGCGCGCGGCTCCGCCGCCGGTCAGCACCTCGGCGCCTTCCTCGACGCCTATGGTCAGGTAGGACAGGATCTTGTCCTGCTGCTCCTGGCTGGCCTGGGCACCTACCATAGTCGCCATGTCGCGCGGATCGCCCTGTTTGATGGCCTTCACCCGCGCGATGCAGCGTTCGATGAACTCCTCGTAAATGTCTTCCTGGATCAGCGCGCGGGACGGGCATGTGCAGACTTCACCCTGATTGAAGGCAAAGAGGACGAAGCCTTCGACCGCCTTGTCGAGGAAGGCGTCGTCTTGGGCCATCACGTCAGAGAAAAAGATATTGGGGGACTTGCCGCCCAGTTCCAACGTCACCGGGATCAGGTTTTCGGTCGCGGCTTGCATGATGATGCGGCCGGTTTCAGTCGAGCCTGTAAAGGCGATCTTGGCGATGCGCGGCGACTTGGCGAGCGGTCCGCCCACTTCCGGCCCCATGCCATTGACGATGTTGAGCACACCTGCGGGCAGCAGATCGGCGATGACCTCAACCAGTACCATGATTGCAGCCGGGGTCTGTTCGGCGGGTTTCAGCACGATGCAGTTGCCCGCAGCCAGCGCGGGAGCCAGCTTCCAGGCTGCCATCAGAACTGAAAAGTTCCAGGGGATGATCTGGCCGACAACGCCAAGCGGTTCGTGAAAGTGATAGGCGACCGTGTCATGGTCGATCTCGGACACCGAGCCTTCCTGGCCGCGCAGCACGCCGGCGAAATAGCGGAAGTGGTCAACCGACAGCGGAATGTCCGCGGCGGTGGTTTCCCGGATCGGCTTGCCGTTGTCCCAAGTTTCCGCCGTGGCGATCAGCTCCAGATTCTCCTCGATCCGGTCAGCGATCTGCAGCAGCAGGTTGGAGCGCTCGGCGGCAGAGGTCCTGGCCCAGGCGTCCTTGGCGGCGTGGGCCGCCTCCAGTGCCAGCTCCACGTCCTCAGCGGTGGAGCGGGCCACCTCGCAGACCCTGGCGCCGGTGATCGGGGTGATGTTGTCGAAATACTGCCCCTTGACCGGAGCCGTGAATTTGCCGCCGATGAAATTGTCGTAGCGGGTCTTGAACGGAGAGACGTGCTCGCCCGTGATCTGGGTCTGTTCGTTCATGGTATCCTCCTCTGGTCCCGGTCCTCCGCCGGGAATGCCAGAGAAGATGCTGGCGTGTTTTCGCGCTGTCAGCCGAGCCGGACCAGTCCCTTGCCGCAACCTGTCTCAGAAGTGAGACAGGTCAGGTCTGGTTTCCGCCGATCCCGAGCCGCTTCATGCGCCGGTACAGGGTTGCCCGCCCGATCCCGAGGTTGCGCGCGGCCTCGGAGACGTTGCCGTTTGCCCGCGAGAGCGCCCGGTTCACCGCTGCCCGCTCCGCCTTTTCGAAGCCGGTCGGGCCGTCTTCCCGCCCGAAGAGATCCGATGCAGGAAGCGATGTGATAGGGCCTGCGTGGTTCAGTCCAAACGCCTTGCGGGCACAGCGGGTGGCCCCGAGAACAAGTTCGTCCTGATCCACCGCCAGCAGCATGGGTGCCTCGCTGTCATCGGTGTTGGCTACGATGATCCGCGCACCCGGAAAGGCGGCGCGGAAGTTGTCCGTCTCGATCTGCCGGGCGGTCTGGGCCACCATCGCGGCGATGAGCTGGTTAAACACCTCGGTCTGATCGGCGCGGGCGGAGGAGACGTCGAGGGCGCCGATCAGCTCGCCTTGGGGGCCGAAGATCGGCGCGTCCATGCAGCTCATACCGGTGTTGCGGGCGTGGAAATGCTCATTGCGGTGAATGATCACCCGGCGGCCCTCGGCGATGCAGGTGCCGATGCCGTTGGTGCCTTCCGAGGCTTCCGACCAGTCCGATCCCGGCGCCAGCACCCAGTCCTCAAAGGTGGAAACATCGCTTGGGGCCGTCCGCAGGTCCAGTACAACGCCCTCTGCATCGGTCAGCAGCACCCCGCAGCCGGAACTGCCAACCAGCTGGAACAGCGCGTCGAGTTTCGGGGAGGCTGCAAGCATCATCGCTTCGGATTGTCCGCGCCGTTCCGCCAATGCCTGCCTGGTGATACGCTGAACGCCCCTCTTTTGCCCGGGATCCAGCCCGTGATGGTCGAGCGACCGCCGCCACGACGCCGCCAGGCGCGACCGTGCGGCGGCACCTGGATGGCTCGCGATTTCCACCACACGGTCAATGTGCCGTGAATCTGAAGCCAAATCGAAAGTCCTCCCGGTCTCAACACTCGCAGGTTTTTTGCATTCTGCAAAGAACGCCCTCATCTCTGGGCTGATCCTCAGAGAAACGCTGCGGGAGGCGACCGGCAGAGCGGCCCCGCGTTCCGGTCATTCAATTTCCTGAAATGCTGCACCATCCTCGAATTTCAGGGGTGACGGGCTGCACCGCAGCATCCACGGTGCCTGCTGGAAGTCTCCTTCGGGCCGATCGTGCGCCCCAGTAGAAAGGGCGGACTGCAGACTTTCTCTGCAGATGCGTTGTGGCTGATCACCAAGCGGGGAAGCCGATGGGGTGGATGGCTGCTGGTCCAACCGGCGTCGCAATGCAGTTGTCTATCACCGCGAGGAAAGGAGCCACCCAATGCAGGTTGCAACAGCCGGCATCGATCTGACTAAGAACGTCTTTTCAGGTCCACGGGATTGCCGAGAATGGAGAGGCGGTTTTCAAGCGCAGGATCAGACGCGCGGAGCTTCCGGCCTTCTTTGAAGATCTGCCAGCCTTCCTTGCGGGCATGGAAGCCTGCGGCTCCAGCCGTTACCGGGCGCGCCAGCTTTCTGCCCTCGGGCATGATGTTCGTCTGATCCCGGCCAATTATGTGAAACCCTGCATGAAGCGCGGCAAACCGGATGCGGTTGATGCAGAGGCGATCTGCGCGGCCGTGACACGTCCCGCCATGCGGTTTGCCGCGATCA
>NZ_JCATZN010000010.1:0-93678 GCF_059694505.1 Leisingera sp. ANG49
AAAGTTCATCCCCTATAAGGGCAACGGCTTTGATTCCGGCGGAATGCAGGTTGCCGCGTTAAATGTCGAGATTGAAGAGGGTGAGGCCGCGCAAGAGGGTTTCGCCGCCTTGAAGCCTGAAGATCAGAAGGTTGAGTTCAGCCGGTTCCTGGACCGTGTACGTCCTGAACGCGCGGCGGGAATTGAGGATCCCGCCAAGATCTCGGAACGGGACTGGTACTGGCAGCATTTCGCCACGGCCCGGGTGCGTGGCCTCGATGTGAAAGAGATCGCTCCGCCTGACCCTTATGCGGGCTTCGCAGGCAACGGCACTGCCAAGGCCCGCGAAACTGCTGCACTCCCCTACCCCGGCACCACGCCGGCACAAGCTGACCAGGAGACTGCAGCCACCGCGCCAGCGAAAGAGCCTGCGCCAGAGGATCCGGCTCAAGTTACTGAAAAGCCTGCGGACGGAGACGCGGCGGCCGAAACCGTCAGTCCGGCCCTGCCCCTCTCTGTTCCCGCCCATCCTACAGTTGGTCAGATCCAGCCTGACAGGAGAACACCGAAACGGCCGGATCGCCCTCAAGCGGAACCTGATGGTGATGCCGCAACAGCCTTTCTGCACCTTGAAACTGCCTTCGCGGAGGAGTCCTGACATGATGTCGATTTCAAACGTCTCGGCCGGAGCGGCCGCAAGCGGCTACTACAAGCAGGAAGGTTATTACAAAGCGGGAACCGAGGAAGGCGAAAGGGCAGCCGCCTGGTTCGGCAAGGCCGCGGAGGAGAACGGCCTGACCGGCTATGCCGATGACAGGCACTTTGCGCAACTGCTCGATGGTGAAGCACCGGACGGAAAGCTGATGGGCCGCTACGTGGAGGGCGAACGGCAGCACCGGCCCGGCCTCGACCTCACCTTTTCCGCGTCCAAATCGGCCTCAGTTGCCGCTCTGGTGATCGGCGACACGCGCATCATAGACGCCCATGATGCCGCGGTCCGTGCGGCTATGACGGTGGTGGAAGAACGGTTCATTAAAACGCGCTTCCAGCAGGAAGGAGAAATTGTCACGAAGAACGGGGAAGGCATCATTGCCGGAATTTACCGGCACGATACGTCCCGTGCTCTGGATCCGAATTTGCACAGCCATGCCGTCATTGCAAACATGGTGAAAAATGAAAACGACGGATACTCTGCTATCCGGAATGAAGCCATATACAAAAATCAAAAACTGATCACGGAAATCTACCGCTCCGACTTTGAAAACAGAATGGCGGACCTTGGCATTGCCACAGAGCGGGGAAAATACGGGGAGGTGAATATCTCCGGAATTTCTCAGGAGGTGACCGAAGCCTTTTCAAAGCGGCGGCAAGAAATTCTGAATGCAATCGACAATAAGGGAATGAATGTTTCGCCGGAAACAGCGAGCAAAGCGGCATTAGCCACCCGGGCAGCCAAACATAAAAATCTGGACCGGGATGCGCTAAGGGAAACCTGGCGTGCGGACGCACTCGCAGCCGGTCTTGGCCGGGATCAGCTGGACCTTGGCAGGATGGGTCACGCCGCCCCGCAGCCTGTGGTGCCACTCGATCAGCAGCGCCCGATCGACCCCCTCGCAGAACCCGGCCAGCCGTCGGGGGTGTTCGAGAAGGCCAAGGCCTTGCTGTCCAGTGCTGCAGCCGTGGCACGCGTGGAGACTGACCCCAGGCAGGCCGTAAACCGCGCCGTAGAGCACATCAGCGAACGGGAATCCGCCTACAGCAGAGCAGATCTCACGGTGGCGGCTATGCACTTCGCTTGCCGCTCTGACTTCAAGGCGGTAGATGCGGAAATCAACCGGCAGATCAAGGCAGGCCGGCTGTTTGAAAGCGGTGAGGGCGGTCAGATTTTGACCGACAAGGCATCTGTAGATCTGGAACGCTCTATTCTGGCCACTTGGCGGAAGGCGGAGAAGACCGGCGGCCTCGAACTCCTATCAGAACAAGGGCGCACCGGAGACAGCCTTTTGGCCCGAAGACTGAGCGTTGTCCGTTCCTTGACCGACGGCCAGCGCGCCTCCATCGAAACCTCCCTGACCGGTAAAGGCCGCTACGTCGGAATCCAAGGCTATGCAGGTACCGGTAAGACCTTCATGTTGGAAAGCACAAAGGAAGCCCTGACCCGCATAACACACTATGCTGGTCAGAACGGGTATGAGGTCAATGGTTATGCTCCGAGCCACCAGGCGGTGAATGAGCTGACCAAGGTTCTGGGGAGCGCCGAGACCTTGGCAAAGGTGGTCACGGCCGAGCACCACCACCCGCAGGACGTGGACAACAGCAGGACCATCCTTGTGGTCGATGAAGCCTCGATGGTGTCCGCCCAGGACATGCGCAGCTTCATGGACTACGCGGAGCGCACCGGCGCCCCGCGTGTCGTCTTTGTAGGGGATGTCCAGCAGCTTGATGCGGTTGCCGCCGGTCAGCCCTTCGCACAGATGCAGAAAGCAGGCATGCGCACCGCGGTCATGGATGAGATCCGCCGCCAGCGGAACGATGATCTGAAGGCAGCGGTCTACCACTCGATCCGGGGAGAAATCACATCGGCCTTTGGTCGGCTGGAGGACAATGTGCTGAAGGTCGATGATCCCCGCCAGGAAGCTGCAGAAAGGTTCCTCGCTCTCACCCCGGCCGAGCGGCAGGGCACCCGGATCCTCACCCTCACCAACGCGGCCCGTGCGGAAATCAATGAGGCAGTTCGCGAAGGCCTCCGGCAGGAAGGCCGCATTGCCTCCGATGAGGTCAAGGTGAACGGCCTGCTGAACCGCCAGCTCACCGAGGCAATGCTTGCCGACGCCCGCAGCTACGCCCCCGGCGATGTCGTCATGTCCGTGGCGACAAGCAAGGAATACGGCCTGAAAAAGAACGGTCTCTATGTGGTCCGGGAAGCCGATCACAGGGGCAATAAGCTGACCGTTGAGCATGAGGAAACCGGTGCACGGACCACCCTGCCCCTGGCTGCGAAATTCAATCAGCGGGAGCTTGGAAAGGCACTCGTGGCCTATGAGCGCGAGGCCCGTGGCATGGCTGAAGGCGACCAGGTGCGGTTCCGGATCACAGACCCGGAAAACGGCATCAAGAACGGTTTGCGGGCAGAAATTAAATCAACCAAAGGGGGAGTAATCGAGGCCGAGACGCTGGAAGGATCGCGGATCGCCATTCCCGCTGACAGCCTCGCAGCCCGCGGGCTGGAACACGACTACGCCGCCACCGCGCACGCGGTTCAGGGGGAGTCCGTGGACCGGGTGATCGTGGCTATGCGCTCCACCGAACGGCTCGCAACCCAGAAGAGTTTCTACGTGGAAATCAGCCGGGCGCGCGATGAAGCAATGCTGCTGACAGAGGATCCGGAAAGGCTTTCCAAAACCATCGAGAAGGAGACCGGCATCCGCCAGACCGCTCTTGATGCCTGGCTGGATGGCCGCCTCGCAGGCGCACGCTCCCTGCAACCGGAGGAGGAACAAACCCGAGAGGAACCACGGGAGGAGCCTGAGGCGGTGAAGGGAAAAAAGGCCAAGGAGAAGGAGTCGGACACCCCTGCCCTGCCCGGTCTCTTCGACGAGAAAATTAAAGAAGTTGAAAAGCAGACAGAAATCCTCCTGCAGCGAGATAAGGAAATTGAACGATGAGCGAGACACAGCCACAGACCCTTCGTGTCCGGCTTGGCCCGGTTGCCAGCGCCCTGATTGAAGGCAGCTCTGAAAACCGGCAAGAGACTCTGGACCAGGCTATTTTGGACCTTCAGGAAAGGGCCGTCAGAGACGCCAAGGACAGCGCTGGTCAAGCTCTCTGCCCGGAACATCTGCAGGGTCTGGAAAGCCGGATCGAGGAACAGGGAGCACTCCTCTCGGCGCTTCGGTTTTCAGTAATGAAAGAGATGCAGATGATCCGTTTGCTCATCGCCTCCCTTATGTCGAAGTCCGACACCAGCCAGCAACAGCTCCTCGCATTTGCTACCGAAGCGGTGGAGACGTTGCGGCGTGACACCAGCCTAGTCCTGGAAAAAGAGCACGCAAACCTTGCCGGTCAGGAGGCCGCATTCCAGGATGCGATCCGGCGCGATATGCAGCAGGGCAGCGACGGCTTGGAGCGCGAGGCAGAGGTGGAGATCGAGCGATGAACAAGGCACGGACACCCCCGATTTTGCCGGGCCAGAGCTGGCCCTCAGCCTGGGCCACGCTGGGCCAGAGCCGGGCCACAGCTGGGCCAGAGGCAATTTCGGCCCTTGAAAATATGGCGTCACAAGGTGCTGCCACCCCCCAATTGCCAAAATGACAATTTTGGCAATCAAATCAGCGTCTTGCGCTGATTGCAGCTTTGCTGCGTGGGGTGTGGTCCAAATCTGAGGCCTCCGGGCCGAAACCGGCGTTCCAAGGCACCTGGCAAGCCATTCAACCGACTGGCTTTCCCGCCTGCGGAACGGGCCGCGGCGGCGGTTTTCCTTCCTGAACCATGCTGCTTCCCCGCTTTTCCTGGCCGCTTCCAGGGAAACTGCGCAGAATTTTTCCTGAAGCAGAGAAGGAAGACAGCCATGCATAAATCCGCTCTGAACAGCGCCAGTACCCGACCCGTTTCCCAGAGTTCCGAGACCGTTCATTGGGACACTGAGGTTCCCAAGCTGGGCCTCCGGCAGCGCGGCACCACTAGCTCCTGGATCGTGCAGTGGCGTGCCGATGGCAGGACCCGGAAGCAGACGCTCGCGCGGGCCGATGCGATCCCCCTGCCCCAGGCCCGCGAGCTGGCCCGCACGCTGCTCGACGGCGTGGAAGCAGGGGCAGCTCCGGACGCAGCCCCGACGGTGGCCGCCTTCAGCCGCCGTTACCTCAAGGATCTCGCCCCGAGCTGGAAACCGGCCACCCATCGCGCCCATGCACACGACGTTGAGCACCTCATCGTCCCCAATCTGGGCAGCAAGCGGCTCAATCAGGTGACACGGGCAGATTTGGTTTCCTGGAAAGATGGTCTGCCCGGCAGTGCCGCCAGCGGCAACCGCGCACTTGCCGTTCTGTCCGGCATGATGCGCCACGCGGAATTGCTTGGCCTGCAGCGGCCCGGCAGCAATCCTTGCAAGGGGCTGAGGCGCCGCAAGACAAGCTTCACGGCCACTTACCTCTCCGAGGCACAGTGGGCCCGGCCGGGCGTTGCTCTGCGGCGGCTGGAGGAGACACATCCCCGCGAGGCAGGGTGCCTCCGCTTTTTCGCCCTCACCGGCTGCCGCAAGGGAGAAGCGCTTGCCCTCCGCTGGGACATGATCGACGGGCTGCGCTGTGCTCTGCCCGATGCGAAGTCCGGACCGCGCGCGATCTGGCTCGGGCGCCCTGCAAAACGGGTTCTAGCCTCCTTTCCGCGCAGCAACCTTTACGTGTTCGGCGAGGGCAAAGATCCGATGCCTGACCACCGGAGTGACAGGGTCTGGCGCAAGCTCCGGCAGAGCGTAGAACTCAACGCGGTCCGCCTGCATGATCTGCGCCACAGCTTTGCGTCGGTGGGGATCAATGCCTGGATTGAGGCGGTTGGTGCAAAAACAGCCTTCATCGAACCAGGGAGTCCATGGGAGAATGGATACGTCGAAAGCTTCAATGCCCGGCTCCGGGACGAACTGCTGAACCGAGAGCTCTTCTACTCGCTGAGGGAGGCTCAGATCATAGTCGAAAGTTGGAGGAAACACTACAACACTAAGCGGCCCCACAGCGTCTTGGGATACCGGCCGCCTGCGCCGGAAACCATCGTCCCGATGGACCAAAGGCCAGTCATGCACTAACAATCAAACCGGACCTGTCAGATCAGGCTCCCCACCCAACCGGGCACCGACTTTTTCAACACAATCGGCTCACTGCCGCCATGCAGCGGCACAGCACCGAGATGCCAGCACCAGCCTGCCCCAGGCTGACCGTGATCGGCTCAAGCCAGCCCGAACCGGACCTTCGATAGCTGACACTTCGAAGAGTATCGTTCCGCTCCTGCTTGGTTGAACTTATGCTGAAGAGTGGTCAAATCGGCCAGTTTTAGGCTATTATGTCAACTATGATCCCGGCCACACTTCGTGGGCAGCTCTAAGTAAAGGACCATGGCAAACAACGACAGTTATGGAGGGGAAAAATGGCTACAGAAAAGGAAATCGCCGCGGCTGCAAAGAAAATGAAAGCAGCAATGGAAGCCTACCATAAATCTCAAGCCGAGCTGACTAAGGCTAACAACAATCTATCGAAATACGACGCGATCCTGAAAGGCGGGAATGTCTCTCAGATGGGAACAGCTGCAGCCGAATTGGCAAAGATTTCTGCAAAGCTCGGAACGCTTCACAAGAAGGTTGGGGATACCAAGAAGAAGATGGATGAAGCGCTGAAAGCCTTTTCCAAATTGACGTCGTAAAAGAAGTGGCTAGTTACCTTGCGAAGCTGCAAGGAGCAGGGGCAGCTGGTAGGGTATTCAACATTTTGGGAGCCTCACAGTCGTTGAAACGTAATACTCTAAAGGCAGTTCATCCGGCATCCTCGATCACCCTACTTGATCGGATTAATGCCTGCTGTTCCTCGTGTCCAACGCGGCATTGAGCCCACAGCCGACGCTGCCCAAGTCTGTCTGCCGTGCAGCCACAGCATGTCGGTCGCAACCGAAAGCCGACCTTCTTAATGGGCTTTCTTGTTTACTACTTAGCGGAATTTTCAGCCAATGGATCTAACTGCGCCAATGGCGGGTAACTATTGGTTCGCGACGGGAACTAAAATCGCACGCTCCGGTGGCCGTATGAAACCTGGAGCCTAAGCTTGCCGCGATCCGGACGCTATCCGAGACAGCCTTTCCTTCAGCATGTAAGCTTCTGGGTATTCCGTCAGGAAAGACACAGGAGAAGTTGGCATGTGGAATGTTGGCAACTGGCTCGCCGCACTTGGGCTGTCGCGCTATGAGGCCGCGTTTCGCGAGAACGACATTGACTTGGAGGTTGTCTCAAGACTCACATCTGACGATTTGCGTGAACTTGGGGTGTCTTCGATTGGACATCGCCGAAAGTTGCTCAATGCAATTGATGGCATCGGCAAGAAGGCGGACACACAGTTAGCGCCTGGACCTACAGACGCCGAGTTGGGACAGGCTACCACCTCAGACGCCGAACGCCGACAGCTTACGGTTATGTTCGTGGATCTGGTGGGCTCCACCGAGCTTTCCGCGCGACTTGATCCGGAGGATATGAGCGCTGTGATACGCGCTTATCAGAATGCCGTTGCAGGTGAGATTGCCCGCGTGGAGGGCCACGTCGCCAAGTTTATGGGAGACGGGATACTCGCCTACTTCGGTTGGCCCCGCGCCCATGAAGATGAGTCGGAACGCGCCGTACGAGCGGCGTTATCGATCATTGCAACTGTTTCCCGCCTTATTGGCGATGAAAAACCATTGGCCTGCCGTATCGGCGTGGCAACTGGGCTCGTCGTTGTTGGCGATCTCATCGGCGAGGGAGTAGCCCAGGAGGAAGTCGTGATTGGAGACACGCCCAATCTGGCAGCGCGGCTACAATCCGTCGCGGAGGCCGGGCAAGTGGTTGTTGCCGAGGCTACGTGTCGATTGATCGGTGACATCTTTGTTCTCAAGGCCCTTCCGCCCCAGGTGCTCAAAGGTATAGCAGCTCCGATTTCGGCCTTTGTCGTGCTCGGCCAGCGGACGCTGTCCAGCCGGTTCGCGGCCCGCCAACATGGAGAGATGTCACCGATTGTCGGGCGTGATCAGGAACTGGCCTTGCTCATAGAGCGTTGGCGCCAAGTTGAAGCGGGCGAAGGTCAGGCGATCCTGGTCACGGGAGAAGCGGGGATTGGCAAGTCCCGGATCGCTGAGGCGCTGGTCGCGTCCATTGAAGAGGTACCGCACACACTTCTACGGTATCAGTGCTCGCCCTATCACGCTGACAGCGCTCTGCATCCTGCGATTCAACAGATTACCCAGGCTGCCGGATTTGAGGCCGAAGACAGTCTTGATCAACGTCTAGACCGGTTGGAAGCGCTTCTAGCATATGGTGGCGATAACGCCGCTAGCCTCTATAACACGGCGCAACTCTTCGCCGAGATGATAAATCTGGACGGGAGCAAGCGTTATGGCGAATTAACATTTTCGCCGCAGCAGCGTCGAAATCGCACGCTTGCGGCAATGGTTGAACAATTGCGGGGCCTTGCGCAGCAACAACCGGTGCTTTGGTTGGTCGAAGATGTGCATTGGATAGATCCAACGACGCTGGAACTTATC
Organism: Leisingera sp. ANG49; assembly: GCF_059694505.1. Taxonomy (NCBI): domain Bacteria; kingdom Pseudomonadati; phylum Pseudomonadota; class Alphaproteobacteria; order Rhodobacterales; family Roseobacteraceae; genus Leisingera; species Leisingera sp. ANG49. The sequence goes on from NZ_JCATZN010000010.1 coordinate 8,248, forward strand.
GAACTGGCTCTTGATTGTCTCGCTGATTTGCGGGTCCTGCTCGTTGTCACGGCGCGGCCAACATTTTCGGCACACCTGGCTAGTCACCCCACCATGACCCGGCTCACACTCAACAGGCTGGCTCGTGCGGCTACGCGATCAATAATCGAACGCGTCATCGAGGGGCGCAGCTTGCCGGAAAATCTGGTCGACGAGATTGCGGCACGCACAGATGGTGTTCCGTTGTTTGTTGAGGAGCTGACAAAGGCCATCGTGGAAACGGGCATGCTTGGAATGACAGGAATCACCAACGACGCTGGCATTTCGCTGGATAACGTCGCTGTCCCCGCAACGCTGCATGACTCGCTGATGGCTCGGCTTGACAGGCTTCATGGCGTGAAAGAAGTCGCCCAGACGGCAGCAGTTATCGGCCGCGCATTTGACTACCAGACGCTGGCAGAATTATCCGAGCAGGACGACGCAACGCTGCAGGGAGCACTCGACAGGCTTGTCGACGCCGAGCTTGTTTTCCGCCGTAGAACCGGCGTGGATGCAACATATCTCTTCAAACATGCGCTGGTGCGTGACGCAGCTTATGAAAGCCTTCTGAGAAGTCGCCGGGTGGCGCTGCATCACCTGCTCTACGACGTCTTGGTTTCGCGTGGAGGCGCAGAACCTGAGATTCGCGCACAACACGCGGAAGCCGCGGGTCGTCGGGAAAACGCGCTGGATGCTTGGGAAGAAGCTGGGCGCGCGGCCGTCAAGCGTCCCGCTTTTCGCGAAGCCATTGCCGATTTCAATGCGGCAGTCCGACTTTGCGGTGAACTTGGGAGCGATCCGCGCTGGCGCCGCCGCGAACAGGCAATCCAGCTGGATCTCGGTCAGGCATTGATGGCCAGTGATGGCTATCAGGGTCAGGCGACCGTGGCCGCATTCAGCCGAGCGATGGACTTGGCGGACGAGGCCGGCGATGCCACTCTACAGCTACCGGCAATCTACGGTCTTTGGGCGGCGCGGTACATCGCTGTTGGCGGCTCACCTGAATTGGCCGAGCGTTTTTCAACCGTTGCACATTCTGGGCCAGATACGGGTCCGCGCTTGATCAGTCTGCGCGCCTTGTCGTTGGAACGGTTTCACGCTGGACGATTTCGAGAAAGTCTGGCTTTGGCAGAACAATCTCTGGCTCTATACCAGCCCGACACCCACAAAAAGCTCAAGTTCCGGTTTGGGCACGATCCGCGTGTCGCTGGGGGCAACTATCGCGCATGGTGCCTTTGGCATCTCGGCTTCGCCGATCAGGCGTCGGAAGAACTTGAGAATACGTTGAGCTGGGCACGTGAGATACAGCACCCTAACACGACAGGTCTCGCTCTCTGCATGGGGGCCACGCTGGTCAATCTCTGGCTTGGTCGTAACGACGCGGCCGAACAAGCCGCAAGGGAAGCGCTGCGGGTTTCGGAGGAGATGTCGCTCGCTCTCTGGCATGCGTGGGCCTTGATCCATCTGGGGGCGGCACTGCATCGACAGGGCAAAGGTTCGGGTCTCGCGGATATCGAAGCTGGCTTCGACGAGGCACGCCGCATCGGGTCGGCCCGGTTTGATCCGATGCACCGGTCTCTGGCGGCAGAGGCATATGCGAAGGTTGGCGAACACGCTGCCGCAGCGAATGCAATGACACTGGCATTTGAGGCTATGGCACAAAGCGAAGATATCTCTGCCGCCGCCGAGTTGCACCGAACCCGCGCTCAAATCAACCTTGCCGCGGACGCAAATGCCCGAGCCTTGGCAGAAACGGACCTGCACCGCGCAATCGAAATCGCAGGGCAACAAGAAGCGCTTGCCCTCGAGTTGCGAGCAGTTCGGGATCTGTCAAAGCTGCTCGATTTGCAGGGAGAGCGCCACCAAGCCGCTGATAAGCTTTCGGCGATCCTAAGTAAGTTTACTGAAGGATTTGAGACGAAAGATTTCTGCGAGGCGCGCGCGCTGTTGCAGTCGTTAAGCTAGACCGCGGACTCAATCGTTGTGGCAAGCCGTACGATCCACGGCGAATTTGCTAAGTCCGCTAACCTCAAGCATGGCTGTCTGATATCCTCGCCTGGCCGTGCCCCGAACGAGCACACCGCAGGCGCCGGATCCCCTCCCACGGAACTGAAAGGCGCGAGACGAAAGCTACTCAGGCGGTCGCGTAAATAACCTCTGAAACAGGGCCTCCGCGCGCTGCAGGCCCTCATCAGTCAGTATGACAGACTTGGCGCGGTTAACCGGGTCGTGGATCAGGCCTTTCTGGTATAGCCGATCCGTCACAGACCAGTCGAAGCTTTTCCACGCCCGGCGCTCCTCATGCAGCGTCAGCCAAAGCAGCGCTAGAACCGCATCGTCGACTTTGTCCTCGTCGATTTCCATGATCCAATCGAATACCACATTAGAAATCAGCAAGCACCGCGGTCTTCACCGAAAGCATTCAAAAATAGCCTCATCAGCCACCAAGCAACACTGAAGGAGTGAAATTGCCGAACGTGGACGAACCGAGGACTTGACGCGCCAAAAGCTAGAGCCTCATTCGCGGCACATCGTTCGGGTCAAGGCGCAGCTCGATCAAGAGCGGGCGGTCCCGGACTGCGATGGCCTGGATCGCTGTCTCCAGGTCTTCTGTAGAATTGACCTGTACCCCCTGACCGCCAAGAGCGATTGCAACGTCAGCAAAGGAAGGCCAATCGAACATGGAAAGACCTGGATCCATCTTGCGGTCGAGGAACTGGATATGCTCGGCGCCATAGGCGCTGTCATTCGCCACGATTACGATCATGTCTTGTTTCATTCGGACAGCAGTGTTGAACTCGTTGATCCCACCCATCATGAACCCGCCATCGCCGGTGAAGAAAACGACGGGGCGGTCGGGTACGGCAAAGCCCGCGCCGATAGCGACTTGCAAGCCCAGCCCTATTGAACCGAAATTGGTTGTCGCTATGAAGCTTTCGGCGTTGGGCACTGATAAACGGCACCAGACCTCGGTCATGAAACGTCCGCCATCGGTGGTGAGGAAGCGATCTTTGGGCAGGGCTTCTTCCAGCAGGTCGAGCGCAAATTCAAAATTGACGTATCCGGGCTTTGCTTTGTCAGGGTTGCCCATGGGATGCGCTGTCAGCACTTCCATATCCAGCTCGGCGGTGAAACCGCTGCCGGGGATTTCGGCCTCGTTCAGCCACCAAACGATATTTTTGGCGGTCAGCCCTGCATCGGCCACGAGCGCTGCGTCGGGGTGATAGTTCTTGGAGACCTCGGTGACTGTATTGTTAATCTGCACCACCCGCTTTCCTTTCATCAGCGCGCCCTTGTCGGTGGTGAAATGGTGCAGGCTTGTGCCGAAAGCTACCACGCAATCGGCCTTGTCAATCGCCTCGTAGGCGGCAGGTGTGGAAAGCGTTCCGAAGATGTCGATATTATAGGGGTGGCCGCTGAACATCCCCTTCGCCTTGAGCGTGGTGGTCAGCGGGGCCTCAAGCCGGTCGGCAAGCTCAATAATTTGCGGAACGGAATCCTTGGCGCCGATGCCCGCCAGAATAATCGGTCGCTTGGCGCTGGCGATCATGCCCACCGCCTCGTCCAGGTCATCGCCCGCAGGGACATACGCGGGGGCATTGAATGCTGGGAAGACATGGACCGCGTGCTCAACCTCCTGCCACATGAAATCAGCTGGCATGTTCAGCACAATGGGCCGTTTCTCGACCTGGGCGCGATAGAACGCATGGGCCACGTCGTACGAGGCAGTCTCGGGCGAACGCAACTGCTCGAAGCCCGCACCAGTCACTTTCACCGTCTCGCGCTGATCGATGTTCTGCAGATTGTGCGGGTTTGACGTAGCGGTGTCACCTGCCAAAAGCACCATCGGAACATGGCCGCGCGCGCCTTCGGTCAACGCAGTAACGCAGTTTGTCAACGCCGGCCCATGGGTCACGGTGGCCACACCGACCCGGCCTGCCACCCGGCCGTAAGCAAGCGCCATCAGAACCGCACTCCCCTCATAAGCCACGGGCACGAAGGTGCCACCACCCTCGCGCACGTAATGATCAACCATGAACAGGTTCGCATCCCCCATCAGTCCGAAAATCGTTCCTTGCCCATGATCGAAGAGGGATTGGGCAATGGATTGGTAAACGTACATGCTGCGGTTCCTCAGTTGTCTCTTCGTCTGCGCATTTGAGTATTAGTATCCATTCATCCGCGCGAATTTTGCGCAAATTTGAGCGTTCCATAGTAAATTTTCCGGCGAAATGCGCATCACATTGGCTAATGATGCGTGATAGCCGCATGTTGACAGCGTTAGACGATTTGAAGGGAACATCTCATAATTCGGCAAGTTCCATCGGCGGCATAAAAAATGACTTTGATCGATCTTCCTTCATAATCGAACGAAAATAGATCAAAGCCAGTTCTGCGGAATACCAGTCTGTTTGATTGCCGATGAGAATCATCGCTTCCGCCATATTCATGGCGAGTTTCGAAATCCGGCTGCGAGTTCGCTTCGAGCCCCAAACAGCTCTCGGCTACGAAATGCACAAACAGCAGGTCTCCGCTGTCCGCGTAACCCGGTAATACCGGTTTGCATAAAAGCGGTCCTATGGAGGCGGCCAGGCTGCATGTGTGGCGAACCGCAGCAATGTTCCGCGGAGGCATTGCTTGGGATGAAATGCTGCACCTAGTTGCCAATGGCCGCTCTGGCGACCGCTGCAATGCGGCGGCTGGATGGTGACGAGTGTCCGCAAAGGGCCGTCTTTCCCGCATGAATATGCAGCAGCAGTAAAATGCTGCAACCGCTTGCGAGGCAAAAGGGCTCTCAGCCAACACCAGAGCCAACCCAGCATTCGACCGACGGTTTCCCCTCAGGTTCCGAAGGGCGAAGACGGTTCGCAACTTTGCAGCGGCGGTTTCCTGCGCTTCGCTGACACCGCTGCGGTCCGCAGCGTCAACCGGGGCTGGCACCGCCATCAGGATGGCCGCTTTCGGGAAAATGGCCCAAGTACTTCGCGCTCGCAGCGGAGCATTCACTGCGCCTGGTACGAATGTGGCGTTTGGGCTGGCTTGAGCCGATCACAGCTGGCCTGGGGCAGGCTTGCGCTGGCTTCTCGGTGCTGTGCCGCCGCATGGCGGCAGTGAGCCCAAACTACCGAATGCTGCGCTATGTGCGAATGACCGGCAAGCCCAGAGCCCTCAGGAATGGGGCTCCCTTCAAGGACTGGGAGCTGCCATCAGCGATCAGGCGCATTCAGCGCAAACTGGGCAAGGTGCCCAATGGCGACCGGCAGATGGTCCAGATCCTGAGCATGATCCCCACCGATGGGCTGGATGCAGTGGATGCTGCCTGTGCCGAAGCGCTGAACGAAGGGGCCCCCGCGGCCTCCTTCGTCATCAACATTCTGGCCCGGCATCGTGAGCCGCCGCCGCTGACCATCGATACGCCCGACGCGCTGCGACTGACCTGCGAGCCCGTGGCCGACTGCAAACGCTATGACAGCCTAAGGAGACCCATCCATGGAAAGATCACAGGTGCTGGACGCGATGAGCCAGCTGAAGCTCTACGGCATGAAGGCCGCCTACGATGAGACCATCGCCACGGCGGTGAAGCGTCAGCACGAACCGCAACAGATCATCCGTTGCCCGGCAGGCGCATGCGCAGCATGCTGCCGAGAGGGGGCGATCTGCTCAACGCCGAGATCAGTGAGAAGCAGGCGCGCTCGATCAAATACCAGATGACGATTGCCAAGCTGCCCCTGGCGAAGGAGGTCGAAGAGTTCAGCTTCGAAGGCACGCCGGTCAACGAGGTGCTGGTCCGTGATCTGGCGACCGGAGAGTTTCTTGCGCAGTAACGCAATGTCGTGCTGATCGGCGGCACAGGGACCGGTAAATCTCACCTGGCCGTCAGCATCGCTCGGGCGTGCATCCGCCGCAGCAGACGGGGGCGCTTCTTCAACGTTGTGGACCTGGTGAACAAACTCGATGCGGAAGCCCGCGCCGACCGGCAGGGGCGCACGGCAGATCTGCTGTGCCGCCTCGACTTCCTGATCCTCGACGAGCTTGGCTATCTTCCCTTCGCACAAGCCGGTGGTCAGCTATTGTTCCATCTCATCAGCCGCCTCTACGAGCGCACATCGATCATCGTGACGACCAACCTCGACCTCGGCGAATGGCCCTCGGTCTTCGGCGACGCCAAGATGACTACCGCGCTGCTCGACCGCCTTACCCACCATTGCGACATCGTCGAAACTAGCAACGAGAGCTGGCGCTTCAAAACCCGAGAATAGTCGAGCTAACGCTGGCCCGATACGGCTTCGCTTAGTGGAGGCTACACCGCATCGGGCCAGCCAACCGTGCGTCAAACAGGGGGTCAATTTTAGATGCCTACAGGGGGTCAAAATTCCATGCCGATTGACAATTGGCACATCGGAATTGCATCGAACCAGCGTCATATTGACAGCCAGCGCACTGACCACGGACCGAAGCATGTACCCGAAAGACCTCAGCTGAAAGACGCGGCAGAAAGCAGGACGGGCTAGAATAGAACCGGTGAAACCGCTTTGGCGGATCAATTTGCCTGCCCAAAATAGCTTGACTGGGGCACCCCCGTTACCGAAGTCCAGACCCTAGGACTATGGAAAGCCGACGGCAGCCGAACCCAACTGCGGTTGCACTGCAATTTGATCCACCAGCCTTCGTTAAACACATTCCAAACTTCTTGCAATTCACTGTCATTGTTCGCCAGCTCTTGAGAGACATGGCTAAAGAGCCACGGTCCGAGTTTTCATGCGGCTTCCGCTAGGATCAAAGGCACAGTCAAACTGCAGATGTGCTGGGTATCGGGTGCCGGCGATATCAACCTCAGCCTCTGCTCCATCAGCGTGGTCAAGATGCACATAGGCCAGCGCAATGGGCTTGCCGATCCGGTAACCGAAGCAGGCAGTGGTCGTGTGACCCACGATCTTGCCGCCTGCATAGACCGGCTCATGGCCCAATGGCACTGCGGCCTCGTCCTTTATGATCACCGTCATCAATGCGCGCTTGGCTTCCTTACGCCGCCCTGCCAGCGCCTCGGAGCCAATGAAGCTCTTCTTATTGGAGACCAGCATGTCCAGCCCCGCCTCCAACGGGCTGGTATCGCTGTCCAACTCATGCCCCATCGCGGCAAAGCCTTTCTCCAACCGCATAGAAGTCTGCGCAAACATCCCGGCGGGCACCGCCCCGGCAGCAGTCAGCGCGGCATAGACCTTGGCAGCGTTCTCCGCCTTCATAGTTAGCTCCCAGCCGGCCTCGCCCACATAGGACATCCGGACAGCCCGCACACGGCAGCCCCCCACATGCGCGGGGCCAACGTTGAAATAACCCAGATCGTTCAACTCCGGCGCGCCGCATTCCGCGATGATCCGTGCCGCCTCCGGCCCCATCAGGCCGAGCACGGCATAGTCTTCGGTGCTGTCGGCCAGGGTCACGTCAAAGCCTTCGGAGTGGCGCTTGAACCAGGCAAGGTCGCGCTTGATCGCATTAGTGCCCACAAACAGGCGATAGTGATCCTTATCAATCCGGTGTGCGGTGATGTCGCTTTCATAAGTTCCGCGGCTGTTCAGCACTGCGGTATAAATCGCACGGCCCGGCGCCTTGGCCATGTTGGACGCACAGGTATGCTGCAGAAACGCCTCCGCATCCGGCCCCTGCACTTCGATCTTGCCAAAGGGCGAGGCATCGAAAACCGCGGCCTTCTCATGAGCGGCCATCACCTCAGCCTTCACATTTTCAAACCAGTCCGGCTTGCCGAAGGTCATCCGCGGCTCGGCCATCTTGCCAAAATACAGCGGCCGCTCCCAGCCATAGACTTGGGTGAAATGCGCGCCCGCCGCCTTGTACTCAGCTTCCAGCGGCAAGGCGCGCAAACCCCGGGCCGATGAGAGCTGCCGCCCCGGATACGCAATTTCGTAATGGGAGCCCAGGATCTCCGGCGCGCGCGCCATCAGATGCTCCAGGCTGTTGTAAATGGGGGCAAACCGCTTGGCATCCGCTTCGCCCAGATCATAGGCGGTGTGACCATGAACAATACAATGCGCCAGGTTCATGCCCGCGCCGCCGCCCGAGGCCAAACCCACTGAGTTCATGCCACAGCCCAGGAACAGCCCCCTGGTTTCAGCGGTTTCGCCTAGCATGAACATGCCATCCGGGGTAAAGCTTTCGGGACCATTCAGCAGCATCTTCACCTCGGCGGTCTCCAGCGCGGGCAGCCGGTGCAATGCATTCATCATCATCGGCTCGAAATGCTCCCAATCCTCGGGCAACAAGCCGAATTCGAAGCTTTCGTCCAGAACACCGGGTTTGATCGGCTTGCCCATAGGCTCAAAGCAGCCCACTAGCAGCCCGCCGCTGTCGTCCCGGATATAGAGGTGGTTGTCGTGGTCGCTGAGCGTCGGCGTGTTACCTGTGATCCCGTCAATCGGCTTGGTCAGCAGATAGAAATGCTCACAAGCCAGCGCGGGCACCTCGGCTCCGGCCATGGCGCCAACTTCCCGCGACCACAAACCAGTGCAAAGCGCAATCGCATCGCACATCACGGTGCCCTGGGTGGTCTCAACGCCCGCAACCTTGCCGTTTTCGGTCAGAATGCCGGTGACACCGGTGTTCTCGAATATCTTCGCACCCAGCCCCTTAGCTGCCTTGACCAGTGCCGCGCAGACATCCGACGGCGACACCCGTCCGTCATCTGGCGACCACACCGCACCGATCACGTCGTCAGCGTTCATTAGCGGCCAGCGTTCCTTGGCCTCCCCCGCGCTCACCGATTCTGCCCGCACGCCGTATGCCTGGGCCAGCGCTTCCTGCCGCTTGATGTGGGTCAGCCGGTCCGGATTGGTGGCAATCGACAGGCTGCCTTTCTGGATCCAACCCACCGATTGACCGGTCTCCTGCTCCAGCCGGGAATAGAGGTCTACCGAGTACTGGATCATCCGCGTCAGGTTCTGCGAATGGCGCAGCGCCCGCACCTGCGCCGCTGAATGCCAGGTAGTGCCGCTGGTCAGCTTGTTGCGCTCCAAGAGGATCGCATCACTTACTCCCATCTGGGCCAGGTGGTACAGCGTTGAGCACCCCATGATGCCGCCTCCAATGACAACGACCGAGGCGTGGGAAGGAAGGGACATGGGACTGTCTTTCTCTATAGGTCAGATTTACGCCAGATTGCCTTCTCCGCACGTGTTTTCAATTTGCCAATTCAAGAACATTCGTTTTTATTGAGGCATGGATAAGAACCGTAAAGCCCGTCTCCTAGCCGATCTCAAAGCCGCCATCGGCGGCCTACCACCGCGGCTTAAGGTGATCGCCAAGTACATCATCGACAATCCCGGCGACTTTGGCATGGACCCAATCCGCGTCTCGGCGGAGAAAATCGGTGTCAGCCCCAACTCGCTGGTGCGGCTGGCGCAGAAAATGGGGTTTGACGGCTTCGAGCCGTTCCGCGATCCGTTCCGCCACGCCCTGGTGACCGAGCGCGAAGACCAGATGGGCGCTGACTGGATTGCCCAGCTGGACGAGGGCGACAGCATGGCACAGACCCAGGCCCGGCTGGCACGGAATGAGATCAATATCGTCTCACGCTCTTTGCGGATGATGTCGCAGGACCGGATCGAGGCCGCCTTGCGCTGCATGACAGAAGCCCGCCATTGCTATGTGACCGCCACCCGCTCCAGCTATGCAATGGCCTATTACTTCCACTACGTCGGCCGAATGGCCCTGCCCGGACTTCAGCTAATCCCACGCCATATGGGCTCCGCCGTGGATGAGCTGATCGGCGCGAACAAGCAGGATTGCCTGATTGCCATCACCTTCGCGCCCTACTCCGCCGAGACCATCCAGTCGCTGCGCTATGCTCGCAGCCGCGGGGCCAAGCTGATCGTGATTTCCGACAGCGAAGTGATCGCACCGCAGATCGACCCGGATGTGGTCTTTCCCATCACAACCCAGTCGCACCACTACTTCGGCTGCTACGGCGGCGCGATGGCGGTGCTGGAATGCCTGCTGGGCCATCTCGTGGCCCTTGGCGGCGAAGAGGCCCAGCAGCAGATTGCCGACTACGAGGCCACCCGCGAGGACAGCGGGGCCTATTACAAAGCCGGGCGCACGCCCCGCATCCGGGGCTAAGCCGACAGGACACTGATCCGGTGATCGTCCAGCCGGTGCTTCAGGAACGTGTAATCCCGCCGCGCCTTGACCTGAGTTTCGCGGTCCAAAGTGATCAGCCGTACTCGTTGGCAGTTTCCGGAAACTCCACAGGCGGCGTGCTCTGGTTATGCCGGGATAGGCAGAACAGTGAGCGTCAATAGGCCTATCCGGCCCAGTTCAGGTACAGGAAGATCGCATTGAAACAGTACACGAAAGCAGGCCTCTAGTCGAATGTGTTTGCGGCGGCTTTCGGTCGCAGAGGATTTGAGCGGGATAGGCATTCAACATTTAGCAGAAAACTTGGAAACTTTCCTAACAGTTCTAACCACATGTCGCCTTGGGCCCTGCGATTAAGGCACCAAGTTTGCTGGCCAGTGACCGCCAAGTGGAAACCACCTGCCTGATCCGGGTTGGGCTTAGGCGGAACCGGCTCCACCAGATGGATCTCGCTGCCACCTGCATGTTGGCATCTGCAGGGCCGACAGATCATTTTGTCATCTGACGATGTAGACCGAGCAAGCCGCATGGCGGGCGATACGGGCCGCATTGGGGCCGATCAGGTAGTCGGAAAAGTTGGGCTTGTGTGCGCCTGCGACAATCAGGCCGGCGTCCAGTTCCCCTGCGGCGGTCAGCACTTCCTCGTAGACATTGCCCAAGCGCACCACATGTTTGACATCATCGTCGTGCCCGATGGATTCCCGGGTGAACTGGTGCAGGGCCTTCAGGCTATCTTCGGCCATTTCCTGAGTGTGATCGGCTGAGAAATACGTGCTGACCAGGCTCATTTTGTAGTCGGGCAGCACGGTGATCACCGACAGGGGGGTGCCTTCGAGGCCCGCCAGCTGGCGCGCGCGTTTCAGCACGCGCCGCTGGTCCTCAGGGTGGGTCAGGTCGATGGCGGCAAGTACGGGGCGGGTCATGCGGCGGCCTCCTGCGGTTCGGATTTCAGCTTGCGGCGGCGCTGCAGGGCATAGATGCCGGCCAGCAGAAGCAGCGCAGGGACATAGAAGATTTCCTGCGGCGGGCGGTCCGCCTTGACCTCGATTTCCACCACTTCCCAGTCGAAATCGACTTTCAGCTGCTCGGCCGGACCGCCAAAGGTCAGGCTGTCGACAAGGTACCTACCCTCCTCGGCGCGGAACTCGATCCCGGCGCCATTGGCCAGCCGCGCCTCTCCCGCTTCCCCCGCAGCACCAAGCGGCAAAAGGTAGCGCGCGTCGATCATATCGCCTTCCAGGCTTTCGCCCGCCAGCCTCAGCCGCAGGCTGGTGTTGTCTGGAGCAGACTGGGCAATCGTGTAGATCTCCGAGGCCGGTCGGACTTCAAACTCGTCCGCCATCTGGTTCAGGAAGAAATCAGGCCGGAACAGGATGAAAGCGCACAGGATCAGAACCGCGCTTTCCCAGAGTTTGGACCGGGTCTGGAAATAGCCCATGGTGCCGGCCGCAAACAGCAGCATAGCGATCAGCGCGGTGATGAAGACCACCACTGCCTGGAACGGCCCCACGTCGATCAGCAGCAGATCGGTGTTGAAAATGAACAGGAACGGCAGCAGCGCAGTGCGGATCGAATAGAAGAACGCCTGAAAACCGGTCCGCAGCGGGTCACCCTTGGAAATCGCGGCAGCTGCAAAGGAGGCCAGCCCCACCGGCGGCGTCACATCCGCCATGATGCCGAAGTAGAAGCAGAACATATGCACGGCGACCAGCGGCACGATCAGTCCGTTCTGCGCTCCCAGTTCGACAACGACGCCAGCCATCAGCGAACTGACCACGATGTAGTTGGCCGTGGTCGGCAGTCCCATGCCCAACACGATCGAAATCAACGCAACGAAGAACAGCATCGCCAACAGGTTGCCGCCCGAAAGGAATTCGACAAACTCAGCCATCACTTGGCCGATACCGGTCAGCGTCACGGCGCCTACGATGATGCCTGCCAGACCCATCGCGGCGGCCAGGCCCACCATGTTTCGGGCGCCGGTGATCATGCCTTCAAGCGTCTGGGCAAAGCCATGCACAAATGCATCTTGCAAACTGCCAGCTTTGCGGAAAAACGCTTTGAGCGGGTCCTGGGTCAGCAGGATCATCAGCATGAATACCGAAGACCAGAAGGCCGAAAGACCCGGCGACTTACGCTCGATCATAAGCAGGTACATTAGCAGGAAGATCGGCAGCAAGTAGTGCAGCCCGGTCTTCAGGATCACCCTCGCTGGTGGCAGATGCAGCATCGATTCAATGCTGGTTTCCAGATCTGGGCGCGCCGCGGCATAGCGCACGGCGGCAACATAAGCAGCCAGCAGCACGGCGACCAGCACTGGGGTAGAAAGCGGCCCGATCAGACTGCTGAGCAATTCAACCAGCTGGCCCGCCAGCCAAAGCGTGACACCGCCAATCACGATCGAGGACGCAATTATGAAGATTGCGCCCAGCATAAACTTCACCGGGTGCATGCGCGAAGTGCCGGTCATACCCATCTTCAGCGCTTCTAGGTGTACGATATAGACCAGTGCCATATAGGAGATCGCGGCTGGAACGATGGCAGTTTTCACTACCTCCACATAGGAAATGCCGACGTACTCAGTCATCAGAAAGGCCACTGCGCCCATAACCGGCGGTGTCAGAACGCCATTGATCGACGAAGAGACCTCAACGGCACCGGCCTTGGCCGGGGTGAACCCTACTCGCTTCATCAGTGGAATCGTAAAGGTGCCGGTGGTTACCACATTTGCAATCGCCGAACCCGAAATTAGCCCGGTTGCGGCTGAGGCTATGACGGCAGCCTTGGCAGGGCCGCCGCGTAAATGACCAAGGGCGGAAAAAGCGAGCTGCAGGAAATAGTTACCCGCCCCGGCCTGGTTCAACAGCGCGCCGAACAGCACAAACAGAAACACAAACCCCGAGGACACACCCAGCGCGACACCAAACACCCCTTCGGTTGTCAGCATCAGGTGGCTCATTGCTTTATTGAAGGAAGCGCCTTTCCACCGTACCATCTCCGGCAGGCCTTCCCAGGAACCGAAAAAGACATAGGCCAGAAAAAAAATCGCCACGCCCATGAGCGGGAAGCCTAAAGAGCGGCGCGCGGCCTCCATCAACAGCACTATACCGATGCCCGCCATGACCAAATCTGCCGTATTAGGAACCCCGGTTCGGGCCGAGACCCCAGCATAATCCCAAGCCAGATAAGAGGCGCTGATGGCCCCGATGATGGCTGTCAGCCAGGTCAACGCCGGAATATGGTGGCGCGGGCTGGAGCGGAAGGCGGGAAAAGCCACGAATGCCAGGAAGACCGCAAAGCCAAGATGGATGGCGCGGGTTTGGCTGTCGTTCCAGACGCCAATACCCAGAATGAAGGGAAGCGGCGAGGCGATCCAGAGCTGGTAAATGGACCAGGCCAGGGGAACCGACCACAGGACATTGGCCGCGAACCGGTTGCGCGGAGTACGGGCTCCGGTATCGGATTCGGCAACGATTTCGCCCAGTTCAGCAGTGCTAGCCTGGGCGGAAGATTTTGACGGAGTTGCAGCTTCGGTCACGGCGGTTCTCTCCCTCCCAATAGTATGTCGGGGTAAACGGATCCGCCCCCGGCCAAATGGCAGGGGCGGCCGGAGGTGCGGGTGTTACTTCCAACCGCGCTCCTGGTAGTATTGCAGGGCACCAGGATGAATTTCAGCGGTCAAACCGTCGGAAACCATTTCAGCTTCCTTAAGGTTAGCAAAGGCCGGGTGCAGCTTCTTGAAGGCGTCGAAGTTGTCGAAGATCGCTTTCACCACCTCATATACGACCTCATCGGAGGCCAGAGCCGAAGTCACGATTGTGGCCTTGGGACCCCAGGACGGCAGGTCGTCGGGGTTGCCCGGATACATGCCGCCGGGGATGGTGGCCGCGGCATAGGCGGTGTTTTCGCTCAGCAGCTTCTCAATGCCGGCACCTGCCAGCGGGATAATTTTCACATCGCAAGTGGATGTCGCTTCTTGGCTCGATCCATTCGGCAGGCCAGCAGCCCAGATAGTTGCGTCGATCTTACCATCGCAAAGTGCTGCGGCCTGCTCGGATGATTTCAGCTCGGCTGCCAGCGAGAAATCGTCGACGGAGATACCTTCGTATTTTAGCAAGGTTTCGGCCAAAACGCGGGTGCCCGAGCCGGGGTTGGCGATGTTGACCTTTTTACCCTTCAGATCAGTGGTGGTGGCAATTCCTGCATCGGCGCGGGCCATAACATGCATTGGTTCAGGGTGGACCGAGAACAGCGAACGCAGATCGGCATAGGGACCGTCTTCTGCAAACTGGTCAGTGCCGTTAATCGACTTGACTTGCACGTCGGACTGGATCACGCCGAAGTCCAGCTCTCCCGACCGGATGGTGCGTGCATTGTAGACCGAACCGCCGGTGCTTTCGACAGAGCAGCGGATGCCGTGTTCCTTGCGGCTCTTGTTGACCAAACGGCAGATCGCACCGCCCGTCGGGTAGTAGACACCGGTCACGCCACCAGTGCCAATGGTGACAAACTGCTGCTCGGCTGCAGCACCCGCACCGGCGCTCAGGGCTAAGGCCAGCACCGTGCCAGTGAATTTCATGGATTTTGACATCTTTCTCTCCTGTCGTTGCATGATTCAACCGGCGTGGTAATGAACCTCACAGCTTCCGGTTTGTCTGCGGGTTTTGAGTATCAGCGCAGCAGGGAAGAGCGTGAGAGACTAAAAAATTCCGCTGCCAGCGTAACTTTTCCGTCGTAACTTGCGCCTTGCCGCGCCGGAAACGGCGGGCTTAGACTTGCGGTGTCGTGTTGAAAAAAGGCAGCTCGGGTCATGAAACGGCTTGTTCGAATGTTCACCCTGACCGGAGGCTTGGCGCTGGTAGCGTTGCGGCCCGCCGCCGCGGTAGCGGAAACTTGGGTAATGGGCGCAATGGAGGATTTTGCCCCGTTCAATCATGTTGATGACGGAGTGTTTACCGGCATCGATGTGCAGATCATGGACGAGGCCGCTGCGCGGATCGGGGTAACGCTGGATCATCGCCCGGTGCCATGGAAACGGATGCTTCTGGACTTTGAGGCTGGAAAGTTCGACGGGGTTTTTCAGCTGACCCCGACCACCGCACGTTTTGAGAAATGGCATCTTGTCGGCCCGCTACGCACCACTCGCTCGGTCTATGTGACCCGGGCGGATAGCCCTATCCAAGACATACGGTCGGCTGCGGAGCTTGACGGGCTGGTGGTCGGCCTCGTTGCAGGATTCACCTATGAAGAGAGCTTTGACAGCGATCCTGGCATCCGGCGCGAGATGTCGCAGGATGACTTCAACAACATCCGCAAACTGCTCCTGGGCCGCTCGGACGTGATCGTTGGCGGGCTTGCCACCCTCGCCTACACCGCCCGGCAGCTTAACGCTTGGGACAAGCTGCGGGTGCTGCCGACCCCTCTCGTGGAACTGGGCCGCTACGCCGCCTTCCCGCGCACCCCCGAAGGCGCCAAAAAGGCTGAGCGCCTACAACAGGCCTTGGATCAGCTGCACGAAAGCGGCCGGATCCAGGAAATCTTGCGATCCGCTCTGAACCGATGAGGCGGCTGTCCCTTCAGAAGATGGGCATCACCCCCAAGATCGCCTTAGCCGCAGCCGGCCTTGGGGTGCTCTCGGGGCTGATCCTGGGCGTGGTAACTCTGGTCCTCGAAAGCAGCCAGCGCGTGGAAACCGCACGGCTCAACGCCGACCGAGTAGTCAGAGCCACTCTGCCCAGGGCCGAAGTCGCCTATTGGGAGGTTGACGTGCCGGATGTGGGGGCGATCCTGTCTGGACTGCTGGCCGATCCAGTGATCAGAAAAGTCTGGATCGAAGACCCGCTGCTGACCGATGCCCTGCGCAAAAGTACCGGCTTGGGCGATCTGTCGGCGGCGGAGCCGCTAGCCGCCAGCCCGCCCCTAATCGCTCGGGTCCTCGGCATGCCTGGCAATGAAGAAGAAATCCACCGCTACCCACTCCTCAGCCCGCGCGATGGTACTGAAATCGGGCATTTGAACGTTGACCTTTCGTTTCACGACGTGCAGTCGGAGATGGTGGCACGTGGCTTTGTAGTGCTGGGATCCAGCATTCTGCAGACACTGCTGGTTACTTCGGTGATCTTCCTAGCTATGCAGCTGACGGTTATCCGGCCGATTGCACGCCTGCAATCAGCGGCCCTGCGGGTACGCGACGGGCATAGGTTCGAGCTGAAAGGACGCGACCGGAAGCTGTTTGATGTCAGCCGCCGTGATGAGATCTCGCGCTTGGCCCGAGCATTTCAGCGCACTGTGGGAGAGCTGGAGGAAAGT
Source organism: Leisingera sp. ANG49 (assembly GCF_059694505.1). Taxonomy (NCBI): domain Bacteria; kingdom Pseudomonadati; phylum Pseudomonadota; class Alphaproteobacteria; order Rhodobacterales; family Roseobacteraceae; genus Leisingera; species Leisingera sp. ANG49. The sequence continues at coordinate 24,724 of NZ_JCATZN010000010.1, forward strand.
CGTGACAATCTGCAAGGGCTAGTTGATGAACGCACCCGTGAGCTGGTCACCGCCAGGAACGAGGCGGTGGAGGCCTCCCAAGCAAAATCAACGTTCTTGGCCAACATGAGCCACGAACTCAGGACTCCGATGAATGCCATCATCGGCCTGTCGGAAATCCTGCTGCGTGATGGGTATACCGAACAATCCCGAAGGCATCTAACGGACATGCGTGCTGCCGCCGCGCACCTGTCGCAGAATATCGATTCCGTTTTGGACCTTTCGAAGATCGAAGCAGGCGAATTGAACCTTGAGCAGGTCTGGTTTCGGCTGGATGAGTTTCTGGACACGGTAATGACTCAGACGCGCGCATTGGTGCAGAACAAGCCAGTGCGGCTTTGCTGGAGTTACGCACCTGATCTACCAAGTGATATCAGCGCCGACCCGTTGCGCCTGAGACAAGTGATCATGAATTTCACTTCAAATGCAGTGAAGTTTACGAGCCGGGGTGAAATCAAGCTGGAAGCTAGTTGCACTGCTAGTTCAGGAGACAAAACCCTATTGAATCTAGGGGTTCGAGACACCGGAATTGGCATCTCACCTGATCAGCTTGAGGAGATCTTCAAGCCCTTCGGTCAGGCCGACAATTCGACAACCCGCCAATACGGCGGCACTGGGCTTGGCTTGTCGATAGCTCATCGCCTTGCCGACCAGATGGGCGGGAAACTGAAAGTTGAGAGTAAAGTAGGAGAAGGTTCGCGTTTTGCCCTGGAAATCGAACTGCCCTGCCGAATGCCGAAACCTGATCCGGCGCTTGCAGGAAAACTAAACCTTCAAGGGCGAGAGGAACAGGTGTCCCAAATCCGTATCATGGCCGAACGTGCAGGATACGCTGTTGTGGACGATCCGGCGGTGATCCGGGTTATGGCCGAAGATGGCTTCATCAGTGTTTCGATGCCTGGCGATGACCTGCACGCCAAGTACATTGCTCTACCAGTCACCCACCAGGAATTGGTAACAGTCTTAAATCAGCTGGAAAATAGTACAGAGCGGACACCAGACCTTCCCGGTGCCCTGTCAGGTCAGGAAGTGCTGGTGGTGGAAGACGACCGCATCAATCTATCGGTCTTTGTGGCTCTGATTGAAGGGCTCGGCGCACAGGTGCGTACGGCCCGTAACGGGTTGGAAGCGGTGGAACATGTGGCACGCGTAATGCCTGACTTGATCCTATTGGATCTCCACATGCCCCAGATGGATGGTCACCAAGCCTTTGAGGTCATGAAAGCCGAACATGGAGTGCAGCTGCCTCCCGTGGTTGCAGCTTCTGCAAACGCCACCTCGGAGGAGCACCAGCGTTGCAGCAAAGCTGGTTTTGCCGGCTTCCTCTCCAAGCCGATTGACCCGGCAAAGCTGAAGGAGACGCTAGTACGGCTTTCGAAGGAGAACAAGCCACAATCCGGTATCAACAGAGACAAGGGTCGATTCTATGCGGGCGGCAACGAAGTGCTCTATCAACAAAACCTGCTGAGATTCCGCGAGCAGCTTGAAGAATGGAAGAAACGCCTGCGCCACCCCAATCAGACCCAAAACACCAACTACGTATCTGAGCTGCTTCATGTGATGCGCGGCGCGGCTAGCACCGTTGGCGCGGACGAATTGGTCAAATTGGCGGAGATGGCGGAGGCAGGCCAAGCAGAGGTAAGGGACTTGCTTCCTATCATACAGCAACTTTCACTGGAGCTGGCGGTTTCCGGAGAAAGGCCTGCCTGCGACGGGCTTTCGGCGATCTCGATCGGCCATTTGACTCAGTTGATTGAAAGCAATGATGTCGCGGCACTAGGCGCAGCAGAAAGGTTTGTCAGGACCTATGGTACGAAGGCACCCAAGGGCCCCGTTGATACCCTAATCAGAGCTCTGGAAAGGTTAGATTTTTCGTCAGCCCGCACCGCACTGGAGGCGCTTGCCGAGGAACTTCAAGAAGCCCGGAACTGATCAATCTCGCTGGCGAGGCGGGTTAGTATGCCTTCGGCCCGCTCCAAACGATCAGCCCGGCGTGACAAAAGACCTGCCAAGGCCGCGCTTGACCGCCGGAGCTCAATGTGGGTGCGGATACGGGCGCGCAGTACCGCTGGCACCACAGGACGGGAAATGAAATCGCAGGCCCCCAGCTCCAGCCCTCGGGTTTCGTCGTCCGGATCATCCAAGCTCGTTAGGAAGATGACCGGAATATCGGCCAGGCTTGCAGTGGCCTTGATCTGGCGGCAGGTTTCATAGCCATCCATTCCCGGCATTCGGATATCCAGCAGAATTAGATCGGCGGTTTCTCCCGAAAGGTAAGACAGCGCATCCTGCCCCGACGTCTGAGCGACGACCCGGTAGGCATCGCTCAGCAGGCCGTGCAGGTGATGGATATTCTCAGGCGTGTCATCCACTACCAGCAAGGTCGGCAGGTCATCGTTATCAGGCGGTGGCAGCAGCTCTTCCGCATCCAGGGAGCTGCCTTCGGTTTCGCCGGCCAGTTCTTGCGCCACCGATGCGATGGCCCAAAGGTTAGGGGAGACTGTGCTGAAAAACTGCTCTCCTACCGAGCCCATGGCAGCCCTGTTGGCATCTCGCTCGAACAGCGTGACCCCGAGGTGGGCCTCAAGAGATCGGATCTGGCGGCTTACCGCCTCGCGCGACACGTTCAACTCTTCTGCTGCAGCAGTAAATGTGCCTAGCCGTGCTGCCGCCTCGAATGCCACCAGAGATGTAAGTGGAGGCAATTTTTTTTTTAGATGTTTCATGGAACGCTATCTGACGCGAAACCGCAATACCACACAAGGGACGATCGGGGACTTCGGCTGCCAACCTTAGCACTTTGGAACGGCTGCCTGTCTGGTTCGTTTCCATTCTAGAGTGGCCCAGCCGGATCACGGTTCCAAGCGTCAGTTAGAGGAGGCCAATGGGTATCAGTGGAATCCACTCGTGGATCAGGAAAGCACCAAAGGGCGGAGCAGCGGTCTCTAGCAATAAGTCAGCGCCCGCTATCGCCATCCGCCTTGGGCAGGCGTTGGCGCGTGGTCCCTTCGTGCAGCCGATCTTTGCCTTTTCCTGTAGCCCGAACATCGAGATGGGCCTGACCCGACTGGCTTTGTTCAAACCGCTGATAGGTCCGATCAAATTGGAAGTTCAGCGCCAAGAGGACACAATTGTTGTGGCAGATCGTTCCAGGGCTTCCGAGCATTCAGTCCCAAATGGATGTGCCAATCAAATTCATCGGCACCATTATTTCATAAGTGCAGCTCGTGCGGGCACAAAAGAAACTTTTTAGTGCCTCATCCTACACCCTTGAATGGGAACCAGAATCTCCTGCTGGGCCCTCGACGGTTAGCCTGCGTTGTCGCGCAGTTCCAAATATGCAAAATATGAAGTTCACCTTTGTGGCAATGAACGCCGAAAGTCATCAGGTTTTGCAACGCGGTACAGGCGCCTGGATGCATGGGGCGCTGCAACGCCAGTGGTCAGTTGTAAAGCTTCAGATTTGGTCTGACATCGGGTGGCAGCCAACGGAGAAGATTGGACAGAAGCGCTCCTGCCCAATCGGCGTTTCGACTTGCAGCAGATTCTGGCGTATAAAAGAGGACAGATGGATCGGTCGAGGGGCAATGCCGGATCGCAGAGGGGAGACATCAATACCGAGCGGCCTGCAGAGCAGTGACGGAGGCGCTGCGCGGCTTCGCATCCGGCTTCTTGGCGCAGCTGAGGTCATTCTGGATGGCCAACGACTGCGCGGGTTCAACTCTCCACGATTGCAGCGATTTCTGGCGCTGATCGCCATGCGCAGAACGCCCCAAGACCGTTCACAACTGGCGTTTGAGATCTGGCCCGATTCCAGCGAGCGCCAGGCGCGCACGAATCTCAGGAAACTGCTTCACGAGTTTCGGCAGGCCCTGCCAGGCGTCGAGGCATATGCCGAGATCGGAACCAGGACCGTGCGGTGGCTTCCGGCAAACCTGAGCAAGGTCGATGTGCTGAGCTTCCGAGAGGCCATCGCGTCTGGTGATTTCGAGCGTGCGTCGCGGCTTTACCAGGGCGATCTATTGCCGTCCTGCTACGACGACTGGGTTCTCGAGGAGCGCGCGACACTTCAAGCAGCGGCGCTCAGTGTCCATCGACATCTCGCCGAAGCGGCGGCCGAGCGCGGCGACCGTCGCGCTGCAATCAAGCACGCCGAGGCAGTCAGTGAGTTAGATTTCGCCGATAAAGTCGCCGTTCAAATTCAGTTGGAAGCGCATCGCGCGCTGGGTAACATGGCCGCCGCATTGCGGACATACCAAGGCTACGCCGACAAACTTCGGAGTGAATTCGGGATCGAACCGGATGCCGAGATTGCAGTGCTATGCCAGGATTTTGTTGCCAACGCGTCCAAACAGGATCGCACGCGTGCAGAGGACGCTGCCCGTTCGCCATTTGTCGGGCGCGACGTTGAATGGAGCGCGCTTTTTGAGGCGTGGGAGACGGCGCGCGCCGGTCGGGCACATCTGGTCTTGCTGACCGGCGAACCCGGTATCGGCAAATCCCGCCTAGCACAGGAACTTGATCGGCATGTATCGGCGGAAGGGTACGACGTCGCGACCGCACGGGCTTACGAGGCAGCCGGAAGGCTACCTTGGGGACCGGTCATCGACCTGCTTCGGTCGCCGAGCATCGCGCGCCGCCTTAGCGCGCTTGACCCGGTTTGGGGCGTAGAGCTAGCCAAACTGCTGCCGGAGCTCGGTGGCAGCGCTCCGCAACGCCCGAACGGCAACCTGAATAGCGTGGCCCGGCGTCACCGGATTTTCGACGCCGTGTGTCAGGCCATTTTGGCCCGTGACGGCGCGCAGCTTCTGATCATCGACGATTTGCAGTGGTGCGATACAGAGACCATCGAATTGATCGGATACCTGCTTCGTGCCCACTCTCAGACTCCTGTCCTGATCGCCGGCACCGTGCGGTGGGAGGAGCTTCCCGAACGCCACCCACTGCAGGGACTGCTCGATGCCCTGCAGCGCGACCACGTTGTGACCTTTGTCGAAATCGACCCGCTCGATCAAGCGTCGACCGCGGCACTCGCGGCGGAACTGCAGGGCGAAGACGAAATCGATGCCGGGTTGGCTGAGCGGTTGTGGAACGAGACCGAAGGCAACCCTCTATTCGTCGTCGAAACGATCCAGGCCGGGATATCCTCCAGCAGTATGCAAGGCATCTTGACACCGACGATGCGCTCAGTTCTGCGAGCAAGGCTCGATCAACTGTCCGACGGCGCGCGGAAACTGGCAGAGGCGGCTGCCATCTCCGGCCGGTCCTTTTCGGCGCGTGCAATGGTGGCGGCGACGGGGGGCGACGAACAGGTGGTCGCCGACCAGCTTGACGAACTCTGGCGCCGGCGGATCGTGATTGACCGGGGGCAAGGCTATGACTTCAGCCATGACAAGCTTCGGGAATTCGCACTCGAATTGATCAATCCCGCGCGCCGGCGGCGGCTGCACCGTGTCGTTGCCGACGCCTTGGCGTGCGAGCATCGCGATGACCCCGCCGCTGTTAGCGCTCAGCTCGCCGCCCACTACGACCAGGCAGGCATGGCCGAGCAGGCCGTGGAGGCCTATCGCATCGCTGGGGTACGGGCGACGGCGATGTCGGGTCTTGACGAAGCGGTTACGATGTTCCGCCGTGCGCTCGCGCTGCTGGCTGAGCTGCCGGGCTCGCCTGATCGGGACGCCGTTGAACTGGGCATTCGGATTGACCTGGGCGCTCCGCTCGTCGCGGTAGAGGGCTACGGCGCGGAAGCCTCGCATCGGCTTTACGAACGTGCTCTGTCACTTTGCCGCAAACTCGGCAGGCCGGCTGCTCCGCCCATTCTCCGCGGCCTGGGTCTAGCCCGACTGCAGGGATGTCGGTTCGATGCCAGCAGCGAGTTGGCACAAGCTCTGATTAACCACGAGGGCGGCGATTACGTTGCCGGTACCGAGGGCCGCTACCTGATGGGTGTCAGCGCATTCTGGCAAGGTGATCTGGAAAAATCGCACCGGTTCCTGGAAGCGGCCATCCAGCACTATGACCCAGCACGGCGCGAAGAACATCTTGCGCGCTATGCGCAGGATCCCAAGGCTGTGTGCCTTGTACGTCTGGGGCTTGCCACGCTCTGGTCCGGCGACCCGGTGCGGGCCGACGTGCTGGCCCGGTCGGCGTGCAAGCTTGCCGACGATCTCGATCACCTGATGACCTCGGCCTATGTCATTACCTATGGGGCCATTCTGGCCGCCGTGGCCGAGGACATCGCCTGCCTGAAAAACTTGCTCGGACAGGCGGATCAGATATGGTCGCGCCTCTCCGAGCGCTATCTCAGGGTCGTCCTGGATGCGCTACGCGGATGGTTGGAGGTCCGCACCGGATCAGGCGCCGGCATCGACAGGCTTGTGCGGGCGGTGGAGCGGTCGCGGGCCGCCGGCGAAAACCTCCATCTGAGTTTGACCCTGCTTTTGCTTGCCCAGGCTCGCGGGCTGCGGGGGGAATTTCACGAGGGCTACGCCGCCGCCCGCGAAGCACTCGCTTGGTCGGAGCGATGTCAGCAGCGCTATCTCGTCGCCGAACTCCAGCGCGTTGAGGGCGAACTCGCCTATCGTCTGGGCGCAACCGAAGAGTCGCTTTCCTCATTGCATCAAGCGGTCGAAACCGCACGCGCCCAGGGCGCGCAGTGGCTGGCACTCAAGGCGCAGCATTCGCTTGCCGGCCGGTTTCCCGACGCGGGGCGGCGTGCGCTGCTGGCTGAACTCCTCAGCGAGCTTCCCTCAGGACAGAATCTGCCGGTGTTCCGCGCAGCAACGGCTTTTCTGTCCGAAACCAGCTAGCAGGGAACGCTTTCGGAACGCCCGGGATGGTATCCCTTAGAGAAATTTAAGGGAGGGCGATCAAATGCGCAATCTGGCCGAAAAACTGTCCGAGAAGGTTCGGGGAACGATCACCACCGCTGCGGACCCCGGCTATGACGAGGCGCGGGCCGTCTACAACGCGATGCACGACCGGCGACCGGCCGCGGTGGTCGGGTGCGTCGACGCGGCCGACGTCATGGCCACGATCACTACCGCCCGCGAGGGCGGGTTTGACCTTGCCGTGCGCGGTGGTGGGCACAGTGTGCCGGGTTTCGGCACGGTGGATGACGGGCTGGTCATAGATCTGTCTGGCATGAGCAGTGTCCAGGTCGACCCCGTCAAAAAGACTGCCCGAATCGGCGGCGGTGCAACCCTAGGCGACGTCGACCATGCCACCTATCCGTTCGGCCTTGCCCTCCCTGGCGGGATCGTCTCGACCACCGGGGTCGCAGGGCTGACACTGGGCGGCGGGATCGGCTACCTGACCCGAAGCGCCGGGTTCACCATCGATAATTTGCTGTCAGCTGATGTAGTGCTGGCTGACGGTCGCCAAGTCTCCGCGAGCCCTTACCAGAATGAAGACCTGTTCTGGGCTTTGCGCGGCGGCGGCGGCAATTTTGGTGTCGTCACGAACTTCGAGTTTCAGCTGCATGAGGTCGGCGTCGTCGTGGGCGGGCCGCTGTTCTTTGAGTTCGATGACGCCAAGGCGGTTCTGCAAGGTTACCGCGATTATATTGCGCTCGCTCCCGAGCAGCTCGGCTGTTTCTTCGGCTGGCAAATTGCGCCACCGCTGCCCTTCATTCCCGAGGATCGGATCGGCGATCTCTTCTGTGTCCTCGTCCCCTGCTGGAACGGACCGCACGACGAAACCGAATACGTGCTGAAGCCGCTGCGGCGTTTTGCCGAGGTAAAGGCCGAGTATTGCCACCCAATGCCGCTCCCGGTGCTGAACAGTCTTTTCGATGACGCTGTCCCAAAGGGCATGCAGCATTACTGGAAGGCTGATTACATCACTGAACTCACCGACGAAGCCATCACCCAGCACATCAAGCATGGCCGACACACGCCACATGTCAGTTCCTCGATGCATCTGCACCCCATTAATGGCGCCGCCCAGCGTGTCGGGCCCGACGAGACAGCGTTCGGCCACCGCGACAAGAATTTTTCGCCGGTGGTTGCCGGCATTTGGGACGACCCAGCCGACAACGAGGCCAATATCAAATGGGTCAGAGGTTACTACGACGCCATCCATCCCCACTCGGGTAGCGACGGCGGCTACGTCAACTTTATGTCGGATGACGACGATCACCGGGCGCCGGCGAATTACGGCGTGAACTACGCCCGCCTCGCCGCGGTGAAGGCGGCCTACGACCCCGACAACGTCTTTCACATCAACCAGAACATCGAACCAGCGAAGGGGGGAAGCCATGTCTGACCAATGGCACTTCAAGAGCGAGACCTTCGACAACTGCAATTGCGCGATCAATTGCGGCTGCCAGTTCAATCTCCCAACCACGAACGGGTTCTGCCAGTCGGCCTATGTCGGCCGGGTCATCGAGGGGCATTTCAACGGCGCTCCGTTGGCCGGGCTGAGATGGGCGGCGATCTACAAGTGGCCGGGCGAAATCGCCGACGGTGAGGGCAAAGGCCAGATCGTCATCGACGAGGCTGCCGACACGGATCAGCGCTCCGCGCTCGAGACCATCCTCACCGGCCAGGCCTGCAAGCCGCTGAGCAATGTCTTCGCGGTCTTCGCCTCGACCTGCTCGGAATTCTGCAACACGCTGTTCCTGCCCATCGAACTCGAGGTCGATCTCGAGGGCCGGACCGCACGTGCCAGTATTCCCGGCCTGCTTGAGAGCCGCGGCGCTCCGAAGATCAACGAGTTCACGGACGAACCCTTCCACATTGCGCTGGCGCGGCCGAGCGGCAGCTTTGAATTCACCTATGGCGAACTCGGTCTCGGAACCACCAGGGTCAACGGCGAGTTGGAGATGGCGTTCGACGAGACTTGGGCGCTCTATTGCATCCACCACTTCAACCAGAACGGCCTGATCCGCGACAGGCCGCGCCTGACCGCCTGGCTAGGCCACTAGGCTCAGATGAGTCGCGGACGGAGCTGCCGTTCGCCGCAGCTGCAGCCTGCGCCCCATCCCAAGTCCGCTTGGCGCAGAAAGCACCATTTGCAAATCCCTTCCTGTCGCCAGACCAAGCCACAATTTTCGCCGCGGTGCCGCGATCAAAAAGCTGCCGCTCGTCGAGGGCGCAGCATGAAACTGGCATTGTGTGACAAGGTTGCGGACTGTGTAGGCATTTGCCGCTACCGCGACATGGGTTACAAAGAACATGCTCTCTGAGTAGGCGACGGCTATCCGAACAGTTGCACCTAGTGACCGCTTTTGACTATCAACGTCAGCTCGAGCCCACTGGGTTAAATAAACTTGGCTTTAGTTGCCTAACCGCACGCGCCGTACGGACAGATCGCGCGACTGCATCACGTATCGGAAGATCTGCTTGGAGTAAACGCCATGTTTGATCCGGAAATACGTCGCCTTTCGGTAGCCTTTTCCAGCCTCATGTTTATAGGTTCCACTAATTTGATGGCGGTCATCGAGCAGAACGATCACATCAAATCCACCGTTTCCATCGAAATCAAAAACCACGTCCAGTTTGTACTCTGTGCCATCCTGTCGAATTCGCCCCGGCGACCCGCCCTTGTAGAGCACGCGGTTCTTTACACAATTTCTAGCTCCGCCCCTTTCAGTTTTGAATTCACTGTCAAAAGTTATCTCACCAGATCTTTGAATTTGAATCTTCAAAGGTGGCGCGCAACTATTTCGTCCATCATGGATTTGCATGATGTCGAACCGACCTGGAGGGCTTGCACGCATCGAAACATGGGTCTGAACGCGATAGGTCCCACGAGTTGCTGGCGAAAAACGCTCAGTATTGATTTCGGCGCGTTGGTTGAACGTACCACCGTCACAATGATTAGAACTTGTCTTGAATGTCCAAGTTTTGCCAGAGCGCTTGATAGCCCCCTTGTCGACACCACATGATATAGACCACTTGTTGCGCGGACCCGCATCGGAAACGGTGGCACTAGCGATCGTCAGCACGACAGCAAGAAGGATAGAGCCAGGAACGCTTAGGGTCATCTGCATCATACTCCTCCCTTTCGCAAGGCCAACACAGTATCACGCAGTGTTAAGAGTAAAGCAGAACTTCTTCGGCTTGTCTAAGAGATTTCCCCTTTCCCGGTAAGGATGAAGCTCGCTAAGCTTTTGACGTGCATCACTGTGCGGTTCAAGGGGGTTTATGTTGCTGTATTTGTTACGAGTGTGGCCGGTGTATCTATTCGCATTAACACCACTTCTGTTTCACCCAAGCCCGTCATGGCCTGATAGTCCACCGCGGGGGTATGAAGAGAACGTTCGCCTGAAAAAACACGGGTTCCGCTATAGCAGCCCCGGCGAACCGGTTCGGCGTGGTCAACGTTCAGAGCGGTTCGAACTGAGAGATGGTGATTGTGGCGGCAAGGATTGCAGAAACTATAGATTGAGAGCCGAGTTTCGTGAAACAAGGCGCAACACGCGGGCTCGGATAGGCCAGGATATTTGGATCGGTTGGAGTTTCCATGTTGCCCAATCTCCACACTTTCCAGGCCGCAATCGGCTGTATCCTTTTTTCGGTCAGTGGAAGATGGGAGGAGATAACCCGCCAATCTTAATTTTTGTTCAATCTGATCACGGAAGCAAGGATACTATCTTTGTAGCGCTTACCGATATGTCAGTTTCTGGAGGCGGCCGGGTTGGGCGCTACAAGCACGGGAATATCTGCAAAGATATTTTTTCGATTGCAACAGCTAAGCGCAACTGGGTTGATTTGGTGATAAACACCAATTTCGCAAATGACTCTTCGGGTTACCTGAAGATCTGGGTGAACGGAAAACTCAGATGCGACTATCGGGGGCAATTGGTCGCCCGAACAACGAAACAATACTACCCTGGCCCAAACCATCGGCGCGGAATTTACGTGGGGAACACCCGCACGTGGATTGCCGAGCAAGGAAGCAAACCAACTCCAACATGGGTAGTATATTATGATGAGTATCTGACGGGGCGATCCCGAGAGCAGGTTGATACCCGGCTGCGTGAAAAGCTGGGCTATCCTCCGGTGGACTAGGGCGCGGGAACTTCATGAACATGGGCGAAAGACCTAAAAGGAAACTTCTGACAATTCTGGCAGCTGATATTGCCGGCTACAGCAGAGCAATGTCGCAATCCGAGGAGATCGCCATAGCTCAACTGGGTGAGCTCCGTCTGATTTTGGATGAAGTCATCGCGACCAATTCCGGAAGAATAGCCAACACCGCTGGTGACAGCGTAATTGCATGCTTTGAAAGTGTTATTGATGGCGTTCGAGCTGCCGTAGAAATTCAAAGGAGGCATGACAAATATCACGATGAGAAGATGAGAGAGATTCGTATGCGGTTTCGTATCGGGTTGAACTTGGGCGATGTCGTCATTCAGAAGAACGGCGACGCTCTTGGAAATGGAGTGAATATCGCAGCCAGACTTGAAGCGATTGCAGAGCCTGGCGGAATTTGCCTTTCAGAAAACATCATTGAACATGTGCGTGGCCGTCTTGACTACCAGTTTACCCAAATTGGAGAGCATTTCCTAAAAAATATTCAGGCGCCTGTGAAGGTCTATGCCCTTGGCCAGAGAAAAGTTGGGATGTCTCAGAGGGTTTCAAACCTATTTGAAAAAACAGTGCGGCATCCATTTGCCATTGGCGTGGCGGTAGCTTCGGTATTAGCATCTCTAGCCATGTCCCTATTTTCATTTGGCAGCCGAGAGGTATCAAAGCCCGATTTACCCTTAACGTCCTTCCTCGAAACCAATCCTACTCCTGATGCGTTGTTAAGTTTTTTCGACCTCGTTACAGAAGGAACTTTTGAGGGTTCCAAGTACTACATTATCCGTACTTGGGGCGGTTCACTTTCAGACTTAATCAAAATTGGAGAGATACTTGGCGGGCATTTAGTGGCCATCAATTCCGCAGAAGAAAATGCTTTTCTTTTCGAGTTATCGGTAAGGGACGAGGGACACTGGCAAGTTGTTGATGGGCAGTACAATGGCCCAACGATTGGTCTCGTTCAGGAAGATGGCGCTGAGGAGCCTGCCGGTGGCTGGTACTGGCTGAACGGTGATCCAGTTGATTACTTGAACTGGAAGCCATACGGGCCGGAGAACTATCAGGGGGATCAATCCCTTGCCCACTTCAAAACAAACATGGGGCCAGCTCCGTCCCCTTACTGGAATGATATGAGGCCAGTAATGCACTCCTCAATTTTCGAAGTGCCGGGTGGTTAGTAGTGATCGGAAGTGCTTTGCAGGTTGATCCTGGTGTCGGCGCCAGTTTGTATCGCCGCGTTATGCCATAGGGCTTTAATGCCTGAAACAAAGATGCTCGAGGAAACTCTAACCGCAGGCTGGCCATTTTCCAGGCCGCAGAATGCGCAACAGATTTGCAAAGTCTACTTCCTGTGGTTTGCCTTCTTTGGGAGGACATACGTCCAGCCCCATTTCTATGTGCCAATTCGAAGTAGAGTTTCGGGGGCTGGCGGGCGCATGTTAAGTGCCTGATGCGGGCGGGTTTGATTGTATTGTCTGAGCCAGCAATTGATGACGACCTGGGCCTGTTTGGTTGTTGTGAACCATTCCGCATTGAGAACCTCGTGGCGGAGAGTGCCATTGAACCGCTCGTTGTACCCGTTCTCCCAAGGTGATCCCGGATAGATCCGGACCGGGTTCACGCCGACCTTCTCGAGCCAGCTCCGGGTCGCCAGGGACGCAAACTCCGGGCCGTTGTCGCTGCGGACGAACTGGGGCTTTCCGTGGCGCAGGAACAGGCGGTAGAGCACCTCCAGAACCTCTTCGGACCCCATCCGGGTGCGGACTGCCACCGCGAGCGCCTGGCGCGTGTATTCATCCAGAACTGTCAGCATCTTGTAGCCGTGGCCGTTGCTGAGCCTGTCGTGAACGAAATCAACACTCCAGACATGGTTGGGGTGTGTCGGCCGGAGCCGGATGATTGAACTGTCTTTGTGGTAGAGGCGCCTCTTCCTCTTGTGCCACCGCGGAAGCTGCAGCCCTTCTTCGCGCCAGAGGCGTTCAACCTTCTTGTGGTTCACCCACCAGCCCTCGATCCGCAGCTGCGGTAGCCATAACGGCCACAGTTCTTGGCCAGACGGATCATGGCAAGCCGCAGACCGTCATCGTTTCTTTTCACCGGCTGATACTGCATGGAACTGCGCGCAAGGCCGACGGCCTGACAGGTCCGACGCTCCGATGTGGCGAGCTTCTGGCGCGTGTGAGTGACAGCCTGACGAAGCTGGCTTGTCGTCAGGCCTTCGGCTTAAGGTAACTCAGGCTTTCCTTGAGGATCAGCTTGTCCAGCTCAAGCTCTGCCACAATCTTCTTGGCGGGCGAAGTCTCGAACGCTCTCGTATTTCTCACGGTGGATGGCGCGGACTTCAGAGTTGGGACAGCACTTGGCCTTCAATGCACATCCCGAGCAATTGGATTTCAGCGCCCGGTATTTGCGGGATTTCCAGCTTGGTGCATTCCGCGCGGGGTCGGAATAAGTGCGCCAGGTATGCCGCATCTCCTTGCCTCCCGGACAAATGTAGCGGTCGTTCACATCATCCCAGGTGAAGTCGGATCGTGAGAAGGTTCCATCGGTGCGTTCACCTTTGTCGAAGACGATTAGGCTGGCGTCGACAGCAAAGCCCTGCCCACCAACAAGCCCCTCTTCCATACAGCGCGCAACCGTTGTCTCGAACACATGGCGCAGCAGGTCACTCTTGCGGAACCTCCCATGCCGGTTCTTGGAAAAGATTGAGTGATCCAGAATGCGGTCCGTCAGATCAAGGCGGCAGAACCAGCGGTATGCCAGGTTCAGATGGACCTCTTCACAGAGCCGCCGCTCGGATCGGATGCTGAAACAATACCCGACCAGCAGCATGCGGATCAGCAACTCGGGATCGACCGATGGACGGCCAGTGTGGCTATAGAAATCCGCCAAATGCCCCCGGATGCCGCTCAAGTCGAGGAAACTATCAATGGATCGGAGAAGGTGGTCTGAGGCACATGATCCTCAAGCGAGAACTCGTAGAACATTGATGCCTGTGCTTCCTGCTTCGGTCCCATCATTGCAGATCCTCCCGCCCTCTAGGAGAATTGAAACAGCGCTTCACCGCACGATCAAGGATGAGTTATTCAACGGAATCAGCCTGAAGCAGCCACAGTCGTTCATCGGCAGATGTGTTGCACATCATGATGCCCGCAGATTCCTCGACGCTCCCTCGCTTCTTAAGCTAGGCTGATCTGAAGGGGGTCTTTGCTATGGAACACGGACACCAGGAACGCAGGCTGACAACCATCCTTTCCGCCGATGTCGTGCGCTATTCAAACTTAATGCGGCAGGATGAGAGCGGCACCCTGACGGCGCTAAAGGCGCTCCGGCGCACAGAAATCGACCCGCGGATCGAACGCCACCATGGCCGGACGATCAAACTCATGGGCGACGGAAGCCTTGTTGAGTTTGCCAGCGTGATGGATGCCGTCAGTTTTGCCGTCGACGTCCAGCACGCCATTGCGGCAGCTCAGAGAGAGCCGCTTGAAGAGGACAAGATCCTGTTTCGCATCGGCATCAATGTGGGCGATGTCATCGTCGATGGCGACGACATTTACGGCGACGGAGTGAACGTCGCCACTCGGATCGAAGGGCTGGCAGAGCCCGGCGGTATCTGCATATCGCGCAGCACCTTTGACCAGGTGAGCGACAAGCTCGACCTCACCTTCGCAGACATGGGACCGCAGGAAGTCAAGAATATTCCCGCTCCGGTGGAGGTCTATCGGATCGAATTGGACGCCCGTTCGCAGGCGCTGGCCATGGAAACCCCGCCGCCCATCTCCGATCAACAGGGCGCACCGCGCAGCAAGTTGCAGCAATGGGTTATCGCCGCAGGGTTTGTCATCCTGGCTCTTGTGGCGGCATCCATTTACTTTCAGCCCAAACCAGTCAAAGCTCCTGTGATCGCGGTGATGCCGTTTGAAGACCTAAGCCCTGAAGAACACAAGGGTGTTCTGAACGACACGATAGGCGATGGCATCATCACGTCGCTGGCGCGGTACAGAGAATTCACCGTCATTTCGCGGCGCTCCAGCTTCAAGTTCCGCAACTCCGACCTGGGTGTTTCCGAGATTGCAAAACAGCTTGGCGCTGATTTCATTCTAGAAGGCAGCCAGAAATTCGATGGGGAGCGGCTTGTGGTGAAAGCACAATTGATCGATGCGGATACGGAAACGCATACTTGGGTTGATGAGATAGATGTCCCGCTGGAGGCGCTGCTGAAGACAAACAGTCAGATCAGCCGGAAGATTGCCAATGCCGTCGGTGCCAAGGTGGTTGACACTGCCGAGGCACGCATGTCCGAAGGCGATGTCAGCGCCTTGTTGATCGCCAACGCTGCGCAAAGCCGGATCATGCGGAATTTCAACCGCGAGAACCTGTTGAAAAACATCGAAGAACAGGAGCAGTCCCTCAAAGACTATCCGGAGTCTGCATGGGGCCATCTAGGCCAGGCCTTGTCGCTTCGGATCGGGCTGCGCTATGGCTGGATCGAGGGCGATGAAGAGGCCCTTCGCACAAGAATGATCGGTCTCGCCCGCCGGGGCGTGGAACTCGACCCGAACAATTTCCTAGCCTACCACGCTTTGGGACGCGCTCTGGTGATGAACCGGGATGTTGAGGCCGCGTCTGCCGCTTTCAGCCGTGCCATCGAATTGAATCCCTCGTCTCACTTCTCACGCAACGCGCTGGCCCAGGCTCTGTCCTATATTGGCGAAACCGACGAAGCTTTGGCTGTGCTCGCAGAGTCCGAGCGTGTCGATCCGCTATACGGGCATGACGTCCAGTGGGAAAAGGCCAGGATCCAGTGGCAAATCGCAGAATGCGATCAGGCCCTAGATACATTCGTGTCGGCGCCGTCTATGCCTGTTGCTGCCAACAAGACGCTTGCGGCCATCTACCATTGCCTTGAGGAACCAGACAAGGCGGCCAAGGCAATGGCTGAATACGAAAGGGAAAACCCCACCTGGACCGTGTCGCGGGAGCGGGATGTCAATACCGGCGTATGGACGGCCCCGGGCGTTCTCGACAGGTGGCTGGATGCCATGAAGGCGTCCGGAATGCCTCAATAGTGCTCATTTCCGATCGTCAGCCTACGACAGCTTCGTCCCGCGCTGCTGTCTTTCCCTAGCGAACCTGTCAATGGCCGCTTAGCGCCGTTCGCGCCGTGCTGCAGGTGCGAGGGGTTGCCTGGTGGTAGATGTCCGCTACGGGCTGACCCGGCCTTGATGGGCCTCCGCCGCTCGACCGTCGAGCACCCGTTCGGCACAATCAAGAGCTGGATGGGGGCGACGCACTTCCGGATGCGCAGGCTCAAAAATGTCCGCACCGAGATGGCCTTCCATGTCCTCGCCTATAACATCAAGCGCATGATCAACCTGATCGGTGTACGTGGGCTTCTGGCCGCCATTACAGCCTGATAGGTGGCGCTCAGCTCAAATCGTACCGCAGCAAACGCCACAAGAGCGCAGATTCAGCCCTCTCCGGCGCATCAGTCGCCAAAGTGGCCCAAAAACCGGGTGCCTCCACAATATCGACTGAAACATCCCCATCGGTGAGAAACCAAGCGAGTTTCCACACACCCTCGGCTCGTAGCGCCTGCCTGGGTTCACCGCAGCGGATGGCGGGGTCGAGCCCAAACTGCCTGATGCTGCGGATTGCACGAACGCCAGCTTTGAGTCCCCGCATCCGATTACTGCGCGCACAAGTTTCCCTGTCAGTTTGCCGCCTCCTGCCGAACGGTGCCTGCAACCAGGCCGCAAATAGCGGTTTCAATCGTCCGCTCCAGCGCGGCATAGCCCGTTCCCCGGACTGCCATTTGCACAAGACCTGCCTGCAGAACGAGAACGTAATCCGCCAGAACTTCGGGATCGAAACTCCCCCGGATTCCGGTACCCAATTGTGCGCTGAAGGCTTCAACCAGCATCTGCTTCCCTTGAGAATTGATCTTGCCCACAAAGGCTACGGTTTCGTCAGGCAGCGCGCCTGCTTGCGCGTCACAGGACGCCACGGAGACAAAACATCCAGCGGGCCGGTTTGGCCTTGTGGCTGCCCTGGCTGTCGCTTTCAGGAAATTGGTCAGAGCTTCGGCCCATCCCAGCTCGTCCTCCGCCAGCGTCGCGTACACATCCTCTGATTGAAGCTGGACGTAGCAGTCCAGCGCCGCACAGTACATGGCCTCCTTGTTTCCATAGGCTGCGTAAAGGCTGGGCTTGGTCAGCCCCGTGGCGCTGGTGAGGTCGCTCATTGACGTCCCGGCATATCCCTTTTTCCAGAAAACATTCATCAGCCTGTCAAGCACTTCGGATTTGTCGAAACTTCTGCGGCGCCCCAGCACTTTCATCTCCTGACAAGAATTTCATTGACATCTATACCGCTCGGTATGTAATGTCAAAATATACCGATCGGTATAGATATAAGTTAGGAGAAGCCAGCTATGGAAACCCTCGATCGAAATGCGTCAGCTGCAAAGCCTCCGCCGTCACGAACCCTCCTCCGGTTCCTGCAGGCATCAGCAGTCCTATGGATCATCTGGGGGCTCGCGCATATTGCCTTCGGGGCCTTCGGCCTTGCCGGTTTTCTTACAGGTGATCCTGCCGAGACAATGAAGGCGATGCTTGGTGGTGCTGACCCGCAAACGCTTGAAATCCTTTATCCGGAAGCCGTCCTTGGGATTCTGAACCAGCACAGCTGGAACCTTCTATGGTTTGGCGTGTTCACAACCGCCGGCGGGGTCATGATTTGGCGAAGAAATGCCGTCGCCGTGGTGATGACAGCCATTGTAGGCGGCGCTGCCGACGCCGGGTACTTCATGTTCGTCGATCTTGGCGGATTTGCAGCAGCACCCGGCCCGCAAATGACGTGGATCAGCGCAACTGCAATTCTGTTGAGTACCGTCGTTTACGTTCGCACCGGCCGTATGACAGCTCTTTGACTTCTGAGACACCGCTTTTCAAGCGCTGCTCGGTAAACGCGCAGGCTTGAAAGCGGACCTAAGCGCAATAGTGGTGAACGGCAGCTCCGTCCCGCTCAGCCGTTTTTTCCAGGCAGACCTTGCAATGGCCGCTTAGCACCGGTTCGTGACGTGCTGCGCGCGCAAATGCCTGGCTAGCGATCAAGGTCCTCTGTGGATGGCTCCTGCATTGCAAGAGTTTTCTCAGCGAGTTTGCGGCGTATTTGTCAGTACAGTCGTCTGAACGCCTCTGGCGCGAAGAAGGGCTGCAGCTTCCGCGGCGGCACAAGAGGAAGAGGCGCCTCTACCACAAAGACAGTTCAATCATCCGGCTCCGGCCGAAGCATCCTAATCACGTCTGGAGTGTTGATTTCGTTCACGACAAGCTCAGCAATGGCCGAAGCTACAAAATGCTGACAGTTCTGGACGAATACACCCGCCAGGCGCTCGCGGTGGCAGTCCGAACCCGGATGCGTTCCGAAGACGTTCTGGAGGTGCTCTACAGCCTGTTTCTTCGCCACGGGAAGCCTGAGTTCATCCGCAGCGACAACGGCCCGGAGTTCGCGTCTCAGGCGACCCAGAGCTGGCTCGAGAAAGTTGGCGTGAACCCGATCCGGATTTATCCGGGATCACCTTGGGAGAACGGGTACAACGAGCGGTTCAATGGCACTCTCCGCCACGAGGTTCTCAATGCGGAATGGTTCACAACAACCAAACAGGCCCAGGTCGTCATCAATTGCTGGCTCAGACAATATAATCAAACCCGCCCGCATCAGGCACTTAACATGCGCCCGCCAGCCCCCGAAACTCTACTTCGAATTGGCACATAGAAATGGGGCTGGACACTACGAAACTGCCCGGGCATGCAAAAAAAGTCAAACCGGATCAGGCAGATCAGGCTCCCCAGGATAGGCAGCGTTGTGAAGAGTGCGGAGGCGGGCGGCTTGTCCGGCTTCGATATGGGCGCGCATACAAACTTCAGCTCTGTCACCATCACGGGCTTGAAGGGCTTCGATAATGGTCTGATGCTCTGCAATAGCTCTATCAAAACAGTCGCTTTCAACCGACGCGGCTGGACCAAGGATCATCAGAGAATTTTGGAGTATTCTCATTGAACTGTGCAAGAAGCGGTTCTTAGCAGCGTCCAATAAGGCGGAGTGAAACAGACGATTAAGCTCTAAAGCGCCCTCATCACTGGTTGCCTTGCTGAGTTCGAAATTGATGACGGATAATTCGTTGATCTCGACATCTGAAGCGGCGCGCGCAGCAAGCCGGGCGACAGTTCCTTCTAGCACAGCGCGCATCTCATAAAGCTCAATGATTTCTGCATAGTCCAAATACCTGATCGCGGCACCTTGGCGCGGCAAGTGGACTACAAGGCCATCCGCTTCGAGCTGGCGGATGGCTTCGCGTACGGGGGTACGGCTGACGCCCAAGCGATCCGCCAGCTCGATTTCCCTTAGGCGGTCACCCGGCCCCAATCGCCCTGCACGAATTTCATGAAAGAGAGTCACATAGGCCACGTTACTATGCCGGTTGTCAGCTTGGTGATGTCCGTTTTCCATCAAAGCAGCCCTATGTTACTCTTGCGACACTCGGGAGTATGCAATTGGATACTGCCTGTCAACTTTTGCATTCTCAGCAATTCAGGGGGAGAAACTTTTCTCTTTCAAACATATGGTTAAGGTCGATGCCTCCCCCTTCATCACCGCATAAGGTGAGGGCTGAGGAAACGCGACTTGGCACATATTGGATGTCAAAATGGTGCTGACATCAGATACCTTGCAACCCAAGATCATTTGGTATACCTCCGCATACAATACGCTTGAGCGTGAGCCAGACAGAGGTGTCTGAACACCAGCGCTTGAACTTTCGCTAGCACCTAACCGTTGGATTTATCATGAGCTTGTACACCGACTACTTGAATGAGATCGCCACTCGTAAAGAGCAGGGGTTGAACCCCAAGCCCATTGATGGGGCTGAGCTTGTGAAAGAGCTGATCGCTCAGATCAAAGAGAACGGTAACGAACACCGCGAAGACTCGCTGAAGTTCTTCATCTACAATACTCTGCCAGGCACCACGAGTGCTGCTGGTGCCAAAGCAGCCTTCTTGAAAGAGATCATCCTCGGCAAGGAAACCGTCGCAGAAATTTCTGCCGGCTTTGCTTTCGAGCTCTTGTCTCACATGAAGGGTGGGCCCTCAGTCGAGGTGCTGCTGGATCTGGCCCTCGGCGACGATCTGGGTATTGCAGGCCAGGCCGCAGAAGTGCTGAAGTCGCAGGTCTTCCTCTATGAGGCCGACACCGACCGTCTGGATGAGGCCTTCAAGGCCGGCAATGCCGTGGCTAAGGATATCCTGAAAAGCTACGCCAAGGCAGAATTCTTCACCAAGCTGCCCGAGCTCGACGAAGAAATCAAAGTAGTGACCTATATCGCCGGTGAAGGCGATATCTCCACTGACCTCTTGTCCCCTGGCAACCAGGCGCACTCGCGTTCGGACCGGGAACTGCATGGTAAGTGCATGATGTCTGGAAAGGCGCAACAAGAAATTGAGGCGCTGAAGCTGCAGCACCCTGACAAGCGGGTAATGCTGGTCGCGGAAAAAGGCACCATGGGTGTGGGCTCTTCCCGTATGTCCGGCGTCAACAACGTCGCGCTTTGGACCGGCAAGCAGGCCTCTCCTTTTGTCCCTTTCGTGAACTACGCACCGGTTGTTGCCGGAACCAACGGTATCTCGCCGATCTTCCTGACCACCGTGGGCGTGACCGGCGGCATCGGCCTGGACCTTAAAAACTGGGTCAAAAAGGTGGATGAGGATGGCAACACCATCCTCAACAACGATGGCAACCCCGTCTTGGAACAGAAATACTCGGTTGAGACCGGAACTGTTCTGACCATCAACAGCAAGACCAAGAAGCTCTATAGCGAAGATGGGTCCGAAGAGCTGGTCGATGTGGCCGGCGCCTTTACCCCGCAAAAGATGGAGTTCATGAAGGCCGGCGGCTCTTATGCCATCGTCTTTGGCAAGAAACTGCAGACATTTGCGTGCGAGGCCCTGGGTGTTGAGCTGAAATCGGCCTTTGCGCCTTCCAAGGAAGTCAGCAACAAAGGCCAGGGCCTGACAGCGGTTGAAAAGATTTTCAACAAGAACGCGCGCGGCACCACACCCGGCAAGACTCTGCACGCTGGCTCTGACGTGCGGGTTAAAGTCAACATCGTGGGCTCACAGGACACAACCGGTCTGATGACGAGCCAAGAGCTGGAAGCCATGGCGGCCACCGTGATCTCACCTTCGGTGGATGGTGCGTATCAGTCCGGCTGCCACACTGCCTCGGTTTGGGATCTCAAGGCGCAGGCCAATATCCCCAAGCTGATGTCCTTTATGAATGACTTTGGCCTGATCACCGCACGTGATCCCAAGGAAAAATACCACGCCATGACCGACGTAATCCACAAGGTGCTGAATGACATCACCGTGGATGACTGGGACATCATCATCGGTGGCGACAGCCACACCCGCATGTCCAAAGGCGTCGCTTTTGGCGCCGACTCTGGCACCGTGGCGCTGGCACTGGCCACCGGTGAGGCCTCGATGCCGATCCCGGAATCGGTCAAGGTGACCTTCAAGGGCACCATGGCAGACCACATGGACTTCCGCGACGTGGTGCACGCCACCCAGGCGCAGATGCTGAAACAGCACGGCGACAACGTCTTCCAGGGCCGCATCATCGAGGTCCACATCGACACCCTGCTGGCTGACCAGGCCTTCACCTTCACCGACTGGACCGCCGAGATGAAGGCAAAGGCCTCAATCTGCATCTCCAACGATGAAACCCTGATCGGCTCGCTGGAACTGGCCAAGTGCCGTATTCAGATTATGATCGATAAGGGAATGGAGAATAAGGCCGGGACCCTGCAGGGTCTGATAGACAAGGCAGACAAGCGCATTGCCGAAATCCGCTCGGGCGAGAGACCGGCGCTGACCCCGGATGCCAACGCCAAGTACTATGCTGAGGTGATTGTTGATCTGGACGAGATCGTTGAGCCGATGATCGCCGACCCGGACGTCAACAACGCCGATGTCTCCAAGCGCTACACCCACGACACCATCCGCCCGATCTCGTTCTACAAAGCGGACAAGAAGGTGGATCTGGGCTTTGTAGGTTCCTGTATGGTGCACAAGGGCGACATGAAGATCGTCGCCCAGATGCTGAAGAACCTGGAAGAAGCCAACGGCAAAGTCGAGTTCAATGCACCGCTGGTGGTTGCTGCTCCGACCTACAACATTATCGACGAGATGAAGGCCGAGGGCGACTGGGAGATCCTTCAGCGCTATTCGGGCTTTGAATTCGACGACTTCATGCCCAAGAGCAAGGCGCGTACAGAATACGAGAACATCCTCTATCTGGAGCGTCCGGGCTGTAATCTTTGCATGGGCAACCAGGAGAAGGCCGAAAAAGGCGATACAGTGCTTGCCACCTCAACTCGCCTGTTCCAGGGCCGCGTTGTGGAAGACACCGCCGAGAAGAAAGGTGAGTCTTTGCTTGCTTCAACTCCGGTTGTTGTTCTTTCAGCAATCCTTGGCAGAACTCCTACAATTGAAGAATACAAGGCTGCGGTAAAAGGCATTGACCTGACAAAATTTGCCCCCCCCTTGGAGAAGCCTGCTGGTACACGGTCAGCCCACTTCTGAAACACCAGACAAAAAACTGCCCCATTTTAGTGGGGCAGTTTGAATAGCTGCGCATGATTGGTCTTGGACCTCCCGAACGAGATCGTCTCAAACCCATGAGCACGGCACCTGAGCTGCAGTCAGGCCGGCCGTCTGCATCAAAATCGTCACTCAGGCAGACCAGATTTAGCAGGGCGTCAGCCCAAGACCGGCCCAACTCTTCATTTTCATATGCAACTTGCTCGGTATAGGCACGAACCGAGAATTGAGGATCTATTGAGAGAACAGCCTCGACCGCTTTCTCGGCGTTCTCGGAATCGTTAAAAACCGCGTGAATCATGGCCAGCCGAATCTGACATAACGTGCTTCTGGCCATGCGAGTTTCCAAATGCCTGTAAACCGTTCTAGCTTGCTCCAACTGTCCCAATCCGCGATAGGCATCACCGAAATGTGTGAAAAACCAGTCCGGACTGTAGGGGGATACGAAGGCATTAAGTTCCTATTGCAGCCGTTCATACTCTGTGCAGCGTTTGTCAAAATGGGCCGGAGCGCCCGTCTGGTTTCACCGCAGCGGGCGGCCGGATCGAGTCCAAAGTTACTAGCAAATTTCTATCTCTGGATTGCTTCAGGCAGCACATTGAGACCATCAGGTTATGTGCGTTTCCCGAACCACATTCGCCTGATCAGCCGGTCCCGCACAAAGAACTGATGATAGGCCCAACCCGCAAAGTGGAGGCCAATCAAGATGAGCAGAAGATTCGCAATTACGCCGTGCGCCTGCCGCGCAGCGAAGATGCTGAAATCGGCTGGCAACGGGGCGTCGGACCCAGAGAAGACAATCGCAAACAGATCCGCCGAAATAGCAATGCCAAAGCCACTGCCAACCACCGCAATTACGAGAACATAGAGGCCCACGTGCGCAATTTTAACTCCAGAATTGAGCAGTACGTTGCCAGCGCCGGCAGGGGGCGGGCTTTTAGAGAAGAAGCGTATTGCCAAGCGAACGATCATGAGCGCCCCAATAGACAGCCCCCAGATCATATGGCCGGTTAGCCCGAACATCTTTTCGGGGTCACTGTTTTCCATGTCAGCCAGGTCGGGTCCGCCGACAAGAAGCGACACAAGGACCATTGCGCCGTGCTGCAGGTGCGCAGTGTTGGCAGGCAGCCGGCGGCAGCAATGGGCTCGTAGCGCCCGTCTGTGCTCCCTGCTGCGGGCGGCCTGATCGAGCCCATTTCCGCCATTGTCACAGTCTGCTCAAATCACACATGCTGCAAAAAGGTCGGTCCCAAGGGGACTTGGCGTCTTCCAGTGAAAAATACAACTATTTGGAGAGATTTTCATCCAAACAGCTGATGCCGCCAACGTCCGGGTAAATCAAACTGGAATTTGCGTGTTTCAAGGATCAAGCGGCAATGGGACGGCATTCTTCCGCAGCGCGTGGCGTTGCAGACAGGCTGAAAGCCAAACTGCAGAATTTCGTGCAAGATACGTCAGGCGCGGTTCTCGTAGAGTTTGCCTTTGTCCTGCCAATCCTGCTGCTTCTGATATTCGGTGCAGTTTCCTGGAGCTATACTTTGTCAGTGTCGGACGCGATGTTTGATGCTGCGCGGCAGGGCGCGCGGGAGCTGGCGGTTGGTACCTCAAACACCACGCAGGCTGAGGCGTCGGTACAATCGGTGCTGTCGATCTGGCCTACAAGCTTCTCTGTCACTGCCGAAGACAGCGCCGCAACCGGCAGCGATGATGTCCGCGTTACCGTGACCATCAGCAACGTGTTTGCCAGCCTGGTGCCTTTTGTGCCTCTGCCCGAACTGTTGCGGGCAGAAGTCACGATGAGGAAGGAGTAGGGCGATGCGGCAGCTTTGGCCCCGGCTCCGTTCTTTCCTGCGAAAGGATGGCGGAGCAATTATCGTTTTCTTTGCCATTTCACTGCTTATGTTCCTGCTGCTTCTGGCGCTGACAATTGATTGGGGGATGGTGCGCTTGGTGCGCAACCGGCTTCAGGTTGCTGCGGATGCAGCGGCTTTGGCGGGGGCCAGCCAGCTGCCTGAAGATGCTGATGCTGTGACCGAAGCACTTGCATATGCAGAGAAGAACTATCCGGAGGCAGGCAGCAATCCGGTTCTTCAGGCAAGCGATGTCCTTATCGGCAATTGGGATGGCGCTGTGTTTGCGGCGGGCGGGACGCCTAAGAATGCGGTGCAAGTGACGACGCGGCGAACCGACGCCAGCAACAATCCCCTAGACGCTCTTTTTGCGCGGTTTGCAGATATCACCCGGTTTGAGATTACCCGCACCGCTGTCGCTGAGGCGGGCAATGCACTGGGAAGCTGCCGGAATGGCGGGTTTTTCAGCGATGAGGAGATTCTTTCCGGTAGCAACAACAGCTATGCCGCGGACTTCTGCCTGTATGGCAAGGACGGGGTCAAAATCAGTTCCGACAATTACTTCGGCCCTGGAACCGTGATCGGCATGAACGACACTGACGACTTTCAGCAGGGCGGCAACAACGAAGGCGCCGAAGAGGCGCTGCAGGAAATGGACAAGGACCTGCTGCTCCCCGGCCTTGTGCCGGACGTGATTGCCTTGATGGAAAGCGGGGCCCTGTCCGAACTTCCGGATTTTATTGCCAACGGACCTGTTTTCCTGGATGAAATCACGGATTCAACCCCGTTGACCCCCGGCACGCTCTATGTGGTCGGTGAGGTCGCCGATTTCGGTTCCGACACGACGGTGGCAAACATCGCAGTGGTGGCAGGCAAGGAGGTCAAAGTCGGTTCAAACGTCACCATCGAGAACGTGGTATTCGCCAGCCCGGACAAAATCCTGCTGGGCTCCAACAATGATGTGGGCAGCCACGAGTACTGCGGCGGGGGCTCCTACAACGTCTATATGTTCTCCGAAAGCAATATCGAGTTCGGCTCCAACAACGATTTGCGCGGGGTGCAGATGGGGGCTGGAGAGGAACTGAAGCTGGGGTCAAACGTGGCCGCACTGATGAACGTTTACGGCGAGGCCAATGGTAAGATCGACTACGGCAGCGCCGAAGAGATGGGGGCCTGCGATGATGGGCTGAACAGCCACTTCGGCAGCATCAGCCTGGCTGAAAGCCCAGCGGAACTGGCGCTCGTGAGGTAGCCAAGTCTAAAACTTCCAGATGGGAACCCGACATAATTATGTCTCTGGACCGCTATGGCAGCGAAGGTCGGCTTCGTCCGCTCAACCATCTTTACCAGGCGGACCTTGCAATGGCCGTTTAGCACCGGTTCGTGACGTGCTGCGCGCGCAAAAGCCTGGCAATCGATCAAGGTCGTCTGTGGATGGCTCCTGCATTGCAAGAGTTTTCTCAGCGAGTTTGCGGCGTATTTGTCAGTACAGTCGTCTGTCCGGCCTGTTTGCGTGGCGGTCTGCCACTGGCCCTGATGAGTTCCGCAAGCGAGGTTCCTATCGGCTTAACGGCCTCGGAGGGCCAAGACCTTAGTCGGAGTGTCCTTGCTCTTGGTTGACTTAAGTCCGCATCATCACTTCAAGCGTCTTGCATCTCTGGGCAGGCTTGCCTGGTCAGGCGGCCGGCTGCCGGTATTCCTGTTGTTTCGTCAGTATTGCCCAGATGGCGCGGGCGGCTTTGTTGGCCATCGCGACCGTTGCCAGCCGGAACGGTTTCCCGGCAAGGATCCTGGCGCTCCAGATATCGATGCGCTCCGGGTGCTTCCTGCCCATCAGCGCGGGACGTCATGCCGGTGATCAGAAGCTTGCGGATGTATCTGTCACCCTTTTTGGTGATCTTGCCGAGCTTCTCTTTGCCGCCGCTGGACTTGTTGAGCGGGGTCAGGCTCAGCCAGGCTGCAAGATCGCGGCCGGTCCGGAATTGCTTCGCGTCGCCGATGGTCGCCACGATGGCGGAGGCAGTGACCGGGCCGATGCCGGGCATACGCATCAGGCGCCGGGCGCCGGCATGCAGCAGCGCATGTTTTTCGATCATCTTTGAATAGCCTTCAACGCGCTCGTGAACTCCAAGGAACTGATAGCAGACCGTGCCCAGAATGCCGCTTGCCAGATCGGGCATGCCGGGCCTTTCCCCTTCAAGGTGGCGCTTGGCAAAGGCGATCACAGCCTCAATCCCGCTCCGCAGCACATGGCCGAATTCGCGCAGAAGGCTGCGGATCATATTCGCCAGCTGTGTGCGCTGCCGGACCGCGAGATCCCGGGTGCGGTGCAGCGCCAGGATTGCCTGCTGGTCTTCGGATTTCACTTCGACGAAGCGCGTTCTGCGCCTTTGAACGATCCTCCGGATCGTTCAATCCGCTAGCGCGGACCAGCTTAAACTTGGCCGGCGGACAGCTTCGCAGATCGCCTCGGCATCAGCGGCGTCTGTCTTGCCGCGCTTTACGTATGGTTTGACATAGGCCGCCGGCATCAGGCGGACATCATGGCCCAGCCTTCTGAGCTCCCGGCCCCAATAATGGGCAGAGCCGCAGGCTTCTATGCCGACGACACATCGCGGAAGAGCTTCGAAAAACGCGAGCAGTTTCGCGCGTTTGATCTTCTTATTGAATATCTTGCGGTCGGCGGCGGAAATCCCGTGAACCTGGAACACATCCTTGGCCAGATCCAGTCCAACTGTTTTAACTGTCATTGGATGGCTCCTTTCCTAACAGTCTATGACAACTGCAGTATGGCGCATTGCGACGCCGGTGGAGCAGGAGCCATCCACTCCATCCGCATAGGGCTCTTCACGGGGCATGACACAGGCGCACAAAACTGGGCTGTCCTTGCCTCACTCATCAAGACATGCGAACTGAACGGGATCGATCCACACGGCTAAAGGCTGACGTAAGGAGGCATTTGGCCAATAGCTCTCGCATCATCAAGCGCTTCTAAATCGTTCAAGACTTGGCGCTTGGGCACGCAGCGAACACAGCTCAGACCGGTTTCATCATATTTCTCGAGCTTGTAGAGAAAATCATAACCGAAGTCGATGAACACTGGGCATGCAGCATCTAGCCAGGTTCATCGAGGACGTCGCCATTCGTACTGGTGATGGCCTCAACAACTGCATACTGCATACTGCATACTGCATACTGCATAGAGCGATTTACTCTCCTGTCTGAACGCTCCTAAAGGCAGAGATGGCGGCAATAGGCTCATTGGTAGCTAGTGGCCAGGGATGCTGTGATCACGTGCCCCTTTGCATGACTGTGGTTCCGTTTGGCAGGTCCACGATATGTTCGCGCCCGTTGTGTTCGATATAGGTAATTTTGGTCATTTCATTTGCCCTGTTTGCCGGAAACCTGGATAAAGCGGGACATCCACACTGATAGCGTTCGTTTCTTGCTTGGCGATGAGGAGCTATCCAGTCTCTCCAGATTTTGGCACCGGAATGGCTTTGCCAGCGGATACAGCCGCCTATTTCTTGCGCATCTCTTTCAGCCTCACGCGTGTGCGCGCGGTGGCTTCTTCGGTGCCGTCATGGAAGGTGCCGAACCACTTGTCGCAGGGAACTTCCGGCTCGCCATAGTTGCACTCAAAGTACCTGTGATGAAGCTGATGGAAAAAATCCCCAACCTTCAGCCCCTTATCGCTGCCGTTCCCGGCAGTAACCGCGTCGTATCCGGCGTGCGAACTGACAGCGAGGAGCACTTTCTGCTGTAGCTGGAAGATGAAATGGACCGGATGTGAGGCCAGCACGAGGTGGATCAGGACCGAGCTCAGATATCCGATATGCTCAACCGGGTGCATCGACATGCCGGACCAGGGTCCAACATTGACGTTGCGATGGTGCAGCGCATGCACATGGGTGTAGAGCGGGCCCCAATGCAGCAGCCGGTGGATCCAGTAGAAATGGAACACGCCGTAAACCGGCAGGAAGACAAACCACAGCACAAACCAGACCGGGCTGCTGGCGAACTCCATCACCGACATGAACCCGTTGGCATAGGCCCAGAGGCCGATGACCTCATAAGCTGTCCAGGCCGTAACACCGCTGGCGACCGACCAGAACACGTTGTCGCGGAACTGGCTGTTGAAGGTAAACAGCGCACTCTTTTTGTGGAACGGACGCGTATCATAACGCAAATGGTTGCCCTGGCATTTGAACGTATAGAGATAGAGATGCATCCCACCTGCCAGCAGCACCATCAGTGCGAGGTTGCGAAAGTAGACGGCGGCCACCCAATCCACAGCAAATGTCTGCGCAGTCTCCAGGGAAGGAGACAAGAAGACCCAAGTCAGAAATGAGACCGCCACAACAATCAGACGGTCAGAAATAGGCAGCCAGGACCCCCAAAGGACTTTCAGCGCGGCAATGGGCCCACGCTTCAAATTGAAGATTGAATGATCCTGAAGGGGCAACTCCGGATGCCAATTCCAGGTGGATTTGAGGGGCAGAGTGACGCCGGGCGCGGCGTTTGTGGTTTCCTGCGCCATGTCGGTCATCCTTTGCTTTCTGCCCCTAGGGGGGCGGTTTCTGCCAGCCGGGCGCGGAACGCCTCAAGCTCATCGGGGTTCTTCCGAATGGAGACATCCCCATACGGGAAGGCGCCGCTTCGCACCGCAGATTGGAAGGTGCTCAGAGCTGCGATGCGTTCCTCCTCGATCTGCTTTTGCAGGTGCAGGACATTGCCATAAGCGCAGGCATGGCGCGGCGGGTTTTCGGTCTCGCCGCAAATGTCTTCGGAAAACAGAAAGGTGACATCACCGCCGGATCCGGATCCGATCGAGAAGGTGATCAGGCTGGTCTGATTGTTAACCTCCTCCAGAACCTGCTGGGGAACCAATTCCACCTCTACGGCAAAGGCACCTGCGTCTTCCATCGCGCGGAAGCGTTCCAATAGTTTCATGGCTTCGTCTGCGGTAGTGCCATAAGCGCGCAAACCGCCAATCCAGGTGCTGTAGGGCGGACCTAGACCGACATGCCGCATGACCGGGAAATTAAGATCGGCCAGCATCTAGATCGTGTCGAGGCTGCGGGTGGTGTAGAGCGCGTCTGCGCCTTGATCCATTGCCCGCATTGCCCCTTCGAGCACGTCCTTTTCTGTCGGATGGTCTATGAGCATCAGCGCGGCAGTAACAAAGGTATTGGGCGCAGCCGCCCGGACCTCGCCCAGAGTTTGAATACGAGTAATCAGCGTATCGATCCCGGCGGCGGCAGCCCGCGCTGCCTGCCCCGCATTCATGGCTGTCACTTCTGTGAGCTGAAGCTTGCCCTTGTTGGCGCGCAGGCTTGCAACGGTCCAGTTCCGCCGCGCTGGCTAGTGGCCGAAGGTGAATATGTTGTGCATTCCTTAAGTCTTCCTGGGTGTGGTGAAGGGGCAGATTAAACAGCCTGCAGAGGTGACCTGCACAAAATGCTGGTTGGAGCTTGCGTTCTCAAATGAAAGCTATTGCCATTTTGCATTCCTTGAGGGAATGCAGGCCGCTGCGGCCAGAGCATGGATACCCTGGCGGCGTCTAAGGGAGAGGAGTTGGTTCTAATAGTGGGCAGCCGCCGAATTGCCGGTTCAGCCAGTCTCCGAAAGGGGCTGTGTCGAACGCCGGGTGCTGGTGCGCGGGCCAGGCCAGATGGTACTGGTCTTCAGTTTCCAGACGCTCAGCCAGCGGAGCGATCAACTGCCCAGCGGCCGTAAGGTCACCCAGCATGCGCAGCCAGCCCAACGCCACGCCTTGCCCGGCAAGGCAGGCTTGAATGACGTGGTAGTAGTTGTTGAAACCCATAGGCTGGCGGTCCTTGGGCAGTTCCCAAGAGAAGTGGCGCAGCCAGCGCCGCCAGCCCATCCATGAGGCATGCTGCGCCTGCATGTGCAAAAGCTCGCAGCCGAGCAAATCCTGGACGCTCTCGATTGGCCCGTTTTCCCGCAGATACTCCGGTGTGCAAACTGGAGTAAGGATGTCATTGAACAACGGTTGCGATTTGAACCCGGGAAAATCAGGCCTTCCGAACACAAGGGCCAGGTCAACCTTGCCGGAGGGCTCAATCCCTTGCGGGTCTGAGGTCACCACAAAGATTTCACCCCCGGGAAAGCAAGCTCTGACCTCGGCTACGCGCGGCAACAGCAGGAAAGCCGCGTTTGAAGTCGAAGTCGACAACACGATCTGGTGCCTTGATTTCTCCTGCAGAATATCTTCAAGCGTGTCGGTCATGTGCGACGCCGCAAAACTATATGCGCGCAACAGTTTCCGGCCTGCTGAAGTCAGGCTGATACTCTTGTGGTTGCGTGCAAAGAGGGGCTGGCCAAGCCGCTCTTCCAATTCCTTAATCTGCTTGCTGACTGAGCTTTGGGAAAGCCCCACCTCTTCCCCTGCGAGTGTGAAACTCTCCAACCGGGCTGCCGCCTCAAAGGCTGGCAGCAGCCTTTGAATGTTCCGGTAGAGACGTTTCGTTTGCATGAAAATCCTTGCTTTTGGGGCACTGGAAAGACGAAGTGATCATTTCAGTTCACCCGCGAGGCGGCAAGTCAGGATTGGTCGCGCTAAGAACGGCGGCTTAGTTCTGTTTGTGCTTAGTTGCGGACGCCAGGAGCTACCATGCATCCGATGAGCCCAGGCAATTCCTGCCAGGAAGCCCCGCCGCGTGATTATTTTCATGATGCTTCTCATGTTTGGATGTCAGAAAGGAGGGGGGGGGAGCAGCCAGGTACCGACCTCCCCCTTTGTAGTTTCTACCGGGCTTCAATTTCGGAAATCATGGCTGCGCCGATCTCCGAGATCACCAGATTGCGCAGCTCAAAGTCGGCATCGCTTTCGGTGATGTAGACGGCCGCCATGTAGGGGCCGCCGGCCGGCGGTTCAATAAAGGCGACAATGCCGCGGGAGCCGTGGCCGCCTGCACCTGTCTTGTCACCGATAACCCACCCCTCCGGCAGATGGGCCCGGATCAGTGCATCGGCGACCTTGTCGTCTATCATCCACTGGCGCAGTTGGGCCGCGGAGGCAGGCTTGAGGACATCGCCATAAAGCAGGGCCTCAAGCGTTTTTAGAATTCCGGAAGGCATCGCTGTATCCTGTGGGTCCCCCGGCACCGCCTCGTTGAGCTCTGTTTCCCAGCGATCAAGACGGGTGATCTGATCGCCGGTTTCGCGCAGAAAGCTTGTGAGGCCGACCGGGCCGCCAATCGCGCCAAGCAGCAGATTGGCGGCGGTGTTGTCGCTGAGCGTAACTGTGGCCTCGCAAAGCTCCGCGATAGTCAGGCCGCCAGGCAAGTTCTGTTCGGCGACTGGAGAATAGGTCACCAAGTCACTCTCATCGAAATGAATGCGCCGGTTCAGGTCTTCTTCGCCGACATCAACGCGGGCCAGAACCGCGCCGCAAAGAAGGGACTTGAAGGTGCTGTTCATGGGAAAGCGCTCCTGAGGGCGCAGAGCAATTTCCCAATCCGATGAGGTGTCGCGCAGCACGGCACCGATACGCGCATCCAGGCGTTCTTCCCAGGCTGCTACAACAGTTTCCAATCCCTGTGCTGCCAGGTCACACGCGGTTGCGAGCGTGATGGCGCTGCTAAGTGCGAATAGTTGCAGCAGTTCGCAGGATTGTTTCTTCATCGGTCTTCTCCGTGATCTCAGGTTTCCAAAAACGTACTGACCTATCCGCCCCGCAGGGCGAAACGGACGGTCACTTGCGGATCTTCAGAGCGCTGCGGCAGTCGGCGGACACCCCTTGGCATTGCTTCATGTCATGGGGTGGGGGCTATTTGTTTCCAAATTCCAGCGCAAACGACTAATAGTCAGATACCGCATTAGAAAAAATAATGGCTATGGATCGCCCGAATATTCCCCTGAACGCTTTGCGCACATTTGAAGTTGCTGCCCGGCAGGGCAGTTTCACAAATGCGGCGGTCGAGCTGTGCGTGACGCAGGCGGCGATAAGCCATCAGATATTGCGGCTGGAGGACCAGCTTGGCGTCAAGCTGTTTCACCGCACGCCGAAAGGGCTGCTCCTGACATCCGAAGCGGAGGCGCTGCTGCCGGTACTGACCTCCAGCTTTGATCGTATCGGCGGCGTTCTGGACCGCTTTCTGGATGGCCGGTATCAGGAGACACTCAATGTTGGCGTCGTGACCACCTTTGCCGTTGGCTGGTTGGTGGACCAACTGCCCGGGTTCGAGCAGCGTTACCCGGGGATCAGCATTCGCCTGTTCACTAATAACAACCGGGTGGACATTGCGCGCGAAGGTCTGGATCTTGCAATCCGTTATGGCCACGGGCGCTGGCCGGGGCTGACTGCACACCCCTTGATGGAAACCCCACTTACACCGCTTTGCAGCCCCTTGCTTGCCTCCCGGCTGGATGGGCCCGATGCGCTAGCACACCAGGTGCTGCTGAGATCTTACCGCTCCGACGAGTGGCCGATCTGGTTTCAGGAAGCGGGTGCAAGATATTCAAAACTTGAGGGCCCGGTCTTTGATTCCTCGATCGCCATGGCGGAACTGGCAGCAAAGGGTATGGGCGTGGCACTATTGCCTTACAGCATGTTTCAGGCGCAGCTGGCCGATGGTCACCTGACGCGTCCCTTCGAAGTGGAGATCGCAACCGGCAGGTACTGGATTACCCGTCTGGCCTCCAAAGAGGCATCCGCCGCAGCCCTGGCATTTGAAGCCTGGCTTGCAGAGACAGCGCAATGAGTGGCGATAATCGTGTTGCCAGGCAAGCGACTGATACCCGGCGGAGGGACTTTCCACTGCGGTCGCGAACCCCACACTGCTGACGCAGGTGAAGAGGCAGCGAAAGTCAACTTTGTCCCGCAATGTGTGAGTTCACCAGTTTCAATGCTTCGCAGTCGCAGCGAACGGTAGGCTCTGCCTATTACGCCGCAGCAAAAAACCTCGGTCGGTTGCGTCAAACCACCAAGTTTGCAATGGGCGCTTCTTACACTTCGCTGCCGCAAGGGGCGACCTGGACTGGACACGGCTGGGGCAATGATCCGGATCATCACCAAAACACCCCTGATTACAGCACTGGCATTACAGGAGCGGGGTTCAACTCTTCCAGTTTTGTGCGGGCTTGAGACAGGCAAATGGGAAGCCTTCATAACGCAAAAGGCAGCTTTCCGAGCTTCTGAAAGATGGCGCTAAATGCGACATGCAGGCGGCCGGTTAAGTGCCTTGACCGCCCTGTTGGTGAATAATTTGAGTGGCGGTATCTGAACTTGTTAGCCGCGTCTCCAGACTGAGAACTGGTCAAGGCTTTGGAAAAGCCCACCCGATCTTACGCCGCACAAAAAGAGGAAATACACGGCCGCGAAAAGCCCTGACCAGACTCCAAAGATTGAGGCCCAGGATACGGTCAGAAAAAAGAGTGCGCTGTGTGCAGTCAAATGCCCCTCCAAAGCCGTGATGCCCTGAACACATACCGGGGCGGCTCTGATTGTAACAGGCTTCCGGTTAACAAATCCGGCCGGGACTGCTGCTGCCTGTGCTCCTCATGTTTGAGGCTCTGGAACCGGGAACTGCTGATTCCAGGTGCCCGCATTTTGGCGCAGATATAAAAGCTGCGGGGATACTCCCCGCCCTACCGCGCTTTGGCGATGATGCCATCTTTGCCAACAGATGCGATGCTATCGGAGGTGCGGCGTGTCAGGTCCACCCCGTCGGCGGAGATGCTGGCTTCCGCGAACTCTGTCTTCTTCAGCACAGATCCGTCTGCCTCCACCCACGTGGTCTCGCTGCTGCTTTCGCGGGTGATGGAACCATCATGGCTGATCCGGATCGAAATGCCCGCCACCGCAACCGATACTGAATCTTCCGTCACAAGAACCCCGTTCCAGGCATCCGGGAAATCGCGGCGCAGGACAATCTTGTCCTGGCGCAGCTTGATTTGCACGTCCTGGTCCGTGTCCCCTGCTGCGCTTCTGACCACCACAAAGGCTTCCTGTTCGCTTGGATCATTGTGAATACTTGCATTGGCATTCTTCGGCGGCCACACCTTCGGGACTGCACGCCGTGCGCCCTTCTGGTCCCAGTGGAAACCGATATAGAGCTGGGCAGAACGCCAGGTTTGGCGCAGAGAATTCACAAGTTCAGACATTGGATATCAGCCCTCAACCGAATTAGCGCGCACCGGACCAAATCGGGGCCTCCTAGCGCTGCTAGTTTTGCTCAAATTCATTGCTGCAGGCGTGCTGACTGACCTCGGCCAGTCAGCAGCCCAAAAGTTCATAGGGTATTAGCAGCACGGTTAGGACAGGCCCTTACCCCATGCAAGACAAGGTTCAGCTTACGCCTGGATTGCACCGTGATGACGCGCCTCCCGTGCGTAATCCACAAGCGGTTTTGACGGTGTCCAGTAAAGGTCGCGCTCGATCCTCAAACCAAAGGGACCGCGGACTGCCACCAGTTCCAGGATATACACGCTGCCCAGCTCCGGGCAACCCATACCCAGATCACATAGACCGAAGGCGATATTTTTTACCCTCAGGATCGATTTCGCTGATTAGCCAGGTTGCGAAACCACAGGGCGTGAATAGCTTCACCACTGACTGACGCGACGTGTCTTCCGCAACCTCCCCTGCCCTCTCCCGTGCCGCAATTGCCCCGTTCTGCAGCAGTTTCTCAAATTGGCCTTTCGTAAACAGGTTCATACCCAACGTCTCCTTTGTGTCATAACCATCGAGAGGCCCCCTTTGGCTCTGGTTTTGAGCAGAGCCCTGTAAGGGCGCCGTCTCTAAAACCTGACCCGCTGGCGAAGCGTGGGGGGTAGCAACAGCAACCGGAAACCGAAGGGAGTGGTGCGGCCCGCAGGCGCAGCCGAGGACACGGTCCCGGCGGTTTCCGGTTGCAGGCGCGTGGGGGCAAAGCCCCCTAGCAATCCGTCGCAGCGGCGTTCGGCTTGCCCGAACCCCAAGACAAACAAGGAAAGCAGGTTTCACAGAAGCCGGGCAAACTGGCCCTTCCGTTTTCTTGCAGCAACTTGGCGCCTTTCCAGCGTGATCACCGCAAAACTTGATAGTCAGTAATTTCTATACTATTTTCTGACAAAGAGATAAGCCATGATCATGTCCAAGATAAAACAACGCATCATCGGGAAAGGCCGCGGGTCAATTTTCACGCCGACGGATTTTCTGGATATCGGATCCCGCGCGAGCGTGGACCAGGCTTTGTCGCGGCTGGCCGGCCAAGGTGTAATCCGCCGCCTGACCCGGGGACTCTACGACTACCCCAAGAAAAGCCAGCGCTTCGGTTTGCTGTCGCCGTCTGCTGATGACATTGCAAAGGCAATCGCACGCAAGGACAATCAGATCCTTCAGCCCTCCCCTGCCATGGCCGCCAACCAGCTGGGTCTTTCCACGCAGGTGCCGTCCAAGCCGACTTATCTGACCGATGGCCCAACACGCACCAAGACAATTGGGCGGCAAGTGATCCAGTTTCGGAACGCTTGCTCCAAAACCCTAGTTGGAGCGGGCCAGAAGACCGGCGCGGTATTCCAGGCACTGCGCTACGTCGGAAAAGACCGGATCGATAACCACGTAATCGATAAACTGGCTCAGACGCTGAATAACCGTGACCGGGCCCTGCTCTCCAAACAAAGCAAGCACGTACCCGCCTGGATGCACCCTATCGTTCAGCAGATCGTCACGCAGGCCTGAGAATATAGAGAAGTTTGCCAACGACACACCTGAAAACCGGGACGAAGCCTTTCAGGAAACCGCCGCGCAGCTTGGATTGTCCAAGGCGATTGTCGAGAAGGATTTCTGGGTCTGCTGGTCTCTCAAACAGTTGTTCGCCCTGCCCACCTTTGGAGATCATATGATCTTCAAAGGCGGAACATCCCTTTCCAAAGCTTATGACGTAATCCACCGCTTTTCCGAAGATGTGGATCTGTCCGTCGACCGGACACAGTTTGGCTTTGACGGCGATCGGGATCCTGAAAACACTGACCTATCCGGCAAAAAACAAAAACAGCTCCTCCAGGAACTGCAGGATGCGGCCGGAAAAATAGTCACCGGGCATCTTCTTGATGAAATCAAAACTGCATTTGATGCTGGTTTGGAGCAGGAATTTTCACTGCAGGTTGACCGCAGTGATGCGCAAACACTGCTCTTCAATTACCCATCAATCGCAGCATCGTCAGATAGTTACGTTAATCCTGCGGTTCGCTTCGAATTTGGTGCACGGGGTGTCCACCTGCCTGCCGAAGACCGGAAGATTTCCCCATACCTGCACCAGGCCTTTCCGGATCTGCTGGACACTGGCGAGATCGAAGTGAAGGTTTTAGGCGTCGAGCGCACCTTCTGGGAAAAGGCAACAATCCTGCACATGCTCTACCATCAGGATACCGCCAAGCCACTCGCTGACCGCATGTCTCGCCATTACTATGATATGGCTCAGCTTATCGGCCATGAGGCCAGGTCCCGGGCGCTCAGCAGCCTTGATCTCCTGGATCAAGTTGCGCATCACGAGTCGGTCTTCTTCAAGGCAGCCTGGGCCAATTATCAAGATGCAAAAACGGGCACGCTGCGATTGACGCCAAAAAAAGAACTCACAACCGCATTGCGCAAGGACTACGCTGGAATGCAGGAAATGATCATCGGACAAGCCCCTGACTTCGATGAAGTCCTGCACGCACTTGAAGGCTTCGAGGCTGAAATCAATAGCTGAGTACAACGACTAAATTCTGATTGAATTAGCATCCAAGTCTAAAGCCTGCCACTTGTCACAAATACCATTATCTGCTTTGACAACGTCAAACCAAAAACACAGGTGAGACATGACGATAGATCTGAACGGACTGAATGCGGCTGAACTCAATGCCCTGGCCAAAGAAATCGAAGCCCGCAAAGTTGAAGTGGAAAATGAAGCGAAGCAAAACGCCTATTCTGAAATGCTGGCCATCGCCGACAAACACGGTGTGTCCTTCGAAGAGGTGATTGCGCTTCATGGCGCTAAGGGCCGAAAGTCCGGCGCAAAGGCACCGGCCAAATACGCCAATCCAGAAGACGCATCCCAGACATGGAGCGGCCGCGGGCGCAAACCGGCTTGGGTTCACGAAGCTTTGAAAGCTGGCAAGACGATGGAGGATCTTGAGATCTGAAGGCTCAGAGCCTTGGTTGCGCAAACCGACGCGACAATACACCGCCTCAAGAAAGATAGCGCACCGGCGGCGTTCAGCCGCCGTGCAACGTCTTGGCTACCCCCTGCGCTGCCCAAAAGTCAGACACCAGGTCCAGCCCCTTCTTCAGGACTTCCGGCCCATCGGCCTACCCTGAACGTCAATAGGAGTCGCGGTTCAGGTATTGCTCACACAGGGCGACTGCAGGAACTCTGTGCTTGCGAGGCGCACTCCCAAGTTTCAAAGAACTCTAGATTCTCTGCCCTGGCCGACTTGCCGACGAGACTACAGCCATGCACGAGAAGCCCTAATCCGGCCATCCAGTATGAACATGGCATCAGGATCCTGGTGAAGACATGCGTCGGCAAGACCGGCCCATAGCCTGCTGGTAGTGCTCTAGAAACGCCATGATCGGATGCTCCGACTGAGAGGAGCAGATGGCATCCACTACCAGCGGGCCGGTATCGAACCCGCCGGACTCCAGTCCCCGCTGCACCGAGTCCACGATCGGCCCGTCCTCGGCAAAGGTGGTGGTGCGGTGCTGCAGGATGATCTCCTCTTCAACCTCGTTCGGCTCAGGCTGCGGCAGCCACCAGTCGACCTCGATCTTGGTCCGGTTCACAGCCAGAGGCTTCCAGCGGTAGGTATTCACGATGCCGCCCGGGTAGACCTGCAGCGCCAGCAGCGGGAAGAACCACCAAGTCAGGAATTTATCAGTCTTCGCCTCCGGATCGGCCACATAGGAATAGCTCTTCTTCCCGTCGGGCCTCGCGGGCGAAACATGCCGGATGCCGTAATCATAGCCGCGGGTGCGGTATTGGTCCGGATCCACCACCCCGGTGGTCAGCGTCTTATGCACCACCGCGCAGTGGTAGCACTCGTTGAAATTCTCGGCGACCACCTTCCAGTTGGCCGCGGCCTGCCGTTCAGTCCGTGCCGCGCGATGGTAGCTCTCCAGGTTCGGCGCGTAGTCTTGGATCTCGGGAATGGCCTCAGCCGCCAGTTCAGCAAAGGGCATGGCCTCTGCATCCAAGTTGACCAGCACCAGGCCGAAAAAAACCTCGACCCGCACTTGGCGCAGGCGGCGCTGCGACTTGTCGAAACCGGGGAAGTTCGCGGCATTGGGAGCCGCGCGCAGCTGCCCCGTGGTGTCATAGGTCCAGGCGTGGTACGGGCAGGTCATCTTCTTCGCACAGCCCTTGCCCTCCAGCAGCTCATGACCGCGGTGGATGCAGACATTGTAGAAGGCTCGGATCTCCCCGTCCTGGCCGCGCATCACGATAACCGAGGTGCCGGAAACATTCTCCACCACGTAATCGCCAGCATTGGGAATGTCATTGGCATGGCCGATCAGCTGCCAGCAACGGCGGAAGATCTTCACCTTCTCCTCCGCGAAGAGCGCTTCCTCCGTATAGCTGCGGGCCGGCAGGGTGGTGTAAACACCTCCGGCAAAGCTCATTTCCCCCATCTCTCCTCCTCCGGGCAAAACTGGCTATCCCGCAGAGTGCCGCCCTGCAGGCAGCGCTGCGCCTCCATTCCCGCCCAAGGGGTCGGAAACAGGCGGCCTGATTACGGCAGGCACGGCGGTTTCAGACCTTGATATCAACAGCTTGTGAAAGGTGATGACGCATTTTCGAGCCGTGACGGATTTTTGCGCCGGAAACACGGGGCTATCCCGTTTCAGAGGGGACATACCGTCGCAGAGATTTGAACAAAGGACCTAACCATGAAGACGCAAATCCTCATCACAGCCATGATCGCCGCCGTTGCCCTGCCTGCTTACGCCGGCGGAGGCCGCCTCAAGGCGATGGACCTGAACGGCGACGGCAAGGTGACCGTCGCCGAGGCGGTGGAGGCCCGGGTGGCCAAGTTCGACGGTGCCGACACCGACGGCAACGGCAGCCTGGACAAGGGTGAGCACACAGCGATGCTGGAGGCACTGAATAGCCAGCGCAAGCTCGGCGGCGGCGCCAAGCGCACAGGCAATGCCGATCCCTTCTCCATCACCGATGCCGACGGCAACGGCAGCATCTCCAAGGCGGAATTCCGGTCCGTCGCCGAGCAGTTCTTCACCCGCGTAGACGCGGACGGCGATGGCGAGCTGACCCGCAGCGACTTCCGTGCCCTGCGCAGCCAGAAGAGCGGCTGACCTGCAATACCGGGCGGCGCCCACGGCTGGGTTTGGAGGAGCCCTTACGCCGCGCGATGCGCGCCTCCACGGGGGCCAGGCAGGCCGCGCCTGCCTGGCCTAACAGGGCTCTACTGAATTTCGATCAGGAACCTTAACACCCAAGCCGACTTTTGCGACTTTGCAAAAAACGTCAACAGGGCCCGGAGCCGACTTCGGATGCATCGCAGGATCGGCGCCATGCTGGCAACAAGAACGACCCAAAGCTGACTTTGGGATCGTCGTTCGGTTTCTGCGGTTGCAACCCACTTTCCGGACGTTCGCCGCAAACCCGAAACCTTTACTTGATCGAACTTACAGGTCCAGGACGCAGCAGCCGTATGCGATTTCAAATAAATGGCTGCTCACATCTGTTTTTCCAGCGGATCACCTGGCAGTACTTGACGCCTTGCTCACCGCTGGGCGCGCGAGTTATCAAAGCTCGGCCATACAGTTCGGCGGATGCCGCCAATGTACGTCAAACCCTATGTGAAACGCGGCAAGTCTGACGCGGTCGATGCAGAGGCGATTTGCGAGGCCGTGACACGTCCTACCATGCGGTTCGTCTGTGAACAGACATGCAATATTGACCCCGTAGCGGGGAAATCGGCATCCAAAAATGGCTCTGACTCAGAGTTGATGCACCTTGCTGATTATGATTCAGCGACAAGGCGGGCCCTAAGCAGATCGATGTTCGCACGGCCGTACATCTGGCGTTTCAGCGTCTTCAGCCGGTTGATCTGGCCCTCGGTCTGACCATTCGACCATGGTTCCCGCAACGCGGCCCCAACGGCGGCGTAATCGCGCCGGAGGCCGCGGGCGAAGGGCGCGATCATGCTGTCTTTTGCCGCGCCGAGCCAGGCCGCCAATTCGCCCTCGCGGGCATTGCGCACCATATCGGTGAACCGGTCTATCAATACCCGGGTGGCTGCCAGGGCTGGCAAAGCGGCTTCGATCCGCGCGACTTGGATTGCATCGGCCCTGCACAAGTGATCCCGCCCCACGGTCAGGAGCCGCGCGATCTTGCGGGCGGGTGGAGACTTGCCCGTTCCGGACGACACCGCATGCTCGGCGCGGCGCTGGCGTGCCGTCCACTCGCCGACGACCCGGAGACTGCCCAGGAACCCATCGGTCCGGAGCCGACGCCAGAGCTCTGCACTGTTCCGGCAGCCGCCACTCCACTCCCGTTCCAGCCTCGGCAACCAAGGGGTCAGGCTCCTCTCGCGAATGCTAAAAACGTCTCCGCGCTCCCCGCGGATGATCTGGCGGACCAAGCCGCGGCTCAGCCCGGTCAGGCGCACAATCCGTTAAATGGGAGTACCATCATCGGCCATCCTGCGAACCATGCGGTTGGTCTGCTGGCGCCGTTGAAAACCCTCAAATTGCACCTTCTCCGCTGCCGTCAGAAGCTTCGGATCGAGAGCCTTTACCCCGATCGCCTTCGGATGGCGGGCATGCTCCGTTGCACCGCGGCCAGGAAGGCGGCACTTGCATTCTCCAGCAGATGCCAACGGTCGGCGACCTGAACCGCTTCCGGCAAGGCACGTGCGACAGTACC
The DNA here is from genome assembly GCF_059694505.1 of Leisingera sp. ANG49. Taxonomy (NCBI): domain Bacteria; kingdom Pseudomonadati; phylum Pseudomonadota; class Alphaproteobacteria; order Rhodobacterales; family Roseobacteraceae; genus Leisingera; species Leisingera sp. ANG49. The sequence goes on from NZ_JCATZN010000010.1 coordinate 66,183, forward strand.
GCCATAGCCGCCATTACGGTCGCGGGCAACAACCTCGATTCCGGGCCGCGCGCGGAGCCACGCTTCCAGGGTAGCGGGCTCGCGGTCGGGCAGCAGATCAATTACTTGCCGCCGGTCGAGATCGCAGATCAGCGTGCCGTAGCGCTGTCCCTTGCGCCATGCCCAGTCGTCGATACCGACCACTCGGGGTTACGCGACAGTTTCCTCGGTCGCAGCCCGAACGCTGCGCAGGAAAGTGTCCTTGCTGACCGGCAGCAGAAGCCGTCTGGCAAGCGCCTGCGCGGGGCGCCCACCAAGAGCAAGGCCGAGGTGGCGCACCAGCCCCTGCAGACGTGGCGTGCGCCGCGCATGCGGCCGGGTCACGTCCGGCGGAAACCGCTCCGCAAATATCTTGGCTGGGCAACGCAGAGCACGGCAGCGAAAGCGGCGATCCAGCAGGACCAGTTCCACCTTTCGTCCATGCGCAGGAAGATCGGCAGGCCGGCGACGGTACCTGCTGTGAATAAGGGGGGAAACCGTGCCGCAGCGCGGACACGCCGCCGAGGCTTTGGGGGAACGGGAGTGGATCCGGACCGTGTTCCCAACAAGCTCAACCTGGTCGACCTTGAGGCCTTCTGGCAGGAAATCCCGCGGTGAAAACTGTGACGCCATCGGCAACCCCCTCCAAATCCTGCCAATACATAGCGCTTAGCATGTTGGACTGCACCAAATCTGCTTCAGAGCCAAAGTTCCATGCCGATTGACACTATTGCCCGCAAAGCAGTTAGGAACCTGATCTGCGGATCCCATCAAGGCCAGCGGCGATGACCGCGCAAACAGGCCGGACACAAGACCACTTCTGAAAAGGTACCCATAGTCCCATTTAACGCTTGCTATGCGGGAGCCATCCACACAGATATTCGCCATCGTGGAACCGCTGCGGTGTAACGTCCCCAGAGCGACCATCCGCAATCAGCTGCAGCAATTCATAGCAAGCAATGCCCCGCTGCGGGACAAATCTGCCGATCACTGAATGTCGGCCAACGGCGGTTTCAGCGGCCATTCCCATGGTATCCGATGGCGCTGCAGGAAACCGGCCTCCGTCTTGAAACCCGTCTCAAATCAGCTTGGTCTCGACTGCTTTTAGGTCAAAACATCACGTTAAGCATAACTATTGAAACGGCCAGGAAAAGGACCGTCATGATACCTCCGCTCTTCAGGAAATCTGTAACCTTGTAGCCGGCTGGCCCCATTATCAGCGCATTGACCTGATGCGTTGGGATGATGAACGAATTCGATGTCGATATAGCTACCGTCAGCGCAAAAAGCGCCGGGCTTGCCCCAGCGGCCACGGCGATCGAGACTGCCAATGGGACGAGGAGCACCGTTGCGCCGACATTTGACATCACCAAGGAGAATACCGTCGAAAGAATGGCCACGCCCACCTGCAGCGACCAGACTGGCCATCCGTCAAGAAGGACAAGAATATGCTGAGCAATCCACTCGGCTGTGCCGGTGTTCTGAACGGCTTGCCCGAGCGGGATGAGGCTGGCCAGCAGAAACACTGTATTCCACCCAACCGCGCGGTAGGCTTCGTCGATGCTCAAAACCCGGCTCAGCAGCATCCCGACCGCGCCGGTCAGGAGGCATAGGGACAGGCGCACATCCGTGAACAGGATGAGCGACAGCGAAATTGCAAAAAACAGCAGCGCCCAGCCGACTTTGTGCGGCCTCAGCTCCTCTTGCGGGAAATCGGTGGTCACCACGATGAAGTCCCGGTCGGCCTTGATGCGCATCAGATTGTCCCAGCGGGTATGCGTGACGAGCATGTCGCCGGCCCTGAAAGGCACCAGCCCGATCTGGGTCGGTTCATGTTCTTCCGTTTTTACGTGACTCAAGGTTTCCTCGCCCCGGTGGATCGCCATGAGGCTCAGGCCATATGTCTTGCGCAGCAGCAGCTGGCGCGGGCTTTTGCCGATCAGCTTGGAATCCGGCGGGATGACCAACTCGGCGACACCGGCGTTCGTGGCGGCGAATTCCTCGACGAAGACATCCAGTTCAGGGCGGACCGTCAGCCCGTAGCGGTCCGTGAAATTCCGCACCACTTGCCGGTTACCAATGATGGCCAGCCTGCACGGCGCTGCAATCTCGGCGGTCAAAATCTGGATCATCGACACTTTGCCGTGGTAGAAGGTCGAGATGATGTAGAGATTGTTGTCGTTGTTGATGTCGGCCAGAACCTGCCCCACAAGCGCGCTGTCTGCAGGCACATCCACCTCAAAAACATCGGCGTGCAGGCCGTAAACACGCTCAAGGTATTCGGAGGTGCCACCGCCGGATACCAATTCGGCCGGTTCCGGCGATCCAGGCAGCACCCAGCGGCCAAGAAGCAAGAAATACAGAATGCCCGTGGCCACCAGCGCAACGCCGATGGGGGTGACAGAGAACAGCCCGAAGGCCGGGATTTTGGCCTCTTCCGGCAGCCCCCGGTTCGCGGTCAGGACCAGATCGTTCAGCAGGATCAGTGGGGAGGAACCGACCATTGTCATTGTGCCGCCCAGGATCGCGCAAAATCCCATTGGCATCAGCAGGCGGTTGGACGCAATGCCCGAGCGCACAGATATCCGGTTGACGACAGGCAGGAACAGCGCCGCCGCGCCGACGTTCTGCAGGAAGCTGGAAATAAAGCTGACCGTTCCCGACACGATCGGAAGCACCCGCGCCTCGGTCGCTCCGCCGTGTTTCAGGATGGCCGCTGCAACCTTGTTCATGATCCCGGTCCGGTCCAGCCCGGCCCCGACAATCATCACGGCAATGATCGATATGACAGCGTTGGAGGCGAAGCCATCGAACAGATGGGTTGGATCTGCCAGTTTTTCGAGCCCTGGGAGGTAGCTCAGGATACCAACCAGTACGAGAACAAGCAGTGCCGCCAAGTCAATTCGAATGACTTCAGAGACAAATAGGAAAACCGTGAATCCAAGAAGCCCAAGAACAACTGCCATTTCATCTGTGAATTGTAGAGTTTCCATGTCACGCTCCGCAGCCCTCTACCCCCAAAACAACGCCGGATCGTGCGAGGAGAACTCGCACGGGGTCTCTAAGTGCTAACATATTTTTTTCATTTGTCTGATTTTTGCGTGGTTTCTGATGTACGAGGCTGAGTAAACTTCAGACCATGCGTCGCGACGGCCGGAACCAAAAGTTGCTACAAGCGAACATGCCGCGGACGCGAATGACACGGGCTCAAATGAAGTAACTGGTGCAATCGCAAAATCTACGAGCTCTGTTTTCGATACTTCACTTCAAGTTGCGTATACTGCGGCAATCGGAAGGCCGGGCTCTACAAGTCCCAGGTCCACCAAACGCTTGAACAGAGACAGCACGGCCCAAAGGAGACACCCACCCGATCGGGTGATGCCGCGGTGCAGCTTCCGCATTGCCGCCATTCGTGCGTATCGCAGCATTCTCAGGAACAGAACGGGACCATCTAGACATTCGCCGCAGCTGCAAAAGTTGACGCCAAGTGAGCTTCTATTGGTCGCGATGGGGGAACTGAGGTCTGGAGCCAACAGGTAGGTCTATGCCTCACGTGCATATCGCTAATGATTCCCCTTCAGTTCGCAATCCCTGTTTAGTTGATCAGCACCTTCGGTGGCCCCAACTAGACCACGACATCGACGGTGGCCTCAGGTCCGTTCGGGCGATCAATGAGTTCCATCGAAACGGACTCCGCCTGCTTGGCGCTCATGCGCCGGTAAAGGCCATCTCGGTCATTTGCCGGGTGGCCTTTGAGATAGAACTGAGTGGTCAGCAGCTCCCGGCCATTGTCGAGTATCTTCACATGGATATGCGGCGTGCGGCCCGGGTAACGTGTTGGCTTGATGGTTCGGAATCTGTAGTTGCCTTTGTGGTCGGTAATGTCATGGCCGAAACCCTGGAACCCCTGATCGCGCGGGACAGAACGTTTGTCGCCTGGGTGCAGGTATTTCCCGTTCACGTCGCATTGCCAGATTTCAATGCGAAGACCGGGCAACGGGTTGCCTGCTTCATTTGTTACCTGGCCCTTCAGCAAAATCACTTCACCGCCGGCTTCGCGAACAAGGCCCATAACTTTGACCAGATCGTTGTCTGCATCTGTCACCCTCATCGAGGGCCTTGGATAAAACGGCCCTTCGGTCGCGCGAGGAGTCAGCCCAGCGGTTTCACTTTTGCGCGGGAAGAACAGCCCTGCAACGAATGCTGCGAAGCCCAAAACCGTATTTCGGCGCGTTCGGTTTCCAGATTTCATGGCAAGCCCCTTTCAACAGAAGTAGTCATCTGCCGAAGGATGGCAAACCGATTTAGCACCTGCCCTTACAACGTCGAAGTGCGGAACAAACCTGCCAATAAGTATATGGGTTCCTATGTCCACTTGTGAATTGAAGCGTTCATTCCGGCAATCCGGCTTTTCGCAGTCCTTCGAGATAATGTTCAAGCGTCGGTGCATGCGTGTAGAGATGGCACCTTCGGACCATTGAAACAGAGAAATCGGAACGGTAGGTCTGGCATTCACCGAATAGACGCGCAGCTTCCTCCTTTTTGCCCAAGTAGCCGAGGCCTGCGAGAACGACAGCGTAACGGGACCACTGGAACCCTTGCTGTTGAAGCGCTTTCCTTCCCCATTCAATCGCTAGCCCGTAATCGCGTTTCAACAAGTGCGCCTCGGCCAGCCTCACCATATATGATCCCATATGCTGGTCGCGGGGGCTCAGGCGGATGGCACCTTCCAAGTGTGGGATCGCCTCGTCAGCCTTTCCCAAGAACACTGTGGCGGCGCCGAGACCGTAGTGAGCCCATGCAAGGCTGGGATTGAGTTCAATGGCCAGCTTGAGATCAGGAATAGCATTCTCATGCTCACGGCTGACGATCCGGGCTTTGCCCATAGCGCAATGGGCGGCCGCGTCATCTGGATCCAGCTCCACTGCGGTTCTGGCAATCCGAAGTGCGCTTTCGCAATTCTCGGCGGGCGACTCCGCCAGACCAAGCACTACTTCGTAATAGTAGGCGTCAACCAGGCCAGAACAAGCCAGCGACAAGCTGGGGTCCTGAAAAAGCGCTGCCTCAAACTGCCTTCGCGCTTCCGCCAAGTCCACTTTCGTGCGCTTGTAGAGGTGCCACATACCACGCTGGTAAACTTCCCACGCGTTCAGATTGCTTGACTTCTTGCCAGTGGCGCGCCGTTGCTCTGCCTTGTCCAGCTCTGGAGCAATGGCCGCCACGATTGCTTCGGTTACCTCGTCTTGGACCTCAAAAATGTCCTCTAGAACCCGATCATATCGCTCGGCCCAGATTTGCTTCCCAGACTCGGCGTCGACCAGTTGCGCGGTGATCCGGATTCGGCTCCCCCCTTTTCGCACACTTCCATCGAGCACATAGCGCACATCAAGCTGTCTGCCGACTTCCTTCAGAGCTATTGTTTCGTTCTTGTATGCAAAGCTGGAGTTGCGAGCGATCACCATCAGCCACCGGTTTCGGGATAGGGCGGAAATGATGTCTTCTGAAACACCGTCTGCAAAATACTCCTGATCACTATCACCGCACAAGTTATGGAACGGAAGGACGGCGATGGATGGCTTCTTCGAGCTAGGGAGCGGTGTTTGTGACAATCCGTCTGGTCGAACAGCCTCACCCAGCACAACTTGATAAGCACGAACAGGTTGGCTTACATTCTTGAGTTCGAGCTCACCCAAGTCTTCGAACTCTGCTTCGGTTTTACCTTTGGCTTGCCGGTGTGCGTCCTCAGACAAGCAGACACCGTCTGGTTCAGCTTGGGCTTCCAGACGGGCAGCAATATTGACTCCATCACCATAAAGATCATCACCATCAACAATTACATCCCCAAGATTGAGCCCGATACGGAAACTGAGGCGCGTAGGCCCATCGCCCTGCACTCTTTGTTGGATCAGGGCCGTCTGCCACTCTACTGCACAGGTGACCGCATCGACGATGCTGGCAAATTCAACCAGCAAACCATCGCCTAAGAGCTTAACAATTCTGCCATGGTGTTGAGTAATAAGAGGTTCGATGACTTCGCTGCGAACAGCCGTCAGGAGTTTTAGTGTGCCTGCCTCGTCCTGCTCCATAAGGCGCGTGTAGCCAACCACATCGGCAACCAGTATTGCAGCAAGCCTGCGTTCCAAGGGAATTCTCCTCTCGCCACCAGATTACCGTCGGACTTGAAGAGAATCCATGTCGACTGAAATCCGCGTGTGGAGAGCGTCAGGCCGGGATTATCCAAACGAAATCCGCAGCGAGGGTGGAAAGTGTGAATTCGCCGCAGCTGCGAGATAATCTCTCCCGATCTGTGAAAGCGGCCCCAAATAGTCGAGGTGACAAAGTCTGCCATTCTGTTGATCCCCTTTTTTGCCCAGGAATGAGGCGGAGAAGGTTGAGTGGAACAGGATCCAGTCAGTAGTGCCGACCCGGTTGTACGCACGAAGCTGGCTAATAATGAAACACTATGCATTCGGCGGGAAGCAACAGATTGATTAGTGCAACAATGGTGAGTGTTTCGCATTGCCCGCTACTTTTGAGGACTGAAAAAGTGACGCTTGGGAGATGAACAGAACCATTCCTCAAAGCTGACATTTAGGAAATCAGGTTAGGCTAGGCTGTTCGGTCTGCGTTGAAGGCTGAAGGCTATAACGCCTGCAAAGCGGTACTGTGGTAGGGCGCGTCAATCGAAGTTGCTGTTTTTCGTGCTTCTCTGCAGGCGGCAGCTTTCTAACAGTTCTTCACATCCCTCTTTAACAGGAACTGGTTCTTGAAGTTTTTCAAACCAAACATGACGTCTGCATCGGCGATGTCTTCGCTGGCGTGGATTTCGTGCTCAAGAAAACTCTTCAGTGCGTCAGTGTCATCGCTGACCAATTCAATGATCAGGTCATAGCGGCCCGCGACCCACAGTATGAAAACGACGCGCGGGTCGTTCTCAAGCCTTTCCGCCACCTGGCGCGGGGTTATTCCTGCGGCAACGTTCACCCCAATCATCGCATCGGTAGTATACTCGGTGGCCACGGGATCTGACATCGCCACGATCCGCAGCATGTTGTTTTCCCGCAGCCCGCTCACCCGGTTCCGGATTGTACCTTCCGACACATCCAGTTTTTGGGCAATTTCGGAGAAGGCCATCCGTCCATCCTGCTGCAGCAGCCGGATGATCTGCTGGTTCAAGTCATCTCTCGGAGACCGGATGCTCTGACTGACGCGTTTCGCACGCAAAGACACTTGCTGCTTTCCTTCCACTTGTCCGCTGCCTGGTTGCTGTTTCCGAAACACAAACTAGGTCAACGCGCCGGAATCCGCAATCAGGCAGTGCTGATTTGCTCAGCAAGGCCCTCTTGCCCGGCGAAAATCCTGCACACAGCACGGACTGCAAGGGCGCGATCCGCCTCCAGAGCCCAACCTAGCTGCGATTCTCTGCAAATTTTTGAACCTGTCATGCGAATTTCGTACCCTTCGGACGCTTTCAGGCCAGAAATTTCGCGGTTCTTCCCTGAAAATTCCACTACCTAACGAAATTCGCAAATTTGTGTTGCCACGACTTGCGTAATTCGCAAACATAACCCTCAGACCCTGCGAATGGCGCAAAACCTGCAAACAGGACGCTAAGGCAGGGACAGGTTCCATGCGCAGCACCCAATCAGGTCTGCCGCATGTGGCAGTGTCGAAGGGAGGAAGAATGACAATTGCCGAGGAAAGAACGCGGGTTGCCGGCGGGCCGAAACACGGGCTGACCGCCGAAGCGTATCGCAGTGAGGAGTTCTGGCAGAAGGAATGCCGGACGGTCCTGTCCAGGAACTGGGTGTTCATCGGGTTTGCCCACCAGATCGCAGACCCCGGCGACGCCAACCCCGTCAGCTGCGCCGGACTGCCGCTTCTGACCGTCCGCGGTCAGGATGGCGGCATCCAGGTATTTCACAATGTTTGCCTGCACCGCTGCATGACCCTGCTCGACAAGCCCAAGAATGTCGGCAAGCTGATCCGCTGCCCTTATCATGCCTGGGCCTATGATCTGGAGGGCCGGTTGCGCGCCGCGCCTCATTTTGCCGGCACCGGCAAGCAGGAGTTCGATGGTTTCGATCTGAAGGAACACCGCCTGAAGCCGGTCCGCACCCATGTCTGGCACGACTGGATTTTCGTCAATCTGGACGGCAGTGCGCCGGAATTCGAAGACTACGCCGCGCCTCTGATCAGTCGGCTGGAGTGCATCGACTACGGCAAGCTGGAACCGATTGGCCTGCTCGATTTCGGAGAGATCGACACCAACTGGAAACTGATCATGGAGAACTTCATTGAGCCCTACCATGTCCAGTTCGTGCATGCCTCGACCACCGATCAGCCGCTGGAGGATCACTACACCATCATCGACGGCAACTGCATAGGAAGCGCGGTGGACCTGAAGGAAGAGGTCGGCACCGCGGGCAGCCTCGGCGTCAGCTCGCGCTATCTGACGCTGTATCCCAACTTCATCCTGGGCCGCTATTTCCCGGATCAGCTGGGCGTCTACCTGAACGTGCCCATCGTCCCAGGCAAGATGCGCCAGTACCGTGCGCTCTACACCACAGAGGGCCAGCAGCTGAGCGACGAAGAAATCAAGAGCCTCAAAAACCTCTGGTGGGATGTCCACAAGGAAGACCACGAAATGGTTGAGCGCATGTACGAGGGCCGCAAATCCCCCGTTGCCGTTGATGGCGGCCTGCTGTCGCCCGCTTGGGAGGACAGCGTCCGGGCCTTCCAGGACCTGATCGAACGCGACATCGCCAATGACGGGACCAGCGCCGCACCGGCAAACGCCTGAAACACAAGGAACAAGACCAATGATTGAACCCATTTCCAAGGGTTTCCGCCTGTCCCACACGATGATGCGGGTGATGGACATGGAGAAGTCGCTGGAATTCTACTGCGGAATTCTGGGCATGGAGGTGCTGCGCCGCACCGACTACCCCGAAGGGAAATTCACCAATACCTTCATCGGCTACGGGCCGGAGGCGGAATCTCCCACCCTCGAACTCACCGCCAACTGGGACCAGGCGGAGCCTTACGACAAGGGCAACGGCTGGGGCCACATCTGCATCGAGACCCCGGACGTCTATGCTGCCTGCGAGCAGCTGGCCGCGGCCGGCGTCAACATCACCCGCCCGCCCGGGCCGATGAAGAATGGCACCCGCGTCATCGCCTTCTGCGAGGACCCGGACGGCTACAAGGTCGAGCTGAACGAGAGCATCCTGAAACACCTGGCCAGCGAAGGGGCATAACCCATGGGCGATCAACCTCAACTCTTCAAATTCGACCTGGTCCAAGAGCGCTATGACTCCATGGGCGACAGCGACACCTACATCAAGCCGATGGTCACCAGCGAATTCAGCAAGTCCATGTGCGGCGGCATCAATGTTCTGAACAACATCAAGGTGCCGTGGGACCTGACCTGCGACGAGATCATCTACTGCCTGGAGGGCACCTTCCGTCTGGTCTGCGACGGCAAGGAATACATCTGCAACCGCGGCGACGTGCTGTTTGTGCCCAAGGACAACCACATCTCCTACGAAGCGGACGGCAAATGCGTGATCTTCTACGCCGCCTATCCGCACAACTGGAAACAATTGGCCGGGATCACCGAGGTTCCAGGCATCGACCCGGCGGATTTTGTCCCCGGCTAACAAACGCCACTCCTGGCGACTGGGCACCCTAGTCCGAGCCCCGGGCGACGGGTTGCCCGCCCTTTTCGCCAGGCAAATGCAGAAAACGAAACCAAAACAACGCTGTCCGGCCCCCGGCAGTGAACGGCACCCTTGTGCCATTCCCCGCGTGCCAATCTATGGGAGGAACAACCATGCTGAAAGCCAATCCCGAAGAGAAGATCTATTACGAAAGCTTCCACGATGCGGTGGAGCGCAACCGTCCCCGCATCCCCGAGGTGCGCGAGCAGTTGGAAGCGGCCGGCGTCAAATACGTGATGGCCGCCTGGATCGACCTGCACGGCATCCCCAAGACCAAACCGGTGCCGATGAGCGATTTCGAGCCGCTCTGCCTCGGCAAGGGCCCGCAGTTCGCGGTGCATTCGATCTCCTTCGTGCCGGAACTCAGCCCCGCCGACAGCGACCAGGTGGTGGTGCCGGATCTGGACGCCGTCTATGTCTGCCCCTGGGACACCTCGATGGCGATCATCTTCTCCGATCTCTACTGGGAAGACGCGCCTTACAACGTCTGCTCGCGCCAGGCGCTGAAGCGCGCCATGCACGAGGCCAAGCTGGAAGGCTACAGCGGCTATGCCGGCGTCGAGCCCGAGTTCATCGTGATGAAATACGACGAGAACGGCCTGCCGGTGAAAGCCTTCGACGACGATCTGGGCAAGGCGATCTCCCCGCGCCGCCAGGCGTTCGGCTATGACGTCGAATACTCCATCGACTCGATGCCCTTCCTCAAGGACATGATCGACATCATCGAAGGCCTCGGCTGGAACCTGCACGACGTGGTGGCCGAGGGCGCCTATTCCCAGTTCGAGCTGGATTTCCACTATACCAACATGCTGGAAATGTCCGACCGGCTGGCCTTCCTGCGCATCACCCTGAAAGAGGTGGCAAAGAAACACGGCATGTTCGTCACCTTCATGCCGAAGCCGACCGTGGGCGACTGGCGCTCCGGCGCGCATATCAACATGTCGATGCAGCATGACAGCCGCCCGGGCGAAAACATCTTTGAAACCGCCGATGGCAGCGACTGGTCGGACGAAAGCCGCTGGGCCGTGGGCGGGCTGATGCAACACGCCGAGGCGATCACCGCGATCACCTGCCCCACGGTGAACTCCTACAACGGCCTGGTGCCGCGGGTGGGCGGTTTCGAGGGTGGCACCGTGACCTGGGCTCCGACCAATATCACCTACGGCTTCAACAACCGCTCGGCCCAGTTCCGCCTGCCGCAAAGCCGCCATTGCATCGAAAACCGCGCCTGCGACATGACGATGAATGTCTATCTGGCGATGGCGATGCATCTGAGCTGCGCGCTGAAGGGCATCAAGCACAAGGTCGACCCGGGCAAGCCCACCGATTTCGACCTCTACTCGAAGACCGAGGCAGAGCTGCAGGAGCTGGGCATCCGCCGCCTGCCGCGCACCCTGTTCAACGCCATCGAGGCGCTGCGCCATGACGAGATGGCCGAACACGTGATGGGCCCGGTGATGCGCAAATCGTTCCTGGAATACAAGAACGACGAATGGGAGCGCTACCACCAGTCGGTCACCGACTGGGAAGTGCAGGAATACCTGCGCCTCTACTAAACCCTCCCAGCAAAGGACAGACCCATGACCCAGGCCCTTCGGACGATACCAGCAACCCGGGCCAAAGAAACCCGCCCGAAACTGCGGATCTTCGAGTTCAAATCGGATATCCCTGCGTCCTGGCGCCTCACCCTCGGGGTGGCGGTCTGGGTCCTGTTCTTTGCCATCTGGCAGATCGCCGCCTGGTCTGGCGTGATGCCCGCAATTCTGCTGCCAGGGCCCGGAAAGGTCCTGACAGCGCTCTATACGCTCTTTGCCGAGAACGGTTTTCTCGGCGATGTGCTGGTCAGTGTCTGGCGAGTGATGCTCAGCTTTGCCCTGGCCTGCACAGTGGCGGTGCCGCTTGGCATCCTGATGGGCTCGTTCAAGTCAGTTGAAGCGTTTTTCTCCCCCTTCGTCTCGGCTTGGCGCTACCTGCCCGCCCCTTCCTTCATTCCCCTGTTGCTGATGTGGTTCGGGGCGGGCGATGCCCAGAAACTGGCGCTCTTGTTCATCGGCGTGATCTGGTTCCTGATCACCCTGATCGCCGACCATACCAAGGCGGTGCCGAAGGATCTGATCAATACATCCGTGACCCTGGGCGGCTCCCGCTGGCAGGTGCTGCGCACCGTTGTGGTCCCCGCCGCCCTGCCCAACATCGTGATCGCCATGCGCCAGATGCTGGCGGTCAGCTGGACCTATCTGGTGATCGCTGAGATCACCGCCGCCGACGCCGGCATCGGCGCCATGATGATGCGCGCCAAGCGCTTCCTGCATGTGGATCAGATCATGGCCGGCATCCTGGTGATCGGCCTTCTGGGGCTGATCTTCGACTACCTGCTGCGGGCGCTGCATGCCCGGGCATTCCAGTATCTCGACGAATATTCCTGAGGAGCCGGAACAGACTTTTCAAACACACCAAAAAAAAATGACGTCGCAAGGGAGGTATCGTGACGATGACTAAGAAACTGCTGAAATCCGCCAGTGGCTGCATCGCAGCCGTAGCACTGGCAGGCGCCGCCGCCCCCGTATGGGCCGTAGAAAGCGTCAAGATCGCGGGCTTCACCTGGCCGGGCTACGGCTTCTGGCACATCGCGGCGGAAAAGGGCCTCGCCCCGGATCTGGACATTCAGTACCAGACCATCGAAGACCCCTATGAAAGCTTCAACCTGGTTGCCGCCGGCCAGCTAGACGTGGTCTCCTCCACCGCCGAATTCACCCCTGTTGGCGTCGAGCGCGGCCTGCCGGTCAAGCTGGTGGCCTTTGGCAACCTCTCGAACGGCACCGACAAGGTCGTCGCGGGCCCCGGTATCGAAAGCGCGGCCGACCTGGCCGGTAAGGAGGTTGCCGTGCTCGAAGGCGGGCTGGCGCAGATCTATGTCGCCATGTGGCTGGAGCAGAACGGCGCCGCCTATGACTCCGTCGTCTACCGCAACATCATCGCCGACGATGCCTTTGCGGCAATGATCGGCGGCGGCGTGGCCGCCTCGGAATTCTGGGAACCCTATGGCACCAACACCCTGAAAGCGCTGGAAGGCTCCAGCATTCTGACCCAATCAGACGAGCCCTTCTGGCTGAAGAACGCCGTGGTCGCGGACGGCCATTACATGAGCAATGCGCTGATCAACGACCGCCGCGATGTGGCCCTGAAAACCATGCAGGCGATGTATGACGCGATTGCCTGGTGGAAACAGAACCCGGCCGAGGGCAACGAGATCATCGCCAAGGGCATGGGGATGAGCGTCTCCGACGTGGAACTGGTTCTGGGCAAGGACGGCACCTCCCTGGATGGCGGCCTCTACGTCTATGACTTCATCGAAGCGGCGCAATTCTGCGGCGCGGCCCCGGGCAATCCCCCGTTTGAGCAGACCAATGGCCAGATGTCGGACCACTGGAACCTGGTCAGCGATTGGTGGGTCAAATTCGGCCTGATTCAGGAGGTCAAAGCCCCCGAAACCGGCGTCGAATGCAGCCTGCACAAGGAGCTTTACGACAGCGGCTACCGCGGCTGATCCACCTGACCTGCAAAGAGGGGCGCATCATGCAATCCAGCACCATTCTATCCGTCCAGAATGTCTGCAAGACATTCCCCACACGCGGCGGCGGGGTCGAGGCCTTGCGCGATGTGTCCTTCTCGGTGGCCCGCAATGAGCTCTGCGTTCTGCTGGGGCCTTCGGGCTGCGGCAAGTCCACCTTGCTCAATATCGTGGCAGGCCTGCACACACCAACAAGCGGCATCCTCAGCCTGGAGGGCCGCCCCATCCACGGCCCCGCCCGCGAGCGCGGCATGGTGTTTCAAAGCTACACCTCCTTCCCCTGGCTGACGGTGCTGGAAAACGTCGAATACGGCATGAAGCTGAACGGCATCCCCAAGGCGGAACGCCGCGAGCGGGCGCTGCACTACATCGGCCTGGTGCATCTCACCAAATTCCGCGACGCCTACCCCAAGACCCTTTCCGGCGGCATGAAGCAGCGGGTTGCCATCGCGCGTACTCTGGCCAACGCGCCGGAAATCCTCCTGATGGACGAACCCTACGGCGCGCTGGATGCGGAAACCCGGTGGCATATGCAGGAAATGCTGCTGGATATCATGCGCACTACGCAAACCACCATCCTGCTGGTCACCCACGACATTCAGGAGGCAATCTTCCTCGCCGACCGCATCGTCTTTCTTTCTGCCCATCCCGGGCGCCTCAAGACCATCCTCAAGTTGGATTTCAAGAAGGGCAAGGAGATCCGCAGCAAGGAGGATCTGGTGGAACTATCGGGATACCCCGAGTGCGAGCGCGAGATCATGCAACTGATGCGCGGCGAAGCTAAGCAGGAAAAAGACGCCTAGCACTTCAGGTTCCGCCGACGCGTCCGATCAATTTTCAAAGGGTTTTAGAATGCAGGACTATCAAATCTTTGACCTGGGAGACTTCCCGCTGCTGTCAGGCGAAGTGTTGAAAGGCGCGAAACTTGCCTATCAGACCTACGGAAGACTTTCGCCGGCGCGTGACAACGTCATCGTTCTGCCCACTTTCTACACCGGCACCAATTCCCGTAGCGAAGGCTTCTTCGGCCCGGGGCGTGCCATCGACCCGGCGCGGCATTTTATCGTCAGCCCCAACCTGTTCGGCAACGGCCGCTCCTCCTCACCTTCCAATATGACTGCCCCGCAGGACGGCCCGCGCTTCCCTTTGGTGCAGGTGTGGGACAACATCGCAGCCCAGCATCGGCTGATCCACGATCACCTGGGCATCGGACAGATCGCCCTTGTCGCTGGCTGGTCAATGGCCGGCTGCCAGTCCTACCAATGGGCGGCGCAATATCCGGATATGGTGCAGGCGATCCTGCCCTTCTGCGCTTCTGCGAAAACTTCACCGCACAACTTCGTCTTCCTCGAAGGTGTCAAAGCTGCCCTTTGTGCCGACCAAAGCTGGAACGGCGGCAATTATTCGAGCCCGCCCGAGGCCGGGCTCAAGGCTTTTGGCAGGGGCTATGCCGGCTGGGCCTTCTCGCAAACTTTCTACCGCGAGGGGCTCTACCGACAGCTGGGGTTCGAGACCATAGAGGACCTGCTGCAGGACTGGGAACAGGACCATGTGCAGGGCTGGGACGCCAACAATCTGCTGGCCAAACTCGCCACCTGGCAGACCGGCGACATCTCAACAGGGCCGCTCTACAACGGCGATTTCCAGGCTGCGCTTGGCGGCATCAGAGCCCGCGCCATCCTGATGCCCTGCACCCAGGACCTCTACTTCCCGCCCGAAGACAACGAGATCGAAGCCCGCAACATGCCAAATGCCACCTTTCGCCCCTATGACTCTCCCTGGGGCCATTGCGCCGCCAATCCCGGCAATGATGCAGGCTTTAGCGCCCAGTTGGATGCAAACATCCGGGAGTTACTCGGAGAATAGTGTTTCGTGAGAACTTGGAGTGTAAAGGTTTTCCCATCTTTCTTGTGATTGGGAGCTGCAATCTGAGAAAGCCAAGGCAGGTACCCTTGTGTTGATCGATGCTGCCCCAGCACCCGGCAGATCCGGCGTTCCGACACTTTCATCTCGCTGCGTATCAGCTCGATGCAGGCGCGCCGACGGGCGGGGCTCAGAAGTTTCCCCGGGCCGCCTCCTTCAGGATGAGCTTGTCCAAGGTCAAGTCCGAGACGGCTTTTCGCAGCCGTTCGTCTCCTTCTGAAGCCGTTTGAGCTCTTTCAGTTGGTTGGTTCCCATCCCGCCATACTGCTTGCGCCAGCGGTAGTAAGTCTGCTCAGTCATGCGCACTTTGCGGATCGCATCCACGCGCTGCATCCCCTGGCCGACAAGCACATCAACCTGCCTCAGCTTCTGAACTATTTCCTCAGGCTTGTTCGCCATTCTCAGTCCTCCGTTTCCTAAACATAACGGTGGGCCAATTCAGATGGGGCACTCCATGTCGGGAAATTCCGGCTGCTTAGGTCAGCAGGTCATGGAGCATCCGGAGTCCCGGACGCCCTGACAGGTTTGCCCAGACGGGTGCTGCCGTCAAGAATTGATCTTTTCCATAGCAAACACAGGGTACGCGCCCTGGCGGCCCTCACCGTCCTTAGTACGAGATCCCAAATCCCAAGCAGAAAGCCCGAACATTATCTACGAGGTCAGCGAACTGCCTCCACGGCCCTTGTCAGAGAGAGGTCTCTCCGGCTGGGCTCACCCTTCGAAGAACCCACCCGTCTTTTATGCTGAGCCTCGCACCAAAACTCAATTTGCGTCACAAAAAATCGAAGTTTGATGCCGAATACAAATCAGACCACAGGAAGTCACCGTCCAACAGGATACGCTCATCTGTCCCGTGAACTTTTATAACGAACTGGTCGTTTGTCGTATCACGCCACATATTCAAGTCATTCAGACCTTCAACACCAACCAAATCCAACCGAATCTTGTCCTCGCCCACTGTAAAGTCTTTTATTTGATCGAGTTTTTGTCTTTGCATCGCGTCGAACTTCATTAGGTCACCTTCCTTGAATACAAAGACATCCACTCCGCTTCCGCCAATCAGGATATCTTTGCCCTCACCTCCCCTAACCCAGTCGTCGCCGCTGCCACCTTCTAGAGTGTCATCACCTCGCCCACCATCGAGCGTATCTGACCCAGTTCCTCCGAGCAGCTTGTCAGACTCAGTGCCGCCCAATAGCTTGTCATCGCCTCCTCCACCATAGAGCGTGTCTGACCCGGATCCTCCAAGCAGCTTGTCCTGCTCAGCGCCGCCAAAAAGCTTGTCATCACCTGTTCCACCATAGAGCGTGTCTGACCCGGATCCTCCAAGCAGCTTGTCCTGCTCAGCGCCGCCAAAAAGCTCGTCGTCACCTCTTCCACCATAGAGCGTGTCGGATCCAAGTCCTCCAAACAGCTTGTCCTGCTCAGCGCCGCCAAAAAGCTTGTCGTCACCTCTTCCACCATAGAGCGTGTCGGATCCAAGTCCTCCGAACAGCTTGTCCTGCTCAGCGCCGCCAAAAAGCTTGTCGTCACCTCTTCCACCATAGAGCGTGTCGGATCCAAGTCCTCCGAACAGCTTGTCAGATCCATTTTTTCCAAAAAGTTTATCACTGCCTTCATATCCTACAAGAACATCCCTTCCCCAAGCCCCAGACAGGAAATCGCTTGAGCCTGTACCAGTGATGCTTCGGGTGGTGTCGACGGTAATTTCTACAAACTCGAAGGGGTCGAGTTCGACTGTTAGGTCGCTGATGTTAGGACCGAGTTCATCTTTCGAAAGTGTTGTCTCGAGTCCGCAGACATCCGACTCTGTCGCGTAATAGAAATCAGAAATTGATGTTGGATGCGCAACCTTAGGGATAATACCTTCTGGATGCGGCAGATAGGTTTTATAGTTTCCGTCACTGTCTAGCGAGATATGCTGATCTGCAATCCCCGCCCCAAGTAGTTGACGTAAAGCGTCACGCTCCTCCTCTGAAATAGTCCGCCTAGCAACTCTCGTGCCTATCATTTCTTGCCCATCAGCGTCATACGCCCAATGCTCACCTAATCCATTTGAGCTGGAAGGGTCGATACCAACTTTGCGGCCACTCCATTTCCAAGCTCCGCTGGTAATGTTACTAAGATCCAGTGAAATATTTTCATTGAAATTTTCTGATCGTGAAGTCACATAAATAACCGTTTTATAGTGACTTTCGTAAACATTAACTTCAGCGACACCGCTTTCAAATCCGGAAACATCCAGCGTTGACATAGCACTGTGTCCCGTGCCGCTTAGGCTTTCGGACATGAACTGGATCATCATTCCTGCCGGAGTAAGAGAAACTGGGTTTTGGTCTCTGTGATCACCAGCAACTGAATTCGTCATGTTGTGCCTCACCCCCCAGAAATCTGCCCCGTCTACCCCAAGTTCAACCATGTTCTGGAATTGCTCTTGAACGACCCCAGCAGCCTTCATGCCAGTTTCTTCCGAATTCCTGGATCGCACGTTCCATTCGGTGATTTGAATGTCCACACTTTGACCCAGCATGGCTTCCCAAACGGAAAACCTGTGATTCAAATAGTTGCTCTGCCAGGCATCGTATTCACCACCGAACTCATCGTGGGACTTGTTGTAATAGTAGTGAGCGACGATGCCATCGACTACCGCCCCCTCGGCACCAGCTTGAAATCCATTGGATATGTCACGGTCACTGTCCAGCTGTTCCAAAATCTCCAAGTTCGCTTTTATAATCTTCTTTTCAAACAAACTCAGAGAGTTATAATACTGACTAGCACTCTGGCTTGCGTTCCAATCTGATGGACGGTCATCGACCTGCCAAGTGCTGAGCGCGCGAATAGCGTCGGCATCGTTTACCGAACCAGAGCCGTTACCATTATAGTTTGAGGAGCCCCCAACCGGGTTAGCCGTCTGTATCCAAATTCCGGGAGCGTGGCCGAATTCATCGTTATCCAGGCTTTCTTTGAGTGAAGTGACAATTTCCTGGGCATTAGCTCCGTATTCACTTTCACCGACTTCTCCCCAATACTCGTTTCCTATTTCATAGGCCGCAACAAGGTGTGAATCATCTCCCATGTATTCAAGAACAAGACTTGACCACTCTTGAAGATCCTCATTACTAGCCTTTTCTTCAAGAGCAGGTATTACCAACGTGGTTTCCGTATTGCTCTCCTTAATGAAATCCAGATAGCTGCGAAGATCTTCACGCAACTTGTTAACACCGACACTTTCATGATCAAGCTCAGTGATATTTTCGCCTTCAGCTTTTCCCGCGGGGTATCTCAGCCTTGATACGCCAAGCTCGCTTACAGCCTGCAGGAAGCGTTCATTAGCCCCCCCTGTAACCTCATTAGTATCGGTAACAATGTTTGCACCAAACATGTTCTCGCCGACTTCGTGAGTGCCAGCGTCGGTTTTCTCAAGATTGAAGGCAGGCATGGGAAAAGCTCCAAAATCATTAATCCGCGGCCCCCCGAGCCATTGACCACGATCATCACAAGTGCATGAGACAAGAACGATACAGATCAAACAGGGAACACATGGAGTACATTGAGTGATCAACCTGAGAATTTTCTTAACGAACCAGCAATGCGCTGATGCGCGCCGGGGGATTTCCGTCAAAACTCCAGAAATTTTCAATAAATGGGCGAAGGCGTACCTGCACTTAACGCCTCGACTATAAGACAAAATAATTCACACACCTATGCCTCACAACAATTCGAGCAACAACACAAGCTGCGGTTAAAAAGATATTTCCATTAACAAGAAATTAACCTAATTTAGCTAAAACTTTCACCAAAGGAAGCAGCCCCGAAAGCGGGTGAGCAACATGAAACTTCTAATCGAACCACGGTTTCGGCCATCGGAAAGGTCGTTCTCGTTGCAAGAAGTGCAACGCCTTCTAAACGTTTCAGACGCAGTGATGCGCGACCTTTTGGTGAAAAATGTTTCCTGCAAAAGCGCCTACCTCTCTGATGCGCCCGATGCCGAAACTTTAATCCACTCCGCACTAGACATATTAGCCTCTCATCTGTTTCTAAAACTGGAAGATGTGGAAAGGTCATTTCCTCACAGACAGCTACTAGCCATAGCCACAGTGAGCATTCTTGAAGAATCTTGGGGGCATTCCCAGGAAAGCCTGGTGTCTCTTGGGGGCATAAGAGTGACGCTCGCAAATTCTGGAGAATTAAGGGCTTTGCATTTTGAATACCATGAAGAGCGACTGGCTTTAGAGATATGCTCCTTCTGGCCAGGAATTCGCCGTTTCTCCGGATATCAGCCAATATCCCCTCCTTTTGGCGGATACCGGATTCATTAGCCTGTGCTTCCAGGCTAAATTGAGGAAACTTCAGGCAAGCTAAGACCGACCGAGCGTAGTCGGCTTCAGTCGCTCTGATTACACAGGCGTCGGTGGTCATTCTTGTGTATCGTTTCGGAAAAACAAACTTTGACCGAGCGATATTCGCCGGGGAAGAGTGAAGGACATCGCAAATGTCAAAACGTTTTGGAAGCAAAGAGAAAGTTCGGTTTGACAACATCGCACCAATAACTGACGAAAATTGGCATCAGATATCAAGTCATATCCGCAACGGTAGCTTCGAGTTACTGTTACCAGTTCCAGAGAATGGGGGTAGAGCCCGGCTGCTTCCTCAAGTTGATGACACTCTTGTGGATGAGATCCTCGAAAACTTGGACGAGGAGTTTGGTCGAAAGATAGCAGAGTGCCTAGCAGAACACGGGTATGCTGAACTGCCGGATGACAGCAAGCCTGATTGAACCGGGTTGACAGTAGGGTGTCATGATCAGACCCACTTGAGTGGTCCGGTTTGATTGTTGGTGCAACACTAGCCTCGGTTCCATCGGAATGACGTGCTCCGCTGAAAAGTCCACGATTTGAAGTTAGCCTGTTCTCCAAGCGAGGAGACAGACGATGCGGAAAAGCCGTTTCAGCGAAGAGCAGATCATTGGCATCCTGAGGGAGCACCAAGCCGGAATGGGGGCGAAGGAACTGTGCCGGAAGCACGGCATCAGCGATGGCACGTTCTACATCTATGGATGTCTATCCCGTTGCAAAGTTTCTTCGGTCCTGAGCTGACGGCGTTTCCCTGGTTGCAAACATCTATCCGGCGTCGCCGGTTGGATGGCGCGCCCAAATGGGAATTCCGCGTGGTGAGCTGTGGACTGGGCTATGACAGAGAGGAACTACAACCAGCGGAGGGCCTGTGCCCTGGCCGGGATCGATCAGCGCGCCTATCGGCGTGGATCAACCAGGCCCGCGGACACCGAGTTGCCAGAGAGGCTGAAGGAGCAGTCCAGCGAACGGCGGCGCTTCGGCTATCGTCGGCTGCACCTGCTGCTCAGCCGCGAGGGCTGGAAGGTGAACTGGAAGAAGCTCTACCAGATCTACCGCGAAGAGGGGCTGAGCGTGCGCAAGCGCCGCGCCGGAAAACAGCGCACACGCTATCAGCCGCCAGGAAGGCGCAACGACGGCTGGAATACATTGGCAGACCGCAGGGTCAAGGCAACCCGCGCAGCCAGCCAGGGCTCCGATATTTGATGTCTGCACCCTGTCAGGCTGCGCTCCCGCCGGCGTCTTTGGTGACATTCCTGCTTTGCGCAGCCGGCGACATTTCTGGATGGTTGCAACATATTACACACCCAGGAACCGGTCCGCGACTTCTGCCGGCAGTTCGGCGATCCGCCCCTCCCAGGCGTTGCAGCCCTTATTCAGGATCACCGTGCGGTCGGCGATGGCTGACAGCTCCTTCAGCGACTTGTCCACCACCAGAATGGCCAGCCCCGCCTCCCGCTTGAGCCGCCCGATCGCGGCCCAGATCTCCTGCCGCACCACCGGCGCCAAGCCTTCGGTCGCCTCATCTAGGATCAGCAGCCGCGGATTGGTCATCAGGGCACGGCCGATGGTCAGCATCTGCTGCTCGCCGCCCGACAGCGACCCGGCTGTCTGGGTCCGTCGCTCCTCCAGCCGCGGGAACATCTCTGCCACTTTCTTCATGTCCCAGGGCCCGGAGCGGGCGGCGGCAATCAGGTTTTCCTCCACCGTCAGCGGCGCAAAGCAGCGGCGCCCCTCGGGCACCAGCCCGACACCCAGCCGCGCGATCTTGTAGGACGGCAGCTGGCGCAGGTCATGCCCATCAAACCGCAGCTCGCCCTTGGAGGTGCCCAGCATGCCACAGATGGTTTTGATGGTGGTGGATTTTCCCATGCCATTGCGGCCCATCAGCGCCACCACCTCGCCTTCGCCGATCTCCAGATCGACACCGAACAAGGCCTGCGCCGGGCCGTATGAGGCTTCGACGCCGTGTAAGGTCAGCAGGCTCATGCGGCGTCCTCCTCTCCCAGATAGGCGCGGCGCACCTCGGCATTGGCGCGGATGTCATCCGCAGTGCCGGTGGCGATGATCTGGCCGTAGACCAGCACGCTGATCCGGTCGGCCAGGGCAAAGACCGCGTCCATGTCGTGTTCCACCAGCAGGATCGGCGCCTCCTGCCGCAACCCGTCGAGAAAGCCGGTCAGCGCCTTGGACCCGGCAGCACCCAGGCCGGCCATAGGCTCATCCATCAGGAACAGCTTGGGCTTCAGTGTCAGGGCCACCGCCACCTCCAGCTGGCGGCGCTGGCCGTGCGACAGGTCGGCGGTGCGGCGGCTGGTGTCCTGTGTCAGCCCCACCCGCTCCAGCGCGTCGCACGCCTGCTCCAGCAGTTCCGGATCCTTCATCACGTTGCGAAAGAAGTGGAACGGTCGGCCCCGGCCCCCCAGCGCGCCCAGCACCGCGTTCTGCAGCACCGTGTATTCCATAGCCAGCGCCGAGATCTGGAACGTCCGCCCCAGCCCCATCCGCGCCCGCGCCACGGTGTCCAGCGCAGTGACGTCCAGGCCCAGCAGCTCCACCGAGCCGCTGTCCGGCGCGATATTGCCCGCGATCTGCTTGATCAGCGTCGATTTTCCCGCCCCGTTCGGCCCGATCAGCGCGTGGATTTCACCGGGCCGCAGGTCCAGCGAGACATCTTTGCTCGCCTGCAACGCGCCAAAGCTCTTGTTGAGGCCCTTGGTTTTCAGAACCGCATCAGCCATGCGCCTTCTCCCGTCCTGCCAGAGCCCCGATCAACCCGCCGCGGGCAAACAG
This sequence comes from Leisingera sp. ANG49, assembly GCF_059694505.1. NCBI lineage: Bacteria > Pseudomonadati > Pseudomonadota > Alphaproteobacteria > Rhodobacterales > Roseobacteraceae > Leisingera > Leisingera sp. ANG49. Next base: position 88,562 of record NZ_JCATZN010000010.1, read on the forward strand.
CACGATGAGCAGCAGCAGCACACCAAGGAAAATCTGCCAGTAGTCGCTGATCCCGCCCAGAAGATGCTCCAGCATGATGTACAATGCGGCACCCGCAACCGGCCCGTAGAGCCGCCCGACTCCGCCGAGGATCACAAAAATCATGATCTCGCCACTGGTGTGCCAGCTGAGCATGGTAGGGCTGACAAACCGGTTCAGATCGGCAAACAGCGCGCCCGCCAGCCCGGTGATGGCACCGGAGATCACAAAGGCCGTCAGCCGCAGGGTGAACGGTGTCAGGCCAACCGCCTGCACCCGGTCCTCGTTCTGCCGCGCTGCTGCCAGCGCCAGCCCGAAAGGCGAGCCCGCCAGCCGCGCCGCGAAAACCAGCGCCAGGCAGAGGATCATGTAGGCAATGGCAAAGAACTGGATCGGATCCAGGGTGTTGAGGCCGGGAAAATCGTTGCGCACCCAGATCGACAGCCCGTCCTCGCCGCCGTAAGCGCTCCAGCTGATCGCGAAATAGTAAAGCATCTGCCCGAAGGCGAGGGTGATCATGATGAAATAGACACCCGAGGTGCGTAAGGAAAGCGCCCCGATCACCAGCGCGGTCAGCGCGCTGAAGACTACCGCCACTAGCCAGATCAGCGGCATCTGGTTGCTGCCCTCGAACAGGAACGGCCATTCAAACAGCGGCTCATAGTTCTGGGCATGGGCGGCGAGGATGCCCATGGCATAGCCGCCGATCCCGAAAAACGCCGCATGGCCCAGGCTGATCAGCCCGCCAAGGCCAAGGGCAATGTTCAGCCCGACCCCCGCCAGCGCCAGGATCGCCGCCTTCGTCGCCAAGGTGATGATAAAGGGCTCATCCAGCGACCATGCCGCCGCCGGCACGATCAGCAGTGCCGCAATCATTGCCCAATTGAGCAGGCTCTCACGCGTCAGCATCATGCGCTCCCCCCGTACAGACCCGAGGGGCGCACCAGCAGGATCGCCGCCATCAGGATATAGATCAGCATCGACGCCAGAGACGCCCCGGCAGAGGCCGCGCTGGCCGGATCCAAGAACAGGCCGAACAGCTGCGGCAGGAACACGCCGCCCAGCGTGTCGGTCATCCCCACCAGAAGCGCCCCAGCCAGCGCGCCCTTGATGGAGCCGATACCGCCAATCACGATCACCACAAAGGCCAGGATCAGCACCGGCTCGCCCATGCCAACCTGCACCGACTGGATCGCGCCGACCAGCGCTCCCGCCAGCCCGGCCAGCGCCGCGCCAAGGGCAAAGACCAGCGTGTAAAGCTTGGAAATATCGACGCCGAGGGCGGCAATCATCTCCCGGTCCGCCTCGCCCGCGCGGATCTGGATGCCGATGCGGGTGCGGGCGATCAGCAGGAACAGCCCGGCGGCAATGCCCAATCCGATCAGGATGATGGTCAGCCGGTAAAGCGGGTATTCAATGCCGCCCGGCAGGCTCACCGGCCCCGACAAATAGGACGGCACATCTAGGAACAGCGGGAAGGAGCCGAACAGCCAGCGGGTGCCTTCGGAAAAAATCAGGATCAGCGCAAAGGTCGCCAGCACCTGGTCCAGGTGGTCACGCCGGTAAAGGCGCCGGATCACCACCAGCTCCATCAGCGCCCCGGCGGTGGCAGCGGCCGCCAGGCTCGCCGCCAGCGCCAGCAGGAAGGATCCGGTCCAGCCCGCCACTGCCGCGGCGGCGAAGGCGCCCACCATATAGAGCGAGCCATGGGCCAGGTTGATCAGCCCCATCACCCCGAACACCAGCGTCAGCCCGGCAGCCATCAGGAACAGCATCACCCCGAGCTGGAGCCCATTCAGGATCTGCTCCAGAACTAGAATATAGGTCATTTGATTTTCCGAAGGGGAAGCTTTTGCCGCTCATGGAGGCGCCTTGGCGCCTCCGCCTGGGGTCAAATCTTACATTTTGCACTCGCCGCCATAGGCGTCGGCGTGATCGCTCAGGCCGGTGGCGATGATCTTGTTGGTGAATACGTCACCCTCCTTGATCACTTCGCGGACATAAATGTCCTGGATCGGGTGATGGTTGTCACCAAACTTGAAATCGCCGCGAACCGATGAGAACTCTGCCGCCTTCAGCGCCGCACGGAAGGCGTCCTCGTCAGAGGCCTCCGCCTTTTCCAGCGCACTCAGGATCAGGTTGGCGGTGTCGAAGCCCTGGCTCGCATACAACGACGGCAGGCGGCCGTATTTCTCCTGGAAGGAGGCAACAAAAGCAGCGTTGGCCTCGTTGTCGATGTCCTTGTTCCACTGCGAGGTGTTTTTCACACCCAGCGCGGCGTCACCCACTGCTTGCAGAATGCCCTGATCGAATGAGAACGCAGGGCCAACCACCGGCAGGTCCACGCCGCTGCCTGCATATTGCTTGAGGAAGGAAATCCCCATGCCGCCCGGCAGGAAGAAATAAACGGAATCCGCGCCGGACGCCCGGATCTGCGCGATTTCAGCCGCATAATCGGTCTGGCCCAGCTTGGTGTAGATCTCACCGGCCAGCTCGCCCTCGTACATGCGTTTATAGCCGGTCAGCGCGTCCTTGCCCGCCGGGTAGTTCGGCGCGAGGATAAAGCTGTTCTTCAGACCGGCATCATTGGCGTAGGCACCCGCAGCCTCGTGCAGGTTGTCGTTCTGCCAGGCGACGTTGAAGTAATTCTCGTGGCAGCGCTTGCCGGCCAGCGCCGAGGGGCCGGCATTGGGCGACAGGTAGAACACGCCTTGCGCGGTGGCGGCCGGGATCACGGCCATCGCCAGGTTGGACCAGATGATGCCGGTCATGATGTCGACCTTCTCGGACTGGATCATCCGGTCGGCGATCTGCACCGCCACGTCGGGCTTGCGCTGATCGTCCTCGATCACCACCTCGACACCGTCGCGCCCGTCTTGTTCGATCGCCAGCATGAAGCCGTCACGCACATCCACGCCCAGCCCCGCGCCGCCGCCGGACAGGGTGGTGATCATGCCGATCTTGGTGTCGGCCTGGGCCGCAGTCGCCAGCGCCGGGACCGCCGCTGCCATCGCGAGCATCCGAATGGTCTTCATAACGTTCTTTCCTCCCAGAATGTGCCCCGGCCTAAGGCCCGGGTTCTTGTTCAAATGCTTGCGACTTTAACGCCGCCCCGGCAGAAGCCAAGGCCCGCTGCAGCCCGCATCTCCCCGGCTGATCTTGCGCCAGCCCTTGGGGTCAGCCTACGCAGGCTTGAATATATATTTCAAGCATAAAATAAATAGGGCAATATTGTTGCCCCAATTAGGCATGCGCCTTTCCAGCGGCGGCATTCATGGATGCGAAGCACCAGCCACTCGCGCTTCCCGAAGTATTTCGGGGAAGTTGAAACAGTGCTGCGAAACCTGAGCCAAGACGTCTTCAGCCCTGCCTGAAACAGGCGGCCAGATGGTCTATCAACGCCCGGATCCGCGCCGTCAGATGGCGGCTGGACGGATAGACCGCATAAAGCGTTGTTGGATCAGTTTCCTGTTGTTCGAAAAGCACTTGCAGCCTGCCATCCCGCAGAAACGGAAGCACGGTGTAATGCGGGCAGCGGGCAATGCCGAGACCACTGGCAGCCATATGCGCGACCGCCCTCGGCGAGTTGGCGCGGAAGCTGCCGCCGACGATCACCGTCCTTTGCCCCCCCCCCTTGCCAAAGGCCCAGGCGTCCGGCTGGGGCGAGGTCACCTGCAACAGGCAGTTGTGGGTTGCCAGCGCCTCCGGCTCTGCCGGTTCGCCCTGTGCCGCCAGATATTCCGGCGACGCCACCACCACCAACCGCATATTGCACAGCTTGCGCGCCACCAGCGCCGAATCCTTCAAGGCGCCGAAACGCACCGCCAGGTCCACGCCCTCCTCCAGCATCGGCAAATGGCGGTCGGACAGCACCAGCTCCACCGACACCTTGAGGTGCGCCTGCTGGAACGGCTGCAGCGCCTCCACCAGTTCGCGGCTGCCAAACCCGGTAGGTGCGGTGATGCGGATAGGGCCGGCCAGCTCCTGCTGACGCAGCTGCACCACGTCCTCCAGTTCGTCGAATTGATCCAGAAGCGGCAGGCAGCGCTCCAGATAGGCGCGGCCGGTATCGGTCAGGGTCACCTTGCGGGTGGTGCGGTTCAGCAGCTGCGCACCCAGCTGCTCCTCCAGCCGGGCAACGTATTTGCTGGCCAGCTTGGTGCTGATCCCCATTTGCCGGGCACCGCCGGTAAAGGAACTCTGCGCCGCCACCGCAGCAAAGGTCCGCATGCAGTCCAGTTTGTCCATCGCAGTGCTCCCGGTCTCACCTTTTATGAATACAGTGTACATAATCATTCCACAAATCGGAATATTATCGCCGGGGGCCGGGCGGGGTACTTTCCGGGTGTCTTCAAAAACCCACGGCACATGCCAAGCAAAAGGACCCCAGACATGCCTCATTCCATCCGCATCCACGGCTTCCCCCTCTCCGGCCACTCCCACCGGGTGGAGCTGTTCGCCAGCCTCACCGGCATCGCCCATGAGGTGGTGACCGTCGACCTCGCCGCGGGCGAGCACAAGCAGCCGCCGTTCCTGGCGCTGAATCCCGCTGGCCAAGTGCCGGTGATCGAAGACGGCGAAACCGTCATCAGCGATTCCAATGCCATCCTTGTCTACCTCGCCCGCAAATATGCCCCGGCCTGGCTGCCCTCCGGCCCGGAGCAGGAGGCAGAAGTGCAAAAGTTCCTGACCCTGGCCGCGGGCGAGATCGCCTTTGGCCCGGCAGCCGCGCGGCTGATCACCGTCTTCAACGCACCGCTGAATGCAGAGTTCTGCGCCACCGTTGCCGCCCGCGTGCTTAGTAAAATCGAAGCGCATATGGCGGACCGCAGCTTCCTGGTCGGCGACACCCCCACCATTGCTGACGTTGCGGTCTATTCCTACCTCGCCCACGCGCCGGAAGGCGGCATCTCGCTGGAGCCCTACCCCAACGTGCGCGCCCTGCTGGCCAATGTCGAAGGGCTGAAAGGCTTCAAGCCGATGCCCGCCACCAAGGTCGGGCTGGCGGCCTGATCCGCCCCGCCAAGCGCGGGGGGGGCTTTTCCCCGGACTCCCCACAACCCCCCCCTAAAACAAAAAGTTTCCCCAACCCCCCCCCA
>NZ_JCATZN010000011.1:0-71585 GCF_059694505.1 Leisingera sp. ANG49
GAAAGGGTTTGACAGGGGCGGGGAATTATGAGTTTTCGCACCCGCACATGCAGCACCGGATTCATCTCACAGGCAAGGAGCACCCTTTGGCGTCAGCAGCAGAGGCCCCCGGCACCACATCCCCGGCATCCGCCGCCCCCGCAGGCGCGGGCCGCCTGGTGGCGGTGGTGGTGACCCACAACCGGCTGGACAAGCTGAAGGCAACGCTGGCGCGGCTGCTGGAGAGCCCGGAGCATGAGCTGGCGGCGGTGGTGGTGGCCGACAATGCCTCCAGCGACGGCACCGGCGCCTGGCTGGCCGCGCAGGACGACCCCAGGCTCGACATCTGCACCAGCCAGACCAACCGCGGCGGCGCCGGCGGCTTCGAGATGGGCATGCGCCGGGCGATGGAGGCGCACGGCCCGGACTGGCTGGTGGTGATGGATGACGACGGGCGGCCCGCACCGGGCGGGCTGGCAGCGTTCCACGGGCTGGCCATGCACCGGCAGCCGGCAGGCGCGGCCGGCGGTGGCGGCTGGGACGCGGTGGCGGCGGCGGTCTATTTCCCGGACGGCCGCATCTGCGAGATGAACCGCCCCTCGCGCAACCCGTTCTGGCACGCCCGCGAGTTCCTGCGCACCCTGTTCGGCGGCGGCCGCTCCGGCTTCCATGTGCAGCCCTCGGATTACGAGGGGCCGGGCATGCAGATCGATGTCACCTCTTTTGTCGGCTTCTTCATTTCGGCGGATGCGGTGCGGCGGATCGGCTTTCCGGATCCGGAGCTGTTCATCTATGGCGATGACGGCATCTATACGCTGGGGCTGACTAAAGCGGGCGGGCGCATCGGCTTTGAGCCTGCGGTGCGGTTTGAGCATGACCTGTCGACCTTCCAGGGCGGCGCCAAAGAGCCGGCCGGGGAGAAGGCCAAGGCCAAGGCGGATGCCGCGCAGCGCGGCCGTTTCGTGCCGCTGTGGAAGGCCTATTACTACCACCGCAACCTGCTCTTGCTGTACCGGATGGCGGCGGGCTGGCTGTTCTGGCCGGTGCTGCTGGTGATCGTTCCGAAATGGCTGATGAAGGCGCGTCAGCACCCTGGCGCGCGCCGCGCTTTCCTGCGGCTGATGGGCCATGCGCTGCGCGACGGGCTGCTGCGGCGCACCAGGGTGAGCCATGCACGGGTGCTGGAGCTGGCCGCCGAAGACTGACCCCCGGCCCGCACCGCATGCGCCCCGGGCGGGGCAGGCGGCTTCAGGCGGGCGGTTTCAGGCAGGCGGCCTCAGCGGTTCAGGATGTCCCGGTGGTAGCGCCCGGTCAGCACCAGCCCCAAGGCCAGCAGCGCTAGACTGGACAGCAGCACAAACGGCACGCTGGCATAGGAGGCGGTATAGGTGGGGTAGAAGCCGGTGCGCATCAGCCCGGTGATATGCATAAGCGGGTTGAACCACAGGATGTCCTGGGCCAGCGGCGGCAGGTCCTCATAGATGAACAGGATGCCGGAGGCGATGAACAGCGGCCGGGTCAGGATCGACCAGGCGACCTCCCACAGGGGGAACAGCCCCGAGAGCACGCAGTTCAGGGCGCCCACCCCGAGGCCGAGGATCATTGCCAGGAACATCGCCAGCACCGCCGGCGGCAGGTCCAGCACCGCGCGGCTGTCGATGACGGCCAGCACCGCTCCGGTCAGCAGCAGGGTGACCAGAATGCCGGTGAGGCTGTTGAGCAGGAACCGGGCCAGCAGGGCATCGATCCAGGTCACCGCCGGGTAGCGCAGCAGCGGCCGCGAATAGCTGAGCGCCCGGGCCACGGTGTTGGACACGCTCTGGTAGAGATTGAACGGCAGGAAGCCGGTGGCGTAGAACAGCAGGAAACTGGTGCCCAGCGACGGGTTGCGGATCACCAGCGAAAAGCCGATGGCCAGGAACAGGATCGCTGCCAGCGGCTCCAGCACTGCCCACAGGTAGCCGCCCGGCGTGCGCCCGTAGCGGGTCGACATCTCGCGCAGCATCAGCGCCGCGATGGTGCGCAGCGCGGCAAAGCTGCGGGCGCGCCCGGTGCCGGGACGTTGGGCAGGAGGGAAGGCCGGAGCGGCGGCCGAAGACGGGGCCGGGGCTGCCGCGGATGTGGGTCGGGTCATGAATAGCCATTGTGAATATGCGCGCTGCAGGCGATAATATGAAAGAAAGACGAGGCAATTACAAACGGCTGCAGGCCGGGGTAAGCAGATTATGACACAGGATCGTCCGGCGGCGCAGCGCACAGCGGCCGCCCAATTCCGTTCTGGCCGCAAGGATACGGGCGGCAAGGGCACCGGCGCGGCAGCAAAGCCCGGTCCTCTTGAGCCGGAGGTGAAGATCGCCCAGCAGAAGCGCCGGATCGGCCGCCTGCTGGTCCGGGCCGAGGCCGCCGAGGCGGAGCTGGAAGCGCTGCAGCAGCAGCAGCCCGCCTATCCGATTGCCCGCGCCGCCCATATGAAACGGCGCCACTGGGGGCTGATCGCCTCCTTTGCGCTTTTGGTTCTGATGCCGCTGGCGGCGGCGGTGTTCTATCTGTTTGCGGTGGCCGAAGACCAGTATGCCTCCACCGCCGGCTTCACCGTGCGCAGCCAGGACAGCGCCGGCGCCAATGACATCCTGGGCGGGCTTGCCAGTTTCACCGGCAACAGCACCGCCTCCGACAGCGACATCCTCTATGAATTCATCCAGAGCCAGGAGCTGGTGGCCGCAGTGGAGGCGCGCACCGGCCTCAGCGCCCATTATGCCAGCCGCTGGCCCGGCGACTGGGCCTTTGCGCTGTGGCCAGAGGCCACGCTGGAGGATCTGACCTGGTACTGGCAGCGCATGGTGCGGATCGCCTATGACAGCGGCTCCGGGCTGACCGAGGTGCAGGTGACCGCCTATGATCCGCAGATGGCCCAGGCCATCACCCGCGCCATCACCGAGGAAAGCCAGATCCGCATCAATGCGCTCAACGAGCAGGCCCGCACCGATGCGATGCGCTATGCCGAGGCCGATCTGGCGGAGGCGCTGGAGCGGCTGAAAGCGGCCCGCGAGGCGCTGACCGGGTTCCGCACCCGCACCCGCATCGTCGATCCGGAAGCCGACATCCAGGGCCGCATGGGGGTGATGAACAACCTGCAGCAGCAGCTGGCCGAGGCGCTGATTGAATACGACCTGCTGGCGGGCACGGTGGCGCCCGGCGACGTGCGGCTGAACAAGGCACAGCAGAAGATCGAGGTGATCCGCGACCGCATCGACATCGAGCGCCAGACCTTTGCCTCCAGCAACACCGACACCGGCGGCGTCGGCGAGGACTATCCGACGCTGATCTCCGAGTTCGAGCGGCTGACGGTGGACCGGGAGTTTGCCGAGGAGACCTACCGCGCGGCGCTGGCGGCGCTGGAGGTGGCGCGCGGCGAGGCGGCCCGCCAAAGCCGCTACCTGGCCACCTATATCAAGCCGACCCTGGCCAGCGAGGCGGAATACCCGCGCCGCTATGTGCTGAGCGGGCTCACCGGGCTGTTCCTGCTGCTGGTCTGGTCGATCGGCGGCCTGATCTATTATTCGGTCCGCGACCGCAGCTGAGGGCAGGGCGGTGATCCGGTTCGAAAACCTGACCAAGAGCTTCTGGATCAAGGGCGAGCGCAAGATTGTCATCGACAATCTGAACCTCACCCTGCCGGGGGGCAAGTCGCTGGCGCTTTTGGGCCGCAACGGCGCCGGCAAGTCGACGCTGCTGGAAATCATCGCCGGCACCCTGCGCCCCGATCACGGCCGGGTGGTCTCCGACGGCTCCATCTCCTGGCCGGTGGGGCTGGCGGCCTCGTTCCACCGGGATCTGACCGGCGCCGAGAACGTCCGCTTCATCGCCCGCATCTACGGCGTCGACAGCGACGATCTGGTGGCCTTTGTCGAGGAGTTCTCCGAGCTTGGCAAATCCTTCCACATGCCGATGCGCAGCTATTCCTCCGGCATGCGCTCGCGGCTGACCTTCGGCGCCTCGATGGGGATCCGCTTTGACACCTATCTGGTCGACGAGGTGACGGCGGTGGGCGACAAGGCGTTCCGCCGCAAGAGCCGGGCGGTGTTTGCCGACCGCATGAAGCTGTCCGGCGCCATCATGGTCAACCACTCGATGAAGCAGGTGCGCCAGTTCTGCAATGCCGGCCTGGTGCTGGAGAAGGGCGAGATGCGCTATTACGAGGACCTGGAGGAAGCCATCGCCGTGCATGAGGCGATGCTGGCCTGAGCGGCCCCTGAGGGGCAGGTTGCCGAGGACCCGCGCTGGTTGACCTGAATACTCAAACCGCATAGAGGACAGCCACATCTGCGCCCGGTGCGGCGTTCAGCATCAGACAGAACAATCCCCAGACAGCGTCCTTTACTTCTAAGGCGAGGCTGGTTTTTTTGCAGGCTAGGAAAGTGTCGAAATTGAAAACCGCTGTCAAAAATGCCTTGGTGAAGTTCAGGCCCTATGACGCAAAATTGCGCCAATTCGCCCCGTACAAAGCCGTTTCCTCCCGGCTTGAGCACCTGTACCGGAATTCGCCCGTCATCGGTTTGGCTGGCGCCAAGGACCGGACCTATTACTACACCAAATATGATCAGGTGAATCTTGATCCGAAAGTTGTGTTGTTTGACAGCTTTTGGGGGCGCAAAATCTCCTGCAACCCTTATGCGGTCTTTCTGGAAATGCACCGCCGTGAAGAGTTCAAGGGCCACACGTTCATCTGGGTGAAAAACGGGGATGTGGACGCGCCGGAATGGATGGCCGGCCGGCCTGAGATCAAGTTTGTGGAATACCGGTCCAAGGAATATGCACACGCATTGCTGCAGGCGGAGACGCTGGTGGGGAACTCGAATTTCCCGGGTTACTTCATCAGGAAGCCTGGTCAGAAATACATCAATGTATGGCACGGCATCCCGCTGAAGTGCATGGGCATGGACATGCCCCAGCCGCTTAAGAATTCATTTAACACCCAGCACAATTTCACCCAATCGACGCATATTTGCCTGGCCAGCGAGTATGCGGTCGAAAAAACAGTGGTTCCTTACGGCGATATCTTTTCGACCGCCCGGGCAAGGGTAACGGGGTCTCCGCGCGTTGATGTCACCCTGAACGCTGATGCCGAAGACGTCCGCCGGCGCCTTGGCATAGCGGATGGCAAGAAGGTTATTCTTTATGCTCCGACATGGAGAGGCGTTGTTGGCAACGTTGCCGGGGAAATGGCCCACCAGGTCGATACGATACAGCTTCTGTCGGAAAAATTCGGCGGCCAGTACCACATCCTGCTGTCGATCCATAACTACACCAGGAACAATCTGGCGAGCCTGCCGCAGAACTGTAAAATCATTCCCGACCAGGTGAATATCAACGAGGTGCTCGCCGCCACCGATATTCTGATCAGCGATTACTCCAGCGTCTTCTTTGACTTTCTGGTGCTGGACCGGCCGACGGTGCTCTACACCTATGATCTCGAAGATTATAAGGCGACGCGGGGCCTGTACCTTGACATCAATACGCTCCCCCTTCAGGTCGCCCACACGCATGAGCAGCTTGCCGGTTTCATTTCCGCACCGGCAAAGCCGTCGGAAAGCGAAAATTACGCCGCTGTCATGAAGGATATTCTGCCTCTGGAAGACGGGCAGGCAAGCCGGCGCGTTGTCGATCTGCTCCTGTCGCAGCCCGAACTGGAGCGCGCTCCCTCAGAGAAGAAGACGATCCTGTTCTATCCCGGGTTTCTGGGGCGGAACGGGATTACCGCGGCATTCCTCAACCTCATTGAGACGATTGATCACGGCAAATACGATGTTTCGGTGGTGGTCGACTGCCGGTCCGTGGACAGCTCGCCCATCGGCGAGGAATATCTCGAAAAGCTGCGCCGGAACTGCCGTGTGATACTGAAATCCGAAGCGATGTTTGTCGCCCCTTCGGATATGGCGGCCTATAATGCCTGGCGTGCCGGCGAGACGACTGAAGGGCTTGGGGCAAGCCTGGAGCGGAGCATGGATCTGGAGGTCCGGAGGATTCTTTCGGACCGGCACTTCGACAGTGCCGTCAACTACTCGTCCTATACCGTTTGGTGGGTGGATTTCATCAAACGTGCCAGCGCCGATCACCATGCGCTTTACCAGCACAACGACCTGCACGCAGAGGCGCATAATCCAAGTGCAGACCGGAACCAGCGCCAGCTTTTGAATGTGTTTGAAGAGTATAAGCACGTCCAATCGCTGATTTCAGTCTCCCCGAGCCTGAGGGACATCAACACTTCCAAACTGGGCCAGTATTATCCCGGCCCGGACAGCGCGAAATACGCCCGCAACATCGTGCATCCGGATAAAATTCTGAACCAGGCGCAGGATATACGTGCGCTCCCCGAACAGATTAAGACCCTCTTGAGCTTTGAACAGCTCCTGGAGCAAAGAGGCCTCGAGACGCGGCCCCTCGTTAAATTCGTAACAAGCGGGCGGCTGTCTCCGGAAAAGAACCAGGCACGGTTGATCGAAGCGATGAAAAAGGTCGTTGAGGCCGGTGTCAATGCTGTCCTGATTGTCATGGGAACCGGTCCGCTGGAAAAGGACCTGCAGAAACTGGCCAGAAAGCTTGATCTGCAGAACCGGATCATTTTCACCGGCCATGTCGACAATCCCTTTGCGGTTATCAGCATGTGCGAGTGTTTTGTGCTGCCGTCCGATTATGAAGGCCAGCCCATGGTGCTTCTGGAGGCACTGGCGATGCGGAAATACTGCATCGGATCGGATGTCCCCTCGATCCGCTACGTTCTGGACGGCTACGGCGAGCTGGTGGAGCGGACCCCTGACGCCTTTGCCGAGGCGATGATCCGCTTCGCCAATACGCCCAAAGACGTGCCTGCGTTCGACTTCGGCTCCTATACAAAAGAAGCCATGGCCGAATTCCATGACGCGATCGGGGTCTGAACGCCCCCCGAAGGCATGACACTGCGAGCGGGGCTTGAACTGCGGCTCCTGGGGGCCTGGCCCTAGGGGGCAAACAGGTCTTCGGGGATCTGCCAGCCGCCGTCTGCGGAGGGCGCGATATGGCCGGCGCGCTGCATCTGCGCCAGCAGCGCCCGCCGCCGCGGGCTGCCGGCGCTGAGCCGCAGCTGCCAGAGCGCCTGGGCCAGCGACAGCGGATTGGGCAGCAGCTGCAGGTTGGGGGTGTCGGAGCCGCAGTGGAAATCGCGCTTGGGGATCTGCCAGTTACCGTAGTTCTCCGTCAGGTAGCGGCCGGCGTCATCCGGGCCCTGCACCTCGATGCCGGCCAGCGGGTAGGGTGCCAGGCCGAAGTCCGCATTGTCCCAGCGGTACTGCGAGGAGCCGTGCCACAGCAGCCCGTCCTCGCGGTAGTGCAGGAAGATGTCGGCGACGGTGCCGTTGGCGTGGCGCAGCTTGTAGAGCACCGGCAGGTCGCGCCGCACCAGGCGGCCGCTGCTGCTGCGCTCCAGCCGGGTCTGGCAGGCGCTGGAAATGCAGCGGAACGGCGGGCTGCCGTGCAGCACCGCTTCCAGGCGGTCCAGATCGGTTTCCTCTGCAATCACCCCGAGGTCGATGTCGTAGTCATGCTCCAGGATCGCCTTCTCGCGCACCGCGCCCAGGAAGGTTCCGGAGAGCACAAAGGCGCGGATGCCGTTCCGCTCCAGCAGCGCCAGGGTGTCGCGCAGCGCCTGTTCGGCACCGGTGCGGGAAAACTGCTGCCGGATCGGCGCTTCGGCGGCGGGCGGCTGGCTGCCAGGCGGCACCGGCGGCGCCTGCAGCACCGCCTGCAGGGCGGCGGCGGCGTCCTGGCGGAACATCTGCAGGCAGCGGCCATAGTCCGGGGTGCCGAAGGCGGCGAGGGCGGCGCTGGCCGAGATCAGGCACAGCTCGCCCTGCAGCACATCCGGCGCCAGGCGGGCGCCGCGGCGGCTGAGGAAGCGGCGCTGCGCCGCCAGCTCCCGCGGGGCCAGGTCCTGGTAGAACACCGGCACCGGATCCTGCGAGATATCAATGCCGGGCCAGCCGCGCCGCAGGTACCAGGACAGCCGCCGCATGCCGGTCAGGAACTGGTCGCCGTGCAGCCGCCGGAACATCTCGCGCGCCAGGGCTGGCGTGCCGGTCACCGCCAGGGTGGCGGCGGCGGCGGCCAGGGCGGTGCCCCAGCGGGCGGCGCGGCCGTGGCTGCGGGTCAGGAACTGCCCGGGGAACAGGGTGCGGGCAAGCCGGGCAGCGGGGCGGGAAGCGGTCAGCGTCATCGGGGAGAGGGGAGTCCTGGTGGCGGTCTTTCGGGGCATGTGCAGGCGGGCGGCGGCGGGGCCGCTCCGGCTGGCTGAATACCGTGTTCCGGAGGATTTGGATAGGGGCCTGATGCGGGCCGTTGCAGCCGGCCGCTCTACCGGGGCTTGCGGGGAAACCGCGGTGGCCTTCCCGGGCGGCAATGCGTAGTATCCGGCGCGGGAAACAGCCGTGCCCTGCGCGGCGCAGGAGAGCAGTCAAAAGCCATGAACAAGGTCACTTTGCACATCGGCACAACCAAGACCGGGTCGACCAGCATCCAGAGCTTTATGGCCGCCAACCGGGAGCTTCTGGCGGAGCAGGGCATTCTCTATCTCCGCAGTCTGGGCGAGGTGCCCCACAACGCCATTCCGGTGTTCCTGCAGGGGCGGCAGCGCGAAACTCAGCTGCAGGAGAAGCACGGTATCCGCACCCAGGCGCAGTATCAGAAGTTCGAGCGAAAGGTGCAGGCGGCGCTGGCGGAGGAAATTGCCGCCCATCCGGACAAGCATATCGTGATTTCCAGCGAGCATATGCATTCGCGCTGCACCCGGCCGGAGCATTTCGCGCGGCTGAAGACCCTGCTGGCGCCGGCCCTGGAGGGCCGCCGGCTGCGCATCGTGATCTACCTGCGGCCGCAGATCGACCACGCGGTGGCGCTCTATTCGACCATGCTGCGGCACGGGCTGGAGGAGGACGTGGACAGTTTCCTGGCGCGCCACATGCACCCGCCCAAACGCGGCTATTTCAACTTCCGCAAGCTGCTGGAGAACTGGGGCCGCGAGTTCGGCCCGGAGGTGCTGGAGGTGCGCGCCTTTGCCGCCGCAAAGGGCCTGCCGCATGGGGTGGTGTCGGATTTCGCCGCCCTGCTGGGGCTGGATCCGGAGGCGCCGGGGTGGGAGCTGCCGGAGCGTGAGAACACCAGCATGGGCGTCTGGGCAGCCGGGGTGCTGCGGGCTCTGAACAGCGGCGAAACCGGGGTGGAGCTGCCGCCCCATGCCGACTTCCGGCTGCGCCAGTGGCTGCGCAACGAGGTGCCGCCCGGCAAGGTGCTGCCGAGCCTGGACACCGCCCGGGCGTTCCAGAAGAGCTTTGCCGGGGGCAACAAATGGGTGGCGGCGCAGTATTTCAAGGACCGCCCCGGCGCGCTGAAGGCTGACTGGACGCCGTTTGAAACACCGCCGACGCCGCAGCAGGATGTCAGCCCCGAGGCGCTGATCCGGCTGGCCGAAACCATGATGTATTGCGGCAAGCCCGCGCCCGAGCGCTGGGTCCGGCGCTGGTGGCGCCGCCTGTTCGGCAGCGAAGAGGAGGCGCAGGCGGCCTCCGCCCCGGCGCCGCAGCCCGCCCCGCAGCCCGGAGGGCAGGGCAGTCCGGAGGGCAGCGGCTCTCCCGGCTGATTCTGCCTAGGCCAGCGGCGGCGCAAAAAACGCCGGTGCCGCCTGGCCCTTGCCCCGGCAGTCCAGGAAGCCGCGCGCGGCGTCCAGCGCTTCGCGGATGGTCACATCCATGTCGAGATAGCGGTAGGTGGCGAGACGGCCCACGAAGGTGACGCCGCGGGTCTCCTCCGCCAGCTTCACATAGGCCGCCAGCAGCTCCTTCTCCTTCACCTGGCGGATCGGGTAGTAGGGGATGTCGCCGGGTTCTGCCTGGCGTGAGAACTCGCGGTAGAGCACAGAGCCCTCATGGCTTTCCCAAGGGCTGAAATGCTTGTGCTCGGTGATGCGGGTGTAAGGAACAGCTTCCTCGCCGTAGTTCATCACCGCGCAGCCCTGGTAGTCGCCCTGATGGGTGAAACGCTCGAAATCCAGCGTCCGGTAGCCGAGCCGGCCGAGCCTGTAGCCGAAGTAGCCGTCCAGCGGCCCGGAGTAGAACACATGATCGTATTCTGCCCCCATCTCCGGGGTGAATTCAGTCTCTAACCTGACCGAAATGCCCGGGTGGCCGAGGATCCTGGTGATCATCGCGGTATAGCCGTCCTCCGGCATGCCCTGGAATTTGTGGAAGAAGTAATTGTCGTCGTAGTTGAACCGCACCGGCAGCCGCTTGAGGATGCTCGCGGGCAACTCCGAGGGGGGCATGCCCCATTGCTTGAGGGTGTAGCCCTTGAAAAACGCCTCATAGAGATCTTTGCCGACGAACCGCATTGCCTGCTCTTCGAAGGTTTCGGGGTTTTCGATCGAGGTGTCGGCCTGTTCGTTGACAATGAAATCATGCGCCTCTGCGGGGCGCATCGTCTTGCGGAAGAACTGGTTGATAGTGTGCAGGTTCACCGGCAGCGAGAACACTTCCTGCTCGCCCGACAGCCCGCGGGTGGTCGATTTCACCCGGTTCTTGTAGGGCAGGAAGGCTGCGAAGCGGTTCACATAGTCCCAGACCTCCGTGTCGTCGGTGTGGAAGATATGCGGCCCGTAGACATGCACCATCACGCCGGTCTCCGCGTCGCGCTCGGTGTGGCAGTTGCCGGCGATGTGGGCGCGCGCGTCGATCACGGTGACCTGATGGCCGGCCTCAGCCAGCTGGCGGCCGATCACCGCGCCCGACAGGCCTGCGCCTACGCATAGAATGTTCATGGCGGTTCTCCGGGTCCGTTCCGACGCGCTGCCGGCCCTTGCGGCCCTATTGTGCCGCAGGCGGCGGCGGATGTCATACGGCTGTCATGCTCTGCGGGTTAAGTGCCCCGGAACGCCGCCGGCAGGGCGGCAGGGCACAGGAGGCGGCAGTCGGGGAACAGCAGGCATACCACGAGCCCGCCCGCATCTGCTGCGGCCGGGGGCACAACGCGGCGGCGGCGGTGTTATTCGGCAGCGGTGCTGAGCCCCTGCATCTTGTTGCGGATCATCGTGCTGGAGATTTCCGGCGTGCGCGGCATGTAGATGACCTGGCAGAGATCCGACAGGAAGTCGAATTCGCCGGTCCAGTCATCGCCCATGGTGAAGACGTCGATATTGTGGTCCTGCACGTCCTGGCGCTTCTGCTCCCAAGTGTGCTCCGGAATCACCAGATCCACATAGCGGATCGCCTCGAGGTCGCGCTTGCGCTCCTCCCAGGAGAATTTCGAGGTCTTGCCCTTGAGCTGGTTGAATTCGTCGGAGGACAGCGCGACGACCAGGTAATCGCCCAGTTCCCGGGCCCTGCGGAGCAGGCGGATATGTCCGAAATGAAGGGTGTCAAAAGTGCCGTAAGTAATCACACGCCGCATTAATAACTCCATATTCACAAGCCCCGTGCCGGAAGGCTGCTTTCCGGTCCGGTCTGGCTGCAATTCCGCTTTCCCGCCGGGGCCTGACTGCTCGTGCCGGGATGCCTCTCTTAGCTGTGGAAGCGTTGATAGCCGGTTAAACGGCCTTTGGGTAGACCCCGTGCTGAATTAGTCCGCAGGCTGCTGCCGGCAGGCCGCATTCTGCCGTTGCCGCCGTTTGGCGGGCCTGTTTCCGCCCGGTCCGGAACCGCCCGGCCTGCCCAGGCCTGTTACCGGGCCGGACGGGAAGGGGCTGGATCAGGCCGGCGGCAGGCGCTTGGGCGTGAAGCCGAGAACGCGGTCGAAGAAATCCTGCAGGGCTTCCTCGCAATAGCTGTCTGCGTCGAACTCGGCACCGCCGATGCGGCCTTCGATGAAATGGCGCATGCCCTCGGCGACCCCGTCGACGCTGGGCGGCACCAGGTGGCCGTAGTCCGTGCCCAGCACGCTGCGGGCGCCGGGGATGTCTGTGGCCAGCACCGGCTTGCCGAGGGTGAGCGCCTCCAGGAGCACCATTGGCTGGCCTTCGTAGTCGGAGCTGAGCAGGAAGCAGCTGCCGCGGGCGATCACCGGGAAGGGGTTGCTGACATGGCCTGCAAAGATCACCAGATCCTCGACGCCGCAGCGGTGCGCCTCTTCTTTCAGCTCTGCCTCCAGCGGGCCGGTGCCCATGATCACCAGCACCGCCTCGCTGCCTTCGGCGCGCAGCCGGGCCAGAGCCTGAATCGCCCGGTCCTTGGCTTTCTCCGGCGACAGCCGCCCGGCCATCACGAAGACCGGCTTGTCCCGGGGCAGCAGCAGCTCCAGCTCCCTGGGCATCTGTTCCTGGGCCCGGGCCCGGATCTCGGCGGGGCGGATCACGTTGCGCACGGTGATCGCGGCCTCCGGCGCCGCGTAATAGGCGGCGAGACTGCCGGCATTCACCTGCCGGGTTTCATCCGACACGCTGGCAACCGCGTCATACCATTTGTAGACGGCAAAGACGCCGTTGAGGATCTCGAACCGCTTGTCAGCCTCCGAGCGCATATCGTTGTGCTGGTAGATCGCGTGCCGCTTGGCCGGGAGCATCGCCATCAGCAGGCTCCAGTAGCGGGCATAGCCGCTGAAATCCACCGCCGCATCAAAGTTCATGTCCCCCACGAGCCGCCGCGCCTCGCGGCGGAAGGCGGCGGTCACCGCGGCTTCGTGCTCCGGGCTTTCAAAACCGTTCAGCGCATAGAACTGCTCCACCCGGGTGTTTTCTTCCGGGGGGCGCACCATGCCGCCGGCCCGGTGAAGCAGCCGCACCCGCGGCCCGGCCCGGCGCAGGTTGGCGCGCAGTTCCTCGGATTTTTCCAGCGGCAGGCCTTCGGTCAGCACATAAATGTCGAGATCATAAGCCTGCAGCGCGCCCAGCAGATTGAGCAGCGAGGAGGTGATGCCATTGTTCTTCCAGCCGCCGCCGAAGAACACGACCCGGGGCCGCTTGCGGGTGCGGGGCGGGGGCGGGGCGAGGAGGGCCCCGACCGCCCGGGCGGTGGCATTGCCATCCTCCAGCGGGAAGAACTGCGCCTGAGCGGCCTCATACTGCGGCATCGCATCGGCGCGCTGGCCTGTGCGGATCGCCTCCATCACATCCTTGGGCCGCATGCACAGCTGCGCAGGCAGCTCTTCGAGGCCGGCATTGAGGCCTCGAAGCTCTTCGTATTCGGCGCGGTCGTAGACATAGAGGATCAGCTGCCGCCCGGTGGCCAGATAATCGAATATGATGCTGGAATAGTCGCTGATCAGCACATCCACCGCGGCCAGGAAGCGGTTGGTGGACATGCCGGCGGGCACCGCCCGGGCGCCTTTGGCGCGGGTGCCGGTGAAATTGTGCATCTGGGCATAGACCGCGTATTGCGCGGGATCCAGCCCGCTCAGAGCTCTCAGGAGGGCATCCAGCATCGGCGCCTTCTTGTTGGCCTTGCCCAGCTCGCCGCGCCAGGTCGGCGCCACGAAGATCAGCTTCTGGCCTTCGGAGAGCCCCAGTTCGGCGCGCAGCGCCTCGCGGTCCGCCGTCAGCGTTTCATCCACCCGCGGCGCGCCGATGCAGCTGAGCCGCCCTTCGGTGGCCTCCTGCACATCCGCGGCGCCGAGCAGGGCGTCTGCGGTAAAGCTGTTCTGCAGCAGCACATGCGAGGCCTGCAGGAAATTGCGCTGGCTGTTGCGGTGCACGGTCGGGCGCAGGGCGTCCTCATGCTTGAACATCCGCTTCAGCGGCACGCCGTGCCAGGTGTTGATGTAGGACTGCCCGTCGCGGCGCAGGTACCAGGTCGGCAAGGTGCTGTTGGAAATGATTGCGCCCGCGGTGGCCAGCAGCTGCGCATAGTCCGCCGAACCGGGGGCGACAAAGCGCACATTGGGCAAATGCCGCAGCGGTTCCGGTGCGGCGGACGGGCGCTTCAGAGCCCAGACATGCTCCAGGCCTGCCCGTTCGGGATCGTTCAGCAGTGCGTCGAAGATGGCGCGCGGGCTGCAGTTCATGGAACTGCCGTGGAAGCTTTCGTACAGGACGAGGCCGGGCTGGACCGGCTCGCTTTCCAAAGCGCTGGTAAAGATGTGCTCTGGAAGGGGCGCGGGTTCGGGCAGGGGCTGTTTGAGGGATTCGGTTTTCGCGGGTTTCGGGGCCTCGGTTTGCGCGCGGTAGAATGCGCCGATCCGGCGCCGCAGCCCTGCCGGCAGGAAGCTGCTGGTCCAATATAACCTGCGGTAGGCGCTGCGCAGGAGGGGCTTCAGGGTCATGGGGGCGGTTCCGGGTCAGGGGCAGGTCAGGGCCGGTGCGGGCGGCGGCGGGGGTCAGGCGGGGGAGCTGATTTGCAGATCCTTCGGCAGCAGCTCCGGGTCATAGCCGAAGCGGTCGAAATCCGCCGCATAGAACTTGCGGATCTTCTGCAGGGTCTGTTCGGTTGCACTCAGCGTGTCGCGCTCGGACTTGCGGGCGTGGTGGATCTCGAGGGTCTCCGTGTCCAGTCCCAGATGCTCAAGCCCGGCACGCACCGGGCGCTCCAGCCCGTCTTCGAGGCGGAACACCTCGACGCGGGCGCCGATGAATTCGCCTTGCGGCCGGATGTGGTTGTCCAGGATGAAGCTGTCCTCGCCATAGCGCTTGAGCTGCCGCCGCACCCAGGTGTCGAAATCCGGCAGCTCCCGGGTCTTGCTGAGCACCCGGCGCCAGCGGTATTCGCTGACCATCCGGGCGAGCGGGTGGCGGACCACCGCAAAGGCGTAATCGTAGAACCCCGCAGGCAGCCAGTGTTTCAGCACTTCCCAGTGCATGTGCTGGGGGGTGGCGTTGGAGTAGCCCAGCCGCTTGTGGTACTTCAGCGCCTGCGGCGCGCCCGCGGCCTTCAGCACCTCTTCCACCGTGGAACCGCCGGTCTTGGGAATATGGACAAAGAGAATGACTTTATCGCCGTTCCGGTAAAGGGGCATGCAGTTGCGGCCTTCTGTTCTGGTGTCGTTTCCTGCGGGTGTCATAGCCGGCGCGGCAGGGGTTTCAAACCCGAAAGGCAGGCGCTGCGGCAGGAGCGCGTATATTGGCCGCGGACCGCGTCCCGCAGGCCTCAGCGCACCAGCCATTCCTCCAGCCCTGGCGCGGCCTGCCGCATCCGGATCCAGCCCGCCGCCGCGGGCTGGCCCTTGCGCAGGCGCAGCTTGCCGACCAGCCCCACCAGCGTCCATTCCGGGCGCCGGCTGCGCGGCACATAGGCCTGCGAGGGGTCATAAGCGGGATTTTCCTGCGGCTTGCCGTCCGCATCGCGCAGCAGGGTTCCGTAAGCGTCGCGCAGCCAGCGCTGCTTCCATTCATCCATGTCGCCGTCGCCGGCCACCGCCGGGCTGGCGCTGATCACGCCGATGGGCGTCTCGCCGGCTCTCGCGGGGCGGATTTTTACGCCTTCCAGCACCACGGAGGTCCCGCGGCGGTCTTCCCCTGCGGGGTTGCCGTCCGCCCATTCGAACCATTCCGCGTAATCGGCGCCGCCGCCGGTCCAGGCGCCGGAGCAGCTGCCGTTGCCGTCCGATCCCAGCCGGAAGTCCGGGCTGCCGCCACCGCCTGCCAGCAGGTAATCATCGCTGCTGCCCCGGATCTCCAGATGCGCCGCCGGGCTGGCGGTGCCGAACCCTGCGCGGCCATTGGGCTGCAGCGCCAGCGCGGTGCTCCAGCTGCTGCCGCCGGCGGAGAGCTTGACCGCGAAGTCATTGCTGCCCGCCAGCCCCATTTCGGCGCGGCCGCTCCAGTTCGACTGGAACAGCAGCGAGGCGGTCTCGGTGCTGGCGGATTTGTTGATCTTCAGCTGATGGCCGCTGCCTGCGTGGCTGAGCAGCGTCGCGGGCCCGGAGACCGAGAGCGGGTTGGCGGCATCCGCCGCGGTGCCCACGCCGAGGCGGGCCAGGTTCTGGGTCTGCGCCGGCGGCAGCACCCAGGCGCTGCCGCCCCAGACCCTGAGTTCACCCTCGGCGATGCCCCAGGCGCGCCAGCCGGGGGCGGGGGAGAGGAACAGCCAGCCCTCGCCCTGCCAGGCGGCAATCGCGTGGCCCTGGCCGGCCCAGGCGCCGCCGGGGCTGGCACCCAGCGCATGGGTCTCGCCAATGCCCGGGCTGGCGGGCGGCGTGGCGGCATCGAAGCCCTGGACGGTGAGCTGCACCAGCGCATCCAGCATCTGCAGCGCGGCGTTGTGGGTCACATGTTTCTGCGCCTGGGACGGCATCAGGTAGGGCAGGGCGAGGATCGGCGAGGCCTGGGTCATCGGCGGGGCTCCTGTTGCGGGGCGGACGGGGATCTTGCGCGCCAGAGTGCCAGAGCCGGGTCAAGGCGGCGCTAACGGGGCGTACGCTGCTTGCGCAACACCCCTGCGGGAGGCGGGCAGGGTCCTACTCTGTTCCCGTCCCATTCCCCGGCTGTTCGCGCAATTGTCCTCAATCTGTAAACAATGTCCCCGGTTTTGCCCGATTTGCCGCCCGCTTCGCGCCGCCCCGCCCCGCCAGGTTCAGCCTCGGGTTTTGCAGCGCATGGGAGCGGCACGATGGCATTGGCATTCACCGGACGGTTCGGCACGGACGACATGATTTTCGGCACCGATCTGCGCGATCTGGAGATCGCGGTGCAGGACGGTCAGGCGACGCTTTATGCCATCAACGGCATGAACGGCGGCCTCAGCCGCTGGCAGCTGTCCGGCAATGGCGGCCTGCCGCAGCTGGCGGGCCAGCAGCTGCATGGCCAGGCCTCCCTGCGCACCGGCAATTTCGAACTGGCGGAAACCGGCGGCGGGCTGCGGCTGCTGCAGGAGCAGGCCAGCGGCGGCCTCAGCTATTATGAGCTGGGCAGCGGCGGCAGCCTGGGCAGCCGGCAGCAGGACAGCCTGGCGGGCGCGGATGCGGGCGGGCTTGGCGATGTGGCGGTGCTGCAGCTGGCGGATGGCAATGCGGCGCTTTATGCGGTGGGGCTGGCGGGCGGCACCCTGCAGGGCTGGCGGCTGGATGCGGGCGGCAACGTGCAGGCGCAGACCGGCGCCGGCGGCGGCAGCGCCTCTTACAGCCTGGAGCCCTCGGCGCTCTTGGCCGCGGTGCAGACCGCTGGCGGGCCGGTGCTGCTGGCGGCGGATGCAGAGGGCCTGCGCGGCTACAGCGCGGATGCCGCCACCGGCGCGCTCACCCCCGGGGCGGTGCTGGGCGCGGGGCAGGGGCTGTCGGTCTCCACCATCACCGCGCTGGAAAGCTTTGAAATGAACGGCAAGGCCTGGGCGCTCCTGGGCGCTGCGGGCAGCAGCTCACTCACCCTGGTGGAGGTGGATGCGGCGGGGGGGCTGCGGTTCGAGGCGCAGCTGCAGGACACCGCGATGACCCGTTTCGGCGGCCTTTCGGCGCTGGAGGTGGTGCAGGCGGGGGATCACCTGCTGGTGCTGGCGGCGGGCAATGACGGCGGCCTCAGCCTGTTCACCCTGACCCCGGGCGGCGAACTGATCCATCTTGAGAGCCTGGAGCATATGCCGGGCCTCGGGCTGCAGAATGTGACCGCGCTGGAGGCGGTGGCGGCGGACGGCCAGCTGCAGGTCTTTGCCGCCTCCGGCGCCGAGGGCGGCATCAGCCGGTTCACCCTGCCGCTGGCGGAGCTGGGCGTTGTGCGCCGGGCCGGAGACAGCGAGGCGCGGCTCGATGGCAGCGCTGCAAATGACGTGCTGGAAGGCGGCGCGGGCGCGGCAGATCTGTACGGCCAGGCCGGTGATGACGTGCTGGTCTCGGGCGCGGGCGGCGGCGAGCTGACCGGCGGCGCGGGCGCCGACATCTTTGTCATCACCCCGGGGGCGGAGGCGGTGACGGTGCGCGATTTCACCCCCGGCGCGGACCTGCTGGACCTGTCGCTGTTCGAGGGGCTTTACAGCCCGGCCCAGCTGGACAGCCGCGGCCGCAGCTATGGCATCGACCTGGAGGCGGGCGGCACAAGGGTCGTTGTGGGCCAGGCCGGCGGCGGGCGGCTGGAGCTGGAGGATGTGTTCGGCCCGGCGCTGCGGTTCGAATTCCCGCAGCGCCAGGGGCTGGGCGGGACCCTGCCCGGCGGCGGGTTCTACGGCGGCGCCGGCCGCGACCAGCTGGCGGGCACAAGCGGCCGCGATGCGCTCTATGGGCTCAGCGGTGATGACCGGCTGGACGGCAAGGGCGACCGCGACACGCTGCTGGGCGGTGCTGGCAATGACACGCTGCTGGGCGGCAGCAGCGGCGATGTGATGAAGGGCAGCAGCGGCCGCGACAGCCTGGCCGGACAGGATGGCTATGACTGGCTGTGGGGCGGCAGCGGCGATGACAGGCTGCTGGGAGAAAACGGCTATGACAAGCTGTGGGGCGGCACCGGTGCCGATATGCTGGACGGCGGCGCCGGGCACGACCAGCTGACGGGGCAGACCGGGCGCGATACGCTGGCAGGCCGCGACGGCGATGACCGGCTGGCAGGCGGGCGGGACAATGATGTGCTGCGCGGCGGCGCGGGCAACGACACGCTGCTGGGGGAGAGCGGCGCGGATTTCCTGGCCGCCAGCAAGGGCGACGACCTGCTGTACGGCAGCAGTGGCAGCGACACGCTGCGCGGGGAAGCCGGAATGGACAAGTTGTGGGGCGGCACCGGGACGGACAATCTGGAGGGCGGCGACGGCAATGACCACCTGTGGGGCGGTGAAGACAATGACCGGCTGTGGGGCGGTGACGGCGCGGATATGCTGGACGGTGCCGCAGGCAAGGACCGCCTGGCCGGCCAGGCCGGCCGCGACACGCTGGCAGGCGGGGATGGCGATGACCGGCTGGCAGGCGGGTTGGATAATGATGTGCTGCGCGGCGGCGCGGGCAATGACACGCTGCTGGGGGAGAGTGGTGCGGATTTCCTGGCCGCCGGCACTGGCGACGACCTGCTGTACGGCAGCAGCGGCAATGACACGCTGCGCGGGGAAGGTGGCGCGGACTGGCTGTGGGGCGGCGGCGGCGATGACCGGCTGGCAGGCGGGTTGGACAATGATGTGCTG
The DNA here is from genome assembly GCF_059694505.1 of Leisingera sp. ANG49. Taxonomy (NCBI): domain Bacteria; kingdom Pseudomonadati; phylum Pseudomonadota; class Alphaproteobacteria; order Rhodobacterales; family Roseobacteraceae; genus Leisingera; species Leisingera sp. ANG49. The sequence goes on from NZ_JCATZN010000011.1 coordinate 19,017, forward strand.
CGCGGCGGCACGGGCAATGACACGCTGCTGGGGGAGAGCGGTGCGGATTTCCTGGCCGCCAGCACTGGCGGCGACCTGCTGTACGGCAGCAGCGGCAACGACTCGCTGCGGGGGGAAGGTGGTGCGGACCGGCTGTGGGGCGGCACCGGGGCAGATCTTCTGGAAGGCGGCAGCGGCGATGACCGCCTGACGGGCGGAGAGAGCGCCGATGTCTTTGTCTTTGCCGGCGGCCACGGAAGCGATACGGTCACCGATTTCACCTCCGGTCTGGACCGGATCCGCCTGGAGGGCGCTGCCGCGGACCGCTTTGCGGATCTGGAGATCAGCCAGGCAGAGGGCGGCACCCTGATCGGCACCGGCAGCGGCTGGCTCCTGCTGGAGGGCCTGCGGCCGGGTCTGCTGGCTGCGGATGACTTCCTGTTCTGAGCAGGCCGCCAGCCCCCGCGGCTTGCCCCGCTGCGGGCAGGGGGGTATCACCGCCGGATCCCATGCCCTGCGCTGCGGCGCAGCCCAACCGGAGAGCCGCCGGCCCGTGCTGTCATCCCTGCTGCAAAAATTCGGGCCGCAAAAATCCGGGCGGGGCGCCCGCTTTGCGGAGCCGGCGCCCGGGGAGCCGCTTTGCGTGATCGGCGATGTGCACGGCTGCCTGGAGCTGCTGGAGCGCATGCTGGCGCAGGTGCCGCAGGATCACCGGATCGTGCTGGCCGGCGATTACATCGACCGGGGCGAGCAGAGCGCTGAAGTGCTGAGATACCTCAGCGCGCGCCCGGAGCTGACCTGCCTGAAGGGCAATCACGAGGACATGCTGCTGCGCTTCCTGCGCGATCCCGAACGCGAGGGCGGCCGCTGGATCAGGAATGGCGGGCTGCAGACCCTGGCCTCCTTCGCGGTGCCGGGCGTCCGGCCGCAGATGAGCGCAGAGCAACTGCGCGCGTGCCGCGACCGCCTGCAGGAGAGGATGGGGGAGGCGCTGATTGCCTGGGCCGCCGGGCTGGAGACCGCGCTGCTGTCGGGCAATGTGCTGATGGCCCATGCCGGCGCGGATCCGCACACCGCCCCGGAGCGGCAGGCGGAGGAGGTTCTGATGTGGGGGCATCCGGAGTTTTTCCGCACCCCGCGCCGCGACGGGATCTGGGTGGTGCATGGCCATACCATCGTCGCCCGGCCCGCGGCGGAGCGCGGCCGGATCGCCATCGACACCGGCGCCTATGCCAGCGGCACCCTGTCGGCGGCCTGCCTGGAGGGCGGGGCGGTGCGCTTCCTGCAGGCCAGGCGCTAGCAGCTCCCCGGCGCAGCAGGGGGCTTTCCTTCCGGACAATCCTCCGCCGGCTTCCCTGAAACAGGGCAGGGCGCTGGAACGCCGGCCGCCGGTGGCGGCAGCTGCCTCTCCTGGAACGGCATGCCTCTGCCCGCATTTGCGCTACAATAATGAGTGAGGCCGCGCGTTCCGGTTTGCAGGAGCCGCCGCAGCATACCGCCGGGAAAGGCGGATCAATCAGGCAGAAAACCCGCGATCAGGCCCTGGAGGGACACCAGGAGGGGGGCTGATGGGGCTCAGCAACAGAACCGCGGCCGGGGGGATCCGCGGCCCGGGCGGCTGCCGGGGGCTCCCGGCAGGCCTGGACAGATGATCGCGGCTGCACTGGCCGCGGCTGCCATCGGCTTGGCGGCGGCCGCGCTGTGGTGCCCGGCGGCAGAGGCGCAAGGGCTTGTTGTCGTGGGGGACGACCCGGGCGGTTACCTGCACCACCGCCTGGCTGAGCTGCAGACCCTCCGGCGCAGCGGTGCGCGTGTCGAGATCCGGGGCCGGATCTGCTATTCCACCTGCACCCTATTCCTGGGGCTGCCAGGCACCTGTGTCAGCCCCGGCACGGTCTTCGGCTTCCACGGGCCCTCGCGCCGGGGCTGGCGGCTGCGCGAAGAGGATTTCGAGTATTTCTCGCAGCTGATGGCCGCCCACTACCCTGAACCGCTGAGAACCTGGTTCCTGCAGACGGGGCGGAACCGGATTACCGGGGTCTACAAGATAACGGGCCGTGAACTTATCCGCATGGGCGTGCCGGCCTGCCGCGGCGCCTGAACGCGGCTTATGCCCGGGCGGCTGCGGGTGTCTCCAGAAAGGATTGCATCATCGGCCGCCAGGAGAGCTTTGCCGGGCGGCCCGGCAGGGAGATGCAGCGGCAGGGGCGGTGCGCGTCCTGCAGGCTCGGCGCTAGGGGCTGGATATCAAAGCAACCCAAGGTGGATCGGTGCAGCCGGGACACGGCCGGGCGGCAAAGCCGGAACAGGCGGCGGCCGGAAATTGCGCGAATTTTAAGAAAGTGTTAACGGTTTGCGGGGGGGGGTGAACTCTAACCCTTTGAGGCCGAGCAATGAAAAAAATTCTGACTGCAGCAGGCGCAGCACTTGCGGCGAACTGCCTGACCCTGACCGCCGCTTTTGCCATGGGCCGCTGGCCTCGGCAGGGCGGCGGCCGCGGTGGCGGGCAGGGCAATGGCGGCGGTCCGCATGACGTTCCGGAAATCGATGCCGGCACCGGCCTGCTGGCGCTGGCGGCGGTGGCTGCCGCCCTGATCCTGGCCTGGGAAGTGAACCGCCGGCGCCGCGCCTGACGCGGCATGCGCATTTTTTTCCATCCCCTCCTCAGCCGGCGCCGTGGCACGGGGCCGGGCGCCGGCAGCCTGACTGCCGGGGGCGGCGTTCTGCGGCAAATTGCGGCTGGGGCCCGGAAGTATGAAAAATACTACTTAAATTTATTACAACCAGGGTGTATTGAGCACATGATGCTCCCCCTATGCGGGCGAATTCTATTTAGTCGTTTGAAATTTATGGGTGTTTAACGATGCGGGATTTTGCGCTGACAGCCTATGCTCTTGAGGAAACCAGCCGGGACGCCGGCCAGGCGCCCGCCGGTTTCTATGTCCGTACCGGCAAGCGCGCCTTCGACATCGGCTTTGCCCTGCTGCTGCTGCCGGTTCTGGTTCCGGTCATCTTTGTTTTGTGGATCCTCGTGCGCTGCGACGGCGGCGCGGGGTTCTTCGGCCATACCCGGATCGGCCGGGGCGGCAAACCGTTCAGATGCTGGAAGCTGCGCAGCATGGTGGCGGATGCCGAATCGAAGCTGCAATCCTACCTGGACGCCAATCCCGCGGCGGCCGCGGAATGGGCGCGCGACCATAAGCTGTCCGATGATCCGCGAATCAGCCGCCTGGGCCGCATCCTGCGCAAGACCAGCCTGGACGAGCTGCCGCAGATCTGGAACGTGCTGCGGGGCGAGATGAGCTTTGTCGGTCCGCGCCCCATCGTCACCAGGGAACTGGCCAGATACGGCAGCAGCGTCTCCGCCTATCTGGCCCAGAAGCCCGGCATCACCGGCCTGTGGCAGGTCTCGGGCCGCAATGATGTCAGCTATGACGAGCGGGTGGCGCTGGATGTTGCCTATCTTGCCCGGCGCAGCTTCCCCGGGGATCTGAAAATCATCGCCAGGACCGGCCTGGCGGTTCTGGCCACCACCGGCCGCTGAGCCGCGGCGGCCTTTCTTCTTGCAGCGGCCGCGTGTATGCGGGGGCTGACACGCCGGGGCGGCGCGCTCCGGCCCCTACGGGTTTCGGGTAGTCATGAAACAATCGCCTTTGAATGAAGCTTCCTTTCCGGTGCCGCGGCCGGCACCCGGTGATGCGCCGGAAGACGATGCCATCGATCTCGGCGCCCTGGCCGCCACCCTGTGGCGCGGCAAATGGATCATGCTGCTGGCCACCCTGGCCTCGATCTTCCTGGGCGGTGTCTATGCCTTTGTGGCGGCGGTGCCGCTTTATACCTCCAGCGCCGTGGTGATACTGGAGACCAGGCAGCAGAGCGTGGTTGATCTGCAAAGCGTCGTCAGCGGGTTGTCGGGCGATTACGCCGAGGTCAACTCCGAGCTGGAGGTGCTGCAGTCGCGCGGGCTGATGAGCAAGGTGGTGGATAAGCTGAACCTGATGGAGGATCCGGAGTTCAACAGCGCCTTGGTTGAACCTTCTGCCCTGGGGACGCTGGTCTGGACAGTGAAATCGGGAATCAAATCGCTGCTGGGGCTGCAGCGTCCATCCGCGCCGCTGCCGGAGGAGCTGGTCAAGCAGCTGACCCGGGATAGTGTGGTCTCCACCCTTCTGAGCAAGGTTTCGGTGCGCAATGTTCCCAGCACCTTGGTGTTCGAGGTCACGGCGGAAACCGAATCTGCCCGCAAGTCGGCGCTGATCGCGGACACCATCGTCGATCTCTACATCCTCAACCAGATCGAGGTGAAGTTTGACGCCACCGAACAGGCGACAACCTGGCTGACCACCCGGGTGGCGGAGCTGAAGGCGGATCTGGAAGCCGCCGAGGCCAAGGCCAGTGAATTCAACGCCGCCACCGCGCTGGTGTCGCCGGAGGCGCTGCAGGCGCAGGAGGTGCAGCTGAAGGACCTGCGCGAGCGCATTGCCCAGGCCGGCACCGCGGCGGAGGCCGCGCAGGCGCGCTATGACGGGCTGCGCGCGGCGGGCACCCGGGAGGCGCAGGCGGAGATCAGCCAGGACCGGCAATTGCAGCGGCTGCTGGAGCAGGCGGAGACCGCCGCGGGCAGGGCCGCCTTTGACACCGCCTTCCAGCGGCTGCTGGCCCGCGCCGCGCTGGACGCCCGCCGCGCCGCGCAGCAGCTGCAGACGCTGGTGCAGTCGGAGGCGGAGCTGTCCAGGCAGACCGCCCGCCAGGGCGAGGACCTGATCACCCTGCAGCAGCTCAGCCGCGAAGCGGAAGCGGTGCGGCTGCTCTATGAATATTTGCTGGCCCGCCTCAAGGAGACCTCGGCCCAGGAGGGCATCCAGAAGGCCGACAGCCGCCTGCTGTCGCGGGCGGTGATCCCGCTGCGGCCCTCGGCGCCCAGGAAATCCCTGATCCTCACCATGAGCGGCATCCTGGGGCTGATGCTGGGGGCGGGCATTGTGCTGCTGATGGAAGCAAGGCGGCAGGGGTTCCGCTCCGCCCGGGAGCTGGAGCGCAAGACCGGCTGCAGCGTGCTGGGTCAGATCCCGGTGTTCCCGGCCAGCGGCCGCCGCAAGGTGCTGGAATACCTGGCCGAGAAACCCTCTTCGGCCACCGCGGAGGCGGTGCGCAACCTGCGCACTTCGCTGATGCTGTCCAATGTGGACAACCCGCCGCAGGTGGTGGTGATGACCTCCTCGCTGCCGGGCGAAGGCAAGACCACCAATGCGCTGGCGCTGGCGCAGAACTTTGTGGGCATCGGCAAGAAAGTTCTGCTGGTCGAGGGCGACATCCGGCGCCGGACCCTGACCGCGCAGCTGAAGGACGTGCCGCCGCAGGGCATTGTCTCGGTGCTGGCAGGCGATCTTCCGGCCAACGAGGCGATCTTCCAGGATCCGCTGCTGGGCTGCGACGTGCTGGCGGGGGAGAAGACCTCGGCCAATGCCGCCGACCTGTTCGCCTCGGAGCGGTTCCGCAGCTTTCTGGAGGAAATGCGGCAGCGCTATGACGTGATCCTGATCGACACGCCGCCGGTGCTGGTCGTCTCCGATGCGCGGCTGATTGCCCGCAATGCGGATGCGGTATTGCTGGCGGTGAAATGGGACGGCACCGCGGAGCAGGATGTGGCGGAAGCCCTGCGCCTGTTCCACACCGACAACCAGCGCCTGGCCGGGATGATTCTGGGCCAGATCAACACCCGCCGGATGAAGCAGTACGGCTACAGCTACGGCGACTACGGCTCGAAATACTACGTCAGCTGAGGCATCATGCCTGAGCAGATGGCTGCAGGAACGGCGCGTCCCCATCTGGGGGGCGCCGTTCCTTTTTCAGACCGTTTGTCTGAGTCAGTTTGTGGTGCTGACGGTGCTGGTGGTGGAGGGGGTGGAGCCGCCGCCCGCCGCCGCCGCAACGCCGGCTGCTGCCGCAGCGGCGCCCAGGGCCGGAGCCACCAGCGGCACAAAGCCGGTGACGCCTTCCGCTTCCGCAGCTGCGGCGGCTTCCCCGGCGTCGACCACAGCGCCGATGCACTCGTCGCTGTTGCTGGTCTGGTTTTCTTCACAGTCGTCCTGGCCGGCGGTCTGGGCCGCAGCAGCGGTTGCCGACAAGGCCAGTGCCAAGAGGGTAATCCGGATCATCGTCAATCTCCTAAACCTATCCGGGGCGAGCCTATCATGCCCGTGTTGTCCTGAGAATGCTGCACGGCTGCAAAAGCCCGCCATGCTTTGCTTTTTTGCGGTGTTCCGTCTGCAAGCCAGCCGCTTGGCCCGGTCTCCGGCAGGCCTGCGCCGCAGCGGTGCAGGCAAGGGTTGCAGCGCGTCCCCAAAACGCGCAATGAGACAGGCAGATTCGCCACAGGCGGGAGACAATTTTGACCTTCCAGATCGGCGGCAGGACAGCCCGCCGGAAAACCGATATGGGAGGGGCGGGCAGAAGTGATTTTTAAAGCGTTATGAGACAACGGAGACTTCAGGGACGGCATTTGCTGCTGGCAGCGCTGATGCTGGCGCCCCCTGCGCAGCTTGCTGCGCAAAGTGTTTCTACCTATGGCACTCCAGGTCTGATCGAGATCCCAACAGCAGAGATGTTTGAGGATGGCGACTTGGTGTTCACTGCGGGAGGATTTGACGGGACACTGCGCAGCACCATGACTTTCCAGTTGTTGCCCTGGGTGCATGGCAGTTTCCGCTACGGCGCCATCAAGGGGCTGTCGGACGTGCACGACCGCCTTTACGACAGGAACTTCGATCTCCATTTCCGCCTGCGGCATGAGACCCGGAACGGCCCTGCGATTGTCCTTGGCCTTCGGGACTTCGGTGGCACTGGGGTAAATGCTGCCGAGTATGTGGTTGCGACCAAAACCTTTCGGGACCGGTTCAAGGTCACGGGCGGTATCGGTTGGGGGCGTATGGCAGGGCGCGGCAGTTTTTCGAATCCTCTGGGTCTGATTTCCGATAGGTTCAAAACAAGGGAAGCATCCGGAGCGGGCGGCATCTCAGAGACCGGCCAGCTGGATTTCGGTAATTGGTTCCGCGGCGATGCAGCGCTGTTTGGCGGTGCCAGCTGGGCCTGGAACGACCGTTTGACCCTGCTCGCGGAATACTCCCCGGACCTCTATACTCAGGAAACATCCAGATCCAGTTTCGAGCTCAATTCGCCGTTCAATTTCGGCCTCCAGTACCGGTTCAAAAACGGCGCGCAGCTGACTGCCTCTTATCTGTACGGCAGCACCCTGGGGATCAATTACAGCTATTTTATCGACCCGCGCCAGAGCGTGGCGCCAGGCGGGCAGGGGGCGGCACCGCCGCCCCTGCTGCCGGCGGACCAGGCGGCGCTGGCCAGCTGGAATCTGCCGGACGCGCCCGCCGCTGCCGCCCGCCGCCGGCAGGTGCTGGCGCAGGCCCTCGCGCAGGAAGGGCTGCGGCTGGTCTATCTGGAGAGCGGCGGGGACAGCCTGCGCATCGGGGTGGAAAACACCCGTTACCGCCAGGCCGCCCAGGCCATCGGCCGCACCGCCCGGGTGCTGGCAAATACCCAGCCCGCCCGGGTGCAGGGCTTTGACATCGCGCTGATGGCAAACGGGGTGCCGCTCAGCGCGGTGCGGATTGCCCGCAATGACCTTTATGAGCTGGAACATGATCCCGACGGCGCCTGGCGCAGCTTTGCCCGCGCCGAGGTCTCCGACAGCATCTCCCTGGTCAAGGGCGGCTTCACAAGCGGTGCCTATCCGCATTTCAGCTACCGTTTCGGCCCCTATCTGCAGGCCTCTTTCTTCGACCCGGACGCGCCGCTGCGCTATGAGATCGGCGCCCAGCTGGGGCTGGATTACACGCTGTCGCCGGGGCTGACCCTGTCCGCCGGGCTGCGCCAGCCCGCGGCCGGCAATCTGGATGACAGCCAGCGCCAGTCCAACTCGGTGATCCAGCGGGTGCGCTCGGACTGGGGGCTTTATGCCCAGCAGTCCGACCTGCGCATCGAGCATCTGACCGGCGAATACATCTGGCGGCCCGGCGAAAACCTCTATGCCCGCGCCACGCTGGGCTATCTGGAGACCATGTACGGCGGGCTGTCGGGGGAGCTGCTGTGGTTCCCGGCCAACAGCCGCCTGGCCCTGGGGGCTGAGCTGAACTATGTGCGCCAGCGCGATTTCGACGTGCTGTTCGGCTTTCAGGACTATTCCACCGTGACCGGCCATCTGTCGGCCTATTACGATCTGCCGGGGGAGTATCACGCCCAGATCGATGCCGGCCGCTACCTGGCGGGCGATTACGGCGCCACCGTCACCCTGGACCGGGAATTTGCCAATGGCTTCAAGGTCGGCGCCTTCTTCACCCTGACCTCGGTGGGGTTCAGCGACTTCGGCGAAGGCAGTTTCGACAAGGGGATCCGGCTGGAGATCCCGGTGTCCTGGCTGACCGGCCGCCCGTCGCGCGACCGGCTGGCGCAGGTGATCCGCCCGGTGCTGCGCGATGGCGGCGCCCGGCTCAACGTGCGCAACCGGCTTTATGGCGTCACCCGCGAGGCGCGCGCCCAGCAGCTGGTCAAAGGCTGGGGGAGGTTCCTGCGATGAAACAGCTCTGCGGTGCCCTGCTGTGCCTGCTGCTGATCTCCTGCGGCGATGCAAAGGACGACCTCGATCTCTTGCGCGGCGCGCTGCAGCCGGATGCGCCCCGGTTCCACCCGCGCGCCTCGGCGCTGGCCTCTGTCCGGCCGATCCCGCCGCGGCTGGAGGTGGCTTTCCCGACCCGCGATCTGAGCGGTGTCATGCTCCTGGAGACCGAACGCGCGGGCGTGCAGACCTGGCTCACCGCCGATGGCGCAACCATCACGCTCAGGCAGGGGTTTCTCACCTCTGCCAAGGGCTTCGGCTCCGGCCTGGCGGCCTCGGATGTGCGGCACAGCGCGGATCTGGTGCTGGCGGCAGGCGAGGGCACCGCGGAGCGGTTCCACAGCTTCCTCAATGGCAACGACCAGATCGAGCTGCACGCCTACCGGTGCCAGGTGACGCATGCGGGCGCGGAGAGCATCTTCCTGCGCGGCGTGCCGGTGGTGGTGCAGAAGCTGGAGGAGCGCTGCCACGGGCTGGCGGAAAGCTTCACAAATACCTATTGGGTCCGGCAGGGGGCGGTGTTGCAGTCCTCGCAGTGGACCGGCAGTTTCCTGGGCAACCTCTTCATGAAGACGGTGCCGGATGAGAATTGAATGTAAGTTGATTGGAGGACGCATCGTGCGCCGCATTTCCCTTGCCCTCAGCGCCCTGGCCCTGGCCGCCCTGGCCTCCGGCTGCTCGACCATCTACCGCAGCCCCGCCGTGAAGGCGGGGGTGTCGGACGCCGGCAAGGTGCGGGTGGTGGCGGTGACGCCGGAGACCGTGCTGGTCGCCAACCGCGCCGCCTATCAGCCCAAGACCCTGCCGGCCGTGTTCCAGATCTCCGCAGGCTCGGGCGCCGGCGCCAGCCCGCGCGGCCTGGGCCCGCTGCCCGACGCGCCCTCGACCCAGGACGGCAGCCGCCAGGGGCTGCGGCTGGACCCGCCGCCGGCTGTGGACCCCGGCCCCTATACCATCGGCACCGGCGATGTGCTGGTGCTGTCGACGCCGTCGACGCAAGGCACGGTGGCAGAGCTGTCGGGGCTGCTGGCGGCGCAGAACAGCCGCAACGGCTACACGGTGCAGGATGACGGCTCGATCAATATCCCGGACGTGGGCCGGGTGCGGGTTGCCGGCCTCACCGTGGACGAGGCCGAGGCGCTGCTGTTCCAGCGCCTGGTGGAAAGCCAGATCGACCCGACCTTCAGCCTCGAGGTCGCCGAGTTCAACTCCCGCCGGGTCTCGGTCGGCGGCGCCGTCGGCCAGCCCGGCGTCTACCCGATCACCCTGACGCCGCTCACCCTGGGCGAAGCGCTGGCCGCCGCAGGTTCGGTCTCGGTGGGTGATATCGATGTGAGCTCGGTCAGGATCTACCGCGACGGCGCCATGTACCAGATCCCGCTGGAGGACCTTTATGCCCGCTCCGAATTGCAGCGCCTCAAGCTCTTGGCGGATGACTCGGTGTTTGTGGATACCGATTACGATCTCAGCCGCGCCGAGCGCTACTTCGCCCAGCAGATCCAGCTGCAGCAGACCACGCTGGCGGGCCGCCGCGCTGCGATTGATGAACTGACCGCCGCCCTCACCCTGCGCCGCGCCGACCTGGACGAGCGGCGGGAGAACTTCGCCCAGGCGCTGGAGCTGGACGCGGTGGAGCGGGATTACGTCTATCTCAGCGGCGAGGTCCGCACCCAGGGCCGCTACACGCTGCCTTTCGGGCATAAGGCCACGCTGGCGGATGCGCTGTTCGACACCGGCGGCGGCATCGCCAAGGAGACCGGCGACGCCAGCCAGGTTTATGTGCTGCGCGCTGCGCAGGACGTGCGCGAGTTCGGCGCGGTGACCGCCTGGCACCTGGACGTGCGCAACGCCGCGCATCTGCCGCTGGCCGCCCGTTTCGAGCTGCGCCCCGATGACATCGTGTTCGTGGCGGAAAACCCGGTGACCCGCTGGGGCCGCACCATCGACCAGATCACCCCCTCGCTGATCACTGCGCCGGTGAATGCGATTGCGGATTGATTCAGCCCGCATGCAGATCTGGAAAGTTCGGGCCGGCCGTTCATGTTCTGACGCGATGGTTTTTTGGGTTGACGGCTTGGATTGAATCCACAGCCCGGTTCAGTGGCCGCTATTTTGCCCGGTGTCCCCTGCCGGCAGCTTCGAGTATGATCCCCATTCCGGGGATGACTGAACTTAGCCGCCAATAGAGGATTGGAAGCATGCGCCGCAAGGCGCCCTTAAGGATACGCATCCTTCCGAGACTGAAAACTTCACGCTGCGTGGCCGCGCATTCCCGAATATGCTGCCATGGAAAGCGGAAAGTCGTGCTGTCAGTGCTTTTGTCAGAATAGATGATTGGTCGCTCCACACTCAAGCAGCTCGCTCCAGAGTTGTAAATCTCGGCGATACAGCGGTAATCAGCGGCGACTTTCATATCATCACGGTAAAGCCAGGCCTTGTGCAGCGGCCCGCGCACGAATATCGCTTGGTGCGAAGCCGGCAGGCTATACCGCATCCAGGCATCTGCCTCATGCGGGCCGAAACACATTTTCTCCCCATTCGGATAGCATTTGATTTGCCCTCCAAAGAGCATATCCACCGGTTGCGCCGTTAAAACCGCCTGAACATCCTTGAGCACATCAGCATCGGTATAGACATCCCCTGCATTGAGCAGGTTCACATAACGCCCCTCGGCTGCCAGAATGCCCTTATTCATGGCGTCATACAAACCTTTGTCCGGTTCCGAGGTGATGACCACTCGTGGATCATCATCAAGCCCTTCGAGCGCCGCAAGTGTGTCATCACTCGATGCGCCATCGATTATGTGCCAGCGCCAGTTGTGAAAACTCTGACTCATCACCGTCTCGCGCGTACGGGCCAGTCCCGGCTGATCGTGCCAAACAACAGTAACAATTTCGAAGAAAGGAGCTTCTTGGCATTCTTCTGGGGTCTTGGAGGCTGGATCTGAAGCAACCGTCATGCATTGGTCCTTTTTGCTATAATTGCCGTCAGCCAGAGGATCCCCGCTGCAATCCCATAGCTGGCTACCGTTGCATAGGCCGCACCGACCGGACCGGCGAAGCTGCAAATGAGAATGGTTAGTACGACGCAGCTCAAAGCGCCTGCCAGACCTGAATAAAACGGGGCGCGAAGCCGCCCTGAGGCAACCACCATCTGGGTGCCAAGAAACCCGTAAACTGTAAAGCAGGTCGATAAAAAATAGACTGCCATGATGTCACGCGAAGCAGCATAATCAGGGCCAATCATCCACGTCAGGAGTTCATCTCCGCCGTAATAGGCACCAATGCTCAGCCCTACTGAACAGAGCGCCACCCCAAGAAGCAGAAATTTGGCTGCTCCGGACAGGCTGCCACGGTGCCATTCAGCCACAATGCGCGGCCCGAATGTGAGGCCAATGAGGCTGAACGCCATGTTCCCCGCCTCGGCAAAGCGGGCGCCAATGGAATAAACAGCCAAATCGCCAGCTTCGAAGAACTGCCCAACATAAATCTGATCGAACCGGTAGTAGACCGAGACCATTAACGCCTGCAGCATGAGCCCTGAACTTTTATTGACTGAGGTTGCCAGGGTGCGCACCGATGGCAAACGGGCTGCAACCCGGCGGGCGGCTAGGAAAAGCAAGCAGGCGAAAACAACCCATTCAGCGGTCCACACTCCTGCCAGAAAGAGTGGGCCGGCATCGCTGAAATACACCCCGCACAGCATGCAAAAAGCCAGCGCAAGCGAGATTATGCGATAACGGATATAGGCTTCGGGTTGATTTTTCCCTCGGTATTTCGAGCGAATAAGCTCCCCGAAGGCAAATGGAAGCCGTATTCCGCAAATCATATAAAGCCATAGAAAGCCGCTGCCATCGATCAGGAAAATTCCGCCTCCAACCAGCAAATAAACCAGCCCCCCCAGCCCGAAGACGGGAATTGCAAGGCGTAAAAGACCGGCCGAAGCGCCCCCCGCGCGGGCGGCGACCCTTGCATAAATCAAGTTGGGCAAGCCAATTGCCGCAATCGGCTGAAGAACCGTAACCACGGCGATTGATAAAGCCAAATTACCGACGGTGGCGGCATCATACTTTATTGCTGCCACCGACAGGACGGAGATGCCAAAAAGCGCCGCCAGCCCGTTGTCCGTCCCATAAATGATCAATCGGCGCAGAAAAGATGTCATGGTGTCAGGCCGCGCATGATTTCAGGCTCCGCTCCTGTGGCGCTTGTGCAGAGCCAGCGGAGCGCCAGGGCAAAACCATAATCCACATGAGCAGCGGAAAGATATTCAGGTTCAGCCCGCGGGCTTGGAACAAAAAGACAACCAAGCTAGCCAGCAGCACAACGAAAACCCTGAAGTTCCGAAAGTAGCTTCGCCAAGTGGCTCGCATGAGGAGAAACAGCAAAATGAGCCCCAACGACCCGAATTCGGCAAAGATCACAAATGGGCCAGTGTGGATTTTAGCACCTGTATCAGTGGCTCCTGACTGGTCGATGCCTACCCCCAGCACGGGCCTCTCGACAAAGAGGCTAAAGGCCAGTTTCCAAGTTTCATCCCGGCCCGACAGGCCCGATCCGATTCCGCGATGCTGATCGTTCAAAAGCAGAACCCGGTCGGCTACAAAAGTGACCGCATCCGTGATCAGCGCGTTGCCGGCCTGCGTATAGATAAAGAATGCCAAAATGCCGCTCAGCACCAGCATCAGCATGCCAATGCCTGCGTTGTTGCGCAGCAGGCGGAGGGTCTGGCCGCCAAAGGCAAAGAAGAGCACGATAACCACCGCAAGCAACGCTGAGCGGGATTGCAAGAAATGTGTCCCGATCAGCGCCAGCACCCCGCAAAACAGCAGCAGCCAGGAGGTCCCGCGCAGATACAGCAATGCCACGCAAGCAAACAGAAGCTCTCCACCCAGATTCGGATGGATCGAGAAGTAGAGATACCGGGTGAAGGCTTTGGTTGGAAAAAGGAGGAAATGCACCATCGAAATGATGATCAAAAGTGCAGCAAGAGGGGCGGCAGCCCGGAACACATTCTGCACCGGCCGACCGGTCATCGTCTCAAAGATATAAAGCGCGTTGAGAAGGATCACGACTTTGATGACCGCCGAGATATCAATTGCCGACAATTCGATGACGTTGTAGAGGCATGAGCTGATGATATTAATGCCCAGGATCAGCGCGATAATTTTGAACTCGCCCGACAGTTTCTTCCGGCTGAAACCCGTCATAAGAATGACCAGGTTGGAATACAGCATCCACAACAGAAACATGCCCCGATAGATCAGCTCATCGCCGTAGGTGACAGCAAAAGCCATGTAGGGCATGGGGAACAAGAACAGGATCGACTGGACGAATATGCCATTCATCTGCTCTCGTTTCGGTAATGCGGTAACGGGCGTATTTGCGTAGATTAGCTTTGTCACGGACAGGCTCAATAGCGGATCAGGTCAGCTGATTTGTCAGCCAGGCGATTTCTTTTTCCTGTTCATCGTGCAGGTAATCCAGATCCAGGGTCACCAGCCGGGTCTTGATGTCTTCGAGGCCGACACGGCCGAACAGCGCTGAGCGCGGGCTTGGCGTGAAAAGCATCGCCGGGCTGCCGAAGGCCAGGGTTGCCACACAGGCATGAACCCGGTCGGAGAGGGTGAAATCCGCATTGGCGTAGATGTTGATGTAGGTCCAGGGCTCGTCCGATGCGGTGGCATTGGGCTGGCGGTAGATCTTGTGGGTGACATGCGGGAAGAAGCGGTGCTCCGGGCGCACCACCATCCGGCCGGCAAAGGTCTCCGGCAGCTTGCGGCGGTCGGTCAGGTCGGCAAAGTAGCTGCGGATCTTGCCCTTATGCGCGGATTTGTCGAGAAAGTTCGGGATCCCGAGATGATAGGCTGATCCTTCCAGTTCGATCTTCATGGTCCGGAACTTACCTGCATCAAAGGCGCTTTCGGAGATGCTCGGCTCCGGGTAGCGGTCGAAATTCATCGCCATGTATGGCGTGCCGCCGCGGGTCCTGAACGGGGTGACGCAGCGGTTGAGGAAGAATCCGGAGTCGATCCCGTTGTATTTCGGAACGCCGGGAAGCCAGTCCTTCAGAATGCCATAAGATTTGTCATCCCGGGTGGAGATCAGGGCCGGCGGGTATGCTTCGAGGAAGGCCTTGACCTTGGCGATCTCACTGCCGGTGAATTTGAAAAAGGCGCAGGACAGGAGGATGATCTTGGTGCCGCGTTCCTGCAGCGCCTTGAACGTCTTTTCCCAGCTGGCGGCCATCCAGGCATTCAGCACCGGTCCTTGCAGCACCAGATAGTCGATATCCAGATATTTGACGAAATCGACGTAATTGTCCGGGTTGCCTTTGAATTTGTTGTGCAGCGTGCGGTAGTTCGGCTGATCCTGGAAGTAACCGACTGCATCTTCCCCGAAAACGCGTTTGAGCACGTATTCGCCGCCCAGATTGAAGAAGGCGTTGCCGACATTCTGGGCCCATTGCCCGCCGACAAGAGCCACCCGGGGTGCTTTCAAAGCAGCCGTCTGAATATTCATAACGTGTTTCCTAGTTCTAAATCAGGCGTTCTGGAGCCAATGGCAGTAAGTATGGCCAATACCCTCTTCCAGCGAACGGGAATTGTTCCAGCCCATGGCATGCAGCCGGGAGCTGTCCATCAGTTTGCGCGGCGTGCCGTCCGGCTTGGTTGCATCAAACACCAGTTCCGCCCCGTAGCCTACCACCCGGGCAATGGTTTCGGCCAGTTCGCGGATGGTGACCTCCGCACCGGATCCCACGTTCACATGGTCAAAGCCGGAGTAGGTCTTCAGCAGGAACACCAGCGCATCCGCCAGGTCGTCGCAATGCATGAACTCGCGCAGCGGCGTGCCGGAGCCCCACAGCTCCACCGAAGCGGCGCCCGCTTTCTTGGCCTCGTGAAACTTGCGCAAGAGCGCCGGCAGCACATGGGACGAGTTCAGGTCGTAATTGTCACCCGGGCCGTAGAGATTGGTCGGCATCGCCGAGATCCAGTCGCGGCCGTATTGCTGCCGGTAGGCTTGCATCAGCTTGATGCCTGCGATTTTGGCAACGGCGTACCATTCATTGGTGGGCTCCAGCGCGCCGGTCAGCAGGCTGTCCTCGGGGATCGGCTGGGGCGCAAACTTGGGGTAGATGCAGGAGGAGCCGAGGAACAGGAACCGCTCCACATCTGCCTCATGGGCTGCTTGGGCGAGGTTCGCCTCGATCATCAGGTTCTGATAGAGGAAATCCACCGGAAAATCGCTGTTGGCCTTGATGCCGCCGACCTTGGCTGCCGCCATGACGATGGCATCGGGGCGCTGCGCCTGCATCCAAGCCTTGACGGCCGCCTGGTCCACCAGGTCGAGTTCGGTGCGGGCCGCAGTGATAACCTCGCAGTCTTCTGCTGCCAGGCGGCGCACTACGGCGGCGCCGACCATGCCGCGGTGGCCCGCGACAAACACACGTTTTCCCTTCAGGTCATAGGCCATGGCGCTCCCCTCAGCCTTCGACGCTGACCGGCACCGCCATGCCGTGCTCTTTCAGCAGCGCGTGGCGGCGGGCGGTTTTCAGGTCCTCGGCTACCATCTCGGCGCACATCTGCTGCGTGGTGATCTCCGGCACCCAGCCCAGCTTCTCCTTGGCCTTGGCGGGGTCGCCCAGCAGCGTTTCCACCTCCGCCGGGCGGAAATAGCGCGGGTCGATCCGCATCACCACATCGCCGGGCTTCAGCGCCGGAGCCTTGCCGCCCTCGACCGCCGCGACGGTGGCAATCTCCTCCACGCCGCTGCCGGAGAACTCCAGATGCACCCCCAGCTCGGCGGCGGACCAGGCGATGAACTGGCGCACCGAATACTGCTTGCCGGTGGCAATGACGAAATCCTCGGCCTGATCCTGCTGCAGCATCATCCACTGCATCCGCACATAGTCCTTGGCATGGCCCCAGTCGCGCAGCGCATCGATGTTGCCCATGTAGAGGCAGGGCTCCAGCCCTTGCGCGATATTGGCCAGCCCGCGGGTGATCTTGCGGGTCACGAAGGTCTCGCCGCGGCGCGGGCTCTCGTGGTTGAACAGGATGCCGTTGCAGGCATACATGCCATAGGCCTCGCGGTAATTGACCGTGATCCAGTAGGAATAAAGCTTGGCCACCGCATAAGGCGAGCGCGGGTAGAACGGCGTGGTCTCGCGCTGCGGCGTCTCCTGCACCAGGCCGTAAAGCTCCGAGGTCGAGGCCTGGTAGAAGCGGGTCTTCTGCTCCAGCCCGAGGAAGCGGATCGCCTCCAAGAGCCGCAGGGTGCCCATGGCATCCACATCGGCGGTGTATTCCGGGCTCTCGAAGGACACCGCCACATGGCTCTGGGCGCCGAGGTTATAGACCTCGTCGGGCTGCACGTCCTGGATGATCCGGGTCAGGTTCGAGCTGTCGGTCAGATCGCCGTAATGCAGCTTGAAGCGGGCGTTGTCCACATGCGGGTCCTGGTAGATGTGATCGACCCGCTGGGTGTTGAACGACGAGGCCCGGCGCTTGATCCCGTGCACCTCATAGCCCTTTTCCAGCAGAAACTCCGCCAGATAAGAACCGTCCTGGCCCGTGACGCCGGTGATGAGTGCCTTTTTCATTGTTCTGCCTCCGCAATGCGCTGCTCCCGGGAGGCGCCCGCCAGGCGCCGCAGGATGGCTTCGTAGCTGTTGAAGATGGTGGTGCGGTTCATGTGCTGCTGCACATAGGCCCGGCCGGCCTCGCCCATGCGCTGCTGCCGCGCCGGATCGCTCAGAAGCTCTGCCGCCTCGGTGCAGAGGCGGGCCTCGTCATCCGGGTAGACACAGATGCCGGCGCCGGACTCCCGGGCCAGGACATCCAGCGGGCTGCCCGGTTCGGCGATGCAGACATAGGGGCGGCCGGCCGACATGATCGAGAACAGCTTGGAGGGCAGCGCATAATTCGCCACGTTCAGGGCCTGGGGCACCAGATGGACATTTGCGCTCTGCAGCGAGGCCATGAATTCCTCCGCCGGGGCCAGCTCCAGGAAACGGGCCTTGGCGAGGCCGCGCCGGGCGGCTTCCGCCTCGATCCGCGGGCGTTCCGAGCCGCCGCCCCGCATCACGATTTCAACCTCCGGCATGGTGTCCGACAGATGCGACAGCAGCGGCAGGAGCTGGTCCAGGTTCTGCTTCTTGCCGAAGTTCCCGGAATACATCACCCGCACCGGGGCGGCCGGGTCGACCGGGGCTTCTTCGGCCGCCTGCGACCAGATCGGCAGCACCGTGACGGGCTTCCTGCAGCCGATCTCCTCAAGCTCCCGCTTCATGCCCTCGGTCAGCACCACAACTTCATCCGCGAAGCTGAGACCGATCCGCTCCGCCAGGCGCATCAGCTTCAGCATCAGCGGATGGGACGCGATGCCCAGCGAGGCGGCCAGGCCGCTTTCGATATCATGGACCACGGCAATGACCGGGGCGCCGGAGCGCAGCTTCAGCGCCATCGCCCCGTAGAGGGTGAGAACGCTTGGGATATAGGCGATGATGGCGCCGGTCTTGCGGTGGGTGCCGCGCAGCGCATGCCAGACCGCCCGGCGCAGGAACCGCAGGTCGTTCCGGACCCGGTCCCTGAACCCGCCGGCGCCGCGCGCCTGCACCGGGACGCGTTCGATGGCGATGCGGCCAAGCCGCTCGCGGTCGCGGGCGCCGTCCGCCCAATCTCCGAAAGGCTCTATGCTGGGGTAATGCGGGCGGAACGTCAGGGCCGAAACCGCATAGCCCCGTTCCGCCAGATATTCCGCCAGCTCCCGGCAATAGGGGGCCGAGCCGATCTCCTCGGGCCAGAAATAGGGCGAGAGATAGAGAACCGATCCCGCAGGCGTACTCATTATCAAGGATCTTTCCAGTTACCCGCGTGCGTAGACATCTTCGTAGCGGATGATGTCATCCTCGCCGACATAGGCGCCGGTCTGCACCTCGATCAGCACCATCGGCACCTTGCCGGGGTTCTCCATCCGGTGCACCGCGCCCAGCGGCACATAGATGCTTTCGTTTTCGGTCACCAGTTTCACCTCGTCATTCACCGTCACTTTGGCGGTGCCCTCGACCACGATCCAGTGCTCGGAGCGGTGCACATGGCTTTGCAGGCTCAGCGCCGCGCCCGGGTGCACCAGGATCCGCTTGACCTGGAAGCGGTCGCCAACCGCCAGGCTCTCGAACCAGCCCCAGGGGCGGTGATCCTTGGGGAACTCGGTGGCCTGGGCGGCGCCCTTCTTCTTCAGCGCCGCCACCGCCAGCTTGACGTCCTGGGCGCGGGATTTGTCGGCGACCAGCACCGCGTCGTTCATCGCCACCGCCATGATGTTCCGAAGGCCGATGCCGACCAGCTCCAGCCGCTCGCTGTCGGCGCGCAGCAGCGTGCCGGCGCAGTCGATCGCGGTGGCGCCGCCGCTGGTAACGACGCCCTCCGCATCCGGGGCGCTCTCGCGCCAGACCGCATCCCAGCCGCCGAGGTCGGACCAGGCGGCGTCAAACGGCACCACCGAGAGATTGTCCGCTTTTTCCATCACCGCATAGTCGATCGAGATGTCCCCGGCGCCGCTCCAGGGCTCCGGCGCCAGACGCAGGAAGCCGAGGTCGGGCCTGGCCTGGTCCAGCGCGTCCTGCACCGGCGCGATCAGCGCGGGCGCATGGGCCTGGAAGGCGGTGATGATATCGGCGGCGCGGAACAGGAAGATGCCCGCGTTCCATTTGTAATTGCCCGCCGCCAGCATTTCGGCGGCGCGGGCCGCGTCCGGCTTTTCCACGAACTGCTTGAGCGGCACGGCAGCGCCATCTGCCCCCGGCGCCGCGGCAAGTTCGAGATAGCCATAGGCGGTTTCGGCATGGGCCGGGGTGATGCCGAAGGTGACCAGCCGGCCCTCAGCCACCGCCTCAAGGCCCCTGGCGACGGCGGCGTGAAAGGCCGCGGTGTCGGGGACCACATGATCGGAGGGCGCCACCAGCAGCACCGCATCGGGATCTTCCGCCCGGGCGCGCAGGGCGGCGGCCAGCACAGCAGGCGCGGTGTTGCGCCCCTCCGGCTCGATCAGGATGGCGCCGGGGTCGATGCCGATGGCCTGCAGCTGCTCGGTGACGATGAAGCGGAAATCGGAGTTGGTCAGCACCATCGGCGCGGCAAAGCGCAGGCTGCCCGCATTCCCCGCCAGCCGCCGGGCCGAGGCCTGGAACAGGGTCTCTTCCCCCATCAGGGGCACGAACTGCTTGGGGTAGCTCTTGCGCGACAAGGGCCACAGACGGGTTCCGGAGCCTCCGCACAGGAGGACGGGGGTAATCAACATGATTAAATACTCGAGCAAAGTTCGCTTGCCTCCGGTCCTAATGAATGACCGCCCCCCTGACAAGCCTGAGGAGTATGCCGCAGTCAAAATTTCACCATATGGTTTAGATGGGGGGCTGAAGCGCAACTTTCAGACGGAGGAAGTTCGGAGAAACTCAAAGGATAAGTTAAGCGAATTTTTGCCTTCCCGGCCGGCGGCTTCACCGGGGCGGAAAATTGAAGGGTGTACAGCAGCCAGGACGGAACAACGGATCTGCAGTCATGGCAAACGCTCCGAGCAGCGCTGAAGTTACTCCTTTGCCAGGAGGATTACCGCTGAATGGCGGTGCGCCGCCGCGCTGGCACATTGTGGGCCTCAACCCGCGACGGGTAAAACTCCTTGGCCTTCACAGCTCAAGCCGCGTATGTTCAGAGCCCGAAGCGGTATAAAATTGGGACAGGCCCTCGCGCTGTTCTCAAAACCCATTCAGAGGAGAAACCGTGAGGCAGGGGCTGATCTCCAGGCCAGCATTCGCGCGTCTGGTTGTTTTTTTGCTGGTGGCAGTGGCAGAGGCAATGGTTTTCCGCCTGCTCACCCACAAGGAAGGTTACTTCTTCTGCAGCAATGTGTCTGCATATGCCCTCTGCCGGAGTATGCGAACGCTTCCGCTGAGCGTTTTCTTTATGAGCGTAGCGGTCATTCTGATAGCGATGCTCCGCCCCCGGATTTGGCAGAGCTACATAGGCTTGGCGGACACAGCGCCGTCCCGCCGCATCCTTCCGGCCGGGCTGCACCTGCTGGGGCTGGGGCTGCTGCTGCTGCCGCTTTGGCTGTTCCCGCTTCCTGAGCTGGAAGCGCAGTTCAGCCGGGTGGCCCCGCTGTTTCTGGCAGGCGCGGCGCTTGCGTTCCTGAGCGCGGTACTCTGGCTCTTGCCCCTGCGTGCCTGGAAGCAATGGTTTCTTGGCAATGACGCCTTTTTGCCGCTTGCCGCCGCCGGTTTTTTTCTGCTCCCGCTGGTGGTTGAAGCCACTGGCTGGCTTTGGGACGAGAACCAAGCCTTGACCCGGCTGACATTCGAGGCAGTGAGCTTTGCCTTCTCTTTGGCCGGAACGGAGATCTTCAGCCTTCCGAACGAGCGCATCATCGGTCTCAACGATTTTGCAGTCCGTGTCGCCGCAGGGTGTTCCGGCGTCGAAGGTGTGGCCCTGATGGCGGTTTTTATGGGTATTTATGCTCTTTTGACGCGTCCAACGCTGCGCATGGGGCCCTATTGGGCGGTTCTCTTCCCGCTGGCGGTCAGCCTCAGTTGGGTTTTCAACATCCTCCGCATTTCAATGCTGATCTGGCTCGGCGCCTTTGTCTCGCCAGAACTGGCCGTGGACGGGTTTCATTCCTACGCGGGCTGGCTTCTGTTCTCCCTGCTGGCATTTGCGGTTCTGGCCGTCGCGCACAATATGGCCTTCTTCCAAAAGAGCTCCGCCGTGTCAGCTCCCAAATCCGCGCCGTCCCTGGCCGCGGATCCGCTGTTTGCCAGGATCGTGCCCTTCATCCTGTTCATGATCAGCGGCACCCTGACGCCGCTGTTCTGGGAGGTCCCGTCCGACGGCTACCCGCTGCGGGCGGCGCTGATGCTGCTGGGACTGATGCTGTTCTGGCCCGCGCTGAAGGCGTTCAGCTGGCGGGCCGGGCCGCTGGACTGGCTGGCGGGCGGCGCGGTGGCGGCGCTGTGGCTGTGGACCGCGCCGGAGAGCGGCGGCAGCAGCACCGCCGCGGCGCCGGATCCGGTCTGGCTGGCCTGCCGCCTGTTGGGCACGGTGCTCCTGGTGCCGGTGATCGAGGAACTGTTCTTCCGCGCCTATGTGCTGGAGCGCATCGCCGGCGGGCCCGGCGCGCCCGCCTGGCGGCGTCTGGCCGGGCTGGCGGCCAGCAGCCTGCTGTTTGCCGCGCTGCACGACCGCTGGCTGGCGGGGGCTGCGGCCGGGGCCGTCTTCGGGCTGCTGTATCTGCGGACCCGCCGCCCCGGCGGCGCGGTGCAGGCGCATATGCTGGCCAATGCCCTGATTGCCGCCGCCGCCATCGCCGCCATGGATTTCGGCCTGCTCTGATCCCGCCTGGCCGGTGCCGGCAAAACCCGGCAGGCGGCCCGGGCGCGAACTCTTAAAATTTGCCTAACATCAAGGCTAAAGTGTTGATAATGTACTAATTTTTGCCACATCCGCAACCCGGTCAGCGCGCAACGCTTTCTTAATCAGTCTCCAACGCCCGTTAACGCTTTGGAGGCCTGACCATGCTGGCACAGAACATCGCATCTTCGGCAGCCGCCCTCTTGGGCCGCAGCCGCACCGCTGCTAAAGCCGCGGCCGTGCTTGGCCTGGCGCTGGCCGTCCTGCAGCCCTCCGCCGCCGCCGCCCAGCAAACCTATGTGGTCGGCAGCGACCGCGGCGGCTATCTGCATGACCGGCTGATCGAGCTGAAGAACCTGCAGCAGAACGGCGTCCGGGTCGAGATCCGCGGCAAGGTCTGCTATTCCACCTGCACCATGTTCCTCGGGCTGCCGGGCGCCTGCGTCGATCCGGCCACCACCTTCGGCTTCCACGGCCCCTCGCGCGGTGGCCGCCGCCTGGCGCAGGATAAGTTCGACTATTTCAGCCGGGTGATGGCGCAATATTATCCGGCCCCGCTGAAGAGCTGGTTCATGGCCGAAGGCCGCAACCGGATTTCCGGTGTCCACAAGATCAAGGGCAGCGAGATCATCCGCATGGGCGTGCCGGCCTGCCGCAGCGCCTGAGCCGGCCCCCGCTGCCGGCAGGGCAATGTCCCGGCTGATTCCCACGCCCCCGCCGCAGGAGCTCCCGCGGCGGGGGCGTGGTCGTGTGCGGGGGGCGGCAGGATTTTTGGGGTGCCGCCCCCCGCGCTTGGAAGGCGAGTCCCGCACACAATCATCGCCTGTAATCCGTATTATGAATAATAACGGCCAGCCTGAGAGGGCGACAAAAAAACGGGCCTCTGCAGAGAGAGGCCCGTTTCCAAAAGATTGCGGCGCCGCCTGACCGGCGGCAGGCCGGCAGATCAGTTGGTGGTGGTGGTGGTGGTGGTGCTGACGGAATCGTCGTCGTTGGCAACGATGCCGACAAAAACCAGGCCCGCCACGACGCCTGCGGCGGCGCCTGCGCTCAGGCCGGTGCCGAGAAGGCCGCCGTTTGCGCCGGCCGGTGCCGGTGCGGTTTCCTGTGCGGAAACGGCAGTTGCCGAGGCCAGGGCTGCCAGGGTCAGGGCGGTCAGAAGGTTTTTCATTTTCAAACTCCTTTGGAGAACTGTGACAGGTGCGTTGAGGCGACCTTATGGGAGGCGGATTGTTATTTCAACGTATGGAATAGCGGCAAAACTGTTGAAATCCCGTTTGCATTGCGGATTTTTTCTGCCCGTTGCGGGAAAGCCGCGGGGACGGAGCGGGAAAGCCGCGCGGCGTTACAGCCGCAGCTGGCGGATTCGAACATATCCGATCTCCGGGCCCGCCCATTGCCGCGATTGCCAGACCCGGGCGCGCCCGGGGCGGGAATCAACCCAGTAGTCGTTGACCACCGCCCCGCCGGCGCCCTCGCAGCGCTCCTGAAGATGGCGGGCCGGATGGGTGATCTCGACAATTTCCACTGCCTCCGGGCCCAGGTCGTGCAGGCTGCAGGCCAGGTTCAGCACCCGCTGGCCGTTGCCCTCGGCGCGCACGGTATAACGCCGGCCGCCGCCGCGCGCCGGCCCGCCAGCGCCGTCTGCAGCCGGCACCTGCGCCGACAACAGCCCGCCGCCCAGGCCGCGGGTGGCAATCACCATGCCCTGCCGCAGGGCAACCGAGACATTGTCCTGGGTGCGCCAGACCTCGATTTCGCCGGGATGGCTGTCGCGGCGCGCCAGGGCGCGGGTCAGATAGGCCGTGACCTCGCGGTTCTCGATGGTGACCTCGATATAGGCCTGGGTCTCCCGGTCCAGGAGCGCCCGGGTCAGCTTGGGCGGCGGCGGCGGCGCGTTGCGGCGGCGTTTGAACTGCTCCGCCACCGCCTGCACCACTTCCAGCTCGGCCTGGGTCTTTTCCGGGCCCTTGCTGCAGCCCGCCAGCAGCAGCGCGGCGGCCAGGGCGGCCGCGGTCATCCGGATCATGCTCATTCCCAGAACCTCGCGCGCTGGTCTTCCAGGCTCTTGCGGTGGGCCTCGCGCACCGGCCCGTAAAGCCGGTCCGGCACCCCGACCCGCTGGCCGCCGTCACGCTGGGTCGGGCGGATGGTCAGGCCGAAGCCGGAGCGTGACGGCTTGCCCAGCAGCCAGTCGACGGGGATCCGGAAGCGGAAGCCCTTGTCAAACGAGCCCTCGCCGAAATCCTCGGCCGAAACATCGGTCAGGGTGAAGAAGGCGCCGACCAGGAAGCCGTTGTCGAACTCCCGGTTCAGGCTGAAGGTGCCGCCGTAATCGCCGGCCAGGTAGCGGCCCGCATCGAGCTGCAGCAGATAGCCCTTGCCCAGCTCCGCATAGGCCGAGGCGTGACCGGTGAAGGTCTTGTAATCGCGGAACGAAAACCGCTGGTCGAAATCGCGCTGCACCACATAGTTGGCCTCCAGCCCGAAGCCGACGCGGCTGTTCACCGGCTTCCACAGCACCTCGCCGGAGATGCCGCCGTACATCGCCTCGAACAGGCCTGCGGTGGCGCGGGCATAGAGGTTGCGGCGCGGCTTCCACAGGCGGCTCACATAGAGGTTCTCCAGGGTGGTGCCGTATTGGGCGTATTCGCTCTGGTCGGTGCGCACATGCGGCAGCACCGAGTTGGAGGCGCGGCCGTTCTTCACATTGCCGGCCAGCCGCTGGCGGATGGTGCCGGCGATGCGCCAGCCCGGGGCCGGCGCATAGGAGGCGGCGAAATCGAGGCCGGCATCGATCCTGAACGGCTTTTCGGGGTCGAAATAGGCGGGCTGGGTATAGGGGCTGACGGAGGTGGCAAAGGCCGGGTACAGCTCGGCCGAGAACAGTGCATCCGCGGGCAGCTGCCCGGCATCCTGCACCCCGGCGGCGGCCATCAGCGCGTCGGATGCTTCCGGGTCGAACTCCAGCGCTTCCAGGTCGGAGCGGCGGACCTCGATTGCCGAGAGCCCGATGCCGCGGCGCACCGGCACCAGCCGGAAGGTCTCCACCGAGGGCGGCAGCGTCTGGGCCAGGGCGCGGGCGGCGCGGCCCGCCGCCTGGCTCTGCGAGCGGTAGCGGTTGTTGCGGTAGCGCAGCTCGGCGGTGGTGCCGGTCAGGGTGATCGCCTCCAGCACCAGCCCGTCCGCCTTCAGCGCCTCGGCGGCCAGGTCGCGGATCTTGCGGGACTTGGGCGCGCTGGCGGCCCAGTCCTGGCGCCAGTGCGCGTCTTCCGTCGCCCATTGGCTGCGCGGGATGACGGGGTGCGGCGCCGGCACCGCCATCGGGGTGGGCGGGTGTTTCGGATTGAGCTGGATCTGCGCGGTGACGCCGATCTCGGAGCCGTAGAGGTAATAGGCCCCCAGCCGCACCCGGTCGGAATACTGGTATTCCACCCCGTAGTTCAGCGAGGATTTGCGCTCGAAGACATCGGGCGCCCCGGTTTCCAGCTCATAGGCATCGGTGGAATATTCCGCCTTCAGGCTCCAGCGCTCATCAGGCTGCCATTCAAAGCCGGCAAAGGGCGCCACATCGCCGCGGAACCACTGGTCGGTGGCCAGCTCGCCGCCGGTGTCGCCGGCCACGAAGGACGGGCGGCTGCCGATGGAGCCGATGGCGCCGTGGCTGCCGAGCCGCCCCCAGCCAAGCCCGGCCGAGACCTTCAGCCGCCCCGGCCCGCGGCCCCAGCCCAGGGCGGCGGCCTCGAACCTCTTGGTGGCGACGAAATATTCCGCCGCATAAATGCCGGTGCCGGCAAAATCCTGCAGCCCCATGGTGACCTCGGGCAGCCAGCGCCGCTCGCGCCAGAGCCGGGCGCGCACGTCGAAGCCGCGGTCGTAATAGGTGTCAAAGCCGGCAATCTGTGCGCCGTTGGTCTGGATGCCGTTGTAGCGGAAGGAGGCCGACAGCCAGGGCAGCGCCTGGAAGGTGATGTTGTAGCGCGAGGTGCCGGCGAACCAGGAATAGGTGACCGCATACTGGCCGTCGGGCAGCATTTCGGCGCTTGGCATGTCGATGATGCCGGGGCTGCCGTAGAAGTTGAGGCTGGGCGGCGGCAGCGGCTTCAGCCGCGGCGCCGCGGCCTCGGTCCCCGGGGCCGCCTGCGGATCGTCACGGGTGATCTCCGGCACCTCCGCCTGCCCCGGCGCGGCGCTGAGGCACAGCAGCGCCGCCGCGGCCGGCACCAAAGCTCCGGTGCTGTGCAGAAGGGTCTTGATCGGGGTCACGGGGAAACCTGCCTCATGGAACTGCCTGCCGCCGGTCTCCGCTGTCCCGGCCTGTTGTCTGTTGCCCGCTTAGACCATGGGTGCGGCGGCGGATCAATTGCCGCCGGCGCCGGGGGCCGCGGTTTTGCGGCCGTTGCTGCGCCCGGGCCGCACCCCGGGCCTGACCCGGCCTGCCGCCGGCGGGCGGATCAGGAGCTCTTGCGCTCCGCGGCCGGCGGCTGGCAATAGCCCTCGACCCAGTGCCGCACCACCTGCAGCGCCGCCGCCTCGTCGCCCGCAGCCACCGCCTGGCGCAGGCTGCGCAGGAAGCCGGCCACCTCGATCTCCGACAGCACCGTCTCGCGGGCGCAGAAGATCTTCTGATGGCGGGTATGGATCAGCTCCTCGCTTAAGGTAAGCTCTTCCTCCATCTTCTCGCCGGGGCGCAGGCCGATGATCTCGATGGCGATATCGCCCTCCGGGTGCTCCGCATCGCGCACCGTGTGGCCGGCGCTTTCGATCACCTGGCGGGCCAGCTGCAGGATCGGCACCGGTTCGCCCATGTCGAGCACGAAGACCTCGCCGCCCTTGGCCATGTCGCCCGCCTGCAAGACCAGCTGCACCGCCTCGCTGATGGTCATAAAGAAGCGTTTCACGCGTGCGTCGGTCACGGTGACCGGGCCGCCGCGGCTGATCTGCTCCTGGAACAGCGGCACCACCGAGCCGCTTGATCCCAGCACATTGCCGAAGCGCACCATGGTGAACACGGTGCCGCTACCGAAGCGGGTGGCCAGATCCTGCACCACCAGCTCTGCCATCCGCTTGGAGGCGCCCATCACATTGGCCGGGTTCACCGCCTTGTCGGAGGAAATCAGGATGAAGCGCTCGACGCCCGCGCGCGCCGCGGCGCGGGCCAGGGTCTGGGTGCCGAACACGTTGTTGGCGAGTCCCGGCAGCGGGTTCGCCTCGACCAGCGGCACGTGTTTATAGGCCGCCGCATGCAGCACCACCTGCACCTCATGGGCATTGAGCACCATCCGCACCTGGCGCGGATCGGTGACCGAGCCCAAGACCGGCACCAGCTCGATGCCCGCATCGGCGGCCAGCGGCCCCAGTTCCTGATGCACGGTGTAAAGCGCCAGTTCCGAAAGCTCGAACAGCACCAGTTTCGACGGGCGGCAGGCCAGCACCTGGCGGCACAGCTCCGAGCCGATCGAGCCGCCGGCGCCGGAGACCAGCACCGCCTTGCCCTGGTAGGAGCCGGCCGCTTCCTGCAGCGGCACGTCGCGCGCGGCGCGGCCCAGGAAGGCCTGCGGCGCCACCGGCGTCAGCTTGTCGACCAGCGCCTCCTCGCCAATGAGCTGGGCGAAGGAGGGCAGCGCCTGCACTTCCAGCCCCAGTTTCTGCAGCCGCTGGGTGATCTGCGCCTGGCGCGGCTGGCTCTGCGACGGCATCGCCAGCAGCACCCGGCGGATCTGGCGCGCCTGCACGATCTCGGCAATCCGGGCCGGCGCATAGACCGGCAGGCCGACCAGGGTCAGCCCCTGCAGCGAGGAATTGTCATCGGCAAAGGCCACCGGATCGATGCCGTCATGCGCCTTCAGCGCCTGCGCCAGCTGGGTGCCGGTGGTGCCGGCGCCGTAGATCAGCACCCGGCAGCGCGGCTTGGCGCGGCGGTAGATCATCAGCACCAGCTGCAGCATTGCGGCGCGGGTGGCCACCATGGACAGGAAATAGCAGATTGCAAACACCACATGGGTGCCCGGGCCCAGCGGCGGCCCGAAGGCGGCGGTGAGCGCCGCCAGCACCAGCGCGGTGCCGCCCGCCAGGAGCGCGCTTTGCGCCGCGGCGTGGCGCTCATAGGCGTTGAGCTGCACATAAGGCAGCCCCAGCCACAGGATCAGCGCGGCGGCGGCGGCCATCACATAGGGCAGCACCGGCAGGAGCTGTCCCAGGGTGGCCAGCGCCGGACCGGGCAGCGGCTGCACCTCAAGGGTGAACAGCAGCGCCAGCGGCAACAGCCCCAGATCCACAGCCAGGAAGACGTAGGATTTCTGCTTGCGCGACAGCGCGCTGATCAGGTTGTACATGCCTGTTTGCCCTTGAGTGCCTGCATTCCTGCCCTGCTGTATTTCCGTTTGCCTGGTCCGGCAGCGCCCGGCTGCGGGATAGCAGAAAAAAGTGAATCAAACACGGCCCCGATGCGCTGAAATCCACTGCGCGGCCCATAAAACACAGTTTCTATCATAGCCGGCTTCCCCTATTCCGCAAAACGGCCGGCGGCGGAAACCCGCCGGACGGCGCCGGCCCGCCCGGACAGCCTGCCCCAGCCGGACGGCGCAGGCTATGCGGGAATCATTAAAACCGTGTCTACCCCCGGCGGAATATATTGCCAATGGTCTGGAACACGATATCGAAATCAAAGCACATGCTCTGATGGCGCTGGTAGATCAGGTCCAGCCGCGCCTTCATCGGCACGCAAAGCCGGGAATAGACCGCATCCGTCTCCTGCGCGCTTCCGCAGCGCGCCAGCAGCGCCGCTTCATGCTTATGATAGGTGATCGAGGCAAGCCCGGTGACGCCGGGGCGTGATTTCAGCACTTGCGCATAGATCTCCGGATGCGCCTCGACATACTGCCTGAGCGGCGGGCGCGGCCCGACAAAGGAGATGTCGCCCCTCAGGATGTTCCACAGCTGCGGGAACTCATCCAGCCGCTTGCCGCGCAGCCAGGCGCCGGTGCGGGTGATGCGGGCCGACTTGTCGCCGCCGGACACACCGGTGTCCGTCTCCACCACCGTCATCGTCCGGAGCTTCCATAAGCTGAAAGGCTGATTCACCCCCTTCATCCGCTCCGCCACATAGAACAGCGGCCGCCCCTCCTTCCACAGGAGCCACAGCAGCAGGAGCAGCAGGATGGGGCCCAGCACCACGATCAGCAGGCTGGCAAAGAAAAGGTCGAAAATCCGTTTGCGCCAGGTCATCGGCGGCTCTGCTCCTCGTGCAATTGCGGCTCTAATGCGGCCCATTCTGCCGCCATGGCGCCCGCATCCGCCGCGGCCAGCGGCGCGGGCAGCAGCGCCTGCAGGCGGGCCACATCCAGCGCCACCTCGGGGATCGCCGCGGGCGGCGCCGGGCGGGTGGCAAAGGGCCGGCCCGCCGCCTGCAGCAGCGCCGCCATTTCCACCGTGCCGGGCTGCGCGGCATTCAGCGCGGGCGGCAGCTCCGGCGCCTGCAGCAACGCGCCCAGCACCTGCGCCAGGCTGCGCACCCCGATGTAGCTGCGCCGCGGGGTGGCGCCATCTGCGAACCGGTCCAGGGTGAAGCCCGGCCGCCAGCCGCCAAGGATCGCATCAAAGCCGGCGATATTGCCGATCCGCAGGGAGCAGACCGGCACCCCCAGTTCTGCCCCCAGCGCCGCGCCGCGGGCCTCCATCTCTGCCTTGGCGGTGCCATAGGCGCTGGCGGGACGCAGCGGGGCACCCTCGGCCAGCAAGCCGGATCCGGCGCCATAGACCGCCGCCGAGGAGGCCAGCAGCACCCGCGCACCCGCCGCCGCGCCCGCGCGCACCGCCGCTTCGCCCAGATGGATATGATCCGCCATTTCCCCGGCGCCGCGTCCGGGCACCGGCCCCGCCAGGCAGAGAACCGCAGCCGCGCCTGTTGCGGCGCGCGCCAGCGCCGCCGGCTCCGCCAGCGGCTCGAAAATGCGCCAGTCTCCGGTGCTGTTCCGGGGCGGTGCCCGGCGCGCCTGCAGCCGCAGCGCCAGGCCTTCGGGCGGGCACAGCTGCAGCAGCCGCCCGATGCGCCCTGTTGCGCCCAGAACCAATACGGCGTGTTTCGCCATCCCTGCTGCCCGTTCCTGTTGAACCCTCTGGCCCAGCCCAGTATCCTTTGCGCGGACAAAAATCAAAGCGGTTCCCCCGGCAGATGCCGCGGCGGGGCCCCGAGCGCTTCAAGGGCAGGCTCCCGATGCTGAAACTTCTTCCCTGGCTGGCCGCTGCCGGCCTCTGCCTTCTGCCCGCAGCCTGCTCCCGCCTGCCCGGCGGCGCCCCCGCCAGCGAGGAGATCCTGAAGGAATCGGGCGAGGCGGATGCCAATTTCGCGCTCTACAAGGTGAACCGGGCGCTGCTGCCGGCGGTGGCAGCCTGGCCGCCGACCGGCAAACAGGAGCGCTTAGGCTGGCTGCACGGCCACCAGGGCGCCAAGACCCAGATCATCCAGCCCGGCGACCTCCTGTCGCTCAGCATCTGGGACAGCAACGACAACTCGCTGCTGACCGCGGCGGAACAGAAGATGGTGCAGCTGCAGGACATGAAGGTGGCCGCCAACGGCACCATCTTCATGCCCTATGTGGGCGATGTGAACGTCAACGGGCTGACTCCGGACCTGGCCCGGGCCAGGTTGCAGGAGGCGCTGGAGCCGGTGGTGCCGTCGGCCCAGGTGCAGCTGGCGATGGCCGAGGGGCGCAACAACTCGGTGGACCTGGTCTCCGGCGTTGCCCAGCCCGGCACCTACCCGATGCCCGACCGCAACTACACGGTGATGGGGCTGATCTCGGCGGGCGGCGGCATCAGCGCCAGCCTCAACAACCCGCAGATCCGGCTGGTGCGCGGCCAGAGCATCTATGGCACCTCGGTCGACACCCTGCTGAACAACCCCCGCCTCGACACCCTCCTGCGCGGCGGCGACCGGGTGTTTGTCGAGGAGGACGAGCGCTATTTCCTCTCCTTCGGCGCCACCGGCGAGGAGGACCTGCACATCTTCTCCAAGGACGAGATGTCGGCGATGGACGCGATGTCCGTCGCGGGCGGCTTCCAGGACGGCAAGGCCGATCCCAAGGGCCTGCTGATCCTGCGCGAATACCCGGCCTCGGCGATTGCGCCCGGCGTGCGCGGACCGCGCCAGCAGCGGGTGGTGTTCTCGCTTGATCTTACCTCGGCGGACGGGCTGTTTTCGGCGCGCCAGTTCCAGATCAACCCGGGCGACCTGGTGATGGCCACCGAATCACCGGTCAACGACGTGCTGACCGTCTCCAACATCTTCGGCAACTTCTTCGGTGTCTTCAGCCGGGCCGGCGTGATCGAATAAGCCCCGCTGGCGCAGCGCTGTTTTCTTGCTCAGAAGCGCTTCAGGTGCCGGTCTGCACCTGAAGACGCCTTGTCCATGGTATCGGCGGCCGGCGCCGCCTCAAGGGCAAGCCGCGCAGATGCGTGGAGGCTGACGCCTCCCTTGACCCGGCGCCGGCCTGAAAGGCCCGCTACTTCAGCAGCCCTTCCAGATAGGCGCCATAGGCGTTCTTGGCGAATTTCTCCGCCCGCGCCTTCAGCCCTGCCTCATCAATCCAGCCCTGTTCATAGGCGATTTCCTCCGGGCAGCCGGTCTGCAGCCCCTGGCGCTCCTGCAGGGTGCGCACGAAATTGCCCGCATCCAGCAGCGAGCCATGGGTGCCGGTATCAAGCCAGGCGTAGCCGCGGCCCATGGTCTCGACCCGCAAGGCCCCTTCGTTCAGGTAGCTTTGCAAGAGGTCGGTGATCTCCAGCTCGCCGCGGGGGCTTGGCGTCACCATCCGCGCCCGCTGCGGCGCCGAGCCGTCGAGGAAATACAGCCCGGTCACCGCATAGTTCGACGGCGGCACCGGCGGCTTCTCGATGATCTCGCGGGCCTTGCCATCGGCGTCAAACGCCACCACGCCGTAACGTTCCGGATCGGCCACGTGATAGCCGAAGACGGTGCCGCCCGAGGCTTGCCCGTCTGCGGCGGCCAGCAGTTTCGGCAGCCCGTGGCCAAAGAAGATATTGTCGCCCAAGACCAGCGCCGAGGGGCTGCCCGCCAGGAACGCCTCGGCCAGGATGAAGGCCTGCGCGAGGCCATCGGGCGAGGGCTGCACCACGTAAGTGAGTTCAATCCCCCACTGGCTGCCGTCGCCCAAGAGGCGGATGAACTGCTCCTGGTCCTGCGGCGTGGTGATCACGCAGATCTCGCGGATGCCCGCCAGCATCAGGACGCTGAGCGGGTAGTAGATCATCGGCTTGTCATAGAGGGGCAAGAGCTGTTTCGACACCGCCATGGTGATCGGATAGAGCCGGGTGCCGGAGCCGCCTGCCAGGATGATGCCTTTGCGTGCTGTCATGAGAGCTCTCCCAAATCCTTCAGAATATCCTTCAATCCCAGCCGCCAGTCCGGCTGCGGAATGCCAAAAACCGTCTCCAGAGACGTGCAGTCGAGACGCGAGTTCAAGGGCCGCGCCGCCGGGGTGGGATAGGCGGAGGTGGGGATGTCCTCGACTGCGCAATCAACGCCGGCCCGGGCAAAGATCCCGCGCGCGAAATCCGCCCAGATGGTCTGGGGCTGGCCGGCAAAATGATAGGTGCCGGATTTTTCCGGGTCCTCCGCCAGCTGCCGCGCGATCTCCAGGCAGGCGGCGGCAATGTCCCGCGCCGGCGTCGGCGCCCCGGTCTGGTCGGCGACGATGGTGAGCCGGTCGCGTTCCTTGCCCAGGCGCAGCATGGTTTTCACGAAGTTGGTCCCGTGGGCCGAGATCACCCAGGAGGTGCGCAGGATCGCAAAAGCGCCGCCCGCGGCGCGCACCGCCTCCTCGCCTGCCTGCTTGGAGCGGCCATAGGCGTTCACGGGCGCGGTGGCATCGCCGGGCTGCCAGGGGGCTTCGCCGCTGCCGTCAAAGACGTAATCGGTGGAGACGGTGACAAAGGGAATGCCCATGTCCGCGCAGGCCGCCGCCATTGCGCCGGGCGCGGCGCCGTTGATCACATTGGCCAGCGCCTCTTCGCTCTCGGCCTTGTCGACCGCGGTATAGGCGGCGGCGTTGATCACCGCCTGCGGCGCGGCCTGCCGGATCGCGGCGGCGCAGGCCGCCGGATGGCTCAGATCCGCCTGCTCGCGGCCCAGGCAGGTGACGTTCTCATACGCCGCCAGTTCGCGGGCCAGCTGGCCCGTCTTGCCGAAAACAAGGATCATATGCGCCTCCCTTTGCGCCACAGATACAAGGCCCATCCCCAGATGCCCAGCTCCAGCAGGAAGGTCCAATGCAGCAGGAAGGACAGCACCCAATGGGACTGGGTGGCTGGCACCTCCACCAGCGCATGAAGATGATCCGAAAACGGCGCGCCCCACAGGATGCCGCCGCCGATGCTGTCCAGCACCATATGCAGCAGAAGCGCAGCAAAGAACATCGCCGCGGGCGCCAGCAGGGATCTGGCAAAAACAGCTGCAACCGGCAGGGTTAGAGCCGAAATTGCCGCCCAGAAGGCAGGCACATGCACCCAGTAGCGGTGATGGTGAATGCTGCCGTGATCCACAAAATGAAACCACAGCATGTCGGCATCCGGCAGCACCGCGCCAATAAGCGCGGCGGGCATCAGCCAGCGCCCCTCAGGCCCCAGCCGCCCCAGCACATAGCCCGACGGCAGATGCGCGGTCAGCATGGGGAGCTGCGATCAAGGCAAAGTACCGCCCGGCTGATAGGCCGGGCAGCGCCCGTCCCGCCCCCCGTCAAACCAGAGGTTTGCCTACGGCAAAACGAGCGGGCGCTTCGCTCCCTCCCCGCCAGGCCGGACGCTGCCCTCCGCGTTTCCTCAAAGCCGATTGTCACTTCCCCGTCCCCAGCCGCTGGCCGACGCCGTCGCGGGTCTGCAGGGCGCGCCACCAGGCCTCGTTGTCCAGATACCACTGCACCGTCTTCTCCAGCCCTTCCTCCACCGTCACCGAGGGCCGCCAGCCCAGCTCTTCGCGGATGCGGGTTGGATCGATGGCATAGCGCGCATCATGGCCCGGGCGGTCGGTGACAAAGGTGATCTGGTCCTTGTAGGACTTGCCGTCCGCACGCGGGCGTTTCCGGTCCAGGATTTCGCACAGCGTGTTCACCAGCTCCAGGTTCGACCGCTCGTTCTCGCCGCCGATATTGTAGGACCGGCCCAATGCGCCCTTCTGCACCACCAAGAGCAGCGCATCGGCGTGGTCCTCCACATAGAGCCAGTCGCGCACGTTGGAGCCGTCGCCGTAGATCGGCAGCGGCTTGCCGGCCAGCGCATTGAGGATCACCACCGGGATGAGCTTTTCGGGGAAATGATACGGCCCGTAGTTGTTGGAGCAGTTGGTCAAGACCACCGGCAGGCCATAGGTCTCGGCCCAGGCGCGCACCAGATGATCGCTCGCGGCCTTGCTCGCCGAATAGGGCGAGCGCGGATCGTAGGATGTCTCTTCGGTGAACTGCACCGCCGGGTCGGCAGGCAGCGAGCCGTAGACCTCATCGGTCGAGATATGATGGAACCGGAAGGCTTCGGGCTTGCCCGCCTGGGTCCAGTACTTGCGGGCGGCTTCCAGCATGTTGAAGGTGCCGGTGATATTGGTCTCGATGAAATCGCCCGGCCCGTCGATCGACCGGTCCACGTGGCTTTCGGCCGCCAGATGCATCACCGCATCCGGGTGATGGCGCTCAAAAACAGTGTCTAATGCGGCGCGGTCGCGGATATCGCAGTGCTCGAAGGCATAGTCCGGGCTCTCAGCCGCCTCCGCCACATTCTCGAGGCAGGCGGCATAGGTGAGCGCATCGAGGTTCACCACCTGGTGGCCGCGCCGGATCGCCAGCCGCACCACCGCGGATCCGATAAAGCCGGCGCCGCCGGTCACAAGAAGCTTCATCTCTTATCCTTCCCCGGTCTTATTCTTGCCAAGTGAACGGGCTGTCGAAATCCGCAAGCGCGGGCGCTGCGGCGTCTTTTTCGCTGAGCACCGGCGTGCCTTCGAACTCCCAGTCAATGCCGCAGCTGTCCCAGGCCACCGCGCCGTCGCACTCCGGCGCGTAATAATCGGTGCATTTATAGATCACCTCGGTGTCCGGCACCCGGGTGAGGAAGCCGTGCAGGAAGCCCTTGGGCACTAGGAGCTGCCTGCCGTTTTCGGCGCTCAGCTCGATGCCGAACCATTTGCCAAAGGCGGGCGAGCCCTTGCGGATGTCCACCGCCACGTCGAACAGCGCGCCGCGGCCGCAGCGCACCAGCTTGTCCTGGGCATGCGGCGGCGCCTGGAAGTGCAGCCCGCGCAAAGTCCCGGCCGCGGCCGACAGCGAATGATTGTCCTGCACGAAGTCCAGATCGATTCCGGCCTCCTGCATCCGCCGCCGGTTCCAGCTTTCGCTGAAAAACCCGCGCGCATCGCCGAACCGTGCCGGTGTCAGCACCTTCAGCCCCGGCAGACCCGTTTCCTCAACCTGCATTCCCGCCCTCACGTCATCGCATCCATGCCTGTGCCACTCCTAGCCCCGCGCTGGCGGCAGGGCAACAGCCGCGGCAGAACTCCGCCCGCGCGCGCCCCGCGCTTGCATCCCCGGTCCTGCCCCGGCAAGCATACCCCCATGAAAATCCTGTTTGTGCATCAGAACATGCCCGGCCAGTACCGCGAGCTGGCCCCCTGGCTGGCCGCCCAGGGCGGCCATGAAATCGTCTTTCTGACCCAGCGCGAGGGCGTGCAGCTCGCGGGCATCAGGACGATTGTCTACAAGCCCTTCCGCACCCCGGAAAAGGACGCCTTCGGCCTCTCCAAGGACTGGGAGGCGGCGGCAGGCGCGGGCCTCGGCGCGGCGCTGGCGGCGCGGCAGCTTCGCGACGCGGGCTTCACCCCCGACATCATCATCGGCCACACCGGCTGGGGCGAGCTGATGTTCATGAAGGACCCCTACCCCGATGTGCCGGTGATCGGCTTCTTCGAGTATTTCTACCGCACCTCCGGCGGGCTGGTCGGGTTCGATCCGGAAAACCCGCCCAACGACCAGGCCTATTTCTTTGCCGAGGCCCGCAACTCCGTGCCTTATGCCAGCATTGAGCAGGTCGATCTGGGCCATGTGCCCACCGCCTGGCAGCGCGACCGGTTTCCGGAGAGCTTCCACGGCCGCATGTATCTCTGCCATGACGGCATCCGCACCGACAGGCTGGGCCCTGACCCGGACGCCTCGGTCGGGCTCGGGCGGCTGGAGAAACCGCTCACCCGCGATGATGAGGTGGTCACCTATATTGCCCGCAACATGGAGCGCGCCCGCGGCTTCCACATCATGATGCGCGCCCTGCCCCGGATCCAGGCGCAGCGCCCCAATGCCCGCATCCTGATGATCGGCGGCAACGAGACCTCTTACGGCGCCGAGAGCCAGCACCCCGGCGGGTTGCGCGGCGAGATGGAGGATGAACTGGGCGCCAGCGTCGACTGGAGCCGGGTGCATTTCCTCGGCAAGGTGCCGTATGACGACCTCACCCGGATCATCCAGATCAGCCGCTGCCACATCTATCTGACGATGCCCTTCGTGCTCAGCTGGTCGCTCTTGGAGTCGATGGCGATGCAGGCGACGGTGGTGGCGGCCGATGTGGCGCCGGTGCGCGAGGCGATCACCCATGGCGAAACCGGGCTGCTGGTGGATTTCTTTTCCCCTGAGAAACTGGCGGATCAGGTGGCGGACGTGCTGGCCAATCCCGGGGACTACGCCCATATCGGCCCCGCCGCCCGCGCCCATGTGGTGGAGAAATACGATTTCCTGACCCGCTGCCTGCCGGAGCACATCGCGCAGATCAATGCCCTCGTGCCGGAGGCACGGCGGATCAAAACCTAGCCGGAGGCGCGGAGAATAAAGATCTGAGCCGGAGGCAGAGCAAATCAGGCTCTATTCCGGGCAATCCCGGGTCCGGGTCAAGGGCGGCGCAGCCGCCGCGCCAGCGGCTTGCCCTTGACGCGGCTCTCCTGAACACACTTGCAAACGGCCTTGAAGGCAAGCCTGCCCTTCAAGGCCTTCTCAGCAACCAAACGCCGCGCAACGGCGCCCAAGGCTTTTCGAAAAGCCTTGGCAATAGTTTTTGAAAACTTTTGTGCCCCGGGCCCTTGCCGGGCTGCGCCCGCGGGGCGCACCGGCCGGATGCGGCGGGCCCCGGCCCCGCCCGCATCCGGCAAGCGGCGCCTCCGGCCATGCGGCCGGGACGCCTGTTGCATATCCGGCGCTGCCGCCCGCGGCTGCCTTCAGTGGCGGTGCGCCTGCGGCGGCAGCTGCTCGGACGCCCACAGCGCGGCCTGGGTGCGGTTCTTGGCGCCGATCTTGCGGAAGCAGGTGCGCAGATGCACTTTCACCGTGGCTTCGCAGATCCCCAGTTCGTTGGCGATGCTCTTGTTGGTGGCGCCTTCGGTCAGCTTGGCCAGGATCAGCCGCTCGCGGTCGGACAGCCCGTGCCGCGCTTCCTGGCGGGCCGGTGCGGCCGCCGCCTCTGCCGCCTGCGGCTCCGCGCCGCGCCGCAGTGCCGGCACGCCGCCTTCCGCCGCGGCCCCGGACAGCACCATGCGGTAACCGTCCTGCACCACTTGCAGCGCCGCGATCAGCGCGCCGGCCGATTTGCGTTCCGGGATCACCGCCTCGGCATAACGGCTCAGCTGCACCTGATCGGCCGCCGGGCACTCATCGCCGGTGATCAGGATCAGCGGCACTGCGCCGTTGCGGGCGCGGAAGGCCTGCAGCTCCTCATGCAGTTCCGCGCCGGCGCCATGGCTGTAGCACAGCACCATATCCTGTGCGGTCAGCTGCGGCAGTTCCGCCAGGGCGCCGCAGCAGCGCCCGGTCTCATAGTTGTTCGCTTCACAGATGGTCAGAAACATGTCCCTGAGAAGCCTGCTTTCCCCCACAACGTGAACAGGCATCCAAAACTCCTTTACTCGTAACATGCCGGAATGTGCATCCGGCCGTCCCCCTGGAGCGCTGTTATGGCTGGCCCGCCCACCGGCAGGCCGTCTTTATGCAATGCGCCGCCGCCCCCCGGAACACACTTAACCTGCTTGCCGCCGCCTGGGCCCCGGCAGCGCCCCGCGCCGCCGTTTCCGGATCGTGATAAATACAGAACACACCCGGAAAAAACGTCCCGGGCCAGGCAGCGCACGCCGGCGTTCAAACACTTCTGATGCGCATTGCTGTGGATAAACCGTAGCGAATCCAGCCTTTATTGTTAAGAAACTTCCCCTCCCGGAGCAGTGCTTTTTGGCAGGCCCGCGGCCGGTGCCGCCGCCGGTCCCGGCTTATCCGGCTGTTTTTCCACGCGATCTGACCCGGACGCCCTACTCCCTTGGCATTGTTCCCAAAGCGGAAACGCAGTGTTTCCATTTGAGTTTCTACAATTTTAAGACACTTCATTCTTCCGCTGAAACAACTCAAGGTTTCAGCGATTCGCCGCTGCGGCCTCCTGCAGCTACCCCCATGGTGGTATTTTGCCGGGCCGCCCAGCCGAAGGCCGCAGTGCGGCCCGGCCTTCGGCGTACCCCCTATGCCCGGTTTGACCCTGCCGCCAGAGTGCTACCCTCAAGACATTCATTATGTCACGCCGGGGGGCAACATGGTTATGTTGAGTGCGTCCGTTTCGCAAACGGGCAGGTTGTTTTTCACGCGGTCTCTCCAGAGGCAAATCTCATCCCTGACACACCTGGCCCTGGTCCAGCCCGGCCACCGGCGCGCGCCGGTGCTGACCAGCGATCCCGGCCTGGGCGGCGCCTGTTCCAGCGCCGCCGCGGCGGTGCTGCGGCGGCAGCTGCAGCCCGGCAGCGCCACCGCCTTCCGCGCCCGGCAGCCCGGCGGGGCGGCGGCCCGGATGCTGGCCGCGCAGCTGGCCGCGGCGGAACAGCCGCAGCTGAGCGCCCTGGCGGCGGAGCTCACCGCAGGCCGCGGCTGGGCCATGTTCACCTGCAGCTTCGAGGACGGCAGCGAGGACCTGATCGCGCTGCGCCTCGAAGGCGGCCCGCATGATGCCCATTGCGGCGACATCCTGCAGGCGATCTGGCCGGTGCTGCGCGAGGACAGCTTGCGCGAGCTGGCCGGCGAAACCCAGGCGGCAGTGACCAGCGCGCTGTTGTGGACCGTCTCCAAGAAGACCGACAGCGCGGTGCTGGTGCTCAACGCCGAGGGCCAGCTGCTGCACTGCAATGAATCGGGCCGCGACATGCTCGACGGCGGCGACCTGCTGAGCGACCAGTCCGGCCGCCTCAGCTGCGCCCGCCCGGGCGAGACCGCGGGCTTCTATGCGGCGGTCGCCGAATGCGCCCGCACCCGCCGCGGCAGCACCCGCGGCCCGCAGGAGCTGATCCTGTTCCTGGAGGACCGCAAGAGCGGCCTGCGGCTGCCGGTGTCGCTGACCCGCTACCGCTGCGCCGGCTCCGGCCAGCCGCTGGTGGTGGCGATCCTGCCGCGCCAGCCCGACCGCCGCCGCATCGAGATGCTGGCCCAGAAAATGGGGCTGTCGCCGGCCGAGGCGCGGGTGGCGGCGCTCATTCAGCTGGGGCTCTCCAACCGCGAGGCGGCGCATATCGCCGGCCTCAAGGTTCAGACCTTCAACACCTACGCCAAGCGGGTGCTGGCCAAGATGCAGGCCCCCGGCCGGGCTGAAATGGCGCAGCGGCTGACCTGGCAGGCCTCGCTGGGGAGAGCGTCATGAACAAGATGGCACAGGACACCCCGTTCCAGGGCCCGCCCGCGCCGGCTCAGGCGCAAATCCAGCCCGCACCAGCCGCCCCGCAGGCTCAGGCAACTCAGGCTCAGACGGCTCAGCCCCAAACCGCGCAGGCCCAGGCAACTCAGGCCCAGGCCGCAGCGGCCAAGGCGGAGCAGCCCGCACAGGACAAACCCCAGGGTAAATCCCAGGACAAGCCGGTGCAGCCGCCGCGGCTGAGCAACGCGGTGCTGGCGCAGATCTCCGCCGCGCTGCGCCAGGGCGGGGAGCCGCTGGCGGCCCAGGCCGACCTGGTGGCGCTGCACAAGCGCATCGCCGAGATGTTCACCACCCTCAACGAGGGGCTGGGCGAGCGCCACGCGCAGAAGGCCGCGGCCGACCGCGCCGCGCTGACCGCCCGCATCGACCAGCTGGAAACCGCGGTGAACCGGATGGAGGGGGCGCTCCGGATCGAGTTCGAACCGGTGCTGAAGGCCGCGGTGGCAGAGGCGCTGGCGCAGGCCGCGCCGCCGCCGCGCCGCCGCCGCGGGCTGGCCGCGGCCGCGCTCTTGCTGGGCGCCGCCGGTCTGGCGGCCGGGGTCTATTGGCACGCCCCCCTGCAGGAGATGGCCCAGGCCGCCGCCGCGGCGGTGGAAAGCCGCACCGGCTGGCAGCTGCCCGCCCTGTAACACGCATTTTGTCCCCATTTGGGGGCATCGGCCGCAGCGCGGATGCGCTGCAATACCCCCAGAAGGCATGACTACGCCTTTATGCGCCAGCGGCCCCCCGGGGAGTTCCTTCCTGGGCCGCGGCACCGGCGGGGGCACAGCCCCGTATTTTAACGAGGAGGAAGTTTACCATGGGTATTGAAGACCAGAATCCTGAGTGGAAAGTCTGTGATCCGGAGTGCAGGATCGAGTTCTCAAAGGACAAGAACGACCCGAACTACAACAACGGCGCCACCGAACAGGGCGACGGCGGCGGCAACGTCATCAACCTGAACGACCACTATGCCGCAGACAACGCCCGCGGCGGGGCCGGCGATGACGCCCTCTACGGCAACGAGCGCAACAACAAGCTCGATGGCGAGGAAGGCCAGGATTACATCGAAGGCCAGGACGGCGACGACAAGATCAGCGGCGGCACCGGCAATGACAAGCTGTTCGGCGGTGACGGCGACGGCAAGGGCCGTTATGAGCAGGTGGTGCACTACTACGAGACCCATATCGATTACGACACCTGGGAAGAGTATGAAGTGCCGGTCTACAAAACGATCTATATCGACGACGGCGATGACTGGATCGATGGCGGCGAAGGCTGCGACTACATCGACGGCGAAACCGGCGACGACACCCTCCTCGGCGGGCTGGATGCCGACACCGTCTTCGGCGGCACCGGCAACGACCACATCTTCGGCGACGATGCCGACGGCGACTACAGCATGCGCGGCGGCCATGACGACAAGTGGGGTTATGACCACTACGGCAAAGGCAAGCCGGAAGGCGACGGCGATGCCGGCGACTACCTCTACGGCAACGACGGCAACGACTGCATGGATGGTGAAGGCGGCGACGACTGCATGTGGGGCGACGACGGCCAGTTCGACCTCTACGGCATGCAGGACCACGACCACTCCAACAACAACGACACCATGTACGGCCGCGACGGCAATGACCGGATGAACGGCCAGCAGGGCAACGACCGGATGTCCGGCGGCCTGGGCGACGACCTGGTGATCGGCGGCTCCGGCGACGACGAGATGTTCGGCGACGAGCGCCAGGGCCAGGGCGACGATCTTGATTTCGGCGCCGACAGCGGCACCGGCAACAAGACCGAGCAGGTCGATGGCAACGACACCATGCTGGGCGGCACCGGTGAAGACACCATGGACGGCCAGGGCGGCGACGACTGCATGTTCGGCGAAGAAGACAACGACCTGATGCAGGGCGGCCGCGGCAACGACCTGATGGGCGGCGGCGAAGGCGACGACGACGTCAACGGCGGCGCCGGGCGCGATACCATGCGCGGCGGCACCGGCAATGACGTGCTGGAAGGCGGCGCCCAGGGCGACCTGATCTTCGGCGACAAGGCCGACAACCTGGGCAGCGACCACTACAAGGCGCCCTATGTCGACTGGGACTGCTGCGACGACGACGAGCCGTCCACGGCGTCCAACGAGCATGGCGGCGGCCACAAGATGAAGCCGGTCGATTGCCCGGACTGCTATGATCCGGTCGACAACGGCGAGAAGATCGAGGGCCACGACGTGATCCGCGGCGGCTCCGGCAACGACACCATCTTCGGTGAAGGCGGCAACGACGTCATCTACGGCCAGACCGGCAATGATGTGGTCAGCGGCGGCGACGGCGAGGACATCATCAAAGGCGGCTACGGCAACGACAAGCTGTCCGGCGATGACGGCGACGACTGCCTGCATGGTGAAGACGGCCACGACCTGCTGAAAGGCGGCTCCGGCAACGATACCATCAAGGGCGGCGACGATGCCGACAAGGCCTTTGGCGGCACCGGCAACGACAAGATCTTCGGCCAGGCCGGCAATGACACGCTGCACGGCGACGACGGCCACGACTACATCAGCGGCGGCACTGGCCGCGACGTGATCTTCGGCGACGACGGCGACGACAAGCTGATGGGCGGCCGCAGCCAGGACTTCATCGATGGCGGCAAAGGCGAAGACACGCTGAAAGGCGGCAAGGCCGGCGACGTGCTCAAGGGCGGCTACAACAACGACACGCTCTATGGCAACACCGGCCAGGACTGCCTCTACGGCGAAGAAGGCAACGACAAGCTGATGGGCGGCTTCGGCAAGGACTTCCTGGATGGCGGTTCCGGCAACGACAAGCTGTTCGGCAATGCCGGCAACGACTGGCTGAAAGGCGGCTCCGGCAACGACTGGCTGTGGGGCGGCACCGGCAAGGATGTCTTCATCATCGACCTGAAGTGGGATGGCTACAGCTTCACTTCCAACGATGGCCATGACGTCATTCATGACTTCGACATCGACGAAGATCATGACGTGCTGCTGTTCCGTGTCACCGGCGACATCTCGGCGCAGGATGCCTTCGAGAAGCTGAACGGCGGACCGGACGGTGTCGGCGGCCACGCCCAGGTCACCGAATCCGGCGGCGATACCCAGATCAAAGTGGGCGGCGCCTGGGTGACCATCAAGGACCTGGAAGGCAACGAAGCGCCATTCTCCTCGCTGGGCCATGACACCAACCCCTGGGGCGGTGTCGGCATCAACGCGGTCTCCAGCGGCGACGCGGGCAGCTATGAGGCGATCCGTGTGGTCACAGCTGACGAATTTGATGACAGCTACGACAACATCTGGGGCCACCTCAACTACGGTGCCTGAGCATTAGGAACGGCGGGCCCGGGGTTTACCCCGGGCCCGCCCAGCCCTGGTTCAGGACAGCGATTTGGTCCCCGGCCAAGGATTGCATCCTTGGACCAGGGCGCTGACCTCCAGATTTTATAACTTCACTTCGTGCAGCCGGGGGGCAACGACAATGAAGACAAAACGGGTATTCGACGGACAAAGGGGTGTGCTGGCAGCCATCTTCACCGCCAGCATCTTCGTGAACCTCCTGATCCTGACAGCGCCACTCTACATGCTGCAACTGTTTGCCCGGGTCATGGCCTCGGGCAGCATGCCAACCCTGATTGCTCTGACCACCGGCGCGTGCATCGCGCTGGTGTTCTTTTTTATTTTCGACATGCTGCGCCAGCGCCTGGTGGCGCGGCTCGGCTCCCGCCTCGAAGCCCGGCTCAGCCCGGTGGTGCTGGAGGGCATGATCAACGGCCAGCTGCCGCCGGCCCTGCGCAAGGCGGAGCCCATCCGCGACATCCAGGAACTGCGCGGCTTTGTCACCAGCCCGGTGTTCCTGGCGCTCTTGGACGCGCCCTGGTCGCTGATCTTCCTGGCACTGATCTTCATGTTCAGCCCGGTTCTGGGAATGGTGGCGCTGGCGGGCATCGCCGTGCTGTTCACCCTGGCGCTGCTCAACGAGATGCTGGCCCGCAAGCCGATGGATGAAGCCGGCAAGCAGGCCACCGAGACCAATGCCGCAGTGTCCGAGATGATGCAGAACGCAGGCCTCATCCGCGCCATGGGCAAGACCGGCCCGCTGATCGGGCGCTGGCAGCTCAAGGCGTTCTCGGCGCTGCTGTTCAACACATTGGCCACCGACCGGGTGGCGCTGATCACCTCGCTGGCCAAGGCAGCGCGCATGGGGCTGCAGATCGCGATCCTGGGCATCGGCGTTGTGCTGGTGATCAACAACCAGCTGACCCCGGGGCTGATGATTGCCTCCTCGATCCTGCTGGGCCGCGCCGCGGCGCCGGTGGAACAGTCGATCGCCGGCTGGCGCGGCTTCCTCAAGGCGCGCAGCGCG
The DNA here is from genome assembly GCF_059694505.1 of Leisingera sp. ANG49. Classification (NCBI taxonomy): domain Bacteria; kingdom Pseudomonadati; phylum Pseudomonadota; class Alphaproteobacteria; order Rhodobacterales; family Roseobacteraceae; genus Leisingera; species Leisingera sp. ANG49. Next base: position 63,145 of record NZ_JCATZN010000011.1, read on the forward strand.
CAAGGGCGGCTCAACACCCTGCTGGCCCATCTCGGCGCCGCGCCGGAGCGGCTGACCCTGCCGGAGCCGGAAGGCCGCCTGGCGGTGGAGAACGCTACCGTGGTGCTGCACGGCCGCCCGGACCCGCTGCTGATGGACATTTCCTTCGAGCTGAAGCCGGGCCAGTCGCTGGGCCTCATTGGCCCCTCCGGCGCCGGCAAGACCACCCTGGCCCACGCGCTGGCCGGGCTGCAGCCGCTGGTGCGCGGCCACATCCGCATCGACGATGCCGCGCTCAGCGACTGGGATCCGGCGCAGATCGGCCAGCATATCGGCTTCCTGCCGCAGCGGGTGGAGCTGTTCCAGGGCACGGTGGCGGAAAACATCGCCCTGATGGACCCGGACGCCAAGCCGTCGGAGGTGGTGGCGGCGGCCAAGCTGGCGCAGGTGCATGAGATGATCCTGACGCTGCCCGGCGGCTACAACGCCGAGGTCGGCCCGCGCGGCGAGTTCCTGTCCGCAGGCCAGCGCCAGCGCATCGGCCTTGCGCGCGCCTTCTTCGGCGAGCGCAAGCTGATCATCCTGGATGAGCCCAACGCCAATCTCGACCCCGAGGGCGAAGAGGCGCTGGCCTGCGCCATCGAGGAAGCCTGCGCCCGCGGCGCCGCGGTGGTGGCGGTGACCCACCGGCTCAGCCTGCTGCGCCGGGTCAGCCATGCGGCGCTGCTGCAGGAGGGCCGCCTGGCCCGCTTCGGCGAGGCCCGCCAGGTGATCGAGGCCGCGGCGCAGCCGATGGCCGCCGCCCCGGCGCATCCCGACGACCCCAAGATCGCCCCGTTCCGCCACCGCAAGGGCCCGGCGGAACAGGAGCCCCGGACCTCTCCGGCTGAAGGAGAAAGCGCATGAGCCTGGTAGAGCATGAGACCCGCACCCCGGCCCGCAGCAGCGCCCCTGACGGCCTGCAGAGCGGCTTCCGCGACCTGATGCCCGCGGGCGGCAGCCACGACATCCCGCTGCCCAAGCGGCCGCCCACCCGGGTGCGCCAGCTGGTGCTGTGGCTGGTGGTCTGCGGCTTCGGCCTGTTCGGCGGGCTGGTGTTCTGGTCCACCCGGGCGGAGCTGACCAGCGCGGTGGTGGCCGGCGGCAGCTTCAACGTGGCCGGCGACCGGCTGGCGGTGCAGCATTTCGAAGGCGGCATCCTGCGCGAGCTGAACGTCGCCGAGGGCGACCGCGTCCGCGAAGGCCAGGTGATCGCCCGGCTCGACGGCCGCCGGGTGGAGGCGCAGCTGGCGATCCTGAACACCCAGCTGGCCAGCGCCCTGGCGCAGCAGGCGCGACTGGAGGCCGACCTGGCGGAGGCCGAAACGCTGCGCCCCGGCGCCGAGCTGGAGCAGCTGATTGCCGCGGCGCCGGAACTGGCGCGGCTGGTGGCGGTGCAGCAGGACCTGCTGGCCTCCAACCGGGCGCTCTATGACGGCCAGATGGAGATCATCCAGGGCCGCATCACCCAGCTGGGCGACCAGCTCAAGGGCCGCGATGCCCGCATCCGGGCCACCGAGGAGCAGCTGGCCCTGGTGCAGGCGGAGCTGGCGGATCTGACCGGGCTGTTCGAAAAGGGCCTGGTGCCGAAAACCCGCATCAGCCAGCGGCAGATGCAGCAAAGCGACCTGCTGGGCACCCTGGGGGCGCTGGAAAGCGACCGCGGCAACGTGCTGGAGCAGATCGGCGAAATGGAGGAGCGGCTGCTGCAGACCGGCCGCGACCGGGTGGCGCGGATCGCCGCCCAGAGCCAGGAGGTGCAGGAGCAGATCCTCGACCTGAACCAGCGGCTGGAGGCCACCCGCGATGTGGCCGAGCGGCTGACCATCCGCGCGCCGCGCGGCGGCCGGGTGGTCGGACTCGCTGTCAACACCCTGGGCCAGGTGGTCGATCCCGGCCGCACCCTCTTGGAGCTGATGCCCGAGGATGCCGGCCTCCTGGTGGAAACCCGGGTCGCGGTGGAGGACATCGACGAGGTCTCGATGGGCAGCCTGGCGCGGGTGTCGCTGACCGCCTACAGCTTCCGCTCCACCCCGCCGGTCACCGGCGAAGTGGTGATGGTCGCGGCCGGCACCAGCACCGACCGGGCCACCGGCCAGACCTATTACCCGGTGCATATCCGCATCAAGGACGCGGAGCTGGCCGCCCTGCCCAATGTGAAAACCCTGCCCGGCATGCCGGCCCAGGCGATGATCGAAACCGGCCGCCAGACCCTGGCCAACTATCTGATCAGCCCGGTGCTCGCCAGCATGTCCAAGGCGCTGAAAGAAGGCGAGACCTGACGCAGGGCACCCCGGCACCCGCCGTCCGCAGCCCGGGCGGCGGCAGGAAAGGCAGCGGCCCAGGGGGGAGGGCCGCCCGCCTGACCGGGCCCGCTCCGGCCATGCGCCGGGGCGGGCCTGTCCCGTTCCGCCCCCAGCCCCCCGGTCCCGAACCCGCCGCCCGGACTCGCCGCCCGGGCCCGCCTCCCGGAGTAGGTCCGGACCGGACCAAATGTTTCGCACGCGAAACATTTGGTCAATCGTGCTGACCTTTTTCTGAGAGGATACAGCCCGCCTTTCCAGGCAAAGGCAGCGCCCAGCAGCCCCCGGCAAAATGAGTATTTATGGAAAGATGAAACCCCGGAGGCCCGAAAGCCAGCCGCCGCCTATTCCGCGGCGCGTTTGCGGACCCAGCCCAGGAAGGCCGCATCGGGCATTCTGAGCCGCGGGCTGCCGGAGCGCAGCCACATGGCGCGCCATTCCGCCTCCAGCGCATAGGCATCGGCGCCCGGGATCAGCGCGCGCGCCTCCTCCAGCGTCGCGGGCTTCAGCTGCGGCGCGTTGAGCACCGCTTCCGTGACCGCCGCCTTCTGGGAAAACCGGATCACATCGCCCTCCAGCTCCTCCAGCGCGTAATCGGGCAGCGGCTGCGCCTCAATCATGTCGCGGATCATCTTGCGGAACACCCGGCGGGGCGAAGCCGAGCCGGATTTCTTCAGCAGCGTCTCCACCGAGACCTGCCAGCTGTTCTGCCGCCCGCAATGCTTGCGCGCCAGCTCGTAGATCCGCCGCTCCAAAGGTTTGCGCAGCCGGAAATAATCGCGGCTGAGCGTCAGCACCGATTTCGACAGCACCGCCCGGTACAGCCAGTCCGAAAGCGTCACCGCGACGCTGACCATCTTGCCCGCGCCTTTCTTGCCGGCCGGCGCCTTGCGCACGATCTCCCATTTCTCAATGAGGCCGAAGCCGGTGGTCACCTCCTGGCCGCCGGTCACGATATTGGTGGTGATGCGGGTGCCCGCCAGCCGCTCGAACGCCTCGCGCAGGCGCCGGTAGGCATCGCCGGAGGTTTCGCGGTTGCAGGCCACCAGCAGGTCATGCGCCTTCAGATGCAGCACCCGGCTCACCTGCCGCCCGGCATTCAGCGCCGCCATCAGCTGGCTGATGCAGAAGATCAGGATGTCCTTGTCGTGGATCGTCGCCAGCCCCTTGACCGAAGGGGTCACGGTGATCTCGGCGCCGTTATGCTGGTAGTTCAGAATGCGCCGGTCCGGCCGGGTGCCCAGCGAGAACAGCGGATGCTCCATCGACGCCAGGTCGTTCTTGGGGATCGCCCCGAAGATATCGCAGAGGAAAAAGTCCCCCTGCCCCTCTGGCGGAATCGCTCCCGCTGTCAGCTCTGCTGCCATCTGCCTGCCCGTATCTGCTCTGCACGCCGCCGGAATTCTGCTGATCCCGTCCGACTCGTTTATCGTGGTTTTGATTACACTCACCCTAGGGTTATCCACATGCCCCCGCAACGGGGGTTCGGAATCATCTGTTCGGGGGTTCGGAGTCATTTCAACGGGGTTTCAGAGTCGCGTTCCCCCGGAATCCGGCCCCGATCGCCAATGAAAAAAGGGCTTTGCGCGAGTCACCTCTGCCCTGTAACTAATAAATAACCCATATTTAACAGGGCAGATTTTTTTGCACCTGCCCGGACACCCCCGCTTTCCCCTGCCGCAACCGCCGGATTTGCTTAGAAAAATCAAAAGGGATGCGCATTTTTCTTCCATGTGCCGTGTTTTTGGGTATTCTGGCAAAAAGGCAGCACATCAGGGCTGCAGAGTCATAACAGCAGTACTTCACAGGACGGGGCCAAGAAGGCCCATCGACAGCAGGCAGCACTCTCATGGCCAGAGATATCCACAAGGCGAACGCAAGCCTTCCCCCCTATTTCAGCATCGACCCGGACGCCGCATTGGCGGAGCTGGACAGCCCCACCAGCACCGCGGGCTTTGCGGAGATCGCAAGCGCCTGCGCGCAAGGGCGCGCCGACCTCGCCAGCCGCGGCATGAACGAGGAAGGCCGCAAGGAGCTGCGCCTGTTCTCCACCTGGGAGATCACCCGCTACCTGATCCCGGTCGCCCAGGCCCATTTCCGCCGGGTGCTGAAGGCCAACCCCGATCTGCCCCAGGGCCGCAGTGAGACCGAAGGCGGCGCCAAATGGTTCACCCTGGATGAGGTGCTGCGTCTGCGGGCCTTCTTTGCCGCGCAAGGGTCCAAGGCCAAGGACTACACCCCCTACCGTCCCGCAGGGCTGCCCGCCAAAATGGTGGCGGTGGCCAACTTCAAGGGCGGCGTCGGCAAGACCTCGACCGCGGCGCATCTGGCGATGTCGGCGGCGCTCGACGGCTACAAGGTGCTGGTGATTGATCTGGATTCCCAAGGGTCCATGACCTCGATCTTCGGCGGCAAGGTGGAGGATGAATGGCAGACCGCCTTCCCGCTGCTGGCGCGCCACTACGGCGAGCATCTGCGGCTTGAGAACCAGCGCCGCCTCGACCGCGGCGATGCCCCGCAGCCGCTGGACGAGGCGCTGGACGCAGCAATGGAGATGACGGCGCAGGACGTCATTCAGAAAACCCATTGGCCCAACATCGACCTGATCGGCGCCCAGCTGAACCTCTACTGGGCGGAGTTCCAGATCCCGGTCTGGCGGATGGCGGCACGCAGCTGGAAACTGTGGGATGCGCTGACAGAGCGGCTGGAGGCCGACGGGGTCTTGGACCAGTACGACGTGATCTTCATCGACACCCCGCCGGCGCTTGGCTACCTGACCATCAACGGGCTGTCCGCTGCCGACATCCTGCTGGTGCCGATGGGCGCGTCCTTCCTGGAGTTCGACTCGACGGGGCGCTTCTTCGACATGCTGCATTCCACCTTCGCCAGCATTGAGGAGGGCGAGAACCTGGCCGCCCGCGCCCTGGGCCGGCCGGGGATCAGTTTCGAATGGGATGCGGTGCGCGCCGTCATCACCCGCTACGACGGCGCCCAGCAGGGCGAGCTGGCCGCACTCATGCAGGCCTACATGGGCCGGGTGCTCAGCCCCCATAAGCAGGATTTCACCGCGCTGATCGGCCAGGCGGGGGAGCAGGTGAGCGGCATCTACGAGGCCGACTACCGCGACTTCAACCGCGAGACCTATGCGCGCGGCCGCGAGACCTTTGACGAGACCTATGCCGCCTTCAAGAAGCTCTTGATCGGCGTCTGGCGGCGCGAGGTGTTGCATCAAGAGGCCGAACAGCGCGCGGCGGGCTAAGGCCCTAACAAGAGATTTGGGGTAGAGTGAGCACCCCAACCGGAAAGAGGCACGAGGATCATGGCAAAACGCAAACGGCTTTCCCCGGCGCAAAGTGATTACCTGTCAGCGGCGCCTGCCGGCAAACCGGCGCTTGGCACCCCCTCCAGCGTGGGGGCCGCGCCGATTGCCCAGGTGGCGTCCGATGCCTCTGCCCAGGCGGCGCTGCAGGAACTCAGCGGCGTCCTGGAAAACGCCCGCGCCAAGGGGCTGATGATCGAGGAACTGCCGCTGGCGGCGATCGACGAAAACCACCTGGTGCGCGACCGTATCGAGCAGGACGAGGAAGAGCTGCAATCGCTGATCGAGTCGATCCGCGCCCGCGGCCAGCAGACCCCGGCGGAAGTGGTGCCGCTGGAGGATACATTCGGCGGCCGCACCCATGGCCTCATCTCCGGCTGGCGCCGCCTGACCGCGCTGCGCAGGCTCTATGAGGAAACATCAGACCCGCAGTTCGCCACGTTGAAGGCGCTGGTGATCAAGCCCGACAGCGCCGAAGAGGCCTATGTGGCGATGGTCGAGGAAAACGAGATCCGGGTGAACCTCTCCCATTACGAGCGCGCCCGGATTGCGGTGCGCGCCTGTAAGGAAGGCGTCTTCACCCGCCGCAAATACGCGCTGCAGGCGCTGTTCGGCAATGCCACCCGCGCCAAGCGCTCCAAGATCGGCAGCTTCGTCACCCTGGTGGAAGCCCTGGATGCGGTGCTGTTCTACCCCACCGCCATCAGCGAGAAGCTGGGCCTTGCCCTGGTGCGCGGGATCGAGGCGGATGAGGGCTTTGCCGCCCGCGCCACGACCGCGCTGCAGGCCGCCGACCGCAGCAGCCCGGAGGCAGAGCTGGAGGTGCTGACCCGGCTGACAGAGGGCGGCGTGAAGGCAACTCCCAAGTTAGAGCCTGATATGCCCCCTGCCCCGGCCTATGAACCTGCGGCGGCAGCGCCTGCGCCCAAGGCACCGGTTCCGCCGCTGGTCAGCGCCCCGCGGGTGCGCGGCACAGGCGATTGGGACGCTGCGATGCCGGGCGAGCGGATCTCCCTGCCCGCCCCCCGCGGCGTGCGGCTGGCCTATACCCCCAGCGAGCAGAAGATCGAAATCAGCGGCGAGGCGGTCAGCGCCGCGCTGGTGAAGGAACTGCAGGCCTGGCTGAAAAAGCTCTGATCGGACTCTGATAAAACAGCAAAGGGCGCGGAAACCGCGCCCTTCTTCTTGCCCTGTTAGAGCCTGATATTAGGTCAGCACGATTGACCAAATGTTTCGCGCGCGAAACATTTGGTCCGAACCGGACTTATTTTGCATCCCCCCGCCCCACTGAGGTGTAAGTCTCGAAACCCGCCCGTTTGGCGGATTTGTCAGAGTAGATATTGCGCAGGTCCGCCATCCGCGGGGTCTGCATCTTGCGGGCCAGTTTTTTCAGATCCAGGGCGCGGAACTCGTTCCACTCGGTCAAGAGCACCACCAGGTCGGCTTGTCTCACCGCCTGATAGGGGTCGTCCATCCACTTGATCCCGGGCAGGAGCGCCTCGCCCTCGGTCCGGCCCTGCGGATCCACCACCCGGACCTTGGCGCCGCCGCCCACCAAAGCGGGCACAATGGTCAGGCTCGGCGCCTCGCGCATGTCATCGGTGTTGGGCTTGAAGGTGACGCCCAGCACCGCGATGGTTTTGCCGTTGAACGAGCCGTCGCAGGCATCGCGCAGCTTCTCCACCATCCGCAGCTTCACCTCGTCATTGACCCGCATCACGGTTTCCGTAATGCGCAGCGGGAAGGCATGGTCCTGGCCGATCCGCGCCAATGCCGCGGTGTCCTTGGGGAAGCACGATCCGCCGTAGCCCGGCCCCGCATGCAGGAACTTGTTGCCGATCCGCCCGTCAAAGCCGATGCCGCGGGAGACTTCCTTGACGTCCGCCCCTACCCGCTCGCAGAGGCCGGCGATTTCATTGATGAAGGTGATCTTGGCGGCCAGAAACGCATTGGCCGCGTATTTGATCAGTTCCGCCGATTCCAGGTCGGTGGTCAGGATCGGGAAGTCGCGCAGATAGAGGGGTCTGTAGATCTCCGCCATCACCTCCGCCGCGCGCTCGTTCTGGACGCCGACCACCACCCGGTCGGGCTTCATGAAATCCTCGATCGCGGCGCCCTCGCGCAGGAATTCGGGGTTGGAGGCAACGTCGAAACCGGCCTTGGGATTGGCCTTGGAGATCACCTGCTTCACCTGCCGGTTGGTGCCCACCGGCACGGTGGATTTGGTCACCACCACCGCATAGCCCGTCAGCGCCCCGGCGATCTCCTCTGCCGCGGCCATCACATAGGTGAGGTCGGCATGGCCGTCGCCGCGCCGGGTCGGGGTGCCGACGGCGATGAACACTGCCTCTGCCCCGTCCACCGCGGCCGCCAGATCATCGGTGAAGCTGAGGCGGCCGGCGGCCACGTTCTTCTCCATCAGCTGATCCAGGCCGGGCTCGTAGATCGGCACCTCGCCCCGGTTCAGCCGGGTGATTTTATCCGCGTCCTTGTCGACGCAGATCACATCATGGCCGAAATCCGAAAAACAGACGCCCGACACCAGTCCGACATAGCCGGTGCCAATCATTGCAATGCGCATGGAATGCCCTTTCCCCAATCCCCTGCCGGCCGCTTGGATGCCGCCGTTGTCATGAGCTTAGAAGGATATACGCCGCCGGACAGGGCCGGAACCGGTTTTTTGCAGCGGCCGCGCGCGGGGCGGTGGCAGGCGGCAAGATAGGTCCGCTTCGGACCAAATGTTTCGCGCGCGAAACATTTGGTCGAAGCGGACCTATCGCGGCACGGCAAACGCGGGCGGG
>NZ_JCATZN010000012.1:0-52453 GCF_059694505.1 Leisingera sp. ANG49
CGTGGACGCCTGTTCGGCCGGACCAAGGCCGGCTGAGCACCAAACTCCATGCCATCTGCAACAGCCAGGGACGCCCCTCAATCTGTTTGTCACCGCCGCGCAGGTCAGCGACTACTTTGGTGCCCGGGCATTGCTGAGCAGTTTGCCCAATGTCGACTGGTTGTTCGGGGATCGCGGGTACGACGCCGACTGGTTCAGGAACGCATTGAAAGACAAAGGGATACGCGCCTGCATCCCCGACAGAAAGCAACGCAAGACCCTGGTCAAAAACGACAAGCGCCGATACAAACGGCGCAACCGCCTCGTGATCATGTTCGGCAGGCTCAAGGACTGGCGGCGTGTGGCGACACGCCATGATCGCTGCCCCAAGGTCTTCCTATCCGCCATCGCTCTCGCCGCAGTCGCCATCTACTGGTTATGAACCCTGCCCCTAGCCAATCCGGCTCTGGCGGCGATACTTGTCAGATGTGACCCGGAAACATATTAGAGATAAGAGCAGGGCATATTAACTACCTCTAAAACTTTTCGCTGCTCTCAGCGGTGATGTAAAGTGCATGCCGCCTTTTCGCACTTGAAGGTACTCTCACACTCAATCTGTCAGAGATGATACTTCCACCGTCACCTTTGGCGGGTAGCCGGCATCTGCAAGCAGATTATTGCCGCCTTTCGCCAGATAGCATTCCGGAATAAAAACAGTCTTGTCATCAAAAGCGGTGTTGATTTTCAGCGGTGCAGTAAAGCTCGCCCCTTTGCGCGAGATCCGTGCTGACAGCGCACCTGCGGCCTGATCATGGCCTTCTCCCGGATTCAACTCCACATAGGGTCCGCCGCTAAGTGAGGACAGACACTCCGAACGGGTTGACAGTTGGCCCGAGTGGAACAGGCCGTCGCCAGTAACAAGATAGCGTTCCTGTCCCAGGCTAACTTCGTCAGCAGGTAAAGGCGGCAAGGCAGGTGCCCGTACCGCCTCCGCAGAGATTTCAGGTGCCCCGTCCGCCGTGAACATCCCAAATCCCGGCACCTCCGCTGCAATCGCGGCCTGAACCGGTTCTACCGCAACCGGTTGCAGATCCTCACCCATGGCTTGGGCAATCTGACTGAACACCTGCCGCGGCACCGGTCCGGCATAGCCAGCGGTCTTGACCGCCTGCACCTGCTGCACCCGCCCTTCGTTGCTGGTGAAGGTACCGTCTTCCTCGCCACATGACGGGGCGGGCAACAGCACATCCGCCAGTTCCGCCGTGGCGTTCATATACGGCCCATGCACAACCAGGCAGCCGGTCCGCCGCCCGCCCCTGTCCCCTGGTCCGCCGTCCGGCCAGTTGCGGGCCGGATCCGCGCCCAGGACATACAGCAGCCCCGGTGCCTCATCCGCTGCGGCCGCGGCGCCCCCGCCAAGCCGCCAGCCCGGCAGTACACCCGTCAAGCAGCCCAAATCCCACAGGCCCAGCTGGTTGGGCCGGTCGAACAGGAACTGCAGCTGCACTGCCTTGCCCAGGCCTGCGTAGTGGGCAACCGCATAGGTTATCCATTGAAGGGTTTCGGCAACTGCGGCGGTGCGCAGGAATTCACTTCCAACCAGCAAGGCAATACTCTCCGAGTCTGCCAGAACCGGTTTTGCGGCGGCTGCAAACCCGGCCAGGGCGCGGTCCTCCATCTCCTGCCCGCCTGCCGCCAGCAGCGCCAGAAGATGCGCCTCCCGGCCCGGCAGCAGACGCAGCTGTGCGGCCGCGATCCTGTCCAGGCCGCAAGGTCTGGAGGATGCCACCAGCAGCCGCCTGCCAGCCTCCGCCAGCGCCGCGCGGATCAGATAGCCGCTTACCGGGTTTTCATCGGTCACATTCGACCCCAGCACGAAAATGCAGTCCGCTTTCAGAAGGCTCTCCAACGGCCTGCGGTCCGCAAGCCCCCCGGCGGTCTGCGCCAGAGCCGCAATTGCCCCTTCAGCCTGCAAACCGCTGAAGCGGCTGCTGGAGCGAATATCCTGGGAGCTGAAGACCTGCCGCACCAGCCGCTGAAACATGAACGCGGTCTCATTGGTCTGTCGCGGAGAAATCTGACCCTGGATGCGGCCGCCCTGCTCCCGGGCTTCGCGGGCCTTTGCGGCGATGAAGCCGATTGCTTCGGCCCAGCTGGCCGGCGCCAGGCTGCCGTTCTTCCTGATCATCGGCTCAAGGATGCGGGTACCGCCGCCGATGGCGTCAAAACCGAACCGGCCCTTGGCACACAGCAGTTCTCCATTGATCCCGGTATCAAAGCGGCTTTTCACTCGTTTGAATTCACCGTCGCGTGACTCCACCGTCATGCTGCAGCCGGTGCCGCACATGCTGCAGATTGTTTCGGTCTTCTGCATGTCCCAGGGGCGCGCCTTGTAGCGGTAGGGGATGCTCATCAGCGCGCCCACCGGGCAAACCTCGATGCAGTTGCCGCAATGACTGCAGTCCTTCAGACTGTTGCCGGTGCCGGTGATTTCCGAATCCAGCCCGCGCTCGGCGGTGCCCAAAGCCACGTCACCGACGATTTCCTCGCACATGCGCACGCAGCGCTGGCACTGGATGCAGCGGTTGGCGTTGAAGACGATCACCTGATTAAGCTCGATGTCCCGCTCGCGGAACACCCGTTTCGGGTCGCGCAAGCGCGAGCTGCCGCGACCGTATTCGAACACCGTATCCTGCAATTCGCATTCGCCGCCCTTGTCACAGACCGGGCAGTCCAGCGGGTGATTTGCGAGCAGGATCTCCAGCATGTCCTCTCGTGTCTCCACAACCTGGTCCGAGTGGCTGTGCACCACCATGCCTTCGGCCACCGCGGTGGCGCAGGAGGGCTCCAGCTTGCCGCGGCCCTCAATCTCGACCAGGCACATCCGGCAGGAGGCTGAGATTGACAGGCGTTCCTGATAGCAGAAGGTGGGTATTTCGATCTCCACTGAGCGAGCGGCTTGCAGGATGGTGGTGCCGGGCTCGACCTGCATTTCCCGCCCGTCCAGTGTGAAGCTCACCATAGCCGCATCTCCTGCACCGGCTGTGCCTGCGCCGGGATCAGCGCCTCGAACTCATGCCGGAAATGCTTGAGCGCCGCTCCCAAGGACCAGACAGCGCCATCGCCAAGCGCGCAAAAGGATTTGCCGAAGATGCTGCCGCAAAGCATTTCAAGCTGCTCCACATCGCCGGGCGAGCCCTCGCCGGCCTCAATCCGGCGCAGGATCTTGGCGGCCCAAGTCAAACCTTCACGGCAGGGGGTGCATTTTCCGCAGCTTTCATGGCTGAAGAACTCTGTAATGCGCCGCGCCACGCGCGGGATTGACGCACTCTCATCCAGGCCGATCACCCCGGCAGACCCCAGCATACTGCCTGCCTCCCCCAAGGAGCTGAAGTCCATCTTCACATCGAAACCGTTCTCCGGGAACATTGGCGCCGACACGCCGCCCGGGATCGCTGCCTTGAAGCGGCCGCTGAGCGCGCCGCCGCCATAGACCTCCAGCATCTCTCCCAGAGGCAACCCCATCGGCGCTTCATAGACGCCGGGTTTCTTCACATGGCCGCTGAAACAGAACAGCTTGGGCCCCGGCCCGTCTTTAGGCCCCATCGAGGTGAACCACTCCACCCCGCGGCGGAACAGATGCGGCAGGCAGGCCAGCGTTTCCACGTTGTTGACCACCGTCGGGCACTCGTAGAGGCCCGCTACCGCCGGGAATGGTGGCTTCAGTTTCGGCTGACCGCGCTTGCCCTCGATCGATTCCAAGAGCGCGGTTTCCTCACCGCAGATGTAGGCGCCGGCCCCCTTATGGATGTGAATGTCCAGATCAAAGCCGCTGCTAAGGATATCCTTGCCGAGATATCCCTTGGCATAGGCTTCGGCGATGGCTTGTTCGCATCGCCGGATCGAGAGCCCGTATTCGCCGCGAATGTATAGATAGGCAGTGTTGGCCCCGATGGCATAAGCGGCGATGACTATGCCCTCTATCAGCTGGTGCGGGTCACGTTCCATCAGGATCCGATCTTTGAAGGTGCCTGGCTCACCCTCGTCCGCGTTGCAGCACAGGTAATGCGGCTTGCCGCTGTCCTTGGGCACAAAGCTCCATTTCAGGCCGGTGGGAAACCCCGCCCCGCCGCGTCCACGCAGGCTTGAGGATTTCACGGCCTCGACCACCTGATCCGGCGCATAGCCGCGCAGCACAATCCGCAGGCCCTCGTAACCGCCAGTGCTTTCATAGACGGCCACCTCCGGCGCCTCAGGGTTCTGAATGTTACGAAGAAGGACCAGATCGCTCATGCCGCGCCCTCCTCTGCCGACTGCTCCTGCGCTTCCCGTTTGAGGGCCGCCAGCAGGACCTCCAATTTGGCCGGAGTGATGTCTTCGATGTAGTCCTCGTTGACCATCAGCACCGGCGCCTTGTCACAGGCGCCCAGGCATTCCACGCCGCTCAGGCTGAACAGCCTGTCGGCGGTGGTGCCGCCATCCTGCACCGCCAGATGGCGCTGCAGCTCTAGCAGCATCTCCTCCGCCCCACGCAGCATGCAGGAGATGTTGGTGCAAAGGCGCAGGTGATAGCGCCCTGACTCCGCCCTGTCGAACAGCGTGTAGAAACTTGCCACTTCAAACACCCAGATTTCCGGGACATCCAGCAGCTCCGCAATGGCCCGATAGGTTGTGCCATCGACGCTCCCGAATTTCGTTTGGGCGAGCTCAAGCGCGGGCATGATCGCGCTGCGGTTTGCGGGATAGCGCGCCGCGGCTTCCTGCACTTGGGCAGCCAGCGCGGTTTTGATCCCGGCAACGGTGCGGTCATCGCTCATTTGTCGACCTCCCCCATCACCGGATCCAGGCTGCCGAGCATGGCAATCACATCAGCCAGGTATTTCACGTTGGTGGTGCGTTCGGTCAGGGCCTGCAGGTTGACGAAGGAAGGCGAGCGCACCTTCAGCCGGAAGGGTTTTTCGCTGCCGTCGGAGATCAGGTAATAACCCAGTTCGCCCTTCGGCGCCTCGATCGCGGTGTAGACCTCGCCCTTCGGGACTTTGAAGCCATAGGCGGCCAATTCGAAGTGATGGATATGGGTTTCCATCGAATGGGCCAGCAGATCCTTGTCGACCGGGAAGGCGATTTTCGGATCATCAACCAGGAAATCGCCCTTAGGCATCTGCTCAACGCATTGCCGGATCATCCGCAGGCTTTCGCGCATCTCGTCCAATCGGCATTTCCAGCGGTCGTAACAATCGCCGTCCTTGCGGGTGATCACGTTGAACTCCAGCCGGTCGTAAATTTCATAAGGCGCATCGCGGCGCAGGTCCCAATCCACGCCGGAGGCGCGCAGGTTGGGTCCGGTCAGGCCGAGGGCAATGGCATCCTCGGCGGCGATATTGCCGATGTTCTCCACCCGGGCGAGGAAAATCCGGTTGTTCTTCAGCAGGGTTTCATAATCTGAAATCCGGTCCGCGAAGATGTCGCAGAACTCCAGGGTCCGCGCCTCACAGCCCTCCGGCAGGTCCTCACGGACGCCGCCGACGCGGACAAAGGACGTGTGCATCCGCACCCCGCTGATCATCTCCATCAGGTCCAGCACCATTTCCCGGTCGCGCATTGTGTACAGCAGCGAGGTCATCGCGCCGACATCCATCGGCAGCGCGCCGGTGATCAGCAGATGGCCGGAAATGCGCGCGAGTTCAGCCATGATCACCCGGATGTACTGGGCGCGGATGGGCGCCTCGATCCCCAGCAGCGCCTCCACCGCCAGCGCATAGCCAAGGTTGTTCGACGGCGGGCAGAGGTAGTCCAGCCGGTCAGTCAGCGGGAATATCTGGGTGTAGGTGAAGCTTTCGAACAGCTTTTCCGTGCCCCGGTGCAAGAGGCCGATATGCGGTTCGATCCGCTCGACAATCTCGCCGTCCATCTGCAGCAGCAGCCGCAGCACGCCGTGGGTGCTGGGGTGCTGCGGGCCAAGGTTCATCAAGACCTCACGGGCATAGCCGCTGCCTGTTTTGGTTTCCTGCAGGGTGGTGACTTCGGTCATGCCCCCCCTCCGCCGTCACACCGGGTTGCGCCCAGTGGGTTGTAGTTGTCCTTGTACCCGCGCAGCGGAAAATCCCGCCGCATCGGGAATCCGTCGAATTCGTCCCACATGTAAAGCCGCCGCAGGTCCGGGTGCCCGTCAAAGATGATGCCGTACATGTCGTAGGCTTCCCGCTCATGCCAGTTCGCGGTGGTCCAGACCGGAGTGATGGTCGGAGCTGCTGGCGGGTCGAAAAGGCGGCATTTCAGCCGCAGGCGCCAATGGTTGGGAATGGACACCAGGTGATAGACCAGAATGAAGCGCGGGGTCTCGGGGTGGAAATCCACGCCGCAGATATCGGAGAGAAAATTGAACTGCAGCTCTGCATCGTCCCGCAGGAACAGACACAGCTCCACCAGTTCGTCGGCCGGCACGAACAGGCACGGCATGTCGGTGGCGGTTTCATCCAGCTCCACTTTTCCGCCGAACCGCTCCAGCACCTTTGCCAGGGGAACCTCTGCGGCCATCGTCACGCCCCTTCCGGAGACGGCAGCGTTTCCGGCTCTTCCGCGCGTAGCACCCGCGTTCCGGTGATCTTGTCCTGCAGCTGCAGGAAGCCGTGCAGCAGCGCCTCCGGGCGCGGCGGGCACCCGGCCACGTGAATGTCCACCGGGATGATGCAGTCGACACCCTGCACCACCGCATAAGTGTTGTAGACCCCGCCAGAGATGGCGCAGGTGCCCATGGCGATGACATAGCGCGGCTCGGCCATCTGATCGTACAGGCGGCGGACAATCGGCGCCATTTTCCGGGTCACCGTGCCGGCCACGATCATCACATCGGACTGCCGCGGCGAGGGCCGGAAAACCACCCCGAAGCGGTCCAGATCGTAACGGGAACAGCCGGCCGAGATCATCTCGATCGCGCAGCAGGCAATACCAAAGGTCTGCGGCCAGAGCGACGACTTACGGCTCCAGTTGATGATGTTGTCCGAGGTGGTGAAGAACACGCTGTCTTGGAAACGGTTGGTCAGGACACCCATTCCAGAGCTCCTTTTATCCAGGCATAGGCAAAGCCGACCAGCAGCAGCATTATGAACACGAACATCTCGATATAGCCGAACAGCCCGAGGTCGGTGAGGACCACTGCCCAGGGAAACAGGAACATGGTCTCGACGTCGAACACGACAAAGAGAATTGCGATCACGAAATACTGAACTTTGAACAGCCCCCCCGACGCCTCGCCGACATGATCAACGCCGCATTCGTAGGGGCGGTTCTTTTCCGGGTAAGGATTGGCTGGCCGGATCAGCCGCGACAGAGTCAGGATGAAGACCGAAAGTGCGACCACCACGGCAACCATCAGAAACACAGGAAGAAAATCGATAGGCATTGCTGTTTTTCCTTGTGGTTTGACCCTGTCCTCTCCTCCTCTGGCCTAGTGAGCGCGTAGCGCCCGTTCAGCTGTGCCATTCATGCAACAATAGTACACCAAAGGGCCTTATCAACCAAGGCCAGCCGCCGCGGCCGCCTGCGCCGCGCCCAGGAACCAGGCCGGAAGGACTCCGGTCAGAAGGGTGCCGGCAAGGGCTATCAGCAGCACCAGTTGCATCGCCGGGGATATCCGGATTTTCGCCGGTTCCGCAGCCTCCTGCATGTACATGAGCATGATGATGCGCAGGTAGAACCATGCCGCCACTGCGCTGAACAGCACCGCGATCACCGCCAGCGCCGCATTGCCCGCCTCGATCAGCGCCATCAGCACATAGAATTTGGCGAAAAAGCCACCCGTAGGCGGAATGCCCGCCAGCGAAAACAGAAACACCAGCGCCATCGCCGACAGCCCGGCATGGCTGCGCGCCAGCCCGGCAAAGGCTGAAATCGGCTCCCCCAGTTCCGCGCCCTTGTTCAGCAGAATGACGACCGCAAACAGGCCCAGCGTCATGAAGGTGTAAATCAGAAGATACAGCATCACGCTGGCCAGGCCGCCGGTGCCGCCGGCAATCAGCCCCAGCATCAGGAACCCCGCGTGCGCAACCGCGGAGTAGGCCAGCATCCGCTTTATGTTGTCCTGCACCAGCGCGGCCAGGCTGCCGGTGGCCATGGTCAGCACCGCAACTACCGCCACGCTGGATCGCCAGACCGGATCGAGCACCACCAGATCCAGCATCAGTATGCGCAGCACCACGGCAAAAGCCGCCGCCTTGCCCACCGCCGCCATGAAACCGGTGATGGGCGACGGCGCGCCTTCGTAGATGTCCGGCATCCACATGTGGAACGGCACAGCGCCGATCTTAAACAAAAGCCCGATCACCAGGAACAGGGTCGCCAGCACCAGCAGCGGGCTGGACGTTCCTCCGGGCGCAAGCGCCGCCTGCAGGGCCTGCAGCTGTGTGGTGCCAGCGAGGCCATAGAACAGCGACAGGCCGAACAGCAAAAGCCCCGAGGAAAAGGCGCCCAGGATGACGTATTTCAGAGCTGCCTCATTGGACCGGCCATGTGTCTTCAGGAACCCCACCAGCACGTAGACAGACAGCGCTTGCAGCTCCAGCCCGACATAGATGATCACCAGGTCGGTGCCCGACACCATGATCATCGCGCCCGCCAGCGCACACAGCAGCAGGGCATAATATTCGCCCTTCACCGCCCTTTCCGTGGCCAGATACCCGCCGGACATCAGAACCGTGAGCGCCGTTCCCAGATAGAGAACCATCTTGAAATACGTTGAGAACCGATCGACTGCAAACATGCCGGAGTAAACCGTCTGAGGCGTGGCGGCCAGCCCATAGCTCATGCCTGCCGCCAGGGCGATCATCAGCAGGCTCAGCCCGGCCAGCAGCCTGCGGTTCGGGTGCGGCAGCAGCGACAGCATCAACACGGTGCAGGCCGCCAGAATTATGATGATCTCAGGGCCGGAAGCCAGCACTGAGGCGGTGACCGATGTCATCTCCATGCCGCCCTCCTCATTGCACCGCCCCTGCTGGCGCAAGCTGGGTCATCAGATGGTCCAACGACGGCTCCAGAATGGTGAGGAAAGGCTTTGGATAAAGGCCGAACCAGAAAACGAACAGCAAGAGCGGCGCCGCGCAGGCCAGCTCGCGGCGGCGAAGATCCTGCATCACGGAGCCCTCCGGCACTTTCACCGGCCCCAGCAGCACCTGCCGGTAGAGGCCCAGGAGGTAGGCTGCGCCGATCAGCGCGCCCAGAACGCCGGCGGTTCCGGCCCAGCCGCTGACCCCGAAAGTGCCAGCCAGCACCAGGATCTCGCCGATGAACCCATTGGTACCGGGCACCGCCATCGAGGCCAGCAGGAAGGCGGCAAACAGAACCCCGAACAGCGGCACCGCCTTGATCATGCCGCCATAGGCGGCGATCTCGCGAGAATGGGTCCGCTCGTAGATCAGCCCGACAAACAGGAACAGCGCGCCGGTGGTGATGCCGTGATTGAACATCTGGATCACCGCGCCGGACATGCCGTTCACCTCGAAGGTGAACAGCCCGAGCGTGACAAACCCCATATGGCTGACGCTGGAATAAGCGATCAGCTTCTTGATGTCGCTCTGCGCCAGCGCCAGGAGCCCGCCGTAAACAATCGCGGCCGCCGACAAGGTAATCATCAGCGGCGCCAGGTATTGCGAGGCATCCGGCAGCATCGGCAGCGAGAAGCGCAGGAAGCCGTAGGCGCCCATTTTCAGCAGCACGCCGGCCAGGATGATGCTGCCCGCCGTCGGCGCCTGCACATGGGCATCCGGCAGCCAGGTATGCACAGGCACCATCGGGACTTTGACCGCGAAGGCGACCAGGAAGGCCAGGAACACCCAGACCTGCAACCGAAACGGATACTCCACCGCCATCAGCGCCAGCATGTCAAAGGTCCGCCCGCCGGCAAAATACAGCGCCAGCAGGCCGACCAGGAATAACAGGCTGCCCGCTAGCGTGTAGAGAAAGAACTTGAACGCCGCATAAACCCGGCTGCCGCCGCCCCAGATGCCGATGATCAAATACATCGGCACCAGCATCACCTCCCACAGCACATAGAACAGCACCAGATCGAGGGCGCAGAATACACCGACCATCATCGCCTGAATGGCCAGGAGGCAGGTCATGAATTCCTTCACCCGCTCGGCAATCGCACGCCAGGAGGCCAGCACGCAGACCCAGCCCAGCAGCGTGGTCAGCAGCACGAACCAGACGCTGATGCCGTCGATGCCCAGCCGGTAGCCCATGTCCAGCGCGGGCACCCAGATACGGGTCTCGCGGAACTGCATTGCGGCGGAAGACGGATCAAAGGCCGCGAGGATCCAGATTGCCAGCAGGAAATCTGCGAGCAACACCAGAAGGGTAAACCAGCGCACGGCATCCCTGCTGCGCAGGAACGGCACCGCAACTGCCCCCGCTGCGGGCAGCAGGATCAGGATGCTGAGGACAGGCAGGCCGCTCATCGCGCACCTATCCCGGCGATCAGCGGTAGCCCGAGCACTGCAATCAGCCCGGCAATGATCCAGAAGGCGTAATGCGACACCACGCCGGTCTGCATCCGGCGCAGCACCAGCCCGCCCTGGCGCGCGGTTTCAGCCACGCCATTGACCAGCGCATCCACCACCCCCAGATCCGCCCGCAGGCTCAGCCGCGACAGCCGGTGCATCAGCCCCAGCCCGGCGCCGTCGCCCAGGGTGATCAGCACCTGCTCCCAGACCAGAAGCGGCCCCTTGGCCAACCGCATGAACAGCGCCGCGCCGCGCCGGTAGACCCAGTCGGTGTCCAGGCTGATGGTGTCCTCCGGATCCAGATGTTTCAATAGCAGCACAAAGGCCAGGAGTGTGAACATCAGGATCCCTAGGCTCTCAGTCACATGAACGCCGGTGTAGGGCTGGTAGTCCACCGGATAGGGCAGCAGGTCATAAAGCATCTGTGGAAAAACCCCGATGCCAATGCAGAAGGCTGCGGCGATACCCATCGCCAGCAGCATGTTCAGCGGCGGCTCCGGCGGCCGCAGCCCGCTGTCTTTTCCGAAGAACATGTAATAGGGCAGCTTCAGCCCGGTGTGCAGGAAAGTGCCGGAGGATGCCACGGTCAGCAGCAGCGCCGCGGCGGCCCGGTGATCTCCGGCGGCGGCGGAGACCACCATGGATTTGCTGACAAACCCGCTGAACAGGGGGAAGGCCGAGATGGCAAAGGCACCGATCATGTACAGAACGACGGTCAGCGGCATCGTCCGGTACAGCCCGCCCAGCTCGGTCAGCTTGCGCCGCCCGGCCATCATGATCACGGCTCCGGCCCCCATGAACAAAAGCCCCTTGTAAAGGATGTGGGCAAAGGCATGGCTGGCGGCCCCGTTCAGCGCCATCCCGGTGCCGATGCCAACGCCTGCCACCATGTACCCCACCTGGCTGACGATGTGATAGGCCAGCAGCCTGCGGCAGTCGTTTTCCAGCACCGCGAACACCACCCCGTAAAGCGCCATGGCGACACCGAGCCCCACCAGGATCTCAGCCCCCGGGTAGTTGCGGATCAGCACGTAAACGGCAGTTTTGGTGGTGAAGGCGCTGAGGAACACCGCGCCGGTCACGGTGGCTTCGGGGTAGGCATCGGTCAGCCAGGCATTAAGCGGCGGCACGGCAGCATTGATCAGGAAAGAGATCAGGATCAGCCAGTAGGCCAAGCCCCC
Source organism: Leisingera sp. ANG49 (assembly GCF_059694505.1). Taxonomy (NCBI): domain Bacteria; kingdom Pseudomonadati; phylum Pseudomonadota; class Alphaproteobacteria; order Rhodobacterales; family Roseobacteraceae; genus Leisingera; species Leisingera sp. ANG49. The sequence goes on from NZ_JCATZN010000012.1 coordinate 11,657, forward strand.
CTGCCCCGCGTCCAAGGGCCCCACCAGCCAGGACCCAGTCTGCAGCCCGTGCAGGACAATGCCGCCGAACAGCAGCACCCCGCCCGCCACATGCACCAGCAGATAGCGGAACCCCGCCGCCACCGCTTTGGCATTGCGGGAGGCAAAGATCAGATATGCGGAGGCAAATGCCATCACTTCCCAGCCGATCAGCAGCGTCAGCCAGTCGCCGGCAAAGACCACCCCAAAGGCGCTGCCCGCATAAAGAAAGGCCGCCACCCGCTGGCCGGTGCCCTCGGTATGCCAAGCATAAAGGTTGCCGATCACCGACATGATGGCAAAGACCCAGGCAAAGACCAGCGACAGCCTGTCCGCCTGGAACATCACTAGCTCAACTCCGGCGAAAGCGATTTCGCCGGACGTGCCTGGCACCAACTGTGAGACGCTGTAAAGGACCAGTAGCGGCACGAGCAGCGACAGCAACTTCTGCCCGGTACCGCGTGTGAGCGGCAGCAGCAGTGCGCCCAGAAGCATCAGCAACGCGGGGTGCATCCACTCAGTCATAGTAGTCCTCGCCCTGCATGATGCGGCCTTTGTGGCCGATGAACTTGCTGACGAAAATGATGGCTACGCAGCTGGCAAATCCGAACACCGCGCCCCAGCCGGGGATGGCGTCCCAGAAGTGATCCGTGTGGTGGCGCGGCACCATCAGATCGGCGATGAGGATCAGCGCCAGCACCGCCAGCAGCATTCGCCAGCGCAGTCTCCTGTACCGCGCGCCACCAAAGAAATTCACCAGCCGACCGATCATCACCGCCCCGCCCCGCGCATCACAAGCTGTGCCAGCTCAACGAAGAACCCCGGGTACAGCCCCAGCGCCAGCGAAAGCAGCGCGGTGATCAGCAGCGGCACCGCCACCATCGGAATCTCGCGCACCTCCTGCATTGCCACCAGGCCGGGGGTGCCGGGTTTTTCGTGCTCAAAGAACGCAGTGAAGGTGACCGGAAGGAAATAGGCGGCATTCAGTACGGCGCTAACTAGAAGCACCGTCAGGAACACCATTTCCTGCCCGCCTGCCGCCCCCAGCACCAGAAACCACTTGCTGACAAACCCACCCGAGGGCGGAATACCGATCATGCCCAGCGAGCCGATGAAGAACGCCGCCATGGTCCAGGGCAGCCGCCGTCCGATACCTGCCAGGTCGCTGATCTTGCGCCGGTGCGAGGCGCAGTAGATCGACCCGGCACAGAAGAACAGCGTGATCTTGGAAAACGCATGGGCGGCGATATGGGTAATGCCGCCAATTGCTGCCATCGGCGTCAGCAGAACCGCCCCCAAGATGATATAGGAAAGCTGGCTAACCGTGGAATACGCCAGCCGCGCCTTCAGGTCGTCGCGGGTCAGCGCATAGATGGAGGCCATCACAATGGTGAAGGAGACCAAATAGGCGGTGGCGATGCCCAACCCCAGGTTGCCCATCAGTTCCACGCCCATCACGTGGAAGATCACCCGTAGCATGCAGAACACACCCATTTTCACAACCGCCACCGCATGCAGCAGTGCGCTGACCGGGGTGGGGGCAACCATTGCTGCGGGCAGCCAGGCATGAAACGGCATCACTGCCGCCTTGGCGAAGCCGGCGAGGTAGCAAAGATAGACAACGCTCAGCAGCCAGCCCTCCGCCCCGGAAGCGGCCAGCAGCCCCTGCGGCATGAAATCCAGTGATCCGGCCAGTTGATAGGTCAGCGCAAGCGCCGCCAGCAGAAACGACTTCGAGGCGCCGATCAGATACACCACATAGCGGCGGCTGCCGGCCCAGCTTTCCTCGTCCTCCTTGTGATAGACCAGCGGGTAAGTGACCAGGCTCAGCACTTCATAGAAGATGACCAGCGTGAAAAGGTTGGCAGCAAAGGCGCCGCCCACTGCCGCCGACAGCGAGACAGCAAAGGCGGCAAAGAACCGGGTCTGCGCGTGCTCGTTCAGGCTGCGCATATAACCGATCGAATAGAGCGCTGCGAAAATCCATAGCAAGCTGGACACGGTGGCGAATACCATCCCCAGTGCGTCCGCTCTGAAGGCAAAATCCACCCCCGGCAGGATTTCAAACAGGTTGAGCTCCAGCGTGCCGCCTGCCAGCACCAGCGGCGCCATCGAAATCACGATCAGGAACTTCAACACTGCCGCGGCCACCGATACAGCATCCCGCAGGTTGGGACGCTGGTGCAGCCACAGGATCAGAGCTGCCGCCACCAGGCTGACGGCAATGGCCAGAACCGGCCGGATGGACAGAAGAAACTCCACCGCGTCACCCCTTCAAGACCGTTAGCTCATCCACTTCCAGCGAGTGGTTGTTGCGCAGCAAGGCGACCAGAATGCCAAGCGCGACCGCAACCTCCGCCGCGGTGATCGCAATGATGAAAATGGCGATGATCTGCCCGCGCAGGTCCTGCAGCACATGCCCAAAGGCAACCAAGTTGATGGTCACGCTGTTCAGCATGAGCTCCAGCGACATCAGCACAATCAGAACATTGCGGCGCAGCAGAACGCCCGCGGCGCCGATCACAAACAGAACCGCAGCCAGGATCAGATACCACGCCGCCGGGATCATCGGGCCGCCCCGCGCGGGGCCTTGCGCTGGGCCGCTATTTCTTCGGCCTCGTCGCCGCGCGCCAGAACCACTGCCCCGACCAGGGCGACCAGCAGGATCACAGACGCCACCTCAAAAGGCAGCAGGTACTCCTGGAACAGCAGCAAGCTGAGATCCGCTACAGGCGGCTGTTCGGAGACTGGCTGCCCCGGCCCCATGACTGCGTGCAGCCGGGCGCTTTGCAGCAGCAGGAAAATCAGCTCACCGGCCAGGATCACCAGCACGATCAGGCCGGGCAGCAGCGCCTTGGGCAGGAACCGGGCCTGGGCCTCCTTGCGCACGTCCAGCATCATGATGACAAACAGGAACAGCACCATGACGGCACCGACGTAGACGAAAATCTGGATCACCGCGAGGAAGGGCGCCCCCAGCAACACGTACAGCGCCGCAATCTGAACCAGGCAGGCCACCAGCGCCAGCGCGCTGTGGATCGGGTTCCGGGCAATGACCACAAGCAGCCCCGCCCCTACCGCAACCGCCGAGAGCAGCAGAAAAAACGCCTGTTCCATCAATGCCCTCCCTGAATACTATCTCCCGTTCTTAACTTACTTCCGGCCCGCCGCCGCTGCTATCACACGCTGTAACCGGTGCCGTCGATGTATTTCAAAAGCTCTTCTTCCTCGCGCATGATCTCATCCAGGCGGTGCTTCACCACATCACCGATGCTGATGACCCCTTGCAGGCTCTCCTCGTCATAGACCAGCATGTGCCGGTTTCTCTTTTCCGTCATGACAGCCATGAGCCTGATGAGATTGTCGTCCGGCGAGCAGGTGAGGATGTCTGTGGTCATCACATCGCGCACGGCGGATTTCCGGCCCGCCCCCTCCGGGTCAGACAGGGCAATGCAGATATCGCGCTCCGATATCCCGCCAACCACCTTGCCGGCTGCATCCCGGACTACCGCAAATCCAACCTTGTTTGCGTTAAACAATTGCAGAGCCGCCAAAACACTGTCGTCCGGCGCAACTGAATAGGTTTCATATCCCTTCTGTCCCAACACCGCTTTGACATACATTTTCTTTCCCCTCTATCTGTGCCGCCCCTTCCCTTCCTCCCGGGCCGCGCCCATTCAAATCCGTTTCACTTTCCCTTCCGTATGTGCTGCCACCAGTCGTGGCTTTCAGCACCGGCTGCCGCAGTGGCCACCGACCGCCGCTTGCCGCCGGGCTCCAGCCGGGCTGGCCGCACCTGGCCGCCGTCCTCAGCCTTGCGCGGTGCAGCCACCAAATCCTCCAGATGCACCACAAGCTTGGGCCGGTGGTCGCAGGCGACCTCATATTCTTGACCTAGTTTGATTGCGTCCGCCGGACAGGCATCTTCGCACAGCCCGCAATAGAGGCAGCGCGCCAGGTTGATATCAAACACCTTCGGGCGCCGGTCGCCCTTTTCGTTTTCATAGGGAATGACGGTGATGCAATCGCATGGGCAAATTTGCGAGCAAAGCTCGCAGGCGACACAGTTCACATCGCCTTCGTCATTGGTTTTGATGAAGTGGTGGCCGCGGTGGCGTTCGTAGGGCACCCATTTCTCATGGTCGGGATAGCGGTGCGTCACCGTCTTGGAGAACATGTAGCGCAGTGTCAGCCGCAGCCCGGCCAGCAGGTCGAGGAAGAAGACCCTGCCGATCCAGCCCGCCTTTTTGACTGATGTTCTTGCCATAATGTCTTACCCCCGGATCATAGCATCAGTATCCCGCTGACCAGGATATTGAGCAGGGACAGCGGCAGCAGCACTTTCCAGCCGATTGCCATCAGCTGGTCATAGCGGTAGCGCGGGAAGGTGAAGCGGAACCACATGAACACCCAGACGAAGAAGCCGATCTTCAACAGGAACCAGACGGTGTCCGGCAGGAAGAACGGGCTGCCCTGCCAGCCGCCGAAGAACAGCAGCACGTTCAGCGCCGCAAGCATCACCACCACCAGGTATTCCGCCAGCATGAACAGCGAAAACCGGATGCCGCTGTATTCGGTGTGGTATCCCGCCCCCAGATCGCCTTCGGCCTCGGGCAGGTCAAAGGGAATGCGCTGCGCCTCAGCCAGCCCGGCGATGAAGAACACAAAAAAACCCACCGGCTGCACAACCACGTTCCATAGGTCCTCCTGCGCCGCAACGATCCGGCTAAGGTTCATCGAATTGGCCAGCATCACCACCCCGATCACCGAGAACCCCATCGGGATTTCGTAAGAGATCATCTGCGCAATTGACCGCAGGCTGCCTAGCACCGCATATTTGCTGTTCGATGCCCAACCCGCCAGGATTGTGCCGAATACGCCGATCCCGGACACCGCCAGGATGAACAGCAGGCCAACGTTCATGTCGGACAACATCAGCGTGACCTCGGTCCCGAAGACCTGAACCGGCTCCCCGAACGGGATTGCGGTAAACACCAGGAACGGCGGCACCAGTGCCACAACCGGCGCCATCGCAAACAGCCGCCGGTCGGCCTCCGCCGGGATATGGTCTTCCTTGGTCAGCAGTTTGAGAGCATCTGCCAGCGGCTGCAGCAAGCCATGCCAGCCCACGCGCATCGGCCCAGGGCGCTGTTGAATATGGGCAGCAATCTTCCGTTCCATCCAGGTCAGCGGCAGCGGAAGCAGCAGCAAAACGCCCACGACGATGGCCATTTTGACAAGCATCGGCAAAAGCGCCAGAACATACTCCATGCTGCCGAACCTCCGATCCCGGCCGCGTCATTTCCGAAAGATTGTTCGCTGTCAGAGAGTTGCGCCAGCCCTTCCATACGGGCCCCGCCGACTAGTGATATTGCCGCAAAGCATTGCGAACAAACTCAATTAATCTGTCCGTATACTATCAGTTCTGCGTAAATTTTGCAAAATGAGCAAATAGGGCCGCTATACTGCCGGGGCGCACTGGGCCACTCAAGTGGGGCTGATTAGTGCGACCGGGACATATGGCAGCAAAGTGTATCTGCGATGGATGGGGTGCGGAGCCGTTTCCCCAAGGCGACCAGATCGTGGACGAAATCCCTTGCCCAGATCTCATTCAGCCGATGGCCTCCTGGCCCCTCCCCCCACGAAGCTTCGCATTTACCCGGTGCTTGGGGCGCTTGTTCCGGAGCTGCGGATTAAACTGAGCCACTTGGCCTCGAGAAGACGGAAAACTCTGCCAATACCTGCCTGATGACAGAGCTCTTTGAAGGTTCCAAGGCACGAAACCAGTGAGAGCGAAGAAGCCCAGACTGTTCTGGGCCAGGCCCACTCGGAATGAATACGGCTTGCGCTGTTAGCAAAGCGCAAGGGCAGCCTCTGGCCCCAATCAGCTTTCCACGCAACATTTGCTTGCAAAGCAAATGTTGCTCCCTTCAAAACTCAGCTATCTCGCGATCGAAACCGAATTGGTTATTGACCGTGTGATTGGCGTCGCGCGCGTTACCAAGGGCGGGCGCAGTTGTCCGCCCTTAGACACAGGCTCTCTCAGTTAATCTGTGACAACAAACCAGGATTGACGACTAGATTCCGCACGCCGTGGGCGTTATCTTCTCCGAACGGATTGTCTGTGAGCCACCCATCCACTGAGCCGATATTCAGCTTCACGACCTCCGGACGCACGCTCCAAGTGACCTGGAAAGGCGAACCTTTCTCGTTGTATCCCAGTCCGGTGGCCGATCCATCATATACTACCGGTGTACCCAGATCGGGCGGCAGGTTCTGCAAGCGCAGACCAAACCATACGTTCGACCTTGGCCTGCCGTAGTTTGCCGGGATTCTGGGGAAGGGTCGCGCGTCAATGCGCCCGTCTGCCTGGAAATCCCGATCAGGGATCCGCAATTGTCCTTACCGTGGAATCACGGCCGGCGGCGCCGATCATTGTGATCCTGCCTCACAGGGCCCTAGCAGCGAATTCGCTTCAGTGATGTGCTCCGGAGACAATGGTTTAGAGAAGAATTTCTTTATCAGCGGGAATTGGGCCGCGCGTTCCAGATCCGCCGGGTTAACCGTGGTGCTGACAATGACAACGGCAGGCACGGGATCAAGGGCCTGGAGCTGCCCGCCGTATTTCTCCAGGAATTCGAAGCCGGTGACCGGAGGCATATTGATATCAAGAAAGATCAGTTCCGGCGTATCCCCTCCTTCCTCGATGTGCTTCATTGCAGCTATAGGCCCGTCGAACAGCTCCACCCGTTCAAACAGCTGCGATCTGCCGATGGTCCGTTTTGCAAACTTCCGGTCCATCCTGTCATCATCAATGACGTAAGCTGTTTTTGCGCGGCTCCGCATTTGTTCCTACTCCAAATTCAGGTCAACGCTGAAGGTTGCGCCTTTCCCGGGCTCCGAGGCGACATGAACCACCGCACCGTGGTTTTCTGCCACACGTTTGCACAGGGCCAGTCCTATGCCCGAACCGGGGAGTTCGTCATGACGGTGCAGACGCTTGAACAAGTCGAAGACCTTTTCCTGCTGTTCCTGCGGTATGCCCGGACCGTTGTCGGAAACCGATAGGCGCACCTTGTCTGCAGTATCAACGGGCAAGCCTTCGACCCGGACCCGGGCTTTCCGTCCCTCCACCCTGTACTTCAGCGCGTTTGACAGCAGATTGGTCAGCAGAACCCGGATCTGGAACGGGCTGCCCAGGACCGCGGGCAAAGCCCCCACCTGGATTTCGGCCTGCGAACCGGCGACCAGGGCGTCCATGTCCTGGAGGATTTGCTGCACCATCTGCTGCAGATCCACCGGTTCCGGCGTGAACTGGTGGCCGACCACTTTCGAGTAGTCCAGCACATCATCCACCAGCTGCCGCATCCGCCGCGCGGTGCCAATCAGATCCCTGATGATGCCAGCCGCGTCCGGCGGCAGGTCCGACTGAAAATCCTCAAGCAGCACATCCAGAAAACAGTGTATCGTGTTGATCGGCGATTTCAGGTCGTGGGACAGCGCATAGGTAAAATTGGACTGGTCCTGATTGGTCTGCGTCAGCTGCCGGTTCTTGCATTCCAGCTCCTCTGCCCGCCGCCGGATCTCCGCTGTCCGCTTCTGCACCTCGCGGTCCAGTTCGTCCCTCTGGCGGGCCAGTTCAAAGGTGATATCGCGCAGTTCCTCCTCGACCCGGCGCCGTTCCGCGACTTCCTTTCTCAGTTTGGCGGTGCCGCTGACATATCCGCGCAGCGCCATGTCATAGACCGCCATCCCTTCCAGGAAGAAGTCCTCTGCCCGGTCAAGGCACAAGCTTGATGCGCCTTCGGCTAGCAGGCGCTCGCGCAACCCGGAAAAGTGATACCCCCCAAAGCCGGACAACGGCACATTCACGGCCAGGGCCAGACGGGCGGCTTCATAAGCCTCTCCCAACTGCTCCGCATCGCCGCTGTCCATGTAGGCGGTCAGGGCGGCGTTATAGCGGCGGGCCGCCACCGTCATGGCGTCGTCTGCCCGGGGCTCCTCCACACCGATCATGCGCCCCTCCGCCGGTGGGCAACAGCCAGAAGTGTGCGGTCATCATACGCCTTGCCGTAGGTGCCGAGACAGGAGGGCACCCACTCCCGGGGCGGCACCTGCGCACGGGGCAGCGCATCCCGGAACCGCCGGGAAATCCCGTCAGAGGCGAAGACCAGGACATGCTGCGGCGGAAAATTCCGGGTCTGACAGAACACGCCCGGGAAATGCACCCCCAGGGTTCCGCCCTTCTGCATGATCACACTGCTTTCCCTGCTGCCTGGCTGCAGCGGGCAGATGACACCCTCCACATCGCCGAGCGCGGCCCATTCAACGGCAGCCTGATCCGGGTCGATCAGCGCCACCGCCAGCGCCGCCCCGCGGGAGCCTTGCAAGCGGCCATGGGCGGCCTCGAACAGGTCCGCGATGCCGCGGACAGAACCGGCCGCCAGTTCCTGCAGGCACGCGCTGGCCGCGTCCCGGGCTTCCGCGCCGCTGCCCACGCCATCCGCCAGCGCGACCAGCAGCCTGCCGCCGGCCCGCCGCAGCAGATAGCCGTCGCCGCAGGCAGTGCTTCCCTCCTTTGCCGCCTGGGCCACTGCCCAGTCGATCTGGGAGCCGCCGGGGCCAAAGGCGATACTGCCGCTCTTCGCGCTCACCGCCATTTCACCACCGTCACAGTCAGCCCGCGGCCCGGCTCCGAGCGGATCTCGAATTGATCAACGATCCGCCGGGTGCCTGGCAGACCGAGACCGAGACTGTTGCCTGTTGAATACCCGTCCTGCAGCGCCAGCTCGACGTCATCCAGCCCGGGGCCGCGGTCCCGCGCCGTCACCTTGATTCCGGTCTTCGAACCGCTGGCGGCGGCACACAGCTCAATCTCTCCCTCGTCCGCGTATTTCACGATATTGCGGGCCAGTTCGGACACCGCGGTTGCAATCAGAGCCTGATCCGGCCTGCTGAACTCCAGCTCCACCGCCAGCTGGCGCACCAGCTGGCGCGCTGCAACAACATCGCTGTCACAGGACACCGGCTGCAGCACGGCTGCGGGTTCCGCCACGGGCGCATTCATGAACGGTCTCGCAGGATCGCAATTCCGTGGTCAAGGTTCAGCGCGGTGGGGATATTCTCCAGATTAAGGCCCAGGAGAACCATTGCCATGGCGATCTCAGGCCGGATGCCGACGATGGCGATCCGCGCCCCGCGGAGGGCGACCGATGCTGCAATGTCGCTCAGCATCCTGGTGCCGAAACTGTCGATGACATCCAGCAGGCTGACGTCCAGGATCACTTTGGATGCCGCCCGCCGCGAGACCTCCTTCAGGATGCTGTGCTGCATCTCCTGGATGTCGCTGTCGGAAAGTTCTTCCTGCACCGCTGCGATCAGCAGGTCGCCCTGGCTGATGATGGGGACGCGCCGGGCCATCTCAGCGCTCCAGAAGCTTGCGTGCGGTTTCGACGCCCCGCTCAAGATCGCCTGCCGGGTTCAGCGCGTCATCGGATACGCCGATCTTGACCAGCGCCTGCGCCACCTCGGCGCTGATCCCGGTCAGCACCGATTGCGCCCCCATCAGGCGGGTTGCTGTCATGGTCTGGATCAGGTGATTGGCCACCATGCTGTCCACCGCCGCAACCCCGGTGATGTCGAGCACCACCACGCGGGCGTTCTGATCCCGGATGGCATCCAGGATCTGCATGGTCAGAAGCCGTGACCGGTGGCTGTCGAGCACGCCGACAACCGGCACCAGCAACAGCCCTTCCTGCAGGCGCAGCGCCGGTGTCGGCAATTCGCTCATCTGGCGTTCGCGCTGCTCGATCGCCTCGGACCGGGCTGCCGAAAAGGCTTCGATCGTGATCGCCTGATGGCAGGCGGCTGTCTTGCGCAGCGCCTTCTGGACGGTCTCGGCTTCTGCGCCGTCTTTCGTATGCTCCCGGATCAGATCGCAGATCCGGTTGATGGCAAAGGTGTACAGGCTCAGGTAAAAGCTCGGCGAGATGCCGTAGCTTTCGTTGAAAATGCCGGCGTTCTTGCGGCCCTCGAAATACTTCTGGTCAAGTCCCGCGTCGAAGAGCTCCAGCAGATGCCGCCGCTGTTCGTCCTTCACCTTCTGCATGCCGGAGGCAGCCCCCTCGCCGCTGGGGTGATCATAGCCGCCGTCGCGGCTGTAAAAATCCTGCAGAATCGCCTCGATGTTCTGTTCGGCCAGCGGCAAAAGGTCGGAAACCCGGGCCCTGTCGTCCTGACTGACGTCGAACCAGCCCCAGACTGCCTGCAGCCCCTGAGCCGGGGATTGAATTGTCGACGAAATGACCTCGTTCATGGGACCCTCGCAGCCATGGATATATGCTGAAAGGGTCCGGCGATATGCTTAACGAAACACTAAGTGCTAAGAGTGCGGCCGATAATACCCCGTAAAAACAGTACGATGGGTAGCATCCGCAATTTCCACCCCGTTTCGCCGGTTCTTTGGGGCCCGTTCGCGTCACCAAGGAATGGCAGGGGGAAGGCAGCCGTATCGCGGGGTATTGCTGCAACCGCGGGCTCGAACTTCAAAACGTCACGCTGGAGACCGTTTCTTCCTACCTCGCTTTTCTGGTCGGTTGCTTGCCAACCGAGGACGCTGCAGATCGTTACAAGTCGAAAATCCAAACCTAGAAAGCCATCTTGACAAAACGAACTGGCTGGAGCCGCGGGCCAGATTTGCCGAAAAGCAACCGCTGCCTCCCCCCTGCCGATGAGCAACTAAAGTATCTTTGTTAAGTGTTCATTGGCTAAACACGCTGCAAGGGCACCTGCAGCGACTTCGTGACAATCTTTTTCCGGCTTAGGTCTCTTGTTTGCCGGTCTCGGTCCACCAGTTCAAAAAATAACGCTGGTCCAATTCGGTTGGGGAGGCTCACACCCAATTTAGTAGGACCGTCGCGATCGACCCCATGCGGCCATAAATCAACGTTTTGCAGAATATGGCCGCTCCACTTCCGAGCCAGTTCACTGACGAAGGCTGACCCAATCGCTCCGGACCTACCGCTGACAACGATATTGCGCTTTACTGAACTCTTTCTTGCCGGGGGTCTTATGTGTTACGGCCCGCAACCGGACGTGGATCAGTTCTAAGCGCCCTAGCCATTTGGCGGGACTTCCTAGCGGCGCAAAAATAGCGGTTGCCCATGATCCAACTTCCACACCGGTCCGTAACCGGACTATGCTGACACTAAATTTGGACAGGCCGCCCGATAAAAACACCGTGCTTCGGGCATCCCCTGAGGGCAAAGCAGTAGTGTCAAAAGAGCAAACCTATTCGCAGCTCACCGTCTGGCTGCTCGCTGTGCGCGATCAACGGGACCGCGCGGCGTTCGGTGACATGTTCGACTATCTGGCACCGCGCCTGAAAGGGTTCGTCATCCGCTGCGGCGCGCGGCCGGCGCTGGCCGAGGAGATTGTCCAGGACGTCATGCTGACGATCTGGCGCAAGGCGGCGATGTTTGATCCGCACAAGGCGCAGGCGTCGGCCTGGATTTACCAGATCGCCCGCAACCGCCATATCGACATTGTCCGCAAGGAAAACCGCCCCGTTCCCGATGAGCTGGGAGAGGATCCTGGAACCGAGCCCGACGCCAGCCAGATCCTGGCTCTGGAGCAGGAGGCCCTGCATGTGAAGCAGGCGATCCAGCAGCTGCATCCCGATCAGAAGGAGATGATCGAAAAGGCCTATATCGGCGATTTGACTCATCAGGAGATCAGCACCCAGACGGGCTTGCCCCTGGGAACCGTAAAGTCGCGTATCCGTCTTGGCCTCGGGCGGCTGCGCAAGGAACTAAAAGGATTGCGTTGAATGCCTGCAATCACACATCACATCCCCGACCCGATGATCGCGGCCTATGTAGCGGGCAGCCTGCCGCACGCCTTTTCCATGGTTGTTGCCAGCCACCTGTCGCTGTGCCGCGACTGCCAGGCAGCGCTTGGCGCGCATCAGGCCGTCGGCGGTGCGCTGCTGGAGGAGACCGCCGGTGTGGCAATGTCGCAGGAAGCGAAATCAAACCTGATGGCGCAACTGGATCAGCCTGCAGCGCCGGTGCCGGTCTATGACGCCAAGGGGATCTACCCGGGGCCGGTGATGCGGTCCCTGAAAGGTCAGCCGCCGCGCTGGAAAACGCTGGGCATGGGGGTCAAGCAAAACATCCTATTCGAAGATGACTTCGGCTCTGCCCGGCTGCTGTACATTCCTGCAGGTCAGGCGGTGCCGGATCACAGCCACAACGGGCTGGAACTGACCCTGGTGCTGCAGGGCAGTTTCAGCGACGAGACCGGGCGGTTTGGTGTCGGGGATGTCGAAATCGGCGATGAAACCCTGGAGCACACGCCGGTTGCGGATGCCGGCGATCCCTGCATTTGCCTGGCCGCCACCGATGCGCCGCTGCGTTTCAAGGCGTTCATGCCGCGTCTGCTGCAGCCCTTGTTCCGGATTTGACCACAGCGGTAACGGGCTGCCGGCCTTACTTGCCGCGGTAAACCAGCCAATCGGGCAGAAGGTTAAACGCCTTGATCGCGTAGGAAAATGGGCGGGGGAAATCCGTTCGGAACCGGCGCGATTGCATCGCCGCAACCACATGCCGGGCAGCATCTTCCGGTTCCATCAGCTGCGGCATCTTAAAGCTGTTCTTGTCCGTCAGCCGGGTTTTGATGAAGCCCGGGTTGACCACGCGCACGGTGACGCCGCTGTCCTTCAGATCATGCCGCATGGTTTCCGCAAGGCTGATCAGCGCAGCCTTGCTAGCGCCATAGCCGATGGATGCGGGCAGACCGCGGTATCCGGCCAGGGAACCGACCAGCGTGATATCGCCCCGGCCCGCCTTCACAAATCCGGGCACCACTTGCCCCAGAACCCGCAGCGCGCCGGTGAAATTCACATCGCTGATCCCCAGCACCGCGCTGCTGTCCCAGTCCTGGGTGCGCATCGGCTCATAGGCGCCTGCGTTGTAGACGATGCCATCCAGCGGCCCGGCAAGACGGGCGGCCTTTCTGACCGAGTCCCTGTCGGTGACATCCACAGGCACCGGCTTTGACCGGCGCAGCTCCTGTGCCAGCGCGTCCAGCGCATCTTCGGACCGCGCCGACAAGACCAGCCTGGCGCCAGACCGGTCCAGCTGCCGGGCAATCTCGCGACCCAGCCCGTGGCTGGCCCCGACCAGCCAGAAGGTCTTGCCTGCAAACTGCGTCACGCTTTGCCCCCCGAAAATGTCGAGCTGTCAGAGATCAACGGCTCCGGGGGTTCCGGCTTGCGAAGGAATGGCGCGCGCTTGGCCCAGAGCTTGAGCGCCTGCCAGTAGATCAGCGCCACCACGCGGGCCGCGCCCAGCGGCCTGCGCAGGGCAGTCCGCAGCAGACCGCCGGTGGTCACCGGGCGGCGGAGACCATTCAGCGTCGCCAGCACGCCCTCGCGTCCATTGGTGTAGGAAATCCGGATGTTGAAGGCGTGCTCCGTCATCTCGAAATTGAACCGGTAGCGCCCGGCCATCTGCTGAAACGGGGAGACATGCATCAGCTTCTCCGCTTTGATCACCTCGCTGCGCTGGATCGGGCGGAAATCAGGATGGGCCGCAAAATAACAGTGACGGTGGCCGAAGGTGTTGTTCACCTCGGCAATGAAGGCCCGGGTGCCGCCATCCTTGACCGCGATCCAGAAGCTGACCGGGTTGAAATGGAACCACAGGAAACTTGGCTGTGTCAGCAGCAACAGCTGAGCGCCCTGCAAGGGGAAGCCGCGCCGCTCCAGCTCCTCGCGGAACCAGGCAACGCCGCGCCCGTTGCCGCGGGGGCCGCCGTGGCGGCGGTCATGGATCGAGAACAGGTTGAAGCGGTTGCGCGACAGCAGCGGCGGCGCGCCATCAGTCATGTCGGTCAGAATGTAGTCCACGCCGTAGCGGAAGGCGTTCTTCAGCCGCCCCCGGCGCGCGTGAAAAGTCTGTGCTGCAACATGTTCGATCATGCACCGGTTACGCAGCCGCAGTCCCCCCGGATCACCCGCAAGCACAGTTTTATCGGGAAAGAAGTGATCCGCGTTCTTCTCGACGGCGTATCCGGTCCAAACAACAGCAAGGGAAAACCGACGCATGCTGGATCAAACTCAGGGGCCGCGCCGCAAGATTGCCATCGTGGGTGGCGGTATTTCCGGGCTGTCCGCGGCATATTACCTGGCTGGCAGCCATGACGTCACACTGTTTGAAGCCGCTCCCCGGCTGGGGGGACATGCGCGCACCGTTCTGGCAGGAAAGAACGGCGATCAGCCGGTGGATACAGGGTTCATCGTCTTCAATTATGTCACCTACCCCTACCTCACGCGGCTGTTCCGCGAGCTGGATGTGCCGGTGATCAAAAGCGAGATGAGCTTTTGCGCCAGCATCGACGACGGCCGCCTGGAATACGGGCTGAACAGCCTGCGGATGCTGGCGGCTCAGAAGCGCAATCTGGTGCGCCCGCAGTTCCACAAGATGGTCGCCGATATCGTGCGCTTTGGTAAACGGGCCGAGGCCGCCGCCACCGATGATGACAAGACCATCGGCGAGCTTGTCGATGAGCTGGGCCTCGGCAGCTGGTTCCGCAACCACTACCTGATGCCGATGTGCGGCGCGATCTGGTCTACACCGGTCAGCGACGTCGATGCCTTCCCGGCAAAATCGCTGGTCCGCTTCTTCCACAACCACGCGCTGCTGTCGGGCACCGACAAGCATCAGTGGTGGACGGTCAAGGGCGGCAGCATCGAATATGTCCGCCGTCTGGAGGCGGTACTGATTGCCCGGGGCTGCGAGATCCGCACCGGCAGTCCCATCCAGCACGTCACCCGGCAGGCGGGCGGTGTTTCGGTGCGGGCAGAGGGCGCAGACGCGCGCCTGTTCGATGACATCATCCTGGCTTGCCACTCCGATCAGGCGCTGACGATCCTGGGCGCTGATGCCACACGAGCCGAAGCCGCGGCGCTGGGGGCAATCCGCTATCAGCCGAACACCGCGGTTCTGCATTGCGACAGCGGCCAGATGCCCAAGCGGCGCAGCTGCTGGTCCAGCTGGGCCTACCGCAGCCAGGACGGCGGTGTCGGGGTCACCTACTGGATGAACCGGCTGCAAAGCATTCCGGAAAGCGATCCGCTGTTCGTGACCCTGAACCCGTCCCAGCCCATCCCGGCAGAGAAGGTCTATGACCGGGTGGAGTTTTCTCACCCGGTTTTCGACAAAGCGGCCCTGCGCGCCCAGCACCAGATCCGGGCGATACAGGGGCAGAACAACACGTGGTTCGCGGGCGCGTACAATCGCCACGGCTTTCACGAAGACGGCATCGCCAGCGCCATGCGGATTGTCCGCATGATTAATTCTCTCACCCCTTACCCGGCCAAAGGAACAGATCATGGCATTCACGGACAAAGCCCTTCAGTCGGAATTTCTGACGGTCTGCGCGCGACTGCGTGACGGGCGGCTGACGCTGCGCACGCCGGATGGCGCGCGCTACGAATTCGGTGACCGCGGCCCCGAGGCCGAAATGCAGATCAATGACTGGGCCTCGGTGTCCGCAATGGCGGCGCATGGCCAGGTCGGTCTGGGCGAGGCCTATGTGCAGGGCCTGTGGGACACGCCGTCGGTCGACGGCCTGATGCAGCTGGCAATGCGCAACCGGGAGCATCTGGGCAGCTACGACCAGGCCAGCCCGCTGAACCGCGCCAAGTTCCGCATTGTCGACACCCTGCTGCGGGCGAATTCCAAACGCGGCGCCCGCAAGAATATCCGCGCCCATTATGATGTGGGCAATGAATTCTACCAGCTGTGGCTGGATGACGGCATGACCTATTCCTCGGGGCTGTTCGGCCCGGATGGCGACGATCTTGCCCAGGCGCAAACCCGCAAGAACGCCCGCATCCTGTCGCGTCTGGGGGACGGCGATCGGGTGCTGGAGATCGGCTGCGGCTGGGGCGGCTTTGCGGAACAAGCCAGCGCCGAAGGCCGCGATTTGACTGGCGTTACCATCTCGCGCAACCAGCACAGCTATGCCGAAAGCCGCCTGGACGGACGCGCCGACATCCAGCTGCGCGACTACCGCGATATTGAGGGCAAGTTTTCCAGCATCGTCTCCATCGAGATGATCGAGGCCGTTGGCGAACGCTACTGGCCCAGCTACTTCGCCAAGCTCAAAAGCAGCCTTGCCGAAGGCGGACGGGTGCTGCTGCAGGCGATCACGGTGCGGGATGACTTCTTCCCGACCTACCGGACCTCCTCCGATTACATCCGCCAGTATGTCTTTCCCGGCGGTATGCTGCTGTCCGACCAGGTGATTGCGCAGCAGGCAAGATCTGCCGGGCTGCAGGTCGCTGACAGTTTCGCCTTCGGCCAGGATTATGCCCGCACCTGCCGGATATGGGCACAGCGTCTGGCCGCGCAAAAGCGCCGGGTCATGGATCTGGGATATGGCGAGGCGTTCTTCCGCAACTGGCAGTATTACCTGGAGATCTGCGCCGCCTCCTTTGCCATCGACCACACCAATGTGGTGCAGGTGGAGCTGGCCCATGCGTAAGCTGCTCCTGACCCTCTGCCTGCTGGCGGTTCCGGCGGTCGGCTTTGCATCTCCGGTTCAATCCCTGCTGCCGGAGGCCGAACAACGCGGCGCGGCGACGTTCCGGCTGCTTGGCCTGCCAGTTTACCAGGCCCGGCTCTTCACCAAGGGTGCCGCGCCTTTGGACTGGTCGCAAGATTTCGGAATCGAGCTGACCTATCAGCGCAAACTGAGCCAGGAAGCCTTGGTCGACGCAACGCTGCGCGAGATGCGGCGCCTGGGGTATTCCGCGCCCGGCCGCACGCGGTTCGAGGCCTGTTTCAAAGGCGTCTCCGCCGGCGACCGGTATCTGGCGGTCAGCCAGGGTCCGGACCGGGTCAGGTTTCTGCGCAATGGACGCACCGCCTGCACCCTGAACCAAGCGGGTATCAAGCGCAGCTTCATGTCGATCTTTGTGGGCGAAAACACCCGCTCCGCCCGGTTCACCCGCGCGCTTCTGGGCTGATGATGCTGTATCCCCGGGTCTGCCTCTATGCGATGATGCTCGCCTCTGCGGGGATCCCTCTCTACATCCACCTGCCGCAGTTTGCGTCGGTGAACCTGGGGATCGGCCTGGGGGTGCTTGGCGGCATCCTGCTGGGGATCCGCCTGTTCGACCTGGTGCAGGATCCGCTGATCGGCTGGGCAATCGACCGCTGGCCCGGGGCGCAGCTTTGGTTCGCGCTGCTGGCGGCGGGTGGTCTGGCAATAGGCTTTCCACTGCTGTTCAACCTGACGGCAGGGCCCTTGGTGGTGCCTAGGTTTGTGCTGATCCTGCTACTGCTGTTCTCGGCCTACAGCCTTGGCATGATCCTGCTCTATGGCCGCAGCGCCACTTTGGCCAAACGCGCTGCCCCGCGTGAACTGCTGACGCTGGCGGCCTTCCGCGAAGCGGGCATGCTGAGCGGGGTGATCTTTGCCACCATCGCACCCGGCGTCCTGGTGGCGCTTGGAGCCGCGGGTCAAGGCTATGCGGCCTTTGGCCTTGTGCTGGGAGGCTTCGCCCTGTTCACCGCCGCTGCAACCCGGCCGGTCTGGATGCGTTCGGCAGTCACCGGCCAGCCGCTGTCGGCGATGGCCCTGACCCAGGCCGGCGCGCTGCGCCTGCTGGTGCTGGCGGTGCTCAACAGCCTGCCGGTGGCGCTGACCTCCACCCTGTTCCTGTTCTTTGTCGAAGACCGGCTGAACCTGCCTGCATACGCAGGGCCGCTGCTGGTGCTGTTTTTCCTCTGCGCTGGGCTCAGCGTGCCGCTGTGGGCGCGCCTCAGCCAGCGGATCGGAGCGAAACAGACGCTGCTGATCGCCATGCCGCTGGCCATCGCCAGCTTTGCCGGCGCTGCTGTCCTGGGGCCGGGCAGCCTGCTGGGCTTTGCGGTGATCTGCGCGGTGTCGGGCGCCACGCTGGGCGCAGACATGGTGCTGCTACCCGCCATGTTCAGCATCGCGCTGACCCGCGCGGGCCTCAACGCCTCTGCCGCCTTTGGCATCTGGTCCTTTGCCGGCAAGCTGGCGCTGGCACTGGCCGCCGCCCTGGCGCTGCCGCTGCTGGAGCAGCAGGGCTTCCGGCCCGGAACGGACAACAGCCAGCAGGCGCTCTGCGCCCTTGCCCTGGCCTATGCCGTCCTACCTTGCATTCTGAAAACCGCCGCCTTCGCCTTTGCCCTGACCCTGCCATCAGAAAGAGCAACCGCATGAAACTCCTGACCCTCGTCCTCGCCCTCATCGTGCTTGTGATGATCGCGAAAACCTACCTGTTCAGCTTCCGCTTCCAGTCGCCGCAGGATTATGCGGAGACCGGCCCGCAGTTCATCCTGACCGAACACCTGTCCGGTGAGATCCTGTCCGAAGGCGTGATCTTTGGCCCCACCGGTAAGATGGCCAACAGCTTTACCGCCAGGATGGTGGGGGAATGGGACGGCAATACCGGCACGCTGAGCGAAGAGTTCACTTATTCCAACGGCGTCACCCAAAGCCGCAAGTGGTTCCTGACCCTTGGCCCCGGCAACACCTTCACCGCCACAGCCGATGATCTGGTTGGAGAGGCGCAGGGCATCGTGTCCGGCTCAACGGTGCAGCTCCAATATGAAATCATCCTGCCCGAAAGCGCCGGCGGGCACATACTGAAAGCCACCGATTGGCTGTACCTGACCGCTGACGGGGAGATCATGAACAAGTCCGAAATGCGCAAATTCGGGCTCAAGGTTGCTGAGCTGGTCGCCACCATGCGGCCTGCGGAGTGATTAGAATGGTGCCACGTGTTTGCCGCAGCCGAGGACCAGCCTGCCAGTTGCAAATTGATCCTCAGTTTCGCAGGCTAGCTCAGCCAGAATTTCACCAATCTGCAATCCAGCAACCGGGGACTTGATTTGGTGTTAATAGCGACGACCGTTGAAGACATTAGGGGGCAGGACCCACTAGTTTCCGAAAAACAGCTTCATTCACCAACCAAAGAACGAGCGGTGACATTTCTGATCTATTCTGGTTAGGCGATGCTCAAATGGCGCGTTACAAGCCCTTTGTTGGGGAAACGCCTTGCCACACTGTTTTCTAATCCGCCTCATTCCTCGAATGTCCTATTGCAAGCCACGCGCCGATGGCTCACGCACTTTTGAGGAAATATCATTAAATCGCAACGGGCTACGCTAGGTTCAGGATGCATTGATTTTCAGCGCGCTGTGTGATTCACGGCTCGGAAAACGGAGCGGTGACATGAGCGACCTTTACTGGCTGACCGGCGAGCAGACGGCCAAGTATGCCCCTTTCCTCCCGAAGTCGCACGGTAAACCACGGGTCGATAACAGACGGGTGTTGAGTGGGAGTATTTTTTTCAATCGCAATAGGTTGCGCTGGAGAGATGCTCCAGAAGCCTACGGACCGCACAAGACGCTGTACAGCCGGTAGATGAGGTATGACAGGCGTCGAAACAAGCGCCGCAAACCCACGCGGACGTGACATCCAGTGCGCGTTGCCCCAGGATTTCCGGATGGGAGGACGGAAAGTGAGTTTTCTCTGTATCCGTGAGTGCCGCCCAAGCAGTGAAAGTGATCGTTTACGGTCGGTCGGACAGGCGTCTCCGATCCGGCAATAGGATTGGTTACTGGCTTCCCCGAAAGAGCCGATCAGCAGTTTGATCAACCCTTGTTTCGGGGAGTTCGTCGGCTATTATGCGAACACACTTGCCGGAACAAACTTCTGATCAGCCCCACCTGAGTGGTCTGGTTTGATTGCTAGTGCATGACCGGCCGTTGATCCATCAAAACGATGGTTTTCGGCGCGGGTGCGGGATACCGCAAAGCACTGTGTGGTCGCTTGGTGTTGTAGTGTTTCCTCCACTTTTCGATCAGGATTTGAGCCTCGCGGAGGCTGTAGAATATCTCACCGTTGAGCAGTTCATCGCGGAGCCGGGCGAGGAATTAAATTCGAGCTCCTTCCGGATCTCCTGCTGATTGACGGCAATCTACTGAAAGACATGGCCGTGATGAACCAAAGAGACGAGTGTTTCCGCCTGATCATGAAGGGAGGCGAGATCTACAAGAGCGACCTGTTCGACGCACCCGATGAGCCATTTGCATCACCGCATCGCGGCCACCGCCCTTGCCGGGCTATTCCGGCGCTGGCGACGCTTCTGCCAACTGTGGGCGGGGCCGCAGGACCCACCCTTGTCACTTGGGACGCGCTCGCACGCTTGGTTGCGCCCTTTGACGATCCTTTTTTCGAGATGTCCCTTTACAACAAATCGGACCTGCGTGACGTTCCGCGGGTGTAGCAGGTGCGCAAGGCCGGCAAGGTACCGCTAGGGATGCAGGCCGCCGAAACGGCCGACCTCCAGCGGCTGGCCGAGTTCGGCCCGAATCCGGAACACCTGCTGGCACAACGCCTTGTCGTCATGGGACGGCGAAAGGTGGAAGCGACCGGTGTCACAGCCACCCATCTTGGCCGCGAGGTGCAGCTGGACGGGTATGCACTGCCGCTGAAATGGGAAGACGAACGTGCGGTGGAGTTCCTGCTTGTGCTCTGGGTCGTCGCCTGCATTCACACACCGCCGCCGCCCAATGAGGTATTGTAAACTACCCCGAAGGTCTGGACCTTGACCGCTGGTTCGAGCCAGTCCGGCTACCTAGCTCGCTTCGCCACGAAGTCGCGGCACGTACACTGTTTCTGACCGACGGCAGCAGCGGAGGCTCGCGGGTGCGGCGCTTGCCGGCACGCCTGGCGAAATCGCCGCGGCCTCGGAACTGCCGCTGGCCACCCGGATCCAGATCCGGGTGAACGGCCTGTTTACCTAGGGCATGTCGGCGATGCAGGTCGGAGGATCGGTCGGCGCCATTACTGCTGCAGTGCTGTTGTCCTTTGCTTACGGGGTCCTGCACACTCTGGGGCCGGGCACTGGAAGACGGTTGTGGCGTCCTTTTTTCTTCGGAATCGGTGGCAGCCTTCGGCGCGGCCTAAGCATGGGCTTGCGGATCGCGGCCTTCCACGTGCTTTCTGCCGTCGTCGTCGTAGCCCTTCTTGACGTCGCCTGGCGGCAGGCTACCGGCAGCGCGCCTTCCGACACCCGTGCGATCCGGCTGGGCAGCTAGGCTTTGATCATGGCAATAGGGGCCGTCATGCTGTGGCAGGCAGTTGCCGCGTGGCGGACCGGAAAGTCTGCGGACGACCCCAGCCATCACCATTCACATGATCACAGCTGAGAGCCGTCCTGCGCCGAATTGCCTGCACCGGACTGGATGCCGTCCGGTGCAGGCTGCGGTTCAGGCGAAGCTGACGCCGTTCAGGTTCATCGGCAGCGCCGTCACCCGCGGGCCGTTGACCGCGATGGCATTGGCCAGCGCCGGGGCCGAGGGCGGCGTGCCGGGCTCGCCGACCCCGGTGGGCATCTCGGCGGAGGGCACGATGTGCACCTCGATGGCGCCGATGTCGCCGATCCGCAGCGGCTCGTAGTCCGGGAAGTTGGACTGGTCCACTTCGCCCCCGGTCAGGGTGATCTCGTTGCGCATCACATGGCCCAGGCCATAGCCGATGCCGCCCTCCATCTGCGCCTTGATCACATCCGGGTTGACCGCGATGCCGCAATCCACCGCACAGGTGACCTTCTCGATCTTCACCCCGTCATCGGCATTGCCGGAGATCTCCACCAGCTCGGCCACATAGCTGCCAAAGCTCTTGTGGACGGCAATGCCCTGGCTGCGGCCCTCCGGCGCGCTGCCCCAGCCGCCCTTCCCGGCGGCCAGCTTCAGCACCCCTGCCAGGCGCTGCTGGTCGGCACCGCCGCCCTCCAGCAGGGCGAGGCGGAATTCGACCGGGTCGCGGCCTGCCGCACGGGCGGCCTCGTCCAGCATTGTCTCCATCACATAGGCAGTGTGGGTGTGCCCGACCGAGCGCCACCACAGAACCGTGGTTGCCTTGGCCGCATCGGTAAGGCCGACATGCTGCCCGGGAATCCGGTAGGGGCTGTCGCCCACGCCCTCGACCGAGCTGTGATCGACGCCGTCATGCACGAGCATGCTTTCAAAGGCGGTGCCTTTCAGGATCGATTGCGCGGCGATGCGGTGGTCCCAGCCGGCGATATTGCCATCCGCGTCCAGGCCCACGCGGACCTTATGCGCCACTGCCGGACGGTAATAGCCGCCGGTGATGTCATCCTCGCGCGACCAGACCAGTTTCACCGGGCGCGAGCGGTCGGTCAGGGCAAAGGCCAGTGCCGCCTCCACCTGGTAATCCGCGGTGGGTGTGGCGCGGCGGCCGAAGGAGCCGCCTGCAAACATGGTGTTGATGCGGACCTTCTCCATCGGCAGCTGGAATATCTGCGCCATCGCCATATGCGGGCCGGTGGGGAACTGGCAGCCGTCGTGCAGGGTGACGCCGCCGTCCTCATCGGCCTCGATGGTGCAGGTCAGCGGCTCCATCGGCGCATGCGCCAGCAGCGGGAAGTAGAAGGTCTGCTCCACCACCTTCGCGGCCCCCTCGATCTGCGCCGCGGTTGCGGCCTGGTCGGTGCCGGTTACGTTGTACTCCGGGTCACTGTTCACAGCGGCCAGCAGCTCCTCGCGGATCTGGTCAGAGCTGCGGCTTTCGGCGTTCGTGAAATCCCAGTCCACGGTGATCGCTTCGCGGGCCTGGAACGCGCCCCAGGTGTCCTCGGCATAGACCGCGACACCCGCCTGATTGGGCAGCACGGCAGCGCGGATGTAGCCTTTGACTTGCTTGGCGCCGGCGTCGTCAAATCCGGTTGCCAGCCCGCCCATGCGCGGGCTGCGGATGATCACCGCAACCATCTGGTCCGGCAGATGCAGATCCATCGCATACATCGCGGTGCCATTGGTCTTGGGCAGGGAGTCCTTGCGCTTGACCGAGGCATTGCCGATCAGGCGGAATTCGCTGGGGTCCTTCAGCCGCGGCTCTGCCGGGGCCTCCATCTGCGCGGCGGCGGCAACAAACCCTGCCAGCGGCGCCTCCTGGCCTGCGCCTTTGATGAGGCCGTCCTCAAGTGTCAGCTCTGCCGGGTCGGCGCCCCAGGCCTCGGCCGCGGCCTTGATCAGCATCTCGCGGGCGGCTGCCCCGGCCTGGCGGTACTGCAGGAAGGAATTGGCCATCGCGGTGGAACCGCCCGTGCCCTGCATCTGGCCGAACGCCAGGTTGGCATAGCGCGAGGGGTCGGAGGGCGCGAATTCGTACTGGATGTCCTCCATCGAGACGCCCAGCTCCTCGGCGATCAGGGTGGTGAGGCCGGTGGCCGGGCCCTGCCCCTTCTCGAAGTGCTTGACGATGGCGGTGACTGTGCCGTCTGCATCGATCTTCACAAACGGGTTCAGCTGCGCCGGTGCGGCGCCTGCGGCCAAAGCGCCGTCCGGACGGACGCCGACATAAAGAACCGCAGCAGCGGCGGCAGCGGATTTCAGGAAGCCGCGGCGGGAGGTATTGAGGGTCATATCAGGCCTCCATCATTTCAGATGCGCGCTGGATCGCGGCGCGGATGCGCTGGTAGGTGGCGCAGCGGCAGGCGTTGCCGTTCATGTAATCGTCGATCTCTTCCACCGTCGGCTTGGGGTTTTCGCTCAGCAGCCCCACGGCAGACATGATCTGGCCCGACTGGCAGTAGCCGCACTGCACCACGTCCAACTCGACCCAGGCGTCCTGCACGGCCTTGGACACTTTGGACTCCAGCCCTTCGATCGTGGTGATCTCGGCGCCTTCGGCGTCCTCGACATAGGTCTGGCAGGAGCGCACCGGCTGACCGTCCAGATGCACGGTGCAGGCGCCGCAGGCGGCGACGCCGCAGCCGAACTTGGTTCCGGTCAGCTTCAGTTCATCCCGGATCACCCACAACAGCGGGGTTCCGGGCTCGGCCTCGACCTGATGCGTCTGGCCGTTGAGTTTCAGTGATAGTGCCATGGCTATGGGGCCTCCCCTTGGCTGGAATTTCTGGTTCAGGATTTTTCGAAGTCTGCAAAGGCACCGGCATAGTCGGGATGCCAGCGCGACAGGGCCGGGCGGTTTTCCAGGATATCGCCCAGGGCCCAGGCAACCCGGCGCCGGTCGCGGGCCGGCGTCACGTCGTTGTCCGGGCAAAGAATGTAGAAATCGCCCGCTGCCATGCGCGTCAGCAGGTGATCCACGGTCTGCTCCGAGGTCCAGGCAGAGGCGGGCTTCTCCGGAATGTGGCGGGCGACCATGCCGGTATAGGTGAAGCCGGGGACGAACAGATGCGCGGTGACCGGCGCCTCGGCCTGCCGCAGGTCATGCGCCAGCATCTCTGTCAGCACCTTCACGCCGGCCTTGGAGACGTTGTAGCCCGGGTTGCCCGGCGGCGTGGTGATGCCCTGCTTCGAGCCGGTGTTGATGACAACCGCCGGGCGTGCAGCGGCGATCATCCGCGGCAAAAAGGCCTGCACTCCGTTCAGCACGCCGAACAGGTTCACCTCGATCATCGCGCGCCAGGCCTCAGGTTCTTCCCAGCTGCCGGAGGGGCGGCCGATGCCTGCGTTGTTCATCAGCACCGCCACCTCGCCCGCGGCGAAGGCAGCATCCGCCAGGGCCTGAACGGCCTTTGCGTCGCTGACATCGGTGGGAACGGCCAGAACCTGCGTACCCGGCTGAACCTGGCTGCGCAGCTTCTCCGCCGCCTGATCCAGCGCCTCGCCCGGCAGATCGGCCAGAACCACGCCCAGCCCGGCCCGGGCAAAGCGTTCCGCGGCGGCAAAGCCAACCCCGCTGGCGCCGCCGGTCACAACCGCCAGGCCGCCTGCTGCAAGTGCGTCTTCATACATGGATGTGTCCTCCCTGAAATGCCGTGCTGCCGGTCAACCGCCGGGCTTTGGCTGTGCTGCTGGACCTTAACCTAGTGCCCGCCGGGCCGGTTCCTGTGCCCGATCCTCCGGATGATCTGCCTGATCCTCCGGGATGCCGGGATTTGCGGTTCTTCCCCTGCCCCTGCCCGCCTATAGTCTGATCAAAGAGGAGGAGCGCCGATGGTACCGCAGGACCTGATTTCCGATGTTGCGGCTTTTGTCCGGCAGCAAGGCGCGCTGGACACCGGCTGCGAAACCGGCGTGGGCGGGTTGTTTGCCTTCTGCAGCGAGAAGCGGACTGAATTCCAGGCGATGATCTATGAGCCGGTGATGTGCCTGGTCCTGCAAGGCGCCAAGGAGGCGCAGCTGGAGGACCGCACGGTCCGTTACGGCGCCGGCAAATCGCTGATCGTCAGCCATGCCTTGCCGGTGTCGGCCGGGGTGATCGATGCTTCGCCGGACAAGCCCTATGTCTCGCTGGCGCTGCAGCTGGACCTGGCGATGGTGCGCAGCCTCTATGACGAGACCGGCACCCTGCCGGATGCAGGGCGGTCCTCCCATTCGATGAGCGTGGCGGACGGCGATGCCGCCTTGTTCGATGCCGTCGGGCGGCTGTTCCGGCTGGCGCGGGACCCGGTGGAGGTGCAGGCGCTGGCGCCCCTGGTGCTGAAGGAGATCCATTTCCGCCTGCTGCGCGCCCAGCACGGCGGGATGCTGCGCCAGCTGCTGCTGCACGAAAGTCCGGCAAGCCGGATCACCAAGGCGATTGCCCTGATCCGTGAACAGTACAAGTCCCCCCTGCCGGTGGCCGATCTGGCTGCGGAGGCAGGCATGAGCCAGTCCACCTTTCACGAGCATTTCAAGGCGCTGACCTCCACCACGCCGCTGCAATACCAAAAGGAGCTGCGGCTGATGGAGGCGCGCCGCCTGCTGCTGGGCGGCGGCAAGTCGGTGGCTTCGGCGGCCTATGATGTCGGGTATGAAAGCCCGACCCAGTTCAGCCGGGAATACGTGCGGAAATTCGGGGTTCCGCCGCGGCACGAGAAATTGCCGTCTTTGCCGGCCGCCGACTAGAGCGCTCTGGCAAGGGCCGCACTGTGCCAAGGCTGCATGGCGCCCCGTTGCCAATCCGCCACGGTTTGACTTGGCTCCTTGCCCTCAAGAGTTCTTCCAGCACCTTGGCGCGAACGCAGAAAGCCCCGCGATTGCGTGGCGTGACGCGTTGTTTTGCCAAAAATATTTAGGTTGCGAGACCAGGCAACCGCCGTATCCTAGCTGCCCTCTCCACAATCATATAGTCCCATGATATAGCACAGCTAACGGCACCTTTGCGCAGATAGTGACCTTTGCAAAGATTGACCTCAAGGTCCGCCGAAGTGGCATGACCGGAAGAGACCGGACCTTCGCCCTACCTTCACGTTGCTGCAGCCGCAGCTCGCTTACCGGCCATTCGCCGCACGTGCAAAATCTGGAGATAGTAGAACTCACAGCCCACCGGACAAACCTGCCCATCTCTGCAGGCACGAGATCATTGCTTCATTTGCGAGAGCACTAGAACGTTCTGGCGGCACAGCCGCTTTTCGCTAAGGAAGCGAAATTCACTTAAGCTTGCTTGAGAAATCAGACACTCACGTGCGGGGCTTTCAGACATGCCGACAGCAGAAGATTCATCTCGGCGCACGCGCAGGCCTGCCAAATCTTCCGCGGTGCGTCCTGATCCTCCGGGCCAAAGGGACAGGTGCTCAACTCCTCTGTGCAAACTGACAGGGTGGCGGCTCCCGCTCCAAAGGTCCTTTTCGGGGAAGGTTAGTCAGTAAGCGGGTTCAACCCGGGTTCAGGATCGACTGAACCTCATCTATGCGGGCCTTGGCAGCCAACCGTTCGGGGCTGTTAGGAAACAGGGACAACATAAGCAGTTCCATTTGCTGGAGGGCGGTGTCACGGCTGATACCGCCTTCGTGCAGGCCGCACCGCAGCCAAAGTCCGTCGATCATGACCGAAATCGCCAAGGCGACCTCCTCTGCCCTTTCCCGCTCTGCCAGCTGTTCCAGCGCATGCATCAGGTTTGAGCGCATCCGCTGGTGAATGGCGGTCTGTATTCTCTGGTAGCTCGGATTGTACGGGATCTCCGCGAGCAGCGAGAGCCAGGCATGCGCAATCTTGGGAGTGAAAAACTGACGCGAGAAGTTGGCTTCGATCACAGAATAGACCCTTTCCCAGGGCGTGTTTGAGCGAATCAAGAGCGCGCTGACTTCGCGGGCCAGGTCCGCGTTGCCGTAGCGCAGGGCCATTTCAAGCAGCCGGGCCTTGTTTCCGAAATAGTGCAGGACGTTGGTCTTAGAGACACCCGCACGCTTGGCTACCTTCTCCACGGTGGTTGCGGAAAGCCCTTCTTCACTAAGGGTTTCGAAGGCCGCCTTGGAATATTCCTCGGTCCTTAGCCGCCACAGTTTGTTCCGCTTCATCCGTCTCTCCCAGAGCTGGCCAGAGTAAATAATTCGTTGACTCGAGTGTCAATGTGTACCTATCAGACTATTTGTAGACCAATGAGTCTAAAAAACTGGGAGGAAAAAATGAAGGCATTATCGATTTCAGCTGCCCTTGGCATTTCGCTTCTGGGGGGCGGGTTTGGCTGAAGCATCCTGCGAGAAAGTCCGGATGGCGGAGCCGGGCTGGACGGACCTAGCGCTCACTTCAGGTGTGGCATCCGTGCTGCTGAAGGGGCTGGGGTATGGGGCGGAAACAAAGGTGCTAGGTACCACGGTCACCTATGAGGCGATGGTCAACGGCGATCTGGACCTGTTCCTGGGATACTGGGACCCTGCCATGGTAACCTATTTCGCGCCCTATATCGAAGGCGATGACATTGAGACGGTGAACCAGAACCTGGAAGGGGCGAAGTACACCTTTGCCGTGCCGAAGTACGTCTATGAGGCGGGCGTCACCAGCTTTGCCGACCTAGCCGCCCACTCAGAAAAGTTCGGCAGCCGCTTCTACGGCATCGAACCCGGCTCAAACACGCAGATGATGGATATCATCGACACGAATGCCTTCGGGCTGGGCGGCTGGAACGTCGTTGAAAGCTCGGAGCAGGGCATGCTGGCGCAGGTGCGCAGGGCCGTATCGCGTGAGGATTGGGTCGTGTTCCTCGGGTGGGCCCCGCATCCGATGCATGTGGAATTCGACATCGAGTACCTGAGCGGTGGAGACGACTATTTTGGTCCGGACTTCGGGGCCGCGACAGTACATACCCAGACCCGCGCGGGCTATACCGAGGAATGCCCGAACATCGGGCGCCTGATCGCCCAGCTGGACTTTACCGTGCCGATGGAAAGCGAGGGCATGGGGTACATCATCAACGATGGCGAAGATCCCGAAGAGGCTGCGATGCGGCTGATCAAACACCACCCGGGCATGCTGGACGGTTGGCTGGACGGAGTGTCCACCCTTGCAGGCGGCCCGGGACTGCCCGCAGTCCGCGCCTATGCCGGGCTGGAATGACCATCATGGAGTGGCTCATTCCTCACACCGCCAAGGCAAATGGCCAGCCGGTGCAGCTCAGCTACTGGGAGGCCGGTGATCCGGCTGCCCATCCCGTTGTCCTCTTGGTCGGGCTAGGCATGCAGGCGATCGAGTGGCCCGCGGATTTTATCCGGCAGCTGTCGGAAACCCGCCGGGTCATCTGCATTGACAACCGCGATGCTGGAAAGTCGCCGCGCTGCGGTGAAGACAGCGAGCCGCTTGCTGCCGGGATCTGGATGCAGGGCGATACCGCGGCCGCCCAGGATCTGGCCCCTTATTCCCTCTTTGACATGCGGGATGATGTCCTGGCGCTGCTGGACCGCCTGCAGGTCGGCACCTTCGACATCATCGGGTTCTCCATGGGCGGCATGATCAGCCAGCTGGTTGCTGCCGCCGCGGGTCCGCGGGCCGGACGCTTTGTGCAGCTGGCCAGCAACGACGGAACCGCCGAAGTCGATGGCGACGCGGATTCCAGGTGCCGGATGGCGCGTCTGTTCACCCGGCCTTCGGATCCGGAACTGATCCGGACATACCTGCTGGAAGACGCTTTGGCCTATGGCGCGGGCCGCCTCACCGACACGCCGGAGCTTCGGAGCGAAGTCAACGCTGCTTTCTCCGCGGGGTATTCTTGCGGCGGTGCAGCCCGCCACGCACTTGCGGTTCTGACCACACCGGACCGGCGGCCGCTGCTCAAGTCAATCCAAAGCCGGACATTGGTTCTGCACGGCGACCGCGACAGCTGCATTTCCCCGCAAAGGGGCGCGGCTGCGGCTGCGCTAATCCCGGAGGCCCGCTTCGAGCTGCTGCCGGGCGTCGGGCATGTTCTGGATCCCATGATGTGCGATGCCGCCCTCAACTGTCTGGAGCCGGCTGCAGGCACAAGGGCAAGAATTGGAGAAAGCCATGGAGTGGCTTGAAACACATAAGATCCCGGTCGGCCATTGGGCAAAGCTGATGGTCGACTGGCTGACCGGCAACATGGCCTGGTTCTTTGACGGGCTGTCAGAGGTGATCGGAGCCATCGTCGCAGGCACTCTTTGGCTGCTGCAGATGCCGCATCCGCTGGTGCTGGTCGGCCTGGTTTCAGGGCTGGCCTGGTATTTGCACCGCTCGCTGGCCTTGACTGCCTTTGCGGCACTCGGCCTGCTTCTGGTCATCAACCAGGGGTACTGGATCGAGACCACCGAAACACTGTCTCTGGTGCTCGCGGCAACCACTATGTCGATGCTGATCGGCGTGCCTGTCGGGGTTCTGGCTGCCGGGCGGCCTTGGCTCTACCGGCTTCTGCAGCCGCTACTGGATCTGATGCAGACGATCCCCACCTTCGTCTACCTGATCCCGGCGCTGGTGCTGTTTGGTCTCGGTGCGGTTCCGGCCCTGATTGCAACAGTTGTGTTTGCCGTCCCCGCCCCGATCCGGCTGACTTACCTTGGCATCTCATCAACGCCGCATGCGCTGGTGGAAACTGCGGATGCCTTTGGCGCCACCCCGGCGATGGTGCTGTGGAAGGTGAAGCTGCCCTGGGCCATGCCTCAGATCCTGGCCGGATTGACCCAGACCATCATGCTGTCGCTGTCGATGGTCGTTGTGGCCGCGCTTGTCGGCGCCAGCGGGCTGGGCGTTCCCACCCTGCGCGCGCTCAACCAGGTCAATGTCGGCAAGGGCTTCGAAGTTGGCATTGTAATTGTTATCGTTGCGATCCTTCTGGACCGCCTGCTGAAAGCCGGGAGGAGCTGATATGGAACAGCCGGTCATCAAGTTCGAAAACGCCAGCATCGTGTTCGGCGACAATCCGAAATCCGCACTGCCGCTGATGGACGCGGGCCTGAGCCGGGAAGAGGTCCGGGCCGAAAGCGGGCAGATCCTGGGGGTCCACAACTGTTCGCTCGAGGTGCAGGAAGGTGAGATCGTGGTGCTGATGGGCCTGTCCGGCTCCGGGAAGTCGACTCTGCTGCGCGCCTCCAACAGGCTCAATCCGCTGGCTGCCGGCACCGTGCATCTGCGCAGCAAAGGCGGGCTTGTGGACCTCGCCGCCGCCTCTGCCGCAGAATTGCGGAGCCTCCGCCGCCATGACGTGTCGATGGTGTTTCAGCAGTTTGGCCTGCTGCCCTGGCGCAGCGTGCTGGAAAACGCGGCCTTCGGGTTAGAGGCTGCCAGTGTGCCACGGGAGGAGCGGCTTCAGCGGGCCATGCGGCAGCTGGAGAAGGTGCATCTTGGGCAATGGGCCAATACCAATGTCTCTGAGCTTTCGGGCGGTATGCAGCAGCGGGTGGGCTTGGCCCGCGCCTTTGCCACCGACGCGCCGCTCCTGCTGATGGATGAGCCGTTCTCGGCGCTGGACCCGCTGATCCGCAACGAGCTGCAGGACGAACTGCTGGAGCTTCAAGCGGACCTGAAAAAGACGATCCTTTTCGTCAGCCACGATCTGGACGAGGCGATCAAACTTGGCAACCGGATTGCGATCATGGAAGGCGGCCGCATCGTGCAGCTGGGCGCACCGCAGGAAATCGTGCTGAAGCCGGCCACGGACTATGTGCGGAACTTCGTGTCCCACATGAATCCGATGAATGTGCTTCATGCAGCCGAAATCATGAAGCCGGTCAACGGCACCATCCCCTCCGGCGCGCGCGTACGCGATGCCGGCACGACGGTTAAGGACCTGATGCGGGCGCAACTGAACGACGGCGGAGAGTACTTCGTGTCCAATGGCCGCGACATCATTGGCAGGCTGGATCATTCCGATATCTTCAAGGCACTGCTGCGCGAATAGCGCAGCAGGGTTTCCCGGCGCAAAACCAACTTATTGCTCAAAAAAACAAAGGTGTGGCGTCCCGCCCCCATTTTCCTTAAAGGCGCAGCTTGAAGTACCCCTACATAGGGATAAATACCAAAGCATGAAACGAAACACACATGACCGCGAAAACATGGCCCTGGTTCTGGCCCTCCTGCGCAGTGCCCAGCAGTTCCATCGGGCGATCGGCCCGGCGTTCCGGGCCGCAGGCCTGACCGCGTCGCAATGGGACGTGCTGGAAACCCTCAGCAACAAAGGCCCGATGACCGTGAATGCGCTGCTGGAACGGGCACTTGGAACCTCCGGAAACTTGGATGTGGTGATCAAGAACCTGATCCGCTCCGGGCTTGTCGAAAAAACGGTCAGCGATACGGACCGGCGCAGCCGCGTCCTGTCCCTGACAACCGAAGGCAGGGCAAAGGTCGAAACCTTCCTGCCCGCCCACAACGCCGCTCTGGCGGAGATCTTTGAAGGCCTGCCCGCCGACGGCAAGCGCCAAACCATCCGGGTGCTGAACCAGCTCCGCCGCAGCATGCACCGCACCCGAAAGGATCATACCGATGAGTAACCGCACCTTCCTGACAGCGCACAGCGTGATCTACGCTTTCTTCGCGCTGGCGCTGTTCTTTGCACCCGGCCTGTTGTGGCCGAACTACGGCGTCGAGCTGAACGACCGCTACGCCTGGTTCCTGTCGCAGCACAACAGCATCTTTCTGGGCGGCATCGCGGTCATCAGCTTCCTGTTCCGCGATGCGCCCTCCGGCAGCGGCGAGGGCCGCAAGATCCTGACCGGCCTGATGTGGACCAACCTGCTGGGCCTCGCTGTCACCTTCTACGCCGGTGCCGCAGGTATTTTCGCCGGCTTCGGCTGGTCGGATCCGGCTTTCTTCGCCTTGCTCTCGGCTCTCTGCTTCCTGCAACTCCGCAAGGGCTGACCCGCAACAGCATAATCGCCGCAGCACGTTTCCCCTCAACTCCTCAAAGGGACCCACTCATGAGCACTCAGAAAATCTGGGACATCCACCTGACCTATGATGGCCCCGTCACCGAAGAATTCCTCCAAGGCGCCAAACAGCTTGCCGAGAGCATCGCCCAGGAGCCGGGCGTCGTCTGGAAAATCTGGACGCATGAGGCCGGCACCAGTCACTTCGGCTCCACCTATCTGTTCAAGGATCTGGAGCACCTGGAAGCCTACAAGGCCATGCATATCCCGCGATTGAACGCGATCGGCATCGAGGTCATCAGCGACCACGTGTTTGACGTGATGGAAGAACTTAGCCGAATCAACCGCGCGCCAGTTGGGACAAGTTCGTAGACCGGCCAGCAGGTCCTTAGTGCCTCTCCTGACCGCAACAGGAGAGGCCTTCCAAATCCGGGTTCATTCTACAGTTTCTTCCTACCTGAGCCTCAGTTGCGGCAAATAGACCTTGGTTCCAGGGCTAGAACGAACAAGTGGGGTAGCCGCTATTCGCCATCCCGGTAGTTTACAGCAAATGCCGACCCGTCCTTGGCAGCAATAGTCTCCATACCCGGTAAGACGTCGGTGTTATGCGCAGCCATGACGGCCCAGCCATTAGCCAGGCGCTGTGCAAAGAACACCATTATTGCGAAACGGTCCTCAAGGGTTTCACCTGCCTTGCCAATCTGCCCTGCCAGTTTCCAGCGGGTGTGAATGATCGCGGTGTCGCCGCCAACCCGCCGGACCTTGATACCCCGGGCAGTAATCTCTGAGTGCCGGAAAAACGTACTGAGCCCGTAGGCGTGCGCTTTTTCGATGTCGACGCGGTTGTGCCACCACAGGCCCACGACATTGACGAAATCAGCGTCCTCAGCAAAGAGGGCAGCCAGGGCAACCGCATCCCTGGCGTTCCAGGCCTCGGCAAAAAGCCGGGGGATGTCGTCCGGTGTTTCAGGCATAGGCATGCAGCACCGCCGGGATCAGGATATCTTCCTCGTCATAGGTATGCCGGTTCAGGATCTTGTTCAGAACTTTCGCCTGCTCCAGCGCTTTGCCGATTTGTGATTTTGAGGTTTCCCCACCGCGAAGCAGGGCAAAGACCTGTTCCGACTGGTCCAGCGCCTGATCCAGGACCTGGTGGTCGTTTTCCAGAAGGTCTATGGCCGAAGCCAGCTGCGGGAAGCGCCCCAGGAACCCGGGCAGCACATTGCTGTCCTCGAAGCTGTGATGGCCGTGAACATGCGAGACCAGGTCAAGCCCCAGCCGGTTCATGCCGGTCAGGCCCATCAACTCCTGCGCGCTGCCTTCCGGCTCCCCCAAGACAAATTCCAGCCCGCCGATCAGCCGGGCACTGGCCTCAGAGATCGAGGCGTGAAGGCGCTGAAGATGCGCAGGCCAGCCAAGAAACCGGGGGTCATCGTCCCATGCCGAACGGTCCGCTGGAAACAGGCCGTGCAGCAGGTCCGGGCCAATCCGGCCGCGCGAGGCAATGTGGTACTCGGGGGCGTTGTAGTCGTAGCTCTGCATTGTCAGCTCAATCTTTGCGCGTTCATCGCAGCCTGCACGCCGGGGTCTTCCAGCATAGTTTCCATGAAGCGTTTCACCGAGGGGTAGTCCTGCCAGGGTTTCGGCGTGTGTGCCGTCCAGCGGACCATTGCAAAAGCATAGGGGTCGGCAATCTTGCGCTTGCTGCCTGCAACATGCGGGCCGCCGTCCAGCAGTGTGCCGAGATGGCTCATCACCCGATCTATCCTGGCGAATGCCCCTTGCCGCACTTCATCCTGTGCCCCCTCGCTGCCGTTTACCGTGTATCGGTCCGGCACAAAGAAGGGCCAGAAAGCGGGATGGAAATCGCCCGTCAGAAAGGCCAGCACCTCATCCAGCCCGAATTGGCTGAGCGGGTCCTTGGCGACGCCCAGGCCGGCTTCCGGGTATTTGGCCTCGATATACTTCAGGATCGCATCTGCCTGCGTCATGATACGGAAGCCATCATCCTTCAGCGCCGGGACCATGCCCAGAGGATTGATCTTGAGGTATTCCTCGGACCCGAGTTCGACCAGCTCCACCTCGTAAGGCTTGCCCGTCCATTCCAGGGCGATATGCGGTGCCAAGGCACAGGTGCCGGGTGCGTAGTAGAGTTTCATGACCGGTGTCCTTTCCATGTAGCTCTTCAGTTGCTGCGCGGCTTGAAGGTGAGGCTTTCTGTCTTCTGTCCCGGCTGGCTGTAGCCATCGCTGTCCAGCGGCCGGTCGAACAAGCCGGTCAGCCTGTTTCCAGCGATGTCTTCCAGGGTGGTGTCCACCTCAATCCGGTAATCGGCGTTTGCCCAGGGATCGCGGGGTGTGAAAATCCACTCCTGCTCATCCGGCCCAAGGCGCAGGGAACCACCGAGCCTTGCACCGGCTTCATCGGTGACCCGCACCCTGTAGGCCAGGGAGACATGATCCATCGGGCCATTCAGTGTCATCAGAAGCGGTTCAGTAGAATTCGCCATGGGTGCCTGCACCTGCCACGTCGCAAAATCAGGCGCTTCGAAATCTGCTTCGGCAGCAACGAAGGTTTTTTCATAGCTGCGCGTTAACGTGCAGCCACGCCTGGTTTCCGCGCTGCTCTTGATTTGCAGCGAATAAGCCTTCCCTGGCTCCAGCGCCCGGCCCAGCGTATTGTGTGCTACCAGCCCGGTCTTCACCCGGCCCGGGTCAAACAGCACCGTCAGCCTTCTGTCATCCGGCGACCAGAGATCGAATTTGTTCTCGATGAAGGCCCCCGGAACCACCTTGCCGTCTTCATCAAGCAGCACGACGGAGT
This sequence comes from Leisingera sp. ANG49, assembly GCF_059694505.1. Classification (NCBI taxonomy): domain Bacteria; kingdom Pseudomonadati; phylum Pseudomonadota; class Alphaproteobacteria; order Rhodobacterales; family Roseobacteraceae; genus Leisingera; species Leisingera sp. ANG49. Next base: position 46,611 of record NZ_JCATZN010000012.1, read on the forward strand.
CCCAAATTCCCTCCCGTGCCATCGGTTCGGAGAAGTAGACATAGAAGCGCAGCAGGTTTTCGGGCAGCACATCAGCACTGGGGTAGACTTGGGTTACCTGGGCAGTACCTGACACGCTTTCCTCGCAGGCATGTGCCGCTGAACTGGCCGCAAAAAGCGCGACCAGCCAAAGGGATGCAGTTTTCAGATTGCGGAGCATCTTCACTTTACCTCGCCAGATCAGCGTAGCCCGCGTCTGCCTTCAGCATGTTCTGGAAGTTGCGGAAAAACTCCTGCTCCTCCACATACTGATAGTCGGGGAAGTTGTATTCGCTAACGAAATCGCTGAGCCGGAAGTAGGCGCCCTTGCGGAAGGAGACCAGGTCGACATCGCCGGTATCCAGATTGCGCTTGAGCGTGACCAGAAACTGCTCATCCTGGTCATCGGCCTGCAAAACTGCCCCCAGCGGGCGTGCGGCGGTTTTCACCCCTGCGTCGCCCCAAAGCTCGGGGGACGACAGCCCTTCGCCTTTGCTGGCCTCGGCCAGGTCAGACACCCGGATCAGATCGGCATCGCGTTCCTTGTTGATGACCAGCACATACTCTTCCGGCTGGAACTCCTCATTCGGGGCAGTGAAATGCAGCACCTCAAGCGGTGTATTGCCATAGCCGAGTTCGGCCACAGTTTTACCGGTTACATGGGCACCATCAGCCAAATCGCCAGACGGGATCGTGACCAGTGGCGTACAGGTGTAGGCGGCAACAACCGTTTTCACGCCGTCCAGATTAACCACGCTCATAGCCCGGATCGGTGCCCGGGTTTCAGTCTGATTGTGAACGGTATGGTAGATTTCGATACTGGACGCAGAAGCGGAGTTAGTAAACGGGTACGGGATCTGCCGCAGGGTTGAGGCGAACTCTCCGGTCGACAGCCCGGCAGCGAACAGCGTGCCATCCACGAAATCAAGATCCGTGACGGTGAAGGTGGCAGCCGGAATGTCATGCCAGAAAGTGACGCTTTCATCAGGGGTGCCGTTCAGTTCCACCGATGTGCCCTCCAAGGTGGTCAGATCCAGCGGCGTGATGGTGCCATCCTGATCCACCCGCACAATCATCGGCGACTTGCTGTCGCCCGAGCGCAGGGACATCGAAATATAGGTTTCCTTGGACACGGGATGCACGGCGATATCGTGATAGCTGATGCTGTACGGATCTGCGCCGGTCGAGACCGCCAGCCGGGCGCCCAGGCCAATCAGGTTGTAACTGCGCGATTCCGCTGCCGGGGCAGCTTCGGGCAGCGTGTAGGCAAAGATCCTTCCGCCGTCGGAATCAGCTACAAAAAGCGTATTGCTGTCGGCAAACTCCAACACAGTGGTGGACTTAGGCGTTTCGAGCGCGGCAGCGCCTGTTGCAAACGACAGGGACAGAATTCCTGCCGCCAGGGCGGGTGAGGTGGATTTCAGTTTCATGGTGCCTCCAGGCAGGTCGTGGGCTGGCGGCTCCAAGACAGTTTCTGCCTTGCCGCCGCGCCCAAATTTAGCACCTATGACCCAATGTGGTGAGTAGGAACACTTTGGATACTGTTGAAGATGTCAGTTCGCTTCTGCACAGTGGCTGTTCATGACGCAGAACCCAGCGCCCTGCGAAGGGAGTAAGCCTTGGCAGCGCGGCGCAACCACGGGTACATTTCTGAAGCGGGGAGCTTAATGGGATGTTCGAAGACAAGATGAAGGATTCAAAAGAGAAAGATGCAGGCGCGCATGTATGCCCGGTCGAAACCGTCATCGAGATCATCGGCGGGAAGTGGAAGTGCCAGATCATTCATTTCCTGCTTGGCGGCACCCGGCGGTTCGGTGAAATCCGCCGTCAAATCCCCGACGTGTCTCAGCGGGTTCTGACCCGCAAATTACGGGAACTGGAAGCGCATGGAATCGTCATCCGTAAAGTTTATGCAGAGGTTCCGCCCCGCACGGAATATTCCCTGACAACAACTGGGCAGTCGCTTGAACCCGTGATGCAGGAGCTTGACCGATGGGCACAGGCAAATCTGGGCAGTTCCGGTGACGTAGTTTAGTTAGAATAAGCGGTGGCGAAACCGAGCACGCCTGTTGAATGCCGCACCGACTGGGCGAAGCAAAACAGCTTCGCCAGAGCAAAAAAGATTTTGGAAGGCTGTCTAGAATTCGGTCCGACGACCGAACTACCGCAACAGCCTTCACAATGCCTGTTCAGTTGCACTCCGCTGAAGCAATGTTCAAAAACGGCGCTAACAGACATGACGCCCGCCTAAGCCGTTAACTCAGCATTTCGCGCGCGATGATGGTTCGCTGGATCTCCGATGATCCTTCATAGATCCGGAAGATCCGTAAGTCGCGCAAGTAGCGTTCCACCGGAAAATCACGGGTATAGCCATAGCCGCCGTGGATCTGCAGCGCCCGGTCCGCAATACGCCAGGCAGCCTCACTGGCATAAAGCTTGGCGAATGCAGACTCCGACGAATACCGTTCTCCGGTTCCCCGCTTGCGGGCGGCTTGCAGCCCCAATGCCCGCGCCGCGGCCAGTTCGGTGGCACTGTCGGCCAGCATCCATTGCAGCCCCTGGAAATTGCCGATCGGTTGTCCGCCGACCTCTCGTTCCTTGGCATAGGAAACAGCCGCATCCAGTGCGGCACGCGCAATGCCAGTGGCCTGGGCGGCCACTTCGATACGCCCGTTGTCCAACACCCTCATAGCGGTGCGGAACCCAGTCCCCTCCTCGCCAAGCCGGTTTTCAGCGGGCACAAGGCAGTCAAACGAAATCGGAAAAACATGGCCACCGCGCAAGCCCAGAGTCTCCTCATGCTTGCCGATCTCCACCCCGTCGCTCCTGAACGGTTCAACCACAAAGGCGCTGACCCCGCGGGCACCGGCTGCGCTGTCGGTCTTGGCATAGATCACGATGAAATCCGCAGCACCCGCATTGGAGATGAAGCATTTGGAGCCCTTCAGCCGGTAGCCGTCGCCTTCGCGGCTGGCGGTACTGCGCATATCAGCGGGGTTGGAACCCGCCATCGGCTCAGTCAGCGCAAAAGCGCCAAGTGCCTCGCCCGCTGCGGCGGCCGGCAGGAAGCGCTGTTTAAGCGCCTCATCCCCGCCCAGGAGCAGCGAATCTGTTGCCAGGAAGTGCGCCGTCAGCATCGAGGCTGTGGAGCCGCAGGCACCTGCGATGGCCTCCACCGCGCCGTACAGAGCCGGCCCGGACAGGCCGATGCCGCCATAGGTTTCTGGCAAGTTCATGCCCATGATGCCCAATTCTGCCAGTGCCGCGCGGTGCAGGGTTGCAAACTGCCCCTTGGCGTCGATGGCGGCGGCGGCAGGTGCCAGCACCTCGCCGGAAAACCGTTCAATTTGGCCGATGACAGCCTGCTCTTCGCTGTTCAGGTCGCTGATCATTTGGCCTCTCCGTCCTGTAACTGTTGTAGAATTTCCTGTGTGTGCGCGCCCAGTTCCGGGGCCGCCTGCAGGTGACCTCTTGCCGCTCCACTGAAATGGACGGGCTGTTCCGGCACAAAAAATTCGCCGAGAATGGGATGTTTCACTGGGGATGCCAGCCCACGCGCCTGCGCCTGAGGCGAGGCCCAGGCCTCAGACACTGCACTCAGGGCCGCGGCTGGAATGCCCGCCTCTGTCAGGACCGCCACCGCGTCCTGCGCGCAGCGCGCGGTGGCCCAGTCTTCGATATGCCGAGCCAGGGCCGGTTCATTCTGACGCCGCATCACATCACTGGCAAAACGCTCGTCCTCCGCCAGATCCGGCGCGCCAATGGCCTCTGTGAAACGGGCAAACAGCCGGTCGTTCAGTACCGCAACAGAGAAACTGCCATCTTTGGCCGGATAGGTGCCAAATGGCGCCGATAGCGCATGTTTGCTGCCCGTCCGCTTTGGCGTCTCACCCGCCATCAGCGCCCGGCAGGCCGCCACCGGCATCATCGACACCAGCGAGTCGTAGAGCGCCAGATCAACATGCCGTCCGCGGCCGCTGCGTGTACGGTCGAACAGCGCCACCATCGTCCCAAATGCAGCGAACATGCCGCCCGCCACATCGGCAAAGGCGTCACCGGCCATCATCGGCGGGCCGCCCGGATCGCCGGTCATGTCCATAAGGCCGCTCATCGCTTGGATGATGATGTCATAGGCTGGCAGCATCCGGTTCGGACCGGTCTGGCCAAAGCCGGAAACCGAGACATAGACCAGTTGTGGATAGGCCGTGCAAAGCTCCTCGGCACCCAGCCCGAACCGCTCCATCACACCGGGGCGGAAGTTTTCGATCAGCACGTCGCAATCTGCCGCCAACGCCCGTGCCGCCGCCGCGCCTTTCGCGGTTTTCAGATCCAGAACGATGGATTTTTTGCCCCGGTTCACCGACTGGAACAGCAGGCTCTCGCCTTCCTTGAACGGGCCGATATGGCGGTAGTCATCGCCTGCAGCGGGCTCAACCTTGATTACTTCCGCGCCCAGATCAGCCATCAGCGCCGTGCAGTAAGGCCCGGCCAGAACACGTGAGAAATCCAGCACCCGGACTCCTTCGAGCGGCCTGCGGCCTGCCGTTTTGTCATCTTTTAACATGCATCCACCTTCAATTGCTTGCTGGAGGATAGCCTTCGGTTGGGTATTGTAGAAAATACGAGATAGATATGAAGGGTATTCTTGTTTGAATATACCATTGAACTTCCGCCAGGTTGAAATCCTGCTGGCGGTCGCAGACACCGGCAGCACTGCCGCGGCGAGCCGCGCGCTGAACACCTCGCAGCCCTCGGTTTCACTGGCCATTGCCCGCTGCGAGGAGGTGTTCGGACAGAAGCTCTTTCTCCGCATCCCCGGGCGCGGGATGGAGCTGACCCCGTTCGGGCGGCACAAGGTCGCCCAGCTGCGCGAACTGGAGAAGCAAGCGCGTTGGGTACTGAGCGGCGGTGACGGAACACCGGAGTTCCTGAACCTGGGAGTGTTTTCTACCCTCGGCCCGCGCTATGCCCCACGGCTGGTGCGCCGCTTCCTGGACGATCGCCCGGACGCCGAAGTCCGTATCCTCGAAGGTGACCTGCAAACGCTGTTCGACTGGCTCAGCGAAGGCCGGATTGACATGGCGCTGCTATACGACTTCGGCATTCCATCCGACTTTGTCATCACACCGCTGATGGCGGCGGTGCCCTATGCCCTGCTGCCGCAGGGGCACCATCTGGCACAACAGCCCAGCGTGAACGCCGAAGACCTGGCGCAGGAGCCGGTCATCCTGATGAACCTGCCCCACAGCCGCAGTTATTTTCTGTCCCTGCTGCAAAACGCCAAGGGCTCAGTGCAGGTCGCCCACGAAACCAGGTCAATCGAAATGCTGCGTTCTATGGTGGCCAACGGGTTCGGCGTCGGTCTGCTGGCCACCGATCTGCAGGATGCCCCCTGTTATGATGGGAGCCCATTGATCCGGGTCCCCCTTTCCGGCAATCCGCCCCTTCATCAGATCGCTCTTGCCCATCGTGGTGCAGCTCTCAAACGGCCAATTCTCCAGGCTTTCACCGCCTTTACAGAAGCCTTTTTCAATCAGCATCCCTGAGAATAAGGCGCCACTCCAGCACAGGTCCACTACAACGTGGATTTAGGTTTCCCATCCTGCCTGCGGCTTTTGCGATCGGCCTTTTCGGGCGCGGGGATCGCTATGATGCCGGCTGATTCAGAAATGCTTTAAAGAACAGGGGGGTGCGTGTCTGAACCCCCGGCCGGAAGCAGCGCAAGACGCCTGTGAAGTACGACAATCGCCGCTGCAAACGGCGCAACCGCCCCTCTCGTGACATTGCTGCGCAATGCACTGCCGGGCAATGATCGAAAACGTGTT
>NZ_JCATZN010000013.1:0-46642 GCF_059694505.1 Leisingera sp. ANG49
TTCAGCCGCCAACACAACTCAGGCAGTAGCGATAGCCGCCAGCCGGGGGCTGATTGCTGTTTGAGAATTTTTTTAGCTGCGCCTCATTCAGTAGTCTTCCTGCAAGCATCTGTTTTTATAAAATTACTCCTCGTACGTGCCCGCCGTCGCGCCAAGTCAGCTATATGCGAAGTTATGGTAAAGTAACCGGGTTTCTTATTGAGGCTGAAAAGGGTTCACCTATGTCGCCTTCGTCATAACAACCTCCTGTCCGGAACCGTTACGACGGCCTATTGAATCCTTGAATCCTTCCAGTACCTGTCAATCATTTACACAGAGCGGTTGGTTAAAGCTGGCATCGAGCCTTCTGTCCGCAGCTGTCGGGCGACATATAGTTTTGCCATTTGCGACAGAACCCTTCCTTTTTTGTGTCTCCAACATCCCCGCTCGCGCCTCCTTTTCCGCCAGTGGCGAAGCTTTCGCTGATTTTCACTTCGGAAGACCTCGTGTCTTCCGGAGGGCAAAGCAGGGTGGGCGCAGCCCGGACTGCGGCCGGACGGTGATCTGACACACGGGGCCGGAGCGGTGAAATTGGGAGTGGCCCGTGCCAGGCGCGGGAGGAAGCCACGCGACATGCGAACTCACACACTGCGGGACGAAGTGTGAATTCGCTGCGACAACACCAAGGGCAGCTTGTGGGGCAAGCAGCAGGCGACTCGTCTTAGGCGAACGCTCGGGTGCACTTTTTCGTAATCCTAAATGTCACCACACTTGTATCGTCAAGAATGGTTTGCAGCGACTCACTACGCAGTTGACCAGTATGGATAGGCTTGACTTAAATAAACTTACCCAATCTGTAATAGAAAGTTTTGGAGAAAGAGAATTCAGGAAAATGGCAGACAATGCACACGGGGGTCACGCGGACCCAGGTTGGTTTGTACCTCCAAGTGAAGGCGATTTCCTTGCAATCGTAGTCATCGTGATTGTACTTGGTGGGCTCTACGGCATCGTATACCTTTATGCCGCTTTTGACCGTTGGGCGGAACATCGGGCTCAGGGTACACCGCTTGCGAAGACCATTCCAACCTTGCTGGCGATCGCACTGATTTACGAAATTTTTCCTGTCGATCACTTCCACCCGCTGCTGCCTTTAAGTGCTATTCTCATCGCCTTGATGGCCGACTGGTCCCGGTTTCACCTGAACATTAAAACTGAAGCTGACGCCGCTGACCTTCCCAACACAACGCTGAATAAGGGATACACCGACGATGTTTGAGCTTTTGTTCACATCCTTTCCAGCGGTGATTCGCTATGTTCAATTGCGGCGTCGCGGTGAAGCGATAACCGTTTGGAATATGAAAACAGCAGTGTTTTTGTGGGCGATCATGGCCTTCGCCGTCTTCATAATAGTTTTCTACTATCACCCGAAAACCTACGCAGGCGTAGTACCCTTCCGTACCGTGTCTGTCGTCGCGCAAACTACTGGTCCAGTGACTGAGGTTGCGGTTGTGAATGGCCAGCGGGTCGAACCAGGCGATCTCCTTTTTCGCATTGAAAACAGCGCCCAACGCGCAGACTTGGCGGAAGCCGAGGCGCAACTGGCAGTGATTGACGCTGAAGAGGTCAAGGCTGAGGACAATAAAAAGGTGGCCGAAGCGGGCGTGACAGAGATCGAAGCGCGGATTGTTAGCCTGCGGGACGAGCTGGACGACGCCCAATCCTTGGTCAACCGAGGGGTCGGAACGACAAATACCGTCATCGAAGCGACCGCCGCGCTGGAAGCTGCCGAAGCAGACTTGCAGGCCGCAAAGTCACAACTCGATCTCGCTTTGGTTGAAATCGAACAGAGTATTCCGGCTGAACGTCAGGCGATCAAAGCTACAATTGAGCAGGCAAACACCGCGCTTGCCTTTACCGAAGTCAGAAGCCTGGTTGGTGGAACAGTCACTCAGCTTGCTCTGAGCGTTGGCAGTCCAGCAACGACATTGGTAGTGCGCCCGTCGATGATTATCATTCCAGACCGCCCGAAAGATTTGCCAATCCGCGTTGTGGCCGGGTTCTCCCAGGTGGCAAACTCCACGATTTACGATGGAATGCCCGCCGAGATCGCATGCGAAACCAACGCAAATATCGCATTTCGGAACGCGATTTTCCCTGCGCATATCGTTTCTGTGCAACCAGCGGTGGCCACTGGTCAGGTCGTGCCAAGCGGAGATTTGCTTGAGTTGAACAACGCAACATACCGCGGCAGCGTTCAGGCCTTTGTTGAACTGGTGCACAAAGAGCACGAAGCCATGTTGCTCGACGGATCAGGTTGTATAGTTCAAGGATATACAAACAACATTGAAGGAACATATGGGCATATCGTAGCTGCGACGGGCGTGGTCAAAGCCGCTGGACTGCGAATGAAGGTACTTGGGTCAATTCTGATGGGAATTGGCCTGGCCGGAGGCGGAGGGCATTAGATTGTTGTTTGCAGGGTCGAATTTTCTGTTTAGCTGAAAGTCATAAAGGTCGGCTGAGGGCTCAAACTACCTATCTCAGCGGCAATCCTAGTTGGCGGTCCCTGGACGATGTCGAACGGCCCTTTGCGGAGATTCGTCACAACCCGCCGCCGCATCGCAGCGGTCGCCAGAGCGGCCATTGGCAACCGGGTGCAGCATTTTATTCCATGCAATGCCTCCGCGGGATTTTTCGGCCGTTCTCTGCAAGTACGAAAGATTGGTTAAGTACGGTCGTTTCAGCTTTGGTCGGCGGGAAGCAGTTTTTTGTCCTGACCGAACTTAACTGTATATCAGCTTCACAACTATACCACGGATGGTGTCAAATCTCGACAACCTGCAGGCCGGCTGCTACCACGAAGCACGCTCGGGGTCATAATCTTGGAAAAGGCTGGGCTGATAGGATCTGGAAAGGCAGGCCGGGAACAGGTTGAGAGCTACTTGATTGAAACCAGAGAACCGCCGCTAAAAAATAAGCATACCCCAACGAGCATTGGGGAGTAACGAATGAAGGAACTGAGCGTTGAGATATCAAATTCTCCCCGTTTCCATATTTGCATTTGTGATTTCTGTTTCCACTGTGCATGCAGAGGAAACGCCCAAGGTCATCGAACTGAAAGAATACCTTTCGCATGGTGAAATGCAGGTTCTTGGCGAGGCTGAGATGGTCCAGCTGCCGGAACATGGCGTTGCCTGGGAAGCGAGGATAGATTCCGGAGCAACAACGACGTCGGTTCACGCGCAGGACATCGAGGAGTTTGAAAGGGACGGCGAAGACTGGGTACGGTTCGTTCTGCGCAACGATGAACAGGACGTTTCAGTCAAAGTCGAGCGCAAGGTTGAACGGTTCGCTGAGATTCTGAAGCGCGGCGGCGGCCATCACCGCCGCCCCGTGATCAAGATGGATGTGGCGATCGGCGAAGTGGTGCGCCGGATCGATGTCAACCTGAGCGACCGCAGCGGATTTGAATACCCGATCCTCATTGGACGCAATTACCTATCCGGCGTCGCTTTGATCGACGTTAGCCGCGAGTACATTCAGGACACTTCCGTAGCCGAATAAAGTTCCGCCAGACAAAGCTTTTTCTATGACTGCAAAGATTCAGCTCAGACTTATAGTCGCCGTACTCCTGATAGCCGGTTTCGGACTGGCCGCTTTCAAGCATTTACAACTCGGGTTCCCGATCTGGCCAGGCGAAAGGGAAACCGTCTGGACAGCCGAGGCCAAAGTCACTTTTCAAGCCAAGGGAGAGCCGGTCCGGGTCCGGCTGAACCTGCCAACCAGCACCAACGACTTGCTGGTTCTGGATCAGGGCGTCGCTGGTCACGGGTTCGGATACTATGTGGAAAAGACCGAGCTCGGCAGAACCGGTGTCTGGGAGGCCCGCGAGGCCGACGGCGAACATTCGGTTTACCACCGTGCGCGCATCTACCGCGGTGGTGGCCGACCGGATGTGTTTGGAGAATTCGACACGCCGGACAAGCCGGAAGCCCCGGCTTTCCAGGAAAGCGAAGCAGGTGCGGCAGAATCCGTGCTGGCTGACGCCCACGCGCTGTCGGCCAATGCCAAGGGCATGGCGATCCGGCTGTCGCAGGAAATCTGGGCAGACAGCCCTTCGCCGACCGTGCAGGTCCTTCTGGGAGAAGAGGCCAGCCCGGGCGACAAGGTTGATATGATCACCAAGCTGCTGCATGCGGCCAAGGTGCCCACAATGATCGTGCGCGGCATGTTCCTGGACGAAAAGCGGCGCTCGACCCGACTGAGCGAGCTTATTGCCGTCTGGCACGAAGATACCTGGGCTGTCATCAATCCGCGCAACGGCGAGGCAGGCCTGCCCGAGCTGTTCCTTCCATGGCAAATCGGATCGCGCAGCCTTTATGAAGTAGAAGGCGCAGATGAGTCTGAGATCAAGTTTGCGGTCATCGCTGACGAGCTGGCGGCAGGCAAGGTAGCGCTGAGCTATGGCCAGTACCGCGGGGCCAGCCTGATCGATTTCTCAATTTTTTCTTTGCCGGTTGAATCGCAGAACGCCTTCAAGACCCTGCTGCTGATCCCCATTGGCGCGCTCATTGTGGTGGTGTTGCGTAACTTGGTCGGGCTGCAAACTTCGGGCACCTTCATGCCGATCCTGATTGCGCTGGTCTTTGTGCAAACAGAGCTTGTGACGGGGCTGATCCTGTTTGTTGTCGTGGTCAGTATCGGCCTGTTCATCAGGGGCTATCTGACCTCCCTGAACCTGCTGCTTGTGCCGCGGATCGCAGCGGTGCTCATTGTTGTGATCGTGCTCTATATCTTCCTGTCCGTTGTCGGTTTCAAAATGGGGGTTACGCAGGCCCTTTCGGTGACCTTCTTCCCGATGATCATTATCTCCTGGACCATCGAACGGATGTCGGTTCTGGCGGAAGAGGAAGGCATGAAGGACGTGCTGCTTCAGGGCGGCGGCAGCCTTTTGACGGCCGTGATCGCCTACCTGGCAATGACCAATCGCTACGTTGAATTCTGGACCTTCGAATTCCCTGAGCTGCTGCTGGTGGTTCTGGCGGTGATCTTGGTGATCGGTCAGTACACCGGCTACCGGCTGAGCGAGCTGCGGCGTTTCGAGCCGCTGGCGAGGGATAGCTGATGTTCGGTCTAGCGTCTCCGCGGAGGCTGGCGCGGGCAGGCATCGTGGGCATGAACCGCCGCAACGTGGAACTGATCGCGCAGAATAACCCACGCCATCTATACCCGCTGGTCGACAACAAGCTGAAAACCAAGGTTCTGGCCGAGGAGCACGGGCTCGACACACCCAAGCTCATCGGGGTTGTCCGGCAGACTGGCCAGATCCGGGAGCTCGCGGAATTTCTGGCCCCATGGCAGCAATTTGTCATCAAACCCGCCTGCGGCAGTGGCGGCAAGGGCATTCTGGTGATCTCTGGGCGCGACAGGGATCAATACGTCAAACCCTCCGGCGAGCTGGTCGGCTTCGATGCCCTGGCGCGCCATATCAACAATACGCTCAGCGGCCTTTTTTCTCTCGGGGGCAAGCCTGATGTGGCAATGATCGAAGCGATGGTTGATTTCGACCGGGTCTTTGACGGCTTCACCTACGAAGGCGTGCCGGATATCCGCGTCATAGTCTACAAAGGCTTCCCGGTGATGGCGATGACGCGACTGTCCACGGCGGCATCTGACGGTAAGGCAAACCTGCATCAAGGAGCCGTTGGCGTCGGGCTAGACATCGCCAGCGGCCGGGCATTGCGCGCCGTGCAAAACGGCACACCGATCAAAAAGCACCCCGACACCGGGGCAAATCTGGCAGATATCAGTGTGCCGCCTTGGCAGGCCGTCGTGCGGTTGGCCGCGCGCTGCCAGGCTGCAACAACGCTCGGCTACTTGGGTGCGGATATTGTGTTGGACCGTCAGGCGGGTCCACAGGTTCTAGAGCTCAATGCGCGCCCCGGTTTGGCCATTCAGGTAGCCAACGGCCACGGTATGGCGCCTCGCCTAGCAATAGTGAATGCAATGATTGCCGACGGCTCCGCACCCGAGGATCCAATTAACCGCGCAGACTATGCGATGCGAATTTTCTCCCCGGGTCACTAACCGGCCCATTCCGGGCCTTCGCCCTACCTTCACGTTTCTGCAGGCGCACCGCAAGACGGCACGCCCGTTCTGAGTAAAACGCTTTATGCATGTGGCTGAGACAGGCTTAGAGAAACTGACCGGCTCGCTTAATGCCCGATGTCGACCACGATTTTTCCGATCTGTGCGTTCGATGCCATGTAGGTATAGGCATCCGCCGCTTCGGCAAAGGAAAACACCCTGTCGATTGCCGGCGTGTAGGTGCCATTGGCCAACCCGTCGGAAATATGTGCGACGGCAGCCTTGCGGCGATCGGGGTGGTCCATCATCAGCCATGCAAAGTGGAATCCTTTGAGTGCCATGCCGCGACCGATCAGCGCGTTGAGCGGCGTTGCGGCAATCTCTCCGGCCAACAGCCCGTAGATCACAAACGTCGCTTCGAAACCCGCCGCATTTGCAATCTCTTCGGCCTCTGCGCCGCTGACGGCATCACAAGCGATATCGAAGCCGCGTCCTTCGGTGATCTCCAGAATTCGCGCAGTTGTGTTTTCGCTGCTGGTTACGATCACGTGATCAGCACCTGCGTCTTTCAGCGCATCCACCTTGTCGCCCCCCCGCGTCAGGGCAATAGAGATGGCGCCATGGGCTTTGATGACTTGAAAGGCGGCGATTCCGACACTGGAGCTGGCCGCGTTCAAAACCACGTATTGACCGGCATCTTTTTTGAGTCCACCCTGCTGAACCAGAATGCCATAGGCCGTGCCGAGCGCCACCCAGGAGGCCGCCGCGTCGCGATAGGAAACATCGTTCGGGATCCGTTCAAGCGCGGTGGCAGGCAGGTTCACAACTTGTCCAAGCACACCATATTCATCTGTCTTGAAGACCGGAAGGATGGCGACGCGGTCGCCCACTGCAAAATTCTCGACACCTGGGCCGGTTGCAACGATTTCACCGGCCCCCTCAATTCCGACTGCCGACGGCAGTTTCGGCTGAACCAGATAGGCGCCACCGAAAAAGAGCAGTTCGGCCCGGTTAAGCCCGGCGGCTTTCATAGCAACCTGAACTTCGCCTTCACGCGGCAGTTGGGGTGTTTGGTCTGCATATTCTAGGACTTCGGGCCCGCCGAGAGACGAAAACTGGACGACTCGGGTCATAGGTCTTTCCTTTCAATTGCGCGCGCCTGAGTTGAACAGGGCACGGGGGGCAGCCAGCATTCTCTGGCCTCCGGCGGTTTCGCCGGGGTCTGGTTGCTGTCCTTGGTGAGAGGGCGCTCAGTATGAGCTGCCCGATGAGGTCCGGGTGGCCTGCCCGAGGCGCGTGGACAAGCAATTGACTGGCCGCAGGCCTTTCTGATGCCTTGCAAACCTCGTCATCAAATTTCGCCCAGCTTTACTCGGTACCGCCGCCAGCGCAGCGGTTTCTCCGTTTGCGGCTTAGGCCGCTGGCGGATTGATGTGGGCGCCCATCAGAACGGCGATGATGACGATCTCGGCCAGGAGCGGCGGGACCACTTCTTTTTGCAAACCGTCTGCCACGATGCCGACAACACGGCCCGCGGCCACCGCGCTCAGGATCAGCGAGACAATCACAAAGCCCATGGTCTGACCGTTGATCAGCCCGTGCGCCAGGATCACGACGCAGGAGAGGAACAGCCCGCCTATAACTGAGCGGATGGTACTGAGGCCCGGCACACCGACCGGTTCGATTGAGAAGTTCTTCACCATGCGCCGCGGAGCAAACATCGACATTAGGCCGAGACCGGCAAGCATGACGGTGGCGGCGCCAACGAGGATTTTCAGAGCAAGTTCGAGTTCCATGACAGATCTCCTATCGGGGTGGCGTCAGGCGTATTGGGTGATAGCCCGGAGGGCGCTGTCTTGCAGATCAGCTTCACCCAGGCGGGCGTCGATAGTGATCTGATCCACGATGGGGCCAGTAGGTGAGCCAGCGCGGCTGGCGTAGAAGCGGCCGCTTTCGTATTCCGGGTTCAACAGCCCGTCGACATAACGTTTCGCACCGGTTTCCAGGTTGTGCATCATGCCGAACAGGGGCATGAGCACGCCACCGATATGTTTGAAGAACAGGCGTTTGGCGAAGGACAGATCGTCGAAGCCGTTGGTGCCGGTGGTGCCGCCGGGGCTCATGGTAACAAAGCGCACATTCGGGTGCTGACGGGCCATCGCACTCATCCAAAGGGCGGCGGTCAGCTTGATGTTGGCATAGACCACCAGCGGGTCGCCTTCGGGACCAAACTTGCTGCCATCGGCAATCGAGGTGAATTCTCTGGGCTCTTCCGAGGCCAGTTCCGGGCGAGCGACACCCATTTTCGGAATGCCGCGGGCAGCTTCGGACCCGGCATACAGCACGGTCGAGGTGACCAGTTGGCGATCCAGCAATGCGTTGACCAGCACAACATGGCCCAGCACGTTGGTGGCGAAAACATGGGTCACACCGTCTTTGGTCAGCGCGTAGGGAGTGCGGCCACCGGTGCCACCGGCATTGAGGATAACTGCATCCACCGGCGCCGTCATCTCGGACACAGCTTTGCGGATTGTTTCCGGGCTGAGCATGTCCATCAGCATGATGTCAAAGATCTTGCGTCCGGTCTCGGCCTCAAGCGAGACTTTGGCGGCCTCAGCCTTGGCGGCGCTGCGGCAGGCCAGAATGATCTTCCCGACGCCTTTTTGATGCGACAACTGGCGGGCGGCTTCGCGGCCGAGACCAGCGTTTGCACCGGTGATCAGGACGGATTGGATCGGTGTCACGGTGTGGTATCCATTGTGTTTCGTTGCGGTGTCCTCAAATTAGGGTGGTTGGGATTTGCCGTGTATCCCGGCAAAACTGGACATGATGGTTCAAAATTGAAACACAGGGCTGGAATTCGAGGAAAGCGGGATGAGCGCGCAGGATGGACGAGAGTTCGACTGGGATGATCTGAAAGTGTTTCTGGCTGTGGCGCGCAGTGGCACGTTGCGCAGTGCAGCGGCGGAAATCGGCGCCAACCACACCACGCTCACCCGGCGCTTGTCGGTGCTGGAAGAGCGGATCGGCAGCCGTTTGTTTGACCGGTCAAAGGCCGGGCTGGTGCTGACCCAGCTAGGAGAGGATCTGCTGCCCTACGCCCGGCGGGTTGAGGATGAAATGGCCTCAGCCTCGCGGGTGATTGTCGGGCGTGATGCGCAGCCTGCGGGCACGGTCTATTTAACCTTGCCGCACGGGCTGGCGATGACTTCGATTATGGATGACCTGGCAAGGTTTGCAGATATCTACCCGGATATCACTCTGAACATGACTTTCACGAATGACGTGGCTGACCTGACGCGGCGCGAGGCTGATGTGTCTTTGCGCGTGGCGCATGAGGTGACTGACGATGTGGTGGGGCGTAAACTGGTGCAAATGTCCCAGGCCGCCTATTGCACGCGCGGCTATGCCAGGCAAGTGCGGGACAATGGCGGCGAGGGATTGAACTTTATCGGCTGGCATGAAGCTGAGGATCAGGTGACGGCGAAGTGGCTGCAGGACAGCTATTACCCCAAGGCCCGGCTGAAACATCGGGTATCCGAGCTGGTGCCGCTGATCACGCTGGCGGCGTCTGGTTTGGGGATGGCGTATCTGGCGTGCAATCTTGGCGACCGGCACCCGAACTTGATTCGTGCCCCGTTTCAGAAGCCGCTGCCCTATCGAAGCCTGTGGCTGCTCTTGCACCGTGACCTGCGCAGCACTGCGCGGGTCCGGTTATTTGTTGATTACCTTGCGAAGCAGGTTTCCCTTCGAAGAAACGAATTCTGGGTTTCAGGAACTGAAAACAAATGACCTGACCTGGACTGCCTGATACGCGGCAAACTTCAACGAAATAACCGTTCACCCAGCCCCACCCCAAAGCCAGCTTCTGTCAATCGGCGTTTCTGGCTTGTCTTGGAATGGCAGTTTTTCCGCCATGATTTTTAGCCAAGGTCAGCTTTGGGGCCTTCGCGTCATGCTGCATGAGCAAAAATGGAAGGACCAAAGGAGCGGCAGCTTAGGGCTCACTGCCGCTTTGCGGCGTCGCGGCGACCAGGCAGCCGCCCTGGAAGACCAGAGCGGATCTTGGTTACCCCCTGGCATGACGGCAGCCAGCCCAAAGCGGTCATGGCCAGGTGTCCCTGCCGCTGGGGTCTATACCCTCAGGAAGGGCGAGAGCTGCCG
The DNA here is from genome assembly GCF_059694505.1 of Leisingera sp. ANG49. Classification (NCBI taxonomy): domain Bacteria; kingdom Pseudomonadati; phylum Pseudomonadota; class Alphaproteobacteria; order Rhodobacterales; family Roseobacteraceae; genus Leisingera; species Leisingera sp. ANG49. The sequence continues at coordinate 10,231 of NZ_JCATZN010000013.1, forward strand.
TTCGCCGCATAGCGTATGAACGGCAGCTTTGACTTCAGCTTGCGTCCTTGAACTCGACGTATTCGCCGCGGACCTGGACCGACACTGTGATGTTCGAGCTGTCGCGGTTGCGCCAGAACCAGCCGTGTTCGCCGTTGAATTCGGCGACGATTTCGCCCTCGGCTCCGGTAGAACCGCGACCTTTCTCATAGGTGACGGAGTTGCCGCCACCATGGCCGTGCAAGTCGAAGTTGACCCGGCCGCCCTCGACGAGCATGCGGTATTCGACCGTCTGGCCTTCTTCCATCACCAGTTTCCATTCGGCGGAGGCGCCCGGAGCCAGGATGAAGCTGGTCTCGTCCCGCCACTCCTCAGCCGCCTCGGCGGCGGTGGTATCCTGCGCGTAGGCCGCGCCCACCAAGAGGCCGAGCATCTGGTCAAGCAGGCTGGACTGTTCGTCCACCTGCCGGTCGGCCTCGGCCTCCTCGGCGAGCTGTGTCTTGATCTCCCCCATCTCGGCCAGACCGATGGCGCGGCCGATGCCGGTCGGGTCGATGCCGTATTCGGCCGGTAGCACCACGGTGACGAGGATCGCCACGGCTGAGACGCCAGCGGTTACTGTCGAGCGGAGGAGCTGCTTCGAGCTGGGCAGTTCGTTGAGGCTGGGTTTTTCTGCGTTGAACATCTGGATATCTCCTGTCGGTTCAGGCGGCCACGAAGAGGCCTGTGAGCTGGTAGCCCATGAGAATGAAGCCAAGCGTCATCATGACGACGTTGGCGGAGTAGGCCTGGCGGAAGAATTTCGGTGATTTCCTCCAGTAGCCCATGACGATGAGGATCACAGCCAGGGCCATGAGCTGGCCCAGCTCGACGCCGACGTTGAAGGCCAGGAGGTTGGCCAGAAGCCCCTCGGAGGCGATGTCGTAGTCGAGGATCTTGGTCGCCAGGCCGGTGCCGTGGAAGAAGCCGAAGATCAGCGTCGCCAGTTTGGTATTGGGCTGGAATCCGAACCAGCGCTGGTAGGCGCCGAGGTTGTCGAGCACCTTGTAGACCACCGAGAGGCCGATGATGGCGTCGATGACATAGGCGTTGATGCCCCAGCCCAACCAGACGCCGAGCAGCATCGTGGTCGAATGCCCGATGGCGAAGAGGCTGACGTAGATGCCGACGTCGCGCATCTTGTAGAGGAAAAAGACGACGCCGAGCAGGAATAGGATGTGGTCGTAGCCGGTCACCATGTGCTTGGCGCCGAGATACATGAAGGGGATGATGTTCACTCCCCAGATCTCCTGGATATAGCCAGCGTCGCCCTCAGTGACATTGTGGGCTGCGGCCTGAGTTGCGCCGAGCGCAAGCAGGATAAGAGTTGTCAGGAACAGCGGCCTGCTCAAAGCGGCGAGGCGCGTGTCCCGAAAGTCTGCGGTCATGTTGGTCTCCGAAAAGAATGTGTGGGATCTGTGTGGCGGCCGCTCGGGCGGCACCAGATCACACGCGCGGAGGCCGCTCGTGGCGATAGACCGGGCCCGGACGCCATGACGGCCCGGCGGGAGAGCCCGCCGCTTGGGGAACATCCCACGCTTCGGCAAAGGAGCCACGGACAAGAAGCGCCGGGCTGTGGTCATGATCGGCAACATCATGGCTGTGGCCGTGCAGAGCCCAGGCGAGGTCTTCCTCGAACCCGTGGCTATGGCCGTGGGTTTCGATCATCTCCGCATGGTCCTGGATGGTAGCAAGCATATCCGGAATGTGGGAGGTGACCGGCTGGGAAGACCAGAACATAAGGCACAGGCAGAGGAGCGCGGCCAGGCCCCGCTGCATCCATTCCGTCCATTTTCCGGCAATCCGTGCCTGCACCATGTCCCTGCTCGTGGCTCTCTAAACGCCATCTTGCTTTATCCCCCACGGGAGGATAGCTCGTTCTTATGATAGAACCACACCGGCATGCAAGCCACCCCAAGCTCTCCGCACGGCTGAAACGCGCCGAAGGGCATCTGCGCTCAGTCATCGGCATGATCGAAGACGGGCGCCCCTGTCTCGAAATCGCGCAGCAGCTTCAGGCGGTGGAAAAAGCCGTCCGCAACGCCAAGCAGGCGCTGATCCATGACCACATGGATCACTGCCTCGACGGGGAAAACTCCGAATCCGACCGGGCCGAGCTCAAGGCCATCTCACGCTATCTCTGAGGCAATCATGCTGGATATCCTGTCTGACCGCACCTACCGGCACCTCTTCCTGGCCCAGGTTGTTGCTCTGCTGGGGACGGGCCTTGCAACTGTCGCACTCGGACTGCTGGCCTACGATCTGGCGGGGGACAGCGCTGCGATGGTGCTGGGCACGGTCTTCACCATCAAGATGGTGGCCTATGTGGGGATCGCCCCGGTTGCGGGAGCCTTTGCGGACCGGGTGAACCGCCGCCGCCTGCTTGTCGCGCTTGACCTGGTGCGGGCGGGTGCGGCGCTGGCGTTGCCCTTCGTGACCGAGGTCTGGCAGGTCTATGTGCTGATCTTCCTGCTCCAGTCTGCCTCGGCGGCCTTTACGCCCACCTTCCAGGCTACGATTCCCGACGTGCTGCCCGACGAGGCGCGCTACACCCGTGCGCTTTCACTTTCGCGCCTCGCCTACGATCTGGAAAACATCATAAGCCCGACACTCGCGGCGCTGCTGCTGGCACTGATGAGCTACAATACCCTGTTCCTGGGCACCGTGGCGGGCTTTGCCGCTTCCGCGCTCTTAGTGGTTTCAGTGATGCTGCCGAGCCCTCAGGCCGCCGAGCCGCGAGGGATCTACGACCGCACAACGCGCGGAATGCGCATTTACCTGGCAACCCCGCGGCTGCGCGGCCTGCTAGCGCTCAACCTTGCGGTTTCGGCAGCCGGGGCGATGGTGCTGGTCAATTCGGTCGTGCTGGTGCGCGGCCTTCTCGGCCTGCCGGAAAGCGCGCTGGCCTGGACGATGTTCGCCTTTGGGGCGGGCTCCATGGCGGCGGCGCTGCTGCTGCCAAGGCTTCTGGACCGGGTACCTGACCGCCCTGTCATGCTGTCGGGTGCCTGCCTCATGATCCTTTCGTTGTTTGGGCTTGCTGCAGTCACCGCTGCATCTGATCTGCATTGGGAAGCTCTGCTGCTCGCCTGGCTGCTTGCGGGCTTTGGGTATTCCGCGGTGCTGACACCCTCAGGACGGTTGCTGAAGCGTTCGGCGCACCCAGAGGACAGACCCGCGGTGTTTGCCGCGCAGTTCGCCCTGTCGCATGCCTGCTGGCTTGTCACCTATCCGCTGTCCGGCTTGCTGATGACACAGTTCGGGGCCATCCCGTCGCTGGTTGTCCTGGCCGCGCTGGCGGGCGTTGGGGTCCTGGCTTGCCTGTTGCAGTGGCCCGGTAAAATGGCGGGTGAAATTGAGCACAGCCATGACGATCTGCCGCCTGATCATCCGCATCTGCGAGAACACGGAACTAGCGGCCACAAGCATGAGATCATCATAGATGATCTGCACCGCAGCTGGCCTATGCGCTCCTGAAATGCTCTCCATCACCGGCCTGTTCACGGCGGCCCTTGTGGCGGCAACGCTCTTACCAGCACAGTCAGAGGCCGTTCTTGCTGGAATGCTGATTGGCGGCATCCACCCGGTTTGGCTGCTCCTGGCAGTGGCAACGGCAGGAAATGTCCTGGGTTCAGTCCTCAACTGGGCGGCAGGGCGGTATCTCATGCATTTCTCGGACCACCGCTGGTTTCCGGTTTCGCCTAAGCGGCGGGATCAGGCTTCGGAGTGGTATGGCAAATGGGGCCGCTGGAGCCTTCTCGGGTCCTGGCTGCCAGTTATTGGAGATCCGCTGACACTGGTCGCGGGGATCTTGCGCGAACCGCTTTGGCGCTTCGCGCTTATCGTGACCATCGCGAAGGGCGGAAGATATCTTGCTGTTGCCGGTATTGCGACCGCTGTCGCTTGACGCAGGCCAATTTCCAGTCAGACAGCTTACGTGAACTGGACACTTGCAACGAAGAGCAAGATCACCCCAGTCGAAAAAAGCGCGATACGGGATACCCGCAAAGCCACATTCCCGGCAGAAGGAAGCGCATGCCCCAAGCCCGCCCGCAAGGCGGTGGCAAGGGCCGCGGTCAATGCCAGCACGAATGCCACGCCAATGAGCATCATGAACGCAAAGGCGATGCCCGCTTCGGTGACTCCCCGGGCGCTTGCGAAGGTCATGACGAACAGCGTGAGCGGGCACGGAATCAAGCCAGCAAAGACACCGAAACAAATACCTTCCTGCTGAGAATGGCGTTTGGCCTTTCCAATCGCGACAATGATCAGCCAAAACCCCACGGCCCCGAGCAGTCCGCGGCTGAGCGCATCGAGGACCGGGGCGCGCCTCACTTCGCCGACGGTCATTGAGACCACCGGCAAGGCGAGCAGCACAATCGCGATTGAGGTTGCAATATGCGTGGCTGAAAGCGTGACTGCCGTCAGCAAGCCGCGGGACAGCGGCGTGCCGCTTCCTGCGACGAAGGTTGCGAGCAGTGTTTTGGAATGACCAGGCGTCAACGCATGCGCCGCGCCGAAAACGATGCTCCAGGGAAGAAAATCTGCGAGAGACCGCCATTCGCCTGTTGCTGCGTAAATACGCAACACCTGAGCAAGCTCGGCCGAGATTTCGCGCTGAACGGCAACCATCGAAGCCCAAGCCGAAAAGAGGAAACCGATGAACTCTGACATCACCCGACCAGATAGCTGCACTCATTCATGTAAACAAGACAGGCAAATTTTCGCCCAGGTGTGATCCGTGCAAAAATGCAAAATAGACTCGTCAATGACATTCAGTACTTACGTCTAGTTCATCGAGAGCCTGAATTCCTGCTTGGCTTGCCCCACACTATTCAGCGGCGTTTTTCAAAGTGGACATCAGCTGGTGAAACTTTTCACCCTGGACAGCCACATGATCCCGAAGCGTGTCAGCAGCAAGGTCCGACGTGCCCATTTCCAGTGCCCGAACGATATGTTCATGTTCAGCCATTGATTGGGCCATCCGGCCGCGGAAGCGCAACTGCTGGCGGCGGAAAGGCTTCAGCCGTTTGTGCAGTTTGGCCGCCTCCTGAGCCAGGAAGTTGTTGCCGGATTGCTGGTAGATGATTCTGTGGAACCGCTCGTTTTCAGCATAGTACTCATCAGAATCGCGCGCTTCGACCGCCGCTTGGCACTTTGAATTGGCGTCCCGCAGCTCCTCAAGCGCCTGGTCGGTGATCCGCAAGGCCGCCAGCCGGCCGCAGACTGCCTCCAGCTCTGCCATCACTTCGAACATCTCCATCAGCTCTACCGGACCGGGCTGGCGCACAAAGGCGCCGCGGCGGGGGATCAGCTCCACCAGGCCGGACAGCGCAAGCCGTTGAAAGGCTTCGCGAAGCGGCGTTCGGGAAACGCCAAACTGCTCGGCCAGCCGGACCTCGTCCAGCCGGTCTCCGTCAGAAAAAGTCCCGTTGAAAATCAGCTCTTCCAGCTGCTCGGCGATGTTGTCGGCGCGGCGTTGTTCCATGCTTTCAGGTTTACTCACGGCGCGGTGAAAATTCAACCTTGGCATTCTTGTATACAAAAATATTGACTTGAAAAACAAAGAACGTTTACCCTTTTGCCATCCCCTGGTCCGCCAGGAGAGTTTTTAGGGAGGAAAAAATGAAATCTGTTTTAAAGGCCGCCGTGGCCGGACTGGCGCTGGCTGCTGCGGGCAGCCTGGCAAACGCAACCGAGCTGCGCCTGTCGCATCAATGGTCCAATAAGGACATCCGCCATCAAGTCGCCCAGATCGTTGCCGACGAGGTGGCGGCTGCGGACGTGGATCTGAACATCAAGATCTTCGGCTCGAAATCGCTGTTCAAACCGCGCGAGCAGTATAAGCCGCTAAGCCGCGGCCAGTTGGACATGACGGTGCTGCCGCTGTCCTACGCCGGCGGCCAGCAACCTGCCTATAACCTCACCCTGATGCCGGGGCTGGTGAAGAACCATGACCATGCCGCGCGCCTGAGCGACTCACCTTTCATGGAGGCGCTGGAGGCCAAGATGGCCGAAGACGACGTGATGGTACTGGTGCATGGCTACCTGGCAGGCGGTTTTGCCGGCAAGGACAAGTGCATCACCAAACCCGAAGACGTGAAAGGGTTGCAAACCCGGGCGGCGGGCAAGTCGTTTGAACAGATGCTGGCCGGTGCAAATGCATCAATTGCATCGATGGCGTCTTCCGAGATCTACAACGCCATGCAGACCGGCGTGCTGCAGGCCGCGAATACATCCTCCTCGTCGTTTGTCTCCTACCGGATCTACGAGCAGGTCAGCTGCTATACCCCCGCGGGCGATGTGGCGCTGTGGTTCATGTATCAGCCGCTCTTGATGAACAAGCGAACCTTTGACGGCCTCAGCGAAGAGCAGCAGAATGCCCTGCTGGCGGCCTCGGAAAAGGCGCAGGCCTTCTATCTGGAAGAGGCCAAGAAACAGGACGCCACCTCGGCCAAGATTTTTGCCGATGCCGGTGTCGAGATCGCCGAGATGACGGCGGAGGATTTCGAAGCCTGGCGCAAGCTGGCGATGGAGACCTCCTATCAGAAGTTTGTCGATGAGGTTCCGGACGGGCAGACACTGCTCGACCTGGCGCTGGCAGTTGAGTGATCCCCTCGCCTGACTGCCGCCGGAGTGGCCCTTGCGCCGCTCCGCTCCCCCTCAACTTCTTCAACAACGGGAGGCGATGATGGCCAGCCATAGCAATGCAGCCATTGCCCATGCCGGCAACAATCCCTTTCTTCGCCTGGTCGCGGCGCTTTCGACCCTTGCGGGCTGGTGCTCGGCCGGCATGATCGTCGCCGCGGTCGCCATCACTTGCCAGATGATCGTGGTGCGCTTTGTGCTGAACGGCTCCACCATCTGGCAGACCGAGGCCGTAATCTATCTGATCATCGCAGCAACCCTGGTGGGGCTGCCTTATGTGCAGCGGCTGCGCGGCCATGTGAATGTCGACCTGATCCCGCTGTCGCTGGCGCCGCGCGGCCGCTTTGCCCTGGCGGTACTGACCGCGGTGCTGTCGATCGTCATCGTCGCGATCATGCTGTGGTACGGCTTTGAGTACTGGCATTTCGCCTGGGAGCGCGGCTGGCGGTCGGACACCGTCTGGGGCGTGCGCCTGTGGATCCCTTACCTCGCTATCCCTGTCGGGTTCGGCCTCCTGCTGCTGCAGCTAATTGCAGATCTGGTGGCCGTGCTGACCGGCATCGATAAACCCTTTGGACTGGAGTAAAGCCGATGGACCCGCTTCTGCTTGGCGGAATTGTGGCGCTGGCCACCATTCTCGTACTGTTCTCCGGCGTCTCCGTGGCCATTGGCCTGCTGATTGTCTCCGCCGGTTTCCTGATCATCTTCGACGGCCCCCGCTCGCTGGAGCTGATGCCCGAAATCCTGTTCGGTAAGCTCGACAACTTCGCGCTTCTATCGATCCCGATGTTCATCATCATGGGCGCCTCGATCGCCTCCACCCGGGCTGGCGCCGACCTTTATGAGGCGCTGGAGCGCTGGCTGACCCGCATTCCCGGCGGGCTGGTGGTTTCCAACCTCGGCGCCTGCGCGCTGTTTGCCGCCATGTCCGGCTCCTCGCCTGCTACCTGCGCCGCCATCGGCAAGATGGGCATCCCCGAGATGCGCAAGCGCGGTTATCCGGATGGCGTGGCAGCCGGCTCCATCGCTGCAGGCGGCACCCTCGGCATCCTGATCCCACCCTCGGTCACCATGATCGTCTACGGCATCGCAACCGAGACCTCGATCGGCCGCCTGTTCCTGGCCGGCGTGATCCCGGGGCTGATGCTGGTCGGCCTGTTCATGGCCTGGTCGCTCTATTCGACCTGGCGCTCCGGCGATGCCACGCGCCTCGGCTCGGGCAGCTACACCTGGGGCCAGCGGTTCGAGATCCTGCCCCGCGTGCTGCCTTTCCTGGCGATCATCCTCGGTGTGCTCTACGCCATGTACGGCGGCATTGCCACGCCGTCGGAAACCGCAGCGGTCGGCGCACTCCTTTGCCTGATGATCGCGATGATCATCTACAAGCTGTGGAATCCGCGCGATCTGTGGGTGGTGCTGCGCGACAGCACCAAGGAAAGCGTGATGATCCTTTTCATCATCGCCGCCGCCGGTGTGTTCTCCTATATGCTGTCGTCACTGTTCATCACTCAGGCGATCGCTGAATGGATCGGTACGCTGGACGTGAACCGCTGGGTGCTGATGGGGGCAGTCAACGTCTTCCTGCTGATCGCCGGCTTCTTCCTGCCGCCGGTTGCGGTGATCCTGATGGCGGCACCGATCCTGCTGCCGATCATCACCACCGCCGGCTTTGATCCGATCTGGTTCGCCGTGGTGCTGACCATCAACATGGAGATCGGCCTGATCTCGCCGCCGGTTGGCCTCAACCTCTATGTGATCAACGGCATTGCCCCGGACATCTCGCTGAAAACCATCCTCACCGGCTCGCTGCCCTTTGTGGCCTGCATGGTGCTGGCGATTGTCCTCCTCTGCCTGTTCCCGGGCCTGGCCACTTGGCTGCCCGATCTGGTGATGGGAGCGGCGCTATGACCCTTCTGGCTGATCTCCTGTCCACGGTTTTCGAGCGGCGCCAGCGCCGCGAGGCCGCCGCGGCGCCGGACGGCCGACCGCTGGAGGAGCTGGCCAGCGCGCTGGTCGGTTCCACCGGGGAAACCTCCGGCCTCGCCCTGGCCGAGGAAATCCTGACCCGGTTTGCAGCGCTGGAGGACGAGGGCAAATCCGCCTTCTTCCGCCAGCTCGCCACCGGCATGAACATCGCCCCCGAATCCGTTCGCAAGTCCCTGGAAGCCTATGAAAATAACCCGTCCAAGGCCACCTACCGCGCCTTCATGGAGGCCTCGGAGCCGCGGCGGCAGGAGCTGATCCGCCGCCTCAACCGGGTGCCCGATGCAACCGGCGCGCTGGTCAGGATGCGGGCGGACCTGCTGCGGCTGGGCCGGGGAGAGCCGGAACTGGAGGCGCTGGATCTCGACTTCCGCCACCTCTTTGCCAGCTGGTTCAACCGCGGCTTCCTGGTGCTGCGTCCGATCAGCTGGGAGAGCCCGGCGCATATCCTGGAAAAGATCATCGCCTATGAGGCGGTGCATGCCATCGGCAGCTGGGACGACCTGCGCCGCAGGCTGGAGCCCTCGGACCGGCGCTGCTTTGCCTTCTTCCACCCGTCGATGCCGGATGAGCCGCTGATCTTTGTCGAGGTGGCCCTGACCAAGGGAATCCCCGGCTCGGTCCAGGCCCTGCTGGCCGAGGACCGTGCGGCTATGCCCGCCGCAGATGCCACCACCGCGGTGTTCTACTCGATCTCCAACTGCCAGGCAGGGCTGGCCAGCATCTCCTTCGGCAACTCGCTGATCAAGCAGGTGGCGAGCGATCTGGCCGCCGAGCTGTCAGGCCTCGACACCTTCGTCACTCTCTCGCCCATCCCCGGCCTGACCAAATGGCTGAAACAGGAAGGCCTCAGCTGGGACACCGAAAACCCGGAAGAAATGCGCGCCATCGCCGCCCGCTACCTGCTGAGCGCCAAAGGCAAGGGCGGCCTGCCCTATGACCCGGTCGCCCGCTTCCATCTGGGCAACGGCGCAATTGTGCACGCTGTCCACGCCGACGCCGACACCTCGGACAAGGGTCGCGCCCAGTCCGGCGGCACCATGGTCAACTACCTCTACGATCTCGGCAAAACCGCCCAGAACCACGAGCACTTCGCGGCCACCCAGGAGGTGGTGGCCTCCGCAGACGTGCAAACCCTCGCTGCATCCGCTGCCAGCGCACAGGCTTAAGAAAGGCAACACCCCATGGCAAATCCATTGTTTGACCGCCTTTTCGGCATCCACGCCGGGAAGGCCACGCCCTTCCTGCATCTGCTGAACGGTGAGGTGATCACCCATCAGGACTTTCTCGGCACCGCCGCTCAGATCGCCAATGTGCTGGCACAGACCGGGCTGAAACCAGGTGACCGGGTTGCGGCGCAGGTGGAGAAATCCCCCGAAGCCCTGGCGCTTTATGCCGCTTGCGCGCAGGCCGGACTGATCTTCCTGCCCTTGAACACAGCTTACACCGCCGACGAACTCACCTACTTCATCGAAAACAGCGGTGCCTCCGTTGTGATCTGCGATGCCCGCAATGAGGCCACTTTGACCCCCATCGCCAAGCAGCTCGGCGCCGGGATCGAGACGCTGAATGCCGACGGCTCCGGCACCCTGACGGATCAGGCGGCCGCCATGCCGGTCTCCTTTGCCACTGTTGACCGGGACGGCGATGACCTGGCAGCCTTCCTCTACACCTCCGGCACCACCGGTCGCTCAAAAGGGGCGATGCTGACCCAGAACAACCTGCTGTCCAACGCGGAAACCTTGGCGCAGGAGTGGCGGTTCACCAGCGATGACGTGCTGCTGCACGCACTGCCGATCTTCCACACCCACGGACTGTTCGTCGCCACCAATGTCACGCTGGCAGCCGGCGGCAGCCTGATCTTCATGCCGAAGTTCGATCTCGACATGGTGCTGGAGCGCATGCCCCAGGCCACCACCATGATGGGGGTGCCGACCTTCTATACCCGCCTGCTGGGCGACGAGCGCTTCACCCGCGACCTCACGCAGCACATGCGCTTGTTCGTCTCCGGCTCGGCGCCGCTGCTGGCGGAAACCCATGTTCAGTTCGAAGAGCGCACCGGTCACCGCATCCTCGAACGCTATGGCATGACCGAGACCAATATGAACACCTCCAACCCGTTTGAGGGCGACCGCCGCGCGGGCACTGTCGGGTTCCCGCTGCCGGGGGTGGAGCTGAAAATCACCGACCCGGCCAGCGGCGATACCCTGCCGCAGGGGGAGGTTGGCCAGATCGAGGTGCGCGGCCCCAACGTGTTTAAGGGCTACTGGCAGATGCCGGAAAAAACCGCCGCCGAACTGCGCGAAGACGGGTTCTTCATCACTGGCGACCTCGGGAAGATCGACGAAGGCGGCTATGTCCATATTGTCGGCCGTAACAAGGACCTGATCATCTCGGGCGGCTACAACATCTATCCCAAGGAAATCGAGCTGGTGCTGGACGACCAGCCCGGTGTGCTGGAAAGCGCGGTGATCGGCGTGCCACATCCGGATTTTGGAGAGACCGTGCTGGGTGTAGTCATCGCTGAACCCGGCCAGTCCCCCGATCTGGACGCCATGATGGAGGCAGTCCGCCAGGCGCTAGCCCGCTTCAAGCACCCTCGCCAGCTGATCCTGCTGGACGAACTGCCCCGCAATACCATGGGCAAGGTCCAGAAAAACATCCTGCGCGACCAATACAAAGACATGTTCGCGTCCTGACCCTCCTCTCCCTGGGCAGGTGTCTCCGCCCTGTGGAGCGCCTGCCGCCCTTTTCGACGGAGAAAATGACAATGCCCAAATACAACAATATCCTGGTCCCGGTCTCTTTTGAGGCCGGCCGCAATGCCGCCCAAGCGCTGGAGATCGCTGACGCCATCCGCGCAAGCGGAGGCCGGATCACTGTTCTGCATGTGCTGGAGCAGCTGCCGCAGTATGCGAGCGACCAACTGCCGCAGAACCACCACGAAGTCGCGCGTGCCACGGTCACCGGAAAGCTTGCCCCTCTGGCAGAAAGCCTAACGGACACCGAGGTCGTCGTGGTGGAAGGCCACAGTGCTCGCAGCATCCTCGATTACGCCAAGGAGAACGCGAAGGATTGCATTGTCCTGGCTAGCCATCGGCCAGGAATGCAGGATCTTTTTCTTGGTTCTACAGCTGCTCGTGTGGTGCGCCAGGCACAGTGTTCAGTTCACGTAGTCCGGTGAAAGCTTGCCTTTCCGGGAAGCCGCATTGTGAAGAGTCATTTCGGTCGCCGGTCGGTGTCGAACAGGTCGAGCTATTTAACCCGGAACGGTGAACGCGAGTTTGCAATTTTTGCCTTCGTGCTCAAAGCTGGCGCACTGATGAATCGATGTCGCGCACGTGGCGAATGAGCGGAAAGTCCCCTGCCGAACCATTGGCACGAAAAAAATGCTGCACTGAGCACAAATGTCCGATCTGGGCCGGTAATGCCTGCTGCTTGGGGAGCTCCGGATTGCCTAGGTTTTATTGCGCCTTCAGCTGATCAGTTTCAGACGAGTCTCCGGCATAATTTGCAAGCTGCAAAAACTGAGAACAGACCTCTAAGTCAAGCGCGCCGACTTCCGCATTGGAAGCTCCTCTTGTACCGGACAACGCGTCAGAATGAAATTCTTCCTTCTAAGGTAACCACTGCATTGCCTCCGAGAACAACTTTGGCGCCGTCATGTTGACACAAGACCATGCCGCCCCGGGATGACAATTGACGCCCCCTTAATTGCTGCTTGCCCAGACGCGAAGACCAAAAAGGAGCGAGGCAACAATGCGCAACACCGGAGACCGAATCCTCCGGAACACCGTTGGCCGGAGCAAAAAAGCGCGAAACGAAGTCGTCCTCGCCCTGGCTTTTTGCTGTGACGATGACTGCCGGCAAGGGGAGCTTGGAAAGAGCATCAAAGTCCGGCCGAAGGCGGAGCACATCTTCCGCGTTTTCAAACACAGCCAGATAGTGCTTTGCAGCCAGAACTTGTTGAGGTTTTGCTCCCAAGGCCCGGCTCAGGCCGTCAGGTTCTTCGACTGCCGCAGGTAACAATGCCGGCATCTGCAGTTTCAATAGCCCGTTTTCCCGGTGGACTGACATCTCGGCAGAAGAGGAAAAAAAGCGGGTCTCTTCAAGCGCGGGTTCAAGACTGGTCAACAGTAGGTGGCCCGCCGCCAAAGTTGCGTGTCCGATCATGTCGACCTCCCGGGTTGGTGTGAACCAACGTATTTCGAATTCCCGGTGGGTTTTGGTGTCTGCTGCCTTCCTCCGGGGGACAAAGAAGACGGTTTCCGATTGGTTCATCTCGGTTGCAATGGATTGCATCACCGCGTTCGGCAGCCAGCGGTCAAGTGGGCAAACAGCGGCGGGATTGCCGGTCAGTGGCTGCTCGGTAAAGGCATCTACAAGGTAGACAGGTATTTGCATGTCAGTTCTCTTTGATTTGCAAGCGCAGGGTGGGCGGCATGCAATCTGGAGCCCGTGCTTCTAAGCTGGTCAGCCAGACAAGCTGGGCAGCTTCAGCCGGTCCTCTAGATATGGCAGGCGCGCTTGAGCAGAGGAAACCGCATCTTTTTCGGCCTGCACGCACAGCAGCTCTTCGCCTGTCCCTGCTCTGGCCAGTTCATGCCCATTAGGTGCGATGACACAGCTTCCTCCGAAATAATCCATACCGTTCTCATGCCCGCAGGAGTTTGCGTAGCAAACGAAAACCCCGTTTTCGAACGCGCGTGCGGGAATGACGGTGTTTGCCACCACGCCCCAATGCGCGCCCAAGGCTGTGGGAACCAGAACCAGCTCTGCCCCGGCCTGGGCGACCGCCCGGAAGGTTTCAGGGAACTCGGCGTCGTAGCAGATCAGTGTGGCAGCTTTGAACCCCTCCAGCTCGAACAGCGTGTAGGTTTTGCCGGGGTTGAAATGGTCACCTTCAAAGCCAGGCGGCAACAGGAGTTTGCGGTGGGTTGCCAGCAGGCTGCCGTCCTTGCCGATGCAGGAGGCTGAATTGAACAGGTCACCGCTGGATTGCTCCGCAAATCCGTAGTGAATCGCCACCTGATGCGCCCGGGCGAGTTCCGCGACCACCTGCGCCGACGGCCCGTCCGCCGGTTCCGCCCAGTCTGAAACCCGGCTGCCGATGTTATATCCGGTCAGAAACAGCTCAGGCAGCACCAGCAGATCGGTGTGCTGCCCTTGCAGTCGGGACAGACAGTTGCCTAACCACGCCAGCCGTGCCTGCGGACCGTCGAGGTCCGCAGGGCTTTGGGCAACTACGATATTCAGGTTGCCTGTCATGGCTCAGCCCTTGCTCAGCAGGATTTCGCGGGGGTAGCTGGTGATATATTCGGTGCCGGTTTCAGTCACCACAACCGAGTCGCCGATCCGGCCCGCAGTCACACCGTCCACCGAAATGCCGCCATCGACAGCAAAGGTCATGCCCGGCTGCAGAACAGTCTTGTCGCCTTCCTTCAGCTCCGGCGCCTCCAGGTAGGCAACGCCGATGGAACGGCCGGTGCGGTAGCCGGTCTCATAACCGCGCGCGCGGTAGACCTCATTGGCGGCAGCAGCCACATCCTCGGCCAGAACGCCGGGGCGCATCGCTGCGATGGCGGCCTGCTGGGCTTCAATCGCCGCTTCCTGCACGTCGCGCGCCTGGTCGGTCACATCGCCGATGTGGAACATGCGGTCGAAGCCCAGCTTGTATTGCTTGAACTGCGCCATGTTGCAGAAGCAGAAATAGACCGGATCGAATTTTTCGTAGGCTTTGACGCTGGCGCGGCGGTGCACCATCGAGGCATCGGTGCCGCTCTGCAGGATCTGCAGGTTGTGGATCATCGGCGAGACGAAGCGGTCCCAGCCCTTGTCCGTCAAGAAGGAGGCCGCCTTGCGCGAGCCTGCTTCGATCACGGCGAGCGCGGATTCATACTCCTGCGCGCCTTCCCGCAGGCTGTCATGCGCCGCCGCCATCATTGCGCCGGCGATCTGCCCGGCTTCTTTCATGACGCCGATTTCAAACGGTGTCTTGATGGTGCGCATGGCGCCAAGCACCGGCGAGATATCCTTGAGTGGCACGCCGGGATAGGTGTCATCCAGGTGGTTGCGCACGATTGCCGGAATGGTGCTGCGTTCGATCCAGATCTCCTTAGGGCTCTCGCCCAGGGCATTGGCCAGGGCGCGGCCCCAGCTGCGCGGGCCAATGTCTTCCCAGGTCTGCACATCCTCGACCCAGGTCATTTCCGCCACCATCTCGGATTCCATCAGCGGGGTGATGACAACCGGCGCGTCCTGCGCATCGACCACCAGCATTGAGGGACGGCCGAATTCGATCCCGAGATAGCCCCAGAAGCCCGCCAGGTAAGCGATCGAGCTTTCATCGGTGAACACGGCTTTGCCGATACCTGCCTGGCGCATGCGGTCCTGCAGGATGAGGGTGCGTTTCTTGGCTTCTTCCAGCATGTGCTGACTTCCTTCTGTTAGGTGGATTGAGTGGCGGACAGCGGGCAAATCAGCCCAGCAGCCCGGGCAGGAAAAGGGCTACCGGCGGCACGAAGGTCACGATCAGGACCATCGGCAAATGCCCCAGCAGCAGGAACTTCATCGTCGGGCCGACATAGACCGACAGCGGCTGGCGGGTGACGCCGCCGGCCATGTAGAGCAGCGGGGCGCAGGGCGGGGAGATATTGCCCAGCCCCAGGTTGGTGCCGACGATGGCAGCAAAGTGGATCGGGTCCAGGCCGATTTTCTGGGTGACGGGCAGCAGGATGATGGCTGCCAGAACGCCGCCGGAGACATCGTCGATGATCATCCCCATGATCAGCAGCAGCAGGTTGATCAGCAGCAGGATGACGATCTTGTTGTCTGAAATCGTCAGCAGCAGATCGGCAAACTGGGTCGGCACCTTGGCCAACACCATGCCGCGGCTCATCACGAACAGGAAGAACAGCACCATCAGGATCGCCCCGGTCAGCCGCGCGGCTTCGACCGTGGAGTTGAACAGCGACTGCATCGGCAGCGAACGGTAGATCGCAATGCCCACGATCAGCGTGTAGACCAGCGCAACCGCACCTGCCTCGGTCGGAGTGGCGATGCCGCTGTAGATGCCGCCCAGCACAATCACCGGCATGATGATCGCCAGGCTGGCCTTCTTGCCGGTGCCCGCAACCTCGGCGAGGGTTTCGCGCAAGGGCAGCTTGGGCGCGGTTGTGATGGTCTGGTTGTTGCGCAGGAAGAAGAAGTTCAGCCCGCAATAGATCAGTGCCAGCAGCACGCCTGGGCCCATGGTGGCCAGGAAGCACTTGGCAACGGACTCACGGATTGCAATGGCGAAAACGATCATTGGGATCGAAGGCGGGATCATCAGCGCCAGCACCGAGGAGACCGCGACAAGCGCGGTGGCATGGCCGGGCGGGTAGCCCTCCTTGATCATCCGCGGCACCATGATCTTGCCAATGGCGGCAATGGCGGCCGATGCACTGCCGGAGATAGCTCCGAACAGCGCGCAGGTGATTACGGTCACGGCGCCCAATCCACCTTTGGTGCGGCCGACAAAGCTGTTCACGAAGTTCAACAGCCGCTCGGATATACCGGAGGCACCCATCAGCGTGCCCGACAGGATGAACAGCGGGATTGCCAGCAATGAGAACGCGCTGACCTGGGAATAGCCGTAGCCGGCATGGAAGGAGATATTGGTGCCGGACATCAGCCCGTAGCCAAGTGCCCCGGCGCCGAAGGCAAAGCCAACCGGAACTTCGATCAGCAGCAGGAAGATGATGGCCAGAAAGGCAATGAGGAAGAAGGTCATGAGGTCAGTCTCCGCCCTGTCCGGTCAGCAGCGCGCGCGCTTCCAGGAAGAATTGCAGCATCAGGTAGAGGATCATCAGCACAAAGCCGGAAACCATGCTGAAATCCCAGATGTACTTGGGCAGCCGCATGTAGGTGCTCTTGCGGTTCAGCGAGAGGTTGTAGGCAGCGAAATCCCAGGCGAACCAGGCAAAGACCAGAACCGTCACCAGACAAGCCAGGGTGCCGAACAGGCGCACCGCCAGCAGGGTTTTGCGGTTCTGTGTCAGCAGGGTCAGCACGCCGCCTTCGATGTGGTCGCGCTCGCGGGTGCAATAGGCCATGCCGATAAAGTAGATCCACAGGGCCAGCATCGGCGCCAGTTCCTCGATCCCCAGAAAGGGCGAGGAGATCACGTACCGCATGAACACCTGCGCCGCCATCAGCAGCCCCAGCGAGATCATCGCGCCGAACAGCATCACCCGCATCAACAGGGCAACCCTGTCTTCAGCCGCATAGAAAACGCCGAGCCCGCGGTAAACCGGTGCCGCAGCATCGCTGCCTGCCGGCATGATCGGCTCAGGTGTCAGGACGTTGTCCAGGCTGTCCGTGTGCAAAAGTTCTTTGGTCATGCGCCGTCCTCCTCAGCCGGTGCAGTGCCCGGGGCAGCCCCCGGGCACGGGAAAGCGGGGATCAGTTGGTGCCCGCGGCAGCCTTGATCTGGCCCATCACATCGGCGCCGATGATCTGCTCCATGTAGGGGTATTCCACTGCGGTCACCTGCTGGCGGTAGGACTCCAGCTGCTCAGGTGTCAGCTCGACAACCTCGATGCCGGCCTCCTTCATCTGGGCAAACCATTTGGGGCTTTCGGCCTCAGCGTTTTCCCAGGCCCAGGTCACCGCCTCATCCGCGGCGGTGCGAATCCAGCCCTGCTGCTCTTCGCCCAGGCTGTCGAACCAGCGCTTGTTGGCTGTCCAGAAAGTGTGCTCGAAGTTCTCGCGGGTGAAGACATAGGCGCTGACCACATCCTTGAACAGCAGCACCTCGGACGGCGGTGAATAGGCGCGGCCGTCGATGGCGCCGGTCTGCAGGGCTGTATGCACCTCGCTGAAGGCCATAGGGACCGGGGCAAAGCCGGTTGCCTTGTAACGCTCGATCGCCATTGGCATGCCTGGCACCCGCATCTTGAAGCCTTCTGCCTCTTCCGGGAAGCTGGTCGGCACCTCAACGCCCTTGCGCACCACAAAGCCGGTGAAATCGGTCGGGATCGTTCCCAGAAGCACCATGCCCAGATCGTTCATGATGCCGTCATAGACGGAGTTCATGACCGAGCCCGGCCCATAGACTTCGCGCCCGGTTTCCCAGTCGCTGGCGACATAGCCCAGCACCGACACATCCCACCGCGGGTCCAGCTCGGAATGGTTCCAGGACATGGTCATTTGCACCGCGCCCTGCGACACCTGCTCGACGATCGAGGTCCAATCCCCCAGGTCGCCGCCTGGATGGTAGTCAACGTTCAGCGTGCCGCCGGACAGTTCCTCCAGCCGCGCCGAGAAGCGCTCGGATACCTGATGGAAGATGTGCTGGGTGTCCATCACATGGCCCAGAATGATGTCTTCAGCTTGCGCCGCAGGCAGCGTGGTGGCCAGAACGCCAGCCGCCGCGGCACCCGCTTTTATCAATGTTGCGATCCCCACGAAGGTTTCCTCCCTGTTCGTGTTTCAGTCGCGGCTCGAATCGAAACTCCAGCCTCGCAATTTGCTAAGCTGTGTACAGCTATTGCGTCAATACTTGATTTTTTCCAAGTTTTGACCTTCAAATTGATATGCTGCATACACCGCGCTCAATTCACGGAGAGAAAATGTTTGATAAAGGCCGCCACTACCGGGCCAAGATCGGCTTTGTCCTGCTGGCCACGGAACAGACGATTGAGGACGACATGTTCCTCCTGCGCCCCGACGGGGTTGGAGTGCATTTCGCCCGCGCCTGGATCGGGGACAGCATCACGGTCGACAGCCTCAGCCGTCATGCCGGGGATCTGGCCCGCGCTGCCTCAACACTGCTGCCGGATGGCAGCCTCGATGTGATCTGCTATGGCTGCACTTCCGGCAGTCTGGTTATCGGAGAAGATCGGGTTGCCGCGGAATTAAACAAGGGCGCGCCAAACGCCAAGGCCACCAGCCTGATCACCGCCGTCCTGGAGGCGCTGCGCGCTGTCGGCGCCAAACGGGTTGCGGTTGCCACGCCCTACCTGGACGAGATCAACGATCAGGAAGTCCAATACCTGGAAAAGGCGGGGTTTAAGGTGACGCAGATCCAGGGGCTGCAGCTGGAGAAGGACAGCGACATGATCCGCGTCAGTCCTAATTACCTGGCCGATTTTGCCAAGGAGGCAGACACGCCAGACAGCGATGCGTTGTTCATCAGCTGCGGTGCGTTGCGGTCATTGGAGATCGTGGATCGGCTGGAACAGCAACTGGGAAAGCCGGTGATCTGCTCCAACCAGGCAATGATGTGGCATGTGCTGCGCCTTGCCGGCGTCCCGGACCAGATCGAAGGACATGGCCGGCTGCTCCGGGAGCACTGAAATTGGCTCTTCTTTGCTATCAAACGCCTTGATATGACTTCTGAAACTGTCGCCGTCCGGGAAAGGAAGCTCACTTGTCTGCAGAGGCCGCACCACTGACACCACAAGGCTGGGGAGACCGCAAGCCGGGTGTCGAGGACATTCAGCGCCTGATCCTGAAGCGGATCTGCTTTCTGGAGTACACGCCTGGAGATCGGCTGAAAGAGGCGGAACTGGCCGAGGAATTCGGAGTGAGCCGCACGCCGGTGCGCGATGCGATCAGCCGCATCAATCACCTTGGCCTGGTGGAAACGATCAACGGTGTCGGCAACGTCGTGATGGAGCTGCCACAGGAAAAAATTGCCCATGTCTACGATATGCGTCTGCATCTGGCTTCGCTGATTGGCGCAACGGCGCCCGCTGAGATTGAAGACAGCCACCTGGCACGCGTCCGCGACCTTCTAGAGCAGGCTCATCAGCTCGGCGGGCAAATGGACTCCCGCCAATATGTCATCGTGAACGATCAGTTAAACACGCTGATCAGCGATCTGATCGGCAATTCGGTCCTGCGCTCTTTCTGGACCCAGGCCTATTACCAAGCAGCCAGCACCTGGCACAGGGTTGTCGACTGCGCAGGTGCGGAAGTGGCGGATGCCCTTGTTGCCGAACTTGTGGATCTCGAAAACGCCTTGATCGAGAAGGATATCCAGGCTGTCGGGTACATTCAACGCATCCACATTGGCTATGGCTATGCCCGGATCAGGAAATTTCTGTTCAGCGAATCAGTCGAGTAATTTCCACGGTCATTGGTTGCGCGAAATGAGCGAGCCTTTCCTATCCCCAAAGCACGTCGGCTTTGCTGCACACCTGCGTCATTTTAAAGTAATTCGCATCCAGAACGCGAAGAAGGTTTGGCGAGACCTGAGCTGCCTCATTTATATCTTAGAAAGGCTGCGTGGTAGAGCAAGGTCCGGTTTGGCGGGCTGCATTCCCGCAAGGAACGAGGCCGCTTAAGGTCAGTTAATGGGATGTACCGGCTGCTTCACCCAGCAGGTTAGGCTTTGCCTATTTCTGCAAACTGGAGAAGTAGCATGGCGAAGGAGGACTTTGATGAGCTGAAGTCAATTGGCATCGATATCGGCAA
The DNA here is from genome assembly GCF_059694505.1 of Leisingera sp. ANG49. Taxonomy (NCBI): domain Bacteria; kingdom Pseudomonadati; phylum Pseudomonadota; class Alphaproteobacteria; order Rhodobacterales; family Roseobacteraceae; genus Leisingera; species Leisingera sp. ANG49. The sequence goes on from NZ_JCATZN010000013.1 coordinate 30,343, forward strand.
AGATACGTTCCATTTGGTTGGTTTTGATCAGTCGGGACAGCGGGTTCTGCGCAAGCAGATCAAGCGGCTGGCCTTGGTGGCGGCCCTCGAGAAACTGCCGCGATGTATTGTTGGCATGGAGGCCTGCCTCAGCGCCCATTTTGTCAGCCGCACGCTGAGCAAGATGGGATTTAAGTCCCGCATCATCCCCGCGTTCTACGTGAAGCCGCTCAGCAAGGGACAAAAGAACGATTACAACGATGCAGAAGCCATCGCCGAAGCGGCGCTGCGGCCCAATCTGCAAGGGGTGTCTGAGAAGAGCCAGGATCCGCTGGACTTACAAGCGCTGCACCGTGTCAGATCTCGTTTGGTGTCGCGGCGCACGGCGACGATCAACCAGATCCGCGCATTTCTGATTGAGCAGGGCATTACCGTACGCAAGGGCCTGCGCGCACTCAAGAACTCGTTCGAAGCTATCTTAGAGGAATGCAAGGACGAGATATCGCCAAGGATGCGCTCGATACTGATCGGCCTCTTTGGCGACTGGATGTGGATGGACGATCGCACTGCTAAGGTATCGCAGGAGATCGAAGAAATCAGCCGAACCGAGGAGGACTGCGCCAATGTCATGACGGTACCAGGCATTGGCCCGATGATCTCGACGGCGATGGTTGCGGCAGCCGGTGAAGGCGAGGCTTTTGATCGCGGGCGAGACTTTGCGGCGTGGATCGGTCTTGTTCCCAGGCAATACAGCACGGGAGGTCGAACTGTATTGGGGCGCATCTCAAAGCGCGGAAGCCGATATCTAAGGATGCTGTTCGTTCAGGCGGCGAAGATCGTCATGATGCGGCCCCACCGCTGGCCGGACTTTAGCTTTGGCGAATGGTTGGCCGGGGCGTCAGAACGTATGCATCGCAACAAAACCGCAGTCGCGCTCGCCAACAAATTGGCACGCATGGCATGGAGCATCCTGAGGCAAAAAACGGAGTTCGACGCCAAGAGAGACGAGGTTACAATCGGCGTCTGACAGACCCGCAGCAATCCAAAGGAGTTCGCGACAGATCGAAAGCATGGAACGGAAACATTACGCCCCCAGAATCTGACGGCCCAAATGGTCATCAACGGCCTGTCCGCTAATGAGATCACGGTACGAGCGCAACCCCAACAAGGCTACGGCCCGCGTGCCGATCAGTAGGCCGGATACATATTAGCGACTTCCGAGAACATGCCAGAAATCCATTGCGAACAGCAGCCGGTACATACATTGGGCCGGACCTACTCTCCATGACCTCCAGTTAGGCAGCGGCATAATTAAAGGTCAAAGAGAACTTCCACTTAGAGCAACAATTTGGCATCCGCCGTTTGCTTGTGGGCGCAGTCAAAACAAAAATTTAGGCGCCTAGACTTTCTTTGCGTTTTTTCTTGCTGACCTGACCCGCTGCAGTTTTCACCAGATGGATGAAGGTTTTGACCACCAGATTCGGCTCTTCGCCGCGTTTGCGGACCAACTTGATCTCGGACTTCAGGTCAAACATACCATCCCCTACCGAGCGCACCCGGCCTTCGCGTACCCAGATGTCGGCGAAGCTTTCCGGCAGGTAACCGATATAGCGGCCGGTTAGCACCAGCATCGCAATGCCTTCGATCTGATGGGCGCTGGCGTTTGAAGGCAGCCCGCGGGAGACTGGCGCCACCAAGTCTTCGTTCAGATAGGCCCGCTTGCAGAAATTGGCCTGCGGCAGCAACTCCTCAACCTGAGCAGGGATGTCAGCCGTGAACAGCGGATGCCCGCGGCTGCAGTAGAGGCCGATACGCTCGTACCCCAGCGTCTCGTAGATCAAGCCGGGCTTATGCTTGTGGAAGACACCAACCCCGAGTGCAATCTGTCCGTCCTGCACTGCCATCTCAATGTCATCCGGCGCTAGCGAGTGCATCTCGATCTCGACCTCTGGCGCAATTCGGGTGAAGTCGGCCAAGGCGCTCATGATCGGTGCTTCGTTGTTGAACACCCAGTTGTCGATCGCCGCCACCGGCAGGCGGCCGACCAACTTGCCGCGGGTGCCGTCCACGGTCTCGCCGAACTGGTCCAGCGCCGCAAACAGCTTGTGCGAGGCGGCATAGACGATCTCGCCTTTATCAGTCAGCCGGAACCCCTTGCGGCCGCGTTGGCACAGGCGCATGCCCAACCGGGTCTCCAGATCAGCAATCTGCCGGGAGATGGTAGAGGCCGAGACGTTCAGGGTGATCTGCGCCGCCGAAAACCCGCGCGCCTCCACCACCGCGCAGAACACGTAGAGCAGGTGCAGGTCGGCTTTGGACAGGGCGGGCGGCAGCATGGTCTCACAATACTTGCATAAACGTAAAAGTTAAGTCCCTTAGTTTGTAGTTTAATAAAAGCTAATCCCAGCCAATGCTGCTGCCCAAGCATGCAATGACTGGGAGGTTGAGCAGCATGGATGCAAGCATCGCAACGGCCAAACGCTGGGGGATCAACAACGACTATGCCAAGCTGACGGATGTTCTGTTGGGCAAGCCGGAGTATTTCAAATGGGTCGAGGCCGGCCCGCTGATCGGCCGCACTCTGGCCAATGCGCATAAGACCGGCGTGCAGTTCGATCTGCAGCTGGCGATGAAGCAGCACTCCGAGATGGTGTCGATCTTTGAGGGGGCCGGCGTCACCTGCCATTACCTGGACAGCGACGAGGTGCTGCACCGCAACTTCTTTGCCCGCGACAGTTCCGCCATGACCCCCTGGGGCGCGCTGATCTGCCATATGCAGCTGAAATGCCGCCGCGCCGACTATGCCACCGCGATCAAGTTCTATCAGGACAACGATATCCCGATCTGGAAGTTCGCCACCGCGGGTCATTTCGAAGGCGGCGATTTCAACATCATCGAGCCGGGCCGGGTTCTGATCGGCTATTGCGGCGAGCGGTCCGAAAAAGAGGGCTCCGAACAGGTCGCCGAATTTGTCCGCGCCGAGGGCTGGGAGGCCGTGGTCGCCCCGATCAGCCGCGAGTTTGTGCATATGGACGGGCTGATCGTACCCCTGGCCAAAAAGCTGGCGGTGGCCTGCATCGACGCGATGGAGCCTTGGCTGGTGGATATCGTCAAAGGCTGGGGGATCGAGATCGTCGATGTCTCCTATGCCGAAGCCAAGAATCTGGGCGTGAACTTGGTGGCCTTGGGCAACGGCAAGGTGATGTCGATGGCCGGCGCCAAGGACCTGAACGCCAAGATGCGCGCCCTGGGGTTCGAGGTCTATGACCCCGACATGTCGATGTTCACCCTCGGCGGCGGCGGTGTGCATTGCCTGAGCCAGGCGCTCTGCCGTGAAGACGTCCCCCAAAGCGCATGAGCAGCAACCACCGCATAAACGGCGCTCGGCTGTGGCAGAGCATCATGGAGATGGCCAAGATTGATGCTCTGCCGGGCGGCGGCTGCGGGCGGCTGACGCTGACGGACGGTGATCTGGAAGCCCGCGAGCTGTTCACCCGCTGGTGCGAGGACGCGGGCTGCACCGTCACCCATGACCGGCTGGGCAACATGTTTGCCCACCGCGCGGGCCGCGATCCGGAGGCGCTACCCATCGCCATTGGCAGCCACCTGGACACCCAGCCGCACGGCGGCAAGTTCGATGGCGTCTATGGCGTGCTTGCGGGCCTTGAGGTGGTGCGGACGTTGAACGATCTGGGGCTGGAGACGGATGCCCCGATCGAGATCGTCAACTGGACCAACGAGGAAGGCGCGCGCTTTGCCCCGGCGATGCTGTGCTCCGGCGTTTATGCCGGGCTGTTTGATCCGGAGTTTGCCCTGAGCCGCGAGGACGCCGAGGGCTTGCGCTTTGGCGATGAGCTGGCCCGGATCGGCTATGCCGGCTCAGAACCCTGCGGCGTGCATCAGTTCGGCGCCTTCCTGGAAGCCCATATCGAGCAGGGCCCGGTGCTGGAGGCCCATGAAGAGGTGATCGGCGTGGTCACCGGCGGCCAGGGTCAGCGCTGGTATGATGTCAATGTCACCGGGCGCGACGCGCATTCCGGGTCCACCCCGATGCAAGGGCGCAGCGACGCGCTGGTGGCCGCGGCCCGGCTGATACAAGAGGTGCAGCGGATTGCCCTGGCCTATGGCCCCGACGGCGTTGGCACCGTGGGCGAGCTGCACGTCAGCCCGAATTCCCGCAACACCATCCCCGGCGAGGTGCGCTTTACCATCGACTTCCGCCACCCTGACGACGCGGTGCTGAGCGGCATGGACAACGCCATCCGCCGCGCCGCCGCAGAGGAGCAGGAGGCCGGGGTCGCGCTGGACATTATCTGGCATAACCCGCCCGTTCAGTTCGACACCCGCTGCGTCAGCGCCATCGAGGCCGCGGCCAAGAACAGCGGTTTGCTCTGGCGCCGGATGGTGTCGGGCGCGGGGCACGACGCCTGCCAGGTTGCCCGCAAGGTGCCCACCGCAATGATCTTTGTGCCCTGCCGCGGCGGCCTCAGCCACAACGAGGCCGAATGGGCCGAACCGGACCACCTTGAGGCCGGCTGCAATGTCCTGCTGCAGGCCGCGCTTGCGCTTTCAAAACAAAGGGCCCCGGCATCGTGATCACGCGCCGGATACTCAATCAAAAAACAAAGTGGTCATCCAACAAGGGAGAAGAAACATGAAAATAGCAAAAACACCGGTCAAGACACTGGCCGCCACCGCACTGGCCGCTACGCTGGGTAGCACTGCCATGGCGCAGGATGTGGTGATTGGGGTGCCGAACTGGGCCTCGGTCCGCGGTACCGCGCATATCCTGAAGGTGGCGCTGGAGGACAACCTGGGCCTCTCGGTGGAACTGCAGAACGGCACCAACCCGATCATCTTTGAGGCAATGGATTCCGGAGCCATGCATGTGCATCCGGAGGTCTGGCTGCCCAACCAGCAGAACCTGCATGACACCTTCGTCTCCGGTAAGGGCACGGTTGCCCTCAACCCGAACGCGGTGCTGTCCGACCAGCAGATCTGCGTCACCAAGGACACCCAGGAACGCACCGGCATCGCTGCGCTCAGCGATCTGACCGATCCGGAGATGGCCGCCAACTTCGACACCGACGGCGATGGCCGCGGCGAGATGTGGATCGGCGGGGCGGGCTGGGCCTCGACCAATGTCGAGAAGATCCGCGCCAAATCCTATGGCTACTCAGAGACCATGAACCTGATGGAGATGGACGAGACCCTGGCCCTGGCCCAGGTCGATAACGCGGTGGCGCAGGGGCAGAACATCGTCTTTTACTGCTATACGCCGCACCACATGTTCTCGCTCTACGATCTGGTGCCGCTGAGCGAGCCTGCCTATGACGCCGCCGAGTGGGATGTGAAACAGCCGACCGATGATCCGAACTGGCTGGAAAACTCCAAGGCCGGTACTGCCTGGGACGCGGCCAAGCTGCATGTGTTCTATGCCGCGGGCCTGGCTGACAGCCAGCCCGAAGCCGCAGATATGCTGAGCAAAGTCAAACTCACCACCGAGCAGGTCAACGCTGTGGTCTATGCGCTGTCGGTCGATGGCCAGGACCCGGCCGAATTTGCCCGCAAATGGGTCGATGAGAACGCCGATCTGGTGGACTCCTGGTTCCAATAAACTGCCGGAACCTAAGGGCCACAGGCGGGCGGCACCGCTGCCCGCCAAACGAACCGGGACATCCGGAGACTGAGCTTATGACTGACAATGTGATCACGCTGGACGGCGTGTGGAAAATATTCGGGCCGAATGCCGATGCCGCCATGGCGGCGATCCGCGAGCGCGGCCTGGGCAAATCCGAGGTGCTGGAGGAATTCAACTGCGTCGTCGGCATCGCCGATGTGTCCTTTGAGGTGAAGCGCGGCGAGATCTTCTGCGTGATGGGGCTGTCGGGCTCCGGCAAATCCACCATGGTGCGGCATCTGAACCGGCTGATCGAACCCACGGCGGGCAATATCTCGGTGATGGGCCGGGACATGCTGACCCTGTCGGACGCGGACCTGCGCGAGATGCGGGCGATGAACATCGGCATGGTGTTCCAGCACATGGCGCTGCTGCCGCACCGCACCGTGCGCGACAATGTGGGCTTTCCGCTGCAGGTGCGCGGCGAGCCGAAGTCCACCCGCTGGGAAGTTTCGCAGCGCTGCCTGGACAAGGTGAACCTGACCGGTTTCGAGGACCGTTTCCCGCGTGAACTCTCCGGCGGCATGCAGCAGCGGGTCGGCCTGGCCCGCGCGCTCGCCTCGGACCCGGATGTGCTCTTGATGGACGAACCCTTCTCGGCGCTTGATCCGCTGATTCGCCGTCAGCTGCAGGACCAGTTCATGAAGCTCTCGGCTGAGCTGAACAAGACCACCGTCTTCATCACCCACGATCTCGACGAGGCGATCCGCATAGGCAACCGCATTGCCATCATGAAGGACGGCCGCATCGTGCAGATCGGTACCCCGGAGGAAATAGTCACCCAGCCCGCCGACGACTATGTGCGCGATTTTGTCGAGGGCATCTCCAAGCTGAAACTGGTCTTTGCCCATTCGATCATGGTGCCGATCAGTGAGTACAAACCCACCCGGCCCGTCGATTTCGATGAAAGCCCGCGGGCGCATCACGGCACCGACCTCGACCAGCTGATCGATATCGCAACCTCGACCGAGAACGTGATTGTCATCACCGGCGACGATGGCGCCGACATTGGCGTGGTCGACCGCGCAACGCTCTTGAAGGGCATTCAGGGGGGCAAGGCATGAAGGATACCTCGTTTGAATCACCCGGCCTGAGCGTCGAAGAATTTGCCGTCGAGAACGGCCCCTACTACGCCAGTGAATTCGCCCGCATTCAGGGTAGGACCGGCTTTGCCTGGTCGTGGAACACCATGGCTGCCGTCTGCGGACCCCTGTGGGGCGCCGCCCGCGGTGCCTGGGGCTTCTTCTGGATATTCCTGGTGCTGGAGCTGTTTGCCCTGGTGCAGATCGGCCGCGGCCTGTGGGGTGAACTCGGTGCCGACCAACTTGCCCGCTATGAACGCCTGCTGGCCAATATCGCCAAGCGCGAGGACCAGGCCGCGGACCTGACCGCCGCGGGCGACGCCGCCGGCGCTGCCGCCAAGCTGAAGATCGCCGACAACCTGCGCGCGGCCGCCGACAAAGCTCTGGAGGCCGCCAATGCCGCCGACAGCACCGCACTGGCGATTCTGCTCACCGGCCTTGCCCTGATAGCCGTGATCAAGCTGGCCGAAGGTTTCTATGCCAACACGGCTTACGAGGCCCAATATTTGCGCTGGCGCTCGGGTCAAAAGGCGCAGTCAGGGATGAGCCGCAACGGGCTGATCTTCGGCGCAATCGGCCTCTTTGCAATCTGGCCACTGACCCTGGTGCGATTCACCGTCGCAAAGCCGGACGAAGCCATGGCCGGCGTCACCGGTGGGCTGCTGGGTGAGCGCCTGCCGATCACCGAATTCCCGGTTGGCAAGGAATACTTCGCTGCACTGTCCAAGAAAGGCGACGCCGGCTTTGACTGGCTGGCCAACAACTTTGGCGATGTGTTCGACGGCGTAACCGTCGGCATCCGCTGGGTGCTGGACGGACTTGAGGTGCTGCTGATCCAGACGCCCTGGCCGGTGGTGATGTTTGTGACCGTGGTGATGGCGCTGCGCCTGGCTGGGCCGCGGGTGGCGATCTTCACCGCTGCCTCGCTCGCCTACCTCGCCTTCATGGGCCTGTGGGAGCTAGCGATGATCACCGTGGCGCTGATTGGCGCCGGTGCCTTCCTCTGCGTGGCAATCGGCATTCCTTTGGGTATCTGGTTTGGCAAGTCCAAACGTGCATATGCAATCGCAGAGCCTGTGCTGGACTTCATGCAGACCATGCCGGCCTTTGTCTACCTGATCCCGATCATCGCTTTCTTCGGCACCGGCAAACCGCCGGGCGTGCTAGCCACCCTGGTCTTTGCAATGCCGCCGGTGATCCGCCTGACCGCCCTTGGCATGCGCGGCGTGCCCGGAGCCACCAAGGAAGCCGCCATCGCATTCGGTTGCTCGCGCCGGCAGCTGTTGTTCAATGTCGAGCTGCCGCTGGCGCTGCCCTCGATCATGACCGGCATCAACCAGACCATCCTGATGTCGCTGTCGATGGTGGTGATCGCCTCGCTGATCGGTGCCGAAGGGCTGGGCGCCCTGATCCTGGAAGCACTGCAATACGCGGCCAAAGGCCAGGGTCTCCTGGGCGGTCTCGCCATCCTATTCTGCGCCATGGTCATCGACCGGATCGCACAGGGTGCCTACCGCAAGAAAACCGGCGAAAGCTGACTCCTCCCCCGGGCTGTTCCCGGACTGCCCCGGTGCTGCACACTTTGGCATCGGGGCCCTTTTCTACTCTAACTCGGAAAGACTGCTCATGGCTGACGAACACCTGAAATCCATGATGGAGAACCTCTACTGGTGGGGCATCCCCACCATGTTCCGCTGCCCCAACGAAGGCCCCAAGGGACAGGACATCGCCCTGGTCGGGGTGCCACATTCAACCGGCAACGGCACCACCGAGCGCGACCAGCACCTGGGTCCCCGCGCGCTGCGCAATGTCTCGGCGGTGGGGCGTCGGGTGCATGGAGATTTCCAATTGAACCCGTGGGAAGCAGCCAGAATCGCCGATATCGGCGACGTGCCCTTCCCGCGCGCCAATGACAACGAGGACTGCATCGAACAGATCACCCGCTTCTATCAAGAGATTGATGTAACCGGCGCCCGCCCCGTCTCCATCGGCGGCGATCATTCGATCACCGGCGGCATCGTGCAGGCGATCGGCTGCGGCAAGATCACCAAGGGCGAGCCGGTCAGCTTTCTTCATTTCGACGCTCATACGGATGTGTTCACCAAGGTGGACCACTTCCTGGGCGCCAAGAAGTCCGCTGCTCATTGGGGCGCTTACTTGGCCGATCAGGGTAAGGTCGACCCGCATCATTCGATGCAGATCGGCCTGCGCGGCCACCCCCGCACCCTCGACTGGCTGCAGCCGTCTTATGACTACGGCTACAACATCGTCACCATGAAGGAATTCCGCAAACGCGGAGTTGAGGATGTGGTCGCCCAGATCAAGGAAGTGATGGCAGGCCGGCCGGTTTACATTACCTTCGATCTCGACTGCCTGGACCCGACGATTACCCCTGCAGTTTCAAACCTTGAGCCTGGCGAGAAGGGCTTCGACATCGATGAAGCGGTTGCCCTGCTGCACAGCGTTCGCGGCATGAACATCGTCGGTGGCGATATCGTCTGTATGATGCCGACCAAGGACAGCCCGAACCAGATCACCGCGCTGACGGCCTCGGCAATCATGTTCGAGATGATCTCGATGATCGCGGAAAACGTAAAGAACGGAGCAACTGCATGACCCAAACAGGCGATGACTTCTTCCAGCCGGTCTCGGCCATGGATCTGCCCCGTTTTGCCGGGGTGCCCACCTTCATGCGGCTGCCGTCGCTAACACCAGACCATCCTCGTTACGGCGATGTTCAAATGGGGCTGATCGGCGTGCCTTGGGACGGTGGCACCACCAACCGCCCCGGCGCCCGCCACGGGCCGCGGCAGCTGCGGGACTGCTCCACCATGATCCGTGCGATGAACCCGGTGACGGGCGTGAACCCCTTTACCACCGTCAACTGCGCCGATTTGGGCGATGTGCCGCCCAACCCGGTCGACATCCAGGACAGCCTGGAACGGATCACCGCCTACTACAGCGGTTTCAAGGCGGGTGGCATCACCCCGATGACCGCGGGCGGCGACCATCTGATCACCCTGCCAATTCTGCGCGCGCTGGCGGCGGACGGTCCGTTGGGACTGGTCCAATTCGACAGCCACACCGACCTCTTCGACAGCTACTTCGGCGGCTATAAGTACACCCACGGCACCCCGTTCCGCCGCGCGGTGGAGGAAGGGCTGGTCGACCCAAAACGCTTTGTCCAGGTCGGCATCCGCGGCACCGCCTATAACACCGAGGACATCGAATGGGGCCTGGAGCAGGGCATCCGCATCATCCGCGTGGAGGAACTATTCGACCGCGGCATGAAGGACGTTATGGAAGAGGTGTGCGACATCCTTGGCAGCCAGCCTGCGTACTGCACCTATGACATTGACTTTGTCGACCCAACCTATGCGCCCGGCACCGGCACTCCGGAAATCGGCGGCCCCAACAGCTTCCAGGCGCAGCAGGTGATCCGCGAGTTGGCGGGTGTCAATCTGATCGGCGCTGACCTGGTTGAGGTAGCGCCACCGTTTGACGAGTCCGGCGGCACAGCCTGGCTGGGCATTTCGTTGATGTTCGAACTTATGTGTGTGCTCTCGCAATCGATGACACAAAGAATGGGGTGAGCCCGGAGTGTCTTCGCCCCCCCCAAAAAAGGGTCACTAATTGACTAATCGGGTACGATACGTTGAGTTCGAATGCCTGCTCTGTGAATGCCGCGCTGCAGAAGATCAATTGATCGCAGATGGTCGTCTGTGGATGGCTCCTGCATTGCAAGAGTTTTCTCAGCGAGTTTGCGGCGTATTTGTCAGTACAGTCGTCTGTCCGGCCTGTTTGCGTGGCGGTCTGCCACTGGCCCTGATGAGTTCCGCAAGCGAGGTTCCTATCGGCTTAACGGCCTCGGAGGGCCAAGACCTTAGTCGGAGTGTCCTTGCTCTTGGTTGACTTGAGTCCGCATCATCACATCAAGCGTCTTGCATCTCTGGGCGGGCCGGTCTGGTCAGGCGGTCGGCTGCCGGTATTCCTGTTGTTTCGTCTGCATTGCCCAGATGATCCGGGCGGCCTTGTTGGCCATGGCGACCGTTGCCAGCCGGAACGGCTTTCCGGCAAGGATCCTGGCGCTCCAGATATCGATGCGCTCCGGGTGCTTCCTGCCCATCAGCGCGCGGGACGTCATGCCGGTGATCAAAAGCTTGCGGATGTACCGGTCGCCCTTTTTGGTGATCTTGCCGAGCTTCTCTTTGCCGCCGCTGGACTTGTTGAGCGGGGTCAGGCCCAGCCAGGCTGCAAGATCGCGGCCGGTCCGAAATTGCTTGGCGTCGCCGATGGTTGCCACGATGGCGGAGGCAGTGATCGGGCCGATGCCAGGCATGCGCATCAGGCGCCGGGCACCGGCATCCTGCAGAGCATGCTTTTCGATCATCTTTGAATAGCCTTCAACGCGCTCGTGAACTCCAAGAAACTGATAGCAAACCGTGCCCAGAATGCCGTTTGCTAGATCGGGCATGCCGGGCCTTTCCCCTTCAAGGTGGCGTTTCGCAAAGGCGGTCACAGCCTCGATACCGCTCCGCAGCACATGGCCGAATTCGCGCAGAAGGCTGCGGATCATATTCGCCAGCTGCGTGCGCTGCCGGACCGCGAGATCCCGGGTGCGGTGCAGCGCCAGGATTGCCTGCTGCTCTTCAGACTTCAGTTCAACGAAACGCGTTCTGCGCCTTTGAACGATCCTCCGGATCGTTCAATCCGCTAGCGCGGACCAGCTTAAACTTGGCCGGCGGACCGCTTCGCAAATCGCCTCGGCATCAGCGGCATCGGTCTTGCCGCGCTTAACATACGGTTTGACATAGGCCGCAGGCATCAGGCGGACATCATGGCCCAGCCTGCTGAGCTCCCGGCCCCAGTAGTGGGCAGAGCCGCAGGCTTCCATGCCGACGACACATCGCGGAAGAGACTCGAAAAACGCGAGCAGTTTCGCGCGTTTGATCTTCTTATTGAATATCTTGCGCCCGGCCGCGGAAATCCCGTGAACCTGGAACACATCCTTGGCCAAATTCAGTCCAACTGTTTTAACTGTCATTGGGTGGCTCCTTTCCTAGCGGTCGTTGATAACTGCAGTATGGCGCATTGCGACGCCGGTGGAGCAGGAGCCACCCACTCCATCCGCTGAGGGCTCAGTGCAGACCTGCAGCAGTGCGGCAGCATAGGCGCAGCGAAATCGCATTCGGTCCCAGCTGCCAGATGACGCCAGCCAGCCCGAAGTCGCCATCGGGTCGAATTGCCCTGATGGAAGAAGCGAATGTTCATATGCCGGCGTCAAGCAATAGAATTTCCGGACGAAGGCGAAATATGACGAAACCAGTAAACTGCCGGCCTGCGGCTTCAGGACGTTTCGTTATGCTTCGGTAAATTTCCTGCCAAGGCAATCGGGGAAAACCTTTGCCGGTAGCGGGCTGGCGATACACCTGTCCGCCGCCGGAACAGCTTGCGGAAATAGGAGGGGTTTGCATAACCCACTTCTTCACTGATCTCATCAATCTGCAGGCTGGTCGTTTCCAGCAATTGTTTTGCTTCTTCGATGCGCAAAGTCTGAACGTAGTCGATAGGTGTGTAACCGGTCGCCGCCCGGAAACGCCGGTTAAATGTTCGCTCATTGAGGTTAGAGCGGCGCGCAAGCCTGCCAACGATGTTACTCTCGTGGTAGTTTTCAGCGATCCAGCTCTGGGCATCCGCGATCACGGAGTCCGCGTGCCGGTGGGCGGTCCGCGCGCCGGCATACATCAACTGCCCCTCTGCCCGCTCGCCAAACAGGAATATTTTTGCGATCCGGACCGCCTCTTGTCCACCGGCAAACCGCGCGACAAGATACAACGCGAGATCTTCCCAGGACGATGCTCCGCCACTGGTCACGATGCGGTCCGCCTCGCCGGCTGTGCTCAGGATGCGCTCCGGCGCCAGATTTACCGACGAATAGTATTTTTTGAACTGTTCAACGCTCGCCCAATGGCAGGTAGCTTGCTGCCCGTTGATAAGCCCAGCCTCAGCGAGAACCAGCGAGCCAGTGCAGACCGAACAGATAATGGCTCCTTGGTCGAAGCATTCGCGCAGCCAAGCGCATTCTTCCGGCCAGCTGCCGCGCGGATCAAATGAATCTCCGACGGCGATGTCGGGCACAATCACAACATCGGCCAGGCCAAGTTTCGCCTGAGGCGTGATCTCAATGCCGATTGCGGTCGGAATTGTGGCAAGGGACCGCGCTACGATTGCCGGTGAGAAGTGAACAGGTGTGTTTTCTTCGCCGGTCATGTCCGACCATGCCCGGCCGACCGATTGGAACACTTCATAAAGCCCGTACAAGGCCAGCGGCGTCGCTTGGGGCAGCGCCAAAAGCGCAAACTTTGTGTCCCGGGTCTTACCTTCCATGTGGGATTTTGTCCGAAAAGGGCCGTTTCTGTCCATAGCCGATCTGACGGCATGCGCGGGCCGGGGGTAGGCAGGGGTAGCAAATTCAAAAGGAACCACCAATGACCCACCACGCTGCCCCCATCCCTGTGTTCGACGAGAACAGGGCCGAAGCATTTCTCGACACAGTTGCAGCAACCCTGAACAATGGTGCCGTGGCCGCTATGATGTCAGTCGGCCACCGCCTGGGCCTGTTTGACACGCTGGCTGCACTGCCGCCCAGCCAAAGCGCCACAATTGCCAAAACCGCAGGGCTGGCCGAGCGTTACGTGCGAGAATGGCTTGCGGTAATGGTCACGGGTCAGATCGTTGACTATGCGCCGCAAGAAGGAACCTACAGCCTGCCGTCCGAACACGCCGCGTGCCTGACTGCCGACGCACCGTTCGGGAACCTGGCTGTCTATGCTCAGTCGGTTGCGCTTTTCGGCAAGGTCGAGGACCGCTTGATGCAAGCCTTCCAAGACGGCGAAGGAATTCCGTACAGCGACTATCCCTGCTTTCACCAAATCATGTCCGAGGACAGTGAACAGACCGTCGTCGCTGGCATCGGCGAGATCATTCAAACGCTGGCCCCCGATCTCGCCGAACGACTGGATCAGGGCATCGACGTTCTGGATGCCGGTTGCGGTGCCGGGCTTGCGCTGATCCGGATGGCTGAACTGCATCCAAACAGCCGGTTCAAAGGGATTGATCTTTGTCTGGACGCTATCGAGATGGCCCAGGGCACCGCGGCGTCACGCGGCGTGAGCAATGTAGGGTTTGAGGTGCGGGACCTGTCCGGTTTTGATGAAGCTTCAGCCTTCGATCTGATCACCTCTTTCGATGCTGTGCATGACACCAAGGACCCCCAGGAACTTTTGAAATCCTATCACCGGGCATTGCGTCCTGGCGGCGTTCACCTCATGCAGGACATCGGCGGGTCGGTGCGGCTCGAAAACAACCTCGATTTTCCCTTCGCGGCCTTTCTCTATGCCATTTCCTGCAGCCACTGCACACCGGTGTCTCTGGCGCAGGGGGGGAAGGGCCTCGGCACCATGTGGGGCTGGGAGACGGCCGAAACGATGCTGCGCCAGGCAGGTTTCCAGAGACCGGTGCGCAGTGTTCTGCCGCATGACCCGATGAACGTCTGGTTCGTCAGCCGGAAAGAGGCGCCGGTATGAAGCATGAACGTATTGTTGTCGTCGGCGCCGGCCCGTTCGGGCTGGCGCTGGGACGTGAACTCCGCAGGCAGGGGGTTGACCCGCTCATTCTGGAACGCGGCAGCGCAGTGGCCTCCGCCTGGCGGTCCCGCCATCCGCAACTTCAGTTGAATACGCACCGTGTGTACTCAGGCCTGAGGGGCCAGCCAATACCACGCACCGCAGGCACTTGGCCAGCGCTACCAGACTATGTCGCTTATCTCGACCGCATTGCCGGGCAATCCCGGTGCCGGATCGAAGTGAATTGCACGGTGCAAAAACTGGAACGCGACGCAGGCACATGGCTTCTGAAAACCGGCAAGGGCGGGATTTGTGCCGATCAGGTCGTTCTTGCAACCGGCTTCGATCACACTCCAGTTGTTCCGAATTGGCCCGGGGCCTGCGGCTTTTCCGGTTCGATTTTGCATTCCCGGGACATGGGTGATGCAAGAAGATACCGAAACAAGTCAGTGCTGGTCGCGGGCGCCGGAAACTCGGCAGTAGACTGCTTGAACGTACTGGCCCGGGCTGAAACCGCTGATCTGAGTGTTTCGGTGCGTGCTAGCGGCACGACGGTGCCCGCGGAACTATTCGGCTTTCCTTTACAGTTGACCGCGCCTCTTCTGGAACATCTGCCCGCCCGTTTGGCTGATGCGGTGCTGTCAGGGGTGGAACGGATTGCTTTTGGCGATCTGTCGAAGCTCGGGCTGAACCGATGCCGCGCGGGAGCGGCGTCCCGCCTGAAAAACGAGCATGTGGCACCAGCAGTGGACCGCGGCTTCGTTGCAGAGCTGAAACGCGGCAAGATCCCGGTGTTTCCGCAGATCGCCAGGTTCGCATCTGATCGAGTGCATTTTGATGACGGCCGAACACTGCGGCCTGATTTTGTCATTGCAGCGACAGGCTACCGCAGCGGGCTGGAAAGAATTGCCGGGCATCTTGGAGTGCTGGACGAAGCCGGATGGCCGCGATGCTACGGGACAGCCGTTCGGCCAGGGCTTCGGTTCGCGCTGATGCCGCCGCCCCTTGGCGGATCGCTGCGGGCGATCTCAAAGAAAGCACCGGAGATTGCCCATTCAATCGCGCGAGCTTTAAATTGAGGCATCAAGGCTGTTCGCACGACCCGGTAGGCAAACGCCGTCCGAGCTCAGCTGTTTAGAAACCACCTATCGGTAAAATCGGCGTTTCAGCAATTCCCGGAACTTGGGTGGCAAGTGAAACCTCCCAGCGCCGACGCGACAGTTTCCGTAGCTGTTTGGATAAGGCAATGACTGAAAGAGCATCTTCCGAAGGCACACGAAGTCCGGTGAGCAAGCGCGATGTCGTTTCAAGTTTCGAACCGCAGCTAGGCTTGCTCTGAGCATATGCCGATTTCCGCACACCCTGTCGGGACTGCAAAACCGGAAACAGAGCTTTGCCGATCTTGGAAAGCATGCGGCATGGCCCTAAGACTTCCAAGCTGGGATTGTCCACTTTTATGGACTCACACGCTGTCCTCGCTGTCGCCGCAAATGGCCGCTTGCCGAACCGGTTCGGGTCAATCGCGATCAGGGTGGCGCCGCCCTTGATGTTGAGCGCGCCGAAGGACTCGCGCTCCTGATTGTCGACCGACAGCGTGCCGTCGGCCATGGGTCCAGATTTTCCAGACAACACTTGATTCCTGGGCAATGCTCTCGGCAATGAGCAGCCCGCTCCACAGGTCATGTGCCCCGCCTTCCAAACTCGCCCCTGAGAGCATCCACATCCCAGATACAACCAGCGCGATGCCGAAGGGTACGAATTTGAGCGGATTGAGGCTCTTTGCGGTAATGAGAACCCCGGGGATCAAGAGGCCAGCACCCACTGCAAGGCTTGAGGGTATCTGCAAGAATGCCCTCAGCAACTGTCCACCCTTGAGATCACGACGATTCGCGTTGCTCCTTCCGTGGAGGCAGTGGTGTTTTCCCATTTTTTAG
>NZ_JCATZN010000014.1:0-39844 GCF_059694505.1 Leisingera sp. ANG49
TGGGGGGGGGGTGGCGTGACGGGGGGCGGGGGCTGGAAGGGGGTGTTTTGGTCCCGCTATGGCAACTGGCGACGCCCGGTCCTGGCTGGCCCGGGCGCGGCAGCGCTTGGCGCTTGCGTCAGCTCACTGCCGCGAAGCCTGTGTCAAGCGCCGAGAGAATGGTGTCCGCCTCCGCCGCGCTCAGCACCAGCGGCGGCGACAGGATGATGTTGGGGCCGGAGACCCGCACCATCGCGCCGGCCTCATAGGCGACCTCCTGCAGCTTGCCGATGGTCTTCTTGTCCACGGCTGCCTTAGTGGCGCGGTCGGACACCAGCTCCAGCGCGCACATCAGGCCGTGGCCGCCGCGGACGTCGCCGATCAGCTGGTATTTCTGCTGCAGCGCCAGCAGGCCGTGGTGGATCTGGCTGCCGCGGGCGGCGGCGTTTTCCGGCACGTTCAGGCGCTGGGTTTCCGCAAGGCAGGCGAGGGCGGCGGCGGCGCCGACCGGGTGGCCCGAGTAGGTGTAGCCGTGGCCGATGGCCGCCTTGCCGGTAGTGTCCTTCTCGAAGGTTTCCGTCAAATGGTCCGCGATCATCACCGCACCAAAAGGGAAGTAACCGTTGGTGATCGCCTTGGCGGTGGCCATCATGTCGGGCTGCACGCCCCAGTGGCGTGAGCCGCTCCACGATCCGGTGCGGCCGAAGGCGGTGATCACCTCATCGGCGATCAGCAGGATGCCGTGCTTGGTGCAGATCTCGCGCACCCCAGGCATGAAGCTCTTGTGCGGCGGGACCACCCCGCCTGCGCCCAGGACCGGTTCCATGATGAAGGCGGCGATGGTGCCCGCGCCCTGGAAGGCGATCTCATCTTCCAGCGCCTGCAGGCAGAGCTGGGCCAGCCGCTCCGGATCTGTTTCGTTGAACGGGTTGCGGTAGGTGTAGGGCGCCGGGATGTGGTGGCAGCCGGGCAGCAGAGGCTCGTACTGGGTGCGGAAATTGGCATTGCCGTTCACCGAGGCGCCGCCCATGTGGGTGCCGTGGTAGCCCTTCTTGAGGCTCAGGAATTTGGTGCGGCCTTCCTCGCCGCGGATCTTGTGGTACTGGCGCGCGAGCCGCAGGGCGGTTTCCACCGAATCCGAGCCGCCGGAGGTGAAGAAGGCGCGGGTCAGCCCGTCGGGCGCGAAGAAGGTGCGCAGCTCCTCGGCCAGCTGGATCACCTGGTTGTTGGTGGTGCCGCGGAAGGTGGAGTAATAGGGCAGCACATCAAGCTGCGCGGCAATCGCGTCCTTCACCACCTGGCAGGAGAAGCCGAGGTTCACGTTCCACAGGCCGCCGACCGCATCGACCACCTCATGCCCGTCGATGTCGGTGATCTTGACCCCTTGGGCGGAGGTGATGATGGCGGGCGGATTGGCCAGGCTGTCACCCGGGTGCGCCATCGGGTGCCACAGGGATTTGGCGTTGTGTTCTTTCAGAAAGTTGGAGTCTTTCATGGGGCAGCTCCTGGATGCGGCCCGGTCCGGGCCGGTGAAGGGGTCAGGCGGTTTCGTCCTGCGGGTAGTCTGCGGGGGCGGAACCGCCGATACGATGGGTGAGGGCGGCGCCCGCGCGGCGCAGGGCCGCCGGGATCAGTTGTTTCTGTTCCGCCGACATGCGGGAGGCCGGCGCGGCCACCGCGAGGGCGCCGATCACCTTGCGGTCCGGGCCAAAGACCGGGACCGCGTGGGAATGCACGTCAGCCTCAAACCCGCCAACCGACACGGCAATGCCGCTGCTGCGGATGCCGGCCAGCTGGGCGCGGATTTCCTGCGCGTCGGTGACGGTTTCCGGGGTGCGGGCCTCCAGCGGCTGCGACAGGACTTCCTCGGCGAAATCCGGATCGGCATAAGCCAGCACCGCCATGCCGGAGCTAGTGCCGTGAAACGTCAGGACCCTGGCGTCCTCCATCATCACCTTGGTGGCGGTGCGCGGCGAATAGGCATGCGACAGCGAATTGAGCTGGCGGCCTTGCAAGAGCGACAGGTGGCTGGTTTCGCCGGTTTCGTCGCTGAGGTCGCGCAGCACCCGGCGAGAAACGGAGAGGATCGGAACCGCCGCCTCGCGCAGGGCCGCAAGGCGTAGAACCTGGGGACCGAGCCGGTAGGAGCGATCGTCGCCGGCCTGTTCGACATAACCTGATTCCTGCAGTTCGCTCATCAGTCTGTAGACGGTTGCCTTGTTCATGCCGGACAGGCGTGTGAGGTCGCTGAGCCCGATCCTGGTCCGGCTGTGGTCAAAGTAAGTCAGTAAGGACAAGGCTTTGGATACCGTTCCCATGCTCTTGCCGATGCTCCCTGCTGGTTCCGGCGGATGCTGTCTGCGTGAGAAGACGCATAGCGATGCAATTGTGTTGGCAGAAAAGGACAGTGTCTGTCAATCGAAATTCAAACCAGTGGTTTGTATAGCGAACCGATCGGATGGCCGGACTGAAGAACTGGGAGCTGAATATCGCTTCGAACGGCGCCGGTGTTGCGGCCGCGCTAGGCCCCGGCACTGCGCCGTTGGCCGGGGAAACGGAAGAGCGGGGGAACTCCGCTTTGCCCCCCCCGTCGGCATGGGCGGGAGAGCTTGGCGAAGGGCGGCTTTGCTGCGGTGCCGGATGCTCTGTCAAAGCGCTGGAAACCCTGGACGGCGGGACCGCCAGCAGGCTGATGAAAACCGGCTGACAGGCCTGGCGGCTGTGCTGACAGATAAGGTGTTTCAAAAAGTTTCCATTTACCACTATTTCTGTTACGCAACTATCAGCATGACAGTCTGCCGGAGGCCGTAAGCGCCGAGACGCGTGGTTTGCGGGCCTTCTGCTGTCATTGGGGCTTGGCGCCGGTCCGGCTGCCGTGCCTAATCTGTTTGGAGCCGGGCGCAGGCACTGCCGCCGCGGAAGAGAGAGGATGACCGGATGAGTGAAGCCATTGCATTTGAGCGCGTCGGCGATATTGCCGTTCTGAAGGCGCAGAATCCGCCTGTGAACGCGCTGGGCCTTGATGTGCGCAAGGGGCTGCTGGACGGGATCGGGCGCGCCGAGGAGGAGGGCGCCAAGGCAGTGCTGATTTACGGTGAAGGCAGGACTTATTTTGCCGGTGCCGATATCCGCGAATTCGGCAAGCCGCCTCAGGAGCCCTATCTGCCGGGCCTGTGCAGCCGGATTGAAGCGTCGCCGCTGATCGTGGTCTCGGCCATGCATGGCACGGCGCTGGGCGGCGGGCTGGAGGTGGCCTTGTCCTCGCACTACCGGATTGCGGTGCCTTCGGCCAGGATGGGTCTGCCTGAGGTCAACCTGGGCATCTTGCCCGGCGCCGGCGGCACCCAGCGGCTGCCGCGGCTGGCCGGGACCGAGGCAGCGCTGGAGATGATCACCACCGGCCGCCACATCGGCGCGGCGGAGGCGCTGGACAAGGGCATCATCGACCGCATCGAAGACGGTGAGCCGCGCGAGATTGGCCTTGCCTATGCGCAGGAGCTGCTGGACGCAGGCGCGCCGCGCCGGGCCGTCGGTGAAATGGCTGCGCCGGATCCGGTGGATTTCGATGCGGTCTATGAGGCCACATTGAAGAAAGCCCGCGGCCAGCTGTCGCCGGCAACGGCGGTGCGGGCGGTGCAGGCGGCGGTCGAGGCGGAGAGTTTTGAGGCGGGTCTCAAGCGCGAGCGCGCGCTGTTTACGGAACTCATGGAGTCGGATCAGCGGCAGGGCCTGATCCATGCCTTCTTCGCGGAGCGCGCGGTCAGCAAGCTGCCGGAGCTGGAAGGCGTTGAACCTCGTGACGTTTCCGCAATGGGGGTGATCGGCGGCGGCACCATGGGAGCGGGTATCGCCACCGCGGCGCTGCTGGCCGGGCTGCACGTGGTGCTGATCGAGATGACTGATGAGGCGGTTGCTGCCGCGCGCGGCCGGATTGAGGGCAATCTGCAGGGCGCGCTGAAGCGGGGCAAGATTTCCCAGGCGCAATATGAACAGCTGACTGGCGAGGCGCTGACCGTGGCCACGGATTATGCCGCTTTGGGGCAAGTGGACCTGGTGGTCGAGGCCGTGTTCGAGGACATGGACGTCAAGCGCGAGGTCTTTGGCAAGCTGGATGCGCATTGCAAGCCGGGAGCGGTGCTGGCAACCAATACGTCCTACCTAGATGTGGATGAGATCGCCGCGGTGACCTCCCGCCCGCAGGATGTGATCGGGCTGCATTTCTTCTCGCCGGCGCATGTGATGAAGCTGTTGGAGGTCGTGGTGGCGGAGAAGACCGCGCCGGATGTTCTGGCCACAGGCTTTGCCCTTGGCAAGCGGCTGAGGAAGGTCGCGGTGCGCTCCGGCATCTGCGACGGGTTCATCGGCAACCGGATCATGAACGCCTACCGAAAGGCCGCGGAATATGTGGTGCTGGATGGGGCGTCGCCCTATCAGGTGGATAAGGTGGTGACCGGTTTCGGCTTCCCGATGGGGCCGTTTTCAATGGGCGATCTGGCAGGCCTCGACATCAATTGGGCCGCCCGCAAACGCCGCGCGCCGACCCGTGATCCGCGCGAGCGGGTACCGCGCTTCTACGAGATGCTCTGCGAGGGCGGCGATTTCGGCCGGAAGACCGGCAAAGGCTTCTATGTCTACGAGGACGGTCCGCGGGGCGGCGGCGTGCCGAATCCGCAGGTGGCGGAGCTGATCGCCAAGGATCAGAAGCAGCAAGGTATCACCCCACGCGCGTTCCCGGACGCGGAGGTTTTACGCCGCTACATGTGCGCCATGGTCAATGAGGCCGCCAAGGTGGTGGGTGAAGGGATCGCACGTCGCCCGCTGGACGTGGATATGGTGATGCTGTTCGGCTATGGCTTCCCGCGGTTCTGGGGCGGGCCGCTGAAATGGGCCGACCTGCAGGGGCTGGACAGCATCCTGGCGGATATTCGGGCTTATGCGGTTGAAGATGATTTCTTCTGGCAGCCCGCGCCGCTGCTGGAGCAGCTGGTTGCCGATGGCAAGTCCTTCGATGATCTGAACAAGGGCGCATAAGAAGGCAGCCAGGGCGTACAGACGCAGCCCGCCTAAAGAAAAGCGCCGCGCTGAAAGCGCGGCGCCCGGCCCAACAAGAGCGGCGCATTTCAGGATGCGCCCTGCGATTGACGGGAGTTCCCGTCGCTTACGTCCAGGTGCCTTCGGTGGCGGCGCGGATTTTGCGGATATTCTCGCCATAGACCTCCGGGTTGTCCACCGAGCCGCCCTTGAACACCGCGGAGCCTGCGACCAGCACATCGGCGCCGGCCTCGGCCACCAGCGGCGCAGTGGTGGGATCGACACCGCCGTCGATCTCGATATGCACCGGGCGGTCGCCGATCATCGCGCGCAGGCGGCGGATCTTGGCGGTCATGTCGATGAACTTCTGGCCGCCGAAACCCGGGTTCACGGTCATCACGCAGACAAGGTCAGTGAGGTCCAGCAAGTGCTCAACGGCTTCGGCCGGAGTGCCAGGGTTCAGTGCGACGCCAGCCTTCATGCCGGCTGCACGGATCGCCTGCAGGGTGCGGTGGATGTGCAGGCCTGCCTCGATATGGGCGGTCAGCACGTCGGCGCCGGCATCCGCATAGGCGTTGATGTAGGGATCAACCGGCGCGATCATCAGGTGCACGTCCATCACCGTTTTGACATGCGGGCGGAACGCCTTCACTGCCTGCGGGCCGAAGGTGAGGTTCGGCACGAAATGCCCGTCCATCACATCCACATGCACCCAGTCGGCGCCCTGGGCTTCGATGGCCTGGATCTCCTGGCCGAAGTTGGCGAAATCGGCAGACAGGATGGAGGGTGCGATCTTGATCTTGCGGTCAAAGGACATCTGGCAGCTTCCTTTTGCGAACGGAATTGAGGAGTCGAAGGCCGTATAGACTGTCCGGCCCGCTGTGCACAGGGGCAGATTGGGCGGCAGGGCGGTTTATCCGGACGGAACGCCTGCGGGTTGCGCCTGGCGGCGTTACAAAACTTTCACGGCAGTGACACATGAGCTTTGAGCAGGGCCGGTAGGCAATCCCGGAACGAGAAGGGAGCGCCCCGGTGCTGCGCATTGACAAACTGACCAAACGCTTCGGCGAAAAGATTGCGGTGGATACCGCCACGCTGGACATCGACAAGCCCTGCATGATCGGCATCATCGGCCGCTCCGGCGCAGGCAAGTCCACCCTGCTGCGGATGCTGAACCGGCTGGAGGACGCCAGCGGCGGCCGCATCCTGTTCGAAGGCCGGGAAATCACCGGACTGAAAGGCAGGGACAAGCGTGCCTGGCAGTCCGACTGCGCGATGATTTTCCAGCAGTTCAACCTGGTGCCGCGGATGGACGTTGTTTCCAACGTTCTGCACGGCACGCTGAACCGCCGCAATGCGATGGCGGCGCTGTTCAACCTGTATCCGATGGCAGATATTCACACGGCGATCGACATCCTCGACCGGCTGGGCATTGCCGAACATGCGGCCAAGCGGGCGGAGGCGCTGTCGGGCGGCCAGCAGCAGCGGGTGGCGATTGCCCGGGCGCTGATGCAGGACCCGAAAATCATTCTGGCGGATGAGCCGATTGCCTCGCTTGACCCGATGAACGCCCAGACCGTGATGGAGGCGCTGCGCCGCATCCACGAGGAAGACGGGCGCACCGTGATTGCCAACCTGCATACGCTGGACACCGCGCGCCGCTATTGCGACCGGGTGGTTGGGATGCGCGACGGGCGTATCGTGTTCGATGGGCTGCCGGAGCAGCTGACCACCGGTGTGGCACGCGAAATCTATGGTGCCGGAGAGGAATTCTCCGAGGCCGCCACCTCAACCGAGATCGAAACGCTGGAGAAGACGGACGCCCTGCGCGCCGCCATTCCTGCTGAATAACCCCTGACTTGTTTTCATCGATCCTGGGGGCTGCTCCCCGGGAAAGACCAACCGGAGAGAAATGAGATGAAAAAGCTGATTGCTGCCGTTCTGGCGACCACCGCGCTGACCGCCCCTGTTGCGGCAGAGGAAATCAAGGCATTCCGCATCGGCATTCTGGGCGGCGAGAACGCTCAGGACCGCCTGAACAACAACGAATGCCTGCGCGAATACACCGAGAATGAACTGGGTGTTGAAACCAAGCTGTTTGCGCCTGCCGACTATAACGGCGTGATCCAGGGCCTGCTGGGCGGCACCATAGACATGGCCTGGCTGGGCGCGTCGGGCTATGCCAAGACCTATCTGTCCGACCCCGAAGCGGTTGAGCCGGTTCTGGTCAAGGTGAACACCGACGGCGGTTACGGCTACTACTCGGTCGGCTTTGCCCGCAAGGACAGCGGCATCACTTCGCTGGAAGGCATGAAGGGCAAGGCCTTCGGATTCGGCGATCCGAACTCCACCTCGGGCTACCTGATCCCGTCGATCGAGATCCCGAACAAGATCAATGCCAGCATGGAGTCGGGCGACTACTTCGGCGAAGTGAAGTTCACCGGCGGCCATGAGCAGACCATCGTCGCTGTCGCCAATGGCGACGTTGATGGCGGCGTGACCTGGGCCGACGGCCTGGGCGAATGGGAAGACGGCTACCAGTCGGGCGCGCTGCGCCGTGCCGTGGATGCCGGCCTGGTCGACATGAACGACATGGTCGAGATTTGGAAATCGGCGCCGATCCCGGAAGGCCCGGTTGTGCTGCGCAAGGCGCTGCCGGCTGACGTGAAACAGAAAATGACCGCGCTGATGGATAACCTCAGCGAGATTGACCGCGACTGCTTCTACGGTGTCGCTGCCGGTGAAGCCAAGAGCTTCGACCCGATCACCCACGACGCCTATGAAGTGATCATCGAAGCCCGCAAACTGAAGTCCCAGTAATTTCAGCCCAGCACTCATAGAACTGAGCTCTGCAGGGTTCCGGGCTTGCCCGGGCCCCGCAATTCCCTCGATGGCCGCTGGTTTGGCCACCCCTCAAAGACCAGGACCCTTAGATGGCAGATCTGACGGCAGCCCGGCCCTCGGTGGAGGAGATCCGGGAGCATTATACCGCACACACCCAGCGCAAGCGGCTGTATGGCGGTATTCTTCTTGCAGTTTTCGTGGCGCTGATGGTGGCAGGGTTCCGCACTGCGGATGACCGCAATGCTGGCTCCTTTGCCGACGGTTTCACCCGCATCTTCGACTACCCGACCGAGGTTCTGGCAGAAGCCGCCGAAAAGGCCGCGCAGTTGCCCGGGCATCTGGTGCATTTCTTCCCGGCGCTGGTGGAGACGTTGAACATCGCCGCGGCCTCGACTCTGGTGGGGGCTGTGTTCGGCACCCTGCTGTCGCTGCTGGCGACCCGCGGCATGGCGCCCTGGCCGGTGCTGATCCCCCTGTTCCGCCGCATCAGCGACATCTGCCGCGCAATACCTGAAATTGTCATAGCGCTGGTGCTGATCTTTGTCCTCGGCGGCGGGCCGGTGCCTGCGATGATCGCCATTGCCATCCACACTGCCGGCGCGCTGGGCAAGCTGTTCTCCGAGGTGAACGAAAACGCCTCGCTGAAACCGGTCGAAGGCCTCACCTCTGTGGGTGCCACCTGGGCGCAGCGGATGACGCTGGGAGTGATCCCGCAGGTAGGCCCGAACTATGTCAGCTACGCACTCTTGCGGTTCGAGATCAACATCCGTGCCTCTGCCATCCTTGGTTTCGTCGGCGCGGGCGGCATCGGCTATGAGCTGAAGAACGCCATGTCCTGGGGGCAGGGGTGCTATGACGAGGCCGCCGCGATTTTCCTCCTCCTTTTTGTCACCATCGTGGCCGTTGACCAGCTGTCCGGCCTCCTGCGTGACCGCCTGACTCATGGAGCGAAGCCATGACCACTTTTGACACCACATTGACACCGGCAGACCTCAAATCGGACGTCTCGCGGCTGTTCATGAAGAAGCGGCTTGTGAATTTCGCTCTTCCTGCCGCTGTGCTGGCCTATCTGGCTTATGTGTTTGTCGCCTTCGATCTGCCGGGGCTGTGGGAGCGTGCCAGCCTGGACAACGCGAAGTCCTTGGTCAGCGACAGCTACAGCTACAAGACCCATGTCACCCGCGACAACCGTAGCGGCGAAGTCTCTGTAGCGATCGAAGGCGAGCGCAAGGGGGCCTATCCTGATGGCACGGCGCCGGACTGGGTGGCCCTGGGCGAGACCACGGTGATTGACCTGGAGGACGGCCACAGGGTCACTTTCGGACTCGAATCCATTGAATACGCCATCCCCGGCTATGGCACCGTGCGCGCCACTCCGAGCCGCAGCGCAGGGGTGCGGGCTGAGCTGCCTGAAGGGGATGTTCCCGACTGGATCAATGTCTCCAAGAACCGCTTGGCCGTGACCACGGAGGCCGGCCGCCTGACCGTGACCCGCAACCGGGCCGAGGTGTTTAGGTATTTCGCCGGGTGGGAGCTGTTCTTCTTTACTCTCGAGAGCCCCTATTACGGCATGGGAGCGGGGGAGCTGCTGCACCGCGCTGCCACCGGCGAGGCGGGGGCGATTTTCCAGGAGTACTGGACCAACAAGATGTGGCGCCATCAGGATGTGGCCTGGGCGATCGCAGAGACCCTGCTGATGGCCTTCCTTGGCACCATCGGTGCCGGCATCATCGCGCTGCCGCTGGCCTTTCTTGCCACCCGGAACTTCATGCCCTTGCGCATTATCCGCTTTGCCATGCGCCGCCTGTTTGACTTTGTCCGCGGCGTCGACTCGCTGATCTGGACGGTAGTGCTGGCGCGCGCCTTTGGCCCCGGACCCTTGACCGGTGCGCTGGCGATCCTGGTGACGGACACCGGCACCTTCGGCAAGATTTTCTCCGAGGCGCTGGAGAACGTTGACCAGAAGCAGATCGAGGGTGTCGCCTCCACCGGCGCCAAACCGGTGCAGCGCTACCGTTTCGGAGTGATCCCGCAGATCACGCCGGTGCTGTTGAGCCAGCTTCTGTATTTCCTGGAATCCAATACACGCTCTGCCACCATCATCGGCGCGATTACCGGTGGAGGCATCGGTTTGCTGCTGACACAGGCGATCATCACCCAGAAGGACTGGGAGGAGGTGGCCTATTACATCACCCTGATCATCCTGATGGTGATGCTGATGGACTGGTTCTCCGGCTGGCTGCGCCGCCGCTTGATCAAGGGCGAGGGCGGAAAGGCCCGGCGCAATCTGGCCAAGGCGGAGAAAGGCAGCGCGTTTCTGCTGCCCTGACCCCGCCCCGGATATTTGAAGAGGAAAACCATGCTCCGTTTGCAGGCCGAGGCGCCGTTTCTTCACCCGGATTGCACTATTACCGGCAGCAGCTTGGGCGCTTATGTAGAGATCGGTGCAGGCAGCCGGGTCGCGAATTCCGTGTTCGGCGACTACAGCTATTGCGACCGCAGTTGCGACATTGCCAATGCGCAGATCGGCAAGTTCGCCAATATCGCCAGCTTTGTGCGGATCGGCGCCTCCGATCACCCGATGGAGAAGGCGTCGCTGCATCATTTCCTCTATCGCTCCGCAAGCTATTGGGACGACGCAGAGGATGACGCGGAGTGGTTCGCCTGCCGCGCCGGACGCACCGCGTGCATCGGCCATGACACCTGGATCGGGCATGGGGCTATGATCAAGCCCGAGGTTGCAATCGGCGATGGCGCGGTTGTGGCGTCAGGCGCCATTGTGACCAAGGATGTGGCACCCTACACAATCGTCGGCGGCAATACCGCCAAGGTGATCCGCCGCCGTTTTCCCGAGGCGGTGGCCGAGCAGATGATGGTGCTGGCCTGGTGGGATTGGGACCATGAGGCATTGCGTGCAGCGCTGCCGGATTTCCGCCGGTTGCGGGCCGAGGAGTTCCTGGAAAAATACGCCTGATCCGGCGGGCGGAGGCTCCCGCCTGTTCCTGGGCATTCACAGAATGCCCGTCGCAGTTGGGCGTGGCGCTGCTGCGCGGCGAAAAGGAACTGATGAGAAGCGTTTGAAAGGGCAATTCTGCCCTTCAAGCGCGTTGTCCATTTTTGGTCTGCCAGCCGCGCCTCAAGGATGAACGGCGCTGCGCGCCGCCGCTGCGCGGCCCTCGCCCCAGGACTGGCAGCAGTCAGGCGGCGCCTGCGTCGACCAGTTGGGTGGCGATGTCGAGGAAGACCTTGGCCTGGGCGCTGCCGGGTTTGGCCGCAACGATTGGCGTGCCGTTGTCGCCGGCCAGACGCACGTCGAGATGCAGCGGCACCTCACCCAGCAGCGGCACGTCGAGCTTCCTGGCTTCCCGCGTCACGCCGCCATGGCCGAAGACATGTTCCTCATGGCCACAGTTGGAGCAGATATGGGTCGACATGTTCTCGATCATGCCGAGCACCGGCACATTCATTTTGCGGAACATGTCGATGCCCTTGCGCGCATCGATCAGGGCCACGTCCTGCGGGGTGGAGACAACGATGGCGCCGTCCACGCGGGTTTTCTGCGCCAGGGTCATCTGCACGTCGCCGGTGCCGGGCGGCAGGTCGACGATCAGCACGTCCAGTTGCCCCCATTGCACCTGCAAGAGCATCTGCTGCAGCGCCCCCATCAGCATGGGGCCGCGCCAGATCACGGCCTGGTCTTCGCCGGTCATCAGCCCCATCGACATCATGGTGACGCCGTGGTTGCGCAACGGCAGGATGGTCTTGCCGTCGGGGCTGGCGGGGCGGCCGCTGACCCCCAGCATCTTTGGCTGTGAAGGGCCGTAGACGTCGGCATCCAGCAGGCCGACCTTGCGCCCTTGCATCGCCAAAGCGCAGGCGATGTTGGCCGAGACGGTGGATTTGCCAACGCCGCCCTTGCCCGAGGCCACAGCGAGGATCCGCGCCACGCCCGGCACTTTCTGCGGTGCTTGCTGCTGGGGCTGTGCCGCTTTTTTGGGTTTCAGGTCCGGCGGTGCTTTCTCCGAATGGGCGGTCAGCATGGCTGATACCTTCTCCACCCCCGGCAGCGCTGCCACGGCCGCGTCGGCCTTGTCGCGCACGGTGCCGTAGGCCTCGGACTTGCCGGGGTCGATTTCCAGCACAAAGCGGACGGTGCTGCCTTCGACGCTTACGGCGCGGGCGATGCCTGCGCTGACGATATCGCTGCCGCTGAAGGGGTCGGTGATGGATTTGAGCGCCTCAAGGACGGTTTCACGGGTGACGGTCACGCCGGTCTCCTGTAGCTGATCATGTCTTGCGCCTGTTGTGGCGCAATTGGGCAGGTCATGCCAGCCGTACCCGGCCCGGAGTTTGATTTAGCAGATCCTGGAGTCAGCTTTTTTGCCGGCTGACCTTGTTGAAGGCTTTGAAGCCAAGCGCCAAAAGCTACAGCGCCGCGCGTCAGCGCGGCGCCGGGCCCAACGGGAGGAAGCCCATAGGGCGGACGACGGGCGGGAGGAACCCGTCAGCTGGCCAAAGCCACCTCTGCGGATTTCATCACTGCGCCGATGCGGCGGCCGGTGTCCACCATGCGGTTGGAGAAGCCCCATTCATTGTCATACCAGCTGACCACCCGCACCAGCCCTTCGGCGGTGACGGCGGTCTGCGCGGCGGCAAAGCAGCTGGAATGCGGGTCGTGGTTGAAGTCGACGGAGACAAGCGGGTCTTCCTCGTAGGACAGAATGCCCTCCAGACCGTTTGCAGCTGCCGCCTGCACCGCCGCGTTGACGGCCTCGACCGTGGCAGGGCGCTCCGGGACAAAGCTGAGGTCCACCACGGAGACATTGGCGGTGGGCACCCGGATGGCCGAGCCTTCCAGCCTCCCCTTCAGATGCGGCAGCACCTCGGAGATCGCCCGCGCAGCCCCAGTGGACGTGGGGATCATCGACAGCGAGGCTGCTCGGGCACGGTAGAGGTCCTTGTGGCTGGTGTCATGAGTCGGCTGATCACCGGTGTAGGCGTGGATGGTGGTCATATAGCCGGTTTTGATGCCAAAGGCCTCGTCCAGCACCTGGGCCAGCGGCGCCAGGCAATTTGTGGTGCAGGACGCGTTGGAGATGATCACGTCCTCCGCCGTCAGATCCATGTGAGTGACGCCAAAGACCACGGTGCGGTCCGCATCCTTGCCGGGGGCAGAGATCAGCACCCGCTTGGAGCCGTTTTTCAGATGCCGCGCTGCATCCTCGCGGGCGGTGAACAGGCCGGTGCATTCGTAGGCGATGTCCACATCCTGCCAGGGCAGCTCCTCCGGGTTGCGGATGGCGCTCAGGCGGATGCTGTGGTGGCCCACGCGGATCAGGTCGTCTGCCAGGAACACCGGGGTTTTCAGGCGCCCGTGCACGCTGTCGTACTTCAGCAGATGCACCAGGGTTTCCGGCGGCGACAGGTCGTTGATGGCCACTACCTCGATATCCTTGGCATCGCTTTCAAGCAGCGCCCGCAGTACCCCGCGGCCAATGCGCCCGAATCCGTTGATTGCAATCTTCAGTGTCATCTCTGATCTCCGGCTGGTGTACCGGAGTTCAATCCGGTATCGATAACGGTTGCGATACCGATATCGATAACGATTGCGAAAATCAAGCCCCTTGCCGGCAGAGCAGCCCTTGCGGCGGCCAGCAAACTGCAGGAGCATGGGAGGATGACCAAGAAACTGCTTCTGAAAGACGTGGCCAAGCTGGCCGGAGTCAGTGAGATGACCGCGTCCCGTGCCTTGCGCGGTGCCCCGGATGTTTCCGCCAAGACCAAGGCGAAGATCGAGGAAATTGCCCGGGCCCACGGTTATGTTCCGAACCGGATTGCCGGTTCCTTATCCTCGCAATCGGTCAATCTGGTGGCGGTGGTGGTGCCCTCGCTCAACAGTTTTGTTTTTCCGGAAGTGCTCTCGGGGATATCGGCCGTCTTGAAGGACAGCCCGCTGAAGCCGGTGGTGGGGGTTTCCGGTTATGACCTGGCTGAAGAGGAAAGCGTCATCCGCGAAATGCTGAGCTGGCGGCCGTCGGGGCTGATCGTGGCCGGGCTGGAGCATACAGAGGCTACCCGCCGCATGCTGCAGCAGGCCGATTGCCCGGTGGTCGAGGTGATGGATGTGGACGGCGACCCGGTGCGCCACTGCGTCGGCATCTCTCATCTGCAGGCTGGCCGCGGCATGGCGGAGCAGATTCTGGCCCGCGGCTACCGGAAGATTGGCTTTATCGGCACCAAGATGCCGCAGGATTTCCGCGCCAGAAAACGCTTTGACGGCTTTACGGATGGGCTGGCGGCGCAGGGTGTTACGCTTGGCGATATCGAGCATTACTCCGGTGAAAGCGCGATCCAGACCGGCCGCCAGCTGACGGCGCAGATGCTGGCGCGCAGCCCGGACCTGGATTGCATCTACTATTCCAGCGACGTGATGAGCGTCGGAGGACTGATGCATTGTCTGGCCACGGGCCTGTCCGTGCCGGGAGACATCGCGCTGGCAGGCTTCAACAATCTGCAGATACTGCAGGGCCTGCCGATGCAACTGGCGACCACGGATGCCTGCCGCCAGGAAATCGGCGAGCGCGCGGCGCAGATCATTCTGAAGTCGCGGGAGCCGGGCGGTGTAGAGGGGTTGGTTTTCGACCGCCTGACGCCGGCAATCAGCCTGGGAGAGACATTGTAGCCCGCCGCGGCTGATGGCGGATGGGTAGCTGACGTCGCCGATCAGCTGTGCCTTCTGGCGATTTTCCTAGCTTTGGCCTGCGCACCGGGGCAACCTGAGGACATGGTTCCAGTTCAGTGCGGGTCGGCCCGGAGAAGGAGTGCAGATGCCCAAGTACAATGACATGTTTGAGCTTTCGGTCGAGGATATGGACCTGATTGAAACCTCCCTGCGCCATACAAGGGATGCCTTGTCCGAAACCCACCCTGCGGCGGGCAGCGCTGATGCGGAAACCCTGCGCCGGGTCCACGCTCTGCTGGGGCAGCTGCATAATCAGAAGATTTTCTACTACCCCAAGGACAAGGTCTACGTCAGCGGCTGACGCCGCCGAACAAAAAAGTGCGCTCCCCGCAAGGCGGAGAGCACTGTAAATTGCTGTTCGGCCTTTGTTTACATCGCGGCCTTGAACAGCTGTTCGAGGTTTTCCTCTGTCAGCGGGATGGGGTTGCCGCCGCAGGAGGGGTCGGTGACGGCGCCTTTGACCAGCTCCGGGATCGCATCCGCGGTGACGCCGAGGTCGCCCAGCCCGCGCGGGATGCCCAAGGAGTCGTTCAGCTCCTGCACGAAGCTGCGGAAGCCGTCGAAGCCGCCCCCGATGCCCAGATAGGCCGCGGCCATGTTGAAGCGGTCCGCAATCGCGGAGGCGTTGAACTCCAGCACGGCGGGCATGCAGACCGCGTTGGTGGTGCCGTGGTGGGTATTGAAGTGCGCGCCGACCGGGTGGCTCATCGCGTGGATCGCGCCGAGGCCCTTCTGGAAGGCGGTGGCGCCCATCGCCGCTGCTGACATCATCTGGGCGCGGGCCTCGATATCGGTGCCGTCATTGTAGGCGCGGGGCAGGTAGTCCTTCACCAGCCGCATACCCTCCAGCGCAATGCCCTGGGACATCGGATGGTAATGGGGGCTGCTGAACGCCTCGACGCAATGGGCAAAGGCATCGAGCCCGGTGCCTGCGGTGATGAACCTGGGCATGCCGACGGTCAGTTCGGGATCGCAGATCACCACGGCGGGCAGCACCTTGGGGTGGAAGATGATCTTTTTCTGGTGGGTGACGCTGTCGGTGATCACGCTGGCGCGGCCCACCTCTGAGCCGGTGCCGGCGGTGGTCGGCACCGCGATGATCGGCGCGATGGCATCGGCATCGGCGCGGGTCCACCAGTCGCCGATGTCCTCGAAGTCCCAGACCGGGCGGGTCTGGCCCGCCATGAAGGCGACCATCTTGCCCAGGTCCAGGCCGGAGCCGCCGCCGAAGGCGATCACCCCGTCATGGCCGCCCGCCTTGTAGGCGGCGACGCCTGCCTCCAGGTTCTTCTCATTCGGGTTCGGATCGACCTCCGAGAACATCGCCCGGCCGAGGCCCGCCGCCGCCATGATGTCCAGGGTCGATTGGGTCACCGGCAGGTCCGCCAGCCCCTTGTCGGTGACCAGCAGCGGCTTGGTGATGCCGGCGGCGGCGCAGGCCTCCGCCAGTTCCTTGATCCGGCCTGCGCCGAACTTGATTGCGGTCGGGTAGGACCAGTTTCCAGTGAGAGACATGTCGTTTTCCTTTGATGCAAGTGGCCCGCCCCGGGAGGAGAAACGGGGCGGGCGGGGCCGTCCGTCAGCCGGTCACCTTCTTCAGGTGATAGGATTTCGGACGGGTCAGATTGTGATAACCGATGACCGACAGGCCGCCGCCGCGGCCGGTGTCCTTGCAGCCGGTCCAGCACAGGCCCGGATCCAGGTAGTCGGCGCGGTTCATGAAGACGGTGCCGGTCTCGATCCGGTCCCCCACGGCTTGCGCCCGCTCGACATCCCTGGTCCAGAGCGAGGCGGTGAGGCCGAAGTCGCTGTCGTTCATCAGGGCGATGGCCTCCTCATCGGAAGAGACCTTCATGATGCCCACAACCGGGCCGAAGCTTTCCTCGCGCATCACCCGCATGTCATGGGTGACACCCGTCAGGATCTGCGGCGTCAGATAGGCGCCGCCGTCATCCCCGGCAAAGGGTTCGATATGGGCCACCGCGCCGGCCTCGACCGCCTCGGCGATCTGGCTGCGCACTTCGCTGGCAAAACGCTCATTGGCCATCGGGCCGATGGTGGTCTCCGCGTCCAGCGGGTTGCCCAGGCGGTAGCCTTTGACGATGGCAATGGCCTTCTCCAGGAAGGCATCAAACAGGCTTTCATGCACATAGATCCGCTCGATGCCGCAGCAGCACTGGCCGGAGTTGAACATGGCGCCGTCAATCAGCGTGTCCACCGCCGCACCCAGGTCGGCGTCTTCCATCACATAGCCCGGATCCTTGCCGCCCAGCTCGGTGCCGACGCCGGTGAACGTGCCGGCCGCCGCGCGCTCCATCGCCTGGCCGCCGCCCACCGAGCCGGTGAAGTTCACGAAGCTGAAGGCCTTGGAGGCGATCAGCTCCGAAGTGGTATCGTGGTCCAGAAAGACATTCTGGAACACGTCCTGCGGCACGCCTGCGGAATGGAAGGCCTTTGCCATCCGCTCACCCGCCAGCAGGGTCTGGGTCGCGTGTTTCAGCACCACGGTGTTGCCGGCGATCAGCGCCGGGGCCACGGTGTTGATCGCGGTCATATAGGGGTAGTTCCAGGGCGCGACGACAAAGACCACCCCGTGGGGGATGCGCTTGATGTAGCGCTTGAAGGTTGCGTCCTCGCCGACCTCGATATCCGCCAGCGACTCTTCGGCGATCTGCGCCATGTGGCTGGCGCGCTCGTTGAAGCCGCCGAATTCGCCGCCGTAGCGCACCGGGCGGCCCATCATATGGGCCAGTTCCGGCACGATTTCGTCATTCATCGCGCCGACAGCGGCGACGCCCGCCATCACCAGTCCGATGCGCTCCTGCAGCGGCCGCGCCGCCCAGGCGGCCTGCGCCGCCCGCGCCCGTTCCGCCGCCGCAAAGGCGGCCTCGCGCGGCAGCACCGCGCGCTCCGCAAAGACCGATCCGTCAACCGGCGAGATGCATTTCAATACCTGGCCCATTGCCATTCACTCCATTCAGAAAGGGCCAAAGCCCTCTTCATCTTTCCGAAAATACTCCGGGGGTCCGGGGGCTGGCCCCCGGTGTTCTCCGGATCAGGCCCGCTCGAACCCGCGGGCGATCTCGTAGTCGGTGACCACCCGGTCGAAATCCTCGATCTCCACTTCCGCCGCGCGCACGTAGTGGTCGACCACGTCATCGCCCATCGCTGCGCGCAGCATCTCCGAGCCTTTCAGCGCCGCCGCCGCATCGCGCAGGGTGCCCGGGATCATGCCGGTATCGCCCTGGTAGACATCGCCCCTGGTGGGGGCCTGCAGCTCCAGCCCCTCCTCGATGCCGGCAATGCCCGCCGCCAGCATGCCTGCCATCGCCAGATAGGGGTTCATGTCGGAGCCCGGGATGCGGCATTCGACGCGGATTGCCTTGGTGCCGTCGCCGCAGAGCCGGTAGCCCGCGGTGCGGTTGTCCACCGACCAGATGATCCGCGTCGGCGCAAAGGTGCCCTTCATGAAGCGCTTGTAGCTGTTGATATAGGGCGCCATGAAGGCGGTGTAGTCGGGCGCGTATTTCAACAGGCCCGCCATGTAGTTCTTCATCAGCGCCGACATGCCCAGCCCGCCGCTCTCGTCAAAGAACGCGGGCTTGCCGTCCTGCCACAGCGACTGATGCACATGGCTGGAGGAGCCGACCTTGCCGTGGCTCCACTTCGGCAGGAAGGTGACCGCGTGGCCCTGTTGCTCGGCGATCTCCTTGATCGCGTGCTTGGCGATGGTGTGGTATTCCGCCGTCTCCATCGCCGCGGCGTATTTGATGTTGAGCTCCTCCTGGCCGGTCTCCGCTTCGCCCTTGGAGTTCTCGATGGGCAGCCCCGCATCCCACAGGTGGTTGCGGACCGGGCGCATCACATGCTCCTCGCGGGTGGTCTGCAGGATGTTGTAATCCTCGTTGTAGCCGGAGATCGGCTCCAGATCGCGGAAACCCGAGCGGCGGATCTCGTCAAAGCTTCTGGCGAACAGGAAGAACTCCAGCTCGGTGGCGCACATCGCGTCATAGCCCATCGCCTTCAGCCGGTTCACCTGTTTCTTCAGGATCGCGCGGGGGGAGTGGGAGACTTCTTCGTGCGTATGGTGATCCAGCACGTCGCACAGCACCATCACGGTGCCCTCCAGCCACGGCACCGGGCGCAGGGTGGAGAGGTCGGGCTTCATCACATAGTCGCCGTAGCCGCGCTCCCAGCTGGTCGAGGCGTAGCCGTCCGGCGTTGCCATCGCCAGGTCGGTGGCCAGCAGGTAGTTGCAGCAATGGGTTTCCTCCCAGGCGCCATTGACGAAATGCTTGGCGTGGAAGCGCTTGCCCATCAGGCGGCCCTGCATGTCCACAAGGCAGACCAGAACGGTGTCAACCGCGCCCGAAGCAACCTGGTCCTTAAGAGTGTCGAAGGAGAGCATGAGCGGCCCTTTGTCTGTTGCGCGCAAAACTTTTCCTCAAAAGTTTTGGCAAATTCCTTGAGTAAGGAATTTGGCCCGCTGCGGCGCAGGCCAAATTCCATGTTTCAGCCGGAGGCTCAGCCGTAGCGGTAAGGGCGGCCGGCCTTTTGCATGTCAGCGTTATACTTCTTGAAGATCTCCACAACTTTCGCCTTGGTCTCGGACTCGGCTGCGATTTCATCCCAGAATTTCACGGCCGCGTCTTCGACTTGCTGCCATTCGTTGTCGGGAATGGTGGTCAGCTTCATCTTGTCGCCGTTCACGCGCAAGGACGCTTCGCCGCCCCAGTACCACCACTGGCGGTAATAATGCGACTGGTCGCAGCAGACGCGGAACAGGGTCTGCAGATCTTCCGGCAGCTCGTTCCAGCGGCCCTGGTTGGCAAAGAACGACCCGGCCCAGGCGCCAGAGATGTTGTTGGTCAGGAAGTAGTCGGTCACATCGGCCCAGCCGACGGTGTAGTCTTCAGTGATGCCGGACCAGGCGATACCGTCCAGCTCGCCGGTCTGCACCGCGACCTCGATGTCTTCCCACGGCAGGGTGACCGGCACCACGCCGAACTGCGCCAGGAAACGGCCCGCGGTCGGGAAGGTAAAGACGCGCTTGCCCTTCAGGTCAGCCAGCGAGTTGATCGGGTCCTTGGTGGCAAAGTGGCAGGGGTCCCAGGCGCCGGCCGAGATGTGCTTGACGCCGACCTTGGAGTATTCCTCGTCCCAGATCTCGTTCAGGCCGTACTGGTTGAACAGCACCGGAACGTCGAGCGAGTAGCGCGAGGCAAAGGGGAAGTAGCCGCCGAACACGGTCACCTCGGTGGGCGAGGCCATGGAGTCGTCGTCCGACTGCACCGCGTCGATGGTGCCCCGCTGCATGGCGCGGAACAGTTCGCCGGTGGGGACCAGCTGATCGGCATAGTAGAGTTCGATCTGCATCCGGTCGCCGGCGATCTTGTTGAACATGTCGATGGCGGGTTTGACCACGTGTTCAGCCAGCGCCGCGCCGGCATATGTCTGCATGCGCCACTTGATGGTGGACTGGGCCAGCGCCGGGGTGGCCAGCGGCGCCGCCATGGCGCCAGCCCCGGCGGTCTGCAAAAACTTGCGTCTTGTTGTCATAACTTCCTCTCCTCTGTTGAACTTCAATCAATGCCCGGCCCGCAGGGCGCCAGGTTCCTGAACCCTTCGCGGAGCCGTTGCGGTGCATTCTCGCGGAGGATGTCGCCATGCGCGAGCACGACGGTTTCCGGTTTCCACTCCAGCATCCGGGTCAGCGCTTTGCGCAGCTTGTCCCGGTTGCCGGAAAAGGAGAACCAAATGTCGATCGGCATCTTGCCGTTGGGCGCCAGGATGCCCGCTGCCCAGGCCAGCGGCCTGATCCAAAGCGGCAGCGTCTTGCTGGGCATGTTTTCGATCAGGTCGGTCAGCACCAGCACCTTGGAGCGCTTGTGGAAGAAGACCACCTCTGTGTGCACCTTGCTGCCGTGCACGATAAGCTGCTCCATATCATCAGCCCATTCCGGATCAGCGCTGTCTTTAAGGTCGCGGTCAAAGCGGACCTCCGCACCTTGTTTTCTGGCCCGCTCGCGCACGTTGGGCGAGGCCCAGGCGATGGCCTGCGGATAAACGACAGCCCACTCCGCGATATAGGCGTAGTGAATCCAGTTGGGGGACACCAGGTGGCGGATGTGCCCCAGCGTCTCCAGCTCTGCTGCCAGTTCCTTGCTGTACTGGATCGGCGAGTGCAGAAACAGATCGCCGTTCGCCAGGCGGATGACCGTCATCCGGGTCTTAAAGGGGATCTTGTAGAACTGGATGGCCGGGCCGTCCACGATCCAGATGTCCGGCCCCAGGGGCTGCAGCATTGTCTTATTTTCCATAGACATACTCCGGCAGCCACAAGGCGATTTGCGGGAACATCATGATCAGGGCCAGCGCCAGCACCATCACCGCGGCAAAGGGGATGATCGAGACATAGATGTCCTTCAGCCCGATCTCCGGCGGCGCCATCGCGCGCATCAGGAACAGGTTGTAGCCGAACGGCGGCGTCATATAGGCGATCTGGGTGGTGATGGTGTAGAGCACGCCGTACCAGATCAGGTCAAAGCCAAGCGCCCCCACCAGCGGCACATAGAGCGGCGCCACGATCACCAGCATCGCGGTGTCATCCAGGAAGGTACCCATCACGATGAAGCTCAGCTGCATCAGGATGAGGATCATCCAAGGGCTGAGGGCCAGCCGTTCGGTGAACAGATCTTCGATTGCCTTCACAGCGCCCAGCCCGTCGAAGATCGCGCCAAAGGCCAGGGCTGCCAGGATGATCCACATGAACATGCAAGAAATGCCGAGCGTCGAGCGCACCGAGGTTTCAAACACCTTTTTGGACATCCTCCCCTTCAGCACCGCGGCGATAAAGGCGGTCATGGCACCGATGGCCGAGCTTTCCACCAGCGAGGTCCAGCCGTTCACGAAGGGCACCATCATCGCCGCAAAGATCGCCAGCGGCAGCACGCCAGAGAACAGCAGGCGGTATTTTTCCTTCATGAACAAGTCCTTGTAGAACATCGCGTTCTTGCGGGTCAGGAAGGAGACGAGGCCCAGAGCCAGCGCCACGCCAAGCGCGGATTTAGTTTCCATTGCACCGGTCAGGATCAACAGCGGCACCAGCACCAGCGCACCCAGCACGATGTAGTTCAGGCGCAGCGGGTGGTCGGTGATCTGCTCGTATTCCGCCAGATCCTCGTCATGCATGGCAGGGCCAAGATGCGGCTGCATCCGGGCGCGGACGTAGATGTAGATGATGAACATGGTGGCCATCAGCAGGCCCGGGATCACGCCGGCCAGCCACAACTGCCCCACCGGCTGGCGCGCGATCATTGCATAAAGCACCAGTACCACGGAGGGCGGCACCAGAATGCCCAGGCTGGAGCCTGCCTGAATAGTGCCGGTCACCAGGATCTTGTCATAGCCGCGGCGCAAGAGTTCCGGCAGCGCAATGGTGGCGCCAATGGCCATGCCCGCCACCGAAAGGCCGTTCATCGCCGAAATCAGAACCATCAGGCCGATGGTGCCGATCGCCAGCCCGCCCTTCACCGGCCCCATCCACACGTGGAACATCCGGTAAAGGTCGTCGGCAATCTTCGATTCCGAAAGCACGTAACCCATGAAGATGAACATCGGCAGCGTCAGCAGCGGGTACCACTTCATCAGCTTCATGGCGGCAGAAAACGGGATTTCCACCCCGCCGGTGCCCCACAACAGCATGCCCGCTACCGCGCCGACAAAACCGATGGCGCCGAACACCCGCTGGCCGGTCATCAGCATGAGCATCATGCCGGCAAACATCACAATGGCGATCCATTCGTAGGACATCAGATTTCAACTCCGCGCAGGCGTCCGATATCCCGGAACAGTTCGGCAAGGCATTGCAGCAGCATCAGGAAGACGCCGAAGCAGAGGATGGTTTTGACGGGCCACAGGAACGGCCGCCAAGCGGTGGAGCTGCGCTCCAGATAGCCGAGCTTTTCACCGGCGGCCGTGGGGCCTTCGGTCACAAGCGTCTTCAGCAGGTCCCAGAAGAACTGCACCGGCTCCAGTCCGAAATAGCCCAGGGAATAGGCGGTGGAGCTCAGCGCGCCGTACATCAGAATCACCAGGTAGGTGATCAGGAACAGCACCGTGAACGCATCGACCATCGCCTTGGTTTTCGTCGACCAGGCGCCATAGAAAAGGTCCATCCGCACGTTCGACCCCATCTGGATCGAATAGGGACCGCCGAGCACGTAATAAGCGACCATCACGAATTGCGCGGTCTCCAGCGTCCAGAGCGACGGGTTGAAGAAGGTCTTGGAAACCGACGACCACAGCAGCACACCGATGAGGGCAAAGACCAGATACATGGCAAAGCGGCCAATGAAGCGGTTCATCGCGTCGATGCCGCGGACATAGGCCCGGATTATTCTAGGCATCAGGCCCTCCCTCCGCCGCCAGCGCGACCAAGGCCGGGCGCAGCAATGTCAGCATTTCTTCTGCCATGGCCTCTTCTTGTTCCGGCGTTGCCACCAGGTCATTGCGGATTTCGATCATCACATTGGCCAGCCCGTGGGCCAGCCCGTGAAGCTTCAGCGAATGGGTCACCCCGTCCGCCGGCCCATAGGGCTCGTTGCGCTCCACCCGGCGGTGCGTCAGGGCAGGGGCGGCTGCCAGCATCGCGTCCGCCAGGCGGCTGTCATCGTCGTGCAGGATGCCGATTTCGACCGCGCGGTGCTGGCCGAAATAAACGGGCGTGAAGCTGTGCATGGTGACCAGGATGGTTTCCTGCCCGGCATCCTTGCGTGCCTGAATTACTTCGGAGACGGTCCTGCAGAATGGCACATAAACCGTGTCCACCCGTTCCTGCCGGTCTTCCGCGCTCAGCCCGAAATTGCCCGGCACCGCAACCAGTTCGGATTTCTCCGGCATGGCGCTGGCGGCCTCGGGCGGGCGGTTGCAGTCATAAACCAGCCGCGACACCCTGCTGGCGACCACCGGGGCGTCCAGCGCTTTTGACATGTGCAGGGCCACCGCGCGGGCACCCGGATCCCAGGCAGCATGGCTCAGCCGGTCGGCCTCGCGCAGACCCAGCCCGTCGTATCTGGCCGGGATGTTGCTGGAGGCATGCTCGCACAGCAGCAGGACCGGGCTGGTGCCGTTACGGTTCACCACCTCCACTGCGTCCCTCTGAGTGTGAGAATCACTCCCGTGCATCTGCGGCCTCCCTGTGAATTGGAAAAATGTTTCCATGAAGAGATATTTGTGTCAATATCTTTTCATGATCGGTTCTGAACAAGGATTCCTGAAACTTTCTTTTCAGGCCGGATCCGGAGTAGAAAGTGTCTGTTCAATAACAGGAATGTGCCGTTGTCGAAGCCGCCCGCCACCGTTCGCGAGTTGATCCGCGAGAATTATTCGTCGCTGACCCAGTCCGAGCGCAAGTTCGCGAATTTGCTGCTGGAAAACTATCCTGCAGCTGGCCTGGCCTCGATCACCATCGTGGCAGGGAATGCCGAAGTTTCCACACCGACGGTCGCACGGATGGTGCAGAAGCTGGGCTTCAAGGGTTATCCGCAGTTCCATCAGGCGCTGCTGAAAGAGCTGGAGGCCAAGGTCTCCGGCCCCACCAAGCGGCGAGACAACTGGGCGTCCGAGGCGCCGGAAGGCCACCTGCTGAACAGATTTGCACAGGCTGTTACCGACAACCTGCAGCAGACGTTTTCCAATATAGACTCCGCTCAGTTTGATGCGGCCGTGCATCAGCTCGCCAATACCGAGGGGCGGCTTTATGTGGTGGGCGGCCGCATCACCCGGGCGCTGGCTGATTATGCCTTTACGCACTTCCAAGCGATCCGGCAGCGGGTTACCCATATGACGTCCTCCTCTGCCACCTGGCCGCACTATGTGCTGGATATGGTGGAGGGCGATACGCTGCTGATGTTCGATGTCCGCCGGTACGAGACCAACCTGCAGCGGCTGGCGGAACTTGCCTCCGAACGCGGGGTGAAGATCGTGCTGATTACCGACCAATGGGCCAGCCCGATCGCCTCGGTCGCCGAACACACTTTCAACTGCTGGGTTGAGATTCCCTCGGCCTGGGACTCCAATATCTCCACCATGATGCTCTTGGAGGCCATGATCGCCGCCACTCAGGAGGAGAGCTGGGACAAAACCAAGGACCGTTATGACCGCCTGGATGAGCTGTTCGACATGACGCGGCTGTTCCGCAAGTTCTCCTGACACACCGCATGGACATTGCCCTCTGGTTGCGACTTACTGGGTGGGAAGCCGGTTTCATTCAGGCAGGAGTATTCACATGCGATTTTCCGGAATTCTGACAGCTGCCGCAGTAGCAGCCTTGGCCGCGGCACCCGTTGCTGCTAACCCGCTCAGCCGCATTCTGGCCAAGTCCGGGCTGACGCCGCAGGACACCAATATCATGCGTGAGGCGGAACAGTCCCTGCTGGCAGAGGCGCAAGGCGGCAAGCGGGCCAAGTGGACCAATCCGGACAGCGGAGCGCACGGTGAAGTGCAGGTGGCCGGCAAGGAGGGCGATTGCGTGCTCCTGCAGCATCAGGCCTTTATCAAGGACGACCAGACCCCCAAACAGGTCCGTCGCAAGTTCTGCCCTTCTGAGGGCAAGTGGCTGCTGTCCCAGTAAGGCCGGCGGCAGAAGTGCAGCAACAGTTTTTCCAAGGAAGAAGAAATGTCTGAAATTACCCGCAGCCACACTGGCCAGCGCATGAGCCAGATCGTGACCCATGGCGAAACCATCTATCTGGCGGGCCAGGTCGGCACCGCGGGCGCCAGTGTGGCGCAGCAGACCCAGGATTGCCTGGACAAGATTGATGTGTTGCTGGCGGAGGCGGGCAGCGACAAGACCCGCATCCTGCAGACCGTGATCTGGCTGGCAGACATGAAGGATTTTGCCGAAATGAATGCGGTCTGGGATGCGTGGGTGCCTGAAGGCC
Organism: Leisingera sp. ANG49; assembly: GCF_059694505.1. NCBI lineage: Bacteria > Pseudomonadati > Pseudomonadota > Alphaproteobacteria > Rhodobacterales > Roseobacteraceae > Leisingera > Leisingera sp. ANG49. The sequence goes on from NZ_JCATZN010000014.1 coordinate 25,540, forward strand.
ACGCACCTGCACGGGCCTGCGGTGAAGCCAAACTGGCACGAGAGGATTTCCTTGTGGAACTGATCGTGATGGCGGCCAAGGCGTAGAAGCCTTTTGACCATGCGAACAAAGGCGGGCTTCTGGCCCGCCTTTTCGTTTGGGTATTAGTCCAGAGCCGCGGCGGCCTTCCTGATGGCGGTTTCGGTCTGTTCCAGATCTTCTTCTGCCAGTGCCAGGCTGGGGTAGGTCTTGCTCGGGGATTTGAAGATGCCTTCTTGGCGCAGCACCGCATTGTAGCGCTTGGTACGTTCCGCATCGCCCGCCTGGGTGTCGCGGTAGTCGCGCACCTTGGCACCAGTAAACACCACCTCGAACAGCGAAGGTTCACCGATGATCTGGAACGGCACCCCGGCCTCTTCCAGCGCAGCACTGGTCGCGTGCATCAGCCGCTTGCCGGTGCTGTTCAGCTGGTCATAAGCCCCGTCGCGGCGCAGCACCTCCATGGTCTTGAGGCCCGCAACAGCGGCCACCGGGTTGCCCGACAGCGTCCCCAGCTGCATCAGCCAGCCCTCGGCGCCGACCTGCGCCTTGTCGAAATGCCGCATGATATCGGCGCGGCCCACGATGGCTGCCAGCGGGAAGCCGCCGCCGATCACCTTACCCAGGGTCGCCAGGTCCGGGGTCACGCCATACAGCTCCTGTGCGCCGCCATAGGAGAAACGGAAACCCGTCACCACCTCGTCAAAGATCAGCAGACTGCCGTGTTTCTGGGTTTCCTCGCGCAACAGCTCCAGGAAGCCCGGCAGCGGCGGCACGATGCGCTGCAGCGGCTCGGCGATGATCGCGGCAATCTCGTGCCCGTGCTCTGCCATCAGCTGCTTGATGTATTCAAAATCGTTGAACGGTGCGACCAGCACCTCGGCCGCCACAGACTGCGGAATGCCCGCACTGTCCGGGATCGCCTGCGGGAAATTCACTCGCTTGGTTGGCGCCAGGCTCATTTGCGCCTCGGCGGACATGCCGTGATAGCCGCCCTCGAACTTCACGATCTTGGTGCGCCCGGTAAAGGCACGGGCAAGCCGGATCGCGTACATATCCGCTTCGCCGCCAGTGGAGACGTAGCGCAGCTGCTCGCCGCAAGGAACAGCGCGGCAGATCTCCTCGGCCAGCTCAATGCCGCGGGCGTTGTTGGCAAAGAAGGTCATGCCCTTGGGCAGCTGCTCCAAGACCGCCTCCATGACCTCCGGGTGGCCATGGCCCAGCATCATCGGGCCGGAGCCGATAAGGTAGTCGATGTATTCCTTGCCGTCTTCGTCCCACACGCGGGAGCCTTTGCCTTCGCGGATTACGATACCGGGATCAAAGTTGCCGAAGCCGCCCGCGGGCAGCACCGCGCGGGCGCGGTCAATCCATTCAGCTTGGGTGAGGATCTTTTCCATGTCTCTTGTCCTGTTGAGGGCGGGTTGCCCATTGTAGGGAGTATTTTGACCAGAAAGTCAAAAATCAGCCGATCACAGCTGCGGGAGCACCTAAGGCCTCCCGGTCAGGCCGCACGCCAAGCCCCGTGCCTTCGGGGGGCGCGATGCGGCCATTGCGCCTTTCGGGTCCTTCCGGTGCCAGCCGCGGGCTGACGTAATGGGACAGATCGCAGACGTTCAGCACGCGCAGCGGATCGGTGGATGCGCCCAGGTGCAGCAGCGCCGCGGTGGTGATGTCAGAGCCCCAGGTGTCCTCGATGCACATCTTGGCGCCCAAGTGCAGGCACAGGTCGCGCGCGCGGCGCGACGCTGACAGGCCGCCGAATTTCGACAGCTTGATGGCCACCGCGTCCATCACACCCGCCGCATGGCCCGCCAGCAGCGATGCCGTGTCATGCGCGTTCTCATCCAGTTTCATCGGCAGCCCGCAGGCCGCCCGCACCCGCGCGCAATCCTCGATGGTGGCGCAGGGCTGTTCCAGCATGATGTCCAGATCCGCCACGGCCCGGCCCACGCGCGATGCATCCAGCGAGGTGGCGCCGCAGTTCCAGTCGCCATAGACCAGCGGACCGTCTCCGACCGCCTCCCGCACCAGCCGCAGCCGCGCCACATCTGCCTGCCAGTCGCGGTCCGCACCCAGTTTTACCTGAAACTGAGTAATGCCGGACTCCTGCGCCTCGCGGGCAATGCGCGCCATCTCCTCCGGCGCAACGCAGGTGATCGAATGATAGAGCGGCATATCCGCTTGCCGCTGCCCGCCCAGCAGCGCATGAAGCGGCAGGTTTGCCGCCTGTGCGGTCAGGTCCCATAGGGCGATGTCGATGGCGGACTTGGCATAAGCGTGCCCTTGCAGCCAATGATCGAGCTTGGCCATCACCGCCTCCGGCCCCACCGGATCAGACCCCAGCAGCACCGGTGCCATCTCCTCGACCGCAGGCACCACGCCGCGGGCATAGGCGGGCAGGTAATGCGGGATCGGGCAGACCTCGCCCCAGCCGCTGAGCCCGGTATCCGTGTCCAGCGTCAGCACAACGCTTTCGACCGTGTCGCAGGTCTTGCCCTCGGCCATGTGATAGGCGGTGTGGCTGGTCAGTGGCACATGCCACAGGGAAATTCGGGTGATCTTCATGTGCGTGTCCCCAAGTCGGATTTCTTCAACAGATCGTCCCCGCGCCAGAAGGCCGCCGCCAGCAGCGGGCCGGGCACCATATCAATGGCGTGTTTCTGGTGCGGCGCGTGGTGGATGGTGTCGCCGGGCCCCGCATCCCGGGCCGGGCGGCCTTCGGAATGAAACCGGGCCTGGCCCGCGAGAATCAGATAGGTCTCTTCCGGCGCGTGCGAGTGCTCGTCATAGTGCTGCCCGGCGCCCCAATAGCCGAGGGACAGCCGCATCTCTTCGCTCTGATACAGCCCCTCGGGCGAGATCAGGTTGACCCAGCCGTAATTGTCCAGCCACTCGCGGGTGAAGCCGTCGGCCTCGGTATAGGTCTGCTTCCAGCGCAGGCGCGGCAGGGCAGAGGTCAGTGCAACCACCGCAGGCGCAGTCGCCTTGCTGACCTGCCTGCCGGCATCCGCTAGCTCTTCAATTTTATCGCAGACCGGCAGCCGGCGCGGCTCCACCTGCAGCACCGGCAGGTTCCGCATCCGCGCGGCAAACCAGGCCAGCCCTTCAGTCCGGGCAGCAAGCTGTATCAGTTCAGTGAGCAGCCGCGCGGGCATCACACTAGCCTCCGTAAACCGCAACCGGATCCCCCAGCACGCCGTCCTCGGGCGTCACGCCAAGGCCGGGCAGGGAGGGCGGCACCGCAACACCGCGGTCATTCCGCGCGCCCTGGCCGGGGACCGGATCCACATCCAGATGATAGTGGCACAGCCAGCTCGCCAGCCGGTTTGCCGCGGGCGTCGCAGCTGCCAGATGGATCGCCGCGGTATCCGCCAGCGCAGAGCCGCCCACATCTTCGATATGCATCTGCCAGCCGACCGAGACGCCAAAGTCTCGGATCTGCCGGGCCTTGGTCAGCCCACCAACGCGGTTGGGCTTCACCTTCACGCCCTCGCAGGCGCCGCGCTTCCAGGCCTGCAGATGGTCGCCAAAGGTATGCAGGCATTCGTCCAGCATGATTGGGTTGGACACGCGCGCCGCCACATGGGCGCATTGATCCAGCGTCTCGCAGGGCTGCTCCACCCAGTCGCGCGCCTTGACCGAGTTCAGAACCTCCACCGCCACCGCCGGCTGCCAGGCGCGGTTCACGTCAAAGGTCACCTTGTGCCCCTTGGGCAGCCCCTCGGAAATCGCCTCGATCCGTTCGACATCCAGGCCGATGTCGGTGCCGCCCACTTTGGCAGAATGAACGGTATAGCCTTTTTCTGCTGCACGGGCGATCAGCGCCAGCATCTCCTCCGGAGTTCCGGTTGAGATGGAGGAGTTCACCAGCACCGGCGCCGCCTCAGCCCCGCCCAGCAGCTGCCACAGGGGCAGACCGGAGGCCTTGCCCAGGATATCCCAGCAGGCCATGTCGATGGGTGATTTCACACAAGGGTGTCCCGGCAGCTGCACGTCCATCACCCGGTTCACATGATCCAGGCTGCGCGGGTCCAGCCCGATCAGGGCGGCGGCCAGCGTCTCGATCCCTGCCCGGATTCCCGGCCCATGCGCGGGCAGATAGGTATGCCCCCAGGGACAGCCTTCACCCCAGCCGGTGACGCCCTCATCCGTGTCGATGCGCACAAAGGTGCTGTCGAGCTTCTCAAACTTCAGCCGCCCGCCCGACAGGTAGTAGGGCTCGGTCAGCGGCATATCGAGCTGGTAGACGGTGATGCGGGTGATTTTCATGCGGTGCCTCCAAACTCGGCGACAGGTGCACCGAGGCTTTCGAAATCCGGGGTTACGCCAAGGCCGGGCGCGTCCGGTGCGTAGAGCTTGCCATTCTCTGCCCAGGCGCCGCCGATGCCGGTGGAGCGGGTGTTGTAGTTCATCAGGTCAGTGGTGTTGTGCAGGTATTCCGCTGGAGTAGTGGCTGCGAAATGCGCCAGCGTCGCGCTGGCGATCTCGCCGCCCCAGGTGTCCTCTGCCACCACGGGCAGGCGGTTCTCGATCAGGTAGTCCCGCACCCGGCGCGCCTTGGAGATGCCGCCGAGGTTGGAGATCTTCAGGCAGACCAGATCGGCGCCGTGATCGGCAACGATGCGCTGGGCCGCATGCATTCCAGTCACGCATTCATCCAGTTTCATCGGCAGATCGGTGCGCATCCGCACCTGCTGGCATTCCTCGTAGGTCCTGCAGGGCTGTTCCAGGATGTAGTCGAGGTCCTTGGTGGCCCGCGCCACCCGCAGCGCGTTGTCGACCCGCCAGCCCTGATTGGCATCAGCCATTGCCTTCTCGCCCGGCTTCAGCAGCGGCACTGTGGCGCTGATGCGGTCGATATCCGCCGCCCAGTCGCCGCCCACCTTGATCTGGAACTGGCGGTAGCCCTGAGCGCGGTAGCCATCCATCTCGGCGATGGTTTCCTCGGTGCCCTTCTGCGGAGCCACCCGGTACATCGGCGCGCCATTGGTCAGCTTGCCGCCCCAGAGACGCCATAGCGGAGCATCCAGCGACTGGCCCAGAATATCCCAGCAGGCGGCATCAAACGGGCCCTTGGCATAGCCATGCCCCTGCACGAGGTGGTCCATGATCCGTTCAATCCGGGATGCATCGCGCGGGTCCTCGCCGATCAGCGCGGGCGCCACCAGCCGCGCCAACGCCGGCACACCCTCGGAGTGCGCCACCATGTAGTTCTCGCCGCAGGGGGTGAACTCACCGCAGCCCTGCAGGCCCGCGTCGGTGTCGATCACCACGACAGAAGCTATGGCAGTTTCAATGGCATTGCCCGCGCCCCAGACATAGGCGCCGCCGACATACGGCAGGCTGGTCTGAAACACACGGATACGGGTGATCTTCATGTTCGGCGCTCCTGTTGCTCAGCCCGGGGACATTGCCGGGTCATCCGCCAGCCCCTCGCCGCGCCAGAAGACGAAGCAGAGGATCGGATGCTCGTTGGTGATCATCGCGTGGGGCTGGTTTGGCCCGTGCATCTTGGTATCGCCCGGCACCAGACGGCGCACTTCTTCGCCCTTGGCCATAAAATCGGCGCTGCCGGAGAGGATGGTATAAAGTTCCTCCGGCCCGTGCTGGTGCCAGGGGTAGTCCAGTCCCGGCCCCCAGTAGCCTATGGTCATCCGGCTCTGCAGCGAGTGGAAATGGCCGGTCGGCCCCACCAGCTCAAACCAGCCGAAGCGCTGCAGGAAATCCTGGCCGACTTCCTCCTCGGTGTAGGTGAGGCGCCACTCTGCATGCGGTGCCAGCGCCATGATCGCCTGCTGCAGGGCACGGACCTCGGCTTCGGCCGGGATGCCTTCGGCGGCAAAGCCCGGGTCCGATTGGACAAGTGCTGCGCCGGGCACCCGATGCCCCTCGCGGCCGCCCCAGGTGATGTCATCCGGCCAAGGCTGGAAGCCGGCCGCCGCGGGCAGGGCGGCATGGAATGCCTTGGCGGCCTCCAGCGCCTGATCGAATAGGTCTTTGCTCATGGGGTCACCACAATGTTTCCGGTGTGCTTCTTGGCGATGAAGGCAGCCTGCGCTTCCTTCAGCTGCTCCAGCGGGTAAGTCGCCGCCAGCGCCGGCCTGAGTTCGCCCTTCTCGATGTAGGAGACCACATCCGTGAAGTTATGATGCGGTGTCACGGTCGACCCGGTAAAGGTCAGGTCGCGCAGATAGAAGGTGCGCAGGTCCATCTCCACCATCGGTCCGGCAATCGCACCCGAGCAGGTGTAGCGGCCGCCGCGCTCCAGCACGTCGATCAGCTTGGGCCACTGCGCGCCGCCGACCACATCGGCGACCACGGTCACCTTCTCATCGCCAAGGGCGGCCCGCAGGTTCTCCGGCGCGCGCGGCAGGATCAGGTCGGGGCAAAGCTCCGCCACTTCGGCGTGCTTGGCCTCGGAGGCCATCGCGATCACCCGTGCGCTGCGCCGTTTCGCCAGCTGGATTAGCGCGCCGCCAACCCCGCCGGAGGCGCCGGGGATCAGCACAGTGTCTCCAGCGCTCACACCCGCGCGGCTCAGCATCCCTTCGGCTGTGACATAAGAGCAGGAGAAGGTCGCCAGCTCCGCATCACTGAGGGGGCTGTCGACAATTGCCACGCCGCGCACGTCCACCTTGGTGTATTCGGCAAAGCCGCCATCGCATTCGGAGCCGAAGTAGCCGGCCTTGTCCTTGTTTTCCGGGTCATCCCAGTCGCGCACCCAGCCGCCGACCATGACGCGCTTACCGATCAGGGCCGGGTCAGCACCATCCCCCACGGCCACCACTTCGCCAACCGCATCCGCACCTTGAATGCGCGGAAACGTCAGGGGGCGGCCGCCCCAGGTCGGGTCTTCCTCGCCCACTTCGTCAAAGGCGCCGCCGGTGGTGGCGTCCTCGACAGTCTTGGAATACCAGCCGGAGCGGGTGTTCACATCGGTGTTGTTCAGCCCGCAGGCGCCGACCTTGATCAGCACTTCCATCGGCCCGGGCTGCGGCGCCGGCCAGTCCTGGTGCCATTCGTATTTGTCCAGATCGCCGTGGCCGGTCAGAACCATCGCCTTCATGGTTTCGGGCAGGGTCATTGTTCGCGTTTCCCTTTTGGCTATGGGGAGGGGGCGCTGCCCCCCGCCTTTGGCTCCCCCCGGAGTATTTTTGGAAAGATGAAAGGGGGAGCCGGGTTCTGTTTATTCCGCCGGGGTGAGCGCGGCGTCGGTGCGGGGCAGCAGGCTTTCGGGGTCATAGGCGGGGGCGCCCAGGATCCGGCCTTGGCGCGGCTTGCCTGCGATCACCACTTCGATCTCAGTGCCCGGCACATTGGCGTGCGGCTTGACATAGGCAAAGGCCAGGATCTTGCCGACGGTATGGCCATAGGCGACCGAGGCGGTGGAGCCCACAACCTTGCCCTCCAGCATGAGAGCTTCGCCGCCGTGGCCGTCTTCGGCGCCGTCCGGCTCGATCTCCAGATAGGCGCAGACCCAGGGCTTGTCCGCGTCGTTCAGCGTCTTGTCCTTGCCCAGGTAGTCCTTGTCGGTGCGGGCAAAACGCAGCACGTCAGCTTCGGCTAGGGTCACCTCGTTGGTCAGTTCGCCAGCGCCTTTGAAGCCTTTCTCCATCCGCATCGCGTTCATGGCAAATGAGCCGTAGTCGGCAATGCCATATGCCTCGCCAGCGGCCCAAAGCGCGTCGTAGACCGCCAGGGTGCTGTCGCGCGGGATGTGCAGTTCCCAGCCAAGCTCGCCCGCATAAGACATGCGGAAGGCCCAGAGTGTGTGGCCCGCAACCTCGATCTGCTGCGCGGTCAGCCATTTGAAACCGGCGTTGGTCAGATCTGCATCAGTGCAAGCGGCCAGGACCTCGCGGGCTTTCGGGCCATTGAGAGCAAGGGCGGCCCACTCGGTGGAAAGCGTTGTGATCTCCACCTCTTCGCCCGCGAGGTTCTGGTTCAGGTGGTCCAGGAGCCGCTGTTCGAAGAACGCAGCGCAGACCAGGTAATAGTTGTCCTCTGCCAGTTTCACGACAGTGGTTTCCAGCTCGATCCGGCCGCGGCGGTTCAGCATGTGGGTGAGGGCAATGCCGCCCACTTTCTGTGGCAGACTGTTGGCGGTCAGCCGGTCCAAGAGGGCGGCGGCACCGGGGCCCGAGACCTCAACCTTGGTGAAGGCGGAGATGTCCATGATGCCGACGCTGTCGCGCACCGCTTTGCATTCCAGCCCGACCATGTCGTGCACTTCATTGCGGCGGAAGGAATAGTGGTCCTGCTGGGCAACGCCGTTCTTGGCAAACCAGCGCGGACGCTCGTGGCCGTAGACCTCCTCGTAGACCGCGCCTTTTTCCTTCAGCCGTTCATAAAGCGGCGAGGGTTTGATCGGGCGGCCTGCCAGGCGGTTGAAATGCGGGAAGGGGATCTCGTGGCGCAGCTTGTAGTCCTCATGCGCCTTGGTCACTTGCCAGTCCTTGGTGGCGTAAGAGCCGAAACGGCGCGGGTCGTACTCGCGCATCGAGATGTCAGCAGAGCCATGCACCATCCAACGCGCCAGTTCGCGGGTGAGGCCCGGGCCCCAGCCGATGCCGATCTGGGTGCCGCAGCAGCACCAGTAGTTCTTGACGCCCGGCGCCGGGCCGATCAGCGGGTTGCCATCCGGCGGATGCGAGATCGCGCCGTGCACTTCGCGCTGGATGCCCAGCTCGGCAAAGATCGGCATCCGGTTCAGGCTTTCCTCCAGCCAGGGCATCACCCGGTCGTAGTCGGCGTCAAACAGCCAGTTCTCGTATTCCCAGGGGCAGTGGTCATGCCAGACCGAGTTGCTGCCTTCCTTCTCGTAGATGCCGATCAGGCCGCGCTTTTGCTCCATGCGGATGTAGCCGGAGACTTTCTTGTCGTCGCGGATGACGGGCAGTTCCTTGTCCAGTGCCTCGAACTCCGGCACCGGTTCGGTCACGAAGTAGTGGTGGGTCATCGAGGTCATCGGCAGCTGCAGCCCGGACCACTCGCCCATCTGTCGGGCATAGGTGCCGCCGGCGTTGACCACATGCTCGCAGCGGATGGTGCCTTTTTCCGATTCCACGATCCACTCGCCGTTGTCGGCCTGGGTGATGTTGGTGGCACGGCAGTGGCGGATGATGCGGGCACCCAGCTGGCGGGCGCCGGCGGCCAGGGCCATGGTCACGTTGGTCGGGTCCACATGGCCGTCATCGGGTGTGTAGAGCGCGCCCAGAACCCCTTCGAGGTTATAGAAGGGGTGCAGCTCGGCGACCTTTTCCGGGCCGACCAGTTCGATATTGAAACCCAAGGAGCGGCCCACCGACAGGGTGTGGCGCAGCCAGTCCATCTCATCCTCGGTATAGGCCAGGCGGAAGGAGCCGCAGCCGTGCCAGGTCACCGCCTGGCCGGTCTCTTCCTCCAGCTTCCCGGAGTAGAGTTCGATGTTGTAGTCCACGCATTTGCCCAGCCCAAAGGAACTGGTGGAATGGGTGATCTGCCCCGCCGCGTGCCAGGTCGAGCCGGAGGTCAGTTCGGATTTCTCCAGGAGCACCACCTCCTCGCCCCAGCCCTCATGCGCCAAGTGATAGGCCAGGCCCACCCCCATCACGCCGCCGCCCACGATGACCACCTTGGCCTGTGTCGGGAATTCTTTCTCAGCCATTTTGCCGTTCCTGATTGCAGAGTCGCTTTTCTGCTCGACAGGCTAATTCCATATTTGTACCATCGTCAATCATGAATGGCACAAATGTATCATCGACTGTTTTGGAGCGCCTCACCGAAGAGTGGGACGCGCTGACCCCGGAGGCACAGAAGGCGGCCCGCTATGTGCTGGAAAACCCTGCGGATGTTGGGGTTTCCACCGTGCGGGAGATTGCCGAGGCGGCGAATGTGAAGCCCAATACCTTTGTCCGCATGGCGCGGCAGGTGGGCTTCGAAGGATATGAGGATTTCCGGGCTCCGTTCCGCGAAGCGATTCGCAAGGGCGGGGTGTCCTTCCCCGACCGGGCGCGCTGGTTGCAGGACATTTCCAAGTCCGGCGAGCTGGGCGGGCTTTACGCCGATATGGTAGGCGCGGCGATCCGCAATATCGAGGAGACCTTTGCGGGTATCGATGCGGACGGGCTTGAGGCCGCGGCGCAGGCGATCTGGCAGTCCCGGCAGGTCTTTACCCTTGGGGTTGGCGTCAACAACGCCAACGCCCGCAACTTCACCTATCTTGCCTCCACCGGCATGAAGCAGTTCCACGCCATCCCGCGGCCAGGGTCCACGGCGGTCGATGACCTTGCCTGGGCCGACAGCCAGGATGTGCTGATCGCGATGACCTGCAAGCCCTACCGGGCCGAGGTGATCGAGGCGATCAGGATCGCGCGCGAACAAGGGGTCACCATTGTCGGCATCTCCGACAGCCCCGCCAGCCCCGTGGTCCTGAATGCGGATCACGGTTTTGTCGTCGCGGCGGACACGCCGCAATTCTTCCCGTCATCCGTCTCGACCATCGCCCTGCTGGAAACGCTGCTCTCCTTCGTGATTGCGGTCTCCAGCGAGGAAATCGTCGAGCGGGTGGAGAAATTTCACAAACGCAGGCACCAGCTGGGCCTTTATGCGGAGGAACCTGAATGAATGCCCCACTGACCCATTCCCTGGAGGCTCGGTACTACACCGATCCGGCCATCTATAAGGCGGAACTCAAGGGCCTTCTTGCGCGCACCTGGCAGTTTGCCGGCCACGCCAGCCAGATCCCGAATGTCGGCGATTACTTTGCGTTTGAGATCGCGGGTCAAAACCTGTTTGCGATCCGTGGCCGCGATGAAGTGATCCGCACCTTCTATAATGTGTGCCAGCACCGTGCCCACGAGATGGTCACCGGCACCGGCAACACCCGTGTCGTGGTATGTCCGTACCACGCCTGGACCTATGAGCTGACCGGCCACCTGCGGGCAGGCCCGAACATCAAATCGGTGCCGGGATTCGACCGCGAAAAGATCTGCCTGACCGAGGTCCGCACCGAGGATTTCAACGGCTTCATCTTTGTGAACCTCGACGATAACGCCGCCACGATGGACGAATGGTTCCCCGGCGTGCGCGAGGAAATCCGCGAGTTCGTGCCCCACATCGACAATCTGGCCCCGCTGGAATGGGTCGAGGTTCCGGAAAGCTGCAACTGGAAGGTCTCTGTCGAGAACTATTCCGAATGCTATCACTGCCCGATGAACCACCCGACCTTCGCCGAGGGGGTGGTGAAGCCGGAAACCTATGACATCCAGCCGGACCCAGACGGCAGCTATGTGCTGCGCCACACCACCGAATGCCAGAGCCTGGAGGCGATGACCTATCCCGTCGACCTGTCCGTTCCGCATGCGGGCGACTACCAAAGCTGGTTCCTGTGGCCGATGTTCTCCTTTCAGTGCTACCCGGGCAATGTGCTGAACACCTATCACTGGCGCGCAACCGGCGTGGACAGCTGTACCGTCTGGCGCGGCTGGTACACCGAAGGCGGCGCCGAAAGCGATGTGATCCGCGGCCTTGCCGTGCAGGACCGCCAGACCACGGTTGAGGAAGACATCCGCTTGGTGGAATCCGTGCAGCGGGGCCTTCAGTCCCGCGGGTACCGTCCCGGTCCCCTGGTTGTAGATCCCTCTTGCGGAGTGAACTCGGAACATTCAATCCTGCATCTCCAGAAGTGGATGCGTGAAGCGGCAGACCACGACCTCGCAGCAGGGAACTAACGGACTATGACACAGCTTGATGCCGAATGGCTGAACTATATCGATGGCGCCTGGGTGCCCGGCGGGGCAGGGTGGATTGATGTCACCAACCCGGCCAATGGCGAGCTGCTGGCGCGCCATGCGCTGGCCGATGCCGCGGACGTGGACCGCGCCGTGCAGGCCGCCCGCCGCCTGCACCTGTCCGGCGAGCTGTCGGCGCTGCGCCCGATTGCCCGCGGCCGCATGGTGCAGGCCATGGGCCGCTATCTGCTCGACAACATCGACGAAATTGCCCGCGTCCTGACCCTGGAGCAGGGCAAGCCGCTTTGGGAATCCCGGATCGAGATCGAGGGCGCCGCCCTCTATTTCGAATACTACGGCAACCAGGCCAGCACCGTCGAAGGCCGCTCGATCCCGCTGGGCGGCGGCTATTTCGACTGGACCGAGAATGAGCCGATGGGCGTCTCCGCCCAGATCATCCCCTGGAACTACCCGGTGGAGATGACCGCGCGTTCATTGTCGGCGGCACTCGCCACCGGCAACGCCTGCGTGATCAAGACGCCCGAGCTCACCCCGCTCACCAACGCCTGGCTTGCCCGCGCGGCCGAGGCCGCCGGTTTCCCGGCTGGTGCGGTCAACGTGCTCTGCGGCTACGGCCATGAGGCCGGTGCCGCGCTGTCGGGCCACCCGCAGGTCAATCAAATCGTCTTCACCGGCTCGGTGCCCACCGGCATCCGCATCGCCACCGCGGCGGCAAAGAACGTGGTGCCTTGCGTGCTGGAGCTTGGCGGCAAATCCGCTGCCATCGTGCATGAGGACGCCGATCTCGAAGCCTTTGAGAACGACATCCGCTGGGGCATCTACTTCAACGCAGGCCAGGTCTGCAGCGCCATGAGCCGCGTCATCGTGCACGAAAGCCGCCACGACGAACTGGTCGAACGCGCGGTGAATGTGGCCCAAAGCCTCAGCGTCGGTGCCGGCATCGACCGGCCTGAGTTTGGCGCCAACATGGGCGCTATGGTCTCCATGCCTCAGCGCGACCGTGCCCTGGGCATCGTCCAGCAGGCCCAGGCCGACGGCGCAACCATCGCAGCTGGCGGCACCCCTGTCGGCAATGCAGGCGCCTTTCTGGCTCCGACCATCGTTTCCGGCATCACCCCGTCGGACAGCATCGCCAGCGAGGAAATCTTCGGCCCCGTCTTGTCGGTGCTCAAATTCCAGTCCGATGCTGAGGCAATCGAGATTGCCAACAGCACAGAATACGGACTGGTCGGCGGCGTCTTCACCCGCGACCTGGACCGCGCCACCCAATCGGCCCGCCAGATCCGTGCAGGCCAGGTGTTTGTGAACGAATGGTACGCAGGCGGTGTTGAAACCCCGTTCGGCGGCTTCGGCAAATCCGGCTACGGCCGCGAAAAGGGCCGCGAGGCGCTGTGGAACTACGTGCAGACCAAGAACATCGCCATGAAACTGAAAGGCTGAACCCGTGGCGGCGCGCTACCAGCTCTACTACTGGCCGATCCCGTTCCGGGGCCACTTCATCCGCTATGTGCTGGCCTATGCCGGCCAGGACTGGGAGGAGCCCGGCTTTGAGGCGGTGGCAGCGCTGAAAAATCAGGGCGTGGCGGAGCAGCCGCGCCCCTTTATGGCGCCGCCCCTGCTGGTTGACACTCAAACCGGCGCGCATCTCAGCCAGATGCCTGCCATCCTGATGGCGCTGGGCCGCGAACACGGGCTGCTGCATGAGCCAGACCAGGCCCTGCGCCTGATCTGCGACGCCTCCGACATCCTGTTCGAGATCACCCGCTATCACGGTGCCCTGATGTGGGATGGGGCGAGCTGGCAGGAGTTCCGCGCCAGCCGCCTGCCGCGCTGGATGCAGATCCACGAGCGCATCGTGGCGGAGGCAGGTGTCTCCGCCGGCCAGGGTTTCCTCGGGGGCAGGGACCGCCCCAGCCTCGCAGACCTGGTGCTGGGCGCGCTCTGGCACACGATGGCTGACCGCCTGCCGCCCTTGCGTTCTTTGCTTCATGCAAACGCGCCGGTGCTGGAGGGCCTGGCAGACCGTATCGCCAATGAACCGCCCATCGCTGCCCTGATCGCAGACTGGGCCGAACGCGAACCAGTTTACTGCGCAGGCCGGATCGAGGCCTCGCTTTTGAACATGCTGAATATGGAGACCAAGACATGAGCACTTTTGACGAGGACCTGTTCCTGAAAGGCCTGGAGCAGCGCAAAGGCACCCTGGGTGCCGAATATGTCGAAAAGAACCTGGCTGCGGCGGATGATTTCACCCGCCCGTTCCAGGAGGCGATGACTGCCTGGTGCTGGGGCTTCGGCTGGGGCGACGAGGTGATCGACGCCAAGACCCGCTCGATGATGAACCTCTCGATGATCGGCGCGCTGGGCAAGATGCACGAATGGGAGATCCACTGCCGCGGCGCCATCAACAATGGCGTCACCAAGGAGGAGATCCGCGCCATCATCCATGTGGTCGGCATCTACTGCGGTGTGCCACAGGCGCTGGAATGCTTCCGGGTCGCCCGCAAGGTGCTGGAAGAGCAGAGCTGAGTTTTTCTGTTCTGAAGTTTTGA
>NZ_JCATZN010000015.1:0-38588 GCF_059694505.1 Leisingera sp. ANG49
TGAGCCCGAAGGCCTCACCGCCTGAAGCGCAGAACGCTGAACCCTGAACAGTACCGCTCCCGCCGGACGCCTCCGGCGGGAGTATTTTTTTGCAAAGAAGATTGCGGGAGGGTCAGAAGCCCAGGTAGGCAATGCCGCCGAAGGTGACAGCGACGCTGATCCATTGGGCGCGGTTCATGCTTTCGCGCAGCACCAGCCAGGCCAGCACCACGGTGATCAGGCCGAACAGGGAGGCGCTGACGGAGGCGAACTCGGGCCGGGGAAGGGTGCCGGAGTAGATCACCAGGCCAAGCGCTGAGGCATCCAGCGCACCCATCAGGCACAGGAGCGGCAGGACCTGGCGGGACGGAAACCGTACCGCCCGAGCAATGAACGCGAGAACTGCCACCAGCAGGATGGCGGCCACACGGGTCACGATCAGCACTGGCAATTCGGCGCCGGCCTGCGTGGCGGCCTGGCCGGTGGCGAAGGTCAGTGCAAAGCCGATTGCCGCCATCAGCCCCCAGCCGCCGGCCTGCGGATTGAGGGGGCTGCTGTCATCATTCCCTGAAAAAACTGCAATGCAGCCCACGCCGGCGACCACGGCGGCCACCGCCAGCCAATGGCCCGGCCCAACCGGTTGCCCCTGCAGCATCGCCATGCCCAGAGAAAGCACCGGGTAAGCGCCGATCAGCGGTGCCACCAGCTTGACCGGACCCAGCGCAAAGGCACGGTACAGCGCATAGGAGCCAAGTCCGAAGAGGACCCCGGATGCCCCGGCGAGACGGGCGGCCGGAACTGTCATTGCCTGCCAGTCGCCGAACATCAGGGCGGCGGCGGCAACAAGAATCGCGCCAGTCGCAAACACGGTCAGAAGGGCAGTGAGAATGCTGGTTCTCTGCGATACAACACGCACGCAGAGGTCATGGATCCCCCAGGCAAGGGCCGCGGCCAGGCCAAGTAGCAGCGAGTGCATGGCGTTATCCTTTTGTTTGCGGCATTCACCCCCAGGAAAATGCCGCATCCCGGGCATCCGCCGTTTTTCCGCAGAAAATCAACATGTTTGTTGATTAGAGTGGAGGAACGCAATATTCTTTTCAATAAATAAATATTCCGGCCGTGCAATTTTTCGCCGGGGTCCAACAGGAGGTGCGCGATGAATGACATGAGCTTCCCTGAAATCGTCAAAGGGCCGCCGAAGCCCTCTGGATTGTATCAGCCGTCGGTGTTTTCGCTGCCGAAAGGGACCGAGCGATACGTGGTCGAGGGCTGCGGCGCGATCCTGATCCGGGTTGAAACAGGCGACCGGGTGACGGTGATCAACGATGAGGGCGGGCAGCCCTGCGAGATCATTGCCGCAGAAGACAAGGGCAGCATTGATGCCGGGATCATCGGCGCGGTCCCCAACAGCGATGCAATCGGCTTGAAGGCGTTGCTGACCTCCTCTGACCAGTCGTTGCGTGGTTTGCGCATGGGGATGGAGGCGCGCGGCATTGATCTGGCGCAGGGCGGTGCGGTGCGGTTCTTTGACAGCACAACCCCGGCCAAAACCGAGGAAAGCTTTACCGCGCAGCGCGACGGCGTGGTGATCATCTCGGCGCCCGGCGGGATCATGGATTTCGAGAAGCAGGACACTGCGACCTCGCTGACCGTGATGGTCAAACGTGCCGTGATCAAGCAGGTGGCCCGGTTTGAGCTGCCCGACCCGCTGGCGGAGCCGGTGAATGAGGTGCGGGTGCACAGCGCCACCGCGGAAAGCTATTTCGTGAAGGCGGGAGACTACATCCAGATCATCGATGTGGACGGGCGCCAGTGCACGGATTTCCAGTGTTTTGCCGCCCGCAAGCTGGACAAGGGGGTAGAGCATGCGCTGGATGTGACCACCACCCGGACGCTGATGGGCCATGCCTATCCGATGCCGGGGCTGCATGCGAAATACTATGACCAGGACATGCTGCCGCTGGTCGAGGTGGTGCAGGACACCGTCGGGCGCCATGATGCCTTTGCCCTGGCCTGCGCGGCGAAATATTACGATGACATCGGCTATCCCGGCCATGTGAACTGTTCGGACAATTTCAATGCGACGCTGGCCCAGCATGGTGTGACCCCGCGGGCGGGCTGGATGGCGATCAACTTCTTTTTCAATACCGGGCTGGATGACCACGGCGTGATGTATGCTGATGAGCCCTGGACCCGGCCCGGCGATTACGTGCTGCTGCGGGCGCTCACCGATCTGGTCTGTGTCAGCTCGGCCTGCCCGGATGACACCAGCGCCGCCAACGGCTGGAACCCCACCGACATTCACGTCCGCACCTACAGCGGAACAGAGACCTTCAAGCGGGCGATTGCGTTCCGCGCGACCCCTGAATCGGAGCCCAAGATGACCAAGGAAACCGGTTTCCACGACCGCCTCAGCAAGATGACCCGTAATTTCGTCGAGTACAACGGGTTCTGGCTGGCCAATTGCTACGCCGAATCCGGACCGCTGGAGGAATACTGGGCCTGCCGCGAGAAATGCGTGGTGCTGGACCTGTCCGCCCTGCGCAAGTTCGAGATCACCGGGCCGGATGCCGAGGCGCTGTGCCAGTATATCTTTACCCGCAACATCAAGAAGCTGGCGGTGGGGCAGGTGGTCTATACCGCGATGTGCTACCCGCATGGCGGCATGATCGATGACGGCACCGTGTTCCGCTTGGGCAAGGACAACTTCCGCTGGATTGGCGGCTCGGACTACGGTGGCGAGTGGATCCGCGAGCAGGCGGAGAAGCTGGGGCTGAACGTGCTGATCCGCTCCTCGACCGACATGCAGCACAACATTGCCGTTCAGGGGCCGGAAAGCCGCGATCTGCTGAAGAAGATCATCTGGACCATGCCGCACAACCCGACGCTGGAGGAACTGGGCTGGTTCCGCTTCACGCCCGCGCGCATCGGCGATGACCAGGGTGTGCCGGTGGTGGTGTCCCGCACCGGTTATACCGGCGAGCTGGGATATGAGATCTTCTGTCACCCGAAACACGCCAGCGAAGTCTTTGATGCGGTCTGGGGGGCCGGCAAGGCCCATGGCATCCGGCCGATGGGGCTGGAGGCGCTGGATATGGTGCGGATCGAGGCCGGGCTGATCTTTGCGGGCTATGACTTCAGCGATCAGACCGACCCGTTTGAGGCGGGCATCGGCTTCACCGTGCCGCTGAAGTCCAAGGAGGACGATTTCATCGGCCGCGACGCGCTGATCCGGCGCAAGACCACGCCCGCGCGCAAGCTGGTGGGGCTGGATATCGACTCGGCCATCGACGTGGGCCACGGCGACTGCGTGCATATCGGCAGGGCGCAGATCGGGGAGGTGACATCCTCGATGCGGTCTCCGCTCCTGGGCAAGAACATCGCCCTGGCGCGGGTGGATGTGTCCTGCGCGGAAGCCGGGACAGAGGTGGAAATCGGCAAACTTGACGGGCATCAAAAACGGCTGCCGGCCAAGATTGTACCCTTTGCGCATTACGACCCCAAGAAGACCCGGCCTCAATCCTGAGGCCGGCCGTCGCGGGGCAGGGAGGTTAAATGGTTCAGAAGCTGATAGAGCAGATCGGCGGCGAGGAAGTGCTGCGCGCCCTGGTCGAGCGGTTCTACGACATTGTCGAGGAGACCGGGACCGGCGCCCAGATCGTCAAGCTGCACAAGCGCGGGCATGGCATGGACCATGCCCGGATCGAGCAGTTCAATTTCCTGTCGGGCTTCATGGGCGGACGCCGCTATTATGAGGAAAAACACGGGCATATGGACGTGAAACTGATGCACGCCCATGTGCCGATCACCGAGGAAGACGCTGAAAACTGGCTCAAGTGCATGGATCAGGCGCTGGCGGAGCTCAAGCTGGAAGGGCCGCATGTGGAGCGGCTGCGCCAGGTGTTCCGGCGGGTGGCGCTGATGCTGGTGAACGATCTGGCCGAGTGGGGCGAGAAGCGCGTGCCGGCTTGAACGCAGTGCCTGCGGCAGCTGCGGAAGCTTCCCCTGTCGGCGGCAAAGCCGCCTGCTGGGCAGCGGGACGGGAGTATTTCCGGAAAGATGATAAGCGGGAGCCGTCCAGTAGTTAGCCGGGCAGCCTCAGAAAAACCTGCACATCGGCCACGTTGGTGCCGGTGCCGCCGGTGACCAGCAGCGCGCCGGCGGCTTTCAGCGCCGCGTAGCTGTCGTTGTTGGCCAGCAGCGCGTCCGGGTCCTGACCGGCAGCCTTGATAGCCTCCCAGGTTGCTGGGGTGGCGATGCCGCCCGCCGCGTCGGTGGGGCCATCGCGCCCGTCGGTGCCGCCGGAGAGGAACAGCCAGTCGCCGCTGAGCCGTTCCGCGCCCAGCTTGGCGACGCGGAGGGCCAGTTCCTGGTTGCGGCCGCCGAGGCCTGTCCCGCGGAGCTGCACCGTGGTTTCACCGCCGAAGATCAGCGCGACCGGCTTGTCCTTGAGAACGGTTTCCGCAGCCGACACAATGGTTTCGGCGGCCTCAGCCACGTCGCCGACCAGACGGTGGGAGATCAGCTTGGGACCCCAATCCTCTGCCGCGGCTGCCATCATCGCCTTGAGGCTGTGGCGGTTGGAGCCGATCAATGTGTTGGTGGCCGGGGGCGGCGTGTCCCGGACCTCCTCAGCGCCGCTGAGAAGGGTTTTGACCGCTTCGGGGGCACTGTCCCAGATGCCGGCGCGCTGCAGGATCTCCTGCGCCTGTGCGCGGGTGCCGATCGGCGCCACGGTGGGGCCGGAAGCAATGGCGCGCAGGTCGTCGCCGATCACGTCCGACAGGATGAAGGCCTGCACCCGGGCGGGCGCGGCGTGGCGCAGCAATCCGCCGCCCTTGGTGTCCGACAGCTGCTGGCGGATCAGGTTCATCTCGTTGATCTCAAGGCCCGAGGCGAGCAGCAGCTTGTTCACCGCGGCCTTGTCCGCCAGTGTCAGGCCGGGGGCAGGGGCCACCATTAGGGCGGAGCCGCCGCCGGAAATCAGCGCAATCAGCCGGTCATTGGGGCCAAGGGAACGGGCCAGCTCAATGGCGGCCTGACCAGCAGCAGCGCTGGTTTCATCCGGCACCGGGTGGGCACCGCAGAGCACCGTGGCGCCGGAAATTTCCGTGTAATTTTCGGGATTTGTGATTGCCAGCGCCTGGTCTGCATCCGGGAACAGCGCCAGCGCTTCGCGCATCATCGGGATGGCAGCCTTTCCGACGGCCAGCAGCACGTTCCTGCCGCCTTCGGGCAGCGGGGGGAGCGGCGAGGACGCCAGCTGAGCGCGCAGGGCTTGCGCCGGGTCCGCCCGGTCGACAGCGGCCTGAAACAGGGCCTTGGCGGTGGTCAGCAATCCGGTCATTTGCGTCTCCCTGGCATGGCGCCGCTTAGCCGCCCCGGTTAATGCCGGGACGGCGTAAGGTCTTGAAAGCGGACGGCGGCTTAGTTGTCGGCGATCTGCTTGGCTTTTTCCACCAGCACTTCTGCCTGACGGATCGAGGCGTAGTCAATCAGGCGGCCATCCAGCGACACCGCGCCCTTACCGGCCGCTTCGGCCTCAGCCATGGCTTCCAGGATGCGGTGCGCCTTGGTGATTTCCGCGTCCGACGGCGACATCACCTCGTTGGCCAGTTCGATCTGGCTGGGGTGGATGGCCCATTTGCCTTCGCAGCCCAGAACCGCGGCGCGTTTGGCGGCGGCCTTGTAGCCTTCCTTGTCCTGGAAATCGCCGAACGGGCCGTCGATCGGACGCAGGCCGTTGGCGCGGGCGGCAACCACCATGCGGGCCAGCGCATAGTGCCACATGTCGCCCCAGTGCACGTCGCGGGAGCCGTCCGCGGCCGGGTCGGTCAGCACCGAGTAATCAGGGTTCACACCGCCGATGATGGTGGTGCGGGCGCGGGTCGAGGCGGCATAGTCGGCAACGCCGAAATGCAGCGATTCGTTGCGCTTGGAGGCTGCGGCAATTTCACTCACGTTCTGCATGCCGAGCGCGGTCTCGATGATGTGCTCGAAGCCGATCCGCTTCTTGTAGCCCTTGGCGTCTTCGATCTGGGTGACCAGCATGTCGACGGCATAAACATCGGCTGCGGTGCCGACTTTGGGGACCATGATCAGGTCAAGGCGTTCGCCTGCCTGTTCAACCACATCAACGACATCGCGGTACATGTAGTGGGTGTCGAGGCCGTTGATTCGCACCGACATGGATTTGTTGCCCCAGTCGATGTCGTTCAGGGCCTCGATGATGTTCTTGCGGGCCTGGTCTTTCTCGTCCGGCGCAACCGCGTCTTCGAGATCCAGGAAGATCACATCGACATCGGATTTTGCTGCTTTTTCAAACATTTGGGGCTGAGAGCCGGGGATTGCCAGCTCGCTGCGGTTCAGGCGGCCAGGGGCCTGTTCGACGGTATGAAACGACATGGGTGCGCTCCTCATTCGCAATGGGGTTTCGTCCTCTCCTCCTTAGGCATTCCCCATCAGGGTGTTTCCTGTCAAGAAAAAAGTTTTCATTTAAATACATTCGCGCGGGAGCGCGCCTGCGCGTCGCGCCCTCGCGTGCGTACGCGTGTGCGAGCACGCACGCGAGGCGCGGGGCGGCAATCCGGGGTCATTCCTCCAGGCTGAAATCGCCCTTGGCGGCGCGGTTGGCGTAGTAGAACGCAATCGCCTGGGCGCGGTTCTTGACCGAGAGTTTTTCATAGAGGTTCGACAGGTGGAACTTCACCGTGTTGGTCGAAATCTCCAGCTCCTTGCTGAGCTCCTTGTTGGTCAGCCCTTTGGACAGCGCCTCGAGCATGGTGCGCTCGCGGCGCGACAGCTGCTCGATCGGATCGGTCTGCAGGCCGCGGACGTCGAGGAAGGGGAACACCATCTTGCCCGCGGCCACGGCCAGGCAGGTGTCCAGCAGCCCGTCGACGGCGCTGGAGCGCGGCGCAAAGCCGGCGGCGCCTGCGCTCATCGCCTTGCGCGGAACGTCGCCGCTGTCGTCGGCATAGACCACCAGCCGCGGCGCGTTGGCCTGGTCGCGCAGCACCTCGATCAGTTTGGCGCCGCCGAGCGCGGGCAGGTTCCAGTCGATGATCCCGACCTGGACCGGCACCCGCATCACCGTGCCGAGGAAGCCTTCGGCGGTTGCGGAGGTGGCGACCAGCGAGAATCGCGGGTCCTTGTCGAAGATCTCGGACATCGCCGACAGCACCAGCGGATTTGCGTCAGCAAGCATGACCGATATCGGGGAAACTTTGTCGCTTATAGGAGCCATTTGGTGCCCTTTTGTTAAAAACCACCCAAACGGGTAGGGTCGATTTTGGTATGCAACGGTATTTTTACCGGTTTGGGTAGGTTTTTTGCCACCCCTTTAGATACCCAAAAGCAGGATATAGGAATGTTGCGGGTTTTGTCGACCTGGGTTTTCCTTGGGTTAACAGATGTTGCACGACAGGAAACAAACCTTCCCGCAGCGAAGATCGCGGCGCAGAAGGCCAGGGACCTCCGGCACATCGCCGAAACGAAACCAGCGAGGCCTGACCCCGATGACTGAACCCACGATCTTCCCGAGCCTGGAAATCCCGGAAACCCTGGCCGCCGGCCCTGGCCCGGGCAATACCGACCCCCGCGTGCTGCAGGCTTTTGCCAACACCGGCCTGGCCGACCACATGCAGGCGGACGTGCTGCGCGGCATGATCGAGTGCAAGCAGATGCTGCGCGACCTGTGGGGCACTGCCAACACCTACACCTACGGCGTCGGCGGCACCGGCTTCTCCGGCTTGGACTGCATGCTGAACGCGATCCTGCCCGGCGACACCGTGGTTGCCTTCCAGAATGGCACCTTCTCCGGCATCGACGCAATGACCATCCGGATGAAGGCCGCCACCCGCGAGGAGCTGGCCGCTGACGCGATGAACCCGCAGCCGGCCTCCGTGACCGTGGTCGACGTGCCGCACGGCGAGTCGGTCTCCGGCAAGCTGGTGGAGCAGGTGCTGGCCGAGAAGAAGCCCAAGTGGGCCTTCATGGCGCATTGGGAAACCGGCTCGGGCCGCATCAACGACCTCAAGGGCTTCTCGGACGCTTGCGTCAAGCACGGCGTGATGGGCCTGATCGACGCGGTGTCGTCGCTGGGCATCGAGGATTTCTCGATCGACGATTACCCGGGCGTTGCCGGCTGGGCGTCCTGCCCGCAGAAAGGCGTGCTGTGCCTGCCGCTGACCTACGCGCCGGTCTCGTTCACCGACCAGTACATCCAGACCGTGCGTGAAAACGGCTGTCACTCCTATGTCCACAACCCGATCCTGGAAGCCCGCCACTGGGGCATCGTGGACGGCCAAGACGTTGCCGCCGGCACCTACCACCGCACCCATTCCGGTTATGCGGTTGCCGCCTTCCACGAGGCGCTGCGCATCACCCTGCAGCACGGCCGCGCCCAGAAGGCCCGCGACTATGCCTTCCACGAGAAAGCGCTGCGCGATGCCGTGACCGCGATGGGCTGTGACGTGACCAGCAACATGACCAGCCTGGTGGTTCTGAACCTGCCCGGCGATCTGGCAGGCCGCGAAAAGGAACTGGTGGGCAACTGCCGCGCCGTCGGTTTCGGCATCTGGCCGACCCTGTCGGAGCCGGTCCAGGTCCGCATCGGCATCCTGAACCAGATCACCCCCGCCGCCATCACCGACATCGTCAACCGCTTCGGCAAGGCGATGAATGACATGGGCGCAAACGTCGACATGGACGCGATCAACGCCCTGCTCGACCGGCACTACTCCGCAGCCCTTGAGGCCGCTGAGTAACTAATTCCGACATCCATGAGGAGGAGAGGACCATGGATATCCACGAGTATCAGGCCAAGGAAGTTCTGAGCAACTTCGGCGTGACCGTTCCCCCGGGCGCGCTGGCCTACAGCCCCGAGCAGGCGGCCTACCGCGCGCGGGAACTGGGCGGCGACAAATGGATCGTCAAGGCCCAGGTTCACGCCGGCGGCCGCGGCAAGGCGGGCGGCGTCAAGCTGTGCAACTCGGAAGCCGAGATCTATGAGGCAACCGAGAACCTGTTCGGCAAAAAGCTGGTGACCCACCAGACCGGCCCCGAAGGCAAAGGCATCTACCGTGTCTATGTAGAAGGTGCGGTGCCGATCGCCCGCGAGATCTACCTGGGCTTTGTGCTGGACCGTTCCAGCCAGCGGGTGATGATCGTTGCCTCGTCCGAAGGCGGCATGGAGATTGAGGAGATCTCTGCCGAGCGCCCCGAGTCCATCGTGCGCTCGACCGTTGAGCCGGCCGTTGGCCTGCAGGACTTTCAGGCGCGCGAGATCGCGTTCCAGCTGGGCATCGAACCGGCGATGACGCAGCAGATGGTGCGCACCCTCAAGGGCTGCTACCAGGCGTTTTCCGAACTGGACGCCACCATGGTTGAGATCAACCCGCTGGTGGTCACCTCGGACAACCGGGTCATCGCGCTGGACGCCAAGATGACCTTTGACGACAACGCCCTGTTCCGCCACCCGCAGATCGCGGAGCTGCGCGACAAGTCCCAGGAAGACCCGCGCGAAAGCCGCGCGGCCGACCGCGGCCTGTCTTATGTCGGCCTGGAAGGCAACATCGGCTGCATCGTGAACGGCGCAGGCCTGGCGATGGCGACCATGGACACCATCAAGCTGGCCGGCGGCGAGCCTGCCAACTTCCTGGACATCGGCGGCGGCGCAACGCCTGAGCGGGTCGCCAAGGCGTTCCGCCTGGTGATGTCCGACAGCAATGTGCAGGCGGTTCTGGTCAACATCTTCGCCGGCATCAACCGCTGCGACTGGGTTGCCGAAGGCGTCGTGCAGGCGCTGAAGGAAGTGCAGGTCGACGTGCCCGTGGTGGTCCGTCTTGCCGGCACAAACGTGGAGGAAGGCCAGAAGATCCTGGCGCAAAGCGGCCTGCCGCTGATCCGCGCAACCTCGCTGATGGAAGCCGCCGAGCGGGCCGTCGGCGCGTGGAAAAACGACCTTGATCAAAACACTCGTGTGAGGGCCGTCAAATGAGCATCCTTCTTGATCGCGAAAGCCGTGTCATCGTCCAGGGCATCACCGGCAAGATCGCCCGGTTCCACACCAAGGACATGATCGAATACGGAACCAACGTCGTGGGCGGCGTGGTGCCGGGCAAAGGCGGCGAGACCGTCGAGGGCGTGCCGGTCTTCAACACCGTGAAAGAAGCGGTGGAGGCCACCGGCGCCAATGCCTCGCTGGTGTTCGTGCCGCCGCCGTTTGCAGCCGACTCCATCATGGAAGCGGCGGATGCGGGCATTCACTACTGCGTCTGCATCACCGACGGCATCCCGGCCCAGGACATGATCCGCGTGAAGCGCTACATGTACCGCTATCCCAAGGAAAAGCGGATGATCCTGACCGGCCCGAACTGCGCGGGCACCATCTCGCCGGGCAAGGCGCTGCTGGGCATCATGCCGGGTCACATCTACCTGCCGGGCACCGTGGGCATCATCGGCCGTTCGGGCACCCTGGGCTATGAGGCCGCGGCGCAGCTGAAAGAGCTGGGCCTGGGTGTTTCCACCTCGGTCGGCATCGGCGGCGACCCGATCAACGGCTCTTCCTTCAAGGACATCCTGGAATGGTTCGAGAAGGATCCGGAAACCGAGGTCATCGCGATGATCGGTGAAATCGGCGGCCCGCAGGAAGCGGAAGCGGCGGATTACATCAAGAACCACGTGACCAAGCCGGTGGTGGCCTATGTCGCGGGTCTGACAGCCCCCAAAGGCCGCACCATGGGCCACGCGGGCGCGATCATCTCGGCCTTCGGCGAATCCGCCTCCGAGAAGGTGGAGATCCTGTCGGCGGCCGGCGTGACCGTTGCCGAGAACCCCGCCGTGATCGGCGAAACCATCGCAAGCGTGATGAAAAAGAACGCCGCCTGATCCGGCAACGGAACAGGCGCAACGCTCCACCCTTGGCCCGGGGCAATGGCGGGGGTGGAGCGCATTAAAAAAAGCACAAGCACGTCAGGGAGATGAAATCATGGCAAAGCCCAAGGTTCTGGTGACCCGCCGCTGGCCCGCCGCAGTGGAGGCGCAGCTGTCCGAGGCGTTTGATGCCGTGCTGAACACGGGCGACAAGCCGCTGACCGAGGACGAGCTGCGCGCCGCGATGACGTCTTATGACGCGGTGCTGCCGACCGTCACTGACAAGATTTCCGCCAAGGCATTCGATATCGCCAAGCCGCAGGCCCGGATCCTGGCCAACTACGGGGTCGGCTACTCCCACATTGATATGCATGGTGCGGTGGGTCACGGCATGACCGTGACCAACACCCCTGATGTGCTCAGCGAATGCACCGCCGACATCGCCATGACGCTGCTGCTAATGGTGGCCCGCCGCGCAGGCGAAGGCGAGCGCGAGCTGCGCGCCGGCGAATGGACCGGCTGGCGCCCGACCCATCTGGTCGGCACCAAGGTTTCCGGCAAGACGCTGGGCATCGTCGGTTTCGGCCGCATCGGCCAGGAGATGGCCCGACGCGCCCACCACGGGTTCGGCATGAAGATCGTGGTGCAGAACCGCTCCCGCGTGTCCCCCGATATCCTCGCCCGCTACAACGCCACCCAGGCAGACAGCCTGGAAGAGCTGATGCCGCAGTGCGACTTTGTCTCGCTGCACTGCCCGGGCGGCGCCGCGAACCGGCATCTGATCAACACCCGGATGCTGAACCTGATGAAGCCGGACGCCTTCCTTATTAATACGGCCCGCGGCGAGGTGATCGACGAGCTGGCCCTGTCCCGTGCCCTGTGGTTCGAAACCATCGGCGGCGCCGGGCTGGATGTGTTCGACGGCGAGCCGCGCATCAACCCGGACCTGCAGGATTGCGAAAACCTGGTGATGCTGCCGCATCTGGGCAGCGCCACCCGGGAGGCGCGCGAGGCGATGGGCTTCCGCGTGCTCGATAACCTGACCGATTTCTTTGCAGGGCGCGAGCCGCGCGACCGGGTGATGTGATGGGCAATCCTGCTGAAACACCCCATGCAGACTATGAAGACACCACCTATGCTGCCGGGCTTCGTGCCGAGTTGCATGCGCTGTGGCTGGACGTGCTGCGCCAGCGGGCGCCGGAGGTTGCCGCAAAGGCTGTCTCTGAAACCGCTTGGGATCTGTCCGGCGGGCAGCCCGCGACCGCCTATATGCAGGCCTTCAACATCTGGTTCCAGCTGCTGAAGATCGTCGAGGAAAACGCCGCTATGCGCGACCGCCGCATGGCAGAGACCCAGGACGGGCCGGAAGTGGTCGAGGGCGGTTTTGCCCGCGCACTGGACCTGGCCGGGGAGCAGGCCACGCCGGAGCGGCTGCAGGAGGTCGCCAGCCAGTTTTCCATCGGCCCGACCCTGACCGCGCATCCGACCGAAGCCAAGCGCGTCACCATCCTGGAAATCCACCGCCGTATCTACCGCGGGCTGGTGTCGCTAGAGGCCAAGCGCTGGACCCCGCGCGAACGTGCCGATCTGCTGGAGGATCTGCGCTCGGAAATCGATCTGTTGTGGATGACGGGCGAGCTGCGCCGCGACCGGCCCAGCCTGCAGGATGAAATCCAATGGGGGCTGCAGTTCTTCCGCGACAGCCTGTACGAGGCGGTGCCGCAACTGTTTGAACGCTACATTGCCGCGGCGGAGCCGCGCCTGGGCGCGACCGCTGATGCGCCCTGTCTCAAGTTCCATTCCTGGATCGGTGGCGACCGCGACGGAAACCCGAATGTGACGGTGGAGGCCACGGCGGCAGCGCTGACCGCGAACCGTGCAGCGATCCTGAAGCGCTACCAGAAGGCGCTGACCACTGCTGCCGAGCGGATCTCCATTTCGGCTGCCGTGTTTGCCCTGCCGGACAGCGCCTCTGCCCGATTGGCAAAGGTTATCGCCGCCGCACCGGGGGCTGCGGCGCTGTCGGCCCGCAATCCGGGCGAAGTCTTCCGCCAGGCGCTGACCGCAATCCTGGCGCGGATCAGGGCCACCGCTGCCGAGGAAACCGGTGCCTATAAGCACCTTGGCGATTTCGTCACCGACCTGACGGAAGTGGAAGAGGCGCTTGAGGAAATCGGCGCCCGCCGCCTGGCCGCCCGCTACGTGCGCCCGATCCGCTGGCAGGCTGACGTGTTCGGCTTCCGCACGGTGACGCTGGACGTGCGCCAGAACTCCACCGTGACCACGGACACGCTGACCGAAATCTGGGCGCGGTCCGGCGATGTGCCGGAGTTCGGCAGCCCGGACTGGTCGGCGCGCCTGCGCAAGGAACTGGGCAGCGCCTCGCTCCCCTATATGACACCGGATGAGCTGAGCCCGCAAAGCGGCGAGCTGCTGAAACTGCTGCGGCTGATGCGCGATGCCGGTGCGGGCGAGGATCCGCAGGCGATGGGGCCGTTCATCCTGTCGATGACCCGTTCCACCGATGACCTGCTGGGGGTCTACCTGCTGGCGCGCTACGCCGGGTTCGGCGCTGAAAAAGCTGCGCTCAAAGTGGTGCCGCTGTTTGAAACCATCGGCGATTTGCGTGCGGCGCCTGGTATCCTGAACGGTCTTCTGGACGTGCCTTTTGCCCGCCGCTCGCTGAAATCCGGCGACAACCGGATCGAGGTGATGCTGGGCTATTCCGACAGCAACAAGGACGGGGGCTTCCTCTGCTCCACCTGGGAGCTGGAAAAGGCGCAGCGCCTGATCACCCGCACCCTGGCGGCGCACCGGATGAAGCCGGTGTTCTTCCACGGCCGCGGCGGCTCGGTCTCGCGCGGCGGTGCCCCTGCAGAGCGTGCCATCGCCGCCCAGCCCGCAGGCACCATCGCCGGCCGGATGCGGATCACCGAGCAGGGCGAGGTTGTCAGTTCGAAATACGCCAACCGCGGCACTGCCCTGCACCAGCTGGAACTGATGGCCTCCTCGGTTTTGCGCCACTCTCTGCAGGACGATACCCCGCCGGTGAACCCGGAGTTTGATGACGCCTTCGAGGCGCTCGCGGGCATGTCGCAGGCGGCATACTCCAACCTTTTGAATGCAAATGGTTTTCTGGACTATTTCCAGCAAGCCAGCCCGGTCGAGGAACTGGCGATGCTGAAGATCGGCTCGCGCCCTGCGCGCCGCTTCGGCGCCGGGTCGCTGGATGACCTGCGCGCGATTCCCTGGGTCTTTGCCTGGTCGCAGAACCGCCATATGATCACCGGCTGGTATGGGTTCGGTTCAGCAATTGCCAGCTTCCGCAAGTTCCGCGGCGCCCGCGGCGACGCGGTTCTGCAGGACATGTTCGCGGGTTCGCCGCTGTTCCGCCTGGTGGTGGATGAGGTCGAAAAGACCCTGCTGCAAAGCGACATGGAGATCGCTGCCGACTACGCAACGCTGGTGCAGGACGCTGAAATCCGCGACCGCATCTTTGGATCCATCCGCAAGGAATACCAGCTTGCCTGCGAAGCAATTGCATTCCTGACCGGCGACAGCAGCCTGTCGCAGCGGTTCCCGCGCCTGCGCGCCCGCTTCGGCCGGGTCGAGAACATGCTGCGCGAAATTCACAAAACCCAGGTGCGCCTCCTGCGCGAGGAGCGCGCCCGGAAATCATCAACAGTGCCGGTCCCGCTGATGCAGTCGATGAACTGCGTTGCCGCGGGCCTTGGCTGGACTGGATAAACAGGAGCCCCGAATGTCCAAAGATCTGTTTTTCACCCAATCCCTCGCCGAGCGCGATCCTGAACTGTTTGCCTCGATCACGGCCGAGCTGGGCCGCCAGCGCGACGAGATCGAGCTGATCGCCTCCGAGAACATCGTCTCCGCCGCGGTGATGGAAGCGCAGGGCTCCGTGCTGACCAACAAATACGCCGAAGGCTACCCGGGGCGCCGCTACTACGGCGGCTGCCAGTATGTCGACGTCGCCGAAAACCTGGCGATCGACCGCGCCAAGCAGCTGTTCGGCTGTGAGTTCGCCAACGTGCAGCCGAACTCCGGCTCGCAGGCCAACCAGGGCGTGTTCCAGGCGCTGTTGAAGCCCGGCGACACCATCCTCGGCATGGACCTGGCCTCCGGCGGCCACCTGACCCACGGCGCCGCGCCGAACCAGTCGGGCAAGTGGTTCAACGCGGTGCATTACGGCGTGCGCCAAAGCGACAACCTGATCGACTACGACCAGATCCAGGCGCTGGCCAGCGAGCACCAGCCGAAGCTGATCATCGCCGGCGGCTCTGCCATCCCGCGCCAGATCGACTTTGCCAGGTTCCGTGAAATCGCCGACAGCGTCGGCGCCTTCTTCATGGTCGACATGGCCCATATCGCAGGCCTGATCGCGGCCGGCGAGCACCCCTCGCCGTTCCCGCATGCGCATGTCGCCACCACCACCACCCACAAGACCCTGCGCGGCCCCCGCGGCGGCATGATCGTGACCAATGACGAGGCGATCGCCAAGAAAGTGAATTCGGCGATCTTCCCGGGCATCCAGGGCGGCCCGCTGATGCATGTGATCGCCGGCAAGGCGGCGGCCTTCGGCGAGGCGCTGAAGCCGGAGTTCAAGACCTACCAGAAGCAGGTGCGCGCCAATGCGGCGGCGCTGGCCGACCAGCTGATCCAGGGCGGCCTGGACATCGTCACCGGCGGCACCGACACCCATGTGATGCTGGTCGACCTGCGCCCCAAGGGCGTCACCGGCAACATCGCCGACAAGGCGCTGGGCCGCGCCCATATCACCACCAACAAGAACGGCATCCCGTTCGACCCGGAAAAGCCGACCGTGACGAGCGGTTTGCGCCTGGGCACCCCGGCGGGCACCACCCGCGGCTTCGGCGAGGCGGAGTTCCGCCAGATCGCCGACCTGATCATCGAGGTGATCGACGGGCTGGCGGCCAACGGTGAAGAGGGCAACACCGACGTGGAAGCCTCGGTGCGCGCGAAAGTGGCGGAGCTCTGCGCCCGGTTCCCGCTCTACCCGAACCTGTAAGCCCTTCCGGGACTGACATTGAACCGCCGTGGCCTCAAAGCCGCGGCGGTTTTGCTTTGGCAGGGGCGATGCGCGCAGCGGCCCGCGGGAACACACGTCACAGAAAAGGGGTTTCGCTGCGAAACCCTGTTTATTAACAGTGTATTACGAAGGCGTTCGCAGCATTAACAATCCCGGCCCGGCACCCTGCCCGGCGCTACAGGGCCTGCCGCAGCCAGGCCGGAAAGGGGCGGGAGCGGTTAGTGCGGGTGATGTAGTTACCTGCGCGGGCGGGCACGTTCGCGCCGGCCGGGGCTTGATCCCGAGCGCGGTAAGATGTTGCGGCAGGGCCTTGTAAAGCGCTGGCAGGCCGTGCCTAAATGCCCAAGACCGGCAGATGCAAAACGGAATGATCTCTTGTCAGACTCCCTGTCCCTTTCTCATCGTGAAATGGAGCTGGTGGATGCCTTGCGCCGCCTGGGCGGCTCTGCCCGCAGCGCCGAGCTGGCCAGGATGCTGGATGTGTCGGAGGAGACCGTGCGCCGCACCATAAAGGCGCTGAACAAGGCGGGGGCCGTGCAGCGCGTGCACGGCGGCGCCTTCCTGGCGGGGCCGCAAAGCGCGACAAGCTTTGCCCGGCGGATTTCCGAGAACCAGAAGGAAAAGGCGCGGATTGCGGCGCTGGCTGCCGGGTATGTGCGCGACGGCATGGCCCTGTTTCTGGATGTCGGGTCCACCACCGCATTTGTTGCAGAGGAGTTGCGGCAGAAAACCGGGCTGATCGTCGTCACCAACTCCATCGGAGCGGCGCAGAGTCTGGCAAACCACAACGGCAACCGGGTGCATTTCCTGGGCGGCGAAATGCAAAGCAACGAGCGCGGCACTTTCGGGTTCGTCGCCGAGCAGCAGCTGCGCCGGTTTGCGCTTGATCTGGCAATCCTGTCGGCAGATGCCCTGTCGGCCAAGCAGGGGGTGCTCTATCACAGCGCGGACGAGGCACAGCTGGCCAGCGTCGCCGCCGAGTGCGCCCAGCAGGTTGCCATAGCAATGGCCCATCCCAAGTTTGCGGAAACCGCACCCCATTGCGGGCCTGAACCGCGCAAGATCACTGTCCTGTTCACCGATCAGGAGCCAGGAAAGAAACTGTCCGCCGCTTTGGCGGGGTGGGGGGTGAAGACAGAGGTCGCGCCATCCGGCAAGGAGAACTGATCCGGAATTCGCAGCCTCAGGGCGCAGAAAGGCCAATCAGTATCCGGGGCTGGCGGGAATATCAGTTGCCGCCGGGGCCGGGCGGCACTAAGGCCGTGTCAGGAGCGGCGGCGCGTCCGAGGAAAGCCTTGAGCGGAAACTGACATGGCAATACTGACCTTTCTGATCAGCCTGGCTGGGGCGACGATGCTGCTTTTGTATGCGGTGCGGATGGTACGGACCGGGATCGAGCGCAGCTACGGCGCCTCGTTCCAGCGGCTGCTGACCGGGCGGCAGAGCCATCTGCAGGCGGGGCTGATGGGGCTGATGCTGGCCATCGTGCTGCAAAGCTCGGCCGCGGTGGCGCTCTTGACCTCCGGCTTTGCCGCCAGCGGCTATCTCGCCTTTCCGGCCGGGCTGGCGATCGTGCTGGGCGGCGATCTCGGCTCGGCGCTGATCATCCAGATCCTGTCGTTCAAGCTCGACTGGCTGGTGCCGGTGCTGCTGGCCGCCGGCGGCTACCTGTTCGTCAAGACCGAGGCCAAGAAGGCGCGCCAGCTGGGCCGGATCCTGATGGGTGTCGCCTTCATCCTGATTTCGCTGCGTTTCCTGCGCGAGGCAATGGACCCGATCCGCGACAGCGCCTTTCTGCCCGCGGTGGCGGGCTACCTGGCGCGCGACTACATCACCGCCTTCCTGGTCGGCGGCGCGCTGGCCTTCGTGATGCATTCCTCCGTCGCGGCGATCCTGATGTGCGTCACCCTGGTGCAGATCGGCGCCATCCCCTTTGCCGCCGGCCTGTCGCTGGTGCTGGGGGCGAATTTCGGCTCCGCCTTCATCCCGGTCTGGCTCAGTCGCGGCATGGCGCTGAAGGCGCGGCGCATTCCCTATGCCAACCTGGCCCTGCGCGGCAGCTGGGCGGTGCTGTGCCTGTTCGGCGCCAACCTGGCGCTGCGCCAGGGCTGGCTCGGCGATCCCCAGGGCGGCCAGATGCTGGTCACCGCGCATCTGGCGTTCAACGCGTCGCTGCTGCTGCTGGCGCTGCCCGCCTGCACCCCGCTGGGCGGCGTCTTTGCCCGCGCCTTCCCGGAGCCCGCGCCGGCGCCGGCGGCGCAGCCGGGCCGTCCCGTCAGCGCGCTGGAGCCGGGCAGCTACGGCCCGCCGGCCCAGGCGGTGGCCAACCTCAAGCGCGAGCTCTTGCGGATGGCCGACCAGGTCGGCGCCATGTTCCGGCCGGTGCTGGAGCTGTACCGGGGCGGCAGCAAGGAGCAGATCAAGGCGGTGCAGATGATGGACGGCGAGGTCAATGCCTGCCTCTCCGGCATCCGCCGCTATGTGGCGGCGATCCCGGAGGACACGTTCAGCAAGGAGGAGCTGAAGACCGCCCGCGGGCTGATGGAATACGCCATCCGGCTGGAGACCGCGGGCGATGTGGTGGCGCGCCGCCTGACGGTGCTGGCGGGCGAGCTGAACAGGAAAGGCTTCAGCTTCTCCCGCGACGGCTGGCTGGAGATCACCCGCATGCATGAGGCGATCCTGGCCAATATGCAGCTGGCCTCCAACGTTCTGATCTCCGATGACCTGGAGAGCGCGCGGCTGCTGAGCCTGGAGAAGACCGAGCTGAAGCGGATGGAGCGCGACAGCCGCAAGCGGCATCTGCGGCGGCTGCAGAACGGCGCCCGCGACAGTTTCGACACCTCCGACATCCACCTGGAGACGCTGCGCGCCCTGCGCGAGTTCAACAGCCACATCGCCGCCGTCGCCTATCCCGTCCTCTATCAGAACGGCCAGCTGCTGGAGACCCGCCTGATCGAGGAAATGCCCGGCCGGGATGACGGCGGCCGCTAACCAAAAGACCTGACCCGTGAAATGACACTTCCTGTAATTGCGATCATCCTGACGGCAGCCCTGCTGCACGCGCTGTGGAACGCCATTGTGAAAACGGCTGCCGACCGTACCACGACGCTGGGGCTGGTGGCATTCGGCCAGGTTATTCCCGGTGCCGTGATGATCGCGGTGCTGCCGCTGCCGTCGGCGGAAAGCTTTCCCTATATCCTGATCTCCACGGTCGTGCATTTCGGCTATTACTTCATGCTGGGCCGCGCCTATCAGCATGGCGATCTGAGCGTGGTGTATCCGATTGCCCGCGGCATTGTGCCGGCGTTGGTTGCCCTGTGGGCAATGGCCTTTGCCGCAGAGGTGCTGCCGCTGCAGGCCTGGGCCGGGATTGCGGTGATCGCCTGCGGCATCCAGCTCAGCAGCTGGAAAGCCTTGCGGTCCGGTGTGGGGCGTGCGGCACTTGGTTTCGCGGCGGGCACCGGATTTTGCATTTCGATCTATTCCGTGGTCGACGGTTTGGGCGTGCGCCTGTCCGGCAATACGCTCAGCTACTGGGCCTGGGGGGCGTTCCTTCATATTTTCATTGCCGGTTTTGTTGCTGTCCGCAAGCGCCGGGCACTGGCTGCCCTGCCCGGAAAAACCTGGGTTTTGGGCATTGCCGGCGGGCTGGTTTCAATGATTGCCTACGGGCTGGTTCTTTATGCCAAGAACTTTGCCCCGCTGGGGGCGGTTTCCGCCCTGCGGGAAACCTCGGTGATCTTTGCGGCCCTGATCGGTTTTGTCTTCCTCAAGGAAGGCTACTGGATGCGGCGGCTGGGCTCGGCGGTGCTGATGGCGGCCGGTGTGGGCCTGATCGGGACAGCTGTCTAAATTTGCGGCCACGGGGCAGGCGGGTGCTGTTGTCAGGCACTGGCCCGGGTATTTTGCGGGACGGATGTTTCTGCCAGCAGCGCTGCGAGGGTGTGCAGGAGCAGAGCCTTCTTCACGGGTTTGGCCAGGAAATGGTCCATTCCCGCATCCATGCAGGCTTGCTGATCGCTTGCAAACGCGTTGGCCGTCAGGGCCACGATGACGGGCTGCCGGATGGCCAGGCTGCGGATTTCCCGGGTGGCACCGATGCCATCGAGAACCGGCATCGACATATCCATCAGAATGATATCCGGCTGCAGCTCCTTGCACATGTCGACCGCGGCGCGGCCGTTTGCGGCTTCGGCCAGCTCCACCGGCTGGCCGCGCAGGTACTTGCGGATCAGCAGCCGGTTGGTCTGATTGTCCTCGGCCAAGAGCACCCGGCAAGGCGCAAGCTGCGGGGGGCTCGCCAGGGCGAGAGGAGCAGGTTCGCTCGTTGCTTCGCCGGCCGGAGCCAGCTGCAGCTCGAGGCGGAAACAGGATCCCTGGCCAAGTTCCGAGAGCACCGATATGCCGCCGCCCATCCGCTTCGCCAGCATGCTGGAGATTGTGAGGCCCAGCCCGGTGCCGCCGAATGCCTTGGTGGTGGCGGCATCAGCCTGGGTGAAGCGGTCAAAGATGTGGCGGGCCTGGTTTTCGGAGATCCCGATGCCGCTGTCCTCGACTTCAACAACCAGGCGGTAGGGATCGCCGGGCGCATGCGAGACCCGGACGGAAATTCTGCCTTCCGTTGTGAATTTCACCGCGTTGCCAATCAGATTGACCAGGATCTGGCGCAAGCGCCCGTCGTCCCCGTGCATCCGTTTCGGCAACCCGTCCAGGTAGCTGATGTCCAGCGGCAGGCCTTTTTCCTGGGCTTTCGGGCGGAACAGATTTGCGGCGCTGCTGACGCAATCGCGCAGATTGAAGTCCTCTGCGGAAATGGAGAATTTCCCGGCTTCCAGCCGTGACAGGTCGAGAATGTCGTTGATGATCTTCAGCAGCGCTTGGGCGGAGCTGCGGATGGTCTCCACGTTTTGCCGCTCATCCGGCGGCAATTCTGCTTCCGCCAGGAGGTCTGCCATCCCGATGATGCCATTCATGGGGGTGCGGATCTCATGGCTCATGTTGGCCAGGAACTCCGACTTGGCGCGGTCGGCCTGTTCCGCAGCCAGCTTGGCCTCGGCTAGCTCGCGTTCACGCTGCTTGCTGTGGGTGATGTCCCGCTCGATGCCGATGATCAGGTCCACATTTCCATCCGCACTCGTCACCGGTACGATGTTGGTGTCAAACCAGACCTCGCCGCCCGATTTGGTGTAGTTGAGAACCTCGTTGTGGTACCGGATGCCAAGGTCCTTGTGCCGGTTCATTTCCTGGATCACGCTGGCATCGGTCTTTGGCCCGTCCAGCAGCTCCGACGGGGTCCGGCCGATGGCATCGGAAGCCAGGTAGCCGGTGGCCCGCGTGAAAGCTTCGTTGACCCAGAGGATCCGCCGGTCTGCGTCTGTCAGGATGATGCTGTCGGAGGCGTGTTTGGCCACCAGCGACAGGCGGTGCAGCTCCGCCTGCTGCTTTTGAAGTTCGGCATGGGCCTGTTCCAGGGCCTGCTTGCCCTGTTTCAGCTCGCTGTTGCGTTCGGACAGGGTCTGGTTGGCGCGGATCAGTTCCTCGCGCAGGCGGACATCTTCGGACACGTTCCAGTTGACGCCGATCATCCAGTGCCGGCCCTGCGCGTCGGTGAACGGGCTTGCCAGCGCCCGGATGTGCTTGACCGTGCCATCGTCCAGAACGATCCGGAAGTCAGAGGCGAAATGCGCTTTGCTCTGTTCTGCCGCTTGCAGCGCTTCAGCAACCCGGCCGCGGTCTTCCGGGTGCAGCCTTTCGTCCCAGGCTGCCCCGGCCAGCGGGGCCTGATCCTCAGGGATGCCGTACAATTCATACATGCGGCTGTCCCAGCTGACTCGCTGGTTTTCCGCATCGCATTCCCAGATCCCGACCCTGGAGGTTTTGACCGCAATCTCCAGCCGCCGCGAGACGGCTTCCAGTTCGGCCTCCCGGTTGCGCAGCTTGCCGATGACCGTTTGCCGTGCTGCGGACAGCCGCCCGGCGAGGAAGGTGGGAAACACAATCAGAGTGCCGGCCGCCAGCAGGGCAAGCCGCAGCTGCCACAGGTTGGCAGGGTTCTCCTGCCAGCCGCCGTGCGGACGGGCCGCCAGCTGCCAGGTGCCGGCGGGTAGGCTGATGTCCAAGACCACCGGGTGGTCGGAAAGAATGCCGGTTGAGCCGAAAAACTGGCGGCCCGCCGCGCCGGTGCCGTCCCGCCCGGTCAATGCGATGTCCGGCCCGTTGCCGCCGTTTAAGCCGGTTGCCGCGTATAGGGTCTCGGTTTCAACAACCGCCGACAGAATGCCCCAGAACTGCCGTTCTTCCCCGCTGCCGGTAAAAATCGGAAGGCGGTAAATGAAGCCGGAGCCGCCTTGGACGAGGTCAACCGGGCCGGCCAGGACCATGTCGCCGCTGTCGCGCACCCGGTGTGCGGCAGCGCGTTGGGCGTCGTTCTTGTTGTAGTCCAGCCCGACGACGGCCTCGTTGCCTTTCATCGGGTGAATCAAAGACACCACAAGACCGGGTGCTGCCGCGATATGCCGGATGGCGGTCTTTCCCTCCAGCACCTGTGCGGCAATCCGGCTGAAGCGTTCCTGGCCCATGCCCGGTTCCGTCGCCAGCATGGCCGCCAGGCCGCGCAGGCGCTGGTAGTCGCCGTTCAGCTGACCTTCAAGGCGGGACTTGATCATCCCCGCCGCCTGCTGGGTATCGGCGCGCTGGGACTGGTAGTGGATCGTGGCGTTTTGCCTTTCGGCATACAGCCCCGCAGCGCAGACCACTGCCAAGGCAAGCAGGGCAGGCAGGTAGGTCCTGTTGCTGAGTGCGCGCAGCCAGCTTGCGGGGAGTTTAGAAACGGCCATCCAGCCACCTTTGCTATTTCAAAAACACTGTTGGCAACAGCGGCCTTAAACTGCGCCACGTGTTCGGTTCTGGTCCATTTTCCTTTTAAAGTCTGAATATCCGGTTTTCACAATATGATTGCTGCTGGCGGCTGCCCAAGTGTGGCACAAGCGGCAGCCACCGTAGGTCATTTGCAGACGGGTTAGAAGTCCTGCCATTTTGCCAAGGCAGCCGATCCGTCCGAAACAGGCACAGCGGCCGGCGCCTCCGGCATCTCATCCCAGCCGGTTCCATGGGCGGAGGGAAGGCCCGGCTGCGGATTCCGGCGCGGTGCGGGCATTTCCAGACCGACGTTGAATTGCGCCACCAGCCCCGCCAGGTTGGAGGCATCGCCGTTCAGAAGCTGGCCCGCCGCGGTCATCTGCTCGACCATTGCGGCATTCTGCTGGGTGACCTGGTCAAGCTGCATAACACCGGTATTGATCTCGCCGATGCCTGTCGACTGCTCTGCCGCGCCTTCGGCAATGGCCGAGACCAGGCCGGAAATATGCGACACCTGCGAGACGATGCTGTGAAGCGCCTCGCCGGCCTTGCCAACCAGGTCAACGCCCTTTTCAACCTGTTCGCCGGAATTGGAAATCAGCGTCTTGATCTCCATGGCCGCATCCGAGGAGCGCTGTGCCAGCGCCCTTACTTCGGAGGCGACGACGGCAAAGCCGCGCCCTGCCTCGCCGGCGCGGGCGGCTTCGACCCCCGCATTCAGGGCCAGCAGGTTGGTCTGGAAGGCAATGTCGTCGATCACGCCGATGATCTGGGAAATGTGGCGGGAGGATTCCTCGATTCCATTCATTGCGGTGACTGCGTTCTGCACAACCTCGCCGCTGGCCGTTGCCTCGTCCCGGGCTTCGTTCATGGCGGTTTCCACCTTGCGCGCGCCATCCGCGGCGGCCTTGACGCTGGCGGTCATCTGATCCAGCGCCGCCGCGGTCTGTTCCAGCGTTGCAGCCTGGCTTTCGGTGCGCTGCGACAAGTCGTCGGAGGCCTGGCTGATCTCCGAGGTGCCGTTGCGGATGCTGGTGGTGGCCTCCACCACTTCGCGGACGGTTGCGTTCAGCGTGTCGACTGTCTGGTTGAAGTCCTGCCGCAGGCCTTTGTAGGCTTCAGGGAAGGGCGCATCGATCGTGGTTGAGAAGTCGCCCTGGGCCAGATGTGTTAGCCCGGTGCGCAATTCATTCACCACATGATCCTGCTCGCGCTGTGCTTCTGCCCGTTCCTGTTCGGCAAGCTGGGCGTTTTGCAGATCGGTTTTAAAGCCTTCCAGGATGCCCGCGATATTGCCGAATTCATCGCCGGTACCCAGACCGGCAACCGGGTGGTCATAGTCCTTGGCGGCAATATGTTCGACGCTGTCCGACAGGCGGGACACCTTGCGCGCAATGCCGCGGGCAGCAATCCACGAGAGCAGGGCAACCGCGAGGGCAACGCCAACGGCCTGCAGCATGGAGGCATTGACCAGGCTTTTCTCGGCCGCCAGGGCCTCGGCGCTGTCGACCTCCAGCACAATTCCCCAAGTGCGGTCGTCCAGACCGACGCTTGCAGCCATCGCCTCAACCGGCTGGCCCGCGAGACCGGGGGTGCCGGAAAAGCTGCTTTCCCCGCCGCTGAGCGCCGCGGTGATCTGCTGCAGTTCAGGCAGCTTTGTCAGGACCTGATGGCCGCCGTCGCGATCCGATGCGGTCAGGGCGATGCCGTCGCCGCGCACCAGATAAGCCTGCCCGGTTTCGCCGAGCAGCGCTGAATGGGACAGAATGCCGGCAATGCCGTGGACTGGCACGCGCAGAACCAGCGCCCCCATGATCGCGCCTTTCTTGAAGACGGGCGAGGAGATGAACATGGCAGCTGCACCGCCATCGGCCTCATATGCGGCCATTTCCGACAGGTGCACGTTGCCCTGCTCCATCTCCAGGGCGGCGCGGAAGGCCAGGCCCAGCCCGCTGTCCTTGTACGGCCCGTCCAGATAGTTCAGGGCGAAGTCTTCGTTCTTGTGGACCGAGTAGACCATGTTGCCCTGCACATCCAAAAGATAGGCGTCCAGGAACCCCTGTTCCTCGAGGAAGGTGACAAAGCCGGTGTGGTTCATCTTGTGGCGGATCGACCACGCAGATTTGTCCTTGGCGTCCAGCAGCTTGTAGCGCTCGCCCGCCGGGTTCGGGTTGCCATCGGCATACGTGGCGCGCAGATAGCTGCTGGGATCGTCGCCAAGCGAGTAGAACCCGTTGGAGAAGTCGCGCAGCGCTGTTTCGACCGCCTTGCTGGCAACCAGCGTCCGGGTCTGGGACCGCAGCCCCGCAACCCAGTTCTCCAGCGCCTCCTTGCGCTCTTCCAGCAGCGTGGCATAGGCCGCCTCGCGGTTGGTTTTCAGCGCCTGCCCGGCCTCCCAGGCAAAGAAAAAGCCCGAAGCGAGCGTCAGCAAGATTGTCGGCGCGGCAATGGAGAGCGGCAGCTTGCGGCCCAGCCGCATGTTGTTCCAGAATTTAAACAGTCGTGTCATAACGGCGAAGTTCCCATCAACATTTCAGTCTGCCGGACTGCCTGAAAGCGGCCTTTGGCGATGCCAGCCAGGAGGTGCTGGACGTCAAAACACTCAGAGGGATTCATTTCCGGGCCGTTAAAATGCATGCTGCGGCCTGTTTTTTGGGCGAATTGGCGGCCTAGGGCGGCAAAAATAAAGTTCCAATTCGATCAGAACACCTCCAGGGCAGTGCGAATCATGCGCAAGCCTGCAGGGGGAACGATGCCCCTGCCCTTGACCCTACACGGCCGAGCACCGCCGCAGGGCATGCTGGCCTTTCAGCGAAGGCCTAAGGCGAAATTTCACCGCTTCTGGCGGATTTACCTTTCCTTACCGGAGGAACGTGTATCGAGGAGCGCAGCAAAGGCGCCTTTGCCGAAACACTATGGCCGTTTTGGCCGCGCGCCCGGGACAGGCCGATACACGAGAACATAATATGCCTAAACCTGACTGGCTTGCCGGCATTCTTGCGACCCTCAAAGGTACAGGGGGCAAAGACAAAATTGCGGGAACCACCGGCGATGACATCATCGAAGCAGGGAAGGGCGCTGACACCGTTGCCGGTGAAGAAGGCAGCGATCTCATTGAGGCCGGCGAAGGTGATGACGTTGTCTATGGCGACATGGGCGACGGGTTCAATCAGGGCGCGGACGCCAGCCCGCTTGAGCTGGATATCAACAACATCCAGAGCATCTCGCATGACGGCTGGACGGGGTCCGCGGGAAATTACGCTGTCTTCAGCGATGTTGCGGCACTGGAGGATGGCACCAAGGTCTGGGGCAAGCTGGTCCTGGTGGAGAAATCCAATTCGAACATGTCGGTGCGGTTCGGGTATACCGAAGGTGCGGAAATCCTGCTGCGAGGGGATCAGGCCGGAGATCAGGCGACATTCCGGCTGGAATTCTTTGACCCGGCGACGGGTGAGCCGGTCTATCTGAATTCCACCGCCACTTTCAACGATATCGATGACAACAGCGGTTACGGCGACGCTGAGGCGGTTATCATCGACGGCAGCAGCTTCACCTCCTTCGGTGTTTCTTCGGACACCTCTCTCAATACCTCAACCGACGGCAATATGGTCACGGCCGCCGGGACGCAGTTCAACGCGTACACCGATCAGAGCGCCTGGTTCTCTGCCGGGTTCGAGGACCAGTCGTCAATTGAGTTCACCCTTCAAACCCGCGACGGGCTGGCGGGGTTCACCCTGTCCGGCGATGTCATCGACGATCCGGTTGTCACCCCCATCGAGCAAGGCGCCGACACCGTGCTGGGCGGTGAGGGCAATGACATCGTATACGGCCAGGGCGGCAATGACTCCCTGTTGGGGGAGGAGGGCGACGACAGTCTGGATGGCGGTGACGGCGACGACATTCTGGAAGGCGGGGCTGGCGCCGATACGCTGATAGGCGGGGCAGGCGGCGATACCCTCTCCGGCGGCGGCGGCAATGACTACATCGAAGGCGGTGCAGGCAACGACAGCCTGACCACCGGACTGGGCAACGACACGCTGATCGGCGGTGCAGGCAACGACACCCTCAGAAACTCGGCCGGGGACGACAGTCTTGTCGGCGGCACCGGCGATGACAGCATTGTTGCAACCGACGGCAACGACACCCTGGAAGGCGGTGACGGTGCCGACACCATGTACGGCGGCAATGACGACGACCTGCTGGTTGGCGGCAGCGGTGCCGACGAGATGCACGGCGAGGCCGGTGCCGATACTTTCGAGATGTCGGACGGGTTCGGCAATGACACCCTGACCGGCGGCGAGGCCGGCAATGACTATGACACCGTTGACGTCTCGGGTGTCACCACCGGCGTCACCGTCACCTATACCGGTGACGAGGCGGGCGCCATCACCGACGGCACCGGCACGATCGCCTTCTCCGAAATTGAGGCAATGAACCTCACGGATCAGGACGACGTGGTCGATGCAACGGCTGACAATGCCGGCGCTGCAATTGATGCGGGCGCGGGTGATGACACAGTCGCCTTTGGGGCCGGAAATGATTCCATCACCAGCGGTTCCGGCTATGACGAACTGATCCTGAGCGGCGGTGGCGGCACGGACACCATCAGCGATTTCAGCATCGCCGACGACGACAGCAACGGCTTTTACAATGACCAGCTGGACATCTCCGACCTGACCGGCGGCACCGGGCCGGCCGGTGCCGTCCGCGCCTGGGACATCTCAGTCAGCGATGATGGTTCTGGCAATGCTCTGCTCACCTTCCCGAGCGGTGAAAAGCTTGTCCTGCAGGGGGTGGCCCCGGCCCAGATGTCAACCGCGCCGCAGATGCACGCTGCCGGCATTCCCTGCTTCACACCGGATGTCCTGCTGGCCACCCAGCGCGGAGCAGTGCCGGCCGGGCAGATTCGTGTGGGCGACCTGTTGCAAACGGCCGACAATGGCTATCAGCCGGTGATCTGGACCGGCAGCCGCACCCTGGGCCCGGCAGAGCTGGCGCGGCGCCCGCATCTGAAGCCCTACCGCGTTCGCCCCGGCGGCTTGCTGGCCCCGGAGCGGCCGATGCTGCTGTCCCCGCAGCACCGCCTGTTGGCCGGCCGCAAGACCTTTGGCAGGGACCGGCCAATTGAAGAAAGCTTCCTGTCTGCCAAGCTGCTGGCGGAAATCGATCCGAATTGCACGCAGTTGATCCGTGCAACCGGCCCTGTCACCTATGTGCATCTGATGACTGAGCAGCACGAGGTGGTTTTTGCCGAAGGCATCGCAACGGAAACCTTCTGGCCCGGTCCGGAGGCGGTCCGCGGCTTGTCCGCTGACGGCAGACGGGAACTGTTTGACCTGTTCCCCGAATTGGCTGCCGCGCTTTGCCTGTCCGGTGAACCCGGCAAGGCACAGGTGCGCGCGGCCTATGGGGGGCTTGCCCGTTACGCCATCAAGCGGCGAGATCTGCGGCAGCTTGCAATGGTCTGAGCTATCTCGGCCGGAACGCTGGCCATGCCGGGTGGCGGCGTCCTGCACATC
Source organism: Leisingera sp. ANG49 (assembly GCF_059694505.1). Lineage (NCBI taxonomy): Bacteria > Pseudomonadati > Pseudomonadota > Alphaproteobacteria > Rhodobacterales > Roseobacteraceae > Leisingera > Leisingera sp. ANG49. Next base: position 28,300 of record NZ_JCATZN010000015.1, read on the forward strand.
CGGCTTGGCGGCGCCGAAGCCTGGTTCCGCTTCTTCACCTGCTAAGCGCGCCCTGAGTCATTGTTCAGCGTGCGCCCAAGCGGCTGCAATACACGTCTGGGTATTGCAGTCCGGCGGATTTGATTGGATATGTTGCGGGTCATTTGAATTGGATTTTCGGAATATGGCCCGGCATCCCCGGCAGGGGGAGCGGTTGCATTCGATTGTTTGCCGGGCAGGCGCTGCACGCGCCGGATATTCTGATCCGCAGTAATTGTGCCGTTTCAGGCAAAATTTTTGGAGTTGTTCGTTGGATCATTCAGTCGGCCCTTCCACCTTTTCACACCTGTCTGCCGAACTGGCCAAGGATAAGCTGCGCAGCCTGGAAATGGCGGTGCAGCGGGCGCATGAAGGCCTGATCCGCTGGCAGTCAGAAAGCTTTGAACAGTTGAGCAGCGTGCCGCTGTCGGGGGCGGAAATCACCCTGCTGCTGCTGATCGGAGATGGCGGCCGGCCCATATCGATCAAGGAAATGGCCCGGGTCACCAATCGGGTGGATATTCCCAACATCCAGTACTCCCTGCGCAAACTGGCGTCCGCCGGGCTGACCCGCAAGCAGGGGGCCGGCCGCTCGGGGGTGTCCTACAGCCTGACGGAAGAGGGAAACCGGGTTGCCGCTGAAATGCAATCCGTGAGGGACGGCCTGCTGCTGCAGGCGCTTGCGGACCGGCCGGAGATGGCGGAGCAGCTGGATAGCGCCCTGGCGGTTCTGGAGGAATTAACCGGGTTTTACGGGTCCGGGGCACGTCCCGCAGGCGCTGACAGCCAGGGCTGAACCGGCAACTGTTCCATTGTACAGACCGGCAGCAGCGGCTTAAGGTTCCGTCATGATCGAACTCAAGGACCTTATGCTGCTGACAGCGCTGGCGCGGCACAAGCATTTCGCCAAGGCAGCCGCTGATTGCGGCATGTCGCAGCCGGCCTTTTCCATGCGGATCCGCAATCTGGAAGAGCGGCTGGGCCTGTCCATTGTGCGCCGGGCCAACCGTTTCCAGGGGCTGACGGAGGAAGGCATGATGATCGTGCGCCGGGCGCGCTCGATACTGGATGATGCCAAGGCGCTGGAACAGGAGATCGCCGCAACCCGCGGTGAAGTGAGCGGCACGCTGGTGCTTGGCGTGGTGCCGACCGCCACCGCCTGGGCCGCACAGCTGGTGGACCAGGTGCATCAGGCCTACCCGCGGATTCTGGCGCAGGTGGAGGTCACCACCTCGCTGGCTATCCAGCAGCGGCTGTATGATGGTACAATCGATGCCGGAATTACCTATGCCGACGGCATGGGCCGCGAACTGGTGACAGTGCAGCAGCTGTATGAGGAAAGCTATGTGCTTCTAGCGCCGGAAGACATGGTGGCCGGCCGCGGTGATGCGATCAGCTGGGCGGAAGCGGCTGAACTGCCGCTGAGCCTTTTGGACCAGCAGATGCAGAACCGGCGGATTCTGGACCGGATCTTTTCCGATCTGGGGCTGAGGCCGGAGATCGTTTCCGAGTCCAACGGCTTCATGGCGTCAATGGTGCTGGCGCGGGAAGGCTCGGCAGCAACCATCCTGCCGCGGGCGCTGATGCAGGCGCTGGGCGACCTGGGCGGCACCCGGGTTCTGGCGCTGGTGGAGCCCGAACAGGCGCGGCCGATCTGCATTGCGACTCTGGACCGGACACCGGAACTCACAACTGTGCGCGCTTTGAAAGAGGTAGTTGCGACGTTTGTAGACAATAGGATGCCGCAAATGGCGTCATAAGATTTCCTGATCGTGCAATCCAATTTCCAGATTTGACGATATTCATTCTTGATGGCATTGGCTGAATGAAAGACGTGCTGACTGGAGGATCCCATGGCACCATTGGATGATAGCAAGGGCGTATGGAAGTCCGGCAAAGGCAAGGGCCGCAAGACGCCCAAAGGCCGCCAGGTCGACGACATTGCGCTGAGCGAGGTTCAGGAACTGCTGGGGGACCGCCCGCGCAACCGTGACCTCTTGATTGAGTTCCTGCACCTGATTCAGGACAAATACGGCTGCCTCAGCGCTGCGCATATCCGGGCGCTGGCCGAGGAGATGCGGACCGGTCAGGCAGAAATCTATGAGGTCGCCACCTTCTATGCCCATTTCGATGTGGTGAAGGAAGGCGAGACCCCGCCGCCGGCGCTGACCATCCGGGTCTGTGATTCGCTGTCCTGCGAATTGGCGGGTGCCCAACAGCTGCAGAAGGCGCTGGAAGACGGTCTGGACTCAAGCCAGGTCCGCGTGCTGCGCGCGCCCTGCATGGGCCGCTGCGACACCGCGCCGGTGCTGGAGATCGGCCACAACCATATCGACCACGCCACCGTCGAGAAGGTGGAAGCGGCGATCGCGGCAGACGATACCCACGCGCATGTTCCGGAATACGAGACCTTCGCAGCTTATGAGGCCGAAGGCGGCTATGCCACGCTGAAAGACCTGCGTGCGAATGGCGACTGGGAAGCGGTTCAGGCGAAGGTCAAGGAAGCCGGCCTGCGCGGCCTGGGCGGCGCTGGCTTCCCGTCCGGCACCAAATGGGGCTTTGTCCGCGCCAATGAAGGCCCGCGCTATCTGGCCGTGAACGGCGACGAAGGCGAGCCCGGCACTTTTAAGGACCGTTACTACCTGGAACGCACCCCGCATGTCTTCCTGGAAGGCATGCTGATCGCGTCCTGGGCAGTCGAGGCCGAGAAAGCCTTTATCTACATGCGCGACGAATATCCGGCGGTGCTGGAGATCCTCCGCCGCGAGATCAAGGCGCTGGAAGACGCTGGCATCGTCGAAGAAGGCTATATCGATCTGCGCCGCGGGGCAGGGGCCTATATCTGCGGTGAAGAAAGCGCGATGATCGAGTCGATCGAAGGCAAGCGCGGCGAGCCGCGCCACCGTCCGCCGTTTGTTGCGCAGGTGGGTGTCTTCGGTCGCCCGACCCTGGTCCACAACGTCGAGACCCTGTACTGGGTCTGCAAGATCAACCGCGAAGGCCCGGAGTGCCTGAATTCGGTTGAGAAGAACGGCCGCAAGGGCCTGCGCAGCTACTCGGTGTCGGGCCGGGTGAAGAACCCGGGCGTGCATCTGCTGCCCGCCGGTTCCACCATCACCGATATCATCGAGGCCTGCGGCGGCATGCTGGATGGCCACGCCTTCAAGGCTTATCAGCCGGGCGGGCCCTCCTCGGGCCTGCTGCCCGCGTCGATGAATGACGTTCCGCTCGACTTCGACACGCTGCAGCCGCATGGCACCTTCATCGGCTCCGCTGCCGTGGTGGTGCTGTCCGATCAGGACTCCGCCCGCGACGCGGCGCTGAACATGCTGCGCTTCTTCGAAGATGAAAGCTGCGGTCAGTGCACCCCCTGCCGGGTGGGCTGCGAGAAAGCCGTCAAGCTGATGAGCGAGAAGAAGTGGGATCAGGGCCTGCTGGAAGAGCTGAGCACCGCAATGGTCGACGCCTCGATCTGCGGTCTGGGCCAGGCCGCGCCGAACCCGATCCGCCTGACCATGAAACATTTTCCGGATGAGGTCTGAGCCATGAGCGATAAAGTCACATTCACACTCGATGGCGAACAGGTCACGGCAGAAAAAGGCCTGACCATCTGGGAAGTCGCCAATGGCCGCGGGCTGAAGATCCCGCACCTGTGCCACAAGCCGCAGCCGGGCTACCGCCCGGACGGCAACTGCCGCGCCTGCATGGTGGAGATCGAGGGCGAGCGCACGCTGGCCGCCTCCTGCATCCGTGAACCTGCTGAGGGCATGGTTGTCACCACCAATAACGCGCGTGCCGAAAACGCCCGCAAGATGGTGATGGAACTGCTGGTCGCGGACCAGCCCAAGAAAGAAGAGGCGCACGACAAATCCTCCCACATGTGGGACATGGCTGAGCTGAACGGCGTCACCGAGAGCCGCTTCCCCAAGCTGGAAGAAGGCCGCATCCCGCTGCTCGATGACAGCCACGTTGCAATGAAGGTGAACCTGGACGCCTGTATCTCCTGCGGCCTGTGCGTGCGCGCCTGCCGTGAAGTACAGGTCAACGACGTGATCGGCATGGCCGGCCGCGGCCACGATGCCTATCCGACCTTCGACATCGCTGACCCGATGGGCCAGTCCACCTGCGTGGCCTGCGGTGAATGTGTCCAGGCTTGCCCGACCGGCGCGCTGATGCCCGCCACCGTGCTGGACGAAAACCAGGTTGGCGACAGCAAGGACTACGATTCCGAGACCGAAAGCGTCTGCCCGTTCTGCGGCGTCGGCTGCAAGGTTTCGCTCAAGGTCAAGGACGGCAAGGTCAAGCATGTCGAGGGCATCAACGGCCCGGCAAACGAAGGCCGCCTGTGTGTGAAGGGCCGCTTTGGCTTTGACTACATCCACCACCCGCACCGCCTGACCAAGCCGCTGATCCGCCGCGACGACGCGCCGGCCAAGGGCTTGAACGTCGATCCGGGCAACCTGGCGACCCATTTCCGCGAAGCGACCTGGGAAGAGGCGATGGATCTGGCCGCCAAGGGCCTGATGAAGCTGCGCGATGAAAACCCGAAGTCAGTTGCGGGCTTCGGTTCGGCGAAATGCACCAACGAAGAGGCCTATCTCTTCCAGAAGTTCATCCGCCAGGGTTTCAAGCACAACAACGTGGACCACTGCACCCGCCTGTGCCACGCGTCGTCCGTTGCGGCGCTGATCGAGAACGTCGGCTCAGGCGCGGTGACCGCGACCTTCAACGAGATCGAAAACGCGGATGTGGCGATCGTGATCGGCTCCAACCCGATCGAGAACCACCCGGTGGCTGCGACCTACTTCAAGCAGTTCACCAAGCGCGGCGGCAAGCTGATCGTGATGGATCCGCGCGGCGTCGGCCTGCGCCGGTTCGCCACCGAAATGGTGCAGTTCCGCCCCGGCGCCGATGTGTCGATGCTGAACGCGATCATGAGCGTGATCGTCGAGGAAGGTCTCTACGATCAGGAATACATCGACAAGTACACCGAAAACTGGGAAGCGGAAAAACAGCATCTGGCGCAGTTCACGCCCGAAAAGATGTCGGAGATCTGCGGTGTGTCCCCTGAGCAGCTGCGCAGCGTTGCGCGCATTTTTGCCAAGGGCAAGGCTGGCCTGATTTTCTGGGGCATGGGCGTGTCCCAGCACATCCACGGCACCGACAACTCGCGCTGCCTGATCTCGCTGGCGCTGATGACCGGCAACGTCGGCAAGCCGGGCGCCGGCCTGCACCCGCTGCGCGGCCAGAACAACGTGCAGGGCGCGTCCGACGCGGGCCTGATCCCGATGTTCCTGCCGGATTATCAGACCGTGACCTCGGATGATGTCCGCAAGAGCTTCACCGATGTCTGGGGCGGCGGCGACTTCTCGAACGAGAAGGGTCTCACCGTGACCGAGATCGTGGACGAGGCCTATGCCGGCAACATCAAGGGCATGTACATCCAGGGCGAAAACCCGGCGATGTCCGACCCGGATGCCGATCACGCGCGGGACGCCTTTGCCAAGCTGGAGCTGATGATCGTTCAGGACATCTTCCTGACCGAGACGGCAAACTATGCCGACATCATCCTGCCGGCCTCGGCGCTTTACGAGAAGAACGGCACCGTGTCGAACACCAACCGTCAGGTGCAGCGTGTCCGTCCTGCGGTGGCACCTCCGGGTGAGGCGCGCGAGGATTGGCAGGTCACTGTCGAGCTGGCGCAGCGCATCGGCCTGCCGTGGGACTACAAGGATGTCAGCGAAGTCTTTGCCGAGATGAAGCTGAACATGAAGTCGCTGAACAACATCACTTGGGAGCGTCTGGAAACCGAGACCATCACCTACCCGTCGCTTCATGAGACCGACCCCGGTCAGGCGATCGTGTTCGGTGACGGCTTCCCGCGCCCCGAGGGCCGCGCCCGCTTTACTCCGGCATCCGTCATCCCGCCGGATGAGGCGCCGGATGCGGAGTATCCGATGATCATGACCACCGGCCGCCAGCTGGAGCATTGGCATACCGGGTCGATGACCCGCCGCTCCAAGGTTCTGGATGCGGTGGAGCCGGAGGCGAACTGCTCGCTCAACCCGCGCACGCTCAAGCTGATGGGGATCGAGCCGGGTGAGATGATCCGCCTGTCGACCCGCCGCGGCTCGATCGAGATCATGGCGCGGGCCGACCGGGCCATTGCCGAGGACATGGTGTTTGTGCCTTTTGCCTATGTCGAGGCAGCGGCCAACATCCTGACCAACCCGGCGCTGGACCCCTACGGCAAGATCCCCGAGTTCAAGTTCTCGGCGGTGAAGGTCGAAAAGATCGAAGGGCAGATCGCAGCCGAATAATCCGGCAGTGCTGCTGGAGCTAACAAAGCGGGCGCGGAACCAGGGGTTCCGCGCCCGTTTCTTCTGGTGGCGCCGGGCGGGCGCCCGGCGCGTCAGCGTGCATCATCACCGGAGGGGGTAAGGGCGGCACGTGGAGAGGAGAAATTTCGCTTCGGGCAATGCCCGAAGCGACCCGCGCCGCGCCTTTCAGGCGCGGCGCCCGGCCCAACTGGCGGGCGGGCATCTGTGATGCCAGTCTTGCAGGCGGGAGTGCTCCTTTCAAGGGAAGTACAGCGGTCTGCCCCTATCGGTGCCGGGCCAGGAACCGGTCGAGTTCCCGCTGTTCAGGGCGGGTGCCGGTGAAAACCTCGATCCAGCCGGGCATCAGCGATATCCGGTATTCCGTGCTTTCGTGCACCTGCATCGAGATGTAGCCAATCTGGGTGTAAATCATCGCCCGGGCCCGGATCAGCGCGTCCGCCTCCGGATAGCCGAAGCGTACGAACATATCTGTCATGGCCTGTTCGCGGCGGGCGTCGGCAAGGTCCAGCCTTTCCTGCAGGCCGCTGTCATTGCGGGCCCAGTTGCGGATGGCCAGATCCAGCCTGGCATCAAACAAGTCCGGGTCGATCCAGCAGTCGAACAGGTTGAACATCGCCTCGGCAATGCTTTCGGCATAGGCTTCGGTGCGGGCCACCAGATTGCCGGTATTCCTTTCCTCCCAGCGCCGCACCATCGCTTCCAGCAATTCTTCGCGGTCCTTGAAATGCCAGTAGAAACTGGTGCGCGACACGCCAAGCCGTTTGGCCAGCGGCATCACCTTCACCGCTTCCACGCCGCTCTCGGTCAGCACCTCATAGGCGGCTGTCAGCCAGTCCTCTTCACTCAGCCGCGGGCGGGAAATGTCCTGTGTGTCCATGCGCCAGCCATAGCAGCGGGGCAGGGAAGGCGCAACTTTTCTTGACAGGTGTGAAAGTTTTGTTGACATATATGTCAGGAAGGGGCGTGAGACTCGCCGCCAAGCCACGACACCGTGCCAGGAGACCCCCATGTCCAAGGATCCGCTGCTGCAGCCCTATCAGCTGAAGCACCTGACGCTTCGCAACCGGATCATGACCACCAGCCATGAACCGGCCTATCCGGAAGGCGGCATGCCCAAGGAGCGCTATGCCGCCTATCACGCGGAACGGGCCAAGGCGGGCGTGGCGCTGACGATGACCGCCGGGTCGGCCGCGGTCAGCCGCGACAGCCCGCCGGTCTTCAACAATATCCTGGCCTACAAGGACGAGGTCGTGCCCTGGATCCGCAACCTCACGGATCAAGTGCATGAGCACGGTGCAGCGGTGATGATCCAGCTGACCCACCTGGGCCGCCGCACCGGCTGGAACAAGGGTGACTGGCTGCCGTCCGTCAGCTCCTCGCGCCACCGGGAGCCCGCGCACCGGTCCTTCCCCAAGCTGGCCGAGGACTGGGATATCACCCGCATCATCTCCGACTTTGCCGATGCGGCGGAGCGGATGAAGGAGGGCGGCATGGACGGGATCGAACTGCAGGTCTACGGCCATCTGCTGGATCAGTTCTGGTCGCCTCTGACCAATGATCTGGATGGGCCTTACGGCGGCCAGACGCTGGACAGCCGGATGAAGTTTCCGATGGATGTTCTGCAGGCGGTGCGGGACCGGGTCGGCAGTGAATTCATCGTCGGCCTGCGCTACACCGCGGATGAGGCGGAAGAGGGCGGCATTACCCCGGAAGAGGGGTTGGAAATCTCCAAACGCCTGGCGGACAGCGGCATGGTGGATTTCCTCAACGTGATCCGAGGCCGCATCCACACCGACCCGGCCATGACCGACGTGATCCCGGTGCAGGGCATGAAGTCGGCGCCGCATCTGGACTTTGCAGGTGAAGTGAAGAAGGCAACAGGCATGCCGACGTTCCACGCCGCCCGCATCCCGGATGTGGCAACGGCCCGCCACGCGGTTGCCAGCGGCCTGCTGGACATGGTCGGGATGACCCGCGCCCATATGGCCGACCCGCATATCGTGAAGAAGATCATGGAGGGGCGCGAGGATGATATCCGCCCCTGCGTCGGCGCCACCTATTGCCTGGACCGGATCTACCAGGCGGGGGAGGCGCTGTGCATCCACAATGCCGCCACCGGGCGCGAACTCACGATGCCGCACCAGATCACGCCGGCGGAGACCCGCAGGAAAGTGGTGATCGTTGGTGCCGGGCCGGGCGGGCTGGAGGCCGCGCGGGTGGCGGCAGAGCGCGGCCATGACGTCACCGTCTTCGAAGCTGCAGCAGAACCGGGCGGCCAGGTCCGCCTGACCGCGCAGAACCCGCGCCGGGCTGAGATGATCGGCATCATCGACTGGCGCATGGCGCAATGCGCGGCCCGGGAGGTGGCGTTCCGCTTCAACACCTGGGCCGAAGCAGAGGATGTGCAGGCGCTGGATCCGGATGTCGTGGTTGTGGCGACCGGCGGAGTGCCCTGCATGATGCTGCACGAAACCGGCAGCGACCTTCCTCATGCGGTGTCCAGCTGGGACATCATTTCCGGCGATGTGAAGCCCGCCGGGCATGTGCTGATCTATGACGAAAGCGGCGACCACCCGGGCCTGATGGCAGCTGAAGCTGCGGCAAATGCGGGCGCCAAAGTAGAGGTGATGACCCCCGACCGGACCTTTGCCCCTGACATCATGGGCATGAACCTGGTGCCATACATGCGGGCGCTGCAGGACAAGGATGTCACGTTCACGGTTGCCCGCCGCCTGCAGGGGCTGGCGCGCAGCGGCAGCAGGCTGACGGCGTCCATCGGCACGGACTACAGCCGCCATACCTATCAGGCCGAGTATGATCAGGTGGTGCTGAATTACGGAACCCTGCCGCTCGACGATCTCTATTTTGCGCTCAAGGACGCATCGGCCAACCGGGGCGAGGTGGACCAAAGCGCCCTGATCAGCGGCCGGCCGCAAACGATCCGCGCCAATCCCGCGGGCCGGTTCCAGCTGTTCCGCATCGGCGATGCGGTTTCTGCGCGCAACACTCACGCGGCGATCTATGATGCGCTGCGGCTGATGAAGGAGATCTGATATGCGTCTGGGAGTCCTGGGGTGCGGCACCATCGCCTCCGCTGTGGTGCGGGGGCTGGCGGGCAAGGGCCACCAGATTATTGTCTCGGAACGCAGCGCAAGCCACTCTTCGGCGCTTGCCGAGGCCTTCGATGATGTGGCCGTGGCCGGAAACCAGGCCGTGATCGATGCAAGCGACGTGGTCTTCCTGGGCCTGATGGCGGAGATTGCGGAGACCGTTCTGGGCGGCCTGACCTTCCGGGCGGATCAGCAAGTGGTCTCGTTCATGGCGGGCGCGGAACTGGAGCAGGTTGCGGACTGGGCTGCGCCGGCAACGGCGGCAGCGGTCATGATGCCGTTTCCCGGCATTGCACAGGGCGACTCTCCAATCATGGCCCTCGGGGATACCGCCCTGCTTGGCCGGATTTTCGAGCCGGACAACCAGGTCTTTGCGCTTAAGGACGGGGCGGAGCTGAAGACCTATCTGGCAGCCCAGGCAGTGCTCTCGCCGGCTGCGCGCCTGGTGGGGGATGCTGCGGACTGGCTTGGGCAGCGGGTTTCGGACCCTGCGCAAGGGGAGGCCTTCCTGAGGATGCTGGTGTCCACCAGCCTGCAGGCGTCAGGATGCGCGAGCCTGATCGAGGCGCTGAATACGCCGGGCGGGTTTAATCAGCGGCTGCGGCTGCACATGGAAGAGGCTGGAATGCGCAATGCTCTCGCTGAGGGGTTGAGTGAACTCGAAAGCTGAGTCCGCTTGTGTGGAAATCTGAGGGCGCCGCAGTTTGCGGCGCCCTCTTCGGTTTTTCTTCTGCGTCTGCCGCGTTGCGGCACCGTTGGCGTTCTTCCAGCTGGAAGGAATCGTGGCTGGGTTTCGATACAGGGTTTCTTGGCATTCTTT
>NZ_JCATZN010000016.1:0-30994 GCF_059694505.1 Leisingera sp. ANG49
CAAGGATTGGAGGCACATCGCAACGTGCTTCGACAGGTGCCCGAAGGTATTCATGTCAGCAATCGCCCTCGCGGTCCTAGTCATCTGCTAGTTATGAATCCTGACCCTAAACGGTCCTGACCGAGGGTTGAATGCCGTGTTTCCCGCTGCGGTTCAATTTCCTCAAAAACGGGCCTTAGGTCCAGCTGCTGCAATACCTGCTCACTGCCACAGCACAACGCGCAGTCGTTCGTGTCGGCTCATGCAAAAATTGCACCGGCTAACGGCTGTCCGGTGTTTACAAATAAACATATTCATCTTATTGATTTTAATATGCTCAAAAGACACCCTCTCACCCGCCGCAGCTTCCTCCTTCACGGCGCCTGCCTGGCGGCGCTTGGCACTCAATCCAAGCCCTTGCGCGCGGATTTGCAGCTCGGCTCATCGGCGCGGATCTCAACGCTTTCGGACGGGTACTTGTCATTGCCGCCTGAGATGGTGTTCGGGGCGATGCCGCAAGAAGAACTTGAAGAGCTGATGAAACACCATCAGGCCGACATCACCAAGTACGAGCCGGATTGCAACGTGGTGCTGTACCGTGACGGGCAAAATACAGTGCTGTTCGACGCCGGCGCCGGCCCGGACTTCATGGCAACTTCCGGCAAGCTTCCGGAGTCTCTCGGCGCGATTGACCTGTCCCCCGCTGAAGTCACGCATGTTGTCTTCACGCATGCTCACCCGGATCACATCTGGGGGGTTCTGGATGACTTTGACGACCCGTACTTTCCCAACGCAACTCATCTCTTTGGCCGCAAGGAGTGGGACTATTGGTGGAACCCGGAAACAGTGGACTCAATTGGGGCTGAGCGCGCGTCGTTTGCAGTCGGGGCAAAGCGGCGCATGGAAGCGATCGAAGACCTCGTTGATTTCTTTGATGACGGGCAAGAAATCCTTTCCGGTATCGCCGCACGCGCAAGTTACGGTCACACGCCGGGCCATATGGCCTTTGAAGTCCGCAATGGCGGCGACGCGGTGATGGTGGTCGGAGATGCGCTCGGAAACCCGCATGCCGCGTTCGAGCGCCCCAGCTGGCCCAGCGGCACCGATCAGGATCCTGAGACCGCGGCGGCGGCCAGAACAACGCTGCTCGACCAGATTTCAGCAGAGCAGATGAGACTCGTTGGTTTTCATCTGCCGGGCGGCGGGTTCGGCCGCGTGGAAAGGGCCGGCCAAGCATACCGGTTTATAGGAGAGCTGTGATGATACGGAAGATTCTGATTGCTGGCACGCTGGCCTTTCCGGCTTGGGCCAGCGAGGATATCGCAGACCAGTATCCGCAAAGCGTGCTGTATTCGAAGCCGGTGGAGTACATTCCCGGCGTGTTCACTGCCATAGGCGCAACCGCACCGCCCACATATGCAAACTCAGGCCACAACAACAACCTGAGCTTCATTGTGACCGGAGACGGCGTCGTGGTCGTGAACGGGGGCGCTGCCTATGTTCTTGCAAAGGCGCTTCACCAGGAGATCCAGGCCGTCACCGATCAGCCGGTCAAGCTTGTCTTCAATGAAAACGGTCAGGGGCATGCGATGCTCGGCAATGCCTACTGGTCTGAGATCGGCGTGCCCATCATTGCCCATACCGATGCCGCGGCGGAGTTCGAGGAATACGGCGCGCAGATCCTCGAGCAGATGAAGAAATACAATAAAGACAAGGCAGAAGGCACCTACCTGGCCGCCCCGACGGAGACCTTCGACGATGAATACGCGGTCGAAATGGGCGAATTCCGCATCGAGGCAAAATACCTTGGACCGGCACACAGCCCCGGGGATATCTCGATCTGGCTACCCGGCCAAAGCCTGGTCATTTCTGGCGACATGGCCTTTCACGAACGCATGCTTCCGGTTTTTGAGGACACCTACACCGCGGATTGGCTTGAAACCTGGGACAACGCGTTTGAACCTCTGGACGCGACCTATGTCATCCCAGGCCACGGGCATCCGACGAATATGGATCAGGTCCGCAGGTATACACGCGGCTACCTGATTTACCTGCGCAGCAGAATACAGGAGCACATGGACGCCGGCGGGGATTTGGCAGACGCCTATTACGTTGACCAGTCGCCCTACGCCCACCTGGATACTTTCGAGGAGCTGGCAGCCAGGAATGCCGGCCGTGTCTACGAGCAAATGGAATTTGAGTAGCTCAGGATCGCTGCAGAGCGGGCAACCGCTTTATCAGCCGGTGCGTGGCAATCGCCCCGATCCACATCGAGAAAGCCGCAATCCAAGCGGTCAGGGACAAGGCCGATCCTCCCGACAATCCGGCACCGACGGCGCAGCCCCCGGCAAGCATTGCTCCGAAACCCATCAGGACCGCGCCAACGAGATACCGTTCCATCGGGGTGTCCGCGCCGAACCTTTCAATTCCCCAGTCCCCCGACAAAAAGGCTGATGCAGCCGCGCCGGCTGCGACCCCGGGAACGAGGCCGATACCAAAAGACAATTCCACGTTCCGCTCTGCGACCAATGCCATCAGGGTATCTGTGGCGGGGCCGGTAAATGTGACGGACAGCACCGGCACGATTTCAAACGACGATTGGGCAATCGCAGAGGTCATCAGCCAGCCGAACGCTACCGCACCCCCGACCCCTGCAGCTGACAGAATGCCGGTTACGGTAACGTTTTGCCGGCAGGCAAATGCAATTGCCAGAAGCAATCCTGCCATTGCCGAAATGGCGTAAACAGCCGTTGGAAAGCCAGCGATCACGGACAGGTCCCGCGCCTCGCCGCCGGGGACCACCCAAATACCAGCGAGCTTCTCCCGTGCCGGGCTGAGCACCCCCGTATAGGCCGCCTGCGCGACCAGGGTCAGGACCAGCCCCGTGACCAAGGCCCGCAAGTTGCCGCAAGAGGCCAGAACCAGCAGACGCGATGCGCAACCCCGCGCCAGAACCATTCCGGTGCCGAACATCACGCCGCCGATCAAGGCTCCGCTGATGCTTCCCGTTGAAGCAATCGCACGCGTTCCGGACAGTTCCAGCCAATCCAGGGCCACAGATACCTGAACAAGAGACAGTGCCGAAAGGAACGCAATCAGCCAAACCGCCAAGCGGGGCCCGGCCCGGCCCTCAGCAACTTCCACCGAGGCTGCACGCAAGCAGAATTGAGATTTCTGGGCTGCAACCCCGAACACGATGCCAACGGCCAGCCCGGCAAAAGCCAAAGCACCGGCATCTCCCAGCAGATTGATGAGCTTCTCCATGGGCAGAAACTGTCACCCCGTTACGCGGCTGTGCTTGTCATTTGTCAAATTCCGGCTGCACGGCCGATGGCCAGCACGCCGGCAGGGCGCCCGCTCAAAAGAAATTCAGCCGCTCCGCGTATTCAGCCGGCTGGCCGCGCCTCCCTTCAGTTTCCAACGGCCTCTTCGACGATTTCCGACAGCAGCGCTTCGACTTTTTCCATCGGACCGTCCGGGTAGCTCCGGTAGCCGACCTGAACACCGCTTTCATCCTCGGCGACAAAAACCCCGTAAGGGCAGTAACCGATGTTCATCGGATCCGCCTCCATCACTTCGCGCGAGATTTTTGCAGAACAGAAGATAAAGATATCCGCAGCCGAGAAGATCAGTTTGTCGCTGCCGACATCGGCACCTGTCCGGTTCAGCATCTCGCCGACGTGGCTCACGTAGTCAATGACCAGCCCCTGGCCGACAATTGCCGATTCAACTGCAAACGTGGCGTCATCAAAGCTGCCGTCAAAGGGGACCGTGACAATCTCTCCGGCAAAGGCCTGGCTTGCCAGAACGCCGGAGATTGCAGCGGCCGCAACATTGTACTTCATGATCGTATTCCTCCTCCAGACCCGCGGTCCGCGCATAGAGCGGCAGGGCCTCGGCGCCGGCCGCTCTCTGTTTCCCTATCCGAACATGTCCGAGGTGATGCCCGCATACCACCCAAGCGATTCTTCGTAAGTCGCTTTCCTGAGATCCGCGCCTTCGCCTGTCTGGCTGATGAAACCATCCACCTTGGCGATCTTCTCGGGGGTGGCCTCATAGGTCGCGCCAACCTTGACGCCATCTTCAGTGCCGATGAGCGACCAGCATGTGTTCGAGAACTTGGCCGGAAATACCTTTGACCCGGTCAGTGCGCCGCGAACGGAATTCGCGCAAACCTTCGCCTGGCTGTTGGCTGAGAACCCGGACTTCGGCATATCGCCCTGCTGGCTCGCATCGCCAAGGACATAGATATCCGGGTTTGCCTTCGACGACATGTCGGCAGCGTTCACGGGGGCCCAGTTGCCATCCGTCACCCCAGCCATTTCCGCAATCCGGCCTGCCTTCATCGCCGGGATCACGTTGCAGACATCGACCTTGGTTTCTTCTCCGTCGATGGTCACCGTCATGGCATCCGGGTTCACCGAAACGCTGCCGCCGCCGAAGTCCTCGCCGATCCAGTCAACCATTCCTTCATAGTGGTTCGCCCAGCCTTCCTGGAACAAAGCCATCTTGGAAAACTTCGGCTTGGGATCTGCGACAATGATTTTCGCGGTCGGGTTGCGGGCCTTCAGAACATGCGCCACCATCGAAACCCGCTCATAAGGCCCCGGCGGGCAGCGGTACGGGTTCGGCGGCGCCACCATTGCGAAGGTCCCCCCTTCTGGCATCGCCATGATCTGCGCCTTCAGCAGCTCGGTCTGTGAACCCGCCTTATAGGCATGCGGCATCTTGTTCTGCGCAGAGACGTCCCAGCCCTCGACCGCGCCATCAACAAAGTCGATGCCCGGGCTCAGGATCAGCTTGTCGTAAGGGAGGGAACCGCCCCCCGCCAAGGACACGGTCCTGGCCTCCGGATCAACACCCGTGGCCCAATCGTGGACGACGTTGATACCATAGCTGGCCGCCAGCGTTCCGTAGCTGTGCGCGATGTCGGAAAGCTCCCGGAATCCTCCCAGATACAGGTTCGAGAAAAAGCAGGTGTAATAGGTCCGCGACGGTTCAATCAGCGTGACATCGATTTCGCCTTTGCTGTCTTTGGCGATATAGCGGGCAACGGTGGCACCGCCTGCACCGCCGCCGACAACCGCGACCCTCGGCCTGCCCTGCGCCAGGACCATCGGCGCCGCCAGTCCGGCAGCCGCTGCACCGGTGGTTCCAAGAAATATGCGTCTGTTAAGTGTCATCGCGTTTCCTCCCCTTGGGCACTGTTACTCCGGGTTATTGAAATACGCGGCCAGGGCCGCGATTTCTTCGTTGCTCAGGCGCCCGGCAATCATCTGCATGACAGGATGGGGGCGCAGCTTTTCCTTGTAGGCATGCATGGCAGTGACAAAGTCGTCATCCGGCCAGAAAACGATAGACGGGATGCCCTCGTCGCCGCCTTCGATCTGATGGCAGGTTGTGCATTCGCTGCTGAGATAAGCTCCGTATTCCGGGTCCCCCTGAATAGCCAGTATCCCGGGATCCACAGAGTGATCCGTTCCCTTGGCCGTCGGGTCGGCTTCCGGGATGTCCTGCGGATTGTCAGAGAACTTGCGCAGGTAAGCGAGCAGGTTTGCCCGGTCTTGCGGGTCTTTCAGCCCCGGAAAGCTCATTCGGGTTCCCGACGCGAAAGCGCGCGGGTTTTCGACATAAGCCGACAACGTGTCCGCATGCCATTCCAGGCCGGAGTTTCCCGCGCGCTCAAGGCTTTTGGAATATTTGAACCCTTCCAGCCCCGCGGCCTTGCGTCCGAAGACCCCGTTCAGATGCGGGCCGATCCTGCTCTCAGCGCCTGTGCCAATCTGGTGGCAGCCCTTGCACTTCTCGAACACCAGCTTTCCGGCTTCTGCATCGCCAAGTTCTTCCGCAGCGCCGGCCGCCGGGGAAAGCCCCCCGGCAGCTGCTGCAAACACCACTGCGACCGGCCACCGCACGATCAGCTGCCGAACGACTTGAGGTAAACGATCACCGCGTCGATTTCGTCCTGTTTCCTGAGGCCGGCAAAGGACATCCGCGTGCCCTTCATGTAAGCTTTCGGCTTTGCAAGGAACGCGGCCAGCTCATCGTCGGTCCAGACAAGCCCCTCTTCAGCGGCCGCTTTCATCGCTTTGGAATACTTGAAACCGTCGACGGCCGCCGCATTGGCACCGGCAATTCCATTCAAGGCCGGGCCGGTACGGTGCCTGGCACCTTCACCGACCTGATGACAGGACTTGCATTTCTTGAAGACTTTTTCGCCGCTTTCGATCATCGAGGCATCAAGTGCTGCAGTTTCCGCAACCGCCGCGGAACCTTCCGCTGCCGCTTCGGCGTCTGCAGATGCTTCCTGCACAGACGCCTGCGTTTCTGCCGTCCCGGTCTCCTCGGGCGTCACGTCCAGAACCGCCGCCCGCATGGTGATTTCAACACTTTCCTTGCACGCCGCCATGCACGGCTCATCGGTCCAGAAATGCGCCTCGGCGGTTTCCCGGTCATCCACGATGAACCCCTCTGCATTCGGCATGCCCACTTCGAGAAAGTTCTCATGCGTCAGCGTGAATTCGTCATCGACGATGTCATTTGAATACAGGATGTATGCCACGATCGCATAGACATCATCCGGTTCCAGCGACTGCGCGTTTCCGAACGGCATCGACCGGTTCACATAGTCCCAGACCGTTGACAGATGAGGCCAGTAGGATCCGACCGTCTTTAGCGGATCCTTGTCGGCAAGCGTCCCTTCTCCGCCAGCCAGTTTGGGCCAGTTGCCGACGCCTTCGGCAAAATCCCCATGGCAGATAGCGCAATGTTCGGCAAATAACTCTTCTCCGGCGAACACATCTCCGGATCCTTCGGGCAGCCCGGTTCCATCTGGAGCAACATCCAAATTCCAAGCAGCGATCTCTTCCGGCAGCGCTGGGCGCCCCAGGCCGAAGTTCCCGGCATATGCCGGAACAGCCAGGGTCAAGCCCAGGACAGAGGCAGCGAACAGCTTATGATACTTCGACATTTTCCGCCTCTCCATTCTCCTTGATCCACCAGGTCTGGATGCAATTGTTGTGATAGATCGAGTTCTCTCCGCGCGCCTCCCGCAATTGCGCCTTGCTGGGCTGGACGTATCCCGTCGAATCCTTTGCGCGGGCCTGCAGAAGCATCTCCGAGCCGTCCCAATTGTAATCCAGGTAGAACCGGGTCAGCGCCTTGTCTGCGCCGGGTGCTGCCAGGCGCGCGGGCGTCCAGTTCTTGCCGCCATCGACAGATACGTCGACGCCGGAAATCGACCCCCGGCCGGACCAGGCCAGCCCGGTGATAACCAGCGGCCCCGGGCCGTGCGTTACCGGCGCCTGCGGGCTGGGCGAGGTGATAACCGATTTGGCGTCCATCACCCATGTCCACTTGCGCGATGTGCCGTCCTCCAGCGTATCAGTATACTTTGACGTTTCTTCGCGGCTTTCAATGGCCATTCCGGTCACTTCGATCCGGCGCAGCCACTTGACCCACATGTTGCCTTCCCAGCCGGGCACGACCAGCCGGACAGGATACCCGTGCTCTTTGCGCAGCGCCTCTCCATTGGCTTTGAAGGCAACCAGCACGTCATCCAGCGCCTTTTCCAACGGGATCGAGCGCCCGTTTGAAGACGCGTCAGCGCCCTCGGCATAGACCCACTTGCCTTCAGGTCTGACGCCGGCTTCTTCCAGCAAAATGCGCAGCGGCACGCCGGAATACTCCATGTTGTGGATCATGCCATGCGTGAACTGCGCGCCGTTCAGCTGCGCGCCCGCCCATTCCATGCCGGTGTTCGCCGCGCATTCGCAGAAATGGATACGGTTCTCGCGCGGGAAGCGCTCAAGGTCTTCGTAGGTGAAGACCAGCGGCGTATCGACCAGACCGTTGATCATCAGGCGGTAGTCCGCCTTGCTCAGCTCGATAGCACCGGAATGGTGCCGCTCAAAAGCGCAGCCCTGCGGGGTAATCGTTCCGTCCAGCGCATGGATCGGCGTGAAGTTGATCGAGCTGATCGTGTCCGCTGTCAGCCATTCGACGTTGCGCCGCACGACATCCTTTTCAAACTGGATCGGCAAACCGTACGGCGTTGCGTCCACGCCCTCTCCGGTTGCCCGCGCCCACTCCTGCACCTCGGTTATCAGCGGGTCCGGGCCAGCGGCGTGGGCCGCCCCGGCGCCCACCGCCCCCACCCCAACGGCGGCCGCACCGCTCAGGAACTGGCGGCGCGAAGGCGCCTTTCCTCGGGAGTTGTCACTCATTTTGTTTGCCTCCGTTACGCGAGCAGCAAATCTTGTTCTGGTTTTGCACGGCCGGCTGCGGCCGCCGCATCAGGCGCCGATCACCTCAACCGACGTATTCGGCCCGACGGTCACGGTGCCCTGATTGCGGATGTGGTTTTCAACGACATCCCAGACCGGCGGGCCTTCGGTGCCTTCATTGACACTGGCCCAGCCGGCCACGACGTAGTTCTTTGCGGGGTCAATCGCCTCACCGGTCTTGAGCAGGGTCATTTCGCTGATCCGCTGCCCCTGCGGCTTGGTCACGTCGATGCGGTAGCCGAGCCCGCCGACACGAACCATGTCGCCGCCCTGCTGGTAGTAGGGATCGGGGTTGAACAGGTTATCGCCGACGTCTTCCAGGATGACGTGGATGAATTCCCCTGTCATTTCCGTGCGGTAGGCATTCGGATATGTCATCGAGGTGACGTTCCACACATCCTCGCGCGTGATGTCCTGCCCCGGCAGGATCGAAGGCCCCCAGCGCACGCCCGGCGACATCGCAATGTCCGCTTCCCGCTCGCTCAGCAGCGCGTCGCAGATCAGGTCGTCCCAGGTGCCGTTGAAATTACCGCGGCGGTAGAGCAGCGTGTCCGTCTTTCCGATCACTTCGCTCAGCGCTTCCTCATAAGGCGCACGCTGTTCGTCAATCAGCGCCGTGATCGCCGGATCGGGTGCAATCACGTCCGAGAAAACCGGGATCAGCTTATGCTTCAAGCCCATCATCCGGCCATCCCGCACATCCAGATCCACACGGCTGACGAACTTGCCGTTCGAGCCGGATGCGATGATGTGCGTTTTGCCAACCAGCACCGGCTCAGGCAGCGCGTCATGGGTATGGCCGCTGAGGATCACGTCAATCCCCTGCACCCGCCCGGCCATCTTCTTGTCGACATCGAAACCATTGTGGCTCAGCACGGCAACCACGTCGGCCCCGGCGTCGCGGACTTCGTCCACCATGGCCTGCATGTTCTCGTCACGGATCCCAAAGGAGTATTCGGGGAACATCCAGCCCGGGTTGGCAATCGGCATGTAAGGGAAAGCCTGGCCGATCACGGCAATCTTGGCACCGCCGCGCTCAAAGAACCTGTAGGGCTTGAACAGCTCAGCGGGTTCGTCCCACTCGGCATCGAAAATGTTCTGCCCCAAGGCCGCGAACGGCAAACCTTCAACGATCTCGTTGACCCGGCCGCTGCCCAGGGTGAACTCCCAGTGGAATGTCATCGCGTCGGGTTTCAGCGCGTTCATCACATTGACCATGTCCTGGCCCGCCGTGTGATAGCAGGTGTATGACCCGTGCCAGGTGTCGCCGCCGTCCAGCAGCAGCGCATCGGGGCGGTCCGCGCGGATGGCATTGATGACGGTCGCAACCCGGTCCATGCCCCCCACCCGGCCATAAGCCCGCGCCAGAGAGGAGAAATCGTCGTGGGTCAGCGCATAGGCGGACGGGCTTCCGTCTTCGATCCCATAGGCCCTGCGGAAAGCCGCGCCCGTCACATGCGGCATCTGCCCGTGCGCCTCGCCGATCCCAAGATTGACCTCAGGTTCGCGGAAATAAACCGGCTTCAGCTGCGCGTGAATATCGGTGACATGGATCAGGCTTATGTTGCCGAAGGTCTCAAACTCCAGCAGCTGATCCTGGGTCAGGCTTTGCTGTGCCGCCAGCCGGGCCCAGTTTCCGAACCCCGCCGACCCGTACAGCGCCGTAGCCGCCATGGAAACCTGCAGAAAGTCACGTCGCGAAATCATTTTCCGGCTTTCCTGTTTCTTCACATCTAAATGTGTGAATGCAATTTCTGTGAATTACCCGCACCAGGCATCCCCGGCGCGGGTGCAGAGTTACTGGCGAACCGCGGGCGTCTCGACCGACAGCCCGTTGCCCCGCGATGCCACATACAGCTCCAGCGCCCGGAACTCGTCCGAACCCTCGGCAAAGGTTTCGGCGCGGGTGTCGCGGATACAGCCGCGGAACCGGTTGTGGCGCGAAATCAGCTTGGCCTGTTTCAGCCGGTAGGTGGGGAAACCATTGACCATACCCTGGCTCAGATGATCGGCCCGGATCATGTTGCCCCAGTTTTCTTCATGGCAGTTGGCGCAGCTCAGCTCCAATTGGCCGTATCGGGTATAGTACATCTCCTTGCCCTGCTCCCAGTACGGGGCAGCGGCGCCGTCAATGGCGACATTCACAGGCATTCCGCGCGATTGCAGGCCAATCAGCGCAACCAGCCCCTGCATCTCAGCCCCGGACCATTTCCAGGCGTCCGCTTCCATGCGGCCGGTCCGGCACTTGTTGATCAGGTCCTCCATCACAACCAGCTTTCCGCTTTCGGCATCCACCTTGGGCATAGAGGCCTGCAGCCCCTTGAAGCTTTCCACGTCTTCGTGGCAGGAGGCACAGCTCTTGCCAGCCGCGCCATCGGCGGTTTCGAACAAGTCGGCCGCCTGATCAACGAATACCATGGCCGGATTGTCGAAATCGTCGGTCTGCAACGCCTGGGTTTCGTCAGTGCGGAAATGCCAGCCGGAATAGATCGTGTCTAGGTTTTCGGCATGCGCCGGCGCGCCGGTCACCGAGATCATGTTCAGATCTTCATTGATCACCAGGTTGTCTTCGTCCGGCCCAGCTATCGCTGCAACAGGATAGGCCAGAAGTGCCGCGATCACCGTAAGTGCCTTGTTGTTCATTGCTTTCCTCCCTTGGTGAACCAGCGCCAGCGGTCACAGGCGGGCGCTGATCTGCCTTAGTGGCCGGACTATCAGGCGATCTCGATAGATTTCTTGGTGTCGTAGACGGAGCCGTCGTCGTCATACCAGGTGAACACGAACTCCCCGGCTTCGGGCACGGTCGCCTCAAACTGGAAATAGGGGTTCGTTGAAATCGCAGGTTCCAGCGTCACGTCGACAACCAGCTCGCCGTTGAACTCACAGGTGAAGCGGTTGATGATCGAACGCGGAATGACGTTGCCTTCCTTGTCCTTGCGCTGACCGCTTTCCATCTTGTGGCTGATCAGGGTCTTGATGGTGACCGCTTCACCAGCAGCGGCTGATTTCGGAACTTTGACGCGGGGTTTAACTCCGGATGCCATTGGGTGATCTCCTGTATTTCAGGGGGCAGGGCAATCAGCCGCCGCAGCCGCCAATTGTCACTTTTACGGTCGCCGCGGCCCTGGCAAAGCTGCCGTCAGCCATCCTGGCCACCGCGATGACATCCTGCGTTCCAGCAAGACGAATGCGCGTGGAGGCGGCCTGTACAGCTGCCAGCGGGCCGAAGTTGAAGGTTGCAACACCCGGCTCCGGGTTGCCGGCGGCCACGATCAGGATCGCAGCGGCCCCCGGGGCGCTCACCTCGATCGGCACCGTGTTGCCGTTTTCCGCGATTTCCGGCGCTGTCAATGCCACCCCGCCTTCGGCCATTTCCGCTCCGCCCGTGAAAGCGGCAATCGCGTCTTCCGCAGCCGCGTTGGCGCGGAACGGTGCCAAGACAAGAACCGCGGCGCCCAGGCCCAGGCCCAGCGTCTCGCGACGAGAAAGTTCCATTTTCAATCTCCTTTGCATCCTTCGGATCCCGGGCTTGAGGGCGCGGTCACTGTTCTTTCAGGGTCGCAAGAAATGCGACGACATCTTCGATTTCCTGCGCAGTCAGAATCGAGGTCAGCTGCGCGGAGGGAGCTTTGCCGGTATATGCGTCCCCAGGACGGATATAGCCCTCATCCTTGTAGAAAGCTGGCATCACCGTTCCCTCAAACGTCATCTTCGCGTTCGCCACCAAGCCGCGAAGCTCGGC
This sequence comes from Leisingera sp. ANG49, assembly GCF_059694505.1. Lineage (NCBI taxonomy): Bacteria > Pseudomonadati > Pseudomonadota > Alphaproteobacteria > Rhodobacterales > Roseobacteraceae > Leisingera > Leisingera sp. ANG49. Next base: position 12,007 of record NZ_JCATZN010000016.1, read on the forward strand.
TTCGGTCCACCGGTCACCGGCACCATCAAGCATCGGTCCTACTTCCCCATGAAAAGGGATATCCGCCAAGGCTGTGACCCCGTGGCAGGCGACGCAGTTGCCTTTCGATTTTTCGCCCACGATGACCGCGCCGTTGGCCGCATCACCGGCGACGCCGGTAAGGGATTCCTCAACTGCGCCATACTCGTCATATTGGACTTCTTTCGGGCCTGTCTCCGCCGCGATAGCAGCAGCGCCTGTCATTAAACACGCCAGAGTAATGAGTTTCAGCTTCATGATCCCTCCCGTTTGCTGCCACGCCGACAGCGCCTTGCGGCCCAAAGTCTTCGTGTACCGTAGTCGACGAACAGGGCCTATCGCAACATTAAATTCATTTACTTGAATTTTTTTATTTGTACCCGCAAGGTCAATCCTGAGCAACATTGCTGCGCTCGCGGATGCGCCTTGCATGGTAGCGTTGGAAATCCTCCCCGTTCTCAATCTCATAGCGCCTCTCGTTGACCCAGGTGAAAAGGTGCAAGGTGGTTGCCTTGGAAAACGCGCCCGGCATGACGGCGACCGCAGCCTCGATGGCCGTGGCATCCTCAGGCACCTCTCCGGGCAGGAAAACGAGCGTTGGCGTGAACAGGATGCCCCACTTGCGCATCAGCGACCTTTGCTCGCTCTCGTCTCCGTCAAAATCGACCGCCGTTGCGCTTCCGTGCAGATCCAGCTGCACGACAAAGAAGTTCTCTTCGATGTACGCGGCCAAATCGGGCTGCAGGAAAACTTCCTCATGCATCTTCTTGCAGTAGATGCAGCCCTGCTGTTCGATGAACAGCACCAGCCGCTTGCCGTCCCTGCCGGCCTCCTCAAGGTCCTCGCGGAGGTCCTTGAATGTGTCGCGCATCCATGGCGCTTTGTGGAGACCGTCATCACCCAGCTCTGCGGCAGCAACAGCCCCGGCGGCAAGGCACGCTATCATGAAGGCAAGAATTCGTTTCATGGCTTCCTCCCGACCTAGCCGATTGCTGCCAGCCACGGCATGCGGTCCAGCATCCATTGCGCGATCATGTTCACGGAGCCGGTTGCAATCAGCAGGCCAAAGGTGATCAGCAGCCCCCCCATCGCCTTCTCGATCAGCCCCAGGTGCTTTCTGAAACGCGCCATCCACTGCATGAACGGGCGCACCAGAAGCGCCGCCAGAACAAACGGCGCGGTCATGCCAGCGCCATAGACGAACAACAGTCCAGCCCCCCGCCAAGCCGTTTCCGTGCCTGCGGCGGTGAACAGGATCGCGGCCAGAACCGGGCCGACACACGGCGTCCAGCCAAAGGCGAAAGCCAGACCAAGAACATAGGCACCGGCAAAACTGACGTCTGAGGTTTCCCCGACGTCCGCGCGGAACTGGCGATAGAGAAATCCGACTCGAATGACGCCCAGGAAATGCAGCCCCATCGCAATGATGATCACCGCCGCGACCCATCGCAAAATGTCAAAATAATCCCGGACCAGCTGCCCGAAAATCGAGGCCGTTGCGCCAAGCGCCACGAAGACCGTTATGATCCCCGCTGCAAACACCGCTGCCGACAGGGTTGCCCTGCGGCGCACAGCCCCTGGAACATCAGGGCCGGCCGACATCCGCTCGATGCCGGCACCGGCCAGATAGCTGAGATAGAAGGGAACGATCGGCAATATGCAGGGAGACAGGAACGACAACAGGCCCGCGACCAAAGCCCCTGCGAAAGTAATATCGAGCATGGCCAACACCGTCCTGGAATGATATCATTCACATATTCAAATTAACCAAGATGTAATGCCGCCGTCAATCGGAGCTTGCAGTGCGACACTTCCTCTTCCTTCTGCTGGCTGTTGTGCTGGTTTTTCCACCCGTGATTTCACGGGCTGAGATGACATTGCTGATGGCGGAAGAGGACGGTTGCATGTGGTGCGCGCGCTGGGATGAGGAAATATCGGAGACTTACCCCAAAACGCCCGAAGGAAAGATTGCCCCCCTGCGGCGTGTCGACATCCGACACTCCGCCCCAGCGGATATTACACTGGAAAGGCCCCTCCTTTTCTCGCCGACTTTTGTCTTACTGGAAAATGGCCAGGAGGTCGGCCGCATCGAAGGCTATCCGGGCGAGGATTTTTTCTGGGGCCTGCTCGGTGCTCTGCTGCGTGACAGAGGAATATCGATTGAGACCTCTGGCTAATGCACAGAAAATCACATAAATTGATTTGAATACGTGAAGCCAAGTAAGCGAGGCGATCTTGTTGGACAAACCTTCGAAACTTCCAGTGTTCTCCAAGGACATGTGCGCCGAGGACTTGGACAGGATGATGGAGAATGCTCAGACAGCATCGAACTTCCTCAAGGCGATCAGCCACGAGGGGCGCCTGATGATCCTGTGCTATTTGTCGTCGGGGGAAAAATCCGTCACCCAGATGGAGGAAATGCTTTCGGCCCGGCAAGCCGCAGTATCCCAGCAATTGTCACGCTTGCGGTTTGAGGGCCTCGTCAAAACGCGGCGCGAAGGAAAGACGATCTACTACAGCCTCGCTGATGACCGGTCGACACAGATCCTTGAGGTCATCTACGATCTTTTTTGCCGCGGAAAGTAAGGGCCTTTTGGAAACACAGCCAGCTTTGGGAGGAGACTGGCCATGTTCGAAATCTTAGGAGATGCCAATTCCGTGGCCCTGATTGGGCTTATTGGCGGGGTTGTCCTGGGCCTGGCCGCCCGGATTGGCCGCTTTTGCACTCTGGGAGCGATCGAAGACTGCCTCTATGGCAATGACGACCGGCGGCTGCGGATGTGGGCCGTTGCGATTGGGGTCGCGATCATCGGCTCGCATTCAGCCATGGCCCTTGGGTGGCTCGACCCGTCAGGGACCCGTTACCTGGCGCAAACATGGAACCCGGCCGGCTCGGTCGTCGGAGGCCTGATGTTCGGCTATGGCATGGCCATCAGCGGAAACTGCGGCTACGGAGCGCTGGCGCGGCTTGGCGGCGGTGATTTGCGGTCGTTTGTCATCGTTTTGATTATGGGTCTTTCTGCCTATGTCGTGATGTCGGGCCCCCTCGCATATCTGCGGATCTGGATTTTCCCGGTGGAGATGGATCTCAGCGAAACTCAGAGCATCAGCTTTCTTGTCGAACGGCTGACTTCTGTTCCAGCGGAAATAGCCGGCTCGCTGACCGGCGCTGCCCTGACAGTTTTCGCAATGGCAAACCGCCGGTTTCTCCGCAGCCCGTCCCATGTGCTCTGGGGAAGTGCAGTGGGATTGGCAATCGTGTCCGGTTGGGTCGGAACCTATTGGGTTGTCACGCATGGTTTCGACGGCGAAACGGTGCAGACCCACACCTTCGCCGCACCTTTGGGAGACACGATACTCTACCTCATGACTGCATCGGGAACCTCACTTTCATTTGCAGTCGGGTCTGTCTCCGGCGTGCTCATCGGTGCTTTCCTGGGCTCTTGGTCCAAAGGCCACTTCCGCTGGGAAGCCTGCGAGGATCCGCGCGAGCTCAAGCGGCAGATGCTAGGGGCCGCAATAATGGGGCCCGGAGCCATAATCGCAGTTGGATGCAGCGTCGGACAGGGCATTTCAGCCTTCTCCCTTCTGGCCTACAGCGCCCCTGTCACTTTCGCAGCGGTATTTGCCGGGGCAGCGCTCGGGCTCAGGCAGCTCGTCACAGGTTTGCCTTTTGCTGCGGGTCGTTGAATTCCGAATTTGATGCTGCAGTGTTTTCGCCGGACCTTGGGCGTTTCCGGATTGCTGGACTTCCGGCCCCGAAAGGCACCTGCAGGGCCGGAAGGTCGTGTTAAGCGTGCAATTCCTGCGCGATATGCGTGCCGTCCTTTGCATACTCCCCAGCCGGAGCCTTCACGGCCGAGGGGTCCCTCGCAAGGGACTTGCACAATCCCCACGTCATTGCGATCAGGACAAAGGATATCGGGAACGCTGCGGCAATAGACGCGGTTTGCAATGCGCTCAGCCCGCCGGCCAGCAGCAGAACCGCGGCAACTACGCCCTGCCCCATGCCCCAGATAATGCGGAATTTCTTCGGCGGGTGATCATCCCCCATCGACAGAATGGTGGTGATAACCAAGGTTCCGGAGTCTGAAGAGGTGATAAACCAGGAGGCCAGCAGGAAGGTAGCCAGTGCCGATAGCGGCCATCCGATCCAGGCCATGTCACCGATCTGGGAATTGGCGGTGAGATTGGCAATGGTGCCATACAGGGCATCGGGCAAGTCCCAAGCGCGCACAGTGTCGATAATGCCTGCACCGCCCGCTGCAGCGGGCCCGCCAACGGCGTTCAGTTCTTGCCAGATTGCGTTGCCGCCGAACATGCACAGCCAGAGGAAGGTAATAGTGGTGGGCACGAACATCACGCCGACCATGAATTGCCGGATGGTACGGCCGCGGCTGATGCGCGCGATGAACATGCCGACGAACGGTGCCCAGCTGAGCCACCAGCCCCAGTAGAAAATGGTCCAGCCACCCTGCCATGCGGAGTTTCCTGCCTCATTGGCTGTCCAGAACCCCATCGGAATGACGTTCCACAGATAGTCGCCAATTGAAGTGACAAAGAAGCTCATGAGCCACTCGAAGGGGCCGAAGATCATGAAGCAGGCCAGCAGAATGATCGACAGCCAGATATTCCACTCGGAAATGATGCGGATCCCCTTGCCGACCCCGGAGACGGCAGAGGCGGTCGCAACAACAGAGATCACACCGATCAGGACCAGCTGCGTCGGCAGGCCGGAATCCACCCCGAAGAGCACCTTCAGCCCCGTCGCCATCTGATTGACGCCCAGGCCCAGCGATGTCGCGACGCCGAACACGGTGCCGAACACCGCCAGAAGGTCGACGGCATGGCCGGCAGGGCCATAAATCCTGTCGCCGATGAGGGGGTGCAGGGCAGAGCGGAGCGTCAGCGGAAGCTTCTTGCGGAATCCGAAGTAGGCGAGGCACAGGCCGACGATCACGTAAACCGCCCAGCCGTGAAAGCCCCAATGGAAATAGGTGACACGCATCGCCGCGACTGCGCGCTGCATGTCCATGTCTATGTGGCCTTGAAGGTCCGCATGGGGGTTGTTCGGATAACCGAATGCACCGGAGTTGTCGAAGTAGAAGACCGGTTCCGCCACGCCGAAAAAGAGGATGCCGATGCCGACACCGGCCGAGAACAGCATCGCGAACCAGGAGAAGTTGCTGAATTCGGGGGTGCTGTCGTCGTCGCCCAATTTGATGCTTCCCCACTTGGAGAACATCAGGAAGAAGCAGACGAACATGATGACGGTGATTGTCGAGATGTAGTACCAGCTCAGGGCACTTTCGATCCAGCCGCGGACCGCGCCGTAGACACCCCCGGCAAATTCCACGTTCATGATCGTGAAAATCACGAACGCGGCAATCATGCCCTTCGCGGCCATGCCCATTCCGGGATGCAGGCCGGCGAAGAAGCCGCTCCTGGATACCCGGCCGTTGTTGGGATTTGATTGGGACACTTTTTCCTCCGTAAGAATGAGCCATGGGACTCGTCCGCCGATCCCCTCAGGGATGTGCGGTATTGATCAGCCGCTGCACGAGGCACGCGGCCGGTGACAATGAAAAAGAGAAGCCGGCGCCGCCTGATGCCAGCCGGTCCGGCTTCTTTTCAGTTGGGGACTGATTTAGCCCTGCGCGCCTTCTGCGGGCATTTTCTCGTCTGCTGTCTCCAGCAGTTCCAGGTGGCCTTCCTGCTTCGTCAAAACACGCCTCAGGATCGGTTCAAAAAACTCCAGCGGCTTGGTCGGGTAGTCCGGGTCGAACGCCTTCTGATCGTATTCGTGGCAGAAATGCCGGCAGTCCTCCCAATAGGGGCTATCGCGGTACTTGTCGCGGGCGTTGCGGTCGCCGCCAAGGTGGTGGTTGTAATAGTAACCCTGGAACACGCAGTGATGCTTGGTGATCCAGTGGCACTTTTCGCTGACGTAGGGCTTCAGGATCGCTGCGGCGAGCTCGCCGTGATTGTAGGGCGCAAGGATGTCGCCAACGTCATGGATCAGCGCCGCAACCACGATCTCTTCATCCGCGCCGTCATTGTGGGCGCGTGTCGCGGCCTGCAGGCAGTGCTGGTAGCGGTTTACCGGGTACGGGGTCCAGTCCTCATCCAGTGAACGGATCGCATCGAGAAGCCGGTCAATGAGAGCCGCGTTGTAGGCGTCCTCGTAATCCATGACAGCGAGGAAATCCTCTTTGCTCGCATTCTCGAAGTTGGTCCATTTGGGCTGATGCTTGTTGTTCATCGCACGTCCTCCTTTGGCCAGGCACTATAGCCGCCCGCCTTTGCAAGGAAAAACGAATTGATTCACTCACTCTGATGTGAAATATCTTTCGGTATGCAGCTAGAAGCCATCGAAACCTTCCTTGCCATTATTGAAACAGGGGGGTTCCATGCCGCCGCCCGGCAACAGGGCATTACCCAGACCACGGCAAGCGCACGGATCCGCTCGCTGGAAGCGGCGGTGAACAACCGCCTGTTCGAGCGTGGGGCCGGCGGCACCAGGCTGACGGCCTTCGGGCAGGAGTTTCAGCCGTTTGCCGAGGAAATGATCTCCTTGTGGAAAATCGCGTCCAGTGACTTGGCTGAGCGGCTGTCGAACCGGACCGCGCTTCGCATTGGGGCTCAGCTGAGCATCTGGGACCCTCTGCTTGTCGACCTGACAATCGAGCTTGAGCGATCCTTCGGCAAGCTGCTGTTCGCTCTGAACTTCGACCACATCCTCAATGTGAGTGACGCGGTGATGAACCACATCCTCGACATCGCCCTCACCCACGAGGAGGTGAGCGATCCCCGGGTCAGCTGCCGGGAACTCCCTCCTGAGCGGCTGGCCTATGTCGAGACCCCGGGAGCGTCGGAGCAGGAAGAGCCTCTTTTCATCAATCTGGAACTGGGCAAGGAATACCAGCACTACGTTGAGAGTGTCACCGCACAGTCCGAGCGTCAGAGCCTGTTTCTGGGCAACTGCATGATGGGGTTGCGGTACCTGCTTCGCCGCGGCGGCCGCGGCCTGTTCCCCCAGTATGTGGTGGACGATCACCTTGAACGCGGGCGGCTGCAGGTTGTGCAAGGGTCCGAAGCCCTTTCCCTGCCCTGCTATCTTCTTCACCGGGCCGAAGGCCCCTCGGACCAGCAGATCGCCGACGTGATCTCCTGCCTGTCCGCGGTTCGCGGCCACAGCTGATCCAATCGGCCTTTCCGCAGCCTCTCGCATGGGAATGGCGCCTGCCCAGGAGCGGCCGGCGCAGGACCGAAAGGCATGTGATGAAAAATATTCGTTAGAAATTGCAATTATTCATCGGTAATGCCTCAGCGCATCAACGGAGACGATTCGTCTCCCGGTTTGGAGCGAGGGGAAACCACTCATGAGCGCGCGCATCGAAGACAGCATCGGGCGGATTGAACGGATCCGGGTCTACGTGGTGGACACGGGAGTTCCCCGCTTTTCCTGGTCGCCGACCATGCCGGGGCTTCTCACCACGAACACCATTGCCCGGGTCACCACATCCGACGGGATCGAAGGTGCGGGCGGTGTTTTTTCCTGCACAGAGAACGACTTCGGCCGGGCCGTCGCAGAGGGGATGCGCCCGCTTCTCAAGGGCCTCCTGGGACGCGCCGCGCTGCGCCGCGAAAGCATCTGGAAATGGATGCAGCTCCGCAACCTTTCGGTGCCGAACACCGCTATCGCCGGGCTGGACATTGCGATGTGGGACCTTGCAGCGAAACGCGCGAACATGCCGCTTTACATGTTTCTCGGGGGCGCGCGGGACCGCGTCAAAGCGTATGCTTCAACGCAGGTACTGGATGGCCCTGGTGACTATGCGGGCCTCATTGAGGAACTCAAGGAAGAGGGCTTTTCAGCGTTCAAGTTCCACTACAAGTGCGAGCCCGAAGCCGACCTCGAAATGATGCGGCTGGTGCATCAGGAGTTTCATGGGCAGGGGCTGGACTTCATGTTCGATGCCGATGCCTACTACACGCACAAATCCGCACTGCGCGTCGCGCGGGAAATGAGCGACATGGGCTTTGTCTGGCTGGAGGCGCCGTTCCCGGATCATGATCTGGATGGCTACCGCGAACTGCGCCGCCGCACGGACATGACCATCCTTCCTGCCGGGAACTCGATCGTGGAACTGGCCAACATTGCCCATGCAATGCGCCATGACTGCTGGGACCGTGTGCGCATTGACGCAACGACGGCCGGGGGGCTGACGCCGGCTCGAAAGGTTCTGTCGCTGGCAGAAGCGAATGGCTACAACGTCGAATTTCAGAGCTGGGGCTGCGCGTTGTCCATGGCCGCGAACCTGCACTTGATGCTCTCGAATGAAAATTGCGATTACTTCGAGATGCCGGTTCCCTATTCGGAGTTCCAGGTTGACGCGCTGGGGCGGATTGAGGTCGACGCCGATGGCTACGTCAACGCGCCAACGGGTGCCGGACTCGGCCTGGAACTCGATTGGGACGAGATTGAAGAACGGTCAGTATACAAGATTGATGTCAGCTAAGACGCAGTTTGCGCCCGGGCCGGCGACAAACCGGTTCAGGGAACAGCAATCCCGCCCCTTTCGGATCTGCCGCGGCGCAATGTCAGGCGAGCTTGCCGGACTGGGCAAGCTGGGGCGAGATCGGACCAGCAGCACCGTGTGCCGTCGACCGAATACAATTCCCGGTATCGGGGCCGTGATTGCTAGGGACTTTCGTGCGGCTAATCCGCTGGCTCGAACCGCCGACGTTATTTGAGCGCTACTGCACCTCGAGCCAGCTGCCCACACGTCAGGCGGGTCCCTTTTGAATGCCTATGTAGGGTCCTGATTTCATGCCAATTGACAGCTCAAAGAAGCAATTCCGTAAAATTTGACAGTCTATTGGCTTTGCAACCATATTGAAAACGCAGCAGCGCTGTCCCGGGAAGCAGCCTTGCGCGGCCGGACCAGAAAGTAGCCGTAATCCTGCAGCACGTGCGGTGACAGGCGGAACAGGTTTGCCTCTTCCAGTTCCCGTTCGATCAGGGTGTCCATCAGAGCGATCCCCTGGCCGTCGATAACCGCCTGAACCCGCACATTGGGGTCCGGGATGATCAGCGTGTCCCGCCGCGTTTGATGCGGCAGGCCAGCGGTGTTCACCCAGTCTGTCCAGGCGTCGCTGTCGTCATGATCGCGCAGCAGCGTAAAGGTTGAAATCGCTTCTTCCCAGCCAAGGCGCGTTACTTTTTCCAGCGCTGCAGCGTTGCCGGCGGGAAAGGCCGGGCATGGCAAGAACGGGGTGATTTCGCCGTCCTCCCACCGCCCATTGCCCCAGCGGATCGCGATATCAACGCCCTGCGCTTCCAGATCAAACAGCCGGATCATCGGCTGCAGCCGCAACTGGATATCCGGATGCTCCTGCATGAAGGACATCAGCCGGGGCGACAGCCAGCGGGCCGCGAAGTAAGTGGATACGCCGACGGTCAGGGTTCTGGCGGAAAGCCCCTTCATAGCCAGGATTTCCGCCTCGATAGCCTCATAGTGGTTTCGGCAGGCATCCAGCAGCTTTTGCCCGCCAGCCGTCAGATCCACCCCGCGGGCATTGCGCTGGAAAAGGGCAAAGCCCAAGTCCGCCTCCAGCGTTTTGACCTGATAGCTGACCGCCCCCTTGGTCATGTTCAGCGCCGCCGCCGCATCGGAAAAACTGCGGTAGCGGGCGATTTCAGCGAACAGGCGCAGGCTGTCATGGTGGCGGAATTTTTTCAGCATATTCCTGATGTCTAAATTCATTAAACGCTATGAGCAAATAAAATCGATTGCTGGCAGCCATCTTTCCTAAAATATTAGCTCAAGAAAAATTCTTGGGAGTTAGCACGTTGGGAAATATGAACGCTCAGACGCATATCACCCAGCGCGGCAGATCGCGCCGGGGGCGGCTGACCCGGCACAATGCACCGCAAGCAGCGCCCGTAATCCGGTGCCGCAAAATCCCCGCCTATAATCTGCTGGATGAGGCTGCACTGGCCCGGATCGAAAGCCAGGCAGACTGGATTCTGGAGCATATCGGCATCGAGTTCCGCGGCGATGAAACCGCGCTGGCGCTCTTTTCCGGCACCGGAGCGCGCATCGAAGGCAACAGGGTCCGGTTCGAGCCAGGCCATGCCCGCCAGCTCTGCTCAACCGCACCTGCCGAATTCCGGCTGCATGGCCGCGCCCCGGCCCGCACCGTCACCTTGGGCGGGGACAATCTGGTGCTGATGCCGGGATACGGGTCGCCCTTTGTTTCCGACCTGACCCAGGGCCGGCGCTATGCCACGCTGGAAGACTTCCGGAATTTCGTGAAGCTTTCGCATCTGTCGCCTGCGCTCCATCACTCGGGCGGCACCGTGGTCGAGCCGACGGATGTGCCGGTGAACAAGCGGCATCTGGACATGATGCTGGCGCATCTGACCCTGTCGGACAAACCCTTCATGGGCGCAGTCACATCCGCACAGGGCGCGCGGGACAGTCTGGACATGGCCCGGCTGGCCTTTGGCGCCGGGTTCATTGGCAGCCATGCGGTCATGCAGGCCAATATCAACGCGAACTCGCCGCTGATCTATGACGAGGTGATGTCCGCGTCTCTTCGCCTCTACGCAGCGGCAAACCAATGCGTCTGCGTCTCTCCCGCAATCTTTGCCGGCGCCATGGGGCCGCTCTCCCCCGCCGCGGTGGCCGCGCAGACCCTGGCCGAAGCCATGGCGGGCATTGCCTTGACCCAATTGGTGCGCAGCGGCTGCCCGGTGGTGTTCGGCAGCTTCCATTCCTCGATGAACCTGCGCACCGGCGCGCTGACCTTCGGTTCGCCCGAGGCCAACTTGACAACCATGGCGCTGTCGCAGCTGGGCCGCCGGCTGGGGGTGCCAGTGCGCTCCGGCGGCGGCCAGGTCACGGCATCGAACGCAGCGGACGGCCAGGCGATGCAGGACAGCACCGGCGCCATGTGGGCGACACTCCTGTCCGGCGGCCATCAGGTCTGGCACGCGGCGGGCTGGCTCGAGGGCGGGCTCGTGATGTCCTACGAGAAGTTCGTGATGGACCTCGACCACTGCGGCGCGATGCTGAAGATGCTGGAGGGATTTGAAACCGGTGACGAGGCCTTTGGCCGCGATGCCTATGCCGAAGCCGGGCCGGGTGAGAACTTCCTCTCCACCAGCCACACCCTGCGCCACTACACCACCGCCAACTTCGAACCGCAGGTGCCCGAAGGCGGCCCCTATGAGACCTGGGAGGAAAACGGCCGCCTGACCGCGGATCAGCGCGCCGCGGCACGCTGGAAGCAAATGCTGGAGGCCTACCAGCCGCCGGAAATGCCGGAGCACACCCGCATGGCCCTGAAGGATTTCGTGGCGGAGCGTAAAGCCGCCCTGCCCGATGAATGGTACTGAGAAAGGAAACAGAGAAATGACCGAAGAACTGAGCCGCACCTCGGCGCTTGCCTCCCGCCACAGGGCGCTGGGATCAGGGCTGGAGGACTGGAACGGCATGGGCACCGCCTGGACCTACAGCACCGACCCGAACGACGAGCATGACGCGGTGCGCGAACACGCGGGCATGTTCGATATGTCGCCGCTGAAGAAGGTCTTTGTCCGCGGCAAGGACGCGCAAGCCGCACTGGATCACCTGACCACCCGCGACCTGTCCAGACTCGCGCCGGGCAAGGCGGCCTATCTTTGCGTGCTGACAGAAGCCGGCGGCATTGCCGACGATGCCATTGTCTCCAACAACGGCGGCGATGAATGGATGATCGTGCATGGCTCCGGCGATACCATGGCGCTGCTCGAAGCCTCCGCCGAAGGCCGCGACGTGTGGCTGGAGTTCACCGACGACCTGCATGACATCTCGGTGCAAGGCCCCGCAGCACTGGAGATATTAAACGCCCATTGCGACATTGATCTGGCCGGGCTGGGCTATTTCGAACACGCGCCTGCGGCCCTGTTCGACCATCCCTGCAGGATCTCGCGCACCGGCTACTCAGGCGAGCGCGGCTATGAAATCTTTGCTGCCGCTGCCGTGATCACGGACATCTGGGACAGGCTGGCCGAGGCAGGCGTCATGCCCTGTTCCTTCACCGCACTCGACAAGGTGCGGATTGAGGCGGGACTTTTGTTCTACGGCTACGACATGACCGAAGCGCACACCCCCTGGGAAGTTGGCCTTGGCTTTACCGTCAGCAGCTCCAAGGGCGGATTTCGCGGCAAGGATGCGGTAATGGCTGCCAAGGGCCGGGAAAGAATCTGCAATGTCTGCCTCGAAATCGATCATGCGGACATGGTGGAGGGCGGAGAAACCCTGCTGCTCGACGGCGAGGAGATCGGCGTGGTCAACAGCCCCTGCTATTCGCACCGGATGGGCAAATCGCTGGCGCTGGCCCATGTCCGCCCCGGGACCGCCCCTGGAACGGTTCTGCAGCTCAAAGGCGAGATGCTGCATACCGCCGCAACGGTGATCAGCAGCCCGGTTTACGACCCGCAAAAGATGCGGACGCATCAATAATCCGGCGGGAAATGAACAGCGGGCGTGCGTAAGAGACATTGGTCCAATAGGCACTCACGTCCGCTTTTCAGCATTTTGACTCGCCAAAAGCGATTGCAGGAGCTTTTGTCTCCTACGTTAAAGGCTCAAACGACCAGCCACGGTCGTGCAGTGGACGATTGGTGCGGATAGCGCCCTACCGGCACAGCCGGCCCTGAGCGGATGGAGTGGGTGGCTCCTGCTCCACCGGCGTCGCAATGCGCCACAATGCAGTTGTCTATCTCTGCTAGGAAAGGAGCCAGCCCATGACAGTTAAAACAGTTGGATTGGATCTGGCCAAGGACGTGTTCCAGGTTCACGGGATTTCCACCGCCGGCCGCAAGATTTTCAACAAAAAAGATCAAACGCGCGAAACTGCTTGCATTTTTCGAGGCTCTTCCGCGCTGTGTTGTGGGCATGGAAGCCTGCGGCTCTGCCCATTACTGGGGCCGGGAGCTCAGCCGACTGGGTCATGATGTCCGTCTGATGCCGGCGGCCTATGTCAAACCCTATGTAAAGCGCGGCAAGACCGACGCGGCTGACGCCGAGGCGATTTGCGAAGCTGTCCGCTGACCAACAATGCGCTTCGTTGAACTGAAATCCGAAGATCAGCAGGCAATCCTGGCGCTGCACCGCACCCGGGATCTCGCGGTCCGGCAGCGCACGCAGCTGGCGAATATGATCCGCAGCCTTCTGCGCGAATTCGGCCATGTGCTGCGGAGCGGGATCGAGGCTGTGACCGCCTTTGCCAAACGCCACCTTGAAGGGGAACGGCCCGGCATGCCCGATCTGGCAAGCAGCATTCTGGGCACGGTCTGCTATCAGTTCCTTGGAGTTCACGAGCGCGTTGAAGGCTATTCAAAGATGATCGAAAAGCATGCGCTGATGGATGCCGGTGCCCGGCGCCTGATGCGCATGCCCGGCGTCGGCCCGATCACCGCTTCCGCCATAGTAGCAACCATCGGCGATGCAAAGCAATTCAGGACCGGCCGCGATCTTGCAGCCTGGCTGGGCCTGACCCCGCTCAACAAGTCCAGCGGCGGAAAAGAGAAGCTCGGCAAGATCACCAAGAAGGGCGATAGATACATCCGCAAGCTCCTGATCACCAGCATGACGTCCCGCGCGCTGATGGGCAGGAAGCACCCGGAGCGCATCGATATATGGAGCGCCAGGATCCTTGCCGAGAAACCGTTCCGATTGGCGACAGTCGCGATGGCCAAAAAAGCGCCCGGATCATCTGGGCAATGCTGACGAAACAACAGGAATACCGGCAGCCGGCCGCCTGACCAGGCCGCCTGCCCAGAGATGCAAGACGCTTGATGTGATGATGCGGACTTAAGTCAACCAAGATCGAGGAAACTCCGGCGAAGGTCGCGGCCCTTCGAGGTCGTTTAGCCGATAGGAACCTTGCTTGCGGAACTCATCAAGGCCAGCAGCCCTCAACACTGGCTGCGTAAATAGGCCGGACACGAGACGGTACTGACTGACCGCCGCGATCACTGCAGAAAACGCTTGCAATGCAGGCGCCACCCACACAGGTCCTTCGCAATCAAAACAGATGCTGCGACGCGGCCTTTCATGGGAGGCATTCGCTGCAACTGTACAAACAGGGGTTGCGGCAAAGTCGGCACATCGGACATAGCGACCGTTCCTGCCGCGAGGAGAGTGGCCGCAGGCAACCCTTGGAGCCCCCGGAAACCAATTTGTTTTCCAAAGAGGTGAGGTTGTCGAACGTAACTGCCAGTTCGCGGTGACCCCCAAGGCCTTTCTAGCCTAAGTCGGAAGGTTAGGGAGCTGCGCTTCCTCAGGGCTTGGTTCCAGGCTGGCCATTTCCTGGTCTTGTAATTGGTTGGTGTCTACTCATGCTTTTAGGTTTCTACGCTAGCTTCACAGGCTGAATCTACGTTGGCATTTGGAAGGCGAAGCCTGGCACTATTGCCAGACACCTCATTCAGCTCCGTTTACAGGCACCAGTATCGGGCAGTTTGTGCAGGCGCGGCTGTCGCACAGGCGGCAGGTCCGCAGCTTGTGGGTGTCGTCTCCGGCAGCAGCTTGCAGCAGTTTTTCAAGCAGCCGGGCCAGGTCCCTTTGCTCGTCATCAGACAGGCCGCCGGTCACTGCCTCCAGTGCCGCCAGCCGCTCGCGCAGTATGTTCTCCCGTGAGGCTTGGCCGGCTTCTGTGAGATAAAGCGCAACGCTGCGCTTGTCGTGCTCCGCCGCCTGGCGTCTGACGAGACCGTCCTCGGCCAGCCTGTCGATCAGGCGCACTGTGCCCGTATGGGTGAGATCCAATAGCCGGCTCAGGGCGTCGTTCGACAAACCTGGCTGATGGCCCAGAGCGCAAAGCGCCGCAGGCCCTTCTCCGGAGCGGTGGAACTGCCTCGCCAAAACCGTCTTCAGCTCATCGTGCAGGCAGAGCACCGCCGCCCCCAGCAAATTCGCAGTCCGTCGTGATTCATCTGTCATACGGCAAATATGTGACTCGCACACTTGAATTGGAAGAGACCATTTATATATGTGACTCACACACATTTAAGGAAAAGCGCAATGACCATCGACCTTCAGACCAGTGAGCCAGCATCGCAGCACACCGCGCCAGGCCGTGATACGGGGCTGATCGCAGTCGCTGCCAAAGAGACCTTCGAAGGAACCTGGCCGTTTCAAGCCCGCTTCAGTTCCGCCTCCGGCTATCCGATGCACTATGTCGATGAGGGCAGCGGCCCGGAGACGCTGCTGCTGCTGCATGGCGAACCGACCTGGAGCTACCTTTACCGTGCTCAAATTGCTGAATGGTCCCGTGATGCCCGTGTGCTTGCCCTTGACCATATGGGATTTGGCAAAAGCGCCACCCCGCAAGACCGCAGCTATTGGCTGCAGGATCATATCGACAATGCGGAACGCTTTGTTCTGGAGCAGGATCTCCGGGATGTGACCCTCGTCATGCATGATTTCGGCGGTCCGGTTGGCATGGGCCTTGCCATCCGGCACCCGGACCGGATCAAACGGATCGTTTCGGTCAATGGCCCGACGCCCCTCGGGCAGCCCGATCTATTGGACCGCTTGATTGCCAATGCCGGCGCTGCACCCTGGTTCCAGTGGATCATGCAGGCCGAGGAAAAAGGCACCCTGGAAGCGGTGCTCGGCCACCTTGACTACAACATCCTATCGACCCTCAAGCTGAATGGCTTTGTCCGCAATGAGCTGATCACCGATACTTGGCTGAACGCCTACCGGGCGCCGTTTCCCGCGCCTGAATTTGCTGCGGGCGCAATCGGCTGGGCCAAGGGTTTTGCCACCGGCAAACATGCATTTGAGGAGCCTAGTGACGCCATAAAATCCGAGCTGGCAAAGAAACCGGCGATCGCCATCTGGGGCGAAGCCGACAGGACGCTGCAGGCAGAGCAGTTTCTGCCCCTGTTCCAGCAGGCGTTCCCGGACGGCCAGGTCAGGGTCTTGCCCGGAACCGGCCACTACAGCCCGGAAGACGCGCCGCAGCTGATATCCGGCCTGGTGTCAAAGTTCATCGCGGCCAGCTGAACTGCGGGCAGTTTCCCGGCATGGCTGTGCATCTGCGCCGCCCCCGGCGCGGATGCATGAGGCGCAAGAACATGCGGGGGCAGCCCAGGCGCATTGCGCGCAGCAATGCCCGCTGCCCACTGGTCTGCTATCAACAAAGAAACCTTCTTGGACAAGGAGCTCAGAATGCAACGCAAGACGACAGAAGACCCGCAGGACGAGCTCCAGCTATTGCGCGATGCTGACGCCAGGGCCGAGCGCTACATTGCCCGCGTGGGGGAGATGCCAGTTTTTCCCGACGCCGCCGCCCGGCAGCATCTTGCACGGTTTGATGAGCCATTGCCGGACTCCTGGATGGATGCAACCGAAACGCTGGCACTGCTGGACGAGGCCGGTTCGCCGGCGACGGCTGTGTCAAACGGCCCCCGGTACTTCGGCTTTGTGATCGGTGCAACGCTGCCGGTCGCCGCCGCCGCGCAGCGTCTGGCGTCGGCCTGGGATCAATGCGCCTCCTCCCATGTAAACTCGCCGGTGGCGGACAAGATTGAGAAAGTTGCGGCGAAATGGCTGTTGGAGATCCTGGACCTGCCCCGCGAAAGCGGTGTGGCTTTCGGAACCTCGGCAACCGCAAGCACGCTTGTCTGCCTGAGCGTCGCGCGGCGCGAACTGCTGAAAAAATGCGGTTGGGATTTTGATGCCATGGGTTTGCAGGGGGCGCCGGAAATCAAGGTTGTCGTTTCCGAGCTGGCGCATATCACCGTTCTTAAAGCTTTAAGAATACTGGGCTTCGGCCAGGCCCGGCTGATCAAGGCGCCGGTCGACAGCGCCGGCCGCATAGACCCGGCCCGGCTTCCTGCTCTGGATGGGCAGACCATTCTTTGCCTGCAGGCCGGCGAGGTGAATACGGGCAGCTTTGACCCCTTCTTTCCGCTGATCGAAAAAGCGAAACAGGCCGGCGCATGGGTGCATGTCGACGGGGCCTTTGGGTTGTGGGCGCGCGCGGCCCCGGCAAGGCGCAGCCTGACCAGCGGCATCGAGGGCGCGGACAGCTGGACCACTGACGGCCACAAATGGCTCAATACCCCGTATGACGGCGCGGCGGGCATCTGCCGCGACCGGGAGGCGATGGCGGCAGCGATGAACAGCGACGCCGCCTATTCCACCGCCTCGGCCGAGAGCCAGAAGAGCCTGGGCATCGAGTTTTCCCGGAGCGCCCGCGGCGTGCCGGTCTGGGCGGTGCTGCGCACGCTTGGCCGCGCCGGCGTTGCCGACCTGATCGAACAGCACTGCAGCATGGCGGCCCGTATCGCCAAGGCTCTTCCCGGTCTTGGGTTTGAGCTGCTGTGCGAGCCCGCGTTGAACCAGGTTCTGTTCCGCTATGGCAGTGTTGCGCAGACCCAGGAGGTTCAGCAGCTGGTGGAGCGCTCCGGGAAAGCGTGGTTCGGCAGCACCGTCTGGAACGGCGAACCGGCCCTGCGGATCAGCGTATCGTCCTGGCGCACAAGCGATCAGGATATCGATATTCTGCTGAACACGCTGCAGGCAGCCCGCGACAGTTTGGACCGTACAAGCCAGTGAAGCCGCCAAATGCCAACTGATTTTTGTGGCGGCTAAGCCGGGCAAGCCCCCGTTACCACTGCTGTATTTGGCCCCAGCTTCAAACATTTCATCAAGGCCAAACTCGACACTGGCGAGTTTACCGTTGGCCGTGGCATGAAGGACTGCAACGTATCGAAATCTTTTGTCTACAAATGGCGTGCAAATGTGAAAGGCTGCCGCTTTTCGAACGAAGCTTTCCAAGCGGAAAGCGTTTTCTCTGAAGTCCTCCACACCGAGGACGTCCAGATGAACAACGGCGAATGTTTCCGTGAAAAACGGATCTGCCTGTCCATCAGCAGCACCTCGCTTTCCCTGCCATCCAGCTATCCCGTTGACGATCTAGTCAAGATTATCTTGGCGCTGGAGGCCCGGCCGCGATTTCACCTGCGGGGACCTTCAAAATGTATGTTCAACGAGGCCTGTGGATTTTCGTAAGTGAATGGATGGGCTGGCGGTCATGGTCATGAATGAGCTCGACCTGGATCCATTTAAAGGAGCGATCTTCGTTTTCCGTTACAAGCGGGCGGACCGAAAAAAATTGATCGTCTGGGATGGAACGGTCCTCTTGCTCGTGTACAAACGTATCGAGGGCAGTGGCTTCGTCTGGCCGAAGGTACAGGATAGCATAGTCACCCTGCGCAAAGCTCAACTTGAGGCTTTGTTCGAGGGTTTGGATTGGAAGCGGATAGTGGCAGCCAGACACACAAAGCCAACTGTTGTCTGATCCGGCGCCATGGGGAGGTATCTTCACATGGATGACCGCGATTTAGCACATAGTCCGAATGCGCAGCTGCGGCTGATCATGGATGCTTACGCGACCGGATCTCCCCAGGAAATTGACGCTGCGTTGTTCCGCGTTACGGATGTCCGCTGTCTCAAGAAAACAGGGCTGCAGGATCTATTTGGAGCCGACGAGGAAGCGGACGGTGACGATTAGCCGCTTTCATACTGGATGGCCCCCAGGCTGCGCCCGGCCTTCAGCATCCGCGCAACCGCATGTTGCCTGAGAGCGCAGGATGTCAGCTCTTTTTGCGCCCTGCCAGCGGCCCGCTTGCACTCGCCTGTTGCTGGGCGCACGCGCACCGCAAATTCCTGGATGTTCATAAGGCGGCGAAGTCAGGCCAGGCGATGCAGGTCATTGAGCTGATCAACGCCATGTATGAAATCGAGCGCAGACTTAAGTCTCAACCAGCCTCTGCAAGGTGCGCCGATCCGCTACAGCGCGAGTTGTCTTCACCTGCTTCCGTAGTGCTTCCAGTCTTGAAGGATGCCCGAACGCGAGAATCGCCCCATAGGGCGCCAAAGTATTGATGTTGTTTTAG
>NZ_JCATZN010000017.1:0-25327 GCF_059694505.1 Leisingera sp. ANG49
AGCTTGCTTCGAGCTGTTTCGATGTAAGTACGCAGCGTGCTTTCCGAAATATTCAGCTTAGCCGCCGCCTCCGCCCGGCCGCATCCCCTGGCCAGTAACGCCAGAGCATCAATCTCCCGTTTGCCAAGATGGGGAATGGCTTGGGGCACCAGGTCCGGCTGCAATTGCAGGACCCGTTCGTTAAAGGCATGCGCTGTCAGCAACAAATCCCTGGTCCGCTGGCTGGTGAACTCGTGCCAGATTTCATCATTGCAGGACCTGTTGACCGAGAACACGGCGAACTGGCCGTGGGGACCGCGAATGGGGATTGAAACCCCCTGATTTCCGATACCGTGCGCTTGCGCATCTGCGAGAAACTTCCTCACAGACTTGGAGGACCAATCCAAGCGCTTCCAGTCAATCGGGTGGAAGCAATTCCGGCTGCTCTGGATCACAGGATCGACCCTTATGTAGCCTTTTTCGAGGTACCGGCTGATCCACTCTGCCGGGTATGTGCCCCAGCCGAACTGCCGCCCGGTACCGCAAATCCCGTGGTAGATGATATGGTCAGCTTTGAAGCACTGATTGATCAGGGGGGTGATCTGATTGCGGAGCACATCCAGCGAGGCAGCGGATTCAATTTCATCCAGAAGTTCTGCTGCTGAACCGGAGATCCCGCGGGCGCCCCGGACATCCTGTTCGGCACGGTGAAGAAAGTCCCGGACCTTTCCGGAGGCGGTTTCCTGGCAACGGGAAGACGGAAGCAGCGATGACATGGCAGAAATCCAAAATCTAAGAGTAAAGTGCCCTTAGGTAACTCACGCTTAGCGGGAAACAAAGCTGCTGATCTGCCCTACGCAGATATAGCGAGTGCCTGCAGTACAAGTATCTGAATTTCCGTAAATTCGGCAGTCTCAATGCCGTTTTGACCGGGGTCAGATTGGCGAGTTTCGCGAATATCTCAAATTGTCTAAGCAGTAGGCACCAACAACCATTACTTGCTCCCTGCCACTCAGATTATGCTCTCCTATGAACATTCAATCCTAAGCTCCAGCGCAGTCCTGGCACGTTTCAGCTGCTGAGCACACACCCGATTTCCATCTAAAGCCCGGCAGAGCAGCGTCCAGTCTCTCCACCTAGCGTCTACCACTCACAATTCCAAACCCGCTCTGCACAGAGCGGCCTCCCGCAGTTTCCCGCTGCGGGGCGTTTCTCCGTGCATCCGTTAAAACTGAAAGGACCCAGAATATGCACATATCAAAGACCCTGAAGACCGGCGCGCTGGCTGCGGCAGTGGCTGTGGCAGGCACCAACGCGATGGCGGCCGGTTCGGATACCGGTGTTGAAGCCGGTTTTTACGCGCTCGGCCAGGACCTGAACACCATTCTGGACGGCGCCGGCGGCTACGTCATCCTGATCCTGTCTGTGCTCATCGGCGGCGTGACTCTGGCCGCAACCGGCCGCTGGAACCATGTGTTCATTGCCGTGGGGGTAGCAATCTTCCTCGGCTACGGCGTCCAGACCGTGACCAGCCTCGGCGGTGTGACGGCAAGCACCGATTTTCTGGAGCTGCCTGCTGTTGAAGCCTCAACACCGGAAACTGTCACTCAATGATCTGGACCAGCTTCCCGCGCCTTCGGGTGCGGGAAGCAATCCGTGAAAGGAAGAGGCATGGACAAGGTCGTCAAAGTGGAACAGAGGCTGCAAGACCCGCCGCAGTTCTTTTTCCTGCCTGCCGATGAGGCGGTGGCCGGAATGTTTCCCATTGTACTGGGCCTCCTGGGCCGTCAGGCGTTTTTTGGCTTCGCAGCCGGGCTTGCGTTTTATTTCATCTGGAAACGTGTGAAGGGCGAGCGTGGATTGCATGGACTCCTGGCTCTTCTCTATTGGATCACTCCGAAAGAGATCACCATCTATAGATCTTTCCCGGATAGCGCTATCAGCGCCTGGAGGGCGTGATGAACTTTCAGAACATGAACAAGGCCCTGAACCGGTCCCGGAAAGCGGTGCTGACTCTGGGCGTTGTATCGGCTGGGCTGGTTGGTGCCGTCGTTATGCTGTCGGCCAAGCTCTATTCGCAGTCCAATCAGGTCGTTCTTGTGCCAACCACTGTCAGCGACGGGATGGTGGCGCGCGGAACAGTGGATAAAGGCTATGTTGAGGCACTTGCGCTGGATGCGGTCTATGCGATGTATAACAGCTCTCCCCGGACCCTTCATTACGGGCGCAGCGTCCTGGAGCGGCTGAGCGGCCCGGCTGAACGGGCCAGCATCCTGGATACTTACGACCGGATTGGCAAGGACATCACCGAACGCAAGATCTCGACCGTCTTCTTTCCCCGGAAGATCGAGCACAATTTTGCCAGTTATGAAGTGGTGGTGGAAGGCGACCTCACCACCTACCTGGAAACAACTCAAGTCACCCGCGAAGACCGCCGGATTTTGATCCGGTTCAAGCCGCAAGCCGGTTCAGTCCGGCTGGCCGCTATCGGGAAAATCTCAGCGGAGGAGTGAATCTGACCATGATGAAGACTATGAAACTGGCGGCGGTCTTCGCAGCCGGGCTGGCGGCGGCTTGCCCGGTGAATGCGGCAGATCAGCGTTTTACCGTCTCTGAGGATGGTCTTGTCCGCTTCAAGGCATCTGTCACCGGCATTACCCGCGTCAGTGTTGTGGGCGACCGGATCACGTCGATTGTCAACGACAATGAGGCTTCGGTCTATCAGGTCCGCAACGACGAACAGACCGGCGACCTGTTCCTCAAATACGCAGGCCCGGGAGGAATGCCGGAAAAGGAAGGCGGGTACCTGGTCACGGAAAAGGGCCTGACGGTTGCCTATGAAATCCTGCCGATCCGCGCGAGCACGCAAACCGCGCTGATCACTGTCAGAAGCAAGAACCCGGAACCGGAGGCTGCTGCGGGCAGCGGCGGCTTCGCCGGCACCTCACTTGGCGGCGGCGACGGCTTTGCAGCTCAGCTGACAGCCGCGACCCGTGACACCATCAGATCGAAGATCCGCAGCCCGGGCCCGGGCAGCGCTCGCCATGGTGCGCTGATTACCTCGCACCGCACCGATGAGCTGGTTGGCGAGGTTCGTGTGGCTGCGGCTGGCAAGTCGCCTCGGCAGGTTCGGGAACAGGAGTTTTACCGGGCTGGCGTGCTGTCGGTCTGGGTTCAGAAAAAAAGCCTCGCTGCCGGTGAGCGGTCCTGGGTTGTTGTTGTGAGGGCGAAGTGATGGCGCAGAAAAGCCGCAAAACGAACCAGCTTATCGCAATTTCCGTCGTCGGGGGCATTGTCGTGGTCGGCTTCATAGGGCTGGGCGCGATGATGAACCGTGGGGCAGGGGGCGCGGGTCTCCCGAACCGCTCCAACCCTACGGTTGATGAGACGATAATTTCGGACCGCACGGCTGCGGCCTCGCCGGAAATGTCCTGGATCACATCCGGGCGGCTTCAAATGGAGCGGTTGCAGAAGGAGCTGGAAGAACAGCGCAAGCTGGTCGAGCAGTCCCGTCGGGAAGCCGAACAACAGGCTGAGGCAATCCGGCAGGAATATGATGAGCCGATCCTGCAGCTGATCGAAAAGATTTCGACGCTGGAAACTCAACTGGCAGAAGCCAAGAGCCGCCCTGCCGCCAGCGGGCCGGAACAGACGTTCAATGCAGCGGCGCAATTGCCCGGCAAAGAGCAATTGACCCAAGAGCCTGCAGAAATCGGCCCGGGGAGCGATTTCATCGAGCGCCGCACCCCTACGCGCACCACACCTCGCCGGACTGGGCAAACAGCCGGCGATGGGGAAGGGGGCTCGGTACGCAGCAACTTCGGGCAGAGTTTCACGCTGGCTACCATCGAGCAGCCGCAAACGGAAGAACGCGAGATCCGACGTCTGGGCAGCTACCTCCCTGCAGGCAGCTACGCACCAGCAGTTGTCCTTTCGGGCGCCGATGCGGCAACCAACGTCTCTAACCGGGACAATCCTATTCCGGTTCTGTTCCGGATTACCGGCTCTGCAGTGACCGCAGCGCTTGGAAACCGTCAGCCCGCGCGGGTGAACCTGAAGGGCTGCACGGTGCAGGGGTCTGCAACCGGCGACCTGTCGTCGGAGCGGGTGAAAGTGCGACTGATCAGCATGACCTGCGTAAACCGGCAGGGTGAAGTTCTGGAAACCAAAGTCGCAGGCTACATGGCTGGTTCCGGAAAAGAGGGTGTGCGCGGGCACGTCGTGAGCCGTGAAGGTGCCAACGTCCGGAATGCTGCCATCGCGGGTGCTTTGGGTGGTCTAGGCAAAGGGCTGAGTGCCGGAGCTACCGCGTCTCTCAGCCAGGAAAACGCATCGTTCAGTCAGATCCTGCAGAGCGCAGGCGCAGGCACACTGGCCGGCGGAGCGGAAGAAGCGGCCAGCACGCTGGCTGATTATTACATCAAACGGGCCGAACAGTATCAGCCGGTGGTCTCCCTCTATGGCGGAACCAAGGTCGAGCTCGTGTTTCTCGAAGGGGTGGAGCTGGGCCAATGAAGAAAATCGCAAGCCTGATTCTAGTCGCGCTGGCCGCTGGCTGTGCCAATCCAAACACGGAAAAAGACTTTCTGTGTGAAGCGCAGCAAGGGTCGCCCTGTACAACTATCGGTGCTGTGGACGGCACTGGAACCGCTGCGGTGACGTCTGTTCAGGAACGTCCCGAAGACACTGCGGTGAAGAGCCTGGCACAAAATCCGCTGTTCTCCGGCAAAGGGGGCTTCACCGGTCTGCCAGACGGCGGTTTTCCCTACAACGCTGCGGCCTACCGCTCTCCGGAAGTCGTCGGAACGCTCTGGATTGCGCCGATCCTCGATGAAGGCGGGATCATGCATGAGGCGCGCTTTGTGCATTTCGTGATCCAGGAAGGGCAATGGCGCCAGTGATAAGCAAAGCCAACACAAGAATCCTGAGCGACAAAGCAGCCCGCATGGTCTCGATCAGGCAAGAGCGCCGCAATGCTGGTTTTGTCGAAGTGACGGTGTGGCTCCCTGTAGAGGAAGTGCACGCCTACCGTGACAAGGCTTGGCAAGCAGTTGAAGCCGTCGGCCGCACTTTCCCACGCAACACCCTATTGGGCAAAAAACGCCGCCAGAGGGGCAGGATATGACATTCTTTCGTGATGTGATGGCAGGGCTGTTCGGTGATGTTCCTTGGACAGAGGACGAGCCGGATCTGATGGAGGGCGATGTGCTCTCTGACATTCTGCCGTGGCGGGCCTATGACCCGGAACACAAACTCTATCATTTTACCCATGGCAGCGGCTTCCTGATGGAAGCGGGGGCGTCGATCGGTCAAAACGATCTGGCGGAGAATATCGGCGGTGCCATTGCCGCAAACCTGCCGTCCGGCGCCACATTTCAGGTGCTGAATTGGACCTCTCCGGCCATTGAACCGGTTGCCGGGCGCTGGAAATCGGCGCGGCTTGGCCGGTCGGCTCTGATTGATGAAATGGTCAATCAGAGGGTGTCTCACCTTCAGAATATGCGGTTCGGCATTGAAGGAGACGGTGCCCGTGCCATCCCCTTCGACAGGCACATCTTCGTTACCGTTTGGCAGGAAGGGGAAGAGCTTGGCATTGAGGACGAAAAGCGCCTCAAGTCCATGCGCTCGGCCCTCAAAAACGTGTTCGGCACGGCCAGCTGGTCGATGGATGTGGAGCCGCCGCGCTTCCTCGCCTTTCTGAGGGAGCTGTTCCACGCTGCCCGGCCGGAAGGGAGCGGTGAAGACTGGGACCAGGAAGCCTATGACGACAACATGCCGCTCAACTATCAGCTGCCCGGCGCTTCCTTGCGTGTTGGCAGCCAGGCCCTTCAATTCTCCGGAAGCCCAGAGCTGGCGGCTACTGTCTCTTCGGTGAATGCCTACCCGGGGGAATGGGTCTTTGGCCTTGGCATGGCCCTCAACGGCGATCCCGCCCGGCTGATGGACCGGCCGCTCGGCCCGGTTCTGACATCCTTCACGCTTAAGGCGATGCCAGGGCAGAAAGCTGGTGCGTTCATTCTGAAGAAACGGGGCATGGCGGAACACGCTGCCAACAGTTCCTTTGGCAAGTTTGTCGCGAATTTCGCGGAGAAAAAGGCAGAGCTGGACGGGCTGGCGGCTGAAATCCAGGCGGGCGAACGCCTCTTTGAAACCCTCTATACCATCGTCGCCTATGCCCGGGGCGGTGCAACAGAAGCACAGATGGCGGCAGGCGAGGTGGAATCCATCTACCGGCGCCAGCGGATCAAACTCTCCAAAGACACTTTCCTGCAGCTTCCCTTGTTCCTTGCCAGCCTGCCGTTCGGCTGCTCGGGCAGGATGATGTCCGACTTCGGGCGGCAGATGCGTATGCGGCTTATGAAATCGACAGCGGCAATGGCCTTCCTGCCAGTGCATGGGGAGTGGATGGGCAATGCCCGGGGAACCGGAATGCTGCTGGCGGGCCGTCAGGGGCAGGTGTTCCAGTGGGACAATTTTTATTCGTCGGGCAACTACAACACCGCCGTGGTAGGCAAGTCCGGTGCCGGTAAATCAGTGTTCATGCAGGAACTGGCGGTGGGGATCTACACCTCCGGCGGCAACGTCCTGGTGATTGACGACGGCTATTCGTTCAAAACCACGGCAGAAATCCTGGGCGGCAAACACATTGCTTTTGATGGCCAGACCCGCAACCGCCTCAATCCGTTTTCTCTGCTCGATGCGGGTGCCATGGGGCAGGACGAATACAAGACCGATGCCATCGAGCTGGTTACCCGTGTTGTCGCCTCGATGGCTGATCTCGGCGGCCACAC
Organism: Leisingera sp. ANG49; assembly: GCF_059694505.1. Lineage (NCBI taxonomy): Bacteria > Pseudomonadati > Pseudomonadota > Alphaproteobacteria > Rhodobacterales > Roseobacteraceae > Leisingera > Leisingera sp. ANG49. The sequence continues at coordinate 6,771 of NZ_JCATZN010000017.1, forward strand.
CGGCGGCCGGGTTGAAGGGGTTGAAGAGGACTATATCCGCTCGGCCATTGCCCAGGTCTGGGACGAAAAGGGCCGGGACGGTGAAATCTCCGATGTGCGCGACCGGTTGCAGGATGCCGCGGCTGGAGAGCCGCGGCTGCCGGATGTGGTGCGCAAACTCAACCGGTATTCCCGCGGCGGGGCCTACGGCCACTACTTTGAAGGCGAGGCCAATATTGCTCTGGATGCCCCGTTCACGGTGGTGGAGCTGAGTGACATCAAGGGGCAGGCCGGTCTTGAGGCGACCATTCTGCAGATCGTCATGTTCCTTGGCACCGAACTGATGTTCAAAACCCCCCGTTCCACGCCTACAGCCATCGTGATTGATGAGGCGTGGGATCTGCTGAAAGGAACCGGCACCGCGGCCTTTATCGAGGGTGTCGTGCGCCGGGCGCGGAAATACACCGGATCGCTGATCACCGGCACGCAGTCGATGCAGGACTATAAGGCCAACCCCGCCGCCAGCGTCTGCCTGGAAAACTCGGACTTCCGGATCTTCCTGGCCCAGAAACCGGAGAGCATCGACGCGCTGCAGAGCATCGACCCACCGGTGAAAATGCTCCTGAAGTCGCTGACTTCGGTTCCGGGCCGGTTCTCCGAACTGGCAATCCAAATGCCTGAGGGCTTTGCCTACGGGCGTCTGCTGCTCGATCCGTTCTCGCTGGCGGTGTTCTCATCGAAAGGCTCCACGGTCGAACGGATGAACCACTACAAGGCCCAGGGCATGAGCACAGTAGAGGCCATCAAGACCCTTGTTGAGCGGGGGGAAGTGGCATGAGCTTGCAGAAGAAAATCCTCATTGGGCTTGGATTTGTGGCGATGGCACAGGCCGCGGCGTTTGCTTTCCTGCTGCTTCCGGATGTCTTTCGTGATGAGCCTCCAGCGGTTGCGGTTTTCGACCCGGAAAAGAGCCTGACCATGTTTGTGGTCTGGTCGAATGGCCGGGTGCCGGATGAACAATTCGGGGACACACTCCCAGCGTTCCAGCAGGCTGTGCAGTTGGAAATTGACCGGCTGTCCGGCCAGACCGGCCAAATTGTCGTCCGTAAAGGCGCCGTCCTATCGGCTGCGGGCCTTCAGGCCGCAGATGTCACCGGCATCATCATGAAAAAGGTGCTGAGTGATGCGGCGTTCTAAGCTGGTTTTGATCCTGCCTGTCCTGGCAGTGACCGCTGCCGGTTACTACGGGCTTGCCTGCGGGCGGCTGGTTGTGAATGCGACCGGCAGCCTGAAAGGCAATGCCTATGCAATGGTGACCTGGCCGCTGATCCTGCGGCCGGGTGCCATCGTCGCGGTTGAAATGCCGGAGGTTCTGGAGGGACAATTCGGCGGGCATGAACTTTACCTGACCAAGCGGATTGCCGGAATAGCCGGCGATCCGGTCCGCCGCTTGGGCAATAGCGTCTGCATCAATGGAACCTGTGTCGAGGGGCAGCGGAAGAACGGCGCGCTCGTTGCACCGCTCTGGCAGGGCGATGTGGTGCCGGACGGCATGATTGCCGTGTTTGGGGACAGCCCGGACAGCCTGGACAGCCGGTATTCAGTGATCGGCCCGCGGCCGGTGGCGGAAGTCGCCGCCGCTGGATTTGAAATCCCATTCCCCCATTGGACAGACCTTGCGGAGCGCTGGTAATGACCCCGCCGCATTCTGTTTCCAAAACAAAAAGCCGCATCCGAAACCGCATTCGGAGCTGCTGCAGGCAGCGCAGAGGCCGCGGTTTCGGATCCTGTTCAAACAGAATGGGCGCACGCCGCCGTCTTCAAGCTGCTGTTCTGGTTCTCGCTGCTGCCGCAGGGCAGGGGGCGGCCAAGGATCTCGGCACCCACGGCCCATTGTTCGAGGTGGCTGAACCCTCTCTGCTGGACACGATCAAGACCCGGCTCCTGGAAATGGAAGCGGCTGGCGAGCTGAACCGGATGCGGCAGGAAATGCAGAACACCACGCGGGCCTATGTGAACCGGCCGCATCCGGTTCAGGGTATCGGCAAAGCGGAGGAATACGCGGTTTGGGAGGTCGATATGTCGATCACCCTGAAAGAGGATCTGGCAGACCATCAGGGCCGGGTCTTCGCCCGCGCTGGCACAGTCGTTAATCCGTTGGCCTATTCCCGCTTTGAAAAGCGCATCGTCCTGCTTGACGGCGACGATCCCGGCCAGGTGGCCTTTGCGCTGGCCGATGGCGGCGAGTTGGACACGCTTCTGGTTCTGGTGAACGGTGATCCGCTTGGCCTGATGCGCGAGCATGGCCGCCGGTTTTATTTCGACCAGGATGCTGTGCTGGTGAAGCGTTTCGGCATTCGCAATGTGCCTGCCGTGGTGCAACGCGCGGATCCCGTCATGCAGGTGGAAGAAATTGCGCTCGGAAAGGGCGGGGAGGTGCTGCAATGAACCTGCGCGCTTTGATCCTCGCCTTTGCCTTCGCCCTTGCAGCAACCCAAGCGGCAGCAATCTGCAACAAGCGGTTTCTGAACCCCATCACGGAAGTTTGCTGGGACTGCATTTTTCCCATCTCCATCGGCGGCCTGAGCCTGAGCTTTGGCGCCAGCCGCCCGGATACGAGAAACCAGACCTTCCCGCTCTGCGTCTGCCCGGGTGTTCCGCCCCGGCTTGGCCTGTCCATTGGTCTTTGGGAACCGGCCCGGTTGGTCGATGTAGCAAATGAGCCCGGTTGCTTCGTGAACATGGGCTTTGAAATGGATTTCGGGCTGCTGTCTCTGGGCAAATCCTCTGCTACCCAGCAAAGCGGCGGCAGCACCGGGTCGCGCTGGCAGGCACATTATTACTTCTATCCGCTGATTTCCTGGCTTGGTGTGATCGTTGACGGGCTGTGCATGCAGAGCGCGCAGTTCGAAGTTGCCTATATCTCGGAGATTGACCCGCTCTGGCAGGATGCGGAGCTGAACAACCTGATCAACCCGGAGGCAATCCTGTTTGCCAATCCGATTGCCCAGGCGGCCTGCGCTGCAGATTGCACCAAGGCGTCCTCCGGCAATCTGCCGATGGATGCGCTGTTCTGGTGCACCGGCTGCGGCGGCTCGATCTACCCCATCCAAGGCGATGTCGCGGCCCATGTTGGCGGGGTGATGGCAAGCCAGGTGGTTGCAACCAAGATGGTGGCCCGGATGCACAGGCTGCTGATCGCACGGAAAACCGCGTCGGAAAGACCGCTTTGCCAAACCCAATCGCAGCCGGTGATCAAGAAAAGCCAGTACCGGATGCAGGTGACGCGCCCGCGCCCGAAAACCTCGGGCCGGTACGGCTGCGGCCCCATCGGCTTTTCAGCTCAATACGTGGATCGGCTGAGAGAGTTCCCCTTCAAAGGGGAATCCTTCGGCTGGCTGTTCTGGAGGAAGAGAAATTGCTGCGCACTCTGACTTTTGCACGGATGGCTGGACTGTCGGTTGGACTGGCGGCTGGATCCGCATTGGCTGTCACGCCCCTCTCCCTTGGCGCCCAGGAGACTGGGGAAGGTGTGACCGAATACGCACCGGGCAGCACCGGGCGGATCACCGCCCCGCTGGCGACCATCGTTGACACCGCCAAACAGCAAGGCGAGGTGCTGCGGCAAACCCTGCGGCCGCTCGAGGAGGCGGAAGGGGCCTTTTCTGACGTCGATTTCGACGGCCTGCGCACCCGCGCACTGACGGATCCCCGTGTCAGGGCCTTGCTTGGTGCCGATGCCACCGGGGGAGCTGCCAGTGACGCGGAAGAAGTGCGGTACGACGGTGCCACCATCTTCTTGCTGGCCTCCTTCTCGGTGCCCAAGGAGTCACTGCAGCAAATGATGGCTGAAGCCCGGAAATTCGGTCTGCCCATCGTGTTCCGCGGGTTCGTGAACAACTCGGTCTATGAAACTCAAGCCGCCCTGGAAGAGACGTTCGGCTCTCTGGATGATGCCGTGGGCTTCTCCATCGACCCTACAGTGTTCACCCGGTTCCGCATCGCATCGGTGCCGCAGGTCATTGCCATGAGTGAAGCGGTCGATGTCTGCGAAACACCTGGATGCGAAGCGGACCCTGTGCCGCTGCATGACCGGGTGGGCGGCAATGTACCGGTCGAATTCGCCCTGCGCCTGATCGCGGAACAGGGGGAGGCCGGCGCTTCTGCGGCCCAGCGGCTGCTCTCTCAGCAGGAGGCCGCAGATGCTGAATAGATCTCTTTCCCTTGCCCTGATGGCCGTCCTGCTTGGCAGCGGCGCTTTCGCGCAATCCTTCATGGATCGCGCGGCGGCTGCAGCCGATGGGTCTGTGAATACGGGAAGCACCTTCCGGGATGAAACGGTCAACGAGGTGGTGACGCCTTTTCAAACCTCCCGGCCGCCAGAGGCGGGCATGAGGCACACCACTTTCGAGGACCGTATTCTGGAAACCCGCGATGCGGACAAGACCCAAGGCCGGGTTCTGCGCGCCACAGAAGACAGCGCGCTCATCCGTCCGGACATCGACATCGACGGACAGGGGGAACTGTTCGATGACGCCAATTGGGCGCATGAGAACGCGGAAGACATTGCCGGGCGGTACTTCAGCAGCGAAACCGGCAGCTGCACCACGCCGGAAGTTCCGGAATCTGACGTGCGCGACGAGTTCTGCGAAAGCCTGCCTGCGCGCGAAGAAAAGACCTGCCGCCTGATCCGAAAAATCTGGGTGGATCGTACCGACACTTACCGCTGCGACAGGCGGGCCTCGAATTTCGTGCAGGTTTGCGAAAAGAACAATGTCTATGAATGCAAAGTCAACACGAACCAAGCGGCTTGCATCCAGCGGATGGTCCGCTTCGCAGGTGCTGATGAGGTAACCTGGAGCGGCAAGCGCGCCACTGTGAAATTCAGCGCGCAACGCGTCAACTCCGGCACAGACGTGTCATACCGCAATGTTTCGGCGCTGAAGAAGTTTCCGTTTTCTGTGCGGATTGCTGACCGGCTGGCCGTTAGCAGCGCGATGATCCGCCATGTTCAAGCTTCGGGCATTCTTCAAATCACCACTGGCGACGGCAGCGAGGTTGCCGGTTCCTTTGCGGATGCTGTCGGTGGAAACTTTGGTGGCGGCTCTGGCAACTGTCCGGCAAATGACAGGGATGGTTTGCTGGTTCCTCTCGACCAGGTTCAGGGATGCAACCATCAATTTAACCCGATCCCCCTTGCTGCGATCACCAAGCGGGCTTTGTCCTCGCAAAGCAATTACCGAGATGTCGTTGCGGGGAGCCCCAGTATGGAAGACGGCTGGGATGTCTCAGAAGGGCTTAGCTCCTGGAAACAGGGACGCTGGCATTGGGTTAAAGTCTGCGAGCGCGGGTGCAACAACAACAACTACCGCATGGAATGCCGCCGTGCTCCTACCGACTCCTGCTTCACCTATGTGAACCTCAACACCGATCGTTCGATTGACAGGGATGTTTTGCGGTTTTTGAACCTCAGAACATACGATCGGGCTCGGCCCGATGCTGGACGCCGGTTCAGATCGACCAACTTTGTTGCCCGGCTGGTGTACCGGCCGGAGGTCAGCGATCCAGCGGCAGAGATCACCTTCGAGTTTGAAGGGAACTGCTGTGACAGTTTCAGGAACGTGGGAACGGAGGTTTGCGAATGAACCGCTTGCTCCTTCTCCTCTTTGCTCTCCTGTTCTGGGCTGCCCCCGCCTCGGCCGAAATTACCTGCGGAGAAGCCGAATACAGCTGTGTGGAAACAGACACGGCGTCCACAGGCGGTATCCGGCTCACCAGTTATTGTTCCCGTGAGGCAGGAACACGCTCCTGCCGTGACAGCGCTCCGCTGGATGAATGCACCGCCACGCGCGCAAGCGTCAACTGTACCAGGACCGACCGCCGCTGCGTCGATTACCGCAACGGGGAATGCCGTCAGTGGCGGCTGACCTATTCCTGCCTGAATGAAGACGAGGACATGAGCCCGGCGCGGCTTGTGAACACCGAATTCGGGCCGACGCAGGAGGAAATCATCAACCGCTGCGGCAGGTTTGAGGGCAACGAGGAATGCGAGCTGGTTGAAACCATTACCGAGGAGGGGGCAGAGGTCCGCGACATAAACCGCAAGGACTTTTCCCGGAGCTGGTGGAAGCGGAAGCGCGTTTACAGCTGCCTGTCCGTTGGCGAAGGCGAAACCAATTGCGGGCCGCTGGAAAGCGATCCGACCTGCATTCTGCAGAGCAACACCTGTCTTGCCGAACGCGAAGGGGTCTGCACGAACCGGGAGTATCACTACCGCTGCGGCGTCTCTTCCGGTGATCTGGAAACCAGCTGCGAGCCAATCAACGTCTGTGTCGGTGACAACTGCATCGGGGTCGAACAGGAAACATCTGATGACTTCGGCAGATCTGCGGCCTGGCTGAACGTGCTGGCGCAGATGCAGGAAGAATACCGGGAGCAGGCCGCCACTGACCCGAATGATGTGCGTTTCTTTCAGGGCACCACAATGACCTGCAGCAAGGCACCGGGACGGAATTGCTGTTCGACCGGCGGTCTCTTCGGCGGCACCTGTCCGGAATCCGCTGCAATCCTGCGGGACAAGCGGGAAGCGGGCGCGACCCGTTTTGTCGGCGTTACCTGCCAGCAGAAGGTTTTGGGCGCGTGCGTCAAGAGGCGCTACCACTACTGCACCTACAACTCGAAATTCGGCCGGGTCTTCATCGAGGAGTTCAAGAAACAAGTCAATCAGGGCTGGGGTTCTCCCCACTCTGCGAACTGCGGCTATGTCACCATTGAAGATTTCGGGAATGTGGACATTGAGGAAATGGATCTGTCGCCTGTCTTCGGTGACATCATGAGCGATATTCAGGTTCCCGTCGCCGAAGACCTGCAGGATTTCTATGAGGATCGCTTCCCGTCGGCCGACAGCCAGGTGCAGAATGTATTCGGGGAGCTGGGCCAATGAACCGGCGTGGCTTCCTTCTGTCCAGCCTCACAGCAGCGGCGGTGCCAGCTTTGGCCGGGGCTCAGGAAAATCCCGGTGTTGGTGTGATCTTCATCGGGGCGTCCTGGTGCTCCTTTTGCAAATCCGCCGCGCCGGTTCTGGCGGCTATGACCCAGCCCGCCGGCATTCCGGTCCTGGTTGCCTCGCATGACGCACGGCCGATCCCGCCGTTTGCGGAAGCAACCGATGCCAGAACGCACCCGGTTGCCGCGCAGATCACCGAGTTCCCCACCACTCTGATCTACTCGCAAGCTGCCGGGGAAATTGCAGGCCAGATTACCGGTTACCGCAATGCGCGCCACTACGCGCAGTCCGTGCGGACCGCTGTTCTCGCCGCAGCCGGGAGGACAGGCTGATGCTGAAACCATTGACCCTTGCCGCACTTCTAGCCACTGCAGCCTACCCCTCCAGTGCGGGGCTGGTTTGCAATGGTGAAGAGGTCGACGGCTGGCATTTCTATTGCGATCCGGAACCTGAACCGGAGCCGGTTAAGCCAGAGCCCGCACCGGAACCGGAACAGGAAGCCAGGGAAGAACCACAGGAGCCGGAAGAACCGAAAGAGCTGACGGCCACCGAGGAGATCGAGGCGTTCCGGGAATACGCCGACGAGCTGAAGCACCGTGCCATTCTCGATCCGACACCGGAAAACGTGCAGGCGTATATGGAGGTGAACAAGCAGATGGCGCAGCAGGCGGCGCGTTTCGCAGCCGTCTGGCAGCGGGTGCTGTTCGGCTCGCCCCACCTCGATGCCAATACCCGCCGTCCGCTGACCCAGATGGGAACCAACATCTATCAGGACCAGCGCAATGCGGCGGAGCAGGCGGCTCTGCGCCGGGCGGCTCAAGAGGCCGGTCTGATCTTTGTCTATGACAATCCTGCGGACTGCCGCTTGTGCCTCGCGCAGGCGCAGATCCTCGATGGCATCCGCAATGCCTATGGCGTTGAAATTCTGGCCGTGTCCACCGATGGCAGCCCCATCGAATACTTCCCGGACGCGGTTCAGGACTCGGGCCAGCTTGAGGCCCTTCAACTCGCGGACAAGCCGCGCCCCTTCATCGCCATTGTCGATGCCGCCAGCGGGGAAACCCAGCTGATCGGGGGCGGACTGCTGACAGAGGATCAAATCCTGGAGCGCATCTACGTGGTCCGGGAAGTGCCCATGGGCGAACGGTATCAGTGAAGGAGCAGGCAGAATGGTGTTTTTCATCGGCAATATCCCAGTGGATCCGGCAACCGGCGACGGCCAGAACCTCCTTGGCCGGGCGCATCAGGAACACAGCCGCATTACCTGCGGCTGCCGGAAACCGGCCCCGCAAATGTATGTGGCCTGCGTGAATGGCCGGTTCATTCTGAAGCGGATGCCGGGCACCGGTGCGGAACATGCGCCCGGCTGCGAGTCTTTCCTGCCGCCGGAAGATCTCTCGGGCCTCAGCCAGGTGCAGGGCAGCGCGATCAAGGAAGATCTGGACAGCGGCACCACGACGCTGAAGGTCGATTTCCCTTTGACCATGGGCAGCAAGCGCCCGGCACCACCCGCGCCTTCCGGGAAAAAGCCGACCGAGGCCAAGGCCAGCCCGCGCAAGCTCGGCCTGTCGAGCCTGCTGCAATATCTGTGGCATGAGGCGGACCTGGTGAATTGGACCCCGGCTATGCAGGGTAAACGCTGGTGGGGGCCGGTACAGCGTGCACTTTTGAACGCAGCCGCGGGGAAGTCCGCCAAGTCCAGAGACTTGAGAGATATTCTCTATGTTCCGGACTATTGGAAGGCGGAGCGGAAAGAAGAAAACGCCGCGCGCCGGGCCAAGCTCCTGCGCGGCCTTCAGGCACCTGCGCGCGGTACGGCCCCGCTTGGCCTCGTTGTGGCCGAATACAAGAGCCATGAAGCCACCCGCATGGGTGCGCGCTTCCTGTTCAAACACGCGCCGGACTGCGCCTTCTTCGCGGAAGAGGACCTGGTGCGGAAATTTGAAAAGGTGTTTGCGGATCAGCTCATGCTCGCGGACGCTTTGGGTGACGTGCATGTGATGGTGATCGCCACCTTTAGTGTGGCTAAAGCTGGCTACCCCGTTCTGCGGGAAATCGGCATGATGTTGGTCACTGCAAACTGGATCCCGTTTGAAACCATCCGCGACTATCAGCTGATCCAGGCACTGACAGAGAGCAGGCGCGCTTTCCTCAAGTCCCAGCGGTTCACCCTCGACCATGAGACCCCGATTGCCTGCGCGGTGCTGACCGACCTGGAAAGCCCGGTTTCGCTGTTCGTTGCTGATCCCGCCGCAGACACCAATGCGGTCGCTGCCCTGCGCGAAGTGGCTGCAGAAGGCACCTATCCTGCTTGGCTCTGGCTCGACGAGGACGCGATGCCGGATCTCCCGCAGCAAGGTTGCCTTGGGCCGGACAAGCAAGCCGCCGCCTCCGCAGGAGCCAAAATACAGGAGGCAGACAACAGCCATCAGCAGGAAGAGGCAGGCCAATGAAACGCAATCTTCTGAACCTTTTGACCGCGGCCGCGCTCCTTGCTGCAGGACCTGTCAGTGCAGACATCGGAAACGACCTCAAGAACTTCTGGGAGCGCACTGGCGGCGGTGTGAACGTCACAAAACCGACGGCCTATAAAGGCCAGCAAGCGGGCTATGCCACGCTTGGCTCCCTCTATCTGCGCACCCGGCCGCGCAACAGCCAGCTTGCAGCCATTCAACTGCCGTCCGTTCGCGCGGGGTGCGGCGGCATCGACATCTTCGGCGGCGCCTTCTCTTTCATCACCGAAGAGGAGCTTATCGCGCTCATGGAAGCGATTATGCAGAACGCCGCCGGTTTTGCATTCGAGCTGGCACTGGAAAGCCTGTCGCCTGCGGTGCAGGAAATCGTCGCCAAACTGCGGGATTTGATCCAGCAGGTGAACGCGGGAAACATCAATTCCTGCGAAGCAGGGCAACTGCTCACTGCCTCGCTCTGGCCCAAAATGGATGGGGCATCCCAGCACGTCTGCCAGACTATTGGCGGTTATACTGGCCGGTTTGCAGACCGGGTTGCCTCCCGCCACGGCTGCGGCACTGGCGGCCAGCATAACTCGACGCTGGGGCGCGCAAGCGGGGCCTTAGCTGAGCAAGTGCCAACTGATGTGAACTATGCGTGGCGCGCGGTGAAGAAAAACAACTTCCTTGCTTCCAATCCGCGCATCGCAGAATTCTTCATGACGCTCACGGGCACGATCATCACCGTGTCTCCTGAAGATGATGACGAAAGCCCAACGCACCGCACAATTCCGCCGCGCGCCCTGTCTCCGGATGCTGCCAAATCCCTGGTTGAGGGCGGCGCCTACAAAAGCCTTCAGTGCGATGAAACAAATGACTGCCTGCAGCCGGTTTTCAGAAACAGGACTATCGCTGCCCGCAATGCACTGTTTTCTGTCACGGCTGAAGCGATCCAGGGACTTTCGGATGCTATCAGCAACGATACCGCCCCACCGGACGAGGCCATTGCGCTCATCAACCTGACCACCATTCCGGTCTACAAGCACCTGGTTACGGCCAAGAGCTACAAATACGAGTTTGTCCAGGACGACATCAACTCGATGGCGGAGCTGGTCGCGGTCGATCTGGCGATTGCCTACATTGACGAGGGAATGAACGAGATCCTGAACTCGGCCGCCAACGTCGATATTGCCGGTGACATCAACCGGGAGTTTCAGGACACGGTACGCCAGACCAAAGGCGTGCTTCAGGACCTGCGGGCGTCTGCACAGCGGAAATACGCGGAAGCCCTACGCAACCTGGAGCGTCTGAGCCTCGCAAGGGGTGAACTGGCTGCATCGTCCAACGCGATTTTCGGCAACATCATTAATCAGACCGGGGGGCAGTGATCTATGCCCGAACTCGAAATTCATACAGTTGGCGGCGGCTACTATCTCTATGATGTCTTCAACTACCTCGCGGCCTTCACCGGCTCGGGCAACTTCGGATCACTGATTTACGGCGGCATCGTCGCTGGCGTGCTCGTGGCCGGCCTCCAACTGGCGATTTTCGGAGCAGCACGGCAGGCGGTGACCTACTTCATCGGCGTGATGCTGGTGGTTACCGTCGGCCTTGGCCCTAGGGCGCGCGTGATCATCATGGATTCCACCGTGCCGCTTGGCATCTACGGCACCGTGGACAATGTGCCGTGGTCCGTGGCCTGGGTCGGGTCTCTGACATCGAGGGCCAGCGCTTCGCTCACCGATGTGATGGAAACGCTGCTCACTGCACCGGACAACCTGACCTACCAGAAATCCGGAATGCTCTTTGGCTCCACTATTCTGAGCCAAGCCGCCCGCTGGCGCTCTGTCACTCCGGTTGTTCAGGAAACGCTCGTTAACTTTATGGAAAACTGCATGGTGGATGGCTCGAACATCGGCATTGTCGATGTGGGCGAGCTGGGCCAGGCGGGCAATCTGGTGGCATACATTGGCGCCAATGTCCCGCAATCTCTGGCCTATTATGATCCGGTTCTGGAAGAAACCACGACCTGCGCGGACGGCTGGCCGCAGATCAGCACCCGTCTCAACAATGAAGTGCAGAATGTCCTCTTCCAGAAGGCCGCGGCGATGGATCAAAGCCACTTCGCTGCAGATCCCGCGCTTTCCGCGGCCGACATGCGGCGGACTCTCAATCAGTTTCAGACCTTTATTGGCATGACCTCGGCCGGCGCCCAGGCAACTATCCGGCAAACCATGCTGGTCAATTCGCTGGACGGTGCGGTGCAGCGGCTGATTGCTTCTTCCGGCAACAACGCTGCTATGACCGCCTATCAGGCAGCCCGGACGGAAGCTCAGACCTCGGCCAGCTACAGCTCCGTGGGGATCACCGCCCTGAAATGGGTGCCGCTTCTGAAAATCGTCTTTGAATCGCTCTACTACGCGGCGTTTCCGCTGGCGATGATCATGATGATGACACCGTTGGTCTGGAGTGTCATGAAGGGCTACTTCGGGGGTTTCCTCTGGCTGGCCGCCTGGGATCCGCTGTCCGCCATCCTGCATTCCATCGTCATGAAAGCCAGCTCCGGCTACTACCGGGAGGCAATGGGCTCATTCAGCACCGGCTCCCTCGACTATTCCCTGACCTTCGCCAATTACCTGGGCGTCCGGGCGGTCGAACAGGATGTGGGCACCGTCGCAGGTTACCTGATGATGTCTGTGCCGTTTGTGTCCACGGTGATCCTGTTCGGTGCAGGCCGCATGGCAGGGCTTGCGACCTCGATGCTGAACGTGGGGCAGGGGGCCGCCATTGAATCGGGCCGCGAAGCGGCCACCGGCAATATCTCCCTCTCCAATGCCAGCATGAACAACTTCGCGGCCAACAAGTGGAACACCTCCGCCGTGCGGGATGCGGGGGCGTCCACCGTGCGGATGGCAGATGGCGCGATGCGGACCGTCAACGCTGATGGCTCTTCGACCTTCGCCACCGGCACCGCCCAATCAACCGGCGGCATGTCGGCACGGGTGGGCCAGACCATCCGGGAAGAGGTGTCCGACCGGAAAGAGGCGGCAATCCGCAACGCAACGTCGCTGCGGGATGAGTGGAGCATGGCGCTCAATCAGACCGCCGCGAACTATGCAAACTTCGGCCGCTCCTCAGCCTCCGGCACCAGCACCGCCAGCGATAGTTCCACATCGCAAAGCCATAGGTGGACACAAGAAGCACGGGAAGCGCATTCAGCAGTGGAGCGTTTCGCTAACGAGCACGGAATTTCGGTGGACGCTGCATACAGGATCGCGCTTGCCGATGATTTGAAAGGCGAGATTGGAGCGGGGAAAAGTGGTTTGTCGGGCCGTCTTGAAGGTAGTGTCGCCGGAACGGGCATGGATACCGATACCTACCGCCGGGTGGCAGAAGCAGCCCGGGATTCCGGACTGACGGAAACAGTTGCCAAATACGGCGATGCCGTGAACTCGATCCGGGCCAGCGAACACAGCAGCCTGACCAATACCGAAGACGGCGGCGAGCGCTGGAGCATCGACAATGTGCAGCGCAGGGGTAACGCCTATGCTGAAGCACGGGAAGAAGCCGAAACTCTGGCCTCGGCGGAAAGCAATCTCTATTCGCACGGCATCAGCTATGACGGCCAGCTGACCGACGCGGTGATCGGCGAATGGCGTGAGGCTGGATACAGCGAGCAGCAGATCTCCGGCTTCCTCAACCCAAAATCCACCTCCGGCGTGAAGGCCCAGGAGGCTGCCGTGGGGAAAGTTCTGCCCGGGTTGCTTCAGGAGCTTGGCCTGGATCGGCCAAACCCGGGATTGGCCCAGGCCCACACGCTTACGCGCCCGCAGGAAGAAATCACCACCCAGCGCCTGCCATCGAGCGGCATGGATCATCATAAGGAATTTGGCCGGATCACCGAGGCTACCACCAAGGTTCAAGGGGCCATGGAAAACCATAGGACTGCCTTGTCTGAGCAGGCAACCTCCAAGGCGACAGAAAATGAGCGCACAGTGGTAGACGGTCAGGATTTCGGAGTGGTTCCGGGCGCGCTTCAGAAGGTTTGGACGACCGGAGAGGACATCGTGGACAGCGTTCTCGACGCAGGCTCGGCTGTATCCTCTGCGATCACCGGCACACCTCAGCTCTCCAACTACGACCGGGATGTGATGATCCGGACCATCGCCGGAGAAGCTGGACGGGAAAGTGAAACAGGGCAGGCCGCTGTGGCGCACGTGATCATGAACCGGGTTGCAGATGAGCGTTGGGGCGACAATCCGGCCGAGGTCAGTCTGCAGCTCAAACAGTTCTCCGCCTGGAACAACGGCGTTGGCGGAAACAGCCTGCCAACGAAACTCGAAGAGGGCAGCGCGGAATATGAGCGGATCGGCCGGATCGTCGACGGTGTTGCCGCCGGACAGATCCCCGACGTTACCGGCGGTGCGACACACTATTACTCGCCAAAAGGTATGGCCGCGCATGTAGCCGCCGGGGAACAAACCAATGAGGTACCCACTTGGATCTCACGAGAGTCGCAGGCCCGCGGGCACCAGAATGTTCAGATCGGCGGCCACATTTTCACCGGACGCAAGAGGGAAGGCGAATGAGGTTAGCCATGATAGCTCCGTGTCCAATGGTCGTTCAGGTAGCGCTCTTGGCGTTGGCGGACACAATAATCTTCAGCGCCAGTAGCGTCGCGGTTCGCGTAGTCGGATCTGCTATTCCGCGGCAAACAGATGACAAACCAGACAGCGCCTGCGCTGAGATAAATCATACCAATGGTTTCGAACTGCAGAACAACCAGCACGGCGAAGCCCACCAGGTAGGCGATTTCCTTCCAGAATTTCGTCATCAGGCGTCGCATAGGGACTTCTCCTTAGGGCGAGCAAGCATAGCAAAGCACTCCTAAACAGGCAATGAAACCGCAGCAATTCGAAGAACAGAAAGGAAACGGGCAATGATTTTGAGCAACACAACATGGGGCAAGGCAGCTTTGGCGGCAGCAGTGGGTTTTACCTTCCTCGGGACCCCTGCTGCCGCCGAAACGCCGCAGACCGATTTCGAGTTTGACAGCCAAGTGCGTGACGCGCTTCTGCGCAACCCGGACATCATTCTGGAAGTATTTGCCCTGCTTGAGGCAAAGGAAGAAGCCGCCAAAGCCGTGAAAGACCAGGAATTGATCGCCAAGGTGGCTGACGAGCTGTTTGAAGGTCTCGATCCGGAAAAGCCGATCCTGGTGGAATTTCAGGACTACAACTGCGGGTATTGCCGCCGGGCGCACCCCGTTGTCGCCTCTCTGAAGGAAACCATGCCGGACCTGCAGCTGGTGCTCATGGAAACCCCTGTCCTGGGCAAGGAATCGACCTTCACCGCCAAGGCGGCGCTGGCACTGAAAGCGCTGAAGGGCGTAGACGCCTACCGCGAATTTTCCGATGCCATGATGTCGGTTCAAGGCAAGGCCAGTGCAGCCACCACCATCCGCACGCTGGCGGAGCTGGGCCATGATCCGGAGGAAGTTACCGCTGCGGTGCAGGAGGGTCTTGGCGCAGAAGATCTGGAGAAAGCCAAGCGCCTGGCTGCAGCACTCGGCGCAACCGGCACCCCGTATTTCGTCGGCCCCGGCGGCATCATCCGCGGCGCGGCTCCGGCGGACCGCCTTCAGGCAATCACCAACGCACCGGAAACCAGGCAGGCAGGTTGAATTTGATAGGAAAAGTCAGCAGCGGATTTTCACGGCACTACGCACCCCGCTCGCAAAAGAGTACAAAACCCGCCGCTGACGCCTTGTCGAGAGGCAGACCAAAAGTAACAGTCGGCCTCCGGCTGTGGAACCTAACAATTCTAATGTGAGCAACGAGGCTGGCTGGAGGTTAGGGATTAAGTCAGCGGCCTCCGAGAGCTACAGCAGGGCAAATCAAAGCCCACCTCTGAAAATCAGGTTACGTAATCAGGCCCAGGAGTAAAGGCGGCCGCACATTACGAGAAGGGAATTTACAGTGAAGATGATCTATCGAACCGTCGCAGTGACGGGACTGAAGGGACTGGCCGGGTGCATGGCCAGACCTCCGAGGCCCCGGCAATTTCCAGCGTATCGGAAACCTTCGGGCAGCCGAATTTTGAGAGAAAAAAATCAGCAGCGGATTCTTACAGAAATGCACACTTAGAGTGGGGATGCACATTCATTGGGGGGAACTCACTAGTGAGCACAAGAACCCGCCGCTGAAACCAGTTTACAAGCAAACCTAGAATAACGGTCAGTCTTCGACCGGGGAACCTAGTAATTCTAATGTAAATAATGAGGCAGGCTGGAGGCCCATGAGTAAAGGCGGGCCGAATATTTCGAGAAGGATATTTATAATGAAGATGATCAAGCAAGCAGTTGCAGCGGCGGAACTGATTGGGCTGGCCGGGTGCATGGGACATATCTCCCGGACCCCGGGCAATATCCTGGGCTTCTAGCAATTGCCAGCGCACCGGAAACCGGACAGGCAGTTTGAATATGAAGGGGAAATCAGCGGCGGGCTTTAACGGAACAACGCACCCCGTTCTCCAAAGAGTTTAAAACCCACCGCCAACTGGCTTCCATGCAGCCCAGGCTAGCGGCCGGTCTCCGGTCCTGGAACCTGGCAATTCTGATGTGAACAATGAGGCAGGCTGGAAGCCCATGAGTAAAGGCGGGCCGAATATTTCGAGAAGGAAATTTCCAATGAAAACGATCAAGCGATCCGTCGCCGGCGCCGTGGCCAACGGCTGCCGAAGCGCCCGCAAAAAGGAAACCACGAGCATGAAACTCAAGCACTTAATCCCCGCTATCTTCGCCGCAACAGCGCTTTCCGGCTGCCTGAATGACGGCTCCGTGACGGACAAACACGCAATCACCTCCGAGAAACCTGTTCCGGCTGGCGACCCATCCAAGTCCCAGAGCTCGGCGGCCTTGCGGCAATGGCTGGTCGCAAATGTTCCTGAAGGAGACACCGCCAAAGATGTGAGCGTAGGACCGGTCCGCTACGCGGCCATCCTGTGGCCGTTCCCGGAAAAGGATTTCTTCGTCTGCGCCCGGTTCACCGCCAATAACCGTTTCGGCACATACGAGCCGCCGCAAAACGCTCTGATGGCCATGCGCGTCTATGACCCTGCAAAAGGCTGGGAACCGGCGCTGGTCAAAGGCGTTGAGCATGATGCGTACCGGCAATACTGCATCAGTCAGCCGCACGCTTAGCAGGCGCAATTCAGGTCAGATAGACTGACTTATTTAACATAAACAGCATTATAGCGCGGAGCGCTCGCAGCGCGGCCCAGGAGACATCCGGGCCGCGCCACCCCGGCTATTGCCGTTTGGAAACAACAATTTGCGAAATGCCGCGGGTGTCCCGAGCCACCGGAAGCTCGCGTTGCAACGAAACGAGGGAATACGTCATGGGCAACAGAGGACATACCCAGCTTGTCAGAGGCGGCCAGACAACACAACACTGGACCCGCATGGCAACACAGGTGCTCAAGTACAGCACGTCAATGGCCGCCGCCGCCTTCACCATCACATTTCTGGTCCTGGTCGCCCTGAATTACGAGCTGGATAAGGTGCGGCTCACCGGCATCTACTGGATTGCGGAATTCAATGTCGAACAGCGCGGCACCGAACTCCGCGAACTCAATTATGTGGATCTCGGCGGGCAGCGCGTGAAGCGCACCGCTGGACAGATCTATGCAGACCCCGATTTACGCAAGATCTATGAGCTTTACGCGGCCAATGCCTGGCGCTTCCTCTATTTCTCGATTGTGCCCGCTGCCGCAGCATTTGCCTTCACCTTCGCTGTCTTCGCCATGGTCGGCCGGTCGCTGAAGGAGGAAGAGCATATCCGGGGCGCCCGCCTTGTTACGGCCAAGGAGCTGAAAGCCTGGTCCAAGCGGAAATGGCGCGGCTACGAAAAGCGCTTTGGCAAAGGTTCGAAGACTGGCCCCCGCTACACGCTGGCCGGGATCGAGTTCCCTCCCAATGCTGTGGAGGCGCAGATCGGCATCACCGGCACCGTCGGTGTTGGCAAGACCAACGCCATGCACGAGCTGCTGAACACCATCCGCGCGGCAGGCGGCCGGGCCATCATCTATGACCGTATGGGCGGGCTGCTGCGCGACCACTACGACCCGGAACAAGACATCATCCTCAACCCCTTCGATGAGCGCTCTGCTGGCTGGTCTCCCTTCAACGAGGTGGTGTCACCGGAAGGCTTTGCACAGATCGCCGAGGTGATGATCCCGGATCAGCAAGGCGCCATGGACAGTTTCTGGACCCAATCCGCCCGCCTGGTCTTTCAGTACGCCGCCCGCGAGCTGGCAAAGGCCGGACAGACCACCAACGCGGACCTTCGCAAAGCCATCATGAACATTCCCTCAGAGGAGCTGGGCAAGCTGGTGGCAGCGACGCCCGGCGCGCATTTCTTCGGAGAGCATGTTGCCAAAACTTCCGGCTCGATCCGCGCCAACATGATCACCGAGCTGCGGTTTCTGGAATACCTGCGCGATGATGCCGAACCTTTCTCGATCCGGGATTGGGTTGTGCAGGACCGGCCCGGCTTTGTGTTTCTGACCGGCAACGCGGAGCAGTCTGCAGCGGTGCGTAACATCGTCTCAACCGTCTTTGAGGTGGCCGCCAACGCGCTGATGACGACCGAGGAAAGCCGCGACCCCAAGGTCTGGTTCTTCCTCGATGAAGTGCCAACCCTCAACAAGATGCCCTTCCTGCCCAAGAGCCTTGCAGAGATCCGGCAGTTCGGCGGCGCCTTCGTTGTCGGCTACCAGGTTTTCTCCCAGCTGGAAGATATCTATGGCGGCAAGGCTGCTGAGACGATTTCCGGTGTCCTCAACAACCGGGTTGTCTTCAACACGCCCGACTACAACACGGCGCAGCGCTCTTCCCGTTCGCTCGGTGAAGAGGATGTGATCGAGCAGCAGGAAAACATCACCCTGGGCGCGCACGATACCCGCGACGGTGTCGGCATTGTCGGCCGCCGTACCCAGCGCGCGATTGTCACCCCGGCGGAGATCCAGTCCCTGCCCCAGTTCGTGGCCTACTTCCGCCCGGCCTATGACGCCCCCACCGCCAGAGTGCGCTTTGAGCCGGTGCCGACCACGGCCACCGCGGA
>NZ_JCATZN010000018.1:0-18300 GCF_059694505.1 Leisingera sp. ANG49
GGCCGCCTGCATGTCGCATTCAGCGCCATCTTTCAGAAGCTTGGAAAGCTGCCTCTTGCGTTATGAAGGCTTCCCATTTGCCTGTCTCAAGCCCGCACAAAACTGGAAGAGTTGAACCCCGCTCCTGTAATGCCAGTGCGGTAACCAGGGGGGGTGGTGATGATCCGGATCATTGCCCCAGCCGTGTCCAGCCTGTATTCATTGGTTTTGCTTGGGCCACCGGAGAAGCTGCAGTGATCCGCGCTGTTCCGGAGCCAAAGATCCTTTCCATCTGCTTGCCGTAGAAAGCCCGCGTGATGGTCGCGCGGTTCCCGGCATATCCATGATAAGCAGACTTGCCGGACGCCAGCGGCAGGCCAGCCCAGATACGCGCCAGGTTGTCCATGAAGGCGGAACGTGAAATCCTGCCAGACGCAAACTTCTGATACCCGGCGTCAGAGATCAGGAGAGCTGCCATCCGGTTCTGTGTCGAACGGCTGAAGCGGGCTCCGTCAGGCAAGCCGAGACGCTTCTGCAGATTAAGCAAGGTTGAAGGTATGATCTGGAAGTTTCCGATGGCATGGGGCTGGCTCGGTGTGCGGTCGATCCAGGTGTAGATTTCCGCAAGGGTCATCTGCGAGGGTTTCTTGCCTGGTCTAACCTTGGCGCCGTGGTGGATTGCGTCATATCGGCCGCCGGGTGCTTCAGCAAAGGCGATGAGGGCAAACAGCTTTTCGACACTGGAGCCGGAAGGCAACCGGAAGAGGGCCGGGGCAGGGGGCTGCTTTCCTGGCAGCGAGCGTTCAAATGCATCGAGGGCAACCCATTCGCTTTCCCGCGTAGCGAAGTCCCAGCCGTCTTTCGGGGAGGCCGGAGCTGAGGCGAGGTTTTCCCGGATCTCGGCGGTCTCTTTCAGGCTGAAGCTGCTTGAGCTGGACCACCCTTCAGCAGAGGCCGCCACAGGAGCCAGGATCGCGATCAGAAAGACCGGAAGAGCAGTCCTCGCCTTCCGGCCCCGGCGGGAAATTGAGGCGCTAAGCGCCGCTCCACAGGCGGGCTTTTGGCTCAGCCCTCTCGAAGGGATCGGGCCAGCAACGCCCAATTCGGCCCCTTGGGCCTCATGGAAGGTCCACACATAACGCAGCAAGCTGCAGGAGCGCGTTTTCATATGTCCGGCCACATAGCCATGTATACTGGAGAAAACAGCGCCAAAATGTGGGTGGCCAAGCAGCGGTTCTTTCCTGTGATTGCGAACTTCAGGAAAATTACTAGCTTAAAGTGCGTGACTGATCCAGTCCTGTTGCAGGACTACACTTACACAAGCTGCGGGCTCGATCGCTACAAACCGGGCGGTCGATGAGTGGAACAGGGGGTGTTAGGAGCGGGGTTTCTTAACTTTCGCTGCCCGCGTGGCGAGGGCCATCAGGAGTGGCAGCTCGGTATTGAAGCGCCTTACTTTGGGGCGCACTTTGCCCGGCGTAACAGCCATACCGGCGTTCAAAGGCTTCCAGGTCTATTGCGGTATCTGCAATCAGTCTCTTCTAGAAACATTGGCAGTTGAGCGGGTGTCATGCTGATCTCGCCGCCTTGTGCAGTGGGGCAGACGAACCGGCCCTGTTTCAGTCGTTTTCTGAAAAGTCCCCCCTTGCCATCCCGCCAGATGGTCTGCAGCAGACTGCCCCAGTGGCTCCGGAGCACAATCAGATGCTCGCAGAGCGGATCTTCCGCCAGTAACTTTTCGGCTATCCTGAAAGCATGGAAAGCAGTCTGGCAACTCGCGACTGAATGCAAATTTTCGCACGGAGATTCCTGGATGCAAAAAGCAGGCTGGATTGCCGTTGAAACTCAACAGGCACAAAATCGCCGAGGTAGCCGTCTGAAAAACGCCCGTTTCCTGTATGTTGAAAGCTGAAAATGCACCTTTTTCGTGCAGTGCTGCGCCAGACACGTGGGAAGCCATGTGACGGCATAGAATAGATTTTCCACCGAAGGGGCTTGCATAGTCGGAACTCTCGCGGGTAGCGTGCGGCAAATCGAACTAACTGACTGTAGCGCAACATGCCAAATGCCACCTCCACTGTTACTTTAGTGTGTCAAAGAGTGGAGAAGACATTCCAGCTTTCCTCTTGCGCGAGAAGCGCAAGAGGAAAGCTGGTGCCAATTCGTTCTTTTGTGAGGAGGAAGAGCGCGGGCTTACCATTGGAGCCTTGGAAAAGGCGAGCAGCCAAGCCTGTGAGTCACGCTGTTATGAGTTTCCAACACCAACTTTTCAGATGCCAAAGTAAAATGAGAAACAAGCTCAATCACACTTTTTCTTTCGCTGCCATTTGTTCATCTTTCCTGACTGTTGGAGTGTCAACTGCCGAAGCGGACTCCAATCTTCCAAATATTGGTTCTGAAATCTTTTCTCCAGACAGAATTGAGAAGTATGGATTCAAGCGATACTCGATTGATTCTTCGGGATGGATTTTGGATGGTTATCGAGTATCGCGAAATGAACCTGTTGATTATTCACCGTTGCTAAATGACGCCACATTAGCTCGCGATTTCACGAAATCGGTATTGGGGTGCGATTCGTGCAGTTTTGAACCATTTTATTGGCCGGAGGCGAAGCTGACTTACCACTTTGTGGCCACGACAGAAGCGCAGACGCCATACTTCTTTTTCAAGGCCGGTGAAGAATTGTATGACGTTTTTGCTGAAGGTGGCATAGAGGCTAAACCTGTGACGCAAGCCGAAACAGCTAATCTAATAATATTTGTAGGAGACGCCGATTTTCTCTTGCGAAAAGCGCGGCAAGTTGGCGATCAGGATGCAATTGCTTTGTACTCGAGTCGGCGTTTCGACAAGCTGCCGACCGAAGGGGGTAAGGGATTTTTGAGGAAGCTGTTTTCAGCTACAATGTGCACGGTCTCGCTTGAGACACGAGAAGCTGAAGGTAAGGCATATGTTTTCACTCCCCCAGATGACTTGGAGCGTTGCCTTTCGAAGCAGCTTCTTTTGGTTTCCGGACTGTTCCCCTTCGAAGGTGACGTGCCGAGTGCGCTGAATTTGAATCTTGAATTCACTGAAGCAACATTGGCAGATATCATTTTTTTGAGAGCGTATTACTATATCAGAAAGTCATTGAACGTTGCCGATGAAGACCTTCAATCTGCATCAGAATGGGTTTTCAGCGCAGCTGACTTTGAAAAACGGATGCGCTAGTTGTCGTAAGTATTCACTCCAACCTTAGAAGAATAACTTTTTAAAGTGACTTGTGCCACTTTAATAATAAAATTTGAGGAAATAGAAATGACAGTTTCTCCAGATGGTGGATTTGTTGGTATTGGTGGTGGGGCGGGCCCTTCCTCCTCTGGTGGCAATAAAGGAGGTGACAAGGGAGGGGGAGATGCGTCTCCGAGCGGCAACCTAGGCGGTAATAAGGGGGGCGAAAAAGGGGGAAATGATTCCTCTCCAGGTGGCGGCTACGGAGTTGGAGAAAGTGGTGGTGGCCCCGGCAACCAAGACGGAACTGCCGGATCCGGTCCGGGAAGGGGCTTTGGAGGCGGGCCTGGAGGCCGAGGCCCTGAAGGAAACAAAGACAAGGGCTTAGGTCCTAACGGCGGTCATGTTGACACTTCTTCTTTTGGAGGTCTTTCAGGGCGGCCAGGACCCGCTCCCAACCCTGGCCTGGATGGTCTCGGCCCCAATGGTGGCCATACGGATACCAGTTCATTTGGCGGCACCACCGGGCCAGCTTCTGATGGAAGAAAGGACGCCATTAACGCGACTGCAAAGGATGGTAACACCGCTTTTGGCTACGCCCAGACGGCAACTGAGGCTGCAACAGGACTTGTGGACAATACCAAAGCAGCAGAAGCGTTAGAAGGCCTTGGCAAGACATTTGGCAGAATTGCGACGACACTGGGAATTGTGGAGGCGGTCACTAGCGATGATCCTGCTCAGTCTTTGGGAGCATTGTCAGTCAATGCAGCTGTTGATGCTGTTGTTGGGCGCACGGCGGCCGCGGTAGCAACCTCAGCGGCAACAATTGGGGGTATTGCTGCAACTGGGCCGGCTGCTGCCGCTGGTCTCGTGGGGCTTGGTCTAACTGAAGCGGCAAAGGGGCTTGTGGGAGCAACGGCTCAAACTGCGGATGTAACGGCTAAGGCTGCCGAAGTGGACCGTGCGATGGCCACTCCCGCTGCAGAAAGAGATTCTCATCAGCAAAGTATAGTTGACCGCGAACGTGCCTACGACCGCGCGCTAGAAAATGCTTTTTCTAGTGTTAATGCGGACTGGGGGAGAAACCCTCCTGATTTGGATGCTCCTAATTTTCCAATAATCCTCGCACTTGAAACCGAGAACATCGAAATCACTGAGCTCTCCCAGTCTCAGATCTTCTTTGACGGCAACGGCGACGGGCTGAAAAACCGCACTGCCTGGGCGGCTGCGGGGAACGGGGTTCTGTTCTATGATCCCCAAGACTGGAATGAGATCCGGGAAGACTGGCAGTATATCTTCACCGAATGGGACCCGTCCGCGGTAAGCGACATTGAGGTGCTGGCCTCCTACTTCGATACCAATGGCGACGGTGTTTTCGACGCCAGTGACCTGGATGAAAACGGCGAGTCTTACTTCAGCAAATTCAAGGTGATGGTCACTTTGGCTGATGGTTCCCTGGACGCGCAGTCACTGACCGAGGCCGGGATCACATCGATCAATGTTGTGGCGGATACCACCCGGATCGAACTGCCGGATGGTTCGGTGATTACCGGACAAACAACGTTCACCCGCGACGATGGCACTACTGGTATGGCGGGCGATGTCACGCTGGCCGGTGACGCAATGAGCTACAGGGTGGAGGCCACACAAGATACCACTGCTGCCGATGGCACCCGGACACTGGTCCAGACGGCCTATAACAGCGATGGCTCGATTGCCTTTGAGATGACCTCGGTTACGGCCGGGGATGGATCGCAGACCACCAACAGCTATGACGACGACGGTGACGGGATTGTGGACCGGGTGCAGGTTATCACGGTGGCTATCCAGGCTGATGGCGACCGCGTTGAGGACGTGCGGAATTACACTGGTTCGAGTGCCGATGACGGGGTTTTCGAGAACCGTACCAGGACCACAACCAGCGCCGATGGCGCTCTGACGGTGATTGAGCGTGACAGCGGCGGCGGGGGCTGGTTTGACGAACGCGAAGACCGGCTGATCGACGCAGCCGGCAAGCAAACTATCACCGTGTCTGAACTGTCCAAGAACGGTTCGGTGCTGCGGTCGGCAACCAGTGTCGTTTCTGGTGATGGGCTGACCCGGACGGAAACGGCTGATCTTGATGGTGACGGCGACGCTGATGCGGTCGAGCAGCACAGCATTGATGAGCACGCCGATGGCAGCCGGACCGAGACCTGGCTGACCGGCAGCGGGGACTATGTGCCGGACAACGCAGCCAAGCCGGGCACTTTGACCAGCTCGGTGACAATGGATGTCAGTGCGGACGGGCGCCAGCGCGAGACGGAAGCCGACCTGGACGGCAATGGCACGGTCGACCGCAGGGAGGAAAGCGGTACCACCGTGAATGCGGACGGCTCCACGGTGACGCTGAGCGAGAGTTTCAACCGGGATGGCGTCCTGATCTCGCGCCACCGGCAGACCCAGTCGGAAGACACCATGCATGTGGTGACCGAGGCCGACGCGGACGGCGACGGCAGCTATGAGATCAAGGTGGTGGACAGCACCACGGTGAACGGCGGCGGCGATCGCACGCAGACCATTTCCACCTACAACGGCGACGGCTCGCTGCGGCATGGGCAGAAGACGCGGCTGGAAGACGATAAGATCACCACCAAGGCCTGGGTTGACGAAAACCGCGACGGCAGTTTCGCGGCGGCTGAAAAAGTCCTGGATGTGCGCGTCGATGCCGCCACGCAAGAGCGGATCACGGAAACCTGGGACCGCAATGCGGATGGCTCCTTCAGCGCATACAGCCACACAGTAACCAACGAAGACGGGCTGCAATCGGATGTTCTGAGCGATTTGGACGGTGACGGGGATACCGATCTCAAGCTGTCGGACAGCACGGTCACCCTGGCAAACGGCAATACGGAACGGACAGTCGAGACCAAAAGCGCCAACAGCACCACGCTGAGCCACATCCGGACCGAGACACGGGACACCGGCCTGCACACCATAACCTGGAACGACCGGGACGGGGACGGCACCACCGATTACAAGACAATCGAGTATGTCTCGCCGGAAGCCGATGGAAGCACGCTGCACAACAGCCGTGTGTTTGCGGAGGACGGAACGCTTCTGTCCAAGACAATCACCACGGAAAGCGCTGACCGCCGGACTGTGACCACACAGTATGACTATGATGGGGACAGCGCGGGCGCAGGCACGCAGTTCGACCGGGTCATGACGCAGACGGAGACTAGCGCCGGAGCTGTTACCGTCGCTGACGAACAGTTTTACAACGACGGCACCACGGCCTCCAAAACCGTATCCACAGTGTCCGCAGACGGGCTGGAGCGCAAACTGTCTTCCGATATAGATGGCGATGGCACCTTCGAGACGGAGGAGGACACCGCCACCACGCTGCATTCGGACGGGCGGCGCACAACAGCAACCACTGTCTCCAACGCAGATGGCAGCCTGCGGAGCCAGTCCGTCGAAACTGTCAGTGCCAATGGCCGCGAAACGGTTGTTAAGGGCGACGGCGACGGTGATGGCGTGTTTGAGACTGCTCTGCGGACCACCACCGGGTTCTGGGCCAACGGCCAGACTGTCACTACCGTCCGGCTTGAAGATTCTGCAGGCAGCAAGCTGAGCCAGACGCAGACCAGGGTGGATGCTGACGGGCTGCGGACGTCAGTGAGAACCGACGCAGACGGGGATGGAGACTACGATCTCAAAGAAATAACCGATACGGTTGTGCAAAATGATGGCACCACAGTCACCACCGTCACGGTGAGGGATGCCGAGGAGACGACCCGCAGCAGTGCGGTGACCACCATCAGCGATGACGGCCGGGAGGCCGCGTCGGACTTTGACCTGGACGGCAACGGCAGTATTGACCGACGGGAGCATAGTATTGAGGGCGATGACGGGACCGTCACCCGGACAGTGACAGGCTTCGGCGCCAGTGAAAATAATGTGCAAAGCCAGACCGTCACGGGCACCAGCGCCAACGGTCTGGTGTCGCAGACCGAAAGCGATGCGGACGGTGATGGCAGTTTCGAACGCGTTCAGCGGACCGAAACCGTTCTGAAAGACGATGGGTCGACGGAAACCACGACGGTCAGCGGAACAAGCAGCGCCATTGCTGCGAATCCTGGCGAAGGCTTTGCCAAGGAAGTCGTCATCACCTCAGGGGACGGGCTGAGCACAACAACCAAGTCCGACCTTAACAACGACGGCAGCTTCGAACGGATCACCACTGTATCCGAGAACTTGGCCAGCAATGGCGATGTCACGCTGACCACCACAGTCAAAGCAGCAAACGGATCAACCATTCGCAGCGAGGAAGTCGAAACTGCGGCTGACGGAAAGACCGTCATCACCCGGATAGATGCAGACGGCAATGGGGAACTTGATACCAGAACTACAGGCACGTTGGGTGACGATGGGACACTTACTGCGTCGACGTCCTATTTTTCCAGCAGTGGTGTCCTGATTTCCACGGCAGAAGAGAGCACCAGCGGTGACGGGCTGCAAAGCAGCTATCGCTTTGATGGTAACGGCGACGGATTTGCTGATTTGTTGAGCTCTAGCAGGACAGTTCTTGAAGAGGACGGTTCGCGGACAACGGTCACCGAGCATCGTGGAGGCAACTACGGCAGCATCGGCCGGGAGGAACACTGGGTTAGCGACGACGGGTTGGAACAGCGGGCTGACCTGGACCTGAATGGAGATGGCATCACCGACTTCCGCTCTTCCGACACGACGAGCTACGGTGCTGACGGCAGCACGCAGCGCGTTGCCGAAAGCACCGGCGCCACCCATGAAGTGACTTCGCGGGTGGAAAGCACGCTGAGCGGCAATGGTTTGGACTACAGTAAAAAGACTGATCTTGACGGCGACGGCCATGATGACCGTTTTGAGCTTCGCAATGACAGGGCTGGCGGAGGCTCTACCGTGGAAGTCCGGGAATTCAGCAACGGCGGCAGCTTGCAACGGCAAGTGACGGTCGAGACAGAAGACGATGGCCGCAGCCAGCTGACAGAGCTAGACCGGGACGGGGACGGCCGGATCGACCAGACGCAGGAATGGCGCTTGGAAAGCAACAATTCCACGACACGCATCTCCCGCGACATGGGGCGCAACGGCACAGTGGAAGCTGAAGTTCGCTCCAGTACTTCGGCAAATGGTATGGTCCAGACGACAGCCTTCGATCTGGATGGAGATGGCAGCACCGACTTTGAGCGGCGGATCGAGACCGGTTTCAGCGAGGTTACAACGTCTCCTCTTGCGGCCGTTATTGCTCAATCTTTTGGCATTGTAGAGCCGGTATACACTAAGGGTGACAGGGTCACCGAAATTACTGAAACCACCCGCGGCCGGGATAGCTACACGGAATTGCTGGTCGAGGCAGCTGACGGGCTGAGCGCGCGATCTTACTTTGATATCAATGGCGATGGCGTTTTTGATGGCCAGACCGGCCGTTATGTCTATTTACACACGGATGGCAGCCGCACGGCTGCGGAGGAAACCCGCTACAGTGACGGCGATCTGCGCTCCAGTTACGAGGAAAAGACCAGCGCTGACGGGCGCAGCGTCACTACAAAGCAGGACTTTGATGGCAACGGCGTCACCGATCTGGAAACTGAATGGAAGCTGCGCGCCGATGGCCAGGAGGTGCTGACCGAGCGCTCCTACAACGAAGGCGGTACTCATCAAAGCACCGCGGTGACAACCACTTCGGCAGACGGGCTGACAACTACCTATTCGGTGAACGGTGTGGAGCAGGTGATTACCCGCTCCGCAGTTGGCAACGGCAGCTACACCTGGGTCAATGGCGAAACCGCAAGCGCCTTGAACCACCATGCTGAGGTTACGCATGAAGTAGACGCGCTTGGCTTTGAGACTTGGACATTCAAGAAAACGACAGACAGTGTTGCAATGTTCACCGCAACTTTGGACGCCGTTGCCAAGGAGAGGGCACTCGCTGAGGCGGCAGATGTTTATGACACCATTCTCGACCGGGACCTTGAATACGCCGAGGCGGAAGAACTTGTTGAATATATCAAGGACAACCAGCTCGATACCGAAACTCTTGCACAGGACCTGATCGCCTCGGGCGAGTTTGCAATCCGCTACGGTACCATGAGTGATGCGGAATTTGTCACACAGATCTATCTTAACAGTTACGGCAGGGCACCATCGCTAGAGGAGCTGGATAACAGCCTCACGGGCTTGAGTGACGGGACACTGACCAGAACCGGATTGACTGTCGATCTTTCACGCTCTGTCGAGCATCTTGGTGTTGGCAACAGTCACCGGATCACCAACAACTTTGATGCGATCCTGGACCCGGCGGAGTACGAACGGGTTCTGGACCGGGCCTATGTCGAAGCGCAGATCAAACGGCTTGTGGACACGGTTTATGACCGAGATGCCACCAAAACCGAACTGAAGGAGCTGTCCGACCGGCTGATGTCCGGGGATGAGGAGCTGAAGCTCGACGATGTAGCTTCCACCCTGCTGTCTCAGAAGGGGGACATAAACGGCGTGTCTTCCACCAGCCTGTATGGTTTGCAGAACGTTGATCTGATCCGCCAGGCCTATCTGAATGCGCTGGGGCGGGAGCCTGACAGTGATGAACTGGAAACCTGGTACCAGCACCTCAGCAGCGGCCAGATCACCAAGGCGCAATTCGTTGCCTCTCTGTCCGAAAGCACAGAGCATCTGGGTGTGGGAAATGCCCATCAGGAGAGCGGCCCAAGCGCCAGCGTCGAAATCTACGGCTCTGCAACAGGGGAGACCCTGAGCGGCACATCCGGCGGCGATATCTTCCACGGGCTTGCCGGAGATGACGTGCTGAGCGGCGGCCAGGGCAGCGACACCTATGTCTGGGCGCCGCATCACGGCAACGACCATATTACCGACTACAGCTCATCTTTGGTTGAGGAAGACCGGTTGATCCTGACAGGGGTGACCCAGGATCAGGTTGAACTCCGCCGTGTAGTGTCACATGTCACCGGCGACGGCTATGACGAGATGTTCATCGACATCACCGTTGACGGGAACACGTCTACCATCAAGGTCCAGAACCAGTTCCACGACAATCAAGGCCTGGAAGCGATCGAATTCGGCGACGGGTCGGTCTGGTATCTTGAGGACATTCTGAGAAACACCATCGCCAGGGGTTCCGGAAATTCTGAGACACTGAAAGGTACTTACCGCGCTGACAGTATCAAAGGGCAGGGCGGCAATGACACGATCATCACCGATGGTGGCGATGACAGCCTCCACGGCGGGCTGGGCAATGACTTGCTGCAAGGCGGTACCGGCAGCGACACCTATTACTGGTCCATCGGGCATGGTAATGACGAAGTCCGTGACTCCGGCCAGTCTCTGACTGAGCTGGACCGCCTTGTGCTGACAAATGTCAGCCAAAACGAAGTTGAGCTGCGACGCGAAGCATCGCATAACGTCGGTGATGGGCTGGATGAGCTTTACATCGACATCACCAGAAACGATGTCACCGAAACCATCAAAGTTCAGAACCAGTTCCACAACGATCACGGACTGGAAGTGATTGAGTTTGCCGATGGCAGCACTTGGACGCTGGAGGACATCCTGCGCAAGACCATTGCCAAGGGCGACGGTGGGAACAACAACCTCGCAGGCACCTACCGATACGACAACATGAAAGGCCAGGGCGGTGCCGATACGATCAGAAGCGGGGATGGCGACGACACGCTGACCGGCGGCCAAGGCCACGACCTGCTTCATGGGGAAGAAGGCAGTGACACCTACGTCTGGTCGGCTGGTGACGGCAATGACGAAATCAGTGACCATGGCCGGACAAAGACCGATCAGGACAGGCTGATCCTGACGGATGTGACCGCTGATCAGGTCGAGTTGCGGAGGGTTGTCAGCAACACGAACGGCGACGGGTATGACGAACTGTTCATCGACATCACCGCCGGTGGCACAACTGAAACCATTAAGGTTCAGAACCAGTTTTACGACCCCAACTATCCAAACGGGATCGAGTTCATCGAGTTTGCCGACGGGCAGATCTGGTCTATCGATGACATCCTCGCCAACACCAAAGCAACAGGCAAAAGTGAAACTAATGACAGTCTGACAGGGACCTACCGGGCGGACTATGTGGACGGCCTGAGCGGAGCTGACACAATTTCAACAGGCGATGGTGATGATACTCTGGTCGGCGGTTACGGCAACGACAGCCTGAATGGCGGCAACGGCAGCGACACCTACACTTGGAAACCCGGCCGGGGCAGTGACACAATCAACGACTCTTCTGCGTCCTTGGGCGATTCCGACCGCCTGAGCCTGGAAGGTGTGTCCATGAATGACGTGGCCCTTACCAGGGAAGGGAATAATCTGAAGATTTCTTTCGCGGGTCTGTCTCCGGAACTCACGGTTCTGAACCAATTCGAAAGCTCGCAGAACGGCAAGGGTCTTGAAGTCATCACCTTTGAAGACGGCTCTTTCATCGAGCTCGATAAAGCAAATGTGGCAAGCTCCACTTGGACAGGAAGTTCCAGCGACGATCAACGTACAGGCTGGGAGTTCCAGGATGTGATGAAGGGCCTTAGCGGGAATGATACTCTGATCAGCGGCGCGGGCCGCGACAGCCTGACTGGGGGTAAGGGAAATGACCTTCTGAAGGGCGGTGCCGGCGGTGACACATATTATTGGTCTGCCGGTGATGGTGACGATGAGATCGATGACTCAGGTACCGCCCACCTAGAGCAGGACCGGCTTGTGCTGAAGGGTATCACCCAGGATCAGGTCAAGCTCTGGCGAAAAGCTTCAAGCACGGTTGGCCATGGCTACGACGAGTTGTTCATCGGCGTAACTGCGAATGGGGTTACAAAGACAATTACTGTTCAGAACCAATTTCATAACAACCATGGATTGGAATCTATTGAGTTCGGAGACGGATCTGTATGGTATTTAGACGACATTCTGAGGGAAACCAAAGCCCGTGGCACTACATCAGGTGAAACTCTGCAGGGCACTTACAGGGCTGACAACATCGAAGGGGCCGGCGGTTCAGATTCCATTCTTGGCGATACCGGGAATGACACCCTGACTGGCGGCAAGGGTGCTGATACCCTGAAAGGAGGGCAGGGGGTCGACACCTATATTTGGCGCAGCGGTGACGGCAATGATTTCATCCACGATGACAACAGCTCGCTGACAGAAGCCGATGTTCTGCTGCTAACGGATGTGGAACCCTCGGATGTAAGCCTCTACCGCGAGCAAGGGTCGATCGATCTTAAGATCCAGATCACCAGCAGTTCCGGCACCGAGACGCTGACCCTGCACAATCAGTTCTGGGCGCCAGGGCACAACCCGGGTGTTGAGAAGATACAGTTTGCCGATGGGACCGTCTGGCATTTGGATGACATTCTAGCCAATACCACGCTCAAAGGGACCAGCGGCGCGGAGGCGCTGACCGGAACCGGCCGCGCAGACAGCATAAAGGGGCTGGGCGGCGCAGACACCATCAGCTCCGGAAATGGGGATGACAGCCTTACCGGTGGCGGCGGCGACGACCTGGTCAGAGGGCAGAACGGCAGCGACAGCTATTTCTGGGCTGCTAACCACGGCAATGACACGATTGATGACGCTGCAGCATCGAAAACCGATTGGGACCAGCTGCATCTGAACGGAATAAACCCAGCGGATGTGGCGCTGTCGCGCAATGGCGCGGACGTGATTATCACCATCAGCCAGACCGGAGAGCAGATCACTCTGCGCAACACGGCTTATGCGCTGACAAACGGCAATGGGCTGGAGGCCATCGTCTTTGCCGATGGTACTGTTTGGGACGCAGAGCACATTCTGTCCGAAAGCCTGATCGAAGGCAGCAACTCGGCAGAGGCAGTCACCGGAACCGGATGGCAGGACAAAGTCTATGGCTTTGGCGGCAATGACACTCTCAATGGGGGCGGGGGCAATGACACGCTCTACGGCGGCAGCGGTAATGACAGCATTTCCACCGGCGATGGTGGAAACTATGCAAGCAACCTAGCCTTTGGAGGCTCAGGCAGTGATACGCTGATTGGCGCCAACGGCTGGGATACGCTTTATGGCGGCGCCGGGGATGATCTGCTCGATGGTGGCTATGACTATGGAAGCTCGGACCGGGATTCCCTGTTTGGCGGCGATGGCAACGACACTTTGCGGTCGGGCCAGACCACGGCAGTGAGCTCCGGATTCCAATCCCAGGGTGATCATCTTTATGGCGGGAACGGAGACGATCTGCTGCAAGGCGGCTTGGCGGATGATGCGCTGTGGGGCGGGTCGGACAATGACAGCCTGATTAGCGGCGGCGGCCACGACTCGCTTGTTGGCGACGGCGGCCGCGATACTCTGGAAGGCGGCAACGGCAATGATACACTGTTTGGCGGAACCGGTGCAGACAGCCTGGAAGGCGGTGCCGGTATCGATGAGGCCGCCTATTGGGGGGCTTCAGCCGCGGTGAAGGCAGACCTGCAAACGCCCTCCAGCAACAGCGGCGACGCTGCTGGTGATAGCTACGGGACGATCGAAAACCTCTCGGGTTCAAGCCACAACGACACTTTGCTCGGCGATGGCGGAGACAACAAGATCTGGGGGCGCGACGGCGCTGATACAGTTCGCGGGCGCGACGGGAATGACACTGTCTACGGGGGCAGCGGTAACGATACGCTGGTTGGCGACGGCGGCAATGACCGTCTCGAAGGCGGCAGCGGCAACGACAAACTCTACGGTGGCCTTGGCGATGACACCCTGTTCGGCGGCGGCGGCAACGACTACCTGCGAAGCGACAATGGCAGCGTCATTTTCGATGGCGGCGCCGGTTCCGATACAGTGTCTTACTACGGAAACACGACCGGTGTGACCGTGAATCTCGGCACGGGAGCAAACGACGCGGGCGACGCCTACATCAGTATTGAAAATGTGACCGGCTCGGATGTTGCTGCAGACAACTTGACCGGTGATGGCCAGGAAAATCAGTTGAAAGGTCATGGTGGCCGCGACACGCTTCATGGCCGAGGCGGTGCCGACGCTCTTTGGGGCGGCGAAGATAATGACATACTCGAAGGCGGTTCCGGGCAGGACACGCTTAATGGGGGCATGGGCGCCGACGAAATCCGCGGTGGCACTGAATATGACACGATCTACGGCGAAGAGGGCAACGACACGGTTTGGGGCGACAATGGCCGCGACTACGTTGACCTGGGCGACGGGAACGACGTGTTCTGGGACAATGCTCAAAACGATGTTCACGGCAAGGATACAGTCTACGGAGGAGCCGGTCTCGACGTAATCAACGGTGATGGCGGCGACGATGAACTCCACGGAGGTGACGGCGAGGATTCCATTACCGGGGGGACCGGAAATGATGAGATCCACGGAGGCAGCCAATACGATACAATCGACGCGGGTTCCGGAAATGACACCGTCTGGGGGGATGATGGTCAGGATTATGTCCTCTTAGGCGGCGGGAACGACATCTTTTGGGACAATGCTCAAAACGACATCAACGGTAATGATACAGTCTTTGGCGGCGCAGGCCGTGACACCATTCACGGTGACGGGGGAGAAGATCTGCTGCACGGGGATGACGGAGATGACCATCTCTTTGGCGGCAGCTCTAACGACAAACTTTTGGGCGGTGCCGGACGCGACACGCTTGATGGCGGTGCCGGCCGGGATGAAGCCGCATACTGGCACGCACAGTCAGGGGTCCACGTGGATTTGGCCGACACCGCCGCCAATACTGGTGAGGCAGAAGGCGATGTATTGATTTCCGTCGAAAACCTTGCAGGTTCGGCGCATATGGACACTCTGCGTGGTGATGAGGCCAACAACGGCCTTTGGGGCGGAGATTCTGGCGATAGTCTGTTTGGCCGGGCTGGCAACGATACCCTTTGGGGCGCGGCTGGCGATGACACGCTTGAAGGCGGCAGCGGTGTTGACGAACTGCACGGTGGCGACGGCGTGGACATGGCCTCATATACACGTGCGACAGCGGGCGTTCGGGTCAACTTGGCTGATCTGTCTCAGAACTCCGGTGAGGCAGCATCTGACACCTATTTTGGCATAGAGGGTGCCCAGGGCTCAAGTTTTGCCGACACTCTGATCGGCGATGCCGTCAGCAATAAGCTGTCAGGTCTGGGCGGCGCTGACACTCTGCGTGGCTGGGGCGGTGATGACACCGTCTTCGGCGGCGGTGGCGATGACACGCTGAAAGGGGATGACGGTGACGACTACTTGAGCGGCGGCGACGGCGACGACAGTTTGGAAGGCGGCAACAAGTCAGACCAGCTGCACGGTGGCGATGGTAGCGACACACTCCTGGGACAGAGTGCAAATGACACGCTCTACGGCAATGACGGTGACGACTTGCTTGAGGGGGGCAGAAATGCCGATGCACTGCATGGCGGCGTCGGCTTGGATACCGCCAGTTACGAGAATTCGGACGCAGCGGTCAGTGTCAACTTGACGCTCGGCACGGGCAGCGGTGGCGATGCCGAAGGTGACACGCTGACTTCTATCGAACGACTGCTGGGATCAGATTTCAACGACACTTTGAGAGGTGACGGTACAGACAATACACTGTTCGGAAGAGACGGTGAAGATACGCTGGAGGGGAAAGCCGGCGATGACAGATTGGAGGGCGGCAGCGCCAATGACCGCCTGTACGGGAATGACGGCGACGACACGCTGCGCGGCGGGAATGGCAATGACTACCTGCAGGGCGGCGCAGGTGCGGATGACCTGGATGGCGGGTCCGGTTACGACCGGGTGAACTATCAGACGTCGTCGGCTGCCGTGAACGTTGACCTGGCCACAGGCACCGGCAGCGGAGGCGGTGCCGAAGGCGACACGCTGATCTCGGTTGAGGAAGTTTACGGCAGTTCGTTCAACGACACGCTGACCGGAGATGGCGGGAATAACAAACTGCATGGCTTGGAAGGCAATGATCAAATCCGCGGCGGCGACGGTGACGATACCCTGAATGGTGGTGCTGGCGACGATACACTCCAAGGCGGTGCTGGAACCGATAGCCTGAACGGCGGCGAGGGACTTGATATGGCGTCCTACGAGCAGGCTTCAGAAGCGGTTCAGGTGGACCTTGCGGATGCCTCGCAAAACAGCGGGCAGGCCGCGAACGATATCCTTGTCAGCATTGAAAACCTCAGGGGTACGAACTTTAGTGACACGCTAACAGGTGACACCGGGGCAAACCGCCTTTCGGGGTTGGTCGGCAATGATGCGCTCAACGGCTTTCTGGGGAACGACACGCTGCATGGAGGCCACGGGAATGACACTCTGCAAGGCGGGGATGGCAAGGATATCCTGTACGGCGGCGCGAGCGACGATGCTCTTTGGGGCGGCAATGGTGATGATGTTCTCCGTGCCGGAGACGGAGACGATTTCCTGCGCGGCGGTGGCGGAGCTGATGTTTTGGATGGCGGCGCAGGCCGCGACCGGGTGAACTATGGTGGCTCCTCATCCGGCGTCAGTGTCGACTTGGAAGCTGGAACAGGGATCAGCGGCCGGGCGGAAGGCGACACCTTGATAGACATCGAAGACGTCGATGGGTCCAGTCATGGCGATACCTTGAGAGGCAGCGATGAAGACAACTTCATCTGGGCTTCTGGCGGCGATGATTCGCTGCGCGGGCGTAGCGGAGACGACACCCTTGAAGGCGGCGGTGGCAATGACTCCCTGTATGGCGATTCGGGTGCTGACAGCCTGCTGGGCGGATCCGGAAATGACACGCTGACCGGCCATAATGGGCAGGACACGCTTGATGGCGGCGATGGCGACGATACCTTGAACGGCGGCGTGCAGAACGACACACTGACTGGCGGCAGCGGCACCGATACTTTTGTCTACAAAACCGGCTTCGACCACGACTTGGTTTCCGACTTCCAGTTGGGGGCCGATGTCCTGGAGTTGCGCGAGATGGGCTTTGCCAACCTGTCAGAAGCGCTTGGCTTCGCATCGGAAAGCGGTGGAGATGTCGTGTTTGACTTCGGTGAAGGCGACAAGTTAACGGTTCAGAGCACAACAATCGCAGCGCTTCAGGACGATATTATTCTCACCTGATAGCCGCCTCAGCCCGGCGGCATGCTCCGCCGGGCTGAGGGGAAGCGAAAAGCTGTGAATGCATCTGTCTCCTGTGTGAATCGGCAATAACCGTCCGGTCTGCCCGCACTGACGGCCCTCGTTGGTGAGGGATAATGTCCATTAGCGAACAAGTGGAGATTATCGAGGTTGGGCATGGCAAAGCGACGCAGGCGTCGGAATTGGTCTGAAGACGAGAAGCGTATGGTTTGCGCGCAGACGCGGGTGCCCGGTGTATCGGTTGCCCAGGTTGCACGGCGCTACGATGTGAATGCCAATCAGGTCTTCAACTGGCTGAATGAACCCCGGTTCGCGGCTGAGGCTGAAGAAGAACCCGTCACCCGGTTCCTGCCGGTCGAAGTTTTGGATGCTGAGCCTGCTTCAGCCCCGCCAGATGCCGGGGCGCAGATCGAGGTGGAGCTTGCCAACGGCCACCGCCTGAAGGTTCAGGGCGGATTTGATCCCGATGCGCTCGCCGCACTGATCCGGAAGCTTTCGGCGTGATCCCGGTTCCGGCAAGCACTAAGATCTGGCTGGCCGCCGGTGTAACCGACATGCGCAAAGGGTTCGGCGGGCTGTCGGCGCTGGCTGAGAAGGTGCTGGCGGAAGATCCGTTCTGCGGGCACTTGTTCGTATTCCGGGGACGGCGCGGGGACCTGCTGAAGGTCATCTGGTGGGATGGCCAGGGGGCGTGCCTGTTTTCCAAGCGGCTGGAGCGGGGCCGGTTTGTCTGGCCCTCAGCGAAAGACGGCAAGATCAGCCTGACACCGGCGCAGCTGTCGATGTTACTTGAAGGGATTGACTGGCGGTTGCCGCAGAAGACGTGGAAGCCGCTGACGGCTGGTAATTTTCCCGCAATTGCAGAGCCGTAGGATTCCCATTCCACCGTGGCCGGGGTATATTCCGGCGGCCTTGTTGCACAAATCGGGGGCTGAACGCAGCTCCCCTTTCCCCGGATAGACTTATTCCACGGGCCGCGTAATAGGCATGCCAAGCGCCGTG
>NZ_JCATZN010000019.1:0-17525 GCF_059694505.1 Leisingera sp. ANG49
TGTCAATGGCATCTCAATTTTCCCCAAAACGGGCAGGTCAAAAATCCCCAGTTTAGCGGTTTCGGTTGTCAGCCGGTTCAATGACTTGTTGTTCCATTCTTGGGTGGGCGGCCGCGCCGTTTCGGCGGCGGCGGTGGTGTGATGGGGGCGTTTGTGCGGGTGTGCTCTGAGATCATGACGGTCCTTTTCCTGGCCGTTTCAATAGTTATGCTTAACGTGATGTTTGACCCAAAAGCAGTCGAGACCAAGCTGATTTGAGACGGGTTTCCAGACGGTGGCCGGTTTCCTGCAGCGCCATCGGACACCATGGGAATGTCCGCTGAAACCTCCCTTGGCTGACATTCAGTGAACGGCAGATTTGTCCCGCAGCGGGGCATTGCTTACTATGAATTGCTGCACCTGATTGCGGATGGCCGCTCTGGGGACGTTACACCGCAGCGGTTCCACGATGGCGAATGTCTGGATTGGGCCGATCGTTTAGAGATTGAGATGTTTATCTTTCAAGGTGGCCCAGATTGTACTTTCGTTGATGTTTTAACTTACATCCTCTTTCGCTCGGCGCTTTTCCCAATCGGCAAACAGTGTGGCCATTGGGCGGGTGTCTGAGTTTACCTCCATCCGGTAGCCTCGGTTGGAGCGGACAGAATGCGTTCCCACGTGAACAAGCCGCCCTTGTTCCAAGAACTTACCAATAAAGGGTAGAAAGCCGATCGCAATGCCCCGCCTGTAGGCTGCCGCTTCGAGAGCTATGTGGGGCTCTTTCAGGACTTCGCCGCGTTCTGCAAAATCTGTCGGGGCGCCGATAGTAATCAGCCAATGACGCCAGGATGAGCGATCGCGGTAGTGGATGGGCGGCAGCGTTTCCTCCCAGAAGTTTCTGCCGGCCTGTACACCGGGTGCGGCAACCGCGATGGCGTCGGTGTCAAACAGCAGCTCTGCGCCGGATGCAGGGTGATCCAGTTCGGCCCAGATGATCGAGACATCCGCCAGACCGGCATCCGGCGGCCCGATCGTATGGATCAGATCCACCCTCAGACCGGGATGCTGCGCTCCGAACGAGCCGATCCGGGGCAGTAGCCATTGCGAGGACAGATAGGGCCCGACCGAGACCCGCAGCACCTCCTGGGTTGTCAATTTCCCGGTGATCTCTTTCTGCTCGTTCCAGATCAATGCTGTGGCCCCTGCCAGTTCGGCACC
Source organism: Leisingera sp. ANG49 (assembly GCF_059694505.1). NCBI lineage: Bacteria > Pseudomonadati > Pseudomonadota > Alphaproteobacteria > Rhodobacterales > Roseobacteraceae > Leisingera > Leisingera sp. ANG49. Next base: position 1,198 of record NZ_JCATZN010000019.1, read on the forward strand.
GTCCTGGGTGAGCCGGACTTCACGCACGCGGCGCTCGAACAGCCGTTTTCCAAGAGTGTCTTCCAGCGCCGTAGTGCGGTGGCTGACTGCCGAAGGCGTCACGTTCAGGGCCTGAGCCGCGCGGGAAAAGCTCAGGCTTTCGGCAGCTTAATGAAAATAGACCAGGGTACCCAGATAGGATGGGTCTTTGGGGTCGGGCAGCATGTGTGCTCCATATGTGAGCCAAGCTCAACCATCATATGTCGAATTGGAATTTGTCAAATGTATTCGCTGAGGACCTTATGGCGGAGAGGAAACCCGCGAGGAACAGTGTCCGGATGAACGAGCGGCAGATCTCACCATTGGATGTGCCCGCCGATCAAGTGGTGCCGGTCTACCGCGCCCTGAAGCGGCTGTTTGAGCTTCTCTATAGTGAAGATCTGCGCCTGACCCTGGATCTGAAGGCGGGTGAGGGCCTGCTGTTCGACAATCAACGGCTGCTGCATGGGCGGACCGGGTTTACGCCCGAGACGCCGCCGCGCGCGGTGCTGACATCTTCGGTCGATCTGGACGATTTCCACTCCAGCATGCGCCTGCTTCAGCGGTATCTGAACCCGGACGCTGTCCAGCTCAAGCTCTGCCACAATCTTCGTCAGCCGGGCATTCTCTTTCTCAAGGCTGTTCAGCTCCGACTGCCCATGCCGCCGAACCGTCGCCGCCAAGTGTAGCAGGTCGCATCGCTGACACCGGCACCACGGCACGCTGTGCGCACATCGCTGCCATCCGCCGGCTTCAGTTCAATCTCACGCAAAAACTTCAGGATGTCCTCGTCCGAATACCGTTCCTAAGCCATCTTCCGTCCCCTTTCTCGGCAAAAGTAGTGGCCCAGGTTTAGGGTGCAAAGACAACTGAACGGCCCCATTCTTACCTTAAACGCAAGATGCCAAAGTAGGCAAATTGGCACGGTCAAGATCTGAAATTGTCGGCATGAAAACCAACCTGGAGACACCTTAAATCAGCCGCAGACCTGTTCGGAAAACCGGGACCCCTTCAAACCGCGGACTCCCAGGCGAGCAGGCCAGCTGTCATCATCGGCCGCAAGCCATATTCCAGACTTCCGGTCTGCCGACCAAACTGCTTACATCATAAATGCTGTATTTCAGGATCGGAGGCCGAGCGCTACTTTGGCAGGGTATCCGAGCGGCATCAGCAGCGGGCTCTTGGTTTTATTGGCGGGCTTCTCACATTGGATGTGCGCGTCCATCAGGGTCTGCTGCTGAATTCTCTCTCAAGTTCGGTCAAAAATACTTGGTTCAGTTTTGGGAAGTTCGCACAGACTGATGATGCAACCGTGTTGCTTTTGGAAGCTGGAACGAGGCTTGTCGCCTATAGGTCCCTAGCCTCTGTTTAAATGTTTTTGTTGGTTTCACACACCCTTCTTCAAGCAGCCATTTACTCCTGCGCCCTGCTTGTCTGAAGGCCCAAAAACGCAAGCTTCTGACTAACGGTAGTTGTATGCCTAAGCAAACTTCGAACGCTGATCACTTGACATGGGCCCAGGCGGTTTTCCAGGCATTTGGCTGGACGTATGAGGAAATAGAAACCGCTGAGGCTTCTTATGAAAAGCTTCAAGCAATAGAGCGAAAGAAGGCGGAGCGGGAAGCCACACTGGCTGCTGCTTTCGAAAACCTTCAAGACAGCCTCAGCTTTGATACCAGCGAAAAAGATCTGAATGAGCTCAAAGCCGATTTTTTTGGGGGGGGCGTGAGCATCGAAAAAGCCGATCCTCAGATAGCAAAATTGCTCGATACACAGATCAAGCGTGCCCGGGTAGCGCTTACGGCGGAGAAAGAAGGTGTCGGCGCAATGGAGGATGGTGAAGAAAAAATGGCACTTCTCCGATCAGTTGCCATAGTGGATCGGTTGTTGGCGAAAGCGGAAGCAGAAGGCAAGCTGGGTCGGCAGGAAGCCGCCCAGACAACGCTTGCAGATGCAGAGGCAAAGACAGAAGATATCCGCAAGGCCCATCTGGCACTGAAGGCATCGGATGAAGAACCGCTGCTAGAGAACGCGGATGCCCTGGCCGCAGCGGTTGAGAAAGGCGCGGCAGCGTTGCGTAGCGCAGGGTTCGACGGACCCGCGTCACGGCTGACCGTGCAATGCGCTGCATTGATCGAGACGCGCTGCGCGTCAACAAAACCGGCCTGGAAGCCGTTGAACGAAGATGTCGACGTAGCCGTCAAATCTGCGGGTGAATTCAAGAAACTTTCCGGGTTCATCGAAAAGAACTGCATCAGTCTTGGCCACAAGGGGCTGCAGCAGATTGCGGACGGATTGCGCGCTGAACTAGAAAAAATCCGCACCGGAACAGCAAAACGGGTCCTGACCAGTCTGACGAATCTTGTGGCGCTCAAGATCAAAGCCGCAGAAGCAGACAAACAGGCAAACGCAGACCAGTGGACAGAAGCGCATCTCGTGGAACGCACGGAAAAACTACGTGATGCATTGAAAACACTCTTCCGCACGGAAGACAGCGAGGTGCCCCTGGAACGTGAAGATAAGAGTCAGGCGGAAAAGCGGGCTGAAGAATATCCCGGCCTGGCCCATGACGTCTATGTCAAAATCCCCCGCCGAAAAGACAAGAAAATTCCCCGCGCGACAATGGAAGCCTTGCTTGACGCGGTGAACACTCTGGACGGGCTCAAAGACGCTGGTGTCAAAGGCATTGAAGACATAGCAGCAGAGGAGCTACTGAAAGCAGAGGACCTGCTTGCGGGTATCCAAAACCAGACCGGCGAATACGACCAGATTAAAAGAGATCTGCCGAAGCTTGCCGAAAAAGTGGCCGACCTTGGTGGCGATACGTTCAAGAAGCAGTTTTACATCGAAGAGCGCCAACGGCTGTCAGAGGATATTGAAAGCCTTAAGGAAAGCTATCTTACGCAGAACATAATCAAGTCTCTGCAGGAGTTGAACGACCTGGACGCCGATCGCTACAAGCCGTTGAAGGAGAAAATCTGTCTGGCAGCTGCAAAGAAGAAACAGTTCGACAAATTAGCTTCCAAGGCAGAAGACCTCTTCTGCAAGATTGCAGACGTAATGAAAGGACTTGGTTTTGCTGACTGCCATCAGGATGTAAAGGGTAAAAGCAATGCGGTGATTTTCAGCGAACTCTGCAGCGAGGCCCGGAAACTGGCAGAAAATGCTCAGACAAAGGAAGAGTTGGATGATGCAATCGCGCGGATAACACAGGTTCTCTCCAATGCAAAAAAACAGTTCACCAACCTCAAGGATTATGCAGAGGAGTTAAAATTCAGTAATGAAAGCAGTGATGTGAAGAAGGCTTTCTTCGACCAGCTTGCTGCGGACTACAAACTCGGCCTGGATCGTGTTCAAAAGCAAGAAAAAGATGCCAGGAATTTTGAAAATGCGCTAAAGCCGCTGACACAGGAAATGGCTGCCCTGCAGCGTAAACTCCTGGATCCGCGACGCCTGGTGGACAAAAAACGCGGCTTTGAACGCGAAGATGTGGATACCTATAACAAAACCCGCCTTGCGGAGCTGAAGGCAGAGCTGGAGGAGCTCAAGCAGGATTGCGATGCCAACAGCAGCCATGCGGAAAACACCGGCAAGGTGCTGGCAGCCAAAGAGAAGCTGTCCTCCATCCGCGGAGATATCACTGGTTTTCGGGAGGACGTGGCAAAGGATCTCAAGAGCTTCTATGAAACCTGCAGCACCCGTTTGAAGGATGCGGCAGACTATATTCAGAACAAATTTTTCGATGCTGTCGCTGCCAAGCAAGGGGATGATCAGGCCGTGCTTGCGGCTGCAGCGCTCAAGAAATTTCTTGCGGCTGCAGCCGCACCGCTCTCATTGAACGGCCTGGAAGCGCAGGTGGCGGTCATATCCGACAAAAATGCGGAAATTCCGGCCCGGAAGGCCGCGCGTGAGAAAGCTCTCAGGCAGGTTCGCCCGCTGCTCGCAGAACTGAACGGTAACAAGGCGATTCAGCATTATATGAAGCATCCCTTTGATGATCTTCCCAACGGTTTGGGCCTGGCACGCAGGGAGTTGACCCAGCTTGAAGTCAAGCTGCTGCAGCTCGCATCCTGAAACCAGAGCAATTCGGCAGAGGCCGGGAAAGAGAATTGATATGGCATTTACTGACAAGCAGATTGAATGGCTCGAAACCGCACAGGGCAAGGCGGCTGACTTTGCAAAGGGATTCGAGGATGCCGCCAGGAAGGCAGCCGCACTGAGCGGAATTCTGGACAAGCTGGAGGCGGACAAAGAGGATATTCGCGCGGCGCAGCAGTTCAAAGTTACCCTGGCCCGCAACAGCAGGATATTCATTCTGCCCGGCAAGGGCGCGATGGATTGGATGACCGGGAACATGAAGACCGAGGTCGATACTTATGCGGATATTTCCCAAGCCGCCAAAATTGACCCCGAGGATGTCAAAGACCTGCATCTGGCAATGGAGAAAATCCTGAAGCGCCAGCAGGATATGCACGACGCAGGCGTTTTCAGCGACGAAGACATCACCCGGGAGCTATGGACGCCGCTGGTTCGCGAAGGGATTATCCCTTCCAACATCGTCCCGGACCGGTACAACGATTTCAAGCATATGTTCGATGGGGCTTCCGCCATTTACGAGGACAAACTGGCAGAGCACAGCGCCAGCGCATCCAAATGTGAGGCGGTCTTTGAAGGCATCGGGATAGACAAGGACACGATTTCACTGGCTGCCAGCATTGCTTCGGCGGGCATCACCTTTGGCAACCTTGATGTGACAGGGCGCAGCGTCGAGGACACCCGCAATATCCAGGCCAAGCAAGAGGTCCTGGGCGCCAAGCAGACCAGCACAGTTACGGATCTCAGGACAACTCTGAAGCTTCCCAAAGAAACATCGGATGTGGAAGTTCTGAAAGCAGCCGCCAGCGCAGGCGGCCATGATGCTGCCATCAAGGAATACAACAACCTTGCCACCGCCCGGAATGCGCTGTCGGATGAGCTGTTCAAGGACCCGCGCTGGGTGGCAGAACAGCGGGCCCTTTTGACGGCCTCGTCCGGTCTTCTGACGGCCGGCCTGACAGTCACCGAAAAGGCGATAACCTTTCACGAGGACCAGAAAAAAGACACGGCAAAGAAGCTCCAGTTTGCTTTACAGGTCGCGGATGAAATTGCCGCGAATGTTGTCAGTTCCGCCCTGAGTGCTGCAGCCCCTTCGGACAGGCAGCGCAGCAAGGACGGGAACACCAGCGAGAACCGGCAGGCCTTTGCCTATGCAAGCGGAGCGCTGGAAACTGCGATCAAAAGCAACCGGCTGGCTGAAAAGGTGCTGATGATCACGCAGGCCAAGACGCCGGAGGCAAGGGAAAAGGCTATTCTCACCACCGTGGCTTCCCTGGGCGATACCCTGGCCGCGGCGGTGGCAACTTCCAAGCAAATTGGCGGTACCGTCAGCTCCGGCAAAGACGATGAATCCGTCACGACCGAGGCAGATGAAAGCCAGAAATCCCGCGAATTGCCTGGCCCCTGGGGGGATCACGCCGAGTTTTCCGACGTGCTCTCGGAAAGCATCCGGGGGGCGTTCATAGCCGGTGCCAACATCAGCGGTGCGGTTAAGGCGCTAAAGGCCAAGCCAGAGCCCGACTATGCTGCTTTTGCTGTCGCCCTGACAGCCGGGATGGCCCATATCGGAACGGCCGCAGCTACAGGCAAGGGGCAGGACAGCCTCTATTCCCGCGAAGATCTGCTCAGCGATGCGGAGGTCGGGGATCTGTCGAAACTGACCACAGAAGAACTGCTGCAGCGCCGTATTGAGCTGTCCGGCTCAAGCTTCAACCGCACCGAAGACGAAGAAGCTCTCGCACCGTTTGGCCATGCCGGTTATCTCGTTGATATCAATTCCAGCATGCGCTCTATGGTCGAGGCGATGCAGGAAATGGAGAAGTCCCCCGAATACAGCGCAGCGGTCAAAGCCAATACACAGGCTGCCCTTGATAAGCTCGAAGCTGAGAAAACCAAAGACGCCCTCGAAGAGCTGAAGAAAAAGCTGCTCGACCCCAAAGAGAAAGAGGCGTTCTTCAAAGAACTGGAAGAAGGCGCGGATGAAGAGGTCAAGCGCCTGGAAGCGGTAATCGAAGCAGCCAGCCCGCCCGATGATCCAAACGACAAGGAAGCTGTCAAGAAATCCCTAGCAGCCGTCGATGCCCTGATCGCAGACATCAAGGCGTCTGAAATGAAATACAAGCTGATCGAAACCATTGCCAAGGGCGGCACAAAAATCCTGACCAGGATTTTCCCGGTGACGGGCCTTGCAGATGCGATCCGGCAGCTCACCTTCGATGCAATTGCTTTGGGCCGTAAAGCGGTTGAAGTCGGTAAATGGCGCAAGAATGCAGCCATGGCGGCAAGCAGCAGTTCGATTTATGCTGAGGCCATCGAGGAGCGGCTCTACAATGCCAAGGTCCAGATCAGCCAGAAAACTTTGAACACCTTTTTTTCGGTTCTGGGTGTTGCCGCAGAAGGCGCGCGGCTGGGGGATGCCACCGGCGCAGCCACGGGCATCAGCGCAGCAACGTCTTTGGGCAAGGCCCTGTCTGATTTCGGCTACAAGATGCATGACAGGGCCCGGATTAGAAACGGCTGGAAAAAATACCTTGAGGCACGCGCCAACCCCTGCAACCGCAAGGCCGCTCTGGCTGCGATCGGGGGCAATTCGACGCTGGCCAAATGCGTGCTCGCCTACGGGATCGTGGAAGATCAGGATCCGATTGCCCGCCAGGTCGGGCGCAACTGCGGCCTGACACCAGAGGTGCTTGCCTCGGACAGCGATGTCTGCGCCGCGGTGGTCAAATACTTTGAGACGATGTTCAGCGAGGATCCGGTGGTGCTGCGCAGGGTGCCCAGCACCGAGAACTGGCATCCTGGTGTTCCGGACCTGACCTTGAAGTCCTGGCTCAAGTTCAAGCAGGCCGCTGCGACCCGTGCTTATCCGCGGCTGGCCAAGGACAGTTGCCTTACCCCGGATATCGATGCCGCACTCAAGGAGCTGCACAAGCTCTGCGGCGGGGATCCCTTCAACTACCCGGCGGTCCGGGATGGCACGATCGCGGCTGATCCGGATGGTCAAAAGCAGTTTTCCCAGGATGTCGAAGCACAGCTCAAGAAGCTGTCCGCCGCGCTCCAAGCATATAAGCCCAAGACTTCCGAACCGGACAACCCGGATGACCAGAAGTGGCAGGCTGGAATGACTCACCACGAGATGGAAGCAGTGATTGACGCGCTGCAGGCGCAGGCAGCCCTGATCCTGCGTGATGTGAAACTGGATGTTTGAAAATTGGCCCGGCCGGAAAAGACGGTCAGGGCGCCTGCTGTGGCAACAGCCGATACGGAGATGCATTAATGGATAGTGCACAGATTGAAGAGCTTGGGGCGAAATTCAAGCTCGCAAAAAGCAAAACCCTGAATTTCGCCTTTGCTGCAGGGTTGGGCAGAAAGGAAGACGCCTGTGCGCTGCACAAGGTCAAACAGGCCGATAAGCTTCGCAGAGAGGTCAAGCGCGAGGCCGGCAGCAATAAAACCATCTGCGGCCTGGCAGAGGTTGCAGGCCAGACCCTGAATCTCAAATGCGAGGAAATCCCAAAGAAGTCTGTTGCGCGCCAGCTCCGCGATTTTCTGCGTGCCAATGGCCTTCTGCGCAGGGTGCAGGTCTTTGACATGCAGGGAACGCTGCTCATCGATGATGAGTCGCTGGATGGTGCGGAAGTGGATGAAACCGGTACCGATGATGATACCACCGGGCTGGAAGATGCGGATGATACTTCAGGCTCCGGTCGGCCGCAGGATACCGCACAGCCGGATTCACCCGCTGCTCCCGCGCTGGACAGCAGTACGCTTGAGGAACTCAAGCAGAAATACAAAGTTCTGGTGCGCCAGGTTAAAGTGCTTTTGGACCAGCAGCCGGATCAGAAAGTAGCCTTTACCAATGCGCTTAGCACAATCGGTAAGCTGCTGAAGAAGGAGGACGTGCACAAAGCCCGAGACGGTATGGTCAAACTGAGTGAAGCGCTGAAAAAAAACGCTGCAGCTTCCAAGCCTGACAGAGTGGGCAACGATGGCATCAGTGCGTCGGTGAAGAAATTGATCGCGCTGCGCAAGGATATTGAGGCGGACTTTTCCAACCTGCTGAAGGAGCTTTCTAAATATCCGGATGCGCGGATCCGCCAAATTGGCGACGAAGGGCACCAGAAGGTTTTCGGCGGCCCAGGTGGGTTGCTGGACGGTTTAGATACAGATCTATTCGCTGCAGTTGCGACCTGGAACAAAGCCACTGGCGATGAACGCAGAAAAGCTGCTCTGGAGGTCAAACGCCTGACGGAAAAACTGACAGAGCACTTAGCCGACAATGATATTGTCCGGCTTATTGAAAACAATCCCTTCGGAGTCTCGCTGCAGATAACCATGCCCCTAAATGCGGCGCTTCATGATATCGGCGGCCAAATTTCCAGCTGATCCAACCGGCTTCCTTTAGAGGTCCAGAAAACCGGCGAGCTAGCTAAGTAACACTTTCTGCAGCGAGCGTCCCACTTCATAGACTGATGATGTAAAGAGGGCAGCTCTCCTTCTTATTTCAATAGGTTTTTTCATGAAAGCTCAATCTTTTCGCCGCCGGAGTTGCTCAATTGTCTTCGTCCAGAAATTGAGCACTTGGTTGGGGCTAGCTCTTGCGACTGCACTGGAGCTGACGGTGTCTGTGCAGGCAGAGGAAGCCCCCGTTAGGCTCTATCTCGGGGCTATTAATGATCCGTTTCTTGGGATGAGTGAACGTTATGGCAACCTGGCGTTTAATTCTGTGGCAACAAGTTATAGGCAGGAGATGGGCGATTTCACCGTCGGTATCACCGCAGCGGAGCTAAAACACGGCAGCGATAGCACCATTCCAGCTTATGAATTGTTCTACAGCTTCGCCCAAGAAACCTGGCAGCTTGGCTTGGCTAAGAAGCTACGCAACTGGGGCCCTTCACAGTACACTTCGCTGTTTCTGTCGCGCAATGCGCCCGCGATGCCGTCGGCCTATATCGCCAAGCCAGAGGCCACTGCTTTTGATATGCCGTTATTGGACTGGCTGGGCCCTTGGGATGGAGAATACTTCATAGGGGCCACCGAAGATGCCCTGTTTACTGGTATGCGCTTTGCCATCCAACCAGTCCAGGGGCTTGATATCGAGTTCCTTCGGACTGCGCAATTCGGCAGACAGGGGTTTTCGAACAACCTTGGTAATTTCTGGGATGTACTGATCGGAAACACCAACGAGGGTTCTACGAGCGAAGCAAATCAGTTGGCGGGTGTGAGCGTGTCATACGGCTTTCCGAACTGGGATAATACGCTTCGCGTCTATGGACAATTCGCAGGTGAGGACGAGGCGGGCGGCCTGCCATCCTGCTGGTTCTACATGGCAGGGATTGAATTTGAGACTCGTCTGTTCGGCACCCCCACAAACATGGCTCTGGAAACCGTGGACAGCCGAACCAATTCGTCTAAAAATGGTTTTTGTGGTCCGAATCAGGCCTATAATAACGCCTTCTATTCCTATGCTAACAAAGGTGTAGTGCTGGGCGCCGCCGTCGGTACACAAGGACAAACCACGAATCTCTATATTAGCCACGAGTTTGCCGAGTTCACGCTCGATTGGAGCCTAGGGCACTATGTGGTCAATGATACTTCGGATCCTGATCACTGGCTCAGCTCGACCCGGGCCAAAGGTCTGCTGGCGACGATCGCGATCAGTAAACAGTTCGATCGGTTGCGTGTGGACGGCATCATTGCCTATCAGGGGTTCGATCTGAACTCAGGCGACATGAAAAAGGGCCTGCGCACGGGTGTTGGGATTAGTGTTGCATTCTGAAGAATAGACCTCTGTGGGCCTATCGTGCTTCAGGGGCTCCGATGGTCGCCGCAGAAGTGTATCTAACTGTGTCAACCGCAATCAGAACTTCTGCTTGACGACCTTAAGACGTAAGCGGCGTCTGGAGGGCACCGGCCTTTCAACTTGACGGCTGGAAATTCCAGGGGAGGAGTTCGCCGAGCCTGCTGGCAGGGTGACCTGCAGCGATGGCTTCGAGGGTGGCCTTGAGGTAGGCGAAGGGCTCGACGCCATTGATCTTTGCTGTGGTGATGAGCGAAGCGATGCGGCCCCAGGCTCGGCCGCCTTCATCATGGCCGGCGAATAGCGCGTTCTTTCTTGTTAGGGCGATAGGGCGGATCAGGTTCTCGACAGCATTGGAGTCGATCTCGACGCGGTCGTCGTGGAGGAAGGTCTGCAGCCTGTCCCACTGCCAGTTACGGCCAGCTTCTCTCCGAGACGTGACTTTGAGGAGATCCAGCGGTGCTGGCTCTGCAGCCATTCTCCGAATTCGGCGACCAGCGGCGCGGTGCGGATCTGCCGGGCCGACAGCCGCTGGCCGGGACCCATACCGCGGATCTCACCCTCTATGCGGTAGAACTCCGCAATCCGGCCATGTGTTAGTGGCAGCCGTATTCTCCCCAGAAGTGGCAATTGAAAATTCCCCACCCGGCAGCGGCAGGGGCAATTCCAAACTCCAAATATTTGGAATTGGCGCTGTCGCGAGAGACAGGCCTGATGCTCTGATTATCGAGAGACAGGGGCAATCAGGTGAAGGGATTGAGGGAGATCGTTTTGATCCACGATTTACGAAGACAGGGGCTGAGTATCTCGGCCATCGCGCGCAAGGTTGGCTCTGACCGCAAGACCGTGCGTAAATATCTGGAACAGGGTTTGGAAGCGCCGAGCTATAGCCCGCGCCCGCTGCAAGGCAGCGTGCTGGATCCGTACCGTGATTATCTGGAAGGGAGGGTTCGGGCCTTCCCTGATCTCTCGGCCCGGCGCTTGCTGCGCGAGATCAAGTCCATGGGGTATGAGGGCAGCTATTCGACGCTGAAGCCGTTTTTGCGCGAGCTGCGTCCGCCCCGGCGCCCGCCCTTTGCGCAGCGGTTTGAAACGCCATCAGGTCGTCAGGCGCAGGTGGATTTTGCCGAGTTCAAGGTTGAATTCACGGACGAGCCGGGTGTGATCCGGAAAGTCTGGCTGTTCAGTTTCGTTCTTGGTCACTCACGCTGGCTCTGGGGCCGGTTTGTGTCCAGCCAGAACCTTCAGACGGTTCTCCGCTGCACCATCGCCGCCTTTGCGGCGATGGGTGGGGTGCCAGAAGAGATCCTGTATGACCGGATGAAGACCGCCGTGATTGGTGAGGATGTGCCTAGGCAACACTCATCTGGAGGTAAAGAGCGTTTGGGGCGTATGACCAAGGCAGGCCAGGCCGATATCCGACGCCTTCTGATCATTGGCGCAATGTCTCGCCTGAATTGGCTTGGGGTGCGCTCGGTTACCGAGGGTAGCTAGCTGTCACGCATGTTGGCGCGCAAGCCCAAGATGCTGGTCGCGATCGCTCTGGCCAACAAAATGGCGCGCCAAATCTGGGCGATGCTGACGAAACGCGAGGATTACAAAGATCCGGAACTTGCAAGCTTGGCATGATGCTCATGTAAATCTGCGAGGACCGGTGGGGAGTGTAAGAAGACGATGACATGAATGGGCGAAATGATCGAACAGATCTGGATCAGGAAAACCAGTTAGTCGCTGCGAGCAAAGAGCTCGAAGGTTAGATTTGAACCTGATCCGCTGATCACCATCCCGGCCTGCGGCTTCTGAAAATGCCGCGAAGAGAGGCCTTACAGAAGTTCGCACTCGATCACAGACCTGGGAAGTCAGAAACTTCTTGCACTTAAGGCGGCAACCACAGAAGTGATTACATCGGCGCAAGATCGCTGCTCAACAGCCTCCCGACGGTTGACTGGCTGCTTGGGGACCGTGGCTATGACGCTGACTGGTTCCGGGACGCGTAGAAAGACAAAGGCATACGCGCGTGCATCCCCGGCAGAAAGCAACGCAGGACAGCGGTCAAATACGACAAGCGTCGATACAAGCGGCGTAACAGGATCGAGATCATGTTCGGCAGGCTCAAGGTTTGAAAATAAGCTGAAACGGCAGCCTGTAACACTGGCGGCCTGTAGCCCGCTTTGTTTCCTTGCTCCGGCTGGTGAAGCAGGGGCGGTTCCGGCGGCGCTCAGCGCAGTTCCCGGACAGCGGCCGACTGGGAATAAGGAATTTGCTTGGCTGATGCGCAAAATACCTTTGTTTTGCGCATTTGACACGGAGCCCATCTGAAACCAAAGGCGGCGTCACAGATGCCGGAGAAAGCCCCTACGATGGCGAAACCGGGGAGGAAGACCTGTGGTTCTTGCCCTGACCGCCGGAGGTTGAGCCGGACTTTCTGCCGCCGCTGCCGCGTGCCGAACCGGATGAGCGGGCGCAGGTCGCCGGGTGGGAACAGGCGCAGGCTGCGGAGACTCTGCATCTGGCGCAGGTGGCGGCGCGGTTCGGGGCGCTGGATGAGCGGTTGCGGCGCGGGCGCGAAGGCTGGCGCCACAAGCTGGCGCTTCTCGAGGCGTCCGGGCTCAGCTGGCTGTCCGGGGACCGGATCTCTCCCGACAGGCTGGGGCTGTGGTCCGGGGGCGGATATTGCCGGGTTTCTTGGCCGCCACGACGCCCGCGGCGAAGATCCCCTGTCCGGCAGGATCGCCGGGTGGAATGCCATCATGAAAGCCGCATCCGCCCTGCCCCCGCTTGTCCTCGCGTGCTATGCCTTTCACCTCTGGCCGCTGGCGGGAATCGGCCCCGAGGGGGATGTTCTGGAAGGCGCCGTGGTTGCGGCGCGCATGTCAGTCGGCGAAGGGCAGGGCGGTGCGCTTTTTGCGCCGGTGCTAATGAGCGAGGCAAGCGGGCTTCGCGGCGGCGGAGAGCCGCGGGAGCGGCTGCACCGCTGGCTGCTGGCGGTGGCCAGGGGATCCTCCGCGCGATGCGCCACCTCGATCAGCTAGACCAGTGGGAGAGCGGCGCCCGCACCGGCACCAAATCACTGTCGGGCCGCACTCCGCCGCGATTGATCGAGGTGTTCCGCAGCTGGCCGCTGGTGACAGCCCCGCTGGCCGAAGAGCTGAGCGGCGCCAGCCGGGCGGCGGTGCAAAGAAACATTGCCTGGTTTGAGGCTCAGAACCTGGTGCAGGAGGTGACAAGGCAGGGGCGGTTCCGCGTTTGCGGGCGTGCTTGAGCGGCGCAGCCTGAGTTGGGGGTGGGCAGACCGTATCCGGCTGCACCGGGTGTCGATCGCCGGTGCGCCGCTTAGGATCAATGCCCATGAGCCAGATCCTCCCGATCGCGTTCAGATCAACTGGTCCACTTCATTTGATGACGGGCATTGTCTGACATCAGCACCTGTGGGCCTGATTGAGGGATTTTCATAGCGAAAGGTTTCTGGCTCATCTGAACCGTCAAGGAGTGAAGATGAGACGGAAAGCTGGAACCGACAACCGACGGCCGATCGGGTCGTCAAAGACACCCGCGGCAAGACGCGCAAGCACCATTCGGCTGAGGAGAAGATCCGCATTGTGCTGGAGGGGCGTGACGAGGAAAGCATCGCCGCGCTCTGCCGTCGCGAAGGGATTGCCACGAGCCTGTACTATTCCTGGTCGAAGAATGTCCGGGATGTGAACAGGCATGCATGTTTGGATGCCCCCTTCTATGCAAGTGTTTTCTGACCTTCTGAGTTTATGATCGGGTACGGTCATGTTTCAGGCTTCTCAATTGCGGCTATCACATGCCACGGGCCGGTATGGTGATGCGCGGATCGGAGGCCTTTTCAAAATTGTGAGCTCAGGCTCGTTGCATGCCACAGGCTTTCCCGTTCCGGATCTTGTCGATCATTTGCTCATACGGGTCATTGTGCTCCTCACATCGCCGACGCTCCAGCAGGCTCGGTCAACAAACCGCGCCAGCTGGATCTCGGTAGTCTTCATTTCGTACGAGCATGACCCACACCATCCTGGCCATCTTGTTGGCCAAGGCGATTGCAACCAGCATACGCGGTTTACGGGCCAGCATGCACGAGAGCCAGGAACCAGGCCTGCCGCCATCGCGCCCTCGCCAGCAAACAACGGACATGGCTCCTACAATCAGCAAGCGCGGGATGTCCCGCTGCCCCATCTTCGAGGTGCGGCCAAGTTTTTGTTTTCCTCCGCTGGAGTGCTGCCGGGGGACAAGCCCGAGCCAGGCTGAGAAGTCGAGTCCCCGGCGGAACTCATGCATGTCAGGTGCAAAGGCGGAGATCGCCATCGCACAGATCGGTCCGATTCCGGGCATCGTCTGTAGCTTGCGCGCGACATCACTTTCCTTCGCCGCCGCCGTATTACGCCCGTTCAGCGTGTCGATTTCGGCACTGAGCCCGGCGATCCGGTCGAGATGGAGCCGACCCATGTCACGGACGAGGTCGGGAAGATATTCATCTTCTTCGAAGCGCGAGGCGAGACGGTCGATATTGCCGTTTCCCTTACCCAGCACGATGCCATGTTCAGCAAGATGCCCACGGAGCGCATTGACCAACTGGGTGCGCTGTCGGACAAGCGAATCACGGGTTCGGAAAAGCATGGCCCGCGCCTGCTGTTCGGCGGTCTTCACCGCTACGTTGCGCATCGTCGGACGCAGGGCGGCTTCGGCGATGGCTTCCGCATCGGCCGCATCGTTTTTCTGCCGCTTCACAAACGGCTTCACATAAATCGGCGGGATGAGCCGAACATCATGGCCGTGCCGTGCTAACTCGCGGCCCCAGTAATGCGCGGTACCGCAAGCTTCCATCACCACAATGCACCGAGGTAAGGCCGCTATGAACTTCGCGAACTGGAGCCGGGACAACTTCTTGCGGAACAGGACACGTTCATCCTCCGCAGCTCCGTGAACCTGAAGAACCTGCTTTGCCAGGTCGACGCCGACGATGCTAACCTCATCCATGGGTGCCTCCTCTTTCTATGGTGACTTCAACATCACCATCTTGGCACATTGCGATGCCGTCGGGTGGGGGCATCCACCCCATCAATTTTGGATCTGGCGCAAATTTGGTGCAGCTCTTAGGTGCGTGACACCATATTTCGGTAGTCTTTGAGGAGGTTGCCGATGGCATCATGGCTTTCGCGAGGAAATTTTCTGTCGGCAGGGCAAAAGGCGGATCAGGCTGAGCTTGCTGGCAACATGATCCGGATCCACGTTCGTTCTTCGGAGGCATCGGCGGCTTGTCCGCACTCTGGCATGGTGTCACGCCACGTCCACAGTAAGTATCGGCGCCGACCGGCCGATCTCCCCACCCATGGCCGGGTGGTTGAACTGGTTTTGCTGGTGCGCCGCTTTCGCTGCCGAGCTGCACGTTGTCCTACCAAGATTTTCGCCGAGCGATCTCCACTTGCGGTCACCCGGCCGCATGCGCGGCGCACCTCTCGCCTGCAGGGACTGGTGCGCTACCTCGGCCTTGCTTTCGGTGGACGCCCCGCGCAGGCGCTTGCCAGACGGCTTCTGCTGCCAGTGAGCAAGGACGCTTTCTTGCTCAGTGTTCGGGCTGCGACTGAGGAAACTGTCGTGCAACCCCGGGTGGTCGGCATCGACGACTGGGCATGGCACAAGGGACAGCGCTACGGCACGCTGATCTGCGACCTCGAACGGCGGCAAGTCATCGATCTGCTGCCCGACCGCGAGCCCGCCACCTTGGAATCGTGGCTCCGCGCGCGGCCCGGAATCGAGGTTGTTGCCCGCGACCGTAATGGTGGCTATGGCGATGCTGTCGCACGTGCCCTGCCGAAAGCGCTTCAGGTCGCCGATCGCTGGCATCTGCTGGAGAATGCAAGCGCCGCCTTCCTAGCCGCCGTGCAGCGGAGCATGCCCGCCATCCGCAAGGCGATTGGGGCAAAGACTCTCGATCCGAAGCTGCTGACGGCAGCGGAGAAGGTTCAATTTGAGGGATTTCAACGGCGTCAGCAGACTAACCGAATGGTTCGCAGGATGGCCGACGATGGTACTCCCATCAAACGGATTGTGCGCCTGACCGGGCTGAGCCGCGGCTTGGTCCGCCAGATCATCCGAGGGGAGCGCGAAGACGTTTTTCGCATTCGCGAGAGCAGCCTGACTCCTTGGTTGCCGCGGCTGGAACGGGAATGGGCTAAGACCGTTGGCGGGATATCCCAGACCGTCTATCGCGGCGTCGAACGGGGGCGGTCGCGCTTCATCCTGACGCTCGCCGCTGGAAATCTCGCCCGGCTGCCCCGGTTGCTGGCGGCATGAGGCTGTATGAGGTAGCCACAAGCCTGCTTCCAGCCGCCCGATCCGGAAGGGAGACCACCCCCTCAGAGAGAACAGCGTCCCGCTGGCCTGACTAATTCAGCGG
>NZ_JCATZN010000020.1:0-14149 GCF_059694505.1 Leisingera sp. ANG49
TCGCGAAAAAGGGGGGTGCGGCCGCCTGATCGGTCGAACCAAGGGCGGCATGAATACCAAACTGCACGCCATCTGCGACAGCCAAGGGTGGCCGCTCAACCTGTTCGTCACCGCCGGGCAGGTGAGCGATTATGTCGGCGCACGGGCGCTGCTCAGCACCTTGTCAAAAGTCGGTTGGCTGCTTGGGGATCGTGGCTATGACGCCGACTGGTTCCGAGAGGCATTGCAAGACAAAGGGATACGCGCCTGCATCCCCGGCCGAAAGCAGCGCAAGATCCCGGTCAAATACGACAAGCGCCGGTACAAGCGGCGAAGTCGCATCGAGATCATGTTCGGCAGGCTCAAGGACTGGAGACGCGTGGCTACCCGCTATGACAGCTGTCCGAAAGTCTTCCTCTCAGCCATCGCCCTCGCAGCAACCGTCATCTACTGGTTATGAATCCTGACCCTATGAAATCTATGGAGATCAGTCAGTTCCGACCGCAACACTGTTTGTATTTGCGGCCCGACCCGCTGGAGCACGGATCGTTTCGACCTGGTCGAGGAACAGCCTTGAACGGCATGCCGGAAAGGTTTTCAGGCTCAGGGCGGGAAAGTTCAGGACGTGACTGGTGCATTATTGTCGCTACGCAGTTCGGGATCAAATCGGGGGCTACAAGGTCGATCTGGTCAATTTCGTCGTCCGCGAACTTGCTTTGACCAGTGTAGATGTCTTGTAACGCCATCAAAAAGATCATCGTAGCCCGCGTCACTTCGTCGGCCTGATCGAGCAGGCGTTCCCAAGCTTCCGGCCGCAAGCCTATGGCGCGGGTGAAGCCATCGACCCAAGGCTCCCACATCGTCTCGTCGCTGTTGGGATCAACCTCGTAGATAGGCTCGATCCAAAACGAGCGGGACATCGCCTCGGCCACCGAATTGTAATGGGCCATGACAGCACCGATCGTTTCTTCTGCAGCCTTCCGGTCAGGAAAATGTGTTTCGCCGGTATCGCCCCAGACATGGGGCAGCCATTCCGAGGGCGGGATCATGTCACTACAAGAAAGAATGCCGGTCACGTAGCCATCAAGTTCGCTAAGCGACATAGGCATTTTTTCGACGGGCAGCGCATGCAGAAGCACGTTGAGGCGATCAAGCTCTTGATGTGATTGGCCCATGAGACTTCTCCCGGCGATGTCGGGAATTTTTTAGCTGCGAGACTGATAATTCGCAACTATCGCAATGTCGGATGCGGGCTGCGAACCGTTGACTGCACTCGCGGCACCCCATCGTCGCGGCAACGTCACCTGTGAGCTCGAATGCCAACCTCCCCTGGGCATTGAAGAGCGGTTCAGACCCACCATTGATCGATGGCTGCGATCTCCTCGTCAGTCCATCCGAAATGATGGGCGAACTCGTGAATAACAACATGCGCGATCAACTGGTTCAACTCGACATCACCGCGGTCGCGCCATTCCGCCAGGATCGGCTGGCGGAAGAGCCATACAACATCCGGAGGTGACGCCATGTCGAGAACCGATTTCTCGGTCATAGGTATGCCCTCGTAGAGCCCCGTCAGTTCATATGGATCTGCAAAACCAAGTTCGTCCAGCATGGCCGGCGCAGGCCATTCGGCAATGCGCAGAATGACGTTATCTGCAGCTGGCCTAAAGGCCCTCGGCAGAGAAGCTATAGTGGCGCGAGCGATCTTCTCGAAATGGTCAAGGTCGTGGTGCATGCGTTGTATATGGTTTCTCGGAGCGGTGTAGTGAACAGCCAAGCCGGAGGGAGGCAGTTCATACGCCTGGTGCGATCAGCAGCCTACGGCCCCAAATCGGACTGCTGGAGTGTCCCATCTGAATTGGCTCACCGTTATGTTTAGGAAACGGAGGACTGAGAATGGCGAACAAGCGACACAAGCCTGAGGAAATAGTTCAGAAGCTGCGGCAGGTTGATGTGCTTGTCGGCCAGAGGATGCAGTGCGTGGATGCGATCCGCGAAGTGCGCATCACTGAGCAGACTTACTACCGCTGGCGCAAGCAGTATGGCGGGATGGGAACCGACCAACTGAAAGAACTCAAGCGGCTTCAGAAGGAGAACGAACGGCTGCGAAAAGCCGTCTCGGACCTGACCTTGGGCAAGCTCATCCTGAAGGAGGCGGCCCGGGGAAACTTCTGAGCCCCGCCTGTCGGCGCGCCTGCATCGAGCTGATACGCAGCGAGATGAACGTTTCGGAACGCCGGATCTGCCGGGTGCTGGGGCAGCATCGATCAACACAAAGGTATCAACCGCGAGGCTGGGAAGATGAAGACCGGCTCGTGGCGGACATGATTGAACTGGCCAGGCAATACGGCAGCTATGGCTACCGCCGGGTCGCAGTGCTGCTTAGGGACGCTGGATGGCAGATCGGCGACGGCCGTGTCGAACGTCTGTGGCGGCGATGGCAAGGCCGCCGAAATGAACCGCCCCTTGTCTGCGGGACCAGTTCTGAAGGAAAGATCGATGTCCTCTGCTGCAAAGTCCGATTTTGAATCATCGGCATGCAATTCCAGTTCGATATCCGGGTATGGTTTGCTGCGAAATACCAAGTTCTGCCGCAAGCTCTGTCAGAGTTGCGCTCTCTACATCCATCCGCCTTGCAGACTGGCGTGCCTGTTCTGTCGTTATCATCCTTCGCCGCCCAAGGTGCTTCCCGCGCTTTTGCGCTGCTGCCATGACCTGTCGGAAGATCCTGTGTTCGCGGAAGTCTTCCAGGCAACGTTCCAGGCAGGAGTTTTGAAGTTTGACTTGAGGGCCACCCGCCAACTTTGACGTACTTTGCTAACACGCTGCCGACAGAGCGTCTTGTCGGATACTTTTCAGTGCCGGTCTTTCGTTTGGCCGAAATTTGTCTTAGGTGCGTGAACTGCCAAGTTGTTTCTTTTGGAAGTACGAATTGCCTACAACCCGGAACAAAACTGCCGCCGCGGAGATCTTGCAGGGTTCAAGTTTCTCGAAGAACTGTATGAGCTGCGCGCGCCTGAGCGACCGATTGAACGCAACGGTTCCATCCGCTGTGACCCCGTGTACCTGAAAGATGTTCTTGGCCAGATCTAGCCCGACTGTTGCAACCTGCATTGGATGGCTCCTTTCCTAGCAGTCGATAACAACTGCACTATGGCGCATTGCGACGCCGGTGGAGCAGGAGCCATCCACCCCATCCCCTCTAACGGGCCGCACCGCAGCGCCCGGTTACTGTGGCTGGTGACTGCTCTGGGCCGAACATATCGTGGTTTAGATTGGGTTCCTCACCACACTTCACTTGGCTGATCAGGCGACCTGCAGGATCGAATAGTCAGGCGTTCCTTCCCAGGCCAGATCCCAAGAGGCTCCCGGACGGACGTTCTGGATGGCCTGCGGATCAAAGCATACCAGGCAGTTGCCTTCAGGTGACCGGACCGACGGGTAGATCAGCCCTCGGGAACCTGAGCGCCGCAAGCTATCCGCCAGGCTCTGACCTTCAGGATAGCCAATAGCTGGATCCGGGTGGAGCACTGCGTGTTCCGGCTCATCGCTAATGTCATCGAAGGTGCCGATGAAATCAGCGTGCATTTCAACATAGCGTGCCGTGTCATGAAAATCCCCAACATACTCGAGCTCGCGAGTACGGTGAAAGGCGACCTCTGCGACGGACACCATGACATCCCACGCACAATACCAGGCTCCGCGATCTTCTCCGTTGAAACGGTTTCCCCCTGCTCTCGTATATGTAAATGCCGCGTTCACATGGGTGTTCCCATAAACGCGCAAATCTGCCTTCCGGCGGTGCCAGGCGAGCTCCCGCGGATCGAGATGCAGACTCTTGCCGCGCTCCGCAACCAAGCGCGCGCTTGTGAGGCCTTCGATCTCCGCAAGAATTTCTGCCTCCTCGTCGGAATCGACCAAACCCCGGAGCGTCGGCGCCTTATGATAGGTGGCTGGAAGGAGCCGGATCAGACCACGGTCTGAAATCTCCGTCTGCTTCATGCCCCGCCCCGAAGCGCATCCAGGTATGTCCGGATATTCAGGATTTGCGGGAGACCACCCTCAATCGCAGTCTCAACCGGTCGCGCGCCACTGAAAAGGGGGCCAGTGTTCGGCCGGGTCATCCATGCTCTGGCAAGCGGTTCGGAGAAGTAGAGTTCCAATGACTTGTAGATCCCTATGATCGCGGAAAGGCGGAGAAGCTGATCCTTCGTTAACTCGCCGGTGAAACCAGGTTTTTTAGCGCGCTTCCATGTACTCTCCGACATGTCAGCCAGCCCAGCGGCCTCTTTCAAAGTCAAACTCCAGGTATCCGCTGCACGGGCATAAGCCTTCAGCGCAACTGCATTGATTTCTGCTGGTTCACGGGTTCTAGCAGTGATTTGCATGATCTTACTCCTGGATTCACAATTAGGTCATATGAGCCAAAAGTAAAGATCAGATGACCTTTTCAGGCTGATCTTTTGAACACCAGCAGCCCATCAGACAATCCTTCCGACAACTGGAACAGGCTAAAGACTAGTAGCGCACTTCCTCATAGCCGGGAATGCCATCAATGTCCTCCCAGGAGACCCCTACGGCCCGGAACCTCAGAGCTCGGCATTCTCTACCAGGCCACATCTGATAAATTGCAGACTGGGGAGGCGCATTCCATGAAGCGGTCACAGTATACTGTGGCCCGCCCCCCTCATTATCGCCAGTTGGAACGCGCCGGGCCGTTGCTTCCAATTAGCCAATATGTTGCGCGGCGGCTGAACGCCGCCGACGCACTTTCCTTTTCAGGAAGTGTATGGTTTCGATGGGTGGCGCACCCAGGGCTTAGGATCTTCAGATCTCAAGGTCCTCTATGGATTGCCAGCTTTCAATGCTTCGTGAACCCAAGCCGGTTTGCGCCCGCGGCCGCTCCATGTCTGGGATGCGTCTTCTGGGTTGGCGTATTTGGCTGGTGCCTTTGTGCTGGACTTGCGGCCCTTGCCGCCATGAAGTGCAATCACCTCTTCGAAGGACACACCGTGTTTGTCTGCGATGGCCAGCATTTCGGAATAGGCGTTTTGCTTTGCCACTTTCTCCACTTCTACTTTGCGGGATTCGATTTCTTTAGCCAGTGCATCCAGTTCAGCCGCACTCAGGCCGTTTATATCTATTGACATGTTTCACCTGTGTTTTTGATTGCACCTGGTCAAAGCAGATATCGTCGTTAGTAGCAAGTGTGTGCACTCTTAACTTAGCAGGAATGCAAGCAGCGCTAACCGTTACGCTCAGCTATTGAATTGTACCTCGAAGCCTTTAATTGCGAGCAAGGGCTAATCGAAATCAGGAGCGTCTCCGGTAAGAATTTCCTGCTAGCATAGTTCTTGCGTAGCGAGGCGGTGCGGTTTGACTTGGCATAAATCTCTGCGAACCCGGGTTTGCATTCTGATAATTGGTCTAGCTTCCTTGAAATAGACCAGCTTGTGATGTGCAATCTGGTCCAGGGGACCAAGTCCGCGGAGCGCCCGGGACCTGGCCTCATGGCCGATCAGTTGAGCCATATAGTATTGGCGTGACATTCTGTCAGCGAGTGGCTTGGCGGTATCCTGATAGCGGGGCAAATGCAGGATCGTCGCTTCTTTCCCAAATTTGCGCTCCACAGCTCGAACCTCCACTTCGTCCTCGTCAGTGTCCATCAGATCCGGAAAGGTCTGGTGCGGCCATGGGGAATTCCGCGCATAGAGGCTGATTGAGCGTCGGGAAAGTGGTTCCTTTGCCCAAACTGTGAATGCCAAATCCCATGGCGGCCGAACCTCCGCAAAAAAATACGGTACGCATTGCCATGCGCAAATCCTTTGACAGGGGACATGGAGGGGGCTTTGCCCCCGCGCGCCCGCAACCGGAAACCGACGGGACCGTGTCCTCGGCTGCGCCTGCGGGCCGCACCACTCCCATCGGTTTCCAGTTGCAGTTGCTACCCCCCACGCTTCGCCAGCGGGTCAGGTTTTAGAGACGAAGCCCTTGCAGGGCTCTGCTCAAAACCAGAGCCAAAGGGGACCTCCCGATGGCCATGACACAAAGGAGACGTTGGGTATGAACCTGTTTACGAAAAGCCAATTAGAGAAACTGCTGCAGAACGGGGCAATTGCGGCACGGGAGAGGGCAGGGGAGATTGCTGAGGACATGTCGCGGCAGCCAGTGGTGAAGCTATTCACACCCTGGGGCGCCGCAACCTGGCTTATCAGCGAAATTGATCCTGAAGACAAAAATATCGCTTTCGGTCTATGTGATCTGGGTATGGGCTGCCCTGAGCTGGGCAGCGTGTACATCCCGGAACTGGTGGCAGTCCGCGGTCCCTTTGGCTTGAGGATCGAACGCGACCTTTACTGGGCATCGTCGAAGCCGCTTGTGGATTACGCACAGGAGGCGCGTCATCACGGTGCCATCCAGGCGTAAGCTGAACCTTGTCTTGCATGGGGTAAGGGCCTGTCCTAACCGTGCTGCTAATACCCTATGAACTTTTGGGCGGCTGACTGGCCGAGGTCAGTCAGCACGCCTGCAACAATGAATTTGAGCAAAACTAGCAGCGCTAGGAGGCCCCGATTTTGGTCCGGTGCGCGCACATTCTGTTGAGGATTAAGGCCAATGTCTGAACTTGTGAATTCTTTGCGCCAAACCTGGCGCTCCGCCCAGCTGTATATTGGTTTCCACCGGGACCAGAAAGGCGCGCGGCGCGCAGCCCCGAAGGTGTGGCCGCCGAAGAATGCCAGTGCAAGTATTCACAATGATCCAAGCGAACAGGAAGCCTTTGTTGTGGTCAGAAGCGCAGCAGGGGACACGGACCAGGACGTGCAAATCAAGCTGCGCCAGGACAAGATTGTCCTGCGCCGCGATTTCCCGGATGCCTGGAACGGGGTTCTTGTGACGGAAGATTCAGTAACAGTAGCGGTGGCGGGCATTTCGATCCGGATCAGCCATGATGGTTCCATCACCCGCGAAAGCGGTAGCGAGACCACCTGGGTGGATGCAGATGGATCTGTGCTGAAGAAGACAGAGTTCGTGGAAGCCAGCATCTCCGCCGACGGAGTAGACCTGGCGCGCCGCACCTCCGATAGCATCGCAGCAGTTGGCAAAGATGGCATCATCGCCAAAGCGCGGTAGGGCGGGGAGTATCCCCGCTGCTTTGATATCTTCGCCAAAATGCGGGCACCTGGAAACAGCAGTTCC
The DNA here is from genome assembly GCF_059694505.1 of Leisingera sp. ANG49. Lineage (NCBI taxonomy): Bacteria > Pseudomonadati > Pseudomonadota > Alphaproteobacteria > Rhodobacterales > Roseobacteraceae > Leisingera > Leisingera sp. ANG49. The sequence continues at coordinate 7,177 of NZ_JCATZN010000020.1, forward strand.
CAGTTCCAGAGCCTCAAACAAGAGGAACGCAGGCAGCAGCAGTCCCGGCCGGATTTGTTAACCGGAAGCCTGTTACAGTCAGAGCCGCCCCGGCATGTGTTAAGGGCATCCCGAGATTTGGAGGGGCATTTGACTGTACATGGCGCACTCTTTTTTTGACCGAATCCTGGGCCTCGATCTTCGGAGTCTGGTCATGACGTGCTCCCCTGAAAAGTCCGCGATTTGAAGTTAGCCTGTTCTCCAAGCGAGGAGACAGACGATGCGGAAAAGCCGTTTCAGCGAAGAGCAGATCATTGGCATCCTGAAAGAGCACCAAGCCGGAATGGGGGCGAAGGAACTGTGCCGGAAGCACGGCATCAGCGATGGCACTTTCTACAAATGGCGTTCGAAGTATGGCGGCATGGAAGTGTCCGAGGCCAAGAGGCTGAAGGCTCTGGAGGTCGAGAACACCAAGCTCAAGAAGATGTTGGCCGAGCACATGCTTGATGTGGCAACGCTGAAAGAGATGCTGGGAAAAAACTTTTGAAGCCCGGTGCAAGGCGGAGAGCCGTGGACTGGGCCATGACAGAGAAGAACTACAACCAGCGGCGGGCCTGTGCTCTGGCCGGGATAGATCCGCGCGTCTATCGGCGTGGATCAACCAGGCCTGCGGACGCCGAGTTGCGAGAGAGGCTGAAGGAGCTGTCCAGCGAACGGCGGCGCTTCGGCTATCGTCGGCTGCACCTGCTGCTCGGTCGCGAGGGCTGGAAGGTGAACTGGAAGAAGCTCTACCGGATCTACCGCGAAGAGGGGCTGAGCGTGCGCAAGCGCGGCGGGCGAAAACGCGCCATTGGGACGCGTGCGCCCATGGCGATCCCGCAAGGGCCGAACCAGAGATGGTCGCTGGACTTCGTCTCGGACAGCTTGTCCGATGGCCGCCGTTTCCGGGTGCTCTGCGTCATTGACGACTTCAGCCGGGAATGCCTGGCCGCGGTCGTGGACACCTCACTCTCCGGCCAGCGGGTTGCCCGTGAGCTCGATAATATCGCCCGAACGCGTGGCTATCCCTGCATGGTGGTCAGCGATAATGGGACCGAACTGACGTCGAATGCCATTCTGAAATGGCAGGAAGACCGGAAGGTCGAGTGGCACTACATCGCGCCAGGCAAGCCCATGCAGAACGGCTTTGTCGAAAGCTTCAACGGCCGCCTCCGGGACGAGTGCCTAAACGAGCACTTGTTCGCCAACCTGCGCCACGCCCGAGAGCTGATCGCAGCCTGGCGTGACGATTACAATCACCATCGCCCACATACGAGCCTCGACGGGCTCACCCCGTGGGAGTATCACCAACGGTCAGTAGAGGACCAAACCCTGAACAGGGCGAACTAATAACCGCGGACTCTGCGGGGAGCACGTCAGTCAGGGCTTTTCGCGGCCGTGTATTTCCTCTTTTTGTGCGGCGTAAGATCGGGCGGGTTTTTCCGAAGCCTTGACCAGTTCTCAGTCTGGCGACGCGGCTAACAAGTTCAGATACTGCCACTCAAATTATTCATCAACAGGGCGGCCAAGGCACTTAACCGACCGCCTGCATGTCGCATTCAGCGCCATCTTTCAGAAGCTCGGAAAGCTGCCTTTTGCGTTATGAAGGCTTCCCATTTGCCTGTCTCAAGCCCGCACAAAACTGGAAGAGTTGAACCCCGCTCCTGTAATGCCAGTGCGATAATCAAGGGTGTTTTGGTGATGATCCGGATCATTGCCCCAGCCGTGTCCAGCCTGCATTCATTGGTTTTGCTTGGGCCACCGGAGAAGCTGCAGTGATCCACGCTGTTCCGGAGCCAAAGATCCTTTCCATCTGTTCGACGTAGAAAACCCGCGTGATGGTTGCGCGGTTTCCGGCATACCCATGATAGGCGGACTTGCCGGACGCCAGCGGAAGGCCAGCCCAGATGCGCGCCAGGTTGTCCATGAAAGCAGAGCGTGAAATCCTGCCAGACGCAAACTTCTGATACCCGGCGTCAGAGATCAGGAGAGCTGCCATCCGGTTCTGTGTCGCGCGGGTGAAGCGGGCTCCGTCAGGCAAGCCGAGACGCTTCTGCAGATTAAGCAAGGTTGAAGGTATGATCTGGAAGTTTCCGATGGCATGGGGTTGGCCCGGCGTGCGGTCGATCCAGGTGTAGATTTCCGCAAGGGTCATCTGCGAGGGTTTCTTGCCTGGTCTCACCTTGGCGCCGAGGTGGATTGCGTCATAGCGGCCGCTGGGAGCTTCAGCAAAGGCGATGAGGGCAAACAGCTTTTCGACACTGGAGCCGGAAGGCAACCGGAAGGAGGCCGGGGCAGGGGGCTGCTTTCCTGGCCGCGAGCGCTCAAATGCATTGAGGGCAACCCACTCGCTTTCCCGCGTAGCGAAGTCCCAGCCGTCTTTCGGGGAGGCCGGAGCTGAGGCGAGGTTTTCCCGGATCTCGGCGGTCTCTTTCAGGCTGAAGCTGCTTGAGCTGGACCAGTCGCCCGCGGGTGCCGCCACAGGAGCCAGGATCGCGATCAGAAAGACCGGAAGAGCAGTCCTCGCCTTCCGGCCCCGGCGGGAAATTGAGGCGCTAAGCGCCGCTCCACAGGCGGGCTTTTGGCTCAGCCCTCTCGAAGGGATCGGGCCAGCAACGCCCAATTCGGCCCCTTGGGCCTCATGGAAGGTCCACACATAACGCAGCAAAGCTGCAATCAGCGCAAGACGCTGATTTGATTGCCAAAATTGGCATTTCGGCAATCGGGCACTGCTAGACCCTTGTGGAGCCTTATTTTTAAGGGCCGGAAGGGCCATGCCACGGGTGATGGCACGGCCGTGCCACACCGTGCCACGCGAATGGCACAGGATGGCACAGAATGGCAGGGCGCTTTCCGGTTGTTTCAGAGAGGTGCTCATCGCTCGATCTCCGCTTCTGTTTCCAGCTCCTGCTCCTGGCCGCCGCGCTCCAAGTCCCGCAGGATCGCCGTTTGAACAGAGGCCTCGCTTTCCCGCAACCTCTCCAGCTCGGCATCCCCGAGCAACCGGGATTTCGCTTGGGATTCTTCCACGGCCGAATTCGCCAGTGCGAGGATCGTTTGATGCTCCTCGTTGCTCTCGCTCATCAGCGAGGCGATCAGCACGCGGGTCATTTTCATCTCCAGGGTGGCGGCATGGGTGAGGCTCTGTAGGGCCTCCGTCTGGCGCGCAGCGGTCGCCTCCAGAGCGGCGAGCCGCGCCGCCGAAGGGGCGTCGCCACCAGCATTGGCCTGCGCGTTCTCGAGCTGCTCCAACAGGCCGGTAATTGCGTCGTCCAGCGCCTTGGGACGGTTTCCGTCCTGGCCATCAATCAGCTGCCGGGCCACCGGTCCGAGGACAATCCTGACGTTCTGCGATGCCTCACTCATCGTTCAATCTCCTTCTGGCGTTGCAGGATCACTTCGGCCTGCCTTTCAAATTCCTTCATCTTCTCATCGAAGAGGCCGGGCAGGGTGGGGGTTTGCGCGTCTTTCTCCCTGGCCTCTTTCTCCTTCGCCGCCGCTGGTTTTTCCTGAGGCTGTTCCCTGATCTTGTCCTCCTCGGGCTGCCGCTCACGGGCACCAGCGAGACGCCCATCCATCCAGGTATCAAGCGCGGTCTGGCGGAGGCCGGTTTCCCGCTCGATGGTCCTGGAAAGGCGCTCGGGATCCTCGGTCAGCAGTATTGCCTCATCGCGCGCCCGGCTGATCTCCACGTAAAAACTCTTCCGCGTCGCCAGCCGTTCGGTGGAGCGCATGGCCACGATCACCCGGTCCACGGACTCGCCCTGCACGGCGTGCGCGGTGGCGACGTAGTCATGCTCCAGCCCGCGGGCGGCGAGGCTGCTGCCTGGTATGGTGATGCGGGTGCCGTCCGGTGTTTCGGCTTCAATGACGCCGCCAGTGGTTGATTTGATTTCAGCCCGGAGACCGTTCTTGATGCCGCTTTCCGGGTCTGTGATCCGGAACCGCACCTGGTCCCCCGAAGCCACGCTGCGCTCTTCGCGCTCGTAGGCCACAAGCGCCTTTCCAAGCTCCCGCTGATTGAACCTGGCATCAAGGGGAAGGGTGGTCCGGGCACCGGTTTCCTCATGCTCAACGGTCAGCTTATTGCCCCGGTGATCGGCCTCGCGGACCACATAGAGGTTGTTCTTCCGGAGGCCGTATTCCTTGCTGGTGGCCACGGAAATGATCACGTCGCCGCGGGCATAGCTACGGGCGTCGGCCAGTTCTGTTTCGGTCAGCTGGCGGTTCAGAAGTCCACTCACCTTTGCCTCTTCCCCTGCCAGCCTGCCCTCCTGCCGCAGGCCAGTGCGTACCGCCTCGTTGATCTCAGAGCGGGCCGCGTTGGTGAGGGTGAGGATCCGGGTGCCCTCGCGTTCGGCCGGGGCCAGGGCAAGGTACCGGACGGCTGCGTCCTGGCGCGGATCATCGACCTTGAGCACGTTGTCCTCCAGCCGGTTGAAGGCGGAGGTGACCTCGCCGCGGATCGCGTGATAGACGGCTGCCTTCAGATCCTCGTCGCGCTGACGGCGGATCTCATCCATCACCGCGGTGCGCATCCCGGCTTTTTGCATCTGGGCAAAGGGCTGACCAGCCGCGACCGCGTCGAGCTGCCGGGTGTCGCCCACGAAGACGACGCGGGGGGCGCCGGTGCGCTCTGCGTAATCCATGAAGCTGCGCATGTCCTGGGCCGACACCATTGAGGCTTCATCGACCACAAGGATAGTCCTGCTGTTATCCGCCTCCTGCGGGTGGTGGCGTTCTGCAGTAGTGACCTTGGCGAGTGTTTCCGCGCTGCCGAGAACGCTGACCAGCTCCTGCACCGCCTGGTGGCTCGGGGCCATGCCCTTCACCTCATAGCCGTTTTGGGCGGCGTAATGGGCCATGCGTTCCAGCATGAAGGTTTTGCCGGTACCCGCGAAGCCCTGCACCCCCACATAGCGGCCTTCGCCGGTCAAAGACGTTTGTATTGCCGCACGCTGCCCGGCGGTGAGACTGGCCGCAGCGGCGAGTTTCGTCAGCAGGGTGCTCTCACCGCTGCGCCCGCTATACCCGTTCAGCTCCAAACCGCCGGCTTTCTCTGCCTGCCGCCATGTGGCCAGGATGGAGCGTTCCAGATCCACCGAAGCCTTGTCGGTCAGGATCTGCCCGTCCCCGCCGCTTTCGAAGAGCCGTCCAGCCTTGATCTGGCGGTTGATTTCCGTGTCCACCGCCTTGAAGTCCGAGCCGAAGGCAAAGCGCATGGCGGCCACAGTGAGGTCGGCCCGGCTGTAAGCGGATTCCCGTTCGCTGATGTGCTCGACGGCGCGGTTTACAGCCTGCCGGGGGTCAATCTCCACGCGGGCCACGGCTGCAGCACTCGACAGCATGGCCTTGGCCTTTTCAAACATGCCGGCCGGCTGGCCGGGCTCCGCAACGAGGGCGATCGGGCGCTGCTGATCAAGCGGCACCACAGGTTGCGGCGCAGCGTGCCCCATCCGGCCGAGGTCCAGCTGGTCCCGGCTGAGCCCGGCAGCCAGCGCATCTACGTGCCAGGTTTCCCGCAATGCATCCCGGTCGATTTCCTTGTGTTTGGCTGCACGGGTGGCGAGTGCTGCCTTGCTGGCGTTATCGGCCGTATATTCGACACCTTTCTGCTCAAGTGCCTGCAATATTTCCTGGCGCCGCTTGGAGAAAGCTTCGGTCACTTCCTGCGGAATTCCGGAAATATTCACTTCGCCGTATTTTCCGCGCTCCGTGGCAATACCAAGATCCGCCATCCGGTTCTCGAAATCGGAGCGGTAGACCTCTGTAATGATCTTTCGGTTTTTGTAGACGGCGTCATTCCGGAGTGCCGAAAATCCGCCGTTTTCGTTTTTCACCATATTGGCAATGACGGCATGGCTGTGCAAATTCGGATCCAGCGCACGGGACGTATCGTGCCGGTAAATTCCGGCAATAATGCCTTCCCCGTTTTTCGTGACGATTTCTCCATCCTGCTGGAAGCGCGTTTTAATGAACCGCTCTTCCACCACAGCCATAGCCGCGCGCACCGCGGCGTCATGGGCGTCTATGATGCGCGTGTCACCGATCACCAGGGCTGCCACTGAAGCTGACTTGGACGCGGAAAAGGTGAGGTCGAGCCCGGGACGGTGCTGCCGTTCGCCGTCCACATAGCGGCCCATCAGCTTTCCGTCTGGAGCCAGGCCTTCGAGCAACTGCGCGAACTGTTTGTCATCGGCATAGCCGGTCAGGCCGTTTTCTTCTGCAGTCTTGCCGAACCAGGCGGCTGCCTTTTCGCCTTCCTCGGTCCCCGCTTTGTAATAGCCTTCCTGTTTGTAATAGCCGCTGGCCGCTGCCCCGGCCGAGACGGTGGAAATCGACATCATGTCACTTCACTCCCCGGATGGCGGTCTCAACTGCAAGCAAGGCGCGGGCGGCGGACGTTTTGGCGGGTGCCTCTTTCAGCTCCACAGGGTGCTGCGGGGTCTTCCGGTCCGGCTGGGCATGGCCGTTGACCGGATGCGTCCGCCGGACACGGGGCAGGGCAGGCCCTCCGGCGGCTTTCGCATCGCCCGCGGGTCTAGATTGGCCCGGGCTTTCCGTTGCCAGTGCAGCCGCCGGTTCCGGGTGTGCCGGCGCGGTGCCGGGGTAGGGGAGCGCGGCGGTTTCACGGGCCTTGGCGGCCCCGTTGCTGACAAAGCCTGCATAGGGATCCGGCGGGCCGATCTCTTTCACATCGCGGCCGCGCACCCGGGCTGTGGCAAAGTGCTGCCAGTACCAATCCCGTTCCGAGATGCTGGCGGGATCTTCGATCAGAGCCGCACCTTCAGGGCGCACGCGGTCCAGGAAGCGGAAAAACTCAGCCTTCTGATCTATTGCCTTCAGGGCTGCGAAACCCTCTTCCGCGGGTCCGCCCTCCTGGATCTCCACATTCAACGCGGCAACCTGCATTCCGCCCGCATCAAAGCCGTTGCCTTTGTAGGGGACGAACTTC
>NZ_JCATZN010000021.1:0-12344 GCF_059694505.1 Leisingera sp. ANG49
GTAAGTTCAGTCTTTCTTGGAAACAAAATATGGCTAGACCCTAACGATTTGCAGTGCGATACCCGATCGTTAGTATAAAGTTACTCAATTTCAATTGTCAAAACGATTGTAAAAATGTCTACGCACATTATAGCCTCCCCATTCGTGCTGAGGAGATAACTCTAGCAATGTGCAAATGCAGGCAAGTAGGCGTAGCATATTCTTTCGTATGTCACAGAAAGAAATTTGGGTTTTCTTTCCTTCAAACAGCAGGCACGCTAACGGTGCCACTAAAGTATCTGCGTCAAATGAGGAAATCAAGATGCGCGTTAGCTCAGAGAAACATCGAGACGCCTTAACGCCTCGAGAGCATGACGGGGAGGGCTGTCGACACTCAATTTTGCCAGGCTGCATTCTCCTGAGCGCAACGTCGGGCTTACTTTGTTGCACCTTAGCGCTTTTAGCGGGAGTTTCCTTTCTGCCAGCATTATTGATATATAGCATTTCTGGCATCATAGTACTTCTTGCCACTGTGGCACTCGCTTCAAAACGACAGAAGCATTAGGTCAAAGCGTCAAAGAATTTGATGGAAGAGATGCGCCTTGAAACTTTCTTTTGATCAATTCTGACTGAGTAGATACCAAGGTGTGGTAAACTTCAATCTTGACTGTTTCGCCAAGAACATCACCAACGGTCGGAAAATTACTGCGATTGTCCAAATTTGAATTTAGTCCTGGCCACCAAATTTCGACATGAGGCAGGTAAAAATGAGAATGTCTCCGCTATAACCCAATGCGATCTCTGAGAGATAAACGAATGGAGGTCAACTCATGAAGAGCTCCCCATTGGAAATGGTCAACGAAATTTTGAATGATTATAAAATGGAGGATTGCACAAAGAAAGCGAATCGCCCAGGCGAACTGAAAACTCTTCAAGAGTTGCTATTACAAGCTAGACGGACCATTAACAGACAAAAATGGTGGCAACGCCATTTTCTCTTCGAAAGTACATTATTAGTGTCAACGAGAACTGTCTTTTCTGACGGCTTCCTTATTGAGGAGATATTGCAGAATGGTAAAAAGACACATGAGTTTTGGGCTGGTACCGGGAAACACCCAGCTCGGTGGAGTTGGATTTCCTTTGTCCTTAATCAAGAGGCTAGTACGACTTCACTGTTTATAAAGCACCAGGACATAGAACCTTTGTGCCTCCCCATTTTTGACAGCGTCACTGAGCTCAGGGCAACTATCGGCGACAAGCCCTTACACATTTTGGAAAAAGTTCCAGCCTTTTTAGGGTCAGGACTTCGGTAACGGGGGCGCCCCAGTCAAACTGGTTTTAGGCAGGCAAGTTCATCCGCCAAGGCGGTTTCACCGGCTTTTTTTTTCTTGCCCGTCCTGCTTTCTGCTGCGGCTTTCGGTTGAGGTCTTTCGGGTGCATGCTTCGGTCCGTGGTCAGCGCGCTGGCTGCCAACATGATGCTGGTTCGATGCAATTCCGATGTGCCCATCTTCATTGGCGTGCTTGACGGAAGCCGGCGACAGTCCGGACCTCGGCATCATCGGAACCACGTCCCTGCGGGACCTCGAAGGCCTGCGATCAGGCAGGCAGAGAGTGGAGGAGCATTCGGTCAGGCCATGTTCGGCGCGGTATCAGCCTGGAATACTGTGCCATCGACCCAGATCCGGTGGAGTATCACCGCAATACGGCGAGCCAAGGCAACCATCGCGCACTTGCGTCCACGGCGCTGTGCGAGCTGGGCTCCCCATTTTCTCAGCCATGTCGATCTGCCCCGGTTCATCATGACCGTTGCGGCCTGGCACAGCGCCCGCCTGAGATTGGCATCCCCCGCCTTGGTGATGCCGCCCGATACATCACGTTCGCCGGATTGGTTGCGTGAAGGCGTCAGACCGGCCCATGGACCAACTCTCTTCGAAGCGGAGAAGCGCGCCGGATCGTCCACTGCGGAGCAGAAGGTGAGCGCCACGACAGCCCCAACCCCAGGCATCGTCATCAGGCGGTGGCAAACAGGATCGTCCTGGGCGAGCTGGCGAACTTGCCTTGCGAGGGTGGCGAGCTCCTGGCGCAGGGAAGCTCTGGCGCGCAGCATCGGCTCAGTCGTGGTTTCCAGCATGGGGTTGCCGTCTGCCAGTTCCCGTATGCGGCCGTCGAACCTGCCGCGAGAAATTGCGCCGACCTTGAGACCAAAGTTCCTCAGCAGCCCGCGCAACGACATTTCCAATGCGATCATGCCTTGTTGAATGGCTTTCCGGGCGCCGAGAACGGCGCGGCCCTCCTGTGCCGAAACTGATTTGCAGTGGACCGGGCGGAACCAGCCGAGGTGAAGCAGGCGCGCAATCCCCTCGGCATCCCGGTGGTCCGTCTTGATCGCCATGGCCTTCCCGGCGGAATGCCTTCTGTAATCGGGGCGTGTTCGTTAAGTGCGATGGGTTTCGTTTCCGTCATGGGGTCATGCTTCTGTCCGCGGGCGGCCAACTGGGGCACGCCGTATATTGGCGGTCGAAGGTGAGGCGGACCATGCTAAACGGCGGGCTCGCGTGATTGCGCGCATAAAGCAGCACCAGGCATTCGTGCGGCCTTGGCGGGAAAGCAGTTCATCTCATTACGTCAAAGGGAAAACCCCGAACCCTTCGATTCCGGTCAATTGGTATTTGGCCCCTTGCTCTGAGTGGAGATTGTTTCATTTGGCATCATCATTTGAAAGGTTGGACTGGCGCGTATCTCTACGCGCCGGTTTCTTCTGGCGTCCATATCCGACTCGTACAGCGGGAACCGTGCGCCTCCCCCGGAAACAGTGAGCTCCACTCTTTCTGATTCACACTCCTGCTCCAAAGCACGGCGCACACTAAGGGCCCGCTTGAGGGACAGCAGGTCATTGTAGTCACGTTCTCCGGAGCTGTCTGAGTGTCCAATAAGATCGAAACTACCGCCCCCCATCATACCCATTGCTTTGCAAGCCGAGCGGATCATCGGAAATTGGGAGGATTCAACGGTATCCGATCCAAAGTCGAAATGGATGAGGACATTTTGTTCAGGTTTGACTTCTGCAATCGCGTACTTGGTTAAGCTATTCTCAGCAAGCTCAGCCTGAGAAATAACGATAAGGCCTCCTATCCTCTGCGGTTTCATCACTCGCATCAAATCTTTCATTGTAATGTCTCCTTGTGGAGTGGAAATGTTCGCCTCGGCACTAATGGCACCATTGGGCATCTCCATTGCCGCGGATTGTACCTGCGGCGTCACCACGACCAGCCCACCGATACGCTGCTGATTGAAGATCGCCATTATCGTATCCCCGGACATTTCTTCCGCTCGAGCTTGATAGGCGGTAATGGTCAGTGATAGCGCGCTGATCAGCGTTCGCCAAATTGATATCTTGCCGCGAAAATGAGGCATTCTCTACCTTTCTTAGGTCATGGTTAGGGGCCACTTCTTCGAATAGTTTCTACCGGCATTTTCAGCGACAAGTCGGCCAATTGAAAAAAGAGATTCAGCGTGCCCATAGCGGAGTGAAGCCATCCGCATATCAGATTGCTACCTTGCCGGTTAATAACTCAAATTATCTGATCTTATCTCTTTCGCCAAACTCATCTTATGATGCCTGCAACCAGGCGCTTTTCGTCAGCGCATTCGGTTAACCCACGTGTACGATCATAGAGAAACTCGCAAACGCGAAACTCTCCCCATAAGGGTTGAGAAACTTCTTTCGAAATCGCCTTGCAAAACTCAACGTAACCAGGCAGATTTCTAGCTGAGATGACTAAATTGGCGACAATTGCTAACGATGATTTCTCCAAAAAATTTGAGCGGCACGCCTTCACCTTCAATTAAGCATGAAAGCTGGCTAGATTACAGGTTTCGCTTGCACCTTTTGAGAAAGCGAAAACCAACGATGAACCCCTTGCCACTCGGCTTTCTGCCAGAAACGAATACATAGCGCCCTACCCCATCTTTTCATTTTCGATAACAGCACTGCCTTATAGAATGACATTATTGATTAGAAAGGGATTGTCGCCTCCATCAGCGACAGTGCCACAAATATGATCGCTCCCGTAACTAGTTCTCAAGGACCTCCACTATCTCCTTAAAGGATTACACCCTGAACCGAGACGCCAAGTACTACCTTCGTCGCTGCCAACACGAGTTAGCACCCCATTTCGACCGAAACCATCATCATTGCCCAGGCTAAGAAAAATACGATCACCACCAAAAACATGGTCGTCTCTTGCACCTATTTACAATAGCTTCGCTACTCTAAAGGACTGACTCCCTGTATTCAAAAGTCGCATCACCAATGTAGTCGTACGCATTCGATCCATAGACAGCTGTCGCGTACCCCTTTTTTGAATCTTCAGACTTCTCATTCAGACAGCATTCTTTACAGGCCATGTGGGCAAGCGGCGTGCCCCTGCATCAATCTGCACAAGATTGTCCTCGAAAATCTGCCCAGAACACCTGGCAATCTGTATGTGATAGAACGCAAACTTGAGGGTAAATAGCCGCTGACTTGCAGAGCCTCTCATGGCGCATCCGGGAAAACGCGAGTTACCTAACGTGCGCATCTATGATCTTCGACATTGTCCGTCTTCACATGCCGCGGGCCGGTATGGTGATGCGCGGATCGGAGGCCTTTTCAAAATTGCGAGCTCAGGCTCGTTGCATGCCACAGGCTTTCCCGTTCCGGATCTTGTCGATCATTTGCTCATACGGGTCATTGTGCTCCTCACATCGCCGACGCTCCAGCAGGCTCGGTCAACAAACCGCGCCTAACTGGATCTCGGTAGTCTTCATTTCGTACGAGCATGACCCACACCATCCTGGCCATCTTGTTGGCCAAGGCGATTGCAACCAGCATACGCGGTTTACGGGCCAGCATGCACGAGAGCCAGGAACCAGGCCTGCCGCCATCGCGCCCTCGCCAGCGAACAACGGACATGGCTCCTACAATCAGCAAGCGCGGGATGTCCCGCTGCCCCATCTTCGAGGTGCGGCCAAGCTTCTGTTTTCCTCCGCTGGAGTGCTGCCGGGGGACAAGCCCGAGCCTGGCTGAGAAGTCGCGCCCCCGGCGGAACTCATGCATGTCAGGTGCAAAGGCGGAGATCGCCATCGCACAGATCGGTCCGATTCCGGGCATCGTCTGTAGATGATAGTCAGGCAGATCGGACAGGAGCTCGACGGATCGGGCCTCAATCTCATCGCGCTGCCGGATCAGGCTGCGGCCTTCGGCGAGAACGAGGCGGAACATGCGCACTGCGTCGGAATCCGGGCGGACTGGAAGCCCGACTGAACCCGCAGCAGTCGTGTAAATATTTGAAAGCAGGCGTTCTTTGGAAACCTTACGGCCGCCGATTTGCCAGGCATCGGCGATGAAAGCCTGCCGGCTCATGGTGTCAATGGCATCTCAATTTTCCCCAAAACGGGCAGGTCAAAAATCCCCAGTTTAGCGGTTTCGGTTGTCAGCCGGTTCAGTGACTTGTTGTTCCATTCTTGGGTGGGCGGCCGCGCCGTTTCGGCGGCGGCGGTGGTGTGATGGGGGTGTTTGTGCGGGTGTGCTCTGGGTTCAGGTCGGTATGGCCACGCAGGCAGTAGCTGGCGCCTTCAATCTGGACGACAACGGCGTGGTGCAGCAGCCGATCCAGGAGCGCGGTGGCAACAACCGGGTCACCGAAGACCTCGCTCCACTCAGCAAAACCCCGGTTCGATGTAAGGATCATGGCCCCCTTTCCGTAGCGGGCGTTCACGAGTTGGAAGAATAGGTTCGCGCCGCCCTGGGTGATGGGCAAATATCCGATCTCATCGACGATCAAGAGCGATGGCCGGGCATAGAAGCGGATTTTGTCTGCCAGCCGGCCCTCCCGTTCGGCTTTGACCAAAGCCTCTATCAGTTCAGCCAAAGTCGCGCGATAGACCTGCTTTCCAGCCTTCACTGCGGCAACTCAAAGCACCGTTTCCTGATGGGATTTGCCAGTGCCGGGCGAGCCAAGGAAGTGCACGACTTCTGCCCGGCGGATAAAGTCGAGCTGGGCCAGCGCGGCAATCCGTTCGCGGTCGAGTGAGGGCTAGAAAGTGAAGTCGAACCCCTCCAGCGTTTTGATCGGCATCAGCTTGGCGGTCTTCAGCGAAACATTGATGCGACGGGTCTCTCGCGTGGCGTATTCCTCGCTGAGCAGTGCATCCAGCGCCTCGTTCCCAGAGATCTTGCCCTGTTCCAGCTTTTGCATCGTGTGATCCAGCGCCTCCAGGGCGCGGGGCATCTTCAGGCCGACAAGCGCACCCCGGATCCGGTCGAGCGTTTCAGTCATCGCGCGCCTCCCGCGGCCAGCCGCTGGCCGGCTGCATCGTAGAAGGCCAGGGACCGTTGCGGCACGCCTGCGGGCTTTTGCGGGATGGGACGCGGCGGCGGGACCTTGCGATGAATGGGGTCAACCCGGCGCCGGTTGCGTCCTTCGAGTACCGGATGGCGGGTGATACAGTTGCCGTCTTCGAAGATGCGGATCTCATCGACGTGGCTTTGCACTTCGACCGTGCGTTTTCGGGTGGTTTCCGACACCGAATAGTAATTGCCATCGACTGAGACCATGCCTTCATGGCTGACCCGCCGCTCCACCGTCAGCACCGCACTGTAGGGAATGGCTGGCAGCGGTTTGAGCGCAAGCTTTTCCTCCGCAAAAGCCTCATCGACGACCCGCTCCGTGGTCGCGTGCACCCGTGGATTGGCGATCTCGCACCGCCACGTGTCAAACTGAGCGTTCAGATCATCAATATTGCGGAACGTGCGGGCCAGGAAGAAGTCCTGCCTGATGTAGCGGAACGGACGCTCAACCTTGCCCTTGGTTTGCGCCCGGTACGGTTTGCAGGCCCGAGGCGCCGCGCCGTAGTGGTTCAAAAGTGCCACGAGCGAGCTGTTATACGTGACGATGCCTGCGTCATCCTCACCAATCACGGCGGTCTTCATCCGGTCATACAGGATCTCTTCTGGCACCCCACCCATCGCCGCAAAGGCGGCGATGGTGCAGCGGAGAACCGTCTGAAGGTTCTGGCTGGACACAAACCGGCCCCAGAGCCAGCGTGAGTGACCAAGAACGAAACTGAACAGCCAGACTTTCCGGATCACACCCGGCTCGTCCGTGAATTCAACCTTGAACTCGGCAAAATCCACCTGCGCCTGACGACCTGATGGCGTTTCAAACCGCTGCGCAAAGGGCGGGCGCCGGGGCGGACGCAGCTCGCGCAAAAACGGCTTCAGCGTCGAATAGCTGCCCTCATACCCCATGGACTTGATCTCGCGCAGCAAGCGCCGGGCCGAGAGATCAGGGAAGGCCCGAACCCTCCCTTCCAGATAATCACGGTACGGATCCAGCACGCTGCCTTGCAGCGGGCGCGGGCTATAGCTCGGCGCTTCCAAACCCTGTTCCAGATATTTACGCACGGTCTTGCGGTCAGAGCCAACCTTGCGCGCGATGGCCGAGATACTCAGCCCCTGTCTTCGTAAATCGTGGATCAAAACGATCTCCCTCAATCCCTTCACCTGATTGCCCCTGTCTCTCGATAATCAGAGCATCAGGCCTGTCTCTCGCGACAGCGCCAATTCCAAATATTTGGAGTTTGGAATTGCCCCTGCCGCTGCCGGGTGGGGAATTTTCAATTGCCACTTCTGGGGAGAATACGGCTGCCACTAACACATGGCCGAGATCATGTGTGGCAACGCGTACTTCTCGAGAAACGCCAGGAACCAATCCGTCCGGAAGCTTCTGTGAAACCGCTCGGCTTCGGGAAAATACAGAGGCAGGTAATGGGTCAGGATGCGGTGCCAGAGTTCGGTCTTCGACCGCGAAACGATCTCATGGGTCTTTGACAGTTCCTGAATGTCCGCGGTTCCGGTGGCCAGCGGATCATGGAAGAACTGCACGGCCCCGACCTCCAGCATTTGAAGGATGACCTGGGCGTCCTTCGGGTCGTTCTTGTCCCAACTGTTGTGCAGGGCCTCCCGCGTCCGGGCCAAGCCCACGGAGGACACGAGCTTCAGCTCGAACCCCGCCTGGCCGAGTTGATGCGCCAGTGCCCGATGATAGTTGCCGGTTGCTTCGAACCCGATCCTAACCGGCAGGCCGTAACCGGAAAGAGCCTCCACCAAACGCCCGAAGTCATCCAGAGTATTGGTGATGGTCATGCGGCGGCGGCGCTTCTTGCCGGGAGCACCGATCAGAACTTCGTGGCGGTGTTTGGAAATGTCGATGGCGACCAGTAAGGTCGGCGCAGTAGAATAGGTGGCGGCCATAGCCGGTCTCCTCAGCGGTGTGGTTTACGCAAAACCACTGTTGAGACCCGAGACCCGGTTATGGCCACCCGCTGCGCGATTTGAGGGCTGCGCGCGTGGCCATAACCTCTCAGCGGCTAATCTTCCCGACGTGCTATGGGACTGAACTGACGTCGAATACCATTCTGAAATGGCAGGAAGACCGGAAGGTCGAGTGGCACTACATCGCGCCAGGCAAGCCCATGCAGAACGGCTTTGTCGAAAGCTTCAACGGCCGCCTCCGGGACGAGCGCCTCAACGAGCACTTGTTCGCCAACCTGTGCCACGCCCGAGAGCTGATCGCGGCCTGGCGTGACGATTACAATCACCATCGCCCACTTTGCAATCGGAGTGTTTACCGCTCCAACACCTGGAACCAGGGAGAAAAAGTCATCCGGCTGAACCTTGAATTTTGACCATTCTCGCCATTTGGCCGAACCAAAGAGCAGGGTGTTGGCCGAGATCCCCGACTGGGCGTGCAGCGTGAAAGACTTCGGGATTTCCTCTTGAAATGGTGAACCCGTGTTGTCGCGGAAATCATGCTCAGTTTTTGACTCGTAGGTCGCAGCGATGCGGAACGCGATATCTTGAATTTCATAGGCTACACCTGCAAGGTAGCCCAGCTGATAGTCCTTGTTCACGCTGAGACTGTAGGGGCTGGGCGCAGACGCCGGAGAGACAACGGTTACAATTGTAAGGGCTCGATACGGTTACAAAGCTTTCACCATCTCCCCGGTTTCAGAATAATAGGCTAGTTGCCCCATGCACTTACCTTTCCTTGGCGGTCGCCCGCCAAGCTAAACTGACCCTTCCATCGGCCTGACACAAGACTAGGCAGAGTGATGCGTTCCTGACACAATCACGAGAAACAACAAGCCTCTTCTTGAAGCCGACGCTCTCGAAGGTACAGACACCCTGCCCGCGGCCACGATCGATCCGCTGCTGATCTTTCTCGGCTGCTACCAGATCCCGATGTATCTGACCGCGATCCTGATGAAGCCGCTTTACGGCCGCGCATCCCTCAAGACAGGAAAGTGACCCCTGGCATATGCCGGATCAGCTCGGCATCGGCCATGTAAGTCTCGCTCATGTCGTCCACCAGCGCCTGCGACCAGCCGGGAAGGTCGATTTCTTCCTCAATCTCCGCCTCGTCGTAGAAACAGCTCAGGAACAGCGCGCGCACCCCTCGTCTCTGAACTTCGGATAGCCCCGGGCGGCTTGCCAGAAAGGATGCCAGCCGCTCATAACCTGCCTCTGAGATAATGCCGCGGGTGATGTCCAGCTCGCCGCTGAAGCGGAAGCCCTGCCCCAGGCCGGTTACATGGCCCAGAATGCTGGGCCAGATCACCGGGGTCTCCTCGTTGCACCAGACAGTGACGCGGCAGCCGGGGTTGCGGTCCTGAATATCCTCTACCACCTCCGACCAGCGCAGGCTCAGGAAATCCGTGCCGGCCGCGAACTGTTGCCAGGCTCTGCCGGATTGGGATTTGAACACCGGGCCGATCAAGGTGGCCGGGTTGCGCAGGCCCAGGAAGAATTCGCACGGGTTGCCGGGAAACAGGCTGCGCAACGCCGCGGTGTTCTTGCCCGCATTGCGGTACAGCCGCCCGCCGTTCAGCATCCAGCCCGGCACGCCCAGAAAGCTGGAATTGGTCAGGATGATCCGGGAGACATCCTGGCCCTTGACCAGCCCTGCCAGCAGCGCGTCCCGTTCCTGTTCGGTGACAAACTCATGATCCTGCTTGTGCAGCAGCTGGTTCAGCGCCGCCATATAGGTGCCCGGGCGGCGGATCATGACGCCGCGCTCCAGCAGCGGCTGCGCATCCTTTCGCAGCGACCAGATCAGCTGGCCGTTGTCGGTGTTGGGCGCCCCGACATGGAAGGCGAGGGAAATGTCGCGCATTTCGGTTTCTGCCTGGCTCATCGCTCCGTCCAGCCTCTGCCCGTTTTGTGCTCAGCGGCGCGACGGTGGCTTGCCGCACGGCCATTTGCGCAGGTCATAGCCGCTCCTTCATCCGGCGGAAGAAGCGGTCGTCCCGCTGGCGCAAAATATACGCGCAGACCTGTTTCGCAAGGCCCGGATGGCCGCGGTCCAGCGCCAGGTTGGCCAGCTCCCGCTGGAACCGGGGAAAGCTATGCCGCTTGCGCAGCAGGCGGTGGAACCGGTGCGGGGTCAGCTCGCCGGCGATGGCTCCGCGGGCGATCTCCTGCAGGATGCCAATCTGCTGCAGCGAAGAGCCCAGCCGGTGCCCCAGCAGCGGGCAGCGCCAGAAGGTGACATTTGCACCGGTGAACCGGGCCGCATGGGCGGCATCCGGCGCCACATAGGGATCGAACATGATATGCACATCGCCTGCGTCCTGGCTGGCCAGCGCCGCATCGCCGAAGGGGCCGGAGAAATCGCGGCCCCACACTTTCTTGTAGCGCATTTCCCAAGGGACAACTGCCTTGTCGAGCGTGGATTGCGGGCTGATTGCAAACACAGTGGAGCCCGGCGCCGCCGCGGCAAACGCCGCCGCCGCATAGCCGCCCATCGAGGCGCCGTAGAACACCACGCGGGAAAACTGCGCAAAAAACCCGCTGTCGCGCAGCTCCTCGAACTTGCGGGTTACCTCCTGATGGCGGAACCAGGTCCAGCCGTTGGCCATCACCCCCAGCATCGACCAGCCCTGCGCCTCGATGAAGCTGAAGCCCCAGGGCCGGCGGTCGTCCCGTTTGGTCATCGCAATGTCGAGATTATCAAAAGTGACAACCAGCGTGCTGCCCCGCGGCATGAACAGGAAGGAATGCTCCTCCATCTCATCAAAAAAGCCCTCTTTGCCCGCCAGTTGACGGGCCACATTGGACCATTCCCCTGAGGGTGGAAGCACCTCCTGCGGTTCAGCCGACAGGACTGCTAAGCCGTTGCGGTCCGCCTCCGGCGCCAGCAGCGTATTGCAGCTGCCGTAGGCCTTGAGGAACGGATAGCTGCCGGACCCTTTGCGGATTTCGATCACCAACCGGCTCAGCGGATGCAGCGCGCTGTCCAGCATCGGCTTGATGTTCTGGATCTTGTGGCGGACACCGAAACTATTCAGCGCAAGGATCACGTCATACTGCCGGTTTTCACCTGTGCCTTCTACGATCCGGATCGCGTCCCTATCCACCCCGCCCTGTTCAAGCCGAGACAGCCAGACCTGCAGTTGCGCCTCATCCTCTGGCTTGGGACGCCCCTTGCGGTCGAGGCTGACCAGATCGATGCTGCAACCGTAGCGCTGGTGCAGCAGGATGCACAGCTCCGGCGCCTGGCCGTTGATATCGGCAACCGTAACGACTTCGTCCGCATCCAGCGCAGGCAACACGGTTCCGAAGTCGAGAATGTCACTCAGCATGGGTATTCAACTGTCTTTCGATGGCCTAGCGGCCCTGAGGCGGCCGCGAGCTGGACTTGGCAAGCGCTTATCTGAAAGGCGTTCCCCCGCCACCCAATACACGCAAAAGGTTAATGGACCGGTTAACTGTCAGGAACCCTGTCCGGGTCGGGTCAGCACTGTGGAGTACTTGCCGTGCTTGGCCAGCACATCGACAGCACCGAAGTCTTTCATTGTTGCAATCCCGCCGGACCCTTTGCGGATGTCCAGAACGATGCCGCCGCTGCCATTGACCTGATTGCGGAACAAGTCCGTATAAGTTTCGACAGGATAGTGGAAGCCGCAGGACGCCAGGCTGATGACCAGGTCAAACGTGCCAAGTGCGGGAACCTCCCCGGTTTTGGGATTGCAGACGGTAATCTGCTCAGACGGGACACCGTTTTTTTCCAGAAATGCGCGGGCGCTTTCCAGGCTTGCATAGCCTGCGGCGTCACCCTGAAACCCGAAGTGCCGGCTGCTGCTTTCTTCGATATCAATCAGTGCGATGCTGCAGCCGTAGCGGCGGTGCAGCAGCAGGCTGGAAAACGCATAGCCGCAGCCGATGTCGGCAACCCGCTTGGGTGAGATGCCATCGGCGGCTTGCCGGAAATGGGCGCATTCACGCTCGGCAATACGCAGCGCGCCATGCAGGATGTGCTC
>NZ_JCATZN010000022.1:0-11759 GCF_059694505.1 Leisingera sp. ANG49
GAACACCAACCGGTTCCGCGGCCTCTGCCAGTCCGCTGTATTTCTCAGGTGGCCAATGAAAAAAACGTCCAGTCCGGCTATCGTTTCAGATAGTTCAGTATTCTACTGGTCAGACCGCTACCTTGTTTTCGTCAAGTTTCGCTCTGTTTGCCCTGCCAGTGGTTGATTGAGATGAACTCATGTACGGGCATCCTAGAGCGGCGAGTAGCGGCCAGACAAAGGCGCTTAGATCAATAGAATAGGTGATGTAGTCGGAGAGCGGTGGAAGCTCTTAGGTGCGGCCACGTGGTTTGAACGCGTTATGGAAGCGTTCATCCAGTATTCGTTTAGTAGCGGTAGCTTATGGCACTTACTGCAGTCTCCAGGAGAATCGCTTAAGGAGTGTTTTCTAGGCAAGCGGCCCGCGCCAACGCTGTGCCCCGCTATATCGTACTCGTCAGTTTTCAAGTGGAGTCAGCCTCCACCCCGCCTAAAGAGGTCAAAAAGCTAGTATCTTTCAATACGTTAATAATACTCGGCTGCGCGACAATACTAGATATAGCGGTAGGCGCTTACATGACTACAATCATCACTACATGGAAATCTCTTGCAAGGAACGGGCATTTGGTGGCATCACGGAAACTGTAACGCACAAAGCTGCTTAGCGGCCGTTCGGCGTTACGGAAGAGCCGCAGTAAAGACGGCCGGACAAGGAGCAGTGAATGACGGCACAAATCGAACCCGCTATCGGGATGCCGCCAGGGGCAGATGTCTTTGACGATCTGCTTAAGGATGAAGCTCGGCTGCGCCAGTCCTTGGACAAGCATATGCGCAACGTCTTCGCGCCGGAAGCGAAGAAAGAGCTTAGACCGTTCACTTCGGGTGAAGTGGCCACGCTGCTCGGTCTGAGCCAGTCGCATTTGCGCAAGCTGCATTTCGACGGCAAGATTCCCGATGTGAATACAGACGGGCGCGGGCACAGGCTCTATACCGGTAAAAACATTCAGGACATCCGCCTAGCGATGGCGCGGACAGCAAAGGACCCGCTGCAGTTCCTGCCCGGCCGGGTAGGCAGCGACCATTTGCAAGTGATTGCGGTTTCGACCTTCAAAGGCGGCTCGGCTAAGACAACCAGCGCCGTTCATCTTGCACAGCGCTTCGCGCTAAAGGGGTATAGGGTCCTGGCAGTTGACATGGACCCGCAGGCGTCGCTTACCACCATGCTGGGTCTGCACCCCGAACTCGATCTGACAGATTCCGGCACAATCTATGACGCCTTGCGGTACCAGGATTCGGCCCCGATGGAAGATGTGGTCCGAAAGACCTACTTCCAAAACCTCGATCTGGCGCCTGGCGGACTGATCCTGTCGGAATACGAGACAGAGACCCCACATGCGATTCGTAAGGGCATACAGCCGCCCTTCTACCTTCGGCTGAAGGTGGCGATCGACCAGGTCGAGGACCGCTATGACGTGGTGTTCATCGACTGTCCGCCGCAGCTGGGCTTTCTCACCATGTCAGCGCTAGTGGCCGCCACCGGCCTTTTGATCACCGTGATCCCGAATATGATCGACGTGGCCAGCCTCAGCCAGTATCTCACAATGGCCACCTCACTTCTAAAAGTGGTGCAGCGCAACGATCAGCGGCTGGACTATGATTTCCAGCGTTATCTCCTGTGCCGCTACGAACCTTCGGACATGCCGCAATCGCAGATGGCATCATTCCTCCGGATGCATTTCGGGCAGCGGCTGATGACGGAACCGTTCCTGAAGTCCACTGCAGTTTCCGATGCAGGCCTGTCACAAAAAACACTCTACGAAGCCAATAGAGCCGAAATGAACCGCGCCACGCTGGAGCGAGCGATGGAATCAGTAAACCACGTGGCGGATGAATTCGAAACCGCTGTGCAGGCGGCCTGGGGGAGAAGCTGATGGCGCGCAAAAACGTCTTTGAAGGGCTGATGGCCGAATTCGGCGCCGAGGCTGAGGAAGCGGCCGCCCCGGCTGAACGCGATCCTGTCGAAGCCGCCCGCGAGGCGCCCATTCCCCAAGCCTTCCGCCGCGGTCCCGTAGCAGCCCTGGAAAATGACATCCGATCAACCGCGCAGCGCAGCGTGCAGGAGATCGATCCGGAGCAGATCGAGGATACCGGCATGCGCGACCGGTTCCAGCTGGACGGTAACGATCTACAGGAGCTGAAGCAAAGCATCGGCCAGCACGGCCAGCAAGTGCCGATCCTGCTCAGGCCGCATCCGCGGCTGAGCGGGCGCTACCAGGTCGTCTACGGCCGCCGCCGCCTCGCCGCGATCAAGCAGCTGGGTATCCCGGTCAAAGCACTGGTGCGCACCCTGTCGGATGAGGAAGCGATCCTTGCCCAGGGCCAGGAGAACAACCACCGTAAGGATCCTTCCTTCATCGAAAAGGCCGTGTTTGCGGGTGACCTAGAAGAAGCCGGCTACGCCCCCGCGGTGATCCGCGAAGCGCTAGCGGCAAGCAAGAGCCACCTGTCGCACATGCGCAAGGTGCGACAGGCGATCCCGCGCAATGTGATCGAGTGGATTGGCGAAGCACCGGGTGTTGGCTGGAAACGTTGGCACGCGCTGGCGGAGAAAGTACTGGAGCATGAAATCGACCCGGCCACTGTGCCGGTGACCGAGGCAGATGCCAAGCTGGAGTCGGCCAAGCGGTTCGACGCTTTTGCCCGGCGAGTGGAGGCGCAACTGGCGCCGAAGAAACCTGAAGCCCCTGCCCCGAAACCGGCACGGACCGTGCGCGCACCGGAAGGCGGCGCCAAGATTGGGGAAGTTCTTACGACCGGAGGACGCACCATTCTGCGGACACACCCGAAACAACAGGAATTCTCTGAATGGCTTGACCGGCACGGAGAAGAAGCCCTGCTGCGCCTGCATGCGCAGTGGCAAGAGGAACAGGCGTCCTGAAAAGGGCGCCCGAGGCATAACAGGCAACACCAGCAAGGAGGCACAATACAGGAGATCAAAAAAGAGAAGCTCCCCAAGACCGTAATCCCAGAGAGCCCCATCTATGTTTGCACCTAAGATGTACCCCGCTCTCTTCTGAACTGTCAACAACAACCCATCCGGTTGACAGGTAACTTGTGCCAAAAATTGCCGTTAGGCAGGGTACAGGAAGGATAAGGTGTGGCTTCCTGGTCCCTCGTGAAGAGCAGATGGCATTCAAACAGCTTATTCCGGCAACCGGGGTCCCTTCCCCGGCCGATCTCCCTTGCCTGGACGGCAGCGATCCACGGCAAATGTTTTGGGACGTGATCACTAATCTCAAAGTAGCCAAGGACACCTTTAACCTCAAGGACCGGCATTTCAGCCTGCTGCAAGCGCTGGTCTCTTTCGTCCGCGAGCGCGGGGCAACCGGCACCTGGGTGGTGTTTGCCTCGAACGAAAAGCTTTGCGAGCGAGCCAATTGCATGGGAGAACGCACAATGCGACGCCAGATTGCCCGGTTGCTCGAGGTCGGCCTTCTGCGCCGAACTCAATCCCCCAACGGCAAACGCTATGTACACCGCGCCCGCGACGGCAGCATTTTGCAGGCCTATGGCTTTGATCTGGGTCCGCTTCTAGAACGCGCTAGGGAGATCGCAGCGCTTGCGGCAGAGGCCGAAGAAGAGGCCCTGCGCGTCCGCCTGCTGCGCGACCGCCTTTCCACGCTGCGGCGACAGTGGCCCATTGGTTCGGAAGAAGACAACATCATCCGCCTCGCACTTCGCCGCCGCCTAAACCGTGTTGAACTGGAAGCCCTCATTGGGCGGTTCACACCCTCGGATGATACTCCTCCCCCGCCCTGCTCCGAGTCCGTGTCTGGTGGCGAAGACCTGCTTGAGGCTGAAGTTTTGTCCCCCGATGACAGTCAAAATGTCCGCCACCATCAGAGATCAATACAGAAAAAAATTGAATCTGAAGAGTCCAAGGTCGAAGGTGAAACACTTGGTAAAGCAAAAAAAGCTAAGGCAGGCCACAAGGATGTACCTTCGCTCACTATGGCTGACGTCTTAGCAGCTTGTCCCGAGGCTTTAAGTTTCGCACAGTCGCCAGTACGGAACTGGGTAGATTTGCATCAGTTGTCGCGATTTCTCGCACCAATGCTAGGGTTGAGCCGAAACGTATTGGACAGCGCCGAGCGGGAATTGGGTCAGGGAGGCTTGACTTTGACTCTTTTGGCTATGACACAAATGCACAAGAACATTCGATCACCTGGTGCCTATCTGCGAAGCCTTACTAACGGTTCTGCAACTGGCCGCTTCGATCCAGTTCGGTTGATCCAGAACCTTACCAAGAAAGTAGGCAACTGTTCATCCCTTGATAGTTTACCCGGGTAAACCATCAATAACATTCCAGTTTACGTTACCTACAAAATTGAGTGAATGGGGTTTCTTCGAAGACACTACCTCAGACCTGTTCAGGTCGGTTGTCTCTCAGGCTAGTAACACCTTAGCGAGGTAGATTGATGCCTTCCGCAATCTAGTCAAACGGCATTCATTACTCGACTTTCAGATTTTGTCGCTTCAGAGCTTAGGAACTGAACGACTACCGGCTGGCGCCGGTAGGATCGGCAATGTGATTTTCCAGATACTGAAGTACGATGTCTTCGATTATGGCGCCGTTGGTGGTTGAAAAATACCCGCTGCCCCAGAACCGGCAGCCCCAGTAGCGCTTGCGGATCGTGGGGAATTCCCGTTGCACCCGGTAAGACGAACGGCCCTTCATCTTGCGCACCAGATCGGAGATGGCGAGTTTCGGCGGTACCGACACGAATATATGCACATGGTCGCTCGACAGCACCCCGCGCAAGATGGCGACCCCGTTCTCAGCGCAAACCTGGCGGCAGATGTCGCGCGCACGCAGACGCAATGCCCCGCGCAGCACTTTGTAGCGGTATTTGGTCGACCGGACGATATGGTAGCGGTGGTAGAAAACGCAGTGTTTGCCGGTGTCATATTGCATGCACTTACCCTCCGGAAAATGAACCTTCGACCCGGCTGGAAGCCGGAGGGTTTGCTCCAGAGAGTGGATACCAAAAACCGCAAAAACACTCTGTCTCAGGTACGGTAAGTCCACAAAAGGGTTTACCCGGGTAAACCGGAAAGGTGGTGTGACGTAAGTTCAGTCGATATCTACACACTCACGTGAAAGCATTCAGGTCGCTTGAAAGCGACTTTGTTTAGCTAGGTGTTTAATCCCACAGCTTGAAGGTGCGATCCATTCTGTGGAAGAGAAGGAAGCACTATGGGACGTTCTTCACAGTGGCGCCACGACTAAGCACGCCTATCCGAGCTGCAATAAAACGATCGCAAACTTCGGCGGCGGCATTGAGCCGAGTACTCGGTATCAACCCGAAGACAGTCGCGAATTGGCACAAGTGCGAGACGGTCGAGGATCGCAAGACCGATCCGAAGAAACCTCGCTCGACCGTTCTCAACGAGGCTTTGGTGGTAGATTTCCGTCGGCGCACGCTCCTTCCTATGGATGATTGTCTATACGCCTTCCAGCCCTCGATCCCACACCTAACCCGGTCAGCGCTGCACCACTGCCTTCAGCAGAATGGCATCTCACGGCTACCGGATGTCGAAGAGGACAAACCCAAGCGTCAGCGCATTAATCTTTACGCCATCGGCTTCTTTCACATGGACATCGCAGATATTACAGACGGCCGAGGATAAGCTCCATCTCTTCATTGCTATCAGCAAGACCAACAAGTTAACGGCCGCCCAACTGGTCGAGAAAGCCGTCAAGCTTACGGAATATGAAATCCTGGAACACCTGTTGGAGGTAATCCCTTACCGGATCCACGCGATCCTGACCGACAACGGGGTTTAGTTCGCCGACCAGACCGTAGCCACAACACGATCAATTCCCGGCATATGCGCTTTGACATAGTGTGTGAAGCGAACGGGAGCGAGTACTGGCAGACCAAACCCAACCATCCGTGGACAAATGGTCAAGTCGAGCGGATGAACCGAACAATCAAGGACGCCACCGTCAAACGCTTCCACTGCGACAGCCACGATCAACTTCTCACCTTCTTCGCCGATTTCATGGCCGCTTTTAACTTCGCCCAAAGGCTCAAGAGCCTAGCGGGCTCAAGTCCTACGAATACAACTGCAAAGTCTGGACTTCAGAACCAGACAGTTTCATTGCCGATCCGATCCACCAGGTACGCGGGCTGAACACCTAGTTGCCAACACAACCGAATTGCCGCATACGACTATAGTTATGAAGCCAAAACTTTCGGCAAGATCTCTTTAGGAACAAATTCGACAGGACAGGTTCCAAAGGTCTAGGGCAGGAGGCATCCTGTGTTTCCGGCTCATCCTACTTGGGCCGCTCGACCGGAATCAGGCCCCGGGTCTTGGCGCGGTCCAGCAGCATCTTGACGGAAGACACAGACCATTTTGCCCGCCCACGCGGTGTCCGCTCGCGCATGGCCTCCAGCCGGTCTGCAATCTGCTGCAGCGTGATGTCCGGAGCCGAGCCTGCAATGGCGGCAACAATCGTCATCAGCCGGTCATCGGGCTCCCTGCGCCGGGCGCGCTCAAGGACATGGCTTTCCAAGAAACCTTCGCGGACATAGCGTTTCGCCGCTCGGATCAGCCTATCCCGCGACCATTGCCGCGAGCCGGGTGGAAGCCGGGCATTGATGATCCCAACCACGTCCTCCCACGGCAGATCGGGCCGCAGGCGGCGCACTTCAGGAACCCAGTCCTGCGCGCTGTCCTCCAGCCGCCGGAGCAGGGCCTCATCGCGGGCAGCCTGTACTTTGCGGAGGGCGCCGGGGTCCTTGCTGCGCAGTCCGGGATTGCCACCGATTCGGCCCTTCGCCCGCGCCGATTTCAGACCGACCAAGGTGCGCTCCCGGATCAGCACGCGTTCCAGTTCTACCGCGGCGCCCAGCACCTGGAGGGTGAATTTCCCCTGTGGGCTGGAGGTGTCGACCGGGTCGCGCAGGGACTTGAAGTGGACGCCTTTGGCCTCCAGCCCCTCGATCACCTCCAGCAAGTGGGAGAGCGAGCGGGCAAGCCGGTCCAGACGAACGACTACCAACGTATCACCTGGGCGGAGCGTTTCAAAAAGTCGGTTCAGGACCGGTCGCGTCCGGTCGCCTGTTCCTGATGCACCCGTGCGCAACCTGCAGCCCGGAGATCTTCAGCCTGGGCGGCGGTGGACTGGTCATCGGTAGAGACACGGGCATAGCCGATGAAGGACATGGTGGCTTCTTGAAGCTGTCTATTGGCGATCGTTCACAAGTTTGCCTGATCCGGAGTAATTTTCAATTTAGTTTATCACTATTAAACGAAGGTTTGTAGACGCGTGTAACTTTCAGCAATTCGCCCTATCCCCCTTGTTTACTTGTTCTGGCCGGTGCGGGTGCAGTGGCGCTCAGCGCAGTTCCGGGACAGCGGTCGGCCGGGGTTCAGAAATTTGCTTGGGTGATGTGCAAAATATTGATATTTTGCACATATGATACGGAGCCCATTTGAAACCAAAGGCGGCGTCACAGATGCCGAAGAAAGCCCCTACGACGGCGAAACCGGGGAGGAGGACCTGTGGTTCCTGCCCGGACCACCTGAGGATGAGCCGGACTTTCTGCCGCCGCTGCCGCGCGCTGAACCGAATGAGCGGGCGCAGGTCGCCAAGTGGGAACAGGCGCAGGCTGCGGAGGCGCTGCATCTGGCGCAGGCGGCAGCGCGGTTCGGGGCCCTGGATGAGCGGTTGCGGCGCAGGCCCGAAGGCTGGCGGCATAGGCTGGCGCTTCTCGAGGCGTCCGAGCTCAGCTGGCTGTCCGGCGACAGGGTCTCCCCCGACAGGCTGGGGCTGTGGCTGGCGATGCGGGTCAGCGCGGCGGGCGATGATACGGCGGCGCTGCAGCGCACCGCCTGGGCGTTCCGCCGCCTGTCGGGTGGCCCCGGCCCGGGGGCGGATATTGCCGGGTTTCTGGGCCGACATGACGCCCGGGGCGAAGATCCCCTGTCCGGCAGGATCGCCGGGTGGAATGCCATCATGAAAGCCGCATCCGCCCTGCACCCGCTTGTCCGCGCGTGCTTTGCCTTTCACCTTTGGCGGATGGCGGGGATCGGCCCTGAAGGCGACGTTCTGGAAGGCGCGGTGATTGCTGCGCGCATGTCGGCCGACGCAGGGCAGGGCCGCGCCCTGTTTGCGCCGGTGCTGATGAGCGGGGCAGGGGGGGCGCGCGGCGGAGGCGAGCCGCAGGAGCGGCTGCACCGCTGGCTGCAGGCGGTGGATCAGGGGATCCTCCGCGCGACGCGGCATCTTGAGCAGCTGGACCAGTGGGAGAGCGACGCCCGCAGCCGCGCCAAATCCCTGTCGGGCCGCACACCGCCGCGATTGATCGAGGTGTTCCGCAGCTGGCCGCTGGTAACAGCCCCGCTGGCCGAAAAGCTGAGCGGTGCCAGCCGCGCGGCGGTGCAAAGAAACATTGCCTGGTTCGAGGCGCAGAACCTGGTGCAGGAGGTGACAGGGCAGGGGCGGTTCCGCGTTTGGCGGGCGTCCCTGAACGCTGCCGTCTGATCGGGTTTCCGGACCTGGTGTCAACCAGCGTCCAGATTTGCCCCCCTATCGGCATTCATGTTTGGATGCCCCCTTCGATGCAAGGGTTCGCGACCGGAAGGGCCGGTTGATAGAGAGTTGGAAGAGCGTGTTTCGGAAACCCCGAAGAAACGCGGAATGGCGCTCGATTTGCCGACCGTCATGCAGGCTTGCCCTGAGTTTTCGTCCTGGGCGCGCAATATGGGCGGATACACGTTTGCTCTGTTCGACAAAGCCGTCGAAGGCTGGAGGAGACGGCATCAGCACGGACGTCTCCTCGGCCCAGACGTCAGCGACGGAGCCCGGGCGCGAGCCGTGCGGGATCTCGCTCCAAAGCTCTATGCAGCGGCCCTCCAGCCAAGCATTCAAGGCCGCCAGGTCTGGATGGTTCGGCACCGGCTGCCAGAGCCGGTGGCGGGAATCCCGGACATTCTTCTCGACTTGGCCTTTCTCCCACCCCGCCGCCGGGTTGCAGAATTCCGGCTCGAAGACATAATGGCTGGCCATTGCCAGGAAGCGCGCATTGATCTGGCGGTTCTTGCCTTTGCCGACCCGGTCAACCGCTGTGCGCGCGTCCATTGTCCTCGGACCAATGGCGGACAATTCCCGCTGTCATAAGTCCCGCGCTGGGGTACGCCGCCGAAGACCCGGAACGCATGCCAATGCGCGTCAAACAGCATCTCATGGGATTGCAGAAGGTAGGCCCGGACCAGGAAGGCCCGGCTGTGCGACAGCTTGATATGGGCAACCTGGAGCTTGGTGCGCTCTCCACCGAGGATCGCCCAGTCTTCGCTCCAGTCGAATTGGAAGGCTTCGCCCGGCTGAAACACCAGAGGAACAAACGTCCCGCGGCCTGTCGACTGCTGAATGCGCTGGCGTTCCGCGCGCCATGCCCGCGCGAAGGCAGCTGCTTGACCGTGCGCCGCTGCTTGCGGGGCTTGCGCGATTCCGCGGCAAGCCAAGCAGACAGCTTGTCCGCGAAAGGGTCCAGCTTGCTCGGACGCTGCGGGACCTGGAACCGGGGCTCAACAGCACCCGAACGTAAATACTTGCGAATGGTGTTGCGGGAGAGGCCCATTCGCCTCGCTATCTCCCGAATAGACATCTGATTCCGAAGCGCCCAGCGTCGGATCACACTCAAAAATGCCATGTCGATCACTCCAATAACCCCTGCCGATAAAAGCCAGGGGCACGGTCACACATGGGTCAATTCCCGATGAAAACTTTCGCCTGTCCCGGGTCAGATCTCAGCGGAAAACAGCAGCCCAAGGTATTCCTGTCAGCAATCGCCCTCGCGGCGTTAGTCATTTACTGGTTATGAATCCTGACCCTAGCAGGTCGCTGAATTAGTCAGACCAGCGGGACGCTGTTTTCCCTGGTGGGATGCATTCCTTCATCGATCTTCGGGATTGGATGGCTGGAAGCAGGCCTGTGGCCGCCTTATCCAGCCTCATACCGCCAGCAACCGGGGCAGCCGGGCGAGATTTCCAGCGGCGAGCGTTAGGATGAAGCGCGACCGCACCCGCTCGACGCCGCGATAGACGGTCTGGGACATTCCGCCAACGGTCTTAGCCCAGCCAAACGCCTCCTCGATCCGCTTGCGGTGCTTCTGGGACAGGGCATAGTCTTTGTGCCGGGTTGTGCGCCCGTCGATTGCTGAATGCCGCGCCTTCCTGGCGACGTGCGGGGTGACGCAGGCCTGGCGGAGATCCTCGACGATTACAGCCGTTACATCATCGCCTGGAAACTCTGCACGACGATGAAAGCAGGTGAGGTGACCGGCACGCTGGATCTTGCGCTGCAGCCTCGGGCTGCGATCAGGCAACCGTACGGCACAAGCCATGGCTGCTGAGCGATAACGGGTCGAGTTACATCTCTGCTGAACTGGGTGAGTGGCTGGAAGATCAGCAGATGGATCATGTCTGCGGTGCGCCATATCACCCGCAAACTTAGGGTAAAATCGAGCGTTGGCACCAGGCCCTCAAGAACCGCATCCTGCTGGAAAACTACTACCTGCCCAGTGATCTCAGGCAACAGATTGGCACCTTCGTTGACCATTACAATCACCGGCGCTATCACGAGAGCCTGCTGAACCTCACGCCCGCAGACGTCTACTTCGGCCGCGGCCAGGCCATTTTGAAACAAAGAGAAAGGATCAAAAGGAAAACCATCGAAACCCGGCGCTTGCTTCACCGCAAATCCGCCGCATAATCACACAACCAGATGAGCCAGATCCTCTCTTAGCTCAGGCAGCCATCTGTCCCAATACCCCTGACGACGGACACATTGCGGTCGTTCTTATTGCGGTTCATGGCCACCATCGCCGCCTTGGCATGCCGTGATTCGATACAAAGGTAGGCAGGCCCGCACCTATCAAGCCATTGTAGAGCCATTGAGACAGTGGACCGGCCCCGAAACCAACACGTTCCAACCCGCCATCGACCCCGGCCAGCGCCTTGCAGATGTCAGCCGGATCTGAGATCGTTTTCGCTTCAAGGATCATTCGGCCGTCGGCATCAACAACGCATATGCTGGTCATCCCCAGCGAGACATCGAGCCCTGCAAACAATACTGTAGTCATCGTATGTCTCCCAGTGATGAAAGTACCGGTGAGAAGACTACCGGCGAATTCGGGGGCTGAGACCCGATTACGCCATCTGAACGAGACGCTCTTCAGTTCCCTGGCCGAGGCCAGGGAAACACTGGAAGCATGGCAGGAGGACTACAACACTTACAGCCGCCATTCGGCGCTCGGAAACCTGACACCCGGGGAGTTTGCTAAGAAAGTGATGATGGACAAACTGGCGGCGTAGCTCCATCAAATCAGACCTAAAGCCTCTCCTCGGGGTGGAGGAAATTTGGGACTTAGGCCACACCATCAAACCATGGGGTCAAACACCTAGACTGCCTGTCTCATTGCTCACATCAGAATTACTAGGTTTCAAGGTCAGAGGCCGATTGGTAATTTAATCTGGCTCGATACTACTTTTCAGCGGCGGGTTTTTGTGCTTGCTAGTGAGTCCCTCCCGGTGAATGCGCATCTCTCTCTAAGTGCGCTTCGCTATAAGAGCCTGCCGCTGATTTTTCCTCTGATCTAGCCAGTCATCTGGTTTCTATTGCATTTGTTGCTGCCTGAAGCCGGTTCGCAGGTGTCCGGGAACAGTCTCGTCTGCCTTTGGGCAGCTATGGCCGCCCGCGAATGACC
>NZ_JCATZN010000023.1:0-11723 GCF_059694505.1 Leisingera sp. ANG49
AAAGGGCAACACAGTTCTTCGCGAGCCAAAGGCCATGAGGTTCCGGTTCATCGAAGAGCACCGCCATACCTTTTCAACGAAACAGATGTGTTAGGTCATGGATGTGAGCCCTCGTGGTTTGCGGGCATATCGCAGCAGTCCTGCCAGCCGGAGGCAGAGAACTGATCTGGTAGTGCTGGCTCACATCAAGGAACAATCTCGCCTTAGCTTGGTCAGCTACGGTCGTCCGAGAATGACTGAAGAGCTGAATGAGCTGGGTCTGAACGTTGGACACCGCCGGGTTGGCAGATTGATGCGCGAAAACGGCATACGGGTCGAACGGTCAAAGAAATACAAGGTGACGACGGACAGCAATCATGCCTTCAACATCGCGCCAAATCTGCTGAGCCGCAATTTCCATGTGGACCGGCCCAATCAGAAATGGGCGGGAGATATCAGTTATGTTTGGACGCGAGAGGGGTGGCTCTATCTGGCCGTCTTCCTCGACCGTGCATTCACGGCGAGTGATCGGCTGGGCTGTGTCAAACCGTATGAAACGCGACCTTGCAATCCGCGCACTGAACATGGCCATAGCCTTACGGCAGCCGCCCAAAGGCTGCATTCACCTCACGGACAGGGGCAGTCAGTACTGCTCGCACGACTACCAGAGGATCCTGCGCCAGCATGGGTTCCAGGCGTCGATGAGCGGGAAGGGTAATTGCTATGACAACTCCGCAGTGGAAACCTTCTTCAATACCCTCAAGGCTGAATTGATCTGGCCGCAGTCCTGGCCAACGCGACGGACAGCGGAGATGGCAATCTTCAACTACATAAACGGCTTCTACAATCCGCGCCGACGGCACTCTGCCTTAGGCTGGAAAAGCCCAGTCGCTTTCGAACGGAACGTGGCTTAAACGAGCACCTGGGGCGGCACTAAAACGTGACAGGTCCAGAGCTCAACAGCACCCGAACGTAAATACTTGCGAATAGTGTTGCGGGAGAGGCCCGATCACCTCGCTATCTCCCGAATAGACATCTGATCCCGAAGCGCCCAGCGTCGGATCACACTCAAAAATGCCATGTCGATCACTCCAATGACCCCTGCCGATAAAAGCCAGGGGCACGGTCACACATGGGTCAATTCTCAATGAAAACTTTCGCCTGTACCAGGTCAGATCTCAGC
Organism: Leisingera sp. ANG49; assembly: GCF_059694505.1. Classification (NCBI taxonomy): domain Bacteria; kingdom Pseudomonadati; phylum Pseudomonadota; class Alphaproteobacteria; order Rhodobacterales; family Roseobacteraceae; genus Leisingera; species Leisingera sp. ANG49. The sequence goes on from NZ_JCATZN010000023.1 coordinate 1,163, forward strand.
GGAAATCAAAAGCCGTGGAGTCAAGCTACGCAGGTAACGGAGGATCTATAGCCGCATCTCTCTCCTCGCGTTCTTCTCCAATGCGCTCAACATCCAGCCGACAAACATTCCCAAGCAGATCAAAGCCAGCGGCATAACAACAGAAAAGGCGACTGGCCCAAATCGGTAGCCGCCTATCGGCCAAATAGTCTCCAATATGATATTGAAAAGCCCATGCCCCAGCGCCAATACTGACAGCGGAAATCCAAAGTGTCTTGGGATCGCAAAAAGCAAACCTAGAGCAAAAAAATACGGTAGGAGTAACAAGCTGGTATTCCAATGGTACAGAGCAAACAGCAGGCTGCTCACCATAGGAGCGGCCCACGATTGCCGAGGCAGCACAGCGAAAGGAACCCCCCTAAAGATCAACTCCTCCGCCAATCCGATAAGTAAGATCTGATAAGGAACCAACCAAGCGATCGCCATAAGTGTTTGAGAAGGTCGATCGGCAGGAAATGTTAGATAGCTAATAAGCAACAGCACAACGACCAGTGCAAATAGTCCTATGCAGCTCTCCGCCCAGCTAAGGGCAAAGGGGCGATCAAACGGTCTAGGTGCCGACGATTGAAACGTCTTTCGGAGCCATAGATAAGCAGGTCCCGCAAGTGTCAGCTGCACAATCGATAACGATAGTAGTATCGTCATGCGCTTCGCTTCATGTTGACTACTTGCAAAACCGATGGTCGTTGTGAACACCAACACGGCCAAAGTTAGTGCCGTCAAGGGAAACCACCGGCCTTTTAGGGTGTCGATACTTCTAGAGAAATTCTCCTTCACGAAATCATCGCTCATGCCTCTGTTTTTCCTCTACTATTGCTAATACAGTTTAGCCATTTTCGACGCTAAGAGATTACTTCAGCCAGCCCCGTTGTGCCGGGAGTCCCTTTCTCTATTCACTGCTGTGTCAGCGCCGTTTTTCCTCAAATCAATACCAATGATCGATTAATGGTACTCCAACTGGAGATAGGTCTAACCGTGAAAACCCAAAAGACCGTCCTTCCTACATCATTTCTGCCGGAGGTGGTGGCCACATTTTCAGAGCCACATAAAACACAAAGATCAGTGTCGCCCCCTCTTTAGGAAACGCCAGGTATTTTAGAAACTACTGACTGAATATTTTTAGACGCGCAGGCAGGGTCCTACTATCAGCTTTCAGCTACTTCCCCATTGTATCAGTTTCCAAACGCAAGCGAATCCCATCCCAAGCCCCAAATGAGGCGAAATGCGCATAGATTGCCTCAAGCCAACCGTTCTCTCGCCATCCCTCCGTCACCTCCGAAGATAAACCCGAAAAGACCTCGCGGTTAATCACTAAAAAACCGCTGTATCGCCGTACCTTTTCGTCATGGAGCGTTAGGGTCACATGTCCTTCAACGAACAAACCGTGTTCGCTCATCGCTTGACAAAAGGCGACAGTGTATTCTTCGGCTGCCGCATACTTGCGGCAAAACTCAATGGTGTCTTCTAAAACTTTAGTTGGATTGGCATTCTGATAAAGTGGTCGAAAATCCCCCTCTGACACCAACACAGAATCCGGATCAAATGCCAAAACGCTGCGACCTGTATTCCCGTCCCTTGCCGAGATGAAAGGATACCGCCGCACATAAGCAGGTACGTAATGTTCTTGGCCCCACCTTGCTAACTCATCGAGAAACAAATTACCGCCATCGAAGCCACCAACGACAGCAAATGGCATCATCTCCCCTAACTCAGAGAAGACTATTGGGTAATGACGTTGAGCATCGACGAACTCGTTTACCAGCAAAGGTATGCTATTAGCATCGGTGGCAAAACTATAGTCAGTCGCATCTTTCAACGATAGAGTGCTATGAATCTCCGGGCTTAGTGCTTCTAGTTTCCGGTAGAAAAGAGCAACATCATGCTTGGCTGTTTTTCCCACCGAGTCGTCTCCTTGATGCCCCTCAGTTGTTGCGGCATCCTGAGTTGCATCATCAAAATCCAGGTCATCATCAGGTTGTTTCATTTTCCACTTTCTCCTTCACATTCTTGTCGTTCTATGCAAGTAGGATATTTTGATCACAGAGAGCTTGTACTTCAGGGCGATGTGTGGCCATGACCACAGTTGTGCCCTGTGCTCGTAACCTTTGAAGAATGCGTTCACTCTGTTCCAGCGCCAAATGGTTGAATGCCTCGTCAAAGAACAAACATTCTTGACTGCGGTAGAGTGCCTGTGCCAATAGCAAGCGTTGGACTTCCCCCCGGCTCAATCCTTGATTTTCTAAATGTTCATCGCCATCCGAGTTAGCAAAGAAACCCAACCGGTCCCAAAGTTCAGCCACATGCAGTACATCAGTTAGGCGTTTAAGATTAACTGGCTCACCATTTGCAACAAAATCCGCTAGAGATCCGGTCACGAACTCATCGTCTGCAAAGACAAAGCCTGCCAATGCCGGTTTTGTAAGGCGCTGCCCGTTAAAGTAGACTACCCCTTTGAGAGGATGACGAAGTCCAGCAAGCAAATCGAGTAATGTTGTCTTCCCTGCACCACTAGGCCCCGCTATATTCACAACCGCACCTTTCTTGACTGAAAAATTCAGGTGGTCGAACAGAAGAGTTTCCACACCATTGTAGCCAAATCCCAGGTCTCGTACTTCGATTAAAACCTGCGGTGGGCTTGACAGGGGAAGGAATTCCGCGCTCAATTCTGAGTTTTCCGACCTTTCTCCTGCAGCAGTGTTTTCAAGAAGTTCCGCGGCCCGCCGAACCACTGGCTGCAAGGCGCAATACTCCCGGATCGTCTCAACAATTTGATCCAACTGTTTGGACAGCATCGCGGCCAACAGGGCAGCGAAAGTAAAACCACCGAAAGTCAGTTGACCATCAATCATGAGATAGGCCCCGGTAAATGCGGACAAAGGCTGAGAAAGCAATTGCAGGCTATGCCGCGCAGCGGCAAATCCCAATACTCTCTGCTGGTGACTGGCCTGAGCGGCCTGGCGTCTTCCCAACATTGGCAGGCATGTAACAAGAAGATGATGCTGCAAACCTGATGCAAAAAAACGCAAATGGCCGGTACCCCGCTGGATCTGGAGCGCTTGATAGCGGGCAGTATCAGCCCGGGCTTGAAGCTCTTGCTCTCGGCTTCGTGTACTAATGAAAAATAGCCATATCACCAACAAGAGCTGCGGCCCCAAGTGAACGACTGCGATTGCCGGTGCCATTGCAGTAAGCACGACTGTTACTACCGACACAGTGATTATTTGCATGCCCAGTGCATTCAAAGCCCGTAAGGAAAAATGCAAACAATCGTCCATGTCCTGCATTCGTCCGAACAATTCGCCAGCAAAGTGAGCTTCGAAAAAATCCGTCGGATACTGGTAAAATTGCTCAAGAAAAGATCTCTTCATTCGGATCAACAGATCAGATATCAAACTTTCCTGGCGAGCCAACTGAAAGTGCAGCAGTAGGAAGCGCGCGACGAGAAGAGGTAGACCGGCCAATGCTGCGACATAGCCCCAACGGGCCATTTGAAGTTCAACCACATAGTCAAAGAATAAGCGTAGAAGTCCGCCAAACAACATTTCTATACAGATCAGGATTCCCCCAACGCACGTACCGACCAATGCAGCCCTTCGGAATAGTCCGTCTCCCTCCGGAGCCAAAGCAAGCAGTACCCCCCAAGATGCAGGGGATGCATCTTTTTCTTTCCACTCCTCGACGCGAACTTCCAGACATACGCCTGTAAAATGCCTATCAAATGCTTCAAGCGTCATACGCCGACGCCCGAAAGCTGGATCGTTCACCGAAACACAGTCGCCATAAATTCCTTCAAGCACTACAAAATGCCGCAAGTCCCAATGAATGATAATTGGTTTACTATTGCATCTTAAGCTCTCGATCCCCTTCTTCACGATTTTACATTGATGCCCTAGTGTCTGCACACCTCGTTGGATTTGGGCGACGGTGGCACCATCACGGCCAACGGCACAAAGTTGCCTGAGTTCTTGCGTTGAATGGGTGTGGCCGTAATACTCGAGGAGGATACCTAGACAGGCGGCCCCACAATCGACGGGATTGCCCTGCAGTCGAATCGGTGTTTTAATAGTCGGCGATTTTTTTTTTCGCCACCGTTGCCCGATAGAGCGCCACAATGCTCTAGCGGGAATCATTGGCGAGCCTCAAGTTTAATAACAGTGTCTGCAAGCCCATGCATATGTATCCGGTGCGACACGAAATACACTTGCTCAAAAAGCGGTCGGATATTTGAAAAAATTTTCTCTTCCATCTCCATGGGTAGCCCGGACATAGCTTCGTCAAGCACAAGGATCGTGCTTTCCTTGGCTATACATTGGGCGAGTGCCATTCGTTGCCGCTCACCTGTGGAAAAATTTCGGTGAGCATCTGTAATAGGCGTATCGAGGCCGAGTGGCAGGGCCTGGACGGGTTCCAGCATGAAGACCCGTTCTAAAACCTCCCACAAATTTCTGTCGTTGCTCGAGGGCCCGCCAAACAGCTTAAGGTTGTCGCGCACCGTTCCCGGCAAGAGTTGAATGTTTTGATCTGCATAGGCAAAAATGCGCTGGCGCTCGACTGTAGATAGACGCATCGGATCAACGCCATATACCTCGATAGACCCAGCTTCTGGAGCCTGGATCCCCAACACACAGTTCAGAAAAGTTGTCTTACCCGCACCGGAATCCCCAGCGATCGAAACCACGCGCGGACCTTCCAGTCGCAGTGTCAGGCTTTCCGCCCCCTTGAAGCGGCAACCATGAGGCAGTCGCACACGATGACACTCAATGCTAGCCGTGGCTTGTGTTACTTTGGGCTCATTGAGTTTTCGAACGTTCGCGGCCTCTTCCACCAATTCCGTTACGCTGCCCAAATTCATTAGAACGTTCCCTAGCTTTGACACGGCGGCAGCTAGGCTGGGAAACAGCGCATAGGTCCGGGAAACAAGATGGATCACAATAAATGCTGCGGCAACCGTCATGGGTTGGCCATTTTGCGTTGAGGTGGCTACCAGGATACTCAGCACAAAAATCGCCAGTATTTTCGCCAGATCAGCCAATGTAGCGTTGGCCTCGAGCGCAGCGTTTTCACTTATTGCCATCCCCAATTGACGGTTGGCGATTTCTTCCTGAGCATGGGTCCAGCGGGAAATGGCCTTGCCGGTCGCGCCATAGAAATTGAGCCGAGCGAGATTAGCCATCATTCGGCACAAATAGCCGGCTGTTTCTGTTTTCAGATAAGTAAGCCTATGCCTTTGGCTGTTCTGGCGCCATTGGAAGAGAACTTGAGGAATCGTGGCGGCAACCGCAATTGCTAGAATGGTAAAAAACAAAATCCCTGGCAGGCGCAAATACATGAGGACCAAGACCGGCAGTAGGGCTAACAACGCGATCATTGCAAATGATATCTCAGCCGCAGCACGCCCCGCCTGTGCTATCAAGGCACAGTCTTGTTGGACTCGCTCCATACCGTAGGTACTAATAAAGTGGGGACGAAGAGACCAAAGTAGAGAAAGCTTTAGGATTTCGGCCCGCTCTTCTGTCAGAGAATCCAGATAGAGCTTTGCTCTTTGGAGCAGCATTTGGCTCAACATAATCGATACGGTAGAACCGGCGATCAGCCATGCCATTGCCCAATAAGCACCGTAATTTTGTTCCGGTACAATGTAGGCAAGTACACTGTAATTGGCGATGAATAGGACCGAACCAGCTAGACTTGCTAGGAGTTGATAGCCCATAGCCTGACGTAGCAAGCCACGTGAGGGCTTTAACACAAAATCAACGATTACGCGGAATGTCATCGGACTGCTATTTGAAAAGGGCTCGAACAAAACACAAAGGTTAGTCAGATTCTCGTTTGGAAAATCGCACTCAAACGGTACTCCCTTCTCCAAAAGGAACCCTTGAATTCGGTCTGCTCCAAGAAGGGATGGGACACACTTTAGCAATACGGGGCCTTCGCTGGCATGCTGGGCAAACCAAAGAGGATAACCCCAAAGCCTCTCGCTTGCATCCGAAGTGGGGACCGCCAGCAATCCCAATTGCCTTTCCAAATACACAGTCCAACTAGCCGAGTCTTCATCCGTGGGCGATTGCATATTGCATAGCCGATCACCATCGCTAACCACATTCTTCAGGTATCGCCGAAGTGCTATTACTTCCATCTCTCATCTGCCTCCCCAGGAATCACAACTTCTTGGGACCAGTGCCTCAACGCTGGCCAAAATACCCAGTCCGACAGTGGACAATGCAGGGCAGCATCAGGGCTCCAAGAACGGAGACGCACCGTATCCGGCTGCGGATAGTCGAGCAGGTGATGAGCTGCATTAAAGCCTCGCGCGAGTCGAGATCCAACAGTTACTCCTTCTACCTCGAGAGAGATATCCGGTTCGGCAAATAAGTGAATCTTATTAGATGCTTTTCCCCGGCGATGTTTCCCCGGAAGAAATTTTGGGGACATATCTCCCATGTAGAAAACTACTGCCCGTTCGCTCATCTCTCGACGGAGAGTTTCAAGCCAACCTTCTTCCAGGGGAATAAAAATGGCTTCAGATTTCAGCGCGCTCTTGATCAATCCTGCGCAAATTTCTAGTCGCGGATCTAGCGGATTGCGCAAGTGAAGCAATATGTATCTGTCAAATCCACGATCCAGAGCAAGGAATTCGATCGTGGCGTAGATCACAGAAAAGCAGAAACGATGATGAAGTGTTTCCAAAATCAAAGGACGATTGGCGAGCGGTATCCGCTCAGTTTTGAGGTGCAACTGCTCCCGAATTGCCAGAAAGTAATCGCGGGCCTGTCCAAGATTCATGGTCGGTAGGACAATAGGCTCCAACCAATAGTCGGTGATCGTCCGGATCGCATGATCATCTTCCTCCGGCGTAATCCCAGAAAGACCATCCATACACGACAAGGCCAGACGTGCCAGGGCTGCCTCGTCACGCCAGCCATTAATAACACGAGACCGGAAGCCGCGGATGTCTGTCGTCGCCTTGTAGGTCTGCAGGATCGTAAGATCGAGCCTATTTTGGATTTCCGCTTCGTCTGCTTCAGGGATCAAGTTCATTTCTCCTCACACAATTGCTGCGCCGACCTTCTATGCTCAACTGCCTTACTGAGTGCTCCTATTATCTGCTTATCCGCCGAACAGATCAGCGTAAAAAGGTAGCAGTACCTCGATCGGAGAAGCAGCACCCACCTGTATTCTCGCACCTGCCATGGTGCCGGGAGTAAGTGGTCGGCTGAGTGTATCGCCATCCAGCTGAAGCTTCCCTGCAGGGTCGCGCTCAAAGTGCAGAATCACCGCCACTCCACCCTGGTCACCAGTCAGGGCCTGCGCTATTTCGGTACTGCCGACAAGGGATTGCGCTTCAACCGAGGTTGATACGTAATCGCTCACTTGCCATACGCGAGCAGCTATTTGGGTACCGATCAATGATCGCTCATAGTCCGGCTTGATCAGGGCCGCATCCCCGTACTGAACCCTCTTTGCGTCCCGTGGAGACAGCAAGGCAATCATTTCCACCGCGAAGTTACGCCACTCGTCGCCAATAGTAAGTTTCATGGCAAAAACAGGCGCACCTTCGCTGTCTGTCAAATCTGTATTGGTCAGGTCGAGACTCTCAAGATTTTCGAACTCCGTGCTAGATGTCTCGATCACAATTCGGTTCTCGACTATGCGCAGGAATATTGGAATATTCGGAGCTAAAATCTTTAATGCATCACGCAGGCGGGTCTCAAAACCAGGGTCGCTTTTTCGGAAGGGAACAGTCACCTCGCGGTCCTCCAATGATAAAGCTATCAACCCTGTTTGAGCACGAGGAGAAATCACTAGGAGTAATTTTCGATGTTGCGGCGTCATTTTCATAAGGCCGACAACCTCACCTTGGCCAACGGTCTGCCCCAGCGTCTTCTTTGTCGCAATTAACTTGCCGTCGTAAGGTGAGAAAATATGCGTTCCTAGCCAAAGCCTTCTTTCCGAATCCAGCAGTTGGCCGCGGCTGCTTGCTGCGCGCACCGCTAACTCCTTCCTTTCGGAACTCCATCTGTTCCTGATCCCCTCAATTTCCCCCAAAATGTTCTGTTCCTGCACAGTGTCTGCCGCGATATTCTCCTTGATCTCGCTTAATTCGCGACGCATCCGTTGCCATTCCACTTTAGCCCGGGAAATTTCTGTCACTGAGGTAGACAGGGACTGTTGAGCCATTACCCTTCCTCGAAGATACTGAAAGTAGTCTAGGTCTGACACAATCCCCTTCCTCTTTAGTTTCTCGGCGCCACTCTGCATTTTTTCGGCGAGCTGATTGACCTCATCATTGGTTCGCTGTTGAAGACTCAACATGCTTTGCATCGTCGTATCATATTCGGAAACGGCACTTTCCAGAGCGACCGCAATTGTACTGAGACGTGCGATATTCGCCCGTACACTGTCGAGCTGAATTTCCAGCTCCTTTTCCTGGCTTTCGTAACGTTGCTGAGCGGCATTTTCCTGTGCATCTAGGTGGGCCACTTCCAACAAATAGGTTTTCCGGGCTTCTTTGTACGAACTTTCTGTTGTAGGATCAGATAACTCCAGCAAGAGATCCCCGCTGCGAATCCGCCCCTCAATTGCCTGCGGGTGTCCAGTTACCAAACCTTGCCCTAGAGAGACAACTTCACGTACCCCTCCCGGTGGCATGACGATCCCGCGCGCTTCGACTGTAACTGGCAGGCGTGCAGTGAAGAGCCAAGCCGAAAGGGCAGCAAATGCAAAGGCAATCGTAAACAGAGTCGGCCAAAATAAAGCTACATGACGAACAGGAATCTCAAGAGACAAATCCTCATTAGCCTTAGAGAAGTTGAGTAGGAAAGACCTACGGAACAGTCTGCCCACCTCTCATCCCCCTTTTTTACTTAGATCCGCCGGGGCAGTTTCAAAAAATCGACCGTCGCCATGGTGTAAATACTCTCTATTCACAGCCTCTCCGCGTGAAGCGCTTACTTTTTTCAGCACAGACTCCTGACATTGTTGGAGACTTTCAGACGAATGCCGGCCCCCCGATTGCATAGCATCTACAGTCGCCTCTTCTGGCAACCATTCGTCTTCCTGAACCGCCTCCATCGCCAAAGCGCGAGCAAACAGATATTCAGCTGTGTTCCACTTCCAATCAGGACAGGGCAACGCCATGTCGTTTCCCGCACCGTGATAAAGGTATCGATGGCCACAGAACCCGCCGCACATGGGCAAAATCCGGCAAGCTTTACAGACATCGCTTTCAAAGGGGGACCAGCCTTTCCATAGGGCGGCATTCAGGTTGTCATCAAGATTCTCAGGTTTAAAGATTGAGCCAATCCGTTTACGCGGGTCGTGGGCTGTTTCCCAACATTTGTGAATGTCTCCGTTGTGAGTGATGACATAGCCGTTGTCCTTCGCGGCAACGCACATTCCTAGGATGCCTTTTGGTGCAGCCACCGGTGAGGCAAGGCCAAGATTTCTGGCTTTACTTCCCAACGTCACCACGGCTTCATTAAAATCTTTTCGGGCCATCCCTTCCACATACGCGGTACCACTTTCCGGCGTGGCAGCGTCGATGGGGGCAAAATAGAGGCTGAAATTGCCCCGTTGGCCAAAGCCGCGCTTGTTGAACTCATCAAGCAGTCTGTCGCATTCATCAACATTTTGTCGGCCGACATTGACGCGCATTGATATCCCAAGTGGGGTTTCGTCGAGAACTGCACCGATATTTTCTATGATGGTTTTGAACGACCCACGTCCAGAGGTTAGCGGCCGCATCTTGTCGTGGGTTTCTTCAACACCATCAATCGTAACCTGGGCATTAGTGCAGCGTCTGCTCCAGAGTTGCTGCGCGATATCTACTGTAAGGAAGTAGCCATTGGTAACAATGGTCGACGAATATTGGATCCCATTGCGGTCGCAAAGCGATATCAACCGGTCTGCCAGAGAAAAAATTTCTTTCTTCGCCATTAGCGGCTCACCGCCATACCATGTAATATTAAGGCCATTCAGGCTTTGCTTTCTCGTATCCACAAAATCAATGATGGCGTCCGGAAGGCGCTTGTCGAGCTTGCCGAGATCCTTCTCCAAGCCTTGGAAGCAATAACCGCAAGCCAAGTTACAGGCCATGGTCGGTGCAACGGTTAACATCATTTGACTCTTGTCGTGCCGGGCCACGAAGTAGTCCTTTTCGACCTGTTTGAGCTCATCCTTTCCCTTGGTCGTTAGGAACCCTTCTGCCATCAGCGATCTGGCCAGCGTCTGGTCCTGTTGCCTATCGACTACGCCGGTCTCTTCCCATTGCCGCCACTTCTTCGCTTCCGCCGCGTTCAACCGACTGAGAGAACGGGTCATAGAATTGAACAGCAGCACCGCATTTTTCTTCAGCGCCACTGTGATGGTAAATCGCGACGGAACCAGCGCAACGGCATCCGAGATCGTGGCAGGGGGCTGGAGATTGCTCTTGGCGCCAACCGCCCATTGCTGGATGGCCCTCGTCCGAGGGGCTTCTGTTTTTTCAGGCATGGTTCTTCTCCCGACCGGTTTCGGTCAATGC
>NZ_JCATZN010000024.1:0-6035 GCF_059694505.1 Leisingera sp. ANG49
GGGCGCAGGCAGTGGCGTGCAAACTCAGAAAAGCAACGAGGCCATTTCCCTTCATTGCCACTCGAGGGGAGAAATAGAGGCTCTGGATATTCAGCCCAGATTGGAAAATAACCTCGTTACCACAAACACAATAGACGTCCCGGATCAGGATGACACACATCAATAAGTATGTTTTGCATTAAGTATGAACATGCATGCAATTTTGACCCGTAGCGGGGTATTCGACTTCCAAAAATGGCTCTGAAGCAGATTTGGCGCAGTCCAACATGCTAAGCGCTATATATCGACAGGTTTTGGAGGAGGTTGCCGATGGCGTCACAGTTTTCACGGCGGGATTTCCTGCCAGCAGGTCTCAAGGCCAATCGGGTCGAGCTTGTTGGGAACACGATCCGGATCCACTCGCGTGCCGCCAAAGCCGCGGCGGCGTGCCCGCGCTGCGGCATGGTTTCACACCATGTTCACAGCAGGTACCGCCGTCGGCCTGCCGTTCTCTGCGGTGCCCAGCCAAGGCATTTTCGGAACGGTTTCCGCCGGAGGTGACCCGGCCGCATGCGCAGCATACCTCCCGTTTGCAAGGACTGGTCCGGCACCTCGGCTTGGCACAGGCGCTCACCGCACGGCTCCTGCTGCCAGTCAGCAAGGATACTTTCCTCCGCAGCATCCGGGACGCGGCGGCGGCCTCAAGCAATGATCTCCGCGTTATAGGTATTGACGACTGGGCTTGGCGAAAGGGACAGCGATACGGCACTTTGATCTGCGATCTGGATCGGCGCCGGGTCATTGATCTCCCGCCAGACCGGGAACCCGCCACGGTCGAGGCATGGCTGCGGGCCCGTCCGGGGATTGAGGTCGTCGCCCGCGACCGCGATGGAGGTTATGGCGGTGCCGTCTCACGGGCCTTGCCAAAAGCGGTTCAGGTTGCCGACCGCTGGCACCTGTTAGAAAACGTGAGCACAGCTTTCCTGGCCGCTGTTCAGCGTAACATGCCTGCCATCCGCAAAGCGATTGGAGCAAAGACACTGGATCCCAAGCTGCTGACGGCCGCTGAAAAGCTGCAATACGAAGGCTATCTGCGCCGCCAGCAAACCAACCGGATGGTTCGCCAAACAGGGCTCAGCCGCAAGCTCGTCCGGCAGATTTTGCGCGGGGAACGCGAGGACGTTTTCCGCATCCGTGAGAGCAGTCTGACCCCTTGGCTGCCGCGGCGGGAGCGGGAATGGGCGGGCGGTTGCAGGAACGGCGCCGAACTTTGCCGTCGGCTGCGGGCCGATGGTTTCCAGGGCAGCCTCGGTGTCGTCGGGGAATGGGCCTCGCGCCAGCGCCGTGCTGAGCGGGCCGCGCCATCGGGAGCAGAAAAGCCGTCGACCGCGCGCAAGATTGCCCGCCTCTTGACCCTGGGCCGGGATCATCTGTGCAAGGCGGATGCCATCCAAGTCGCACGGATCGAAGCTTCGTTGCCTGCCCTCGCTGCAGCCCGAAGGCTGACCGACCGGTTTACGGACATGGTACGCAATGCTCGGGAAGACGCTCTGGAAGGATGGCTGAATGAAGCGGAGGACGGGCTGCTCGGTGTCTCCGCTCGTGGGCTCCGGCGTGATCAAGCTGCGGTCGCCGCAACGCTGAGGGAACCGTGGTCCAATGGGCAGACCGAAGGGCAGATTAGCCGCCTCAAGACGCTCAAACGCCAGATGTATGGAAGGGCGAACATCGACCTGCTCAAAGCACGGCTCGTTCAAGCGCCCTGATCTGAGAGAAGCCGAAGTTGCACCAAAATTGATTCAGAACCAAAAAATGACCCCCCTTACATTGATGGTCATCATGCTCTCGAGGCTATCGGGACCAGGTTTGGAATGTTCGTTGTGGAGACGATTGCGAAGGTCCGCCGCGCGTATTTTCAAGACAAGAAGTCTATCAAGCAGATCTGCCGTGAACTGCGGGTCTCGCGGCACACCGTGCGCAGGATCATTCGGTCCGGCGTCACCGAAATGATCTACGAGCGCAGCATCCAGCGTCAGCCGAAGATCGGTCCTTGGCGGGGCGAACTTGACAGGATACTTGCAGAGAATGCGCGCAAACCGAAGCGTGAGAGGCTGACCCGCATCCGGATCTTTGAAGAGCTGCAATCGCTGGGCACCCAGGGCGGTTACGATGCTGTCCGGCGTTATGCCGCAACCTGGGCGAAGTCTGAGCGCGAGGCATCGGCAGCAGACTATGTGCCGCTCAGCTTTGACCCCAGCAAAGCCTACCAGTTCGACTGGAGCCATGAGACTGCCCTGGTCGACGGCGCAACCACGACGGTAAGGGTTGCTCATGTCCGGCTTGCCTTGATCCTCCTGGCCAAGAACTATGGCCGGTACGACTACCGCAAGATAGCCGAACTGCTGCGCATCGATGGCTGGCAAGTCAACTACAAGAAGGTTCAGCGCCTCTGGCGCGAGGTAGGGCTGCAACTTCCGCGGCGGCAAAAGAGGGGGTGACGCCCCCAACACAAGGACAGCTCAATCCTCCGACCCCGGCCGACACACCCCAATCATGTCTGGAGTGTTGGCTTTGTTCACGACAGGCTCGGCAACGGCCGCGGCTACACGATGCTGACAGTTCTGGATGAATACACCGCCAGGTGCTCGCGGTGGCAGTCCGAACCCGGATGCGTTCCGAAGACGTCCTGGAGGTGCTCTACGGCCTGTTTCTTCGCCCCGGGAGCCTGAGCTCGTCCGAAGCGACAACGTCCGAAGTCGCGAAATTCCGGCTGCTTAAATCAGCAGGTCATGGAGCATCCGGAGTCCCCGACGCCCTGACAGGTTTGCTCAGACAGGTTCTGCCGTCAAGAAATGATCTCTTTCATGGCAAACACAGGGTGCGCGCCCTGGCGGCCCTCACCGTCCTTAATACGAGATCCCAGGCAGAAAGCGCGAACATAACCCACGAGGTCAGCAAATTGCCTCCACGGCCCTTGTCGGAGAGAGGTTTTTCCGTCTGGGCTCACTCTTCGAAGAACGGGTGATAGGGTTCGCCGCGTTTGACCACGACGTGTACTGTGCACGCTATTTTGGCCGCGATAGCGGTATAGGCCTTGCCAGGCAGTCGCGAGATACCGTGCCGCTGCAACCAGTGGTGCAATGAAGACCGCTCCAGATGAGGAATGGAGGGCTGCAAAGCATAGACGCAATCGTCAAGCGGCAGCAAAGTATGGCGTCGGAAGGCAACGGCCAATGCCTCTTCCTCTTTGCCTAGAACAGTCGAGCCCGGCTCCCTTGGCCCCGTCTTTCTGTCTTCGACTGTTTGGCGCTTTCGCCATTTGGCACCGGCCTTGACGTTGACGCCAAGCTCACTGCCCAATGCCGCATTCAAAGCTTGCGATCGCAGTATTGCTGCTTCGGATAGCGCGCAAGGTCGTGGCGCATCCAAGACGTATCTGCCCCATAGGACATCCTTCCATTCCATCGAATGGATCGCACCATTAAACTATGGGATCTAACACCAGAGTGTTTGCAACTACCTCGCCTTGTCTTCTCAGAAGCATATCGGGCAGGCAAGACAACAGCTCAATACATACTTTTTTCTACAACGTCAGTAATCAGACATCGATAGCAGTGTGACATCAACCTAGTTTAGTGAAACACCTAAGCACGGCCAGAGAACAGGAAGCTCTATACTTTGTGATTAACAAATCGAAGCCTTAACACCACACGCTTCCAATCCCCATCAGAAAATTCTGGTCGCCTCCAAAAACTAAACAGGCCATTGGCCAGCGGCGAACGAAACCCGGCTAAACCGTAGGGAAAGCGAGGCCAAAACCTAGCACAGACGATCGCAAGAGCCACTGATTGGTCTTGGCCATGCTGTTGTAATGGAGTTTCAGAGCAAATTGGAAAGCCGAAAATGACATTACCCCAAAGCCTCTGACTGAGCAGGGTAGCCTGTGAATGAATGCGGGTTATACACTTGGCTCTCTGAAAGCACTAGAGGAATAGCATCGGATGGCAGGGCGAACCGCACACAGACTGGTGGACACAAGTTATCAAATTCGAGAAGTCCAAAGTTCGAGAAAGTACACATTTCACTATCGAATTCTCTGCTAGCCACGTTCACGTGCTGAACTGCAATGATTGAATTAAATCACTAAGCGTCAGTGCTCAAATAGGGAATTCCAACGTCATTTTCCGGGCGCTCGGACAAGGTGGCAGCTAACACATGTACAGTAAATTCAACACCATTTTCAGCCCCTACTAGTAAAGAAATTACTGCAACTGTCGCAAGGGTGAACAACTGTCGCAAGGGTGAAAAGGACAACAGGTCATGTTCATACACAACAAAGGGCGGGCTGAAAATTGAGTCCTCGACAGGCTGTCCGCTGTGATCATGAAAGCCAAGCCCACATATTTTTAGATTAACATATCCAAGAGGAGAAATATTCAGCGAGATCGTAAACCTCCCCTCTCTCCACCTGAGCAGAAATGTGTAACACAGCCTATGAGCAAAAAACCAGTCAAAACCTAACAACCTATTTGAGATATTCTGATGAATGAACGAGAAAACAATCCCGGCCAGCCCACGCCGAGATACCCTCGATCCGTGGTTATCCCTGTTGGCTGCACTGTTCCTGAATACAGCTTGAATTTAAAGCGTCAATCATTCAACATACAATACTGGAGGGAACGCACCCTTGTTCGCTTAGCTCTCGAAGAGTCCGTGAACGCTGGTATTAGGTTTGTTATTTTCGTCACCAAACCTGGCTTCGAAAATATACGTCGAGATCTAATAGTTGATGTGATGCAGAGATTGGACAACACAAACACCAACTCACCATGCATTCAAGAGTTTCAGGGGAGAGTTCTAAAGCTTGCTGAAACTTCAGCTCAAGTTTGCGGAGGCGAAATTCGTCCAGTAGAGCACATTGTCGCCTCTGCTACTCCATTCATACAAGATGAGATTTTCGCAATCATCTGCCCCCGAGATGCCTTCTCAAAGGATGGCCAGCCAATTACTTCATGTCTTAAGGAAGTCGTTGAAGAACACCTACGAACTGGCTCATCAGTTATAGGGGCTACCGAGCTCGCATTCAAAAGCCATAGGCAAAAGGTGCTTGTTGATGTGAACGCGCTAAACGGCGAGATTGAGAGCCCGTTTCTAAGCGGCCAACCATTGAAAAGGGCAACCCTTTTCACACTAGTTGGCAGGGCTGTTTTACACAAGAGCCTGATAAGAGAATCGCTATTCTTGTCGTTTCCACACGAGGACCTGACGCCAGATTTCTTCGGCCTATTGCAGATGGCCTTCGTCAACGAAATTAAAGTTCTAGCAAAAAAAGTGGAGCATCGTTACGAAGATCACGAGGAGGATTTTTACTGCTCTCAAAATGCTGTGAAAACCAATCTTGGCGAGAAAGGAAGAGACCCCTTTGACCTTTTCGATTTTGACTCAAATGACGAAATAGTGAACGTTTTCAACATAAATAGCTGAGCCAAATTTAATGACCGCAATCAACCTTGACAGCAAAAATAAGTTGACAGCCCGTCAGGCGGAGCAGGGCCATTCGACCTTGCCAACTAGCCCTGATAAAACTTGCCGGGAGAAAATCAAATCTCTAGAAAGCAAACTCAACCTCGAAATGGAGAGGGTTTTCAAGGATGCTGAATATGCAAAGTTCTATCTCTTTATGTTTTTTCGAAAAAACGAAATAGACACCGTGCAAGAGTTGTTGAGAAGAAGCCCAGAGAGAATTTTCTTTTTAAAAACATCTTTTAAAGTAAGGAGGTGGTTTTTCACGATGTGCTTCTCAAAAAGATACTTAACGCAAGAGCTAAGCATTTTGGCAACACATTGGTACCTTCAAAAACAGGCGTCTTTGCGCAAATCCTGTCAGCGTATTTGAAACAAACGGAGAAGATAAAGTTTCTCCTACTCAAACTGAAGTGTTTCCAGGAAACCGAACAGCTGGCTAAGGTGTATTCAAACCTTTGAGGGGAAACGAGAATGGTAAGGCACCGGATCTTTACAGATCAGTTTAAGGCCAAGGTTGCGATTAATGCGAT
>NZ_JCATZN010000025.1:2500-5725 GCF_059694505.1 Leisingera sp. ANG49
GAGGCGATGAAAGACGTGATACCCTGCGATAAGCTTGGGGGAGCCGGGAATAGGCTTTGATCCCAAGATCTCTGAATGGGGGAACCCACCTGAAAGTTCGTTATTGTTAGCTCTGCTAATCAATAATGGGCTTAACCAGGTACTTAAGGACTGAATACATAGGTCTTTAAGAGCAAACCCGGGGAACTGAAACATCTAAGTACCCGGAGGAAAGGACATCAATAGAGACTCCGTTAGTAGTGGCGAGCGAACGCGGACCAGCCGAGCCTGATGAGTGACCAGAATGCGTTGGGAAACGCAGCCAGAGCGGGTGACAGCCCCGTATGGGAAGCTCTGAGGGACGTATTAAGTAGGGCGGGACACGTGAAATCCTGTTCGAAGACCGGAGGACCACCTCCGAAGGCTAAGTACTCCTTACTGACCGATAGCGAACCAGTACCGTGAGGGAAAGGTGAAAAGCACCCCGGCGAGGGGAGTGAAACAGTACCTGAAACCGAACGCCTACAATCAGTTGGAGGCCCCTTGAGGGCTGACAGCGTACCTTTTGTATAATGGGTCATCGACTTGGTCTCACGAGCAAGCTTAAACCGCTAGGTGTAGGCGCAGCGAAAGCGAGTCTTAATAGGGCGCATGAGTTCGTGGGATCAGACCCGAAACCGAGTGATCTAGGCATGGCCAGGTTGAAGGTGCGGTAACACGCACTGGAGGACCGAACCCACATCCGTTGAAAAGGATCGGGATGAGCTGTGCCTAGGGGTGAAAGGCCAATCAAACTCGGAGATAGCTGGTTCTCTGCGAAATCTATTTAGGTAGAGCGTCATCCGAATACCCCGGGGGGTAGAGCACTGGATGGGTAATGGGGCCCCACAGGCTTACTGATCCTAACCAAACTCCGAATACCCGGGAGTACTAGATGGCAGACACACGGCGGATGCTAACGTCCGTCGTGGAGAGGGAAACAACCCTGACCTCCGGCTAAGGCCCCCAATTCATGGCTAAGTGGGAAAGCAGGTGAGACGTCCAAAACAACCAGGAGGTTGGCTTAGAAGCAGCCATCCTTTAAAGATAGCGTAACAGCTCACTGGTCTAATCAAGATGTCTTGCGGCGAAGATGTAACGGGGCTCAAGCCATGAGCCGAAGCCGAGGATGCACATAGTGCATGGTAGCAGAGCGTAGTGTGACATAGTCTCATTCCTCCTTAGTATCTTCGGATACGTTGGAGGAGAGAGGCTTTCGATGAAGCCGGGGCGTGAGCCATCCGGTGGAGAGATCACTAGCGAGAATGATGACATGAGTAGCGACAAAGAGTGTGAGAGACACTCTCGCCGAAAGTCCAAGGGTTCCTGCTTAAAGCTAATCTGAGCAGGGTAAGCCGGCCCCTAAGCCGAGGCCGAAAGGCGTAGGCGATGGGAACTAGGTTAATATTCCTAGGCCAGGAGGATGTGACGGATCATGAAGGTTGTCCGCCCTTATCGGATTGGGCGGGCCGCTGATTGGTCCCTGGAAATAGCCCTCCATCAGACCGTACCCTAAACCGACACAGGTGGACTGGTAGAGAATACCAAGGCGCTTGAGAGAACGATGTTGAAGGAACTCGGCAAAATACCTCCGTAAGTTCGCGAGAAGGAGGCCCGGGTTCAAGGCAACTTGGATCCGGGGGCACAAACCAGGGGGTGGCGACTGTTTATTAAAAACACAGGGCTCTGCGAAGCCGTAAGGCGACGTATAGGGTCTGACGCCTGCCCGGTGCCTGAAGGTTAAAAGGAGGGGTGAGAGCTCCGAATTGAAGCCCAGGTAAACGGCGGCCGTAACTATAACGGTCCTAAGGTAGCGAAATTCCTTGTCGGGTAAGTTCCGACCTGCACGAATGGCGTAACGACTTCCCCGCTGTCTCCAACATCGACTCAGCGAAATTGAATTGCCTGTCAAGATGCAGGCTTCCCGCGGTTAGACGGAAAGACCCCGTGCACCTTTACTACAGCTTCGCACTGGCATCAGGATTGTGATGTGCAGGATAGGTGGTAGGCATCGAAGCCGGGACGCAAGTCCCGGTGGAGCCTCCCTTGAGATACCACCCTTCGCACTCTTGATGTCTAACCGCGGTCCGTTATCCGGATCCGGGACCCTGCGTGGCGGGTAGTTTGACTGGGGCGGTCGCCTCCTAAAGAGTAACGGAGGCGCGCGAAGGTTGGCTCAGAGCGGTCGGAAATCGCTCGTTGAGTGCAATGGCAGAAGCCAGCCTGACTGCAAGACTGACAAGTCGAGCAGAGACGAAAGTCGGCCATAGTGATCCGGTGGTCCCGCGTGGAAGGGCCATCGCTCAACGGATAAAAGGTACGCCGGGGATAACAGGCTGATACTGCCCAAGAGTCCATATCGACGGCAGTGTTTGGCACCTCGATGTCGGCTCATCTCATCCTGGGGCTGGAGCAGGTCCCAAGGGTACGGCTGTTCGCCGTTTAAAGAGGTACGTGAGCTGGGTTTAGAACGTCGTGAGACAGTTCGGTCCCTATCTGCCGTGGGTGTAGGATACTTGAGAGGAGTTGCCCCTAGTACGAGAGGACCGGGGTGAACGATCCACTGGTGGACCAGTTGTTATGCCAATAGCAGTGCTGGGTAGCTATGATCGGACAGGATAACCGCTGAAGGCATCTAAGCGGGAAGCCCCCCTCAAAACAAGGTATCCCTGAGGGCCGTGGAAGACCACCACGCCGATAGGCCGGAGGTGTAAGCGCAGCAATGCGTTCAGCTGACCGGTACTAATCGCCCGATAGGCTTGATTTGATCCAGTAACAGACAGTGTTACAGACCAAATAAGCAAACACATCCCTAACTGAACCTGGACATGTTGATTGTACTGCCTTCCGCCTGTGGAAACGTCCCGTGACGTAACTGGGGTGCGGTCTCTCGCGCATTTGCTTCGCAAATACGCTGCCGACCGCCAACCAAGAAAATCCACCTGCCGAAGGCAGATGGATTTTTCTTGGTTTGGTGGCTACAGCACAAGTGAAACACCCGGTCCCATCCCGAACCCGGAAGTTAAGCACTGTCGCGCCGATGGTACTTGGGCTCAAGCCCTGGGAGAGTAGGTCACCGCCAAACCTAGTAAAATCCAAATATCTCTCCGAACGATACAAAAACACCTGACGCGGGATGGAGCAGCCAGGTAGCTCGTCAGGCTCATAACCTGAAGGTCGCAGGTTCAAATCCTGCTCCCGCAACCA
>NZ_JCATZN010000026.1:0-4967 GCF_059694505.1 Leisingera sp. ANG49
ACCCCGTTTCGTGGTGACAACATCGCCTACTTTTAGTGTTTCTATGGCTACGGGGCCTTTCGAGGTCTGAACTCTCGTTTTTCCCGATAAACAAACAACTGCGTTGCCTGCACTAAAGCCTGCGGCTGTTTCATTCCCGTCACGATCGAAATTAACGGACTCATTGGCGTCAGAAAAGACCGTGCTAACGGTGACTACTCCGTCAGCCGCCCCCCCACTGAGCGTCGTAGAAGGGTTGTTGGCAATACTATAGGCATCAAGGGTAGTGCCTGAAGCTGTATCAGTTAGAGCGACATGGAAAGCTTGACTGGGGTTGTCGACTGCTATGCCCCCCCCATGAAAAAGTGACCCCGAAGGATCCAGAGTCTCTATGACGTAAATGGTCCAATTGGGATTGTCGGGATCAGGAACTCCAGTAAGATTGCTCAGGACAACTTCACCGCCGACCTCACCTTCAGCTTGAAATTCAGCGTTTGTTCTCAGATTGCCTGCAGCGTTGTAGAACGAAACAGTGAAATCTGCGGGGTCATCACCTGGTGCCAAAGCTATTTCGATAAACTCTGTCGGGGGGGTGGAATCAGTGCGCCAGTGAATCTCTGAAATAAAAGCCATGTATTCGGAAACCTCCCAAAAGCGGTTCTAATAAGCTGATTCGTTTGTTGCTGCTCATTTCCACCCACTCCTTCAGACGCCAAGCCGACCCCCTTTGGCCGTCATGACGCTGTTGGTAAGGTCTGGAGGTGACCGATCGACCCCCTCCGTACGCTGCAAGAGGCACCGTAACCGCTGGACTTAGAGACGGTTTGAAGTACCCTCAGGAAATGAGCCGCAGCTAGCCAATATTTGACCTCTCAAGAAGTTCGCACATGGATCTCTTACGTAGTTAACGCCACTAGCCATACGGATCGACCTTTGAGGAGCTGGCCCATTGTTAATTGCTTTCCTATTGCCACATCTTTGCGCAAGGGGCAGCACGTCAATTATGATGTACCCCGCAAAATCTCTCACCATGAAGTAGAGTCTGCCCAACTTTGCTCTGAGCCCCAACCTTGGACCGCCAGAAGCTGGATTTTTCTGGCTCTGTCACGATGACGGGCTGGTGACGCCATCGGGATAATGCATGGCAATCGGGACGTTGTATCCGATTGCGCTGTGTGGTCTGTCCTCATTGTAGTGCCGACGCCAATCCTCCAGCTTTTCACGGGCATCTGCAAGGCTCATGAACCAGTGTGCGTTCAGATGGCGTAATCGGGGCTCTGTCCCCGGGATCGCTGGTATTCTTCTTGCCGGTAAGTCCATGACCGGAAGAATGACCATGACCAAAGTACTGTTCGCCGGACTTGATGTCTCACTCGAATTGACCAGCATCTGCGTTGTCGATGCCGACGGCGGAATGATCCTGGAGGCGACGGCGGTTTCGGTTTGTCCCGCATAGTGTGAGTTTGGGGCTGGCGTGGTGAATGGCAGCTGAAAATCTCGCTGGCCGCTTGCCTCTTTGATCGTCCGGTTCATGCGCTCGACCTGGCCGTTCGTCCAGGGATGGTTCACCTTAGTCTGGCGCTGGTCGATGCCATACTCACGGC
The DNA here is from genome assembly GCF_059694505.1 of Leisingera sp. ANG49. Taxonomy (NCBI): domain Bacteria; kingdom Pseudomonadati; phylum Pseudomonadota; class Alphaproteobacteria; order Rhodobacterales; family Roseobacteraceae; genus Leisingera; species Leisingera sp. ANG49. The sequence continues at coordinate 1,584 of NZ_JCATZN010000026.1, forward strand.
AAACGCGGCTGAAGATGTGTGCGAAGGCCGACGTGTCCTGCTTGCGATTGGCGAACTGGATGCCGTTATCCGTCAGAACAGTATGGATTTTGTAGGCCACTGCAGCGATGAGATTGCGCAGGAACTGGGCCGCGACCATCTTGCCCGCTCACTCGTGCAGCTCGACATAGGCGAACTTGGAAGTGCGGTCGATGGCCACGAACAGGCGGATTTTACCCTCACCTGTACGAACTTCCGCGATGTCGATATGAAAATAGCCGATAGGGTATCGCTTGAACTTCTTCTTGGGCTTGTCACCTTCAACTTCGAGCAAGCGGCTGATGCCATGCCGCTGCAGGCAGCGGTGCAGTGAAGAGCGCGTCAGATGTGGTATGGTTGGCTGCAGAGCATAGAGGCAGTCATCCAGTGGCAGCAGCATGTGACGCCGAAAGGCGACGATGATCGCCTCTTCTTCGATGCCAAGCCCCCGGCTCAACGCCGCGTTCGAAGCTTTCGATCGCTGTATGAGAGCTCGGACAGCGTGCGTGGTCTTGGCGCACCCGTGAAGTATTTGTCCCATAGTGCATCCTCTTGATGGTCAGAGATCAGTAGACCACCACATGCCGGGACTGAACACCTAAAGAGTTTAGGAGGGGCACCCACCCAATTGCAAGGGAAGATGACTCATTTCCAAGTCCTCAAATGAATAGGTTTTAATCAGAAGCCCATTTGCCGAAATGCACTGGTTTAACTTTGTCAACAGCAGCAAATATTGAGTGTCGCAGTCTGATTCAATCCATTCGGCCTTTCCCTCCTGCGCAAGTTCAGCGGCACATATCCAGTCCAAGGCGGGATATTGACTAGAAGGCGTTCTTATGGATGGTGCAAAAACAAACTGAGAAGGTGTGACAGTAACTTGTTTCGAGCCGTCTGATGCAGTGATCCTAACAAGCTTGACGGCTCCGGAGGAAAAAAACGTCTCCCTCCTTGTCATTTTCTTGACGAACTCTAGTGTGAAATAGTTGTCAAGCAGGCAGTCATACAGCAAGTCTCCCGCTCGCAGCCTATTTGTCGAGTTTCTATCTTTGAACTCATCAACTTGAATATCAGCACTCCCTACAATCATCTGTGGACCCTTCTTTAGCTAGTTCGCTGTCACTATGAGATGGTCAAGCATGAATCTTGACATACCAGGTTGTCAGAGCGTTTCGTTGGCAACCATGTTACCTAGACCTAGGTCCTCTCATTGACGATTGAGCGCTGCAAGCTCATGTGAGGCAAAATTGCCACTTTATCTGATTTATCTGAAAATTCTGCCAAAGTATTTCAAAATGCTGTCACAACTCTTTGATGTAACCAAGCCTTATTGCTTTGGTTACCAGCTGCGTCCGATTGTAAACGTCAAATTTTCGTCGAAGATTTGACAGGTGCATTTTTATAGTTGGTTCTTTCTTGCCCAAATTGTAGGCTATTACTTTATCACAGTCGCCCTTGGCCGCTTCTAGCAAGACCTCCAACTCGCTAACAGTTATTTTAATGTCTTGCCCGGAGGACTCGGTGATTAAGGGTTGATTTAATTGGCTCTGCCAAGCGCGAGCGGGAAAAAACACTTCACCCTCTATAGCAAGCATCAAAGAATGGTAAAGGAGTTGCGGCCGAAAACTTGTAGGCAAGATGGCTCTTCCATCAACTTCCATCATGTGCCTCACTACTTTCAGCGTTACGTTTTCAGTCAACAAGATTATCGCACATGTATTCCTTTTTTCCTTTAGCAGGGAATGTGCGCCCAGAAAACTGCTGTCATCGAAAAGAAATACCGAGTTCTCACAACTCGATGCCGCTAAAAGCTCAGGCAAATCCTGAGGCAGATAGTGCGAGAACATCAAATTGCTGTGGCACGACATACTTGAGGACACCAACTCGTATAGAAGAACGTTTTGGCTGATAAAACTCACCCTCTTTTCAACGGGTTTATTGCCAAGGTTAGGCTTCACCATCTAATTACCCCCTCCATTCCTCACTCGCGAACGATCAAATGACAAAATGACCGCAATAAAGGAGCGCTCACAGTCGTTTCCGGGATTTTCTCGGAAATCACACTCCGCCCAAACACCACCACTAAAGACAGAAATCGAGATCCTACTGCCTAACATCTTCGCTTACATTTGTTAATTCATGGTGAATATCAACACATATATATCACATTAGAACTGCTAATAATAACATCATTAAGTATGTAACAAACGTAGGCATGTATACGAAATCATTAGGCTGAAATACTCTTTTCGGGGAAAACGACGCCAACCTATTGTGCAGACTTCTCTCACGAATTGTTATTTCGCTCAGCGCCTGATCGATATGGTTAGCTTTGGCATACGGACCTTCGAAGATAGGATGTACTGCGGAACTGAGCGGTGGGCGGCCCAAGTTATTCGGCCTACTCGAACTGAGCAGCCCCCAAAACTGCTCTGAACCCCAACCTTGGACCGCCGGAAGCTGGATTTTTCCGGCTCCATCCCGATGACGGGTTGGTGACGCTATCGGGAAATTGCATGGCAATCGGGATGTTGTATCCGATTGCGCTGTGGGGTCTGTCCTCATTGTAGTGCCGACGCCAATCCTCCAGCTTTCGCGGGCATTTGCAAGACTCATGAACCAGTGTGCGTTTAGGCAATCCACCCGGAGCTTTCTGTTAAACGCCGAAGCCATTGTCCGTGGGCTTTCCAGGCCGTGAGAAGTTGAGGGTTACGTTGTTGGCGTAGGCCCAGAGATCGAGGTCCCGCGAGATGAACTCGCTGCTGCTATCGACTCTGATCGTCTTGGGATAACCAGCTGTCCGGTTACTTCTGAAGCCCGGTTCAAGGAGGCGCGCCGTGGACTGGGTCACGAAAGAGAAGAGCTACTCGTAACGGCGGGCTTGCGCCCTTTTGGGGCGCGTGCTGTCAGGATGAACCGTTCAAAAAACGCCCATTCCTCGTCCGACATCAAATCTCGTGCAAAGCTGGTCACGATCGTAAATGCCACCTTGAATCATGCCCGACACCCGATGTGAATCCCTTTTGCCAACACGGCCTAGGCAGCTACCAACCCACCGGTCACCCGCGGTTTATTTTGATTGGCTTCGAGCTAAAAAATCAGCGGCGGCCTCTCAGTGCAATGTGCACTTAAAGGGGGATGCACATTTGCTGGGGGCGCGCGCTCACTAGTGAACACGAGAGTCCGCCACTGATAGAACAGTCCAAAAAAGGGGAGTAGTATATAATCACGAGATTAACAGTCGTCTTCCGACCTATAAACATAGCAATTCTAATGTGTACGATTGGCCAGACGGGCGGCCCCTAGGTGCTTAATCCCATGGTTTGATGGTGCAATCCATTCGATAGCATGGAAGGATGCCCTAACAGG
>NZ_JCATZN010000027.1:0-4425 GCF_059694505.1 Leisingera sp. ANG49
ATGGCCACGAACAGGCGGATTTTACCCTCACCTGTACGAACTTCCGCGTAACCATCAGGCGTAGATCACGGACGTGGGCAGTTCTCAGGTCGTGCCCTTGGGGGTTTTGGGTTTGCGGGGCCGCGGAGCCCATTTCTTTGCAAGCTGGTTAAGCCGCTCGACTATCCTGTCGGTCTTGGCATCTTCAGGATCAAACGCGCCACCCGACCAGCGGATCATGTCCTCGTGTTGCTCGTGGCCGGGATCGGCGAGGGCTTCGAGGAACTCTTCGTAGCCCCAGGCGCCGCCGACGTCCTCTGGCGGACAGGCGCCGGTGGCCTTGAGAAGCCGTGGGTAGAGCACGCCGGGGGTGGCATCGTTGACCCGCTCGACCCGGATGCTGTGGTCCCAGTCGTCGCCGAAGTCATAGATATACTGGACCGTCCTGACACCGGTCCCCTCGAGCACCTTCTCCAGCGTCGTTTTCTTTGCGGGCAACGGGCCATCATAGAACCCATCCGGATCTGGTATGCCCCAGCCAGCATCGCCGGCACGGAACTCATAGAGATGGGTATCGCTCCAGCCCATAGCTGCCTGCATAACCTCATGCAGCCGGTCGAGCCTGATCTTCAGCGGCACCTCGATATGGCGCATAGGCAGAGGATCGACGTCGTTCAGGATGATCCGCAGGCGGGCGATCAGGGTCATGCAGCTATCCTTTTCTCGGTCGGGGACCAGTTCCACGGCAATAGATCCGGCACACAGGATGCCGTCGTGCCGGGCAGCCGGGCAAGGACATCGGCCAGCCAGGCTTGGGGGTCCGCATTGTTCATCCTGGCAGTGACGATCAGGGAATACATGAACGCGGCGCGGTCGCCGCCGCGCTCCGACCCGGCGAAGAGCCAAGACTTCCGGCCGAGTGCAACGCCCCGCAGGGCCCGTTCGACCGCATTGTTCGTCAGGCAAATACGGCCATCATCAAGGAAGCGGCTGAAGGCCGCCCATCGATCCTTGGTGAACATGTAGCTGATCGCCTTGGCGACCGGGTTATGCTTCGACATCCTGTCGCGCTCCGTGCGCATCCAGTCGTGCAATGCCTCGACCAGAGGGCGGGACAGCCGTTGCCGGGTGGCGTGCCGCTCTTCGGCGGGCAGGCCATTGATGCCGCGCTCGATGTCGAAGATCGCGTCGATCCGGGCCACCGCCTCCAGCGCCACGGGCGAGATGTCATGGGCAGGCTTGCCCCTGCGGATTATTCCTTTGATGTCGGCGAGCTCGAAGAATTTGCGCCGGGCATGGCTCCAGCACAGCGCACTGCTGACTGGCGCCGGATCGCGTCCGGCGCCGTAGAGGTCGTTGTAGCCGCCATAGGCATCGGCTTGCAGGATGCCCTGCCACCCGGCGAGGTGCCGGTTCGGGTTGGCCATTCCGCGGTCACGGGAGAAGTGAAACAGAGCGGCAGGTGGAGCGCCGCCGCCAAAGGGGCGGTCATCCCTGACATAGGTCCAGAGCCGGGCAGTTTTTGTCCCGCCCTTTGCCAGCAGCGGCACCGTCGTATCATCGCCGTGCAAGCGTTTTGCCTCAAGGACATGGGTCCGGATCAGCGCATGAAGGGACGCGAGTGCAACGGTGCATGCCCCAACCTGATCGGCAATCGTCGAAAGGCTGAGATCAACGCCTTCCTTTGCGTAGCGCTCAGCCTGACGGTTCAAAGGCTGATGCTGTCCGAACTTCTCGAACAGGATCATCGCCAGCAGGTTTGGACCGGCCCAGCCACGGGGCGTGGGGTGGAAGGGCGCCGGCGGCTGGCTGATCTTCTCGCAAGCCCGGCAGGTGAACTTCTCACGGACCGTCTGGATCACTTTCCATTGCCGCGGGATCACCTCCAGCGTCTCGGTAATGTCCTCCCCCATCTTCACGATGCGATCTGAGCCGCAGCAGGAACAGGCCGTGGGGGCCTCGACCACCACACGTTCACGCGGCAGATGGTTCGGAAAGGGCTTGCGTGCCGGGCGGCGGCGTTCGAAGCCGGCCACGGCTGCGGTCTTCGTCAGCCTCATTGCCGCGATCTCATCCTCGGCAGCCGCAGTTTCGAGCTCCTCGAGCTGCATCTCCATCTGGTCGATCAAACGGGTACGCCGTTCCGAGCTGTGGCCATATTGTTCGCGCCGGAGTTTGGCGATCTCGAGCCGGAGATGCTTGATCATCGCCTCGGAGGTCGAGACCGCCGCCCGGGCCTGCGCAAGCTCAGTCTCAGCAGCCTCGGCACGTGCTTCCGATGCCGCAAGTGCGGCGCGCAATCTGGCAATCTCGGAAGCGGCATCTGACATGGCCGAGACCTACCACGCGCGCACCGAAAAACCTATGAAAATAAGGTCTCTGAAGCCAATTTATCCTGCCTTTGCAGGGCGTTGTGTCCAACGCGGATTGCGCCAGTCGATCCCCTCCAGCAGGTATCCGAGCTGGGCAGCGGAGATCTGCACCGCTGGCCGGCCAGATGAACTTCCCCGCTTCCAGCCGTTTGGTATAGAGCGACATGCCGACGCCATCGTGCCAAAGCAGTTTGACCAGGTCGCCCTTGCGCCCCCGGAAGCAGAAGATCTCACCCGCATGCGGGTCGCGCCCGAGACCCTGCTGAACAGTCAGAGCCAGGGTGTTCATGCCGCGCCGCATGTCGGTCACTCCGCCCGCGATCCAAACGCGTACCCCCGCCGGGAAGGCGATCATCGCCCCTCCAGCACCGGAAGAAGCCGGGCCAGCATCTCGGGGTCCACTGTAGAGGGGACAAGGAGTCGGCGCTCGCTCCTCAGCACGATCTCGAGCTGGACATCGCCGGCTCCAGACTGTGCGACTGGTGTTGGCGCGGGCGTCCCAGGCGAAAGCGTCAACGGGATAAATGCCGGTGAGGTCTCGTCGCCAAGTTCCCCGTCCCGGTATTGCCGCCGCCATGTCGTCAAAAGAGAGCGCGATACACCATGCCGCCGGGCTGTCGCTGCCACCTGGCGATGCCCCACATAGCTTTCCCCCACAATCCGGATTTTGTCGGCATCGTTCCAATGCCGACGGCGCGGCGTATCCGCGGCAGAAAGGACTTCGATCTCAGGTCTGAACTTTTGGTCGGTCATAAGGTCGGACTTATCACCAGCGCCGTGATCTCGTCAGACGGCCTCCGGCGGAGGCGTACTTCGAAAGTGACTTCCCTTAACTTGAGAATGACAAGCCGTGCATCCGCGTCCATATTGCACCGAGCCCAGCTGGATTGCAGTTGATCGATAGCGTTGACCCCTATAGATCAAAATGTGACAATATTTGAGCTATAGAAGGGATCTCTATACCTCATGCCATGGAATTGGAAAATGCCCGGGTGGCCAGGCTTTCGATATGATGCCTCAGCTCTCGAGCTACTGGAACGGCAATTTCTGCTGTCTTCCGGCGAGATACTCGGAGCCGTGTATCATGTCAGCCACTCTGAACGCGAGCAACTCCGCATCGAGCTACTCAGCGATGAGGCAATGCAAACCAGTGCCATCGAAGGCGAGATCCTGGACCGGCTCAGCGTTCAGTCTTCGCTGCGCCGCCACCTGGGGCTGGCACCTGACAGCTACCCGGCAAAGCCGCGGGAGCAAGGTGTCGCCGAGATGATGGTGGACGTCTATTCCAGCTTTGCAGGCCCGCTTTCTCACGAAACACTGTTTCGCTGGCACCATATGCTCCTGTCCCATGACCGCCGTCTTGAAGCCATCAGCGGCTACAGGCGGCACACGGAAGCAATGCAAATCGTCTCCGGCCGCCTTGACCGGCCGACAGTACACTTCGAAGCCCCGCCTTCGGGTCAGGTCCTGCGCGAGATGGAACGCTACGTTGGCTGGTTCAATACCACCGGGCCAAGCGCTCCTGCACCGCTCCCTGCCCTGACCCGGGCCGGGCTGAGCCATCTTTACTTCGAGAGTATTCACCCCTTCGAAGACGGGAACGGCCGTTTGGGCCGCGCCCTGGCCGAAAAATCTTTGGCGCAGAACCTCGGTCAACCAAGCCTCATTGCCCTTGCCTTCACCATAGAAAGGGAAAGGAGAGCCTATTACGACCAGCTCGAAGTGCACCAAAGGACGCTTGATGTGACAGACTGGCTTGTCTGGTTCGCTGAGATCGTGCTGAAGGCTCAGCAGGTCACACTTGACCGGGTCGGTTTCTTCATCGGTAAGGCGCGCTTCTATGACAGGCACCGGCACCATTTGAACGACCGGCAAGCCAAGGCAATCGCGCGGATGTTCAGAGAAGGCCCCGAAGGTTTCAAAGGCGGGCTGAGCGCTGAGAAGTACCTCAAGATCACCGGCACATCGCGGGCGACAGCAACCCGGGATCTGCAGGATCTCGTTGAAAAGGGCGTGCTCAGCCGTACCGGTGAACGCCGTTATACGCGATATTGGTTGAATCTGGACGAAGAGG
>NZ_JCATZN010000028.1:0-2992 GCF_059694505.1 Leisingera sp. ANG49
CTCTCACTTCTGGGGATGCCTATATCGGCATCTCCCTCGACGACGGCGACTTTGAACTGACCCCGTCCAATGGGGCCATGTTCTTTGACATCACTCTCTTCATTGACGAGCACGATGATGGCCTGTTCATCGGAGCAATTGACAGCAGTGAAACTGAGTTGGACTTCGAGATTCTTCTGCTCGACGCCACGGGGTTGACGTCTGATCAGATTATCGGAATTTCCGGCGGTCCCTTGGGAATGTAGTCAAGGCGGGTTCGAGCTTGGAAGGCTGGCCAAGTACTGGCATGCCGGCGCTAAATCCTGCACATGCAGGGGCAAGAAAAGAGGGTTCAATGAACAGCAACAAGAGTAAAGCCGTCCGCAGATTGCCCTTGGCGGCCGCACTATTGCTTTCGCCGGCACTGGCTGAGGCCGCCGCGGTGACTGGCAGGACAGCTTTGCAGGAGGCCGCTGCAGTTTACGTGCACAAGGCGCAGGTGCGGGGTTCACCTTCGCCCTCGCAATTTGGCGGCGGATCACGGGAGACAGGCGGCGATGCGGCAGAAGCTGATGGCGTAAGAAGCTCAAGCACCAGCACGTCGGCCCCGGTTGGGCCAGCGTCGGTGACAAATTCCGTCACCAGCACGGTTGTCGCGCAGATCAGCACCTCGTCGGCGGCCTGCGAGGCGGTTGGCGCGGCTTACCGGACTGACTGTCTGGCCAAAGAGCTGAAAGCGCTGGTCAAGAAACTGCCTGCTCATGGCGAATATGCTGCCGCCCGTGAGGCGCTGGCCACGGCCTCGGATGAGCTGACCAGCCTTTCCCGGCAGAACCGTGACTACAGCCAGCCGCGGCTGCGGATCACCGTTCAGGCGGACAGCGAAACTGTGCGCCGCCCGGTTTCAGCGGTTAAGCAGGAAAGGGTGGCCGAAACCAACGCCAAGGCGCTGGCCGTTCTGGAAGAGACGACGACGGTGCTGCTGCGTTCGGCTGAAGGCAACAATGATGTGGCGCTGCATTACCAGCGGATCGCCCAGGCGCTGAATTCCAGCAAGGTGCTGCTGCGCTCCTTGTGACGCCGCAGCCCCAGGGTCCAGTCAGCCGGGCTGATCCGGGTAGGCGGCGGCAAAGGCAGGGTGGGCGGCGCAAGCCGCCTCTACAGCGCATATCCGCGGCAAGCCGGAGAAATCGGTCTCCCAGCGGCGGGCATTGTAAAGCTGGGGCATCAGACAGATGTCCGCCAGCCCAGGCGATTTGACGTAATGGGATGAACTGCCTTCCCGCCGAGAACACTGCTATTGTCGTGAAGATTAGCGGAGAAGAAGGAGCATTCTGATGGAGATCGTAACCGTCTGGTCTGCCCGCACTGACGGTGGTCGTTAGTGAGGGATAATGTCCATTAGCGAGCAAGTGGACATTATCGGGGGTGAACATGTCGAATCGGCGCAGGTGGCGGACTTGGTCTGAAGACGAGAAACGGATGATCTGCGCCCAGATGCGGGTGCCCGGTGTATCGGTTGCCCAAGTTGTACGGCACTATGATGCAAATGCCAATCAGGTCTTCAACTGGCTGAAAGAACCCCGGTTCACGGCCGAGGCTGAAGAAGAACCCGTCACCCGGTTCCTGCCGGTTGAAGTTCTGGATGCCGAACCCGCTTCAGCCCCGCCGGATGCCGATGCGCAGATAGAGGTGGAACTTGCCAGCGGCCACCACCTGAAGGTTCAGGGCGGCTTTGATCCTGATGCGCTTGCCGCATTGATCTGGAAGCTGGCTTCATGATCCCGGTTCCGGGAAGCACGAAGATCTGGTTGGCCGCCGGGGTTACAGACATGTGCAAAGGGTTCGGCGGCCTGTCGGCCTTGGCCGAAAAGGTGCTGGCCGAAGATCCCTTCTGCGGGCATCTGTTTGTATTCCGGGGCCGCCGGGGCGATCTGCTGAAGGTCATCTGGTAGGATGGCCGTAACCGTCCGGTGAGCCTGCTCTGACGGTCGATAGAGTGTATTGATAATGTCCACCATTGGTAGTGGACGTTATGAGGCACATTATGGCGGGCAAGAAGCGGTTCTGGTCGGATGAAGAGAAGCGTTCGATCTGCGGGCAGACACGCACGCCGGGCGTTTCGGTGGCGCAGGTTGCGCGACGTTATGCGATGAACGCCAACCTGATCCACAAGTGGCTTCGCGATCCTCGGTTTGCGCTCGAGGACAAGGCAGTCAAAGCGGAGACTGCCGACTTTGTGCTGATCGAGCTCGAGGGGATTGCGTCACCCCACCCCCTGCCACAATTATCTGCACCGCCGTCTGTTTGCGGCGCACGGTTGTCAGCACAGCGCGTGGATATCATGCTGTCAGATGGGTGGCAGATATTGGTGGAAGGTACGACGGCGCTGTCTGCGGTGCTGTCTCTAGTCGAAGGTCTGGTGCCATGATCCCAGTGCCGAGCAATACGCGGGTGTGGCTGGCCCCAGGCGTGACGGACATGCGGCGGCGCTTCAATACGCTGGCTGCTCAGGCGCATCTCGTCTGGCAGAAGGCCCCCGTATTTATTCTTCCAGTTGAAGTATGTCGCCTGGCTGATCCCGGCCTTACAGCAGATCTCCGCGACCGGTGTTCCTTGCGTGACCGTCCGGCGAAGGTGCTCTGGCGCGGTTCGAGTAAAGCCTGCTACGCTGCGATGGCAGCGTAGCACCAGGCCATGAGTTCGTTCAGACGTGTGATCTTATGATCCGCTATCAGGGTCAAAGCCCAGGTGAGCCAAGCCTGCGGATCAACGCCGTTCGTCTTGGCGGTTTCGATCAGAGTATAGACGACGGCAGCAGCTTTTCCGCCGCCTTCGGAGCCGACGAACAGGTAATTCTTGCGGCCTATGGCAATTGGCTTCATCGCCCGCTCCGCAGAATTGTTGTCGAGTTCCAGGATGTCATGGACGAGATAGGAGCGCAGTTTCTTCATCCGGGTCAGAGCATAGCGGATGGCTTTGGCCAGCTCTGATTTGCCTGGGATCCGGGCTA
>NZ_JCATZN010000029.1:0-2674 GCF_059694505.1 Leisingera sp. ANG49
GACCAAAAATTTTTTTTTCGCCCCCGCGCCCTCGGTAGCGCCGCTATCGCGGCGCGGTGGTGCAATACGAAAACAGGTGCAGCTGCCGCGGCCTCGCCAGCTCTCCCCGCGTCCGGCGCGCCAGCGGGCTGCAGCCGCCCGGCCTCGATGCGCTTAAGGATCGCGCCCCGATCCCGCTCCGTCCGCCTTTGCCGTTGCGCAGCCCTGGATGCGCCTGCAGCCAATTCATTGGCCTCTCCGATGCGTGGTAACGCGGGTCGGGGGCGCTGCCCCCGCCCTGCGGGCTCCCTCGGAGTAATTTTGCAAAGGAGAATAGCAGGCCGGCTATTGCGGTACCGGCCCGCGGTATTTCTCCGTCAGTCCGGGCGCGGCCTCATCCGCTTCATAGACACCCAGCAGGATGCCCTTGCGCCCGGACTTGCCGCGGCGTGCCTTGATCTGCGCATCCGACAGGGTGATCCGCTGTGACATCCTGAGGCCCCACTCCAGCAGCCTGTCATACATCAGATCAATGATCTCCTGATGGGTGCCGTCCTTGGCCAGATCCACCAGTTCATCCGGGTCGGCTTCCATGTCAAACAGCATTGGCCTGAGGCCGCCCTCGGCATGCATGAACTTCCAGCGCTTGTCGGCAACCATGAAGAGGCGCGCTTCCTTGGGTTCCAGACCCAGCTTCTCACACAGCGGCATGGTGGAGTAGTCGAACTCGGCAACCGCATAGTCCCGCCACGCAGGGTTTTCACCGCGCAGGAACGGCATCAGCGAGCGCCCTTCCAGGATATGAGGCGCAGGCGCACCGCCGGCCGCCTCCAGGAAAGTGGGCAGCAGGTCAATTGCCTCAACCAGCTCATCGCAGGTGGTGCCACGGGTGGCATCGGCCTCCGGGCGCGGGTCATAGATGATCAGCGGCACCTTGATCGAGGGCTCATGGAACAGGTTCTTTTCGCCCAGCCAGTGATCGCCCAAGTAATCGCCATGGTCCGATGTCACCACAATCATGGTGTCCTGCATCCGGCCGGTTTCTTCCAGCCAGGCAAACAGCCGGCCCATCTGGTCATCGGCCTGTTTGATTAGCCCCATATAGGCGGGGATCACTTTCTCCCGCACCTCGTCGCGGCTGAAGGTCTTGCCTATCCGGTTGTTCATCATCCCATCAAAGACAGGGTGCGCGTCTTCGCGCTCTGCCTCCGAACGCACCGCCGGCGGCACATGCTCGGGCCCGTACATATCGTGATATGGCGCTGGCACGATGTAGGGCCAATGCGGCTTGATATAGCTCAGATGCGCGCACCAGGGTCCGTCAGCTTGTTCGATGAATTCCATCACCTGAGTGGTCAGCCAGGGCGTTTCGCTGTCTTCCTCGGCAATATTGGCGGGCTTGTCCGCATTGACCATGAACCAGCCGGACGCGATATCATTGCCCTCCACCCCGGCGTTGGCAAAATCGTTCCAGGGATTTTCACCCGGATAGCCCTTCGCCTTCAGGTATTCATTATAGGGGCTGCGCTTGCTGTCATAGAACCCGTCCGGCCCTTCGGCCCACAGCCCGTCATCGCGCACCCAGGGGTCAAAGCCGCATTCCGACTGGCGCACCCCGATCACGCTGTCCGGCGCCAGCCCCAGCCGCTGCATCCCCTCGGCATCCGCAACCATATGGGTCTTGCCGATCAGGTGGCAGCCCATCCCGGCCTTGCGCAGATGGTCGCCCATCGTCCATTCGCCCACACGCAGCGGGTAGCTGTTGAACTGCACGCCATGGCTGGAGGGGTAGCGCCCCGTATAGCTCGACATCCGCGATGATCCGCAGGTCGGCGACTGCACATAGGCCCGGGTGAAGCGCACGCCCCTGGCCGCCAGCCCGTCAATATGCGGTGTCTGCAGATGCGGGTGGCCGGCGCAGCTCAGATAGTCGAACCGAAGCTGGTCGAACATGATATAGAGAATGTTCATCTGCGCCTCCCGCGTTGCGTTGCCACATTAATAAACAAGTGAAGCAATTTTGGCGAGGGGATCTTCTTGACCTCGGCGCCCGCTGCCCGACTATGGCGCGTGTTTTTCTTATTCCCAATGGCATTCATGACCGGAAATTCAGACCACACAGTTATCCGCCCCGCCACAACAGAGGACTGCTCCAGCCTCGCCGCCCTTTCGATTGAAGTCTGGCTAGGCACCTACCTGCGCAACGGGATCAGCGGGCATTTCGCTGATTATGTGCTTAGCCAATACACCACTGCGCATTTTGCTGAGGCATTGGACAGCACAGCCGAACGTTTGCTGGTTTCGCAGAACCGTGACGGCATAGACGGCTACATCCGGGTATCAAATGGGCGGCCCAGCCCGGCAAGCGGGCCGTCTAGGACCGAAATCTCCACGCCCTATGTCCAGCCCCGGCATCACGGCCGTGGCATCGGCGCTCGCCTTCTGCAGGCCGGATTGCAGCTCTGCCGCAGCAACAGCTGGGATGCGCCCTGGCTCACCAGCAATTCAGAGAACACGCGCGCCCGCAGGTTCTACCTTCGAAACGGATTTGAGCATGCAGGGCTGACCCGCTTCAGGATCGGACAGGAGAACTACCCTAACGACATCCTGCAATACTCTGCACTCTGACGACACCAGCGGACCACGTCCGGTCGCCTGCCCCTCCCGCAGGGCGTCAGCCTTTCTGGCGAAAGAC
>NZ_JCATZN010000030.1:0-2519 GCF_059694505.1 Leisingera sp. ANG49
ATGAGTTAAGAGGGCTTGACGGTGGAGGACACCGCCATGCCACAATCCAATCAACAGGAAGGCAAGATCGGAAGGAGGTTTACTAGGCAGGCACCGGCATCAACACCCCACCCAAGATCAACAACGCAAGCCACTGCATAGCCGCCGCAAGGCGCATAAGAAACATCGGCAGCGCAAACACCAGCATTCGCGCCACACCCCCCCAAAATGCCGACAGAAGCTGCTGCTGCGCAAGCGGAAGCGTTTGCGCCACAGCCTCCAATATAGGTGATAGATGCATTGGCACCGCAGGCGGCAGCGTTAGCTCCACAGCCAAAAATTCCCGTTAGGCTGGCCTGCGCTCCGCATGCCGAGGCGGCAGCGCCGCATGCAGAAAGTCCTGTCGCGGATACCGCCGCGCCGCATGCTGAGGCGGCGGCACCGCAGGCAGCTGCGAAAGTAACAGCTGCTCTAGCACCGCAGCCGCTAACTGCGGCCACACAAGCTGCAGACCCGGTTAGCGAAAAGTTGGCAGCACATGCGGATCCGGCAACAGCGCATGCCGATGCCCCGGTTAGCGAAAAGTTGGCCCCGCATCCACTCGCGGCGGCACCGCATGCCCACCCGGCGATGCCTGAATAATCTGCACCGCAGCCTCCAGCCGCAGCACCACACGACGCGGAGGTAACCGTATAAGACGCACAAGGGGAACTAAAGTTTGCACCGCAAGCGTCCGCTCCGCAGACTCTAGGGTAATTATCTTCGGTGAGAGTTTCTACTTCATACCATTCATTAGGTGAACGTCGGTAGCGAGTAAGAGAGCCAGTTCCAAAAGTACCGTCCCCGTTACCTATATAGGTATAAACTTTTTGGTTGCTCCCGTTATAGACATCCAAAGTACTGCTAACCAAAAGATCGGCATTTCCATCACCGTTCAAATCCCCGACGGCCACAGACAATTCTTCGTTCCTACCAGTGCCTAAGCCACGTATGTACAGATGGTCACGCAGCCCCTGTCCGGAGAAACCGGGGCCCTTAGTGAAGCTACCGTCACCATCCCCGAAATAGGAAGTTATATAGTGGTACGTATTGTCATGAGATTCTATAAACTCCTTTCGGTGGTGTAAAATATCTGGAATGCCATCTCCATTGATATCAGTGATACTCGCACTAGAATATTGGCCGTTAAAATTGGAAATGGCAAGCCCATCACGGGTAAAGGTACCGTTTAGCCCCAGAGTATTACCCGCCGAATCAACAGGCCCCAAGGAAAAGGATCCGTCACCGTCGTTCAACCAAACTTGAATAGTATTGTTGTTGTCACTGTTCCAATCCGCAGAAAACTCGTGGCGAAGAATATCTTCATAGCCATCATCGTTGAAGTCAGCTACCTTAACAAGGCACTTGCTTCCATTGAAGTGACCTCCATCCAAACCAATAGAGTTTCCTTGGGAATCTACAGTCCCCTTGGAGAAAGAACCGCCCCCATCATTCAGCCAAACCTGAATCGTAGCATAATTATCATAGTTCCAATCCGCCGCAAACTCGTGGCGAAGAATGTCTTCATTGCCATCATTGTCGAAATCCCCGGTCAACACAGAAACCTTGTCACCACGGAAAACGGATCCATCCAAACCCATCGTGTTTCCCGTGTTAATGTGAACAATACTAAGCTGCTCTCCAGAATAAACACCGCGCCCTTTAAGAAGGACCTGAATATTATTGTTCGGGTCGGCCGCAGCAGCGTCGACTTCTAGCCGGACTGTGATGTCATATCCATCTCGTTCCGGATCCGGATCCGGATCCGGCGGAATGTACCGACCTCCCGACGGCATGCCATGCAGCATGAGCTCGACATCGCTGATTTCCCGGTCCTCGTACTCATCTTCACCTTCTAAGACATCATCCGCGACATCCAGCAACAGCCCACGGCAGAATGCCATGAAGATGTCCGGGGCAATTTCGATGTCGACCATCTCAACGCCGCTAACAAAGTCGGTCGGAAGTCCGCTGAGTGTCACTACACGGCTATTGAGTGCGACAAGCGTATAGTCGCCAATACCTGTGATCCGGATGCCGATGTGCCCGCCCAGGCTTTCAAGCCATGCCGCATGATAGGCCGTCGGCAGCATCTCGTGCATCACAATGCCGAAGGGCGCAGCAGGTGACGACATCTGCATCTGCGACATCTGTGACCAACGGTCATTCGTTAAAAAATCCGCATTCAATTCGATCCCCTCTGCAAACTCTCGAAAGGACTGCGGGTTTGAAAGTCGTGTCGGGTCCAGCGCGCAGACATCGTCTAAAGTCATTGCCAGCTTTGAAATACTATCAATTTGTAACATTCTCATCCTTTCCGCAGTGCAAATGCTGGGACTTCACGCTGGTGAAAATCCACCTGTCCGTTCAAGGTCCATCCTGGCCTCCATGAGGCTATGCAATCCCGCAAATCTCTCAATCGTGGCGCAAGCGGCCTTCTAATCTGGAGCAAGGGTTAGTTTTGTCAGTCGCTCCCGTTTCTGTTGAACTCCTTTAGAGAG
>NZ_JCATZN010000031.1:0-2477 GCF_059694505.1 Leisingera sp. ANG49
GGCAGTGGTCGGCAATTTTGCTAAACATGACCTGCGCCAAAAGGCCGGGACCGGGACGGCCCCGTTCAATCGGACGCGATGGCAGTGCAGATTGAACGATCCGGTCGCAATCCCGGCAGGCCATGCGCGGACGGACAATCCGGTTCACCACGAACCGGCCCGGCACATATTCCAGCTCCTCCGTCACATCTTCGGCAATGGCCCGCAGCTGGCCGCCGCACGTGCAGGCTTCGCCAGGCTTCAGAACCTGATCAATCCGGGGCAGTTCGGGCGGCAGCGGCTTGCGTTTAGTCTTGGCCTTCTGCCCCTCGGCATCCCCGTCAGGAGCATCTGCGCTGCCGCGGTCTCTTCCTCCTCCAGACGGAGCTGAAGCTGATCCAGGCTTTCCGACTTTGAGCCGAACCGGTGCCGGTTATGGCCCGCAAGCTGGTGTTCCAGCTTGGTGATCCTCAGCGCCTGCGCCTTTACCAGATCAAGCAGCCCCTCCGCTGTCTCGCGGAATTCACCGGGATCGGAAGGCAATGTTTTGGGCGCATCCAGCATGGGCCGGAATATACCCCGGCCACGGTGGAATGGGAATCCTACGGCTCTGCAATTGCGGGAAAATTACCAGCCGTCAGCGGCTTCCAGGTCTTCTGCGGCAATCGCCAATCGATCCCTTCCAGCAGCATCGACAGCTGCGCCGGTGTCAGGCTGATCTTGCCGTCTCTCGCAGAGGGCCAGACAAATCGGCCCCGCTCCAGCCGCTTGGAGAACAGGCACGTCCCCAGGCCATCCCACCAAATCACCTTCAGCAGATCGCCTCGCCGCCCCCTGAACACAAACAGATGCCCGCAAAACGGATCTTCGGCCAGCACCTTCTCGGCCAGAGCCGACAAACCGCCAAACCCTTTGCGCATGTCTGTAACCCCGGCGGCCAGCCAGACCTTTGTGCTTGCTGGAACCGGGATCACGCCGACAGCTTCCGGATAAGTGCGGCGAGCGCATCGGGATCAAAGCCGCCCTGAACCTTCAGCCGATGGCCGTTGGCAAGCTCTAACTCAATCTGCGCACCGGTATCCGGCAGCGCCCCCGCAGGTTCAGGATCCAAAACTTCAACCGGCAGGAACCGGGGTGCGTCCTGCTTCTCATCGGCCTCACCTGCAAAACGCAGCTCTTTCAGCCAATTGAAGACCTGATTGGCATTCACATCGTAGCGCCGCGCAACCTGGGCAACCGATACGCCAGGCACCCGCGTCTGGGCGCAGATCATCCGTTTCTCATCTTCAGACCAAGTCCGCCGCCTGCGCCGCTTCGACATGTTCAACCTCGTTAATGTCCACTTGTTCGCTAATGGACATTATCCATCACTAACGACCACCGTCAGCGCGGGCAGACCGGACGGTTACAGTTTTCAGGGGGCAGAGCAAGTTTGATCCATTTCCAATTCATGAACGAAAATGTGTTATATACTAAATAATGTACTTACTTCATATGTCAGACCGCTAAATTGTGATTGAGAATCACTTTTCCAAATTACGCCACCTTGGCCGCGAGCCTTTCCGCCAAGAGAATATGGGGCAAGTGACATGAAGGTCGGCTGTGTGTTTTCTAACTACAGAAGACGCTTATCAAAAATAGCTCAATAGTAGTACGTGCAAATACTGCTATTGGCGTGATGCAGGGTTAAGCTGAGGGGAAAATGTTTGGAGTGGGAACTGACGTGTGCGTTTCGGTTACTCCTGCTCAATGGGAGAAAGTGGAAGATCTGTCAATCGGAGATGAAATATTTGATCAGCGATATCAATCACCGGTGCCAGTTTGTGACATCCTAACTCGCACACATTGTGCTGAAAACTTGCTAAGGTCAGACTGTGAATTTATAAAACTGCCTGATCAATCTAGCACAGCAATAGGTGACCCAGAAGAGCTCACAAGTATTATCGAAATAGACTTGCTGCGTACGGTTCTTCCCAAATCAATAATCAATAACTTCAAAAAGGCGTCACAACGACACCCATTGGTTTCCTATGAATTTTTTACGAGTCGAAGCTGTGCAATTCTTGTTGGCGAAATAATGATCCCGGTAAGAGGGTTGGGAAGTGGTGGAGGGGAATTGGGAAACATAGAACAAATGTGTCTGGATCACAATTCATCAGTAGTATGTGGAGGCCCCCTCATGAATTTGATGGCATCAAGGAGCTAAAGTGAAGGGGCGCTCAAGATTTTCTGTCTACGTTAGCTGTTTTGCAGCATCCGCCAGAGAACGAAGAACTCATTGCATTCTCGGACGTTTCTGTGCTGGAACTGGAGGATGCCGCTAGAAAGCCGATTTTTCACTTCGCGTGTTCCTCACTTCTTTCGCCTAAATACCTGCTAAAAAAGGTCATCACGCGCAAAAGGTGACACCAAATTAGAACATATCAGATCGCTAGAATTAGGGTCTACCGGTTTCCGCTCACCAGTGGACAGCCCATCTGAATTGGCCCACCGTTATG
>NZ_JCATZN010000032.1:0-2197 GCF_059694505.1 Leisingera sp. ANG49
ACGTGGTCTTGGCGCACCCGTGAAGTATTTGTCCCATAGTGCATCCTCTTGATGGTCAGAGATCAGTAGACCACCACATGCCGGGACTGAACACGGAAAATTCCGGTTCTGACGGTCGTCGACACCTTCTCACGCTATGTCCCGGTGCTTGATGCGCGGTTCACATATCGCGGGGAGGACATAGTCGCGACGCTTGAGCAAGTATGCAAGCGCACCGGCTACCCGATCACTATCCGTGTTGACCAGGGCAGCGAGTTCATCTCCAAGGATATGGACCTTTGGGCCTATGCTAACGACGTGACATTGGACTTCTCCCGTCTGGGTAAACCTGCCGACAACGCCTTCCTCGAGGCGTTCAATGGCCGGCTCCGGGCGGAGTGCCTGAACGCGCACTGGTTCATGAGCCTTGAAGATGCAGCCGAAAAGTTGGAGGCTTGGCGTAGAGACTACAATGAAGAACGCCCGCACGGGGCTATCGGGAACAAGGTCCCGGCAGACCTGATGAAATCAGTTCACGACACCAGCCCGTGAACCTGATGGAACCGCGGAAATTCTAACAACGGCCGAGGGCACGTTGGGTAGCACATCACTCTGCGGAAAACTCTAATTGAAACCGAGGGTGATTTCGGGGGTCACATCACGATCAATGTTCATTCGAAAATTTTTTAAACGTCGGCTTAGTGTAAAGATGTCGAGCCAATGGATGTACTTTAGCTTGCTATCGGCTAATTGATAACACCAAAATTGTTCTAGGTTGCGAAGAGTCGCCTTCGATAGCATTTTCTCAGGAAAATAATCTAAACGAGAAAAATATTGCTATGGGCTTAGGTCGGCTGGTGGAAGGACTTTGTTTGGCTGATGCATGCCGATGAATCAGAAGTGCGCATTGGGATTCTTGTAAAGTCCTTCTCTGCGCTATGCGCGACTATCGGAAGAACCCACAAGGCCAAGATATCATTTCAAACCGAGGCACCTCTATGGAGTGTCGAGAATACTTCCCATCGGGAAGCCTAAAAGTATGGGGGCTTGGCTTGCTGGGTAGGAGCATCAACTTGTGAAACGTTTTTGTTGCCGAAGGATGCGCGCTGCAGTAGTGTTCATCGCGCTCTTTTTAATAGCTTCGTGTGGCTTGCCTGGTGTCGGGCCAAACAAACGGCAAGTTACATTAACGGAAAGCGATGCCTTTGTAGTTGATGTAGATAGTCGGGTAGTGCAAGCCTCAACCACTAAGCTGTATTCAGAGTTCCCAGCAAGCTTTTTGTCTGGGGAGGAAGTGTCCGCAGATGTCATTCTGCCTGGAGACAATCTTACTTTAACGATATGGGAGAATATTGACAATGGGCTCCTGGCACCAGAAAGCGCAAATTCCTCTAATTTGGAAGAGCTGCAAGTGGATAACACTGGTCATATCTTCGTGCCGTATGCAGGCCGTCTGCACGCATCCGGCAAAACTGTTGAACAGCTTCGACAGACCATTACCCGTGAGCTAGAAAACCAGACGCCCGCCCCTCAAGTACAAGTTAGGCGCCTCGTCGGGGACGGAGCTGTCGTCAGTGTGATGGGTGCGGTTGGTGTTCAAGGTGTCTATCGGATTGGATCCTCGACCCGAACACTGGCTAATATGTTGGCACGCGCAGGGGGTGCTACTATCCCGCCGGAAGCTGCTCAAGTAACAGTAATCCGCGGGGAAGAAAGGGGGAAAGTCTGGCTACAAGATTTGTACGACAACACAAAGATGAACATAGCACTTCGCGGTGGGGACCGAATCCTCGTGCAGGAAGACGTCCGAACTTTTATTACATTTGGAGCTACGTCGTCGCAACGGAGAGTACGGATTGAAACTCAAAGCCTTTCCGTCCTTGAGGCGATTGCACAGATTGGCGGCCTAGTTTCCACAGCTTCGGATGCAACTGG
This sequence comes from Leisingera sp. ANG49, assembly GCF_059694505.1. Taxonomy (NCBI): domain Bacteria; kingdom Pseudomonadati; phylum Pseudomonadota; class Alphaproteobacteria; order Rhodobacterales; family Roseobacteraceae; genus Leisingera; species Leisingera sp. ANG49. The sequence goes on from NZ_JCATZN010000032.1 coordinate 1,915, forward strand.
AGTTTTCATTTTACGTAATGAGCCCGCAAATATTGCCAACGAGATTTTGAGAAGAAGTGATTTTTCGGAACCGCAGCGCATCGTGTATGTTTTTAATTTGGCTGAATTAGATGGACTTTTTCTTGCCCGTGATTTCTCTATTCGAGATGGAGATACACTCTATGTCACTGAGGCCCCTTACGCGAATTGGGCAAAGTCGATTTCGCTCTTCGTGTCGCCAATTGGAACACTTTCGAGTGGTGTCAAATCTCTTGGAGGGTGAAGGGTAAAAAATTTTCCTACT
>NZ_JCATZN010000033.1:0-2159 GCF_059694505.1 Leisingera sp. ANG49
CGGCCGAAGCATCCTAATCACGTCTGGAGCGTGGACTTTGTTCACGACAAGCTCAGCAATGGCCGAAGCTACAAAATGCTGACAGTTCTGGACGAATACACCCGCCAGGCGCTCGCGGTGGTAGGCCGCGCAAACCAAAAGACAAGGCGAAGGTCGAGAGCGCCGCCCTGCTGGTCGAACGCTGGATCCTGGCGCGGCTGCGCAACCGGCAATTCTTCAGCCTCGAGGAAGTAAACGCCGCCATCCGCCCGTTGCTGGAGCGGCTCAACAACAAGGTCTCCCGCCACCTTGACGCCAGCTGCCGGCAGCTGTTCGAACAGCTGGACAGGCCCGCCCTGAAGCCGCTGCCGGCGGAGCCTTACGTCTATGCCGAATGGAAGAAGTGCCGCGCGGGGATCGATTACCACATCGCAATCGGTCGGCATTACTATTCCGTGCCGCACCAGCTGATGAAGAAAGAGCTGTGGGCCCACATCACCTCCCGCACCGTCGAGGCTTTCCATGGCGGACAATGCGTGGCTTCGCATGTCCGTACCTCCGGCAACGGACAGCACTCCACCCAGCGGGATCATATGCCCGCCCATCACCGGTTCCGCGAAGATTGGACGCTGCAGCGCATCCATGCCCGGGCCGCCCGTGTGGGCCGGAATGTGGCGATCTTCGCCAAGGTGGTGATGCGCGGGCGCAAGCACCCGGAACAGGGCTATCGCACCTGCCTGGGTGTGATCCGCCTGACCGACAAGTTCGGCCGGGACCGCCTTGACGCCGCCTGCAAGCGGGCGCTCGAGATCAACGCCTGCTCCTATTCATCGGTCCATTCGATCCTGAAGAACGGACTGGAACGCAATCCCCGCACCCGCGTCACGGAGGAGCCTGCAATCACCCACCCCAACATCCGTGGCGCCGACTACTTCCATTGAAAGGATCTTCATTCTGACCCACCCAACCCTCGACCGCCTGAAAGCCCTGCGCCTTGATGGCATGGCGGAAGCCTTTGCCGAATTGCAGGCGCAGGACAGCGCCGCCGGTCTGACCCACGCCGATTGGCTGGGTCTGCTTGCCGACCGCGAAGCTGCCAGCCGGGAGACCAAGCGCTTTGACGCCCGCATGCGCGCGGCCAGGTTGCGCCATGTTGGCGCCTGCCCGGAAGATGTGGCTTATCGCGCGCGGCGCTGCCTCGACAAGGCGCTGTTCCAGAGCCTGCTCACGGGCAAGTGGATCGCCGAAAAGCGCAATCTGATCATTACCGGCTCGTGCGGCGTCGGCAAAACGTGGCTGGGCTGCGCGCTTGCGCAGGCCGCCTGCCGCGATGGCGTCACCGTGCTCTGCAAGCGAATGCCACGCCTCTTCGATGAGCTCGAAATGGCCCATGGCGATGGGCGCTTTCCCCGCCTGTTCCGCAGTCTCACGAAAGCCCAGCTGGTGATCCTCGATGACTGGAGGCCGGACCGGCTTACCGCACCGCAGCGCCGCGCTCTGATGGAGATAGTCGAAGACCGCTACGGCCTCGGCTCAACCATGATCACCAGCCAGCTGCCCATCAAGGCGTGGCACGATGTCATCGGCGAGCCGACCTTTGCGGACGCTATCCTCGACCGCATCGTTCACAACGTCTACCCCCTCGAACTCGAAGGGCAGTCCATGCGCAAGACCATCGCCAAAATGGATGACGAAACACCCCAAACTTGATACCCAGAAACCTATGCCTCAAGGCAACGCGTCAAAGTTGGGCGAATAGCCCGGAACAGGTGGGCGCATGTTGTCGGAATGGGTGGGCGGATCCTCCGGAATACGCGGCCAGTCGTAGACCGTTTTTCCCGGCGCGCTATGCGATCTCTCGATAACCCTATGGTGTTCGCAAAGAATCTGCCCCTCTCCGGCGACCACGATCCGTTCCGGGTAGACCCTCAAGCTGACAGGCCGGTTCGCAAAAGAGGCGGGGACGCTGTAACGGTTCCGCTCAAAGGTGATCAGACAGGTTGGGGATACAAGTTTGCTCTGTTCGACAAAGCCGTCGAAGGCTGGAGGAGACGGCATCAGCACGGACGTCTCCTCGGCCCAGACGTCAGCGACGGAGCCCGGGCGCGAGCCGTGCGGGATCTCGCTCCAAAGCTCTATGCAGCGGCCCTCCAGCCAAGCATTCAAGGCCGCCAGGTCTG
>NZ_JCATZN010000034.1:0-2133 GCF_059694505.1 Leisingera sp. ANG49
CCCCCCCCCCCCGCCACGCCCAAACCGGGACGGAAGCATTTCAATGCCTTCAAGCCGGGCGGGAGGTCCTGCTATCTTGATTGTCTGGTGCCGAGACGGATCACTGCCGCTCCGGCAGCATTCCCATCCAGTCGAAATCATGCACCGAGATCACGCCGGAGATGACGATCGCGCAGATAATGGCCCACAGCACTGCCGCCACGCCGGTGGTGATCCAGGCCTTCTGTTTCAGGAAGTGCTTTTCCGGCGCGCCGGCATGGGTGCCCGGCACCACGTCGCCCCTGTCGCCCTGGGTTTCCAGCCGGATCGGGATGACCACCAGGAAGGTCATGAACCAGATCACCGCATACAGAACGATTGCTGATGTAATGCCCATGGCGCTGGCTCCTCCGGTTTGCCCTGCCCCGCAGCCGGGGCAGGACGCTCATAGCGTCAAACTTCCTCGAGTTCCACCAGGCAGCCGTTGAAATCCTTGGGATGCAGGAACAGAACCGGCTTGCCGTGGGCGCCGATCTTCGGCTCGCCCGACCCCAGCACCCGCGCGCCCTGCGCCTTCAGGTGGTCGCGCGCCGCCAGGATATCCTCCACCTCATAGCAGACATGGTGGATGCCGCCCGCCGGGTTCTTTTCCAGGAAGCTGTTGATCGGCGAATTGTCCCCCAGCGGGTACAACAGCTCGATCTTGGTGTTGGGCAGTTCGATGAACACCACGGTGACGCCGTGATCCGGCTCATCCTGCGGGTCGCCGACCTTGGCGCCCAGCGCGTTGCGGTATTGCGCCGATGCCACCTCCAGATCCGGGACAGCAATGGCAACATGGTTCAAGCGGCCGATCATCTTTGTTGTGCTCCTCTCACAAACATTCCTCCGCAGCGGTTATGGGGGCTTTGCTGCGCCGCGGCAAGTGCGCCAATCCGCACGTCGGCGTCCGTGCCGCTCCTGCGCACGCCCCGTTAACGAGTAATTAGCCTCGAATCCCTAGCGTTGGAACATATCCCGCAAGGAGGATGCGTTATGGACGATTCGGAACTGTTTGCTGCCGCCCAGCGCCTGCCAGCCAGCCGGCGCCCGCTTCTGGGGCTGACCATCCTGGTGGTCGAGGACAGCCGCTTCGCCTGCGAGGCGCTGCGCCTTCTGTGCCTGCGCAGCGGCGCCCGCATCCGCCGCGCCGACTGCCTGAAGTCCGCCCGCCGCCATCTGCAGGTCTACCGCCCGTCGGTGCTGATCGCCGATGTCGGGCTGCCGGACGGTTCCGGCCTCGACCTGATCCGCGAACTGGCCGACGCCAGCCCGCGCCCCAGCGTGATCCTGGCCACCTCCGGCGACCCCAATCTGGCGGCGGCCGCACTCGAAGCAGGCGCCGGCGGCTTCCTGGAAAAACCGATCACCTCGCTCGCCGCCTTCCAGCAGGCGGTGCTGTCCGGCATGCCGGCAGACCGCCAGCCCTGCGGCCCGCGCGCATTGAACGACGAAACGGTGGAGCCGGACCTGATCGCCTACCGCGACGACATGGCCCACGCCGCCGATGTGCTGAACATGGGGCAGGAGGAAAAGACCCTGGCCTATCTGGCGCAGTTCCTGGGCGGCGTTGCCCGCAGCGCCGGCGACAGGCCGCTGGCCGATGCCGCCGACCGCCTGGCCCGCTCGCGGCAGAAAGGCAAGCCGCTCACCCAGGACGCCGCCACGCTGGCCGGGCTGGTGCAGGAGCGGCTGCAGCGCCGCGCGGCGATCTGACATGCTGGAAGCCTGCCTCATCGCCCTCGCCACGCTGATTATTGTCCTTTACGGCCAGGTCCGGCTGGAAGCCCGCACCATCCGCCGCAACCGCCGCAGCTCCGCCGGCGGCCGCGCCCTGATCCTGCAGCCGCGCAGGCAGTAAACCCGATCGGGCACAGCTTCGGGACCGCTTCGTCCTGCGGCAGCCTTTAACAGTCCAGCTGCCGGCAAGACCCTCCCTGTCTGCCGCCTGCGCGTACCGCAACGCAAATGGACCAGGCCCGGCACCAATCTCAATCCCGCAACTCTCCCGCGCCCGCAGCCGCACGGCTTACGCCGTGCTTCTTGGCGGCCTTGGGGGGGGGGGGGGGGGGGGGGGGGGGGGGGGGGGGGGGGGGGGGGGGGGGGGGGGGGGGG
>NZ_JCATZN010000035.1:0-1831 GCF_059694505.1 Leisingera sp. ANG49
ATCGCAAGACGGAAGAATACAAAATATTGATAGGTTTTTTCCATGCGGACGTTGGTGTGGGATAACATCTATTCTCAAAATAGCCACTTTAGCAGGTGGTGAAAGACGTCAATCCTTGGAGGTTTTTCGAGATGCCAAATTATACAGGTGGTGGTGCCGACGATACGATAAAAGGCGGTAATGGTGATGACAGCATTACCGGTGGTTTCGGCAACGATAGTATAGTCGGTGATTCTACGTTTTCCAATCTGACAAGCAATTTCAGTAATGGATTAGGCGTCTGGACGATCACTGGCCATGGAGGCACCTATAGCCCTAATTACGTCGGGGCGGGCGCACCAGTGCTCTATCTTGACGATAGTGGTGTCGAAAGCAGTGCGTCAGCGGATATTGTTGGTCCCTCTTGGAGCAGCGATCTTACTTTTTCGGTGACGCTTGATGCAACCACACAAAGATCTGAAGGCCAAGGAACCAACGAAAATGGTGGTCATGACTTCAGGGTGGATATTGTTGTCGACGGCACCGTCGTCGCGACAGCGACCGAAACGACGGATCTGACAACCAACTTTTTGGAAACGTACACGCTGAACCTGACCGCGACTGGAGATACTCCTGCCAACCCGACGGCTCAGATGCAAGTGCGCATTGTTGAACTACATCCACCGTCAACCAACACTAGCCTACACAACAACTTAAACATTGATAATTTTTCTCTGGCGGTGACAGATCCTAACGTCTCCGGCACAATGAACGATACCATCGATGGTGGTGACGGCGATGACAGCATCGATGGGGTCGGCGGTGATGACAGCATTCTGGGGGGGGCTGGTGACGATACGATTGACGGCGGCGAGGGCGATGATACGCTGACAGGGGGTGATGGTGACGATGTTTTTGCTTGGGACGGTACATCAAACGATACCATCACCGACTTCCGCACAGGTAACAGCGGTGCAACCGGAGACGGAGATTCTGCCAATAACGACTTTATCGATCTTTCCGGGATCTTTAACGCAAATACCCTAGCTGCTTATAATGCCGCAAATGGCACTAGTTTCAGCCATCCAATCGTTGCTCTCAATCATGACGCGGCTGATGGCGTGGTCAGCTTCAACGGGACCGACATGACCGGCCCCTCTCTAACGCTGACCGGCGTCACAGGCGGGTTGGCGACGGATGAAACCGCGGTCACCTGTTATGCGAGAGGTACGTCGATCTTGACCCCTGAAGGAGAAGTAGCCATCGAGGATCTTTGTGTTGGAGACCTTGTCGAAACACAGGATCGGGGGGGGCAGAAAATCGTCTGGATTGGATCCAGCGCATTCAATTCCATTGACGTAGCGCTTTCCCCTCCATTACGGCCAATACTCATCCACAAGGGAGCGCTGGGTGAAAATACACCGGCCAAAGATCTGCTGGTTTCTCAGCAGCACAGGATGCTGATACGCTCAAGAATTGCGGAACAGACGTTTGGGCACAGGGAGATCCTTGTTCCGGCCAAGAAGCTGGTCTCTCTCCCAGGGGTCGAGTATTGTGGAGATGTGATGGGTGTTGAATATTTCCATATCTTGTTCCGCAACCATGAAATCATCACTGCCAACGGAGTGCTTTCCGAAAGCTTCTTCCTGGGTAGGGAAGCTCGTAAAACGGTTTCGGTGCGCACGCAGAGGGAAATTCGGCATCTGGTCCGGAGTGGTTTGTTTCCCGGAAATGTCCTTCAGCACGCACGTTATGTGGTACAAAGAGACAAGTTATTGATGCCGTTTTTTGAACGGCTAAAATACGAAAATCATTGTTAGGTGTTTAGTCCCGGCATGTGGTGTGTTGGGTC
>NZ_JCATZN010000036.1:0-1653 GCF_059694505.1 Leisingera sp. ANG49
CTGCTGGCCGAGACATACCTTAGTGACTTTTTTACATACATCACTGTTCCATTCCTACGGCAACGACTTCCACCAACTCAGGCCAGAAACTACAGATATATGCAGATAACCATCGCCAATTTTTGGTGGTAAATGTATAGTAGGAGAAAGGAGATCCAGGGATCGAGTCGAGGCGATACTCCTCTTGATTTGCAAACGGCCCAAACACATGTTCATACATAATGCTACCACCAATTTTGGTAACTGAGACTGGCCATGCTGCGGAACCTGACGACTTGAGTGCTAGTGCAGGGGTTTGGGGCGCTCCACGGGAGAGATTCCTAAAATCCCTGATTGATTTCTTTTCGACAGAACCCTTTGAGTGGCGTAGCAGCGCGATTTTAGCTCCAAAGTAGTTTGCGCCACATTTTCCGCAAGTTCCGGTCAATAAGGAATAATCGAACCACTCCGGGAATCGATCCGGATCGAATTCAGGATAAAATCCTTCGCGAGCTAAGGCGCGCTCGAAGAACAAAATTTCCCCTTCATCCGTCCACAATTCTTCACCCGGCATGTTTTGAATAGCCCCCTCGGAGCACTGAAATGCAAGGAGAGATTTACAGGTTGGACATTTGTATCTGTATTCAATGGGGCCAATTGGCGAGATGCGTATTTTGAGCACTGTGCACCTTAGTAAGTTCCGTATTCAAACTAGTTGGGGATGCTTGAGGGCGAGGCGCGCAGTATTTCGTCATTTTCCACCAACCTCTCTTCATGAATTTTTTAGCTTTTTGCCAGAACTCTCAAGCGCCACCGCCTTAGACCTTCTTCACCATGGAGTACCGCTTCTGATACCTATTAATTAGGATATTATAAGAATGATGTTGTACTGGGCCTGAGCCGTCTGTTAAACTTATTTCCTTTAGGGGCAGGACTTCGGTAACGGGGGGGCGCCCCAGTTAAGCGGTTTTAGGCAGGCAAATTTGTCCGCCAAAGCGATTTCGCCGGTTCTTTTCTAGCCCTTCCTGCTTTCTGCTGCGGCTTTCGGTTGACGTCTTTCGGGTACATGCTTCGGTCCGTGGTCAGCGCGCTGGCTGCCAATATGATGCTGGTTCGATGCAATTCCGATTTGCCCATCTCATTAGGGTCAGGATTCATAACCAGTAGATGACGGTTGCTGCGAGGGCGATGGCTGAAAGGAAGACTTTCGGACAGCTGTCATAGCGTGTTGCGACGCGCCTCCAGTCCTTGAGACTGCCGAACATGATCTCGATACGATTGCGTCTTTTGTAGCGGCGTTTGTCGTATTTCACAGGCTTCTTGCGCTGCTTTCGGCCGGGGATGCAGGCGCGCACCCCTTTGTCGTTTAACGCTTCTCTGAACCAGTCGGCGTCATAGCCACGATCCCCAAGCAGCCAACCGACTTTTGGCAAGGTGCTGGGCAGCGCCCGTGCGCGGACATAATCGCTCACCTGCCCGGCGGTGACGAACAGGTTGGGCGGCCACCCTTGGCTGCCGCAGATGGCGTGCAGTTTGGTATTCATGCCGCCCTTGGTTCGACCGATCAGGCGGCCGCACCCCCCCTTTTTCGCGGCCATGCTGGTCGCGGTACGGTGTGCATTCAGATAAGTCGCGTCGATCATTACGGTCTTATTCTCGCCGTGTTCGGCGGCT
>NZ_JCATZN010000037.1:0-1478 GCF_059694505.1 Leisingera sp. ANG49
TAGACCCCATGATCGGTTTCTGAACAGACTGGGTTAGCGGCCTCTCCCGCGGCATTCTCCGTTCGAGGGTTGCGCCCGGTTGGCGGGTGCCGTGCCTCAAGAATGGGGGAGAGACCACATGCAGGATAGCACGTTCATCGGTCTGGATGTCCACAAGGCGACAATCTCGGTTGCAATTGCAGAGGGTGTACGGGGCGGAGAAGTCCGCCACCTAGGGAAGGTGCCGCACCGCCCTGATAAGGTCCGCAATCTGGTCGAAAAGCTGACGGCCAAGGGGGCACGGCTGCATTTCTGCTATGAAGCAGGCCCCTGCGGCTATGGCCTCTATCGCCAACTTGTCGAGATGGGCCATGACTGCATCGTAGTGGCGCCATCGCTGATCCCGGTGAAAGCGGGCGACCGGGTGAAGACCGACCGTCGCGATGCAGTGATGCTGGCGAAGCTGCATCGAGCTGGAGAGCTTACGGCGGTCTGGGTGCCGGATGCGGCGCACGAGGCGATGCGCGATCTGGTGCGTGCCCGTGCGACCGCGATGCGGGTGGCAGGCAAGGCGCGTCAGCACCTTCAGGGCTTTCTGTTGCGCCACAGCCGGATCTATCCCGGCAAGAAGGGCTGGACGGGGGCATACCGGCGCTGGCTTGCGACAGTGGGCTTCACACATCCAGCGCAACAGATCGTCCTTCAGGATTACATCGATGCCGTTGCGGATGCCGAAGCGCGGGTCGAGCGCCTGACGCAGCAAATCGCAGACCTTTTGCCAACCTGGAGCCTCGCGCCGGTCGTTGATGCGATTCAGGCGATGCGTGGTGTCGGCTTCATCGTTGCGGTGACGGTGGTGGCCGAGGTCGGAGACTTCCAACGTTTCGATAATCCACGGCAACTGATGGCTTACCTGGGGCTGACGCCATCGGAGCATTCCAGCGGGGGCAGCGTGCGGCGAGGCGGGATCACGAAAGCAGGCAGCGGACTTGCCCGGCGCGCGCTGATCGAGGGCGCCTGGAGTTACCGGATGCAGGCGCGCGTCAGCCCGAAGCTCCTTGCCCGGCTGGAGACGCTGCCGCAGGCTGTCCGCGACATCGCCTGGAAAGGACAGCTCAGGATGTGCCAGCGCTATCGGCATCTGATTGCGACCGGAAAAGCCAAAGTGGTGGTCATCACGGCGATCGCGCGCGAGATGGTCGGCTTCATCTGGGCGATCGCCCGCACCGTCTCACCCGCCAAAGCCTGAGGAGACCACGAGCAACAACGCCTCGACCCTTTCCGGTGCGCAGGGTTGGGGACGGAACGCGGTGGGGAACCCTTGTGCCCTGTTATGGGCCGACACTGTCGACGCCCGATCCTTAGAGCAAGGCAGCCCCAGGACGAAACCACGGTCATGCGGTAACCAACCCGCGCATGAGAGCTTGCTCAACCGTCGTCTCAGTTCCGTCTCCTACCCTGCGCATCCACATCACGCCCTAACCGGCCCCGCCGGAAGA
>NZ_JCATZN010000038.1:0-1427 GCF_059694505.1 Leisingera sp. ANG49
GGGCGCGGAAAACGTCGAGGCGGTCAACAACGGCTGCGCCAACCTCGGCCGCCACATCGAGAACGTCAAATCCTTCGGCGTGCCGGTTGTGGTTGCGATCAACCACTTCGTGACCGACACCGACGCGGAAGTTGACGCGGTCAAAGCCTACTGCGCCAGCCACGGCGTCGAGGCGGTGCTGTCGCGCCACTGGGAGCTGGGCTCGGAGGGCTCCGCGCCGCTGGCCGAGAAGGTTGTCGAGATCGTCGACGCCGGTTCCGCCAACTTCTCGCCGATCTACCCGGACGACATGCCGCTGTTCGAGAAGATCGAGACCATCGCCAAGCGCATCTACCGCGCCGACGAGGTGCTGGCGGACAACAAGATCCGCAACCAGCTGAAGGAATGGGAAGAAGCCGGCTACGGCAATCTGCCGGTCTGCATGGCGAAGACCCAGTACTCCTTCTCGACCGACCCGTCCCTGCGCGGTGCGCCGGTGGGCCACTCGGTGCCGGTGCGCGAAGTGCGCCTGTCGGCCGGTGCCGGCTTCATCGTGGCGGTCTGCGGCGAGATCATGACGATGCCGGGCCTGCCGCGCAAACCGGCGGCGGAAACCATCCGCCTGAACGAGGACGGCCAGATCGAAGGCTTGTTCTAAGACGCAATATGCGCTTTCTGCGGCCCGAGACCTTCTCGGGCCGCAAGAGTTTTAAGACATGACCAAGCTGACACCGCCGGAAGACTGTTCCTCGATGGAGGCGCTGCGCGCGGAAATTGACAGGCTCGATAGTGAGCTGGTGCAACTTCTGGCCGTCCGGGCGGGCTATATCGACCGGGCGGTCCAGCTCAAGCAGCAGAACGGCTGGCCCGCGCGGATCCCGGACCGGGTCGAGGAAGTGGTCATGAATGCCCGCGCCGCGGCGGAAGGGGAGGGGCTGGACCCCGATCTGATCGAGCGCTTATGGCGGCAGCTGGTGGAGTGGTCGATTGCCCGCGAGGCGCGGGTGATCCGGGAAGAGTAGGCAGGCCGAGCGCCTGCGCAGGAAAGGAAGAGAGCAATGGCAGCAACTCTGATTGACGGCAAGGCCTTTGCGGCCAAGGTGCGCGGCCAGGTGGCCGAGCATGTGGCGCGGCTGAAGGAAGAGCACGGCATCACCCCCGGCCTGGCGGTGGTGCTGGTGGGCGAGGACCCGGCGTCGCAGGTCTATGTGCGCTCCAAGGGCAAGCAGACCGTCGAAGTCGGCATGAACTCCTATGAGCACAAGCTGGACGCGGACACCCCGGAAGCGGATCTGCTGGCGCTGATCGATCAGCTGAACAATGACCCGGCGGTCAACGGCATCCTGGTGCAGCTGCCGCTGCCGAAGCACATGAACGAGGAGCTGGTGATCAACTCGATCGCGCCGGAGAAGGACGTGGACGGCTTCCACATCTCCAACGTCGGCCTG
>NZ_JCATZN010000039.1:0-1421 GCF_059694505.1 Leisingera sp. ANG49
TGCGATCATGCCCTGTTGAATGGCTTTCCGGGCGCCGAGAACGGCGCGGACTTCTTGAGCCGAGACAGACTGCAGTGAACCGGACGGAACCAGCCGAGGTGAAGCAGGCGCGCGATCCCCTCGGCATCCCGACGGTCCGTCTTGATCGGCATGGCCTTCAGCGCTCCTTTCACCTGGCGCGTTTCCATGAGTACAGCATCAAGGTCAGCTTCGGTCAGCCCCCGGTGCAGCCATTGCGACAATGGCCCAGCCTCCAGGCCAATCGCGGCAATGCTGCCGTCCAGATCGCCCAGCCAGCGCGTCAAAACCTCTGGTTCGCTCTCAACCTCTGCCTCTTTGATGATCTTGCCATGCTCGCTGATCACGCAGATCGCGGTCTTGACCAATGACACGTCCAGTCCGACAAACAGTCTCATCCCGTAGTCCTCCATGTGGATCCTATACGGGAGCGTCGGCAGCTGACCTGTCAGCATGCAAGCGGTAACGGGCAGTGTGCAACGCAGGCCCCGTTACAGCATCTCATTGAGTTTCAGAGCCAGTAGATGACCGTTGCAGCCAGAGCGATTGCGGAGAAGAACACCTTTGGGCATCGGTTGTAACGTGTTGCGACGCGCCGCCAGTCTTTAAGCCTGCCGAACATGATCTCGATACGGTTGCGGCGTTTGTAGCGGCGTTTGTCGTATTTGACCTGCTTCTTTCGCTTCTTTCGACCAGGGATGCTTGCGCGTATCCCTTTGTCTTTCAATGCTTCTCTGAACCAGTCGGCGTCGTAGCCTCTATCGCCAAGGAGCCAATTCGCCTTGGGCAAGCTGCTCAGCAATGCCCGTGCTCCAATGTAGTCGCTGACTTGCCCGGCGGTGACGAACAGATTGAGCGGTCGGCCCTGGCTGTCGCAGATGGCATGCAGCTTGGAGTTCATGCCGCCCTTGGTGCGACCAATCAGGCGACCAGGCCCCCCTTTTTCGCGGCCATGTTGGTCGCTGTGCGGTGGGCCTTGAGATAGGTTGCGTCGATCATCACGGTCTTCTCCTCGCCATGCTCGGCGGCCAGACCGGCCATCATCCGGGCAAAGACACCTCTATCGCTCCACCGCTTCCAACGGTTGTACAAGGTCTTGTGCGGACCGTACTCCCCGGGCGCGTCGCGCCAGCGCAAGCCATTACGATTGATAAAGATTATCCCGCTCAAGACACGCCGATCATCGACGCGAGGCTTGCCGTGGGACTTGGGGAAATACGGCTCAAGACGCGCCATCTGTGCATCCGTCAGCCAGAAAAGATCAGACATGTCACCGCTCGCTTTTCGAACCGTGAAACACGCCACCCACCGGAAATCAATGGGTCTTCTCTATTCGGCGTTCTTTGGTCAAGCGCCATCGAGCAGTCATTCGCGGCAGGACTTCAGGTCTTTCGCGGGCCCTT
>NZ_JCATZN010000040.1:0-1403 GCF_059694505.1 Leisingera sp. ANG49
AGCTGAATGCGCTGGCGTTCCGCGCGCCATGCCCGCGCGAAGGCCGCCACCCGCCCGTACGAGCCGGTAAAGCCAAGAGCCGCCAGGTCCGCATGCAGCTGCTTGACCGTGCGCCGCTGCTTGCGGGGCTTGCGCGATTCCGCGGCAAGCCAAGCAGACAGCTTGTCCGCGAAAGGGTCCAGCTTGCTCGGACGCTGCGGGACCTGGAACCGGGGCTCAACAGCACCCGAACGTAAATACTTGCGAATGGTGTTGCGGGAGAGGCCCGTTCACCTCGCTATCTCCCGAATAGACATCTGATCCCGAAGCGCCCAGCGTCGGATCACACTCAAAAATGCCATGTCGATCACTCCAATAACCCCTGCCGATAAAAGCCAGGGGCACGGTCACACATGGGTCAATTCTCAAAGAAAACTTTCGCCTTTCCCGGGTCAGATCTCAGCGGAAATCAACAACGCAGCTTTTGATTGAGCCGTTGCGCTAAAAGAGAACTTCTTCTACTTGAGATATATATCGCCCTCAAAATTGAGTATTACACTTACTTCTTGACTACTCGCAATAATTCTTGCTGGAGGTCCGCACACCGCGACGTCTCTGAGGCCCGTTGGAGAAGCGGCAATTTCACTATCCAACGGAAATAGGCTCTCGGTGACACTTCCCTCAGCATATATAATTTCATGTTGATCAAATGCTATCTGAAAGTAGGTAACTTCTCCTCCAGGGTCTCTTAAAATCGAAGTGTTATTAACGAGAAATTTTGCCGGCACAAGCACTTCACTTTCTCCGACAACTAGCTCGGCTTGCCATCCACTAAGAAGCATTCTGTGCTCAGGGGAAACCCGTAGGTTACCTTTGTTTCCAAAAGATCCACTACGAAATAGGATTGGTGCAAAATCTCCTATTGCCCGCTGAATAGTCAAGCCAATCCATCGAATGGGGCACAAACCGTTGTCGTGCGTAGACACTAGGTTGCCAATTTCTAGTTCCTCAACCGGCACATCGCCTTTATCAGTCTGAATCCGTGTACCATTGGCGAAACCGAGGTCAAATAACTTGCGAGGAAAAAATTCCATTTCCCCAAGGGCCGATGTGCGCTGACACTCCCCCTCTTTTCCGACTCGTGTGGCCCTACTTGTAAGTGTCATTTAGGAACCTCCGTTAGATCTTTGTGAGAATACTGCCTGATGGTCGCTCCAATTCAGATAAACGGAAATCTACCACGTGTCCTATAGCGATCAGTCCTGCATTTCTCCCAGCGATCTCTCCGCCACTAGCGATGTTTGTTTTTTGCACAGTCGAAGAAAGGAGCCATATTTATTCCATAAAGTGTTTACGTTCGACAATACAACACTTTTACCATATTGAACTGACTCAACCCCCCCTGGAATCAGGCTATTGAGGTG
>NZ_JCATZN010000041.1:0-1400 GCF_059694505.1 Leisingera sp. ANG49
GGCGGAAGGCAATCCCATGCTGGAAATTGCTACAGTACCCATGCTGCGTGTCAGAGCATCCCTTCGGCAGGAGCTTGCGACCCTTGAGCAGCAGGTGCGCCAGCTTGCCCAGGATGATCCAGTGTGCTTCCGTTTGATGACGATGCCGGGGATTGGCGCAGTCGTGGCACTAACCTTCCGAGCAGCCGTCGATGACCCGGCGCGCTTCCGATCTTCAAAGAGGGTCGATCCTTGAGTTGGCCTGACTCCTTCGCGCAACCAGTCCGGCGAACGCGATGTGTCTGGCGGCATTACCAAGGTTGGGGATGTCAATCTGAGGCGGGCGTTGTGCCAAGCCGCAACTGTCATGATGAACCGCGGACGCTCGACAAGGTTGAGAACATGGGGAGCCCAGCTCGTGCAACGCCGTGGCCGGAAAATTGCGATGGTCGCTCTTGCTCGACGCATCTCGGTCATTCTCCATCGAATTTGGGTTGATGGCACTGTGTTCCAACCAGATGCTGCACCGCAAATGGCCTGATCACATACTCCTCCGCAGATTGCCTGCCTGATCGCAGGCCTTCTAGGTCCCGCAGGGACGTGGTTCCGATGATGCCGTGGTCTGGACCGTCGCTGACTTCCGTCAAGCACACCAATGAGATGGGCACATCGGAATTGCATCGAACCAGCATCATATTGGCAACCAAAGCGTTGACCACGGACCGAAGCGTGTACCCGAAGGATCTCAGTCGAAGACCGCGACAGACAGCAGAGCGGACAAAAACAGAGATGATAAACCCGCTTCGGCGGATCAATTATTTTGCGTAAAACCGCTTGACCGGGAAACTCCCGTTACCGAAGTCCTGAGCCTAGGGGATCCTTCCATTCCATCGAAGGGGTCGCACCATCAACCCATGGGATCAAAAACGTGGTGCTCAAAGTTTCATTTTGCGCGCGAGTGCTCAGAAGTCGAAGAAAACAATTAGAAACACTTTTCCTCATATCGCTAATTCAACTTATTCTTCACCTTCATTGCCAAGTGTAACTACCTCGCACCATTCAATAGTCGTCTCGCTGGGAGCTAAAAAAGAACTGGGTTCCAGGATCAGCCGAGTTTTCCGAAAGTAAAAACTACGCCAGTCCCCTTCGCGTGATAATGAACCGGAAAAATTCGCTCCATTACTCGCCCCGCCCAATAACGTTTTTGTCTTTTTTACATGTTCGACGTTTCCTTTGCCAGAAGATGTTTCAGGTTCTAAGTGGCAATTCGTTTGGCCATCCGCGTTGACAAAGATCAACATGTTGCCGGGCATTGAAAATCTCCCAGTGGTAGAATCAACTTTTAGTGTAAACTGTTATGGCTAGCAAAGCCAACACTAAACTAAACTTGATTGAACAGGACGCCTTCTGAAGTTCGAACA
>NZ_JCATZN010000042.1:0-1325 GCF_059694505.1 Leisingera sp. ANG49
TCATCATATGTGAACAGGATCACCTCATGACCGTTGTCGAGAAAGGACTTCAGGCAAAGCTGTTCCAGCCAGCTGAGCTCAGGGCCGACCCATAATGACGCAATGGCCGGAAGTGCCATGATAGCTGCCCCTTTTCCACCCGATACATTGGCTGCCTAACCGCGCCTTTTTGTTAACGAAAATTACCCTGCCGCTCGAAGGCCTGTCAATCTGCCAGACTCCGGACGGCCTTAGGTGTGGACTTTATTGTCCACTCTCAGGCCACTTTAAGTCTTCTAAAATCAAAGGAACAATTTGAAACAGATCAAAATCTCTTTGATTTTCATAATCATTCTCGGTGAGAATCTACGCACGCCATTAGCTTCAGAGAGACTATTTCCGCCGGCTCGTCTTTCAAAACATTACACAAATACTGGACATCAGCATCAATCTCTTGACGGCTTCTGCCCCCTGGCACACCCGGCATCATTCGACAACTTCGCCGAACATTAACACCCAAAACTGCGTGCTGAACCCATCGTTCAATCATAGAAGACAGAATCAAAAATCCACTCCACTTTTTAAACATTCCATTCCTGCGCGCCATGCCCCAAGGTCATAGCCAGGTCATTGCAAACGAGCCGTGCCGCCATGCCCAGAGGGGCAGCCACTGAAAGCGCCATTAATATGGCTGCTTGCTGCATTGAACCTGCACATTCCATTAGTTACACTGCCGTTCATCGAGTTTACAGAAGACTCGGATTTGGAAAGCAACTTTATACCCCCATTGCCGCCAATAGCCTTAATAGTGTCGACAAACTCAAACCCTTGCGCAATGCAGACCAGGCCTGAGGCAATTTCCTTTTGAGCCGCTCTACCATAGCGCTCTAGCAGCGCGCTTAGATCTTCAATTTCTCCAATACAATGATCTGCCCTCATTAGCGCAACACTGCCGCCACAAAAGAAGGTCGACACTACAAATGTGTCACACTTTACCTTCACTTGAAGGCAAAAAGTTATTTCTCAACCCTCACAGCGCAACACCCTTTTTATACTCCACGTATTTGAGCGAAGCGATCGGAAGAAGGAAGGTATCAATTCTTATGTAAAGGGCCTATGCAGTAGTTGTTTGACTTTCCCGCACCGGATCTTGCGGATCGAACCACTCCGGGTTTGCCGAAGGTTGATTTCAGTTAACAGCGCGACAATGTTCTCAGTTTCCAGAGCCGAGTAGTTATTGGCCTCTGCTTCTGTCGGCGAAATGCTCCCGATAGGCTCAAGCAGACAGAGGCTGTTGAACCAATCCACCCATTCGAGTGTTGCGTATTCAACTCTTCGAAGAAGTG
>NZ_JCATZN010000043.1:0-1210 GCF_059694505.1 Leisingera sp. ANG49
GAAGCGGCTGGCAGGTGACACAGCCAGGCAAGCGACAAGCCCCGAAGTGAAGGAGCTGCTGGGCCGAGACGTCGGCCCTGAAGGACGCCGTTGCCGACCTCACCCTGGAAAACCGCTTGCTCAAAAAAAGCATGCTCGGGGATGGGGACGGCGACATATGAGATACCCCGCAACGGAGAAGCTCGAGATCATCCGACTTGTCGAGCAGTCCCACTTGCCAGTGAAGAGGACGCTGTCGAGGCTGGGCATCCCGAAAACCACGTTCTACCGCTGGTGTGCCCGCTATGAGGCGTTTGGTGAAGCCGGGCTCGAGGACCGCCGTCCACACCCCGGCCGGGTCTGGAACCGCATCCCCGACGAGATCCGGCAGGCTCTCGTTGACCTCGCCCTGGATGAGCCGGAACTATCGCCGCGTGAGCTGGCATTCCGCTTCACAGACACGAAAAAGTACTTTGTATCAGAGCCTTCGATCTATCGCATCCTCAAGAAGCAGGACCTGATTACTGGTCCAGCGTTCAATGTAATCAAAGCTGCGGACGAATTCCACGACAAGACCACAAGAACGAACCAGCTTTGGCAGACGGACTTCACTTACCTGAAGGTGACTGGCTGGGGTTGGTTCTATCTCTCGACGATCCTGGACGATTTCAGCCGTCACATCGTGGCGTGGAAGCTCTGCACAACGATGAAGGCCGGTGATGTCACCGACACTCTGGAACTGCCGTTGGAGGCATCAGGCTGTTCGTCCGCGACCGTCAGGCACAAACTGAGGCTGCTCAGCGACAACGGCTCATCATACATCTCTGGTGACCTGGCGGATTGGCTCCAAGACCAGGGTATGGACCACGTTCGAGGGGCGTCAAATCATCCGCAGACCCAGGGAAAGATCGAGCGGTGGCACCAGACGCTCAAGAACCGCATCCTGTTGGAGAACTATTACCTACCGGGCGCACTTAAGGAAGCGATCAGAGCCTTCGTCGACCACTACAATCACCGCCGCTATCACGAGAGCCTCGGCAATCTGACACCGGCCGATGTCTACTTCGGTCGCAGCGGCAGCATTCAGAAGGAAAGGAGAAACATCAAGGAAAGAACACTGAAACAGCGACGCTTGCTCAATCTCGGGCGTGCCGCTTAAGATCAAAATCGATGAGCCAGGCCGTCCTAAACGCCGTCAATTCAATCGGACCACTTCATTTGATGACGGACA
>NZ_JCATZN010000044.1:0-1173 GCF_059694505.1 Leisingera sp. ANG49
AACATTCCAAAGGATAATTCTTTGACCAAATTTGTCATTTAATAATTCGGTTTTTTGCATGGAACTTGCTTCCTCGCTGCATTTTTCACGGTGAGAAGCGGAAAGGTTAGGTCAGCCCCCGAAAAACATTGATCGCTATATCGCGAGCAGAACCTTGCGTCGCACCTCTGCTTCTGGCGGAAAAATACTCGCGGCAAGTATGATCTGCAATTTGATCCTGCTTCGTGTTTTCCGGGAATTGAGTGCCATCTGCCTTTTTAAGTACCCCATTATCATACCAAATTGTGTCCCTCCAGGGACCTGAAAGACAGTCTAATGTTAGATCGCCAGACACACGAAATGAAGCGATTTCTGCACTGTTTTCATATGTTGCGCCCACTCCAATCTGATTTCCACCTCTGACGCATCCAGAAAGGACAAGAGAGACAAGCCCTAAACATCCCACAATAATCTTCATCACATCACCCTCACTGCCGATTATTAACTTTTTCATATGTAATGAGCTTGCAGCTCACGACATCGCCTTCAATTGACATATTCTCCATCCTCCGCGCTCGCTAGGAAAGAATTGAAACACGCATCCAACCCAACTCAACTCAACTCAACTCAAAAAATCTCTTTCCTTCAGATAGGCCCTGCCTTGTAGCAACTTTGGCGTCTGCACAAGTTGTTGTTGCGCCCTCATGCTCACCGCCTTCGGAAGTTGGAAGACCGCTACTACAATTTACGGCCTATTGACCTCATGTTTCCCGAGTGGAGAGGCTCCCAACGCCTCGTACTGCAGTGGAATCAGCAGAAAAGCCACCGTCGCTCACATTATTAGCGCGCTGACTTCAAAGTTTATAACATCTAATTTTATGTCACATTACTTTTACTGTATTAACGGAAGCTATTCATAGGGTGGAAGGTATGATTCAAGCTGGCATCTACAATAGAGATTTGCTTGGCACGAGACTTTATAATGGAAGAGGGATGGGAATTTTTGACCGGCTCATCCTGGCAAAACGTGCCCCGAGCGGGTGCAAGCCAACCAATCTATGCCGTGTTGTCAATAGATTTTTCGGACCTTCCGCACCGGTTCCCTTGTCGCGGTCTGCCAGAAGAGTTCGGAAAGTGGTCAAGTTTCTGCCGCCATCACGGTCACAATCTCGCGCAAACGGTCAGGCTTCAGAG
>NZ_JCATZN010000045.1:0-1123 GCF_059694505.1 Leisingera sp. ANG49
CGAAGTCGCACGGCAAGCCTCGGGTCGATGACCGACGCGTATTGAGCGGGATAATCTTCATCAACCGCAATGGGTTGCGCTGGCGAGACACCCCCGAATCCTACGGGCTGCACAAGACATGGTGTGATTGCGGCGGTCGCTCTCCGGGGGCGAACTAGGTCCGGTATGTTGGCCTCATGGATATAAGCCGCGAGGAGAACGACCTATGGAATACTATGTCGGTTTGGATGTGTCGCTGAAAGAGATTTCGATCTGCGTTGCGGACAGAGACGGCGAGACTGTAGCGCGTGGCGTCTGTCCCGCCGATGCCGAGGGCGTCGCGGGCTGGTTTCGCAACCGTGATCTCACGCCCCGACGGATCGTGCATGAAAGCGGAATGCTGTCGATCTGGTTGCAGCGCGGCCTCGCCGGCCTCGGTCTGCCTGCGACCTGCATTGATGCCCGCAAGGCGCAAAAGAGCTTGTCGTCACGGCTCAACAAGTCGGATGCCGCCGACGCCGAAGGTCTGGCACAGCTTGCGCGCACCGGTTGGTTCACACCGGTTCACATCCGCAGCGAGGAGGCGGACCGGCTTCGCAGCCTGGTAGGCGTGCGGGAACGGTTGATCCGGTTGCGCAAGGACCTCGAAGGTCACATCCGTGGCGTCCTCAAAACCTTCGGCATCCGTATGGTCGGCATTGGCCAGGGCCGGCAGAGGCAGGCGTTCCGCGATCAACTGGCGGCAGCGGGCGAGACCGACCCGGCTCTGTGGGCCATAGCCGATGCCTTCATCGCTGCCCATGCCAGGATGTGCCAAGCGGCGGACGACCTGGATAAGGCGGTGAAGAAAAGGGCCAAGGCCCATCCTGTCGCGCGCCGCCTGATGACAATCCCCGGTGTAGGTCCGGTCAACGCGCTCAGCTTCATAGCCCTGATTGATGATCCCGGTGGGTTCAGCCGGACGTCGGATGTGGGTGCTTTTCTTGGGCTGACGCCAAAGCGGCATCAGTCTGGCGAGGTGGATTGGTCGGGGCGCGTTTCGAAATGCGGTGACAGCGCGATGCGCGGGCTACTGTTCGAGGCAGCGTCATGCGTGATCCACCAGGTGAAACGTTTCTCGCAGCTGAAAAGCTGGGCCGTGCGA
>NZ_JCATZN010000046.1:0-1122 GCF_059694505.1 Leisingera sp. ANG49
TTCACACGTCTGAACGAGCTCATGCCCTGGCGCTACGCTGCTATCGCAGCGTAGCAGGCAGCAACGAAACCACACCAGAGCGCCTTCGCCGGACGGTCACCATGCTGCTACTCGATGCACGGATCAAAGCCTTCGATAGGCGCATCGATCTGGTCTTTCGCGCAAACCCGGATTGCCAGCGGATCACCCGGATATGCGGTGTGGGTTCAAAGACCGCCACGGCCGTTGTCGCCGCTGTCGGAGAAGGCAAAGAGTTCAAGAACGGACGGCACATGGCGGCCTGGATGGGACTTGTGCCGCGCCAGCATTCTAGCGGCGACAAACGCCTTTTGATGGGCATCAGTAAACGCGGAGACAAACATCTCCGAACTTTGCTGATCCACGGCGCCCGTTCTGTTGTCCGCGTATCGGAAGGCCGAACAGACGCCTTCAGCAGATGGGTCAACTCGATCCGCGAAAGACGCGGCATGATCCGAGCAATCGTCGCGGTGGCCAACAAGAACGCGCGCATCATCTGGGCGATGCTGCGCAGAAACGAAGAGTTCCGCGCCCACACTTAAGCGCGAGACAGAGATTGCAAGACGACCAAGGAAATGAACCGACCGGCAAACTCCGGTGTGTGAGGAACCTGGCTTTTTTAATGGCCCAATGAGGCCGACCACTTGTTGAGGCTCACCATGCGGAATTCCCATTTGGGCGCGCCTTCCAACCTGCGACGCCAGATAGATGTTTGCAACCAGAGAAACCCCGTCAGCTCAGGACCGAAGAAACCTTGCAACGGGAGAGACATCCATAGATGTAGAACGTGCCATCGCTGAGCCGTGCTTCCGGCACAGTTCCTTCGCCCCCATTCCGGCTTGGTGCTCTTTCAGGATGCCAATGATCTGCTCTTCGCTGAAACGGCTTTTCCGCATCGTCTGTCTCCTCGCTTGGAGAACAGGCTAACTTCAAATCTCGGACTTTTCAGGGTGGGCACATCATTGATCTTACGGAGCGGGTGCCACGCGGGGATGCGCTCTTCCAGATCGACATAGCTGAAAAGCGATCCGCTCGCTTCATCCGTTCCGCGCATCATCACCCCCCGCCGAAGTTGTGCTGAGGGTGAATCATGTTCCTCAGACT
>NZ_JCATZN010000047.1:0-1119 GCF_059694505.1 Leisingera sp. ANG49
CAGGCTCTCACCTTGCTTTGTGGCGATGGAAGCATGCGGCGGCGTCCACCACCTTGACCATTTCTGTGTGGAGCGAGGGCATGAGCCGCGCCTGATGTCGCCTCTCTATGTCCGGCCCTACGTGAAGATCCACAAGACCGACGACCGGGACGCAGAAGCGATTGCGGAAGCAGAAACTCTCCCAACCATGTCCTTTGTGACCTTGAAGGCGCCCGAGCAACTCGATCTTCAGGCGCTGCACCGGGCAGGGGAACGCCATGTTCAGAACCGGACACGCTTGGCGAATCAGGCCCGGGGCTTCCTGATGGAGCGGGGCATCCGCGTCGGGACCGGCCGGCATCTTTTTCAGCGTGAGCTGACCTGGCTGCTGAAAGAAAAAGGGCCGCCACCTTTGCCAGGCATGGTCCGCCTAACCTTCGAGCGCCAACATGCGGCGTGCCCCAATTGGCCGCCCGCGGACAGAAGCATGACCCCATGAGGGAACCGAAACCCATCGCACTTGACGAACACGCTCCGATTACAGAAGGCATTCCGCCCGGAGCTTGCTGATAAACGCCTCAATGAAGCCATTGTCCGTGGGCTTTCCAGACCGTGAAAAGTCGAGGGTAACGCCGTTGGCGTAAGTCCAAAAATCGAGGTCCCGCGAGATGAACACGCTGCCGTTATCGACTCTGATCGTCTTGGGGTAGCCGATCTGCCCGCAGACCCGTTCGAGCGTCTGCACAACATCTTCGCCCCGATAGGTGAACCGCGGATCGGCCGCAGGGCAGAGCCGGGAATGCGTGTCGACAACGGTCATCCGGCAGAAGGCCCCCGTATTTTTTCTTCCAGTTGAAGTAGGTCGCCTGGCTGATCCCGGCCTTGCGGCAGATCTCCGCGGCCGGTGTGCCTTGCTCGCCCTGCTTCAGGATGAAGGCCTTCTGCGCCTCCGTGAACTTCGATGCCTTCATGCTATTCCTCTCCTTTCCCCGCCAGGGAAAATTAGCGGAAAACTCCAGCTCTGAACGATCCAGTTTTCAGTGACCGTCCGGTGAAGGTGCTCTGGCACAGGTCCGGCGGTGCCTGCTACGCTGCGGTAGCAGCGTAGCGCCAGGGCATGAGCTCGTTCAGGCGTGTGAT
>NZ_JCATZN010000048.1:0-1069 GCF_059694505.1 Leisingera sp. ANG49
GCCTTCGATCTTGGCGAAAGCGTGATCGGCACCTTCCGCCGGGTGACCCTGCCGATTGTGGCGCCGGGGATTGTCGCCAGCCTCTTGGTCACCTTCACCGTCTCGTTTGACGAGTTTGTGCTGGCCTTTTTCCTGTCCGGCAACCAGCCCACGCTGCCGGTCTATATCTGGAGCCAGATCCGCTTCCCCGCCAAGCTGCCGAACACGCTGGCGCTCGGCTCGCTGCTGCTGCTTGCCTCGGTGCTGCTGTTGCTGGCCGCCGAATACTTCCGCCGCCGTTCCGCCAAATCCGCCTGATGAAGGATACGCAAATGACCAGCCAGAACATCATCGAAATCTCCGGCGTGGAGAAACGGTTCGGCACCTTCACCGCGGTGCGCGACCTGAACCTGACGCTGCGGGAAGGCGAGTTTTTCTCTCTGCTGGGCCCCTCCGGCTGCGGCAAGACCACGGCGCTGAGGATGATTGCGGGCTTCCAGGACCACGATGCCGGCAGCATCCGCATCGGCGGCCAGGACATGGCGCATATCCCGGCGAACAAACGGCCCGCCAACATGGTGTTCCAGTCTTATGCGATCTTCCCGCATCTGAATGTCGGCGATAACGTCGCCTTTGGACTGCGCAAGCTGAAGCTGGGCAAGGCCGAAACAGAGGCCCGCGTCGCCGAGGCGCTGGAGATGGTGGAGCTGGGCGGGTTGCAATCGCGCAAGGCCACGGAACTGTCCGGCGGCCAGCGCCAGCGGGTGGCGCTGGCCCGGGCGCTGGTGATGCGGCCCAAGGTTCTGCTGCTGGACGAGCCGCTGTCGGCGCTCGACAAGAACCTGCGTGAGGCGATGCAGTTCGAAATGCGCCGCCTGCAGCAGAAGCTCGGGATCACCTTTGTCATGGTCACCCACGACCAGTACGAGGCGATGACCATGTCCGACCGCATCGGGGTGATGTTCAAGGGCCAGCTCAAGCAGGTGGACAAGCCCGAGGTGCTCTATGCCCGCCCCTGCAGCCAGGAGGTCGCCGCCTTCATCGGCGGCATGAACTTCCTGGATGCGGCTGTCACCGGAGAGGCGGACGG
>NZ_JCATZN010000049.1:0-1002 GCF_059694505.1 Leisingera sp. ANG49
GCCCCGTTTCGTGGTGACAATATCGCCTACTTTTAGTGCTTCTATGGCTACGGGGCCTTTCGGAGTCTGAATCCTCGTTTTTCCCAATAAGCAAACAACTGCGTTACCTGCATTGAAGCCAGCGGCTGTTTCATTCCCCTCAAAATCGAAATTGAGGGACTCATTGGGGCCAGCGGTGCCTGTGCTGACGGTGACTGCTCCATCAGCTGCTCCTCCATTGAGCGTAGTAGAAGGGTTGTTGTTAATACTATAAGCATCAACGGTAGTGCCTGATGCTGTATTAGTTAGAGCGACATGGAAAGCATTATCTGGATCGTCAGCTGGTCCCGCGCCTCCGTTAAAAAGCCCCCCAATGGGCGTCTCGGACTCAATGATATAAATGGTCCAATTGGGATTGTCAGGATCAGGAACTCCAGTAATACTGCTTAGAACGACTTCTCCACCGACTTCACCTTCGGCTTGAAACTCCGGGTTTGTTCTCAGATTGCCGGTAACGTCGTAGAACGAAACAGTGAAATCTGCGGGGTCATCTCCGGGTGCCAAAGCTATTTCGATGTACTCTCTCGGTGGAATATCACTAGTGCGGAAGTGTATCTCTGAAATAAAAGCCATGTATTCGGAAACCTCCCAAATGCCTTTTTAGTTAAGTTGTTTCACTCACTGTTGTACGCCATGACGCTCTCGGTAACTGCTGGACGTTGAGACGGCTTGATGCACCCTCATGAGCACTTCAGAAAATTGGCCGCTGCTAGCCAATATTTGACTTATGCAAGAGGTCCACGTATGAACCTCTTGCATAGGTAACGACTTGCCAAACGGGCGATCGTGAGGAACTTACCCATTTTTAATTACTTTCCTGATGCCACATCTTTGCGCAAAGGGCAGCACATCAATTATGATGTGCCCCGCAAAATCTCTCACCGTGAAGTAGAGCCTGCCCAGCTTGTGATGTGATTCCCGAAATCACCCTCGGTTTCGATTAGAGTTTTCCGCAGAGAATCC
>NZ_JCATZN010000050.1:0-850 GCF_059694505.1 Leisingera sp. ANG49
AACCGCCCTTCAGGGTGTCATTGCCAGCGCCGCCACCAGCCAAATCGGCGTCCTCACCGCCCCACAAGGCGTCCGCCCCGTCACCGCCGGCCAGAGTGTCGGGCGCATCACCGCCAAACAGCTGGTCGCTGCCGGTTCCGCCAGACAAGAAGTCTGCACCTGCCCCACCGGTCAGAGTGTCTCCACCTGCTTCACCGTTCAACGAGTCTGCTCCGCCGCCGCCATCCAATTCATCATTGCCGGCACCGCCATTCAATGTATCCGCGCCGAGGTCACCATAAAGCTGGTCCTGCCCGCCGTTACCCCGGATCAGGTCTGCACCGGTCAGCCCGCTGAGAGTATCATTCCCTTCGGCCCCATTGAACGTGTCGTTCTCACCATAAAACAGCAGAAAAAACTCTTCAGTCGTTATATCCGGATCTGAGACGATACTGCTAGCCTCCAGCTCCAGGCCCGTCACAGCATACACCATCTCCGTCGTGCTGTAAGGCTGGTACTGGTAGTAGGATTCGATTGTGCCAGTAACAGTGAAACTATTGTTCTCGCCGCCAATAAATTGGAACTCCGCTCCCTGTGCCGACCTGTATTCCGCGCGAAAGCCGTCTGCCCCCACAAACAGTATCTTCTCGGCGGAGACAAAGAACTCAGCTTCAATTTCAGTGCCGATAGCAAAGGGTTCATAAAATGTAATCGTCGCCATCGCGGCCTCATTAAAAACATAGCTGGTGTCTAATTTACGTCCGGGTCAAACCCGCTGCTTACCGGACCTATGGCTTTGGGACAAACAGCAAGGAGGGCCCTCGCCAAGTTGACTCAAGTTACTCTCCTCCCGAGCTGTTCCGGCCTAAAG
>NZ_JCATZN010000051.1:0-812 GCF_059694505.1 Leisingera sp. ANG49
TGAAGCACAGCACCGCACCCGTGCCAGGGGATTTCTTGTAGAGCCGTGCGTCCGGGTCACTGACCGAAGCATGGGTCGCATTCGAACGTTTCTCGCCCTTGAAGTTGACCTCGGGATTTCGGCTGCGGCGGTTGGAGCAGGACATTTGGTCAGTATCGGGTTCTGTTTGGGTAGGCTGTGCGACAGAGACATTGGATGCCGCGGGCGGGTCATCCGGCCCGTCACCGCCGGGCGGCGTGCCTGCGGCCTTCGGCTGGAAACTCTTCATCGACGCCCAGGCCCTGATGAGCGTGCCATCGACAGAGGAGTGGTGGTCCGACAGGAGTGGCGCGACTTCTTGATGCGCCAGAATGGCCGCCATCACCTTGCGTGACATATCGGCTGTCAGCAGCCGGTCGCGGTTCTTGGTGAACACCGTGGGAACCCAAACAGGCTCATCGATCCCGAGGCCGACAAACCAGCGGAACAGCAGATTATACTGCATCTGTTCCATCAGTTGCCGCTCGGAGCAGACCGAAAACAGGACTTGCAGCAGGCTGGCCCGGATCAGCCGTTCCGGCGGGATCGAGGGGCGGCCGAAGTCGGTGTAGAGCGCCTCGAACTCTGCATCCAGGCTGGCCAGCGCGTCATTCACGACCTGCCTGATCTTGCGGAGCGGGTGCCGCGCGGGGATGCGCTCTTCCAGATCGACATAGCTGAAAAGCGATCCGCTCGCTTCATCCGTCCCGCGCATCATCACCCCCGCCAAGTTGTGCTGAGGGTGAATCATGTTCCTCAGGCCGCGTCGAGCCCCGACTTCTTCAGCACCCTGT
>NZ_JCATZN010000052.1:0-747 GCF_059694505.1 Leisingera sp. ANG49
AGGTCCGCCTTGGCAACGCCGCCGTTCATCTTCATCGCGCGCACGGTGGCCACCAGCACCACTGCGGAGGGTGCGATGCCTGCCTTGCGGCACTTGATGTTCATGAACTTCTCGGCACCCAGGTCGGCGCCGAAGCCGGCTTCGGTGACGACATAGTCGGCAACCTTCAGCGCGGTCTTGGTGGCGATCACCGAGTTGCAGCCGTGCGCGATGTTGGCGAACGGGCCGCCGTGCACGAAGGCCGGGTTGTTTTCCAGGGTCTGCACCAGGTTCGGCTGCATCGCGTCCTTCAGCAGCACGGTCATCGCGCCTTCGGCCTTGATGTCGCGGCAGTAGACCGGGGTCTTGTCGCGGCGGTAGGCCACGATGATGTCGCCGAGGCGCTTTTCCAGGTCCTTGAGGTCGTTGGCGAGGCACAGGATCGCCATGACCTCGGAGGCCACGGTGATGTCAAAGCCGGCTTCGCGCGGGAAGCCGTTGGAGACGCCGCCCAGAGACGCGGTGATGGTGCGCAGGGCGCGGTCGTTCATGTCGACCACCCGGCGCCAGGCGACGCGGCGGGTGTCGATGTCGCACTCGTTGCCCCAGTAGATGTGGTTGTCGATCATTGCCGACAGCAGCGAGTGGGCCGAGGTGATGGCGTGGAAGTCGCCGGTGAAGTGGAGGTTCATCTCCTCCATCGGCACCACCTGGGCATAGCCGCCGCCTGCCGCGCCGCCCTTCATGCCGAAGTTCGGGCCCAGCGAC
>NZ_JCATZN010000053.1:0-655 GCF_059694505.1 Leisingera sp. ANG49
CCCCCCCTCTTTCACGCCCATGCTGGTCACCGTTCGGTGGGCTTTCAGGTACGTCGCATCGATCATCACGGTCTTCTCCTCTCCGTGTTCGGCAGCCAGCCCAGCCATCATCCGCGCGAAGATGCCTTTCTCGCCCCACCGCTTCCACCGGCTGTACAGCGTCTTGTGCGGTCCGCAGGCTTCCGAAGCATCTCTCCAGCGCAGCCCATTGCGATTGATGAACATAATTCCACTCAGCACCCGTCGTCATCGACCCGTGGTTTACCGTGCGACTTCGGGAGGAAAGGGGCAAGCTTGGCCGTCTGCTCGCCGGTCAGCCAATAGAGGTCGCTCATGTCACCGCTCCGTGTTCCGAGCCGTGAATCACGCAGCGCGCTGAAAATCAATGCATCCTGAACCTAGCGTATCTTACAGGCTGTTTAAGCTGGAGGAGTTCAAAGCTACCACGCTGATCTGCTAGGATGCCGAGTCCCAGGAAGCATTCCGGGCGGCTGCCCAAGCCGGGGCAGAGCTGTTTCTGGCCCCCACGGTCTTGGGCGCGCAGCGGGGGGCAAACACCGTCATCCCTGAAGCCGTCGCTGACCACGGTGATCCTGGGCCATGTGTTTGTGGCGCTGCCCTTTGCGGTCTCAATCATGAAATCCGCCTTTGACGA
>NZ_JCATZN010000054.1:0-616 GCF_059694505.1 Leisingera sp. ANG49
CGCGATTATGCCTTGTTGAATGGCATTCCAGGCGCCAAGAACGGCGCGGATTTCTTGAGCCGAGACAAACGTGCAGTGAGCCGATCTGCACTGTCCTGCCGATTGCCCACTTCTACGCATTATGAGCACCTGGCGAGGAGCGCCAATCTGGCCCGGTTGTTGGACCGTGCCCGGCGTGACGTGGCTGATGAAAAGCATGGGGCATCATCTTGGATAAGCCTCACAAGGCCACGGTGCCCGACAAGAAGGCTTCACGCCCGCTGGACAAGGTGACCGGCAATTCAGTGTGCCCTTGCCCAACATGCTCCGGGTCAGCGATTTCAACTAGGTCACTTTCGCTATTGATACTTATGCCCGGAAGATTGTTGGCTGGCGTGTCAGAGCCTCGGCGTCTGCCGGGTTCGTTCTCAAAGCGCTGGAACAGGCTGTTCGTGAGCAGCAGCCGACAAAGGCCATAGGGCTTGTTCATTACTCCGCCGGGGCAGTCAATACCTTTCGATCAAATTGGCAGAACGGTTGGGCGAAGCTGGCATCGAATCATTTGCCGACAGTGATGGAGACAGCCATGA
Organism: Leisingera sp. ANG49; assembly: GCF_059694505.1. NCBI lineage: Bacteria > Pseudomonadati > Pseudomonadota > Alphaproteobacteria > Rhodobacterales > Roseobacteraceae > Leisingera > Leisingera sp. ANG49. Next base: position 570 of record NZ_JCATZN010000054.1, read on the forward strand.
CAACGCGCGGGCCGAAACAATCAACGGTTGTTCACCGCCGTGGATAT
>NZ_JCATZN010000055.1:0-584 GCF_059694505.1 Leisingera sp. ANG49
CAAGCTGTCCGGTTTCCTGGGAACACTTCAGTCTCGCGCCATACATCAGAACGCATGTATTTATTGGCATAAAGTTACCTGACACCCTGTCTTAGAAACAACAACACCTACCAGGGAGGGGGTTTCCGAGGCGCTACGTTAAGCAGAAAAGTGACGAAGAGACCTTTTGGTCTTTGCCAAATGGCCTAGCACTAGGCTGAAGAATCCTAGCGCTACTTTTCTGAATAACAAAAGATTTACCAGTTAAGGTCTGAATGCCGCCTTAAGTGAATACGATGAATGAGGAACGGGCTTGCGAGGACTGGGGCTAATCGTCAACGTTGATTGCCTGTTTCGATCAACGGGTGAACGATGGATTTGCCGCTAGTTTCTTTAGAGCCGCGCTGCCCGGCGTGAACTGGTAAATCTGAGAGAAGAGGCTCATCATTATTTCTTCATAAGCGCTCTCTCACGACACACTCCCGAATTGTGCGGCTATCTCGTGCCTGTGGGGAATTACACTGGATCTTCGAAATCGAACCAGCTTTATACACGGGGGTTCAGTGATGCACAAAAATCGTGGTTTTTGGAACAAGGACGGAAAG
>NZ_JCATZN010000056.1:0-571 GCF_059694505.1 Leisingera sp. ANG49
GGCCTTGTTGCACAAATCTTTCTTGGGATTCACTGCATGAATCCAGCATGATAGCTGGGAGGCATGAGCAGTTGGGCCCCTACGAAGTACAAGACCACGAATTGGTCGGCTTACAATGAAGCGCTGAGGCGGCGCGGTTCGCTGACGGTGTGGTTTGATCCCGATATGGTGTGGAAACCACCTCCGACCGGAAAACGTGGTCGGCAGCTGAGCTTCAGCGATGCGGCGATCCAGACGTGCCTGACGATGAAGGTGCTGTTCGGTATGCCGCTGCGACAGACGACTGGTTTCGTCGAAAGCCTGCTTCGGTTGGTCGGGTTGGACTGGCCGGTCCCGGACTTCAGCACCTTGTGCCGTCGCCAACGAAAGCTGAGCGTGGCCATCCCCTACCGTGGAGGGGATGGCCCGCTGAACCTTCTGATCGACAGCACCGGTATCAAGGCCGAGGGCGAAGGTGAGTGGAGTGCCCGAAAGCATGGTGGCACCAAGCGGCGCATCTGGCGCAAGATACACATCGGAATTGACGAGGAAACGCTGGAGGTCAGAGCCGTGGAGATCACCGGCAGCAATA
>NZ_JCATZN010000057.1:0-563 GCF_059694505.1 Leisingera sp. ANG49
CGAAACAGGCGGAACTGCAGGCGCTGAAGGATGCCGGGAAGGGGGTGCATGTCTCGCAGCTGCCATGGGGCGTCTGGGGGCCGGACGCGCTGACCTGGTTCCTGCAGGAAACAGGCGAGATTTCGCATTCACGGCCCGGCCATGTGATCTATCCGGTGCCGTTTAAACAGGCCGGAGTGGTGCTGAACCCGAACCGCCGCAACCAGGCCAGCAGGCATATCCGCAGCGATACGCTGTCGATTCATTTCTGGGGCCGCCGGTTCCGGAACATCGCGGCAAAATACGGCGGTGTCCCCGCCGAGGGCTGCTATGTGCACGAGCTGCTGGCCAAGCACGGCATCAGCGCAGAGGAAACCCGCCACCTGCTGCTGCCCGCCCCCGGAGCGGAACCGCCAAAGGCAGAGCCGATTGATCCGGCCACGCTTGATTTTTCGATGTTCAGCGACAGGGACGTTGCAAATATCCTGTTGCAACGCACCGAGCTGGCAAGATCAGGCCAGACAATCAGGGACTGGCTGGCGGGCGGTGAGCAACTGCTGCTGGACGAAGCCCGGGAGCACCGG
>NZ_JCATZN010000058.1:0-544 GCF_059694505.1 Leisingera sp. ANG49
GTTTCCGTTCTTGTCCCAAAACCACGATTTTTGTGCATCACTGAACCCCCGTGTATAAAGCTGGTTCGATTTCGAATTTCCAGTGCAATTGCCCACGGGCACGAGATAGCCGCATAATTCGGGAGTGTGTCGTGAGAGAGTGCTTATGAAGAAATAATGTGAGCCTCTTCTCTCAGATTTGCCAGTCCTCGCAAGCCCGTTCCTCATTCATCGCATTCACGGAAGGCGACATTCAGACCTTAACTGTTCAATCTTTTACTATTCAGAAAAGTGGCACTAGGATTCTTCAGCCTAGTGCTAGGCCATTTGGCAAAGACCAAAAGGTCTCTTCGTCACTTTCTGCTTCACGTAGCACCTCGGACCCCCCTCCCGGGTAGGTGTTGTTGTTTCCAAGACAGGGTGTCAGGTAACTTCGTGCCAATAAATACATGCGTTCTGATGTATGGCGCGAGACTGAAGTGTTCCCAGGAAGCCGGATTGGCTAAGTGTTTAGTCCCGGCATGTGGTGTGTTGGGTCGACGTTGAATCGATTTGGCTCGTTTGC
>NZ_JCATZN010000059.1:0-522 GCF_059694505.1 Leisingera sp. ANG49
AGATCTTCAGATCTCAAGATCCTCTATGGACTTACCAGCTTCCAATGCTTCGTGAACCCAAGCCGGTTTGCGCCCACGACCGCTCCATGTCTGGGATGCGTCTTCTGGATTGGCGTATTTAGCCGGTGCCTTTGTGCCGGACTTTCGGCCCTTGCCGCCATGAAGCGCAATCACCTCTTCGAAGGGCACACCGTGTTTGTCGGCGACGGCCAGCATTTCAGAATAGGCGTTTTGCTTCGCTTCCTTTTCCACTTCAACTTTGCGGGCTTCGATTTCTTTGGCTAGGGCTTTGAGTTCGGCCGCATTCAGTCCGTTCAGATCTATTGCCATGTTTCACCTGTGTTTTTGATTGTACCTGGTCAAAGCAGATATCGTCGTTAGTAGCAAGTGTGTGCGTTCTTAACTTAGCAGAAATGCAAGCAGCGTTAACCGTTACGCTCAGCTATTGAATTCTGCCTCGAAGCCTTCAATTGCGAGCAAGGGCTAATCGAAATCAGGAGCATCTCCGATAAGCATTTCCTG
>NZ_JCATZN010000060.1:0-495 GCF_059694505.1 Leisingera sp. ANG49
GGTATTTGCGAGATCAGCCGCAAGTTGCTTTTGCTGTTTGTTGGACGGAATACAATTCACCGGTTCTGGTGTATAATCTTGTTCCGCGAGTTGGGGAAACATTGCCAAAATTTCCTCTTGGGCCTCGGGACCCAAAGCCTTCAGGGCTTCAGCACCCGTGTACAAGCTTTCCGTTGGGGCACCCTCTGCATAGATGATCTCATGTTGGTCAAAAAGAAGGTGGAAATACTCTATCTCTCCCACAAATTCACTTATATAGATACCCGGCAGCGCAGTCAGCTTGATAGCAGAGATCAGGACTTCTTCGTCACCGAGCAGCTGCTTATTTTTTTCTGAGGAAACCAGCATCCGGTGTTGACGGGAAACGAGGAGACTGTTTTCTGGAAGACCAGCCCCCAACGAACCGGCCTCAATGCAAACAGGAATTAGTTTTGGATTTCGCCTCATTTCTTCTTTGGAGACGGATCGTTTTCCAATCCATTTGATTGGAAAATC
>NZ_JCATZN010000061.1:0-476 GCF_059694505.1 Leisingera sp. ANG49
CTGGGCACCGGCCAGAAATCGATGGTGCCCTGCACGCCGCTGGGCTGCCTGATGATGCTGCGCGACCACCACGGCAGCCTCTCGGGCATGGATGCGGTGGTGATCGGCCGCTCCAACATCGTCGGCAAGCCGATGGCGCAGCTGCTGCTGGGCGACAGCTGCACCGTGACCATCGCGCACAGCCGTACCAAGGACCTTCCGGACGTGGTGCGCCGCGCCGACATCGTGGTGGCCGCCGTCGGCCGCCCGGAAATGGTGCCGGGCGACTGGATCAAGGAAGGCGCCACCGTCATCGACGTCGGCATCAACCGGATCGAGCGCGACGGCAAGAACGTGCTGGTGGGCGACGTCGACTTCGCCTCCGCCGCGGAGCGCGCCGGCGCCATCACCCCGGTGCCGGGCGGCGTCGGCCCGATGACCATCGCCTGCCTGCTGGCGAACACGGTGACCGCCTGCTGCCGCGCCCACAACCTGGC
>NZ_JCATZN010000062.1:0-449 GCF_059694505.1 Leisingera sp. ANG49
CTAGGGTCTGGACTTCGGTAACGAGGCCGTCCCAGTCAAGCTATTTTAGGCAGGCAAATTGATCCGCCAAAGCGGTTTCACCGGCTTTTTTTTCTTGCCCGTCCTGCTTTCTGCGGCGGCTTTTGGCTGAGGTCCTTCGGGTACATGCTTCGGTCCGTGGTCAGCGCGCTGGCTGCCAACATGATGCTGGTTCGATGCAATTCCGACGTGCCCATCTCATTGGCGTGCTTGACGAAAGCCCGCGACAGTCCAGACCTCGGCATCATCGGAACCACGTCCCTGCGGGACCTCGAAGGCCTGCGATCAGGCAGGCAGAGAGTGGAGGAGCATTCGGTCAGGCCATGTTCGGCGCGGTATCAGGCTGGAATACTGTGCCATCGACCCAGATCCGGTGGAGTATCACCGCAATACGGCGAGCCAAGGCAACCATCGCGCACTTGCGTCCACGG
>NZ_JCATZN010000063.1:0-414 GCF_059694505.1 Leisingera sp. ANG49
GGGCGAGATTTCCAGCGGCGAGCGTCAGGATGAAGCGCGACCGCACCCGCTCGACGCCGCGATAGACGGTCTGGGACATCCCGCCAACGGTCTTAGCCCAGCCAAACGCCTCCTCGATCCGCTTGCGGTGCTTCTGGGACAGGGCATAGCTTTTGTGCCGGGTTGTGCGCCCGTCGATTGCTGAATGCCGCGCCTTCCTGGCGACGTGCGGGGTGACGCAGGCCTGGCGGAGATCCGCGACGAATTCGGCCGCATCGTATCCCTTGTCGGCACTCAAGGTCAGCTGCCGGGTCGATCCGGGGGAGTGGCGGTGCAGCATGTCCAATGCGGCCTTGCGTTCGGCGCGGCCGTCTGCATGGGTCAAGTCGCCTTGAACAACCAGCCCGTGCCGGTTCTCCATCAACGCATGCCCCA
>NZ_JCATZN010000064.1:0-410 GCF_059694505.1 Leisingera sp. ANG49
ATGCTGCCACCCGAAGGCCAAAAACCAGACCGATGCGCCAATCTTCCGGCGCGCCCGCCTCGCTTAATCCTCAGATGCCGCCGTCTCTCCAGCGTGTTTCCCGTTCCGTCCCGCGTCGCCGCCGTCCCGTCCGGTGTGTCCCCGTGGCGCCTCAGCGCCGCCGGTGAGGGGGCTTTTACGGATACCCCCCAGAACCCGCAACCCCAAAATCAGCAAAATCGCAGAATTCCGGAAAGAAAAATCACAAATCAAACAAAATCAATACCTTACGCCAGAACAAAGTCAGAAACACTGACCCGCCTGCCGCCCCTCCCCCGCGCCGCAAACCGCCCCAATCACCGCCAAACCGATGCCCGCGGCACTTACCCACAGACTCAACCCCATTATCCACAGACTCAAAGCCAGGAATC
>NZ_JCATZN010000065.1:0-376 GCF_059694505.1 Leisingera sp. ANG49
CTCCGCTGTGAACACAACTCAGGCTGTGGCAATTGCCGCTAGCAGAGGGCTGATCGTTGTTTAAGCATTGGTTTCCAATGGAGCAGCTGAAGGCAGGACTTTGCTTGGGAATGTTGGAAGAGCGGTCCTTCGCCGCATGGAGCACGAACAAGCAAATAGCGCGTGACGTAATGGGATGAACTGCTTTCCCGCCGAGACCACGGCTATTGTTGTGAAGATCAGCGGAGAAGAAGGAGCATTCTGATGGAGATCGCAGTTCTGGGCATTGATCTGGGAAAGACAACCTGCAGTGTTGCTGGTCTGGATGGCGACGGCGCGGTCGTTCTGCGCAAACGCATCCGACGCCATCGGCTGTTGGCCTTCTTGTCCAGGCTCT
>NZ_JCATZN010000066.1:0-360 GCF_059694505.1 Leisingera sp. ANG49
CTGGTCTCCATGCAGGACGACCTGAAGCTGGCCCGCGCCGCCGAGGAGGAGCGCGCCGAGATGCAGCGCCAGCAGCAGCAGGTGGTCGAAAGCCTGAGCGCCGGCCTGGTGCAGCTCGCCGACGGCGATTTCTCGCAGCCGATCACCTCTGCCTTCCCGGAGGAATACGAGCAGCTGCGGCAGAACTTCAACAGCACCGTCAGCAATCTCAGCGGCACCGTGCAGCAGGTGATCGAGGCCTCCGGCAGCATCCGCAACGGCGCCGCCGAGATCAGCCAGGCCTCCGATGACCTGTCGCACCGCACCGAAAGCCAGGCGGCGACGCTGGAGCAGACCGCCGCGGCGCTGGATGAGCTGACG
>NZ_JCATZN010000067.1:0-359 GCF_059694505.1 Leisingera sp. ANG49
GGATGACGGGGACGATGATCTGTTCGGCGGAACCGGAGCAGACAGCCTGAGCGGTGGTGCAGGCCAGGACATCCTGATCGGCGAGTCCGGCCAGGACACCCTGGAGGGCGGCAATGACAGCGATCTGCTGGATGGCGGCGGCGGGGCCGATCAGCTTGATGGCGGCGCAGGGGATGATGCGCTGGCGGGGGGAGACGGTGCAGATACTCTGACTGGCGGGCTGGGAACCGATACGCTCAGCGGCGGTGCGGGTTCGGATGTCTTTGTCTTCAACAGTTTCGATGAAAGCAGTGCAGGGGACGGCGTCCTGGATGTGATCGCGGATTTCGACGATACGCAGGATCAGATCGACTTCAGCT
>NZ_JCATZN010000068.1:0-344 GCF_059694505.1 Leisingera sp. ANG49
GCGCAGCGTGTCATCGCCCAGCCCGCCCCTCAGCAGGTCCCCCTCCCCACCGCCGGCCAGTTCGTCAAACTCTGCATCTCCATCCAAGGTGTCCGCGCCTTCGCCGCCTCTGAGCACGTCACTTCCGCCGCCGCCGCTGATGCTGTCATCGCCGTCGTCACCGTTCAGCGTATCGGAACTGCCACCACCAAAAAGAACGTCGCTGTCCCGCCCCCCAAACAAGGTGTCGCGGCCGCTCCCGCCGGCCAGGGTGTCGCTGCCATATCCTCCGTAAAGCAGGTCCGCACCGCTTTCGCCAAAGAGCACGTCAGCACCGTCATTGCCGGATAGCCAGTCGTCGGCCA
>NZ_JCATZN010000069.1:0-341 GCF_059694505.1 Leisingera sp. ANG49
ACCCCGCGCGCGCCAGCCCTTCGAACAGCCATTGCGACAGCGGACCGGCTTCCAACCCAATCCGTTCGAAATGGACCCCGATACCGCTCAAGGCTAGAGAGAGCTCCTCGGGGTGGCTCGCAATCTTCATTTCTGAGCAGACTTGGCCGTCGTCGTCGACAACACAAATGGCGGTTTCTTTTACTGAGACATCCAATCCGGCATAATGTTTCATGCTGCGTCTCCTTCCTTGATGCTTGTGGCTGCTTCACACAGACCACGTATTGTCATCAGCTCGAGACGCAGCACCTACCGGAGACCGAGGCTGGAAGTGGGGCGCAAGCCGAATACCCCATCTGAAC
>NZ_JCATZN010000070.1:0-340 GCF_059694505.1 Leisingera sp. ANG49
GCTTCTCTTCGGGATCGGCACGCTGGCCCTCCCATCATGGGATTAGAAGAGTGAAGCGGTCCAATCTGACTCGCGGCCTGGCAGCCATGATGCTGCCGGAACTGGACCCATTGCGAACTCGCCTCACCCATCGTCCCGCGAAGGACGTCTTCCCACCTGCGGTGGAACTCTAACTCCTTTCCGGGTCGATCACATTGCGATGGCTCCCTCCCGCGACCAGCGGAACTCGCTGCCATCGACCCACATCCTGTGCATGATCACCGAAAGGCGCCGCGCCAAAGCCACGACGGCCTTCTTGAAGCCACTACGCTTCGCGACGCCCACGGCCCAAGCTTTTAGC
>NZ_JCATZN010000071.1:0-339 GCF_059694505.1 Leisingera sp. ANG49
GGGCGAGATTTCCAGCGGCGAGCGTCAGGATGAAGCGCGACCGCCCCCGTTCGACGCCGCGATAGACGGTCTGGGACATCCCGCCAACGGTCTTAGCCCAGCCAAACGCCTCCTCGATCCGCTTGCGGTGCTTCTGGGACAGGGCATAGCCTTTGTGCCGGGTTGTGCGCCCGTCGATTGCTGAATGCCGCGCCTTCCTGGCGACGTGCGGGGTGACGCAGGCCTGGCGGAGATCCGCGACGAATTCGGCCGCATCGTATCCCTTGTCGGCACCCAAGGTCAGCTGCCGGGTCGATCCGGGGAGTGGCGGTGCAGCATGTCCAATGCGGCCTTGCGTTC
>NZ_JCATZN010000072.1:0-339 GCF_059694505.1 Leisingera sp. ANG49
GCCCCGTGCGCGCCAGCCCTTCGAACAGCCATTGCGACAGCGGACCGGCTTCCAACCCAACCCGCTCGAAATGGACCCCGATGCCGCTCAAGGCCAGAGAGAGCTCCTCGGGGTGGCTCGCAATCTTCATTTCTGAGCAGACTTGGCCGTCGTCGTCGACAACACAAATGGCGGTTTCTTTTACTGATACATCCAATCCGGCATAATGCTTCATGCTGCGTCTCCTTCCCTGATGCTTGTGGCTGCTTCACACAGACCACGTATTATCATCAGCTCGAGACGCAGCACCTACCGGAGACCGAGGCTGGAAGTGGGGCGCAAGCCGAATACCCCATCTGA
>NZ_JCATZN010000073.1:0-338 GCF_059694505.1 Leisingera sp. ANG49
CCGCGCTGTACCAGGGCGGGACAGGGTATTCGTCGCTGGTGAACCGCAGCATCGCCTTCAGCGTCTTGGAGGTTTTCGGCAGCCGCAGCACGCCATTGTTGACCATCGGCTTCTTGTCGGAGATCCAGCCGTGGAAATGCTTGCCGCTGATGTCCCACGGCTGGCAGCAGTAGGCATCGGTGTCGGCCCAGACATATTCAGTCTGGCGCAGCATGTGCAGGCGGAAGACGTCTGCGTGATAGGCCGGGCTGCCGGTCTTGGCATGGCGGATGATGCGGTCCGCGGGAAGAATGCTGTTGGCGTCAGCAGTCTGCACCCCATCCGGCACGCCCTTGACT
>NZ_JCATZN010000074.1:0-331 GCF_059694505.1 Leisingera sp. ANG49
GTTGTGCGAGCTGGGCTCCCCATTTTCTCAGCCATGTCGATCTGCCCCGGTTCATCATGACTGTTGCGGCCTGGCACAGCACCCGCCTCAGATTGGCATCCCCCGCCTTTGTGATTCCACCTGATACATCACGTTCGCCGGGCTGGTTGCGTGAAGGCGTCAGACCGGCCCAAGGTCCAACTCTTTTCGAAGCGGAAAAGCGCGCCGGATCGCCCACCGCGGAGCAGAAGGTGAGTGCCACGACAGCCCCAATCCCAGGCATCGTCATCAGGCGGCGGCAAACAGGATCGTCCAGGGCGAGCTGGCGAACGTGCTTTTCGAGGGTGGCAAG
>NZ_JCATZN010000075.1:0-311 GCF_059694505.1 Leisingera sp. ANG49
ACGCTGTCCGAGCTCTCATACAGCGATCGAAAGCTTCGAACGCGGCGTTGAGCCGGGAGCTTGGCATTAACGTCAAGACCGTCGCCAAGTGGCGCAAGCGGGATAGCGTGGAAGATTCAGCGATGGGCCCGAAAGAAGCGCACTCGAGGGTTCTCAGCATCGAAGAAGAGGCGATCATCGTCGCCTTTCGGCGTCACATGCTGCTGCCACTGGATGACTGCCTCTATGCTCTGCAGCCAACCATACCGCATCTGACGCGCTCTTCACTGCACCGCTGCCTGCAGCGGCATGGCATCAGCCGCTTGCTCGAA
>NZ_JCATZN010000076.1:0-306 GCF_059694505.1 Leisingera sp. ANG49
AATGGTTCGGCACCGGCTGCCAGAGCCGGTGGCGGGAATCCCGGACATTCTTCTCGACTTGGCCTTTCTCCCACCCCGCCGCCGGGTTGCAGAATTCCGGCTCGAAGACATAATGGCTGGCCATTGCCAGGAAGCGCGCATTGATCTGGCGGTTCTTGCCTTTGCCGACCCGGTCAACCGCTGTGCGCGCGTCCATTGTCCTCGGACCAATGGCGGACAATTCCCTCTGTCATAAGTCCCGCGCTGGGGCACGCCGCCGAAGACCCGGAACGCATGCCAATGCGCGTCAAACAGCATCTCATGGGT
>NZ_JCATZN010000077.1:0-299 GCF_059694505.1 Leisingera sp. ANG49
TTCCGGCCTCCAGGAACTCCTTCGACCAGGAATAGTACAGGCTCGTGGCAATCCCTTCGCGACGGCAGAGCGCGGCGATGCTTTCCTCGCCACGCAAGCCCTCCAGCACAATGCGGATCTTTTCCTCAGCCAAATGGTGCTTGCGCGTCTTGCGGCGGATGTCTTTGAAGACCCGATCAGCCGTCGGTTTGTCGGTTCCAGCTTTCCGTCTCATCTTCACTCCTTGACGGTTCAGATGAGCCAGAAACCTTCCGTTATGAAAATCCCTCAATCAGGCCCACAGGTGCTGATGCCAGACA
>NZ_JCATZN010000078.1:0-296 GCF_059694505.1 Leisingera sp. ANG49
GCCATGAGCTACAAGAGTGACATCGAGATTGCGCGTGAAGCGCAGAAGAAGCCGATCCAGGAGATTGGCGCGAAGATCGGGATTTCCAATGACGATCTGCTGCCCTACGGCCACGACAAGGCGAAGGTGTCGCAGAGCTTCATCAACTCCGTTCAGGACAAGGAAGACGGCAAGCTGATCCTGGTGACCGCGATCAACCCGACCCCGGCGGGCGAAGGCAAGACCACCACCACCGTGGGCCTGGGCGACGGCCTGAACCGGATCGGCAAGAACGCGATGATCTGTATCCGCGAAGC
>NZ_JCATZN010000079.1:0-264 GCF_059694505.1 Leisingera sp. ANG49
GGGCGGGCGGACAGGGTGCCGCCGGAGACCCGGAAATGCGCCACCAGCTCGGCCAGCTTGCCCGCGTCGGTGTTCAGCATGTGGCCCGCCGCGGTGGCCTCTTCCACCATCGCCGCGTTCTGCTGGGTCACCTGGTCCAGCTGGGTGACGCCGGTGTTGATCTCGTTGAGGCCGGTGGACTGCTCCGCCGCGCCTTCGGCAATGCCGGAGACCAGCTGCGAGATATGGGTGACCTGCTCGACGATGCTCTGCAGCGCCTCGCCG
>NZ_JCATZN010000080.1:0-253 GCF_059694505.1 Leisingera sp. ANG49
ACAACAATCAACCCACCGATCACCAGCGGTTTATTTGATTGATTTTGAGAAATGATCAGCGGCGGCCTCTCATAGCAATGTGCACTTAAAGGGGAATGCACATTTGTTGGGGGGAGCTCACTAATGAGCGCGAGAGGCCGCCACTGACAGAAAAGTCCAGAAAGGGAAGTAGTATATATTCATAAGATTAGCAGTGGCCTTCCGACCTTTAAACATAGCAATTCTAATGTGTACAACTGGCCAGACGGGCGGC
>NZ_JCATZN010000081.1:0-247 GCF_059694505.1 Leisingera sp. ANG49
GCCAGGCTATCTTTGCGGATGATACCCCAATCAAAATGCAGGCCAAGGGCAAGTGCGCGACGGCCCGCGTCTGGACCTATGTTCGGGATGAACGCCCATGGGGCGGACCTGATCCGCCTGCCGCCTGGTACCAGTTCACATCTAACCGCAAAGGCGAGCATCCCTCAGCGCATCTGGCCAACTACAGGGGCTGGATGCACGCGGATGGCTATTCCGGCTTCAATGATCTGTACCGCTCAGGCGCAGT
>NZ_JCATZN010000082.1:0-233 GCF_059694505.1 Leisingera sp. ANG49
AACGCAAAGCCTTGGAAACCAACGAGTCCCGGCGCCGTCGCCCGCAACGAAGCGCTGCGAGCCTCGAAGTACTTGGGCCGCGCCATCTGGCGACGGTGGAGCGGCTACCACCGTCGGAGCCGTGTCGAAAGCAAGATGAACTGCATCAAGCTGCTCGGCCAATCCCTGATGGCCCGAGACTTCGAGCGCCAGGTCGCCGAGCTGCAGGTTCGTATCGCCGTGCTGAACGGCTA
>NZ_JCATZN010000083.1:0-233 GCF_059694505.1 Leisingera sp. ANG49
CCGCGAAAAAGGGGGGTGCGGCCGCCTGATCGGTCGAACCAAGGGCGGCATGAATACCAAACTGCACGCCATCTGCGACAGCCATGGCCTGCCGCTCAGCCTGTTTATTACCGCCGGTCAGGTCAGCGATTACATCGGCGCGCGGGCGCTGCTAAGCAGCTTGCTAAAAGTCGGTTGGCTGCTTGGGGATCGTGGCTATGACGCCGACTGGTTCAGAGAAGCGTTAACAGGCC
>NZ_JCATZN010000084.1:0-224 GCF_059694505.1 Leisingera sp. ANG49
CGACCGCACTTCCAAGTTCGCCTATGTCGAGCTGCACGAGTGAGCGGGCAAGATGGTCGCGGCCCAGTTCCTGCGCAATCTCATCGCTGCAGTGCCCTACAAAATCCATTCTGTTCTGACGGATAACGGCATCCAGTTCGCCAATCGCAAGCAGGACACACCGGCCTTCGCACACATCTTCAGCTGCGTTTGCCGTGAGTATGGCATCGACCAGCGCCAGACTA
>NZ_JCATZN010000085.1:0-219 GCF_059694505.1 Leisingera sp. ANG49
CTGGCCGGACGGCGCGGCTTCCGCAAGGCGGCGGTCGCGACGGCCCGCAAAATCGCCGTACTTATGCTGACGCTCTGGAAAAATGGAACCGACTATCAATGGACAAAGGAGGCCACCGCCTGATCTGAGCTCCCGCGTCTGAAGCGGGGAGCGCAGTCCCGACGGGACGGAGGTTGATCGATCTCGCTGTAGAGTATGGGATGGCCAGGCGCCACACCC
>NZ_JCATZN010000086.1:0-207 GCF_059694505.1 Leisingera sp. ANG49
GCCAGCGTCAAATCCGCCGCCGACGGCGCCCGCAGCGTCGAGGCGACCATGGCCGCGGCCCGCACCGAGGCGGAAAACAACCGCGAAGTGGTGCAGAGCGCGGTCTCGGCGATGACCGAGATCGAGCAGAGCTCGAACCACATCAGCCAGATCATCTCGGTGATCGACGACATCGCCTTCCAGACCAACCTGCTGGCGCTCAATGCG